>CAWEXR010000031.1:0-312658 GCA_963813045.1 uncultured Acidobacteriota bacterium
ATAATCCTGCTCACGCGTTGACGGGCGCAGATACGGAATGTAGACTGCCGCCGACCCTGCGGGGTCCGGACCTGGGTCAAGTCAATCCATCCAAAAAATTCGGGAGGATACGTGAGGAAAGTTCTGTGGACCATTCTTTTTGTTGTAACGCTGCTGACGGCGCTCCCCGCCTGTGCGCAAAATCCGAATTATGACGTCGGACCGGTGTGGATCGTCAACTACTACCATATCAAGCCAGGTCAGGGAGACGCGTTCTGGAAAGATTTTCGCGAGAATGTGAAACCTGTGTATGAATCATTGAAAAAAGAAGGCATGCTCAGCGATTACAAAGTTTGGGAGAACGAAACGACTGATCACCCAGACGACTGGGACGTTGCGGTGGGGTTACTCCTGCCGAATTTTGCGGCGCTCGATCAGCTCGAAACGAAAGCCGCAACCATTGCCGCCCAGCATTATGGCTCGCGAGACGCCATGGTCGAGGCGGGAAAGAAACGCACTGAGATACGCGAGTTGGTGGCGAGCAAGTTGGCGCGCGAGGTGATGCCGAAGTAGCAATTGGATCGTGGTGTTCGGCCCCAGTGGGAATCCGACCGCCAGAAATCCATTTGAAATCGTTGCCTATTTGCAGCGGGCGGAAGGTGTGCGCTTCGAAGTCCGGTCCGCGCGCGGGCCGATCTGGTGCTGCGTGCCGTCGGCCGCCCCCCTCGCGGCAACCAGGCCACGCCTGGAGGCGCCAGCCGCCCAAAATCAGTTTCGCAATCTTGTATAATAGGGATATAGCATCTGCGCAGTGGAGGGAGACCAGCGTGCCACGACACAAAAAGAACGAGCAGCGATACACGAAGGGTTGCAAGCTCTGCGGTAATCCGGGATTCGGGCGGGGGATCAAGGCCCACGTGGAAGCCGCGCATGGGCTGGATTACAGTGCTTATCTCCGCTGCTTCGAGCAGAGCGGCCAAGTGATTCGCGATGAGCTTGTCCAGACGGGTCACACGCATAGCGGCCGCCGTATAATGTTGCACTTTTCGCTGAAAAAGTTTGTCGTCTAATATTCGGTAACCAGTCCTTCAGTCCTTGGCATGACGCGTCACCTTAGAGAAACGATTCAGGCGAGCGCGAAACGCGACCCTGTTTTTCGAGGGGGTCTTCTCAGCGAGGCTATCGAAAGCCTTCTCTCCGGCGAGGTGGCACTCGGCAGGGAGCTATTGCGCGACTACATCAATGCCACGGGCGGCCTTCCCAAGAACTAAATGTGGAATCGACCCAATGCCTACCTACCTTCCGGATACGAACGTTCTCATCGACCTCGGGGAAAAACCTGCCGTCCAAACGAAGTTGGAGAATGCCGAACAGGGCGGGTCTAAATTCGTGATCGCACCGTCGACGATGACGGAACTGACGGTCGGGGTCGTCAAGGGAGGCGCGACTTACTTTGAGCAGAACAAGAGGATCTTCACCTGGCTTCAGACCCACTCGGATGCGATCTTGGACTCTCCGAGGCCCTTCATCGGTAAGATTCTAGGATTCCCTTCGAAGTGGAGCCAAGTGGAAACCCATCATCGCGTGCAGCGCGTAGAGATGGTGGCGAACTCTGAGACGTTCGACGATTTTCTAAAGCGTAAGGATGACGCTGGTAACGTGTGGTCGGATATTGACAAGGCCCCTCAGATACACGCCGATATACTGGACAGGGAGTTCGCCGAGCTGGAGAAGCTCGCGAAGTTGCCGCAAGGCACGGACGATGTCGTAGCAGTGTTCTGTAAGACCTTTGCGCCGGGGGGAGTCTACCCCGACGTCAAGCTGTTCAAGCAGCATTTTTCGGCTGCCGTCGAATACCTTGAGGCATCGATTGCGAAGATCAGAGCCGGTGCCAAACCACGGAAGAATGACCAAGGTCGGTACGGAGACTTCCAGCTTTTCTTTTATCTTGCTGATCCGAACATAATCCTGTTGACGAGCGACGACTTCTCAGGCGATATCAAACAATCGCCGCAGCGGACCCAGATTGTGGGGCTCGGCGCACTTTGAGCCAACAAAATTGCGGCATAGTCAGACGCTCTCTCAGTCTGAACTCTTTATTCATTGGAACTCAAGCGGCTTCGACGGTGAGTTTCAGACCGATTGCCCTTGTGACGGCGACCAACGTGGACAGACGGGGATTGCCGTGAGCCGACAACGCCCGATAAAGACTTTCCCGCTCGACCCCGGCGGCCTTAGCGACTCTGGCAATGCCCTGCGCTTGGGCGAGGTGGCGCAAGGCGATCAGCAGGGTGCGGGGTTCATCGTCGTCTTCCAATGCAGCCTTGAGATATTCGGCGGCAAACTTTGGGTCTTTTCGAAGCCGGCGAACCATAGCCTCGTCGTGGGAGATACTCGCTTTACGCTTCATGAGTCTGGCCCTTCCTGTGTAGTCCATTGTAACTTATAAATTACAACTGAACAGCCCAAAGATGCCCGCCTTCCCGGTACGAACCACCGGGACGCAAAAGACGCGAAAGGCGGCCGCTACGAAGGCGAGAAGAAAGAGCTAGCTCTAAGCGGGCGCGATACGACCAAAGAGGCCTGACCTTCTTCTGTACCTCGGGACAGTCCGGATCGCGCAGCCGCGTGCTAGCGTGGATGGGAGAGGGCAGTGGCTAGTGACAAGTGATTAGTGGAAGAGAGCGATGACGGAGAGGCATAACATCACCGGCAAATCACCGGCGGCGGGGACGATGTCGTCGAGTTGGTCAGCCCGCCCAGGCAGCTCTACAAATTTCTAATCGAGAAATATGAGAATTAGAACATGGTCCAAAGACCTGAAAACAAACGACGGCGATCGGTTCTAATCGCGAATTTTTGCGAGAGGGCCAATTTGCCCGTTTATGGCGCGCGGAAAAAGAGCCGGCGAGACGCCGGCGCTACGAAAAATCGGGGCCGAAAACCCTCAGGTCGAAAGGCAGACCTGAGCTACATGACCCCGCCCGGGCGATCAGGCGCGGGGCTTGCGGAGGGATTTGGGCCAGATGCCGGACTTGCCGGGGGAGAGGATGCCGTGGGGATCGAGCGCGTCCTTCATGGTTTCGTGGAGGCGCAGGAGCGCGTGATCGTTGAAGGAGTAGGCATCGGCGACGTCGCTCATGAAGGCGGTGTGGGTGCGGTACTCGCCCCAGCCGTGTTCGGCGGCGGTCTTGACGAGGCGGCGGAAAATTTCACGGTTGCGGCGGTTCTTCTCGACGTCGTGCTCGATCGGGAAAAAATAGATGATGACGAAGGCGCGCGCGAAAAACGACCAGATCGGAAATCCCGGAGCGGCGCTGGTGCTCCCGCTGAGATCCCTGCGGACCTGATCGAAGACACTTTGCGCTTCCAGCACGGCTTCGCCCGTCATCGGAATGATCGGCGAAAACCACATGTGTCCCTGGCTGCGCGGGCCGCCGATGGAAAATGTTTGCAGGCTGGGCACGCCGAACGGAACGGGGTTCACGATCTTCGCCAACTGGTCGGCGTCGAGCGGGAAGCGATACGACGCGCCATCCTGAAAGCGCGCGCCGGGAATCGCGGCGGCGAACGTCTCCTTCGCGTATTCCCACTGCGCGGCGACGACTTTGGCGGGGCCGTAGAACGGCAGCGACACGCTCCAGTAGCCGACGTTGTTGCGCGCGGCGTAGTCTTCGAGGTCTTTCGTCGAACCGGTGGCGCTCAGCGTGGCCAGCTCGGAGCCGGGCCGCGCGAAGGCCAGCGGGCTGATCACGGTGGTCGTCGCCTGGACCATTCCCGAGTTGATCAGATTCGCGAATATCTCGACGAGGGCGAAGAGGTCGTCGTGCTTCGGCACCGAAACGCTGCCGGAGAGATAGGCCTCAGGCTGCGGGAAGAGCCAGAAGCCCATCTTGGTGACGATGCCGAGGCTGGACTGCGAAAAGATGCCGTCGACGAATGGGCCGAAGCCGTACTTGTACTGCTGCCAGGTTTTCGAATTCGGCAGCGCGCCCATGCCGGTGCGCACGAGGTCGCCATTGGCGAGAACCACTTCCATGCCGCAGTGGCAGTCGAAATGGTCGCGCATCGGGGTGTAGCCGCCGCCGCGCTCGAGCGCGTTGCCGACGAGGCTGCCCCAGCCGGGATCGGGCGGATCGATCCAGACTTTCAGATTGCGCTCCTGAATGTAGCGATAGAGATCGAAATAGCTGACGCCGGGCTCGACCAGGGCGTAGTGATTCTTGTCGTTGACCTCGAGGACGCGGTCCATGCGCTTGAGATCGAGGACGACGCTGCCGCCGAGCAGCGGAGCGGAGCCGCCGTAGCCGAGGTTCTTACCGGTGGAGATCGTCCAAAGAGGGATTTTGTACGTGCTGGCGATGCGCGCGATTTTCTGGACCTGCTCGGCGGAGTCCGGAGCGACGGCTGCGGACGGAATCGGCTCCTCGGCTTCGTGCCAGAAGGGCGAATAGGAGTCACGATAGGGATCGACATCCTCGTCGGAGGAGAAGACCCATTCCTTGCCGACGGCTTCGGAGAATTGCTTGAGTGCGTCGGCAAAATCCTTGTTGGTGACACCGGGAGGAAGTCTCATCTCACGATCCAGTCTCTTCCTACATTGATTTCATCAATGCTTGGAATCGAGCATCGCTGCGGAGGGAATCGAGACTGGAATCGTGTTCCGCCCAGCCTTTGTACCATTCGCCCTGTGCAAGGGCCTGTGCGAGATATTCGATCGCCTCGTCAGGACGGTTCAGAGTGGCATAGTTGCAAGCGACGTTGTAAAGAACGGCCGGGTCCTCGGGATCGACAGCCAGGGCTCTGCGGGTCCAGTCCAGCGCGCGGTCCGGCTGTCCTGACTGAGCGAGAGCGGCGCCGCCGAAATAGAGAGCGCGCGCGTCGTCGGGATGAAGCTGAATATGGTTCTCCAGGATTCGGAGGGCGCGCACGCGCGCCGCTTCGGCTTCGATTTTCCGGCCGAGCACAACGTACGCCTGAGCCAGGAGCACGGGCGACTGATAGTCTTCCGGGTTCACGCTGCAGGCCTGCTCGAACAATTGCGCGGACTCCTCGATCTTGCCCTGCTGAAAACATGCGCGCGCGGCGAAGTAGTAGGCCTCGAAGAGCTTTGGGCCGAACTGGATCGCAGTCTGGAACTCTGCGCTCGATTCGTCGTACTTCTTGGTCATTAGCAGCGCGAGGCCGCGGGAAACATGTGCCTCCGGCAGCTCTGGATCGAGCTCGACCGCTTTCCGGCTGGCGGCCTCCGCCTCCTTGAGGTCGTCGTTGCTGCCACCCCAATACATGAAGAGATTGGAGCAGCAATCCGCCACGCCGGCATACGCGCGGGCGTACAGGGGATCGATCACGATGGCGCGCGCGAACATCTGGCGGGCGTAGTCGAAGCTCTTGCGGCGAAACTGGTGGAAGTATTGCCGGCCGCGAAGATAGTAATCGTAGGCCTGCACGTCGGCGGTCGGCGCCTTTTGGATGGCGCGTTTCTCCTGCTCGGTGAGCATGACCTTGAGGGCTTTGGCGATGCTCTGCGCGATTTCGTCCTGAATGGCGAAGACGTCCTCGATCTGGCGATCGTAGCGCTCCGCCCAAACGGAGCGAGCCGTGGCGGTTTCGACCAGGCGCGCGGTGATGCGCAGGCGGTTGCCGGCGCGGCGCAGACTGCCTTCGAGAACGTAGGCGGCGTCGAGCTCGCGACCGACCTCCGGGCCGGTGGCGGGCTTGTCCCGGTAGGTCAACACCGCGGAGCGCGTGAGCACCCAGATTTCCTTGATTTTCGAGAGTTCCGTGATGATGTCTTCGGTGATGCCGTCGCGGAAATACTCGTCTTCCTTCGCGCCGCCGGGATTTTCAAAGTACAGCACCGCGAGAGATTTTTCGGCGCCTTTTTCCGCCGCGAGGCGCCCGGAATCGGAATCCTGCTTGAAGCGCTTCAGGTCGTCGCGCAGTTCGCCGGCCGTCTGGTAGCGAGCCCTGCGGGTTTTCTCGACCGCCTTCTCGATGATTTCGCCCAGCTCGGGCGGGATGTGAGGATTCAAACGGACCGGAGAGGCGGGAGTGCGGTTCAGAATCGCTTCGAAGACGAGCGCGGAGGTGTTTCCGGAAAACGGCTGGCGTCCCGTGGCCATCTCGTACAGCACGACGCCCAGCGAAAACAGGTCGGTGCGCAAATCCAATTCCTCGCCGCGGGCCTGCTCGGGCGACATGTAAGCCACAGTGCCGAGGACCGCGCCGGGGCTGGTGAGATTCTCCTCGACGGCCGTCATAGTGGCGTCCGCTGAGAACGTCGCGACGGCGGTGTCCGCGCCATGGCGGGAGAGTTTCGCGAGGCCGAAATCCAGAATCTTTGCCTGTCCGCGAAGGGTGACGAAAATATTAGCGGGCTTGATGTCGCGATGAACGATTCCCTTGGCGTGGGCCGCGTCGAGGGCGTCGGCAATCTGGATGCCGAGATCGAGTATGGTCTCGGCCTCCATCGGCTTGCCGGTAATTCGATGCTTCAGGGTGTCGCCCTCGAGCAGCTCCATGGCGATGAAATGGCGCCCCTCGTGCTGGCCGATGTCGTAAATCGTGCAGATATTCGGATGGTTCAGCGCGGATGCGGCGCGGGCCTCGCGCTGGAAGCGCTCGATCGTGGGGCCATCCTGCGCGCTTTCTTCGGGCAGAAATTTGAGCGCCACGCTCCGGCCAAGCCGCGTGTCTTCCACCTTGTAAACCACGCCCATGCCCCCGCCGCCGACTTTCTCGCGTATGCGATAGTGGCCGAGGGTTTGACCGATGAGAGAGGGGGAAGCCATGGGCGGCCATCTTATGCCGCGGCCGAAAGCGTGTCAAACGCGCTACGCAGCGACGGAATGGAACGCCGACAGCTTCGCGCGTGCGCGCGAAAGCAGCGTGATATAAATACAGCAGGCAAGAGCGCGCCAAGCGCTCGACGAGGCAACGTGGACTTTTCGCTCACCGACGAACAGCAGCAGCTCCGACGCACCGTCCGCGAATTCGCGGAGGGCGAAATCGCTCCGCATGTGATGGAGTGGGACGAAGCATCGCAAGTTCCCCTCCGAAATCATTCCCAAGCTCGCCGAAATGGGGCTGCTCGGCGTCATTTTCCCGGAGAAATATGGCGGCGCGGGAATGGGCTACGTCGAATACGCGATTATCATCGAGGAACTGTCGCGCGTGGACGGCTCGGTGGGGATTATCGTCGCGGCGCACAATTCGCTGTGCACGAATCACATTTTCAAGTTCGGGAGCGAGGAACAGAGAAAGAAATACGTGGTGCCGTTGGCGCAGGGGAAAAAGCTCGGCTGCTGGTCGCTGACGGAGCCGGAAGCGGGATCGGATGCGGGCGGGACCCGCACCGTCGCGGTGAAGAAAGACGGCGGCTGGGTAATCAACGGCTCGAAGACGTTCACGACCAACGGGCACTACGCCGATGTCTGCGTGGGCATGGCGGTGACGGACGCGGCGCAAGAAGCATCACGGGATTTCGGCGTTCGTGGTGGAGAAGGGAACCGCCGGATTTCGTCCCGGCAAGAAAGAAAACAAGCTGGGGCTGCGCGCGAGCGACACGAGCGAAGTGGTGTTCACGGATTGCCGCGTGCCGGCGGAGAATCTGCTCGGGCGCGAGGGCGAAGGCTTCATCAACAGCTTGCAGATTCTCGACGGCGGGCGGATTTCGATTGCGGCGCTCGGGCTGGGCATGGCGCAGGGCGCGTACGAATGCTCGGTGCGATACGCGAAGCAGCGGAAACAGTTCGGCAAGGCCATCGCCGAGTTTCAGGCGATTCAGTTCAAGCTGGCGGACATGGCGACGCAGATCGAGGCCGCGCGCCTGTTGACGTATCGCGCCGCGTGGCTCGCGGACCGAGCGATTGCGTCGGGCGATTCCGAGGCGCGGATCACGCGCGAGTCGAGCATGGCGAAACTGTACGCGGGCGAAGTGGCCGTGCGCGTGGCGAACGAGGCGGTCCAGATTCACGGCGGCTACGGCTTCATCAAGGATTATCCGGCGGAAAAATATTATCGCGACGTGAAGCTCTGCACGATCGGCGAAGGCACTAGCGAGATTCAGCGGATGGTGATCGCGCGGCAACTACTTGGCAAATAAGCAGAGTCGGGTATTGGGTGCCACAGAGCCGAAGAATCGCAATCTCAAAGTTCACTGAATTTTTCGCTAGGCCATTTATTTCGTTCATCGGATAGTTGGTCCCAGTGTTTTAGCATGTCCTGTATCGACGCAGCGGGAACGTACGGGTAGTCGAGGCCATGTAGAAGGTCCAAGGGAGGCATCGGCACAACGTCTCGAGCCTCCGCGATAAATAAGATCTTGTCGGTAATCGCTCTCTCGACCCGGATGATCGCCCGGTGGATCTCTTGTATGTCCGCAAGTTTGATGCCCGAATACTGAAGGGAGACACGAGAACTCGCGTCAGCTGCGTGCGCGAAAAACTTGTGGCTCAGTCGGATTATCCGCTCCGCTGGAGTCGTTTCGAGCCAACTTCTCAACGTCACGAAGACACTGTCCTTAATCTGGTCATTGCGCCATCGATTCGCGGGGAGTACGCCCGAGAGACGGTCAAAGGTTTCGTGCCGGAAATGCGCCCCGAGATAGTGGCTGGCTCCTGATGCGTGAAGTCCCCAGATCTTCATCTCGACACTTTGAGGGAGTGTCTGCCAGCCGTCCGGATCGTAAGGTAGGCCGTCATGGCAGACGTAGATCTCCCGGGTCAAGAGACGCCGGTTTCGGGAGATATCATCCAGCAACCGACGCACGGAGATGACGTCCCTACCTTTGTCTAGGAGCCTACGTATCGCGAGAACCTGGTTTGCGAGATAGCCCTGGTCTAAGAGACGCAGAAGAAGTGCACTTCTCGCAGCGACCTTCAGGTCCTTGTCGATCTTGCGGCGTTGTGCCTCAAGGACGCGGTAACTTAGGTCCAGAAAGATCATAGAAAAAATCTGTTGCTGAATGCTGTTCGGCTCATCCTTACTTAGCTCGTACCATCTCAGCCACTCGTCCCGCTTGTCCCGATATCTGATTAGGGCGGAACGGTCTTTGACGTCACACTGATCGACAGTGGATTTATACCGGGGTTTTTGACTGCGTGTTTGCGTTACCATAAGGGGGCTTCGTCAAACCATCGTATCCGAAGAGCCCTATCCAGCATCTGTTTCTTTTGAACTTTCAAGTTTCAACTGCTAAGTTTCAGGGCGGCGAAGAGAGATCCTTCGGCGAGCAAACAACGCGCGCCTCAGGATGACGATCCTCATCGGATCGTCAGGAGATGGCGATGAAACTTGGAGAGATTGCGGAGAAGCTGGGATGCGCGGTCGAAGGCGACGCAAACATCGAGATTACGGGCGTGGCGGGGATCGAGGAGGCGAAGGCGGGCGAGCTGACGTTCCTCACGAACCGCAAGTATCGCCCGGCGCTCGAGACGACGGGCGCGTCGGCGGTCCTGATCGCGCAGGAAGACCCGCGGCCACGCATCGCGGCCCTGCGCTCGGCGAATCCGTATCTCGATTTCGCGCGGGCGATCGAGCTGTTTCATCCGGCGCCGAAGTATGGTCCGAGCGTGCACCCGACGGCGGTGATAGCAGGCTCCGCCAAGATCGGAGCCGGCGCGCATATCGGTCCCTACTGCTTCGTGGATGAGGACGTCGAAATCGGCAATCACGCGGTGCTGCACAGCTTTGTCACGATCTATCGCGGCGCGCGGATCGGCGACCATTTCTTCGCGCATTCGCACGCGTGCGTGCGCGAGGGTTGCCGGATCGGCAGTCGCGTGCTGTTGCAGAACGGAGTGGTGGTCGGCAGCGACGGCTTCGGCTTTGCGAAGGAGGCGAACGGAACCTGGCACAAGATGCGCCAGACGGGCATCACGGTGATCGAAGACGACGTGGAGATTCAGGCGCAGAGCGCGATCGACCGCGCGACCGTGGGCGAGACGCGCATCGGGCGCGGCACGAAGATCGACAACCTCGTGCAGGTGGGGCACGCGTGCAAGGTCGGCGAGGACACGCTGCTCTGCGGGCAGGTCGGTTTGGCGGGGACGACGCGCGTGGGGAGCAAGTGCATCCTCGCGGGGCAGGTCGGCTGCGCGGGGCACTTGACCGTCGGCGACGGCGCGATATTGACGGCGCAGAGCGGCGTGCCGGCGGATGTTCCGGCGGGCGCGGTCTATTCGGGATACCCCGCGATGGAGAATCGGGAGTGGCGGAAGTCGGTGGCGGTGTTCAACCGGCTGCCGGAGTTGCAGCGAGAGTTGCGGGAATTGCGCGAGGAGGTCGCGCGCCTTCGTACAGAGTAGACGCGCGACCGTCCCAGCTACTTGCCGCGGATTTCGTCGATGGCACGGCGAAGAACGGCGATGGCTCGCTTTTTCTCGTCGTCTGAGGCATCGAGCTTCTCGTACAATGTGGCTTTGAGCTCGTCGCGAAGCTGGCGGAATTCCATTTTGGTTTTCCGCCACTCGCCTTTGATGTGGCGCGCGGGATCGGACCCGAAGTCTTCAGCCTCCTGGCTTTCTTCCGCGTACTCCTTTCGGATCCGAGCCATCTTCTGGCCAAAGCGGGCGAGCTGATCGAGCATTTCGTCAACGCTCGCGTGATTCTTCTTGAGATGCTCCGCGCCGGTCTCCGTAATGCGATAGAGCTTCTTGCTGCCGTCCTGTTCCGAGGCCGCGTAGCCCACTTCCTCCAGGTAGGTGAGCGCTGGGTACACGACGCCGGGGCTGGGCGTGTAGATTCCGCTGGTGTGTTCCTCGATCGCCTTGATGATCTCGTAGCCGTGACGCGGCTTCTCGCTCAGCAAAGCCAGGACGATGAGCTGAAGATCACCGGACGCGAGCATTCTTGCCGCGCGCATTCCAGGGCCGGCCATGAACCCGCCGAAGCGGCCCATAAATCCTCGCCTGCCGCCGAAGGGGCCGCGATGGCCGCGGTCTCCGCAGGACCTGCGGGGGTAACGATGTTCGTGCATAACAACCTCCAAGTGATTTGTAATACTCTCACAACATATCGTACGATATATCTGGGTGTCAAGTGGCGTCTGAGCACGTCCGTCTAGTTAGAAGGCGTCGCGTCTGGGAATCGGCCTTGGCTTAGGTAGTGTCGAGGCAACAGCAGATCCCTCACGACCGTCCGCGAGCGCCGCGGCCGGGTTCAGGATGACAACGGTAACAGACAGGGTGTGCCTAAAGGTCAGACGGTGCGGGCGGAGGACGCCGAGCCGGCAGCGGCGCGGCGGGCGCGAACGCGCAGGACCTTGCGCTGGTTGGCTTCGAGAACTTCGAATCGCAAGCCTTCGCATTCGACGATCTCGCCGGTTCGGGGCACATGACCGGCAATGTCGTTGAGCAGGCCGGCGACGGTGGTCGCATTCGCGCGCTGGGCCGCGGCGTCGAGTTGAACGCCGAAAAGCTCGCCGACCTTATCCACCGGTGCGCTACCGCGAACGACCATGGCACCGCTCGCCTCCCGAATGACGTCGGGCGCGGGCCGGCGATCTTCCTCGCCGATTTCGCCCACGATCTCCTCGATCAAGTCCTCGACGGTGACGACGCCCGCGAGCAGGCCGTATTCATCGATCACGATGGCGATCTTCTGATTCTTCCGCTGCATTTCCTTCAGGAGCTCGGAGCCGAATTTCATTTCGGGGACGAACAGCGCGGGCCGCATCAGCTCGCGCACTGTGCGGCGAGCCGAGTCGCGTTCGGGAACCTCGAGCATATCGCGCGCGACGATGATGCCGACGATGTCGTCCAGCGATTTTCCGTAGACGGGAAGGCGCGAAAATTTCGTTTCGACGATCCGCTCGCGAAGCTCTTCGAGCGTGGCCTTCGCCGGGATGGCCACGACGTCGGGCCGCGGGGTCATGACGTCGCGGACGCGCTTGTCGCCGAATTCGACGACCTGCTCGATCAGGCGCGCGTCGTCTTGCTCGATGATTCCTTCTTCGGTGGCCGCATCGACGAAGGCCTCGATAGCCTGTTGTTGTTCTTCCGCGGCGGGCGCGCTGGGCTCCTCTTCGGAGAGCCGGAGTACGGAGGCCATGAGATCGAGGGATGCATGAACGGGCCAAATGAGCCAGAGAAACAACCGCACGAGCGGCACGAGCGGCGCGATCCAGTTTCCGGGCATCCCGGCGAGGAGCAGCAGAGGCAGGAACTGCATCGCGATGACAACTTCCGCTCCAAGGAAGATCACAACCTCGATGCCGAACTCCCACCTGGCCGGCACGGCTGAGTTCACGGCGAGAGCCGTCACGGCGGCGACCAGCACGAGCCAGAGGCGCGCCAGGAGGCCGAACCCGAGCGCGGCGCGGCCGCGGTCCATCTTGAAGCGCGGCTCGATCTCCGCTTCAAAGGTGTCCAGATGCTCGCGGATGCGGCCGCTCGAGACTCGGCCCATCTCGCGGTACACGCGGTCGAGATAGGAGAGGACGGCGAGGCCGGCCGTCAGCGCGAGGACACCCAGCGTGTAGAGAAGAATATGCATGTCCTAAGCCAGCCCGAGCGCTCGGCGAAGGCTCCGCTCGCGACGGTCCATTTGCCCTGTATCGGTCTCGTGGTCGTAACCCATCAAGTGAAGCATGCCATGAAGAATCAGGATGCGCATCTCGTCATTCAACGTGCGGCCGAAGCGGCGCGCGTTGCGCAGAGCGACGGCGGGAGCGATGGCGATGTCGCCAAGATAAGAAGTAGCGGAAGTGGAGGAGGTAAAGGAGGGAGAGGAGAAAAACCGGCGGCGACGAAGACCGGCAGCGTTTTTCTTACCGCGCCTCGTTCGGTTTTCACCGACGGGGAAAGAGAGGACATCGGTCGGACCCCGCTTGCCGCGATAAGAGCGATTCCACCGGGCGATCTCGGCGTTGGTCACGAAGCAGACCGTGAGCGATCCGGTCGGCAAGCGGAGAGCCCGCCGCGCGCGTGCCAAAAACTTCTCGAGGTCGGCGGCAGGAACTCGAACACGGCGCTGACGGTTCAAAACCATGAGAGATGTGGTCTTCGCGGCGAACTATCGCCCGCGGGACTTTTTCGCCGGGCGCGCCTTGGTCTTGGAATGCGACGCGCGCGCGCGCTTTTGTTGGGCGTGATGGGCCGCCACCGATCTTTCGTGTTTCGCCTGCGCGCCTGCCCCGATGGCGGCGGCCGCAGAACGCGCCGGCTTTGACGCGGCGGTGGCGTCCCTCCCGGGGGGATGAGCGGCGGCGGGCGCTTCGTGCGCGGGCTTCTCACCCTGCTTGGGCTGCGCTTTCGCCGGAGCCTCAGCGGTTTCCTTGCCCTTGCGCTTCTTCTTTTCCTTTTCCGGTTTTTTCTTGGGCTCTTCCTTGATGCCGGCGAGTTGACGGAGGGCCTTGGTACGATCCTCGGGAGAACGCGCCTTGCCACGAAGCTGTATTTCGAAGAGCTGTTCGAGAATCTTGTCGAATTTCGGGCCGCGCGGCACTCCGAGCGCATCGAGCTCGGCCGCCGGAAGAGCCAGCCGCAGGGGCCGCCATTTCTGGATGTAGTTGCGGATCTTCGAGAGAGCGCGCGGGTTGGGCAGCTCGACTTCAATGTACGCGAGCATTTCGGCGGGCAGGGAAGCGAGGTAGAAGTAAGCGTCCTTGGGCGCGTTCGTCTTGCGGCCCCTGAGTATCTTCACGACCTTCTGCGCTTCGGGAAGGAGGTGCGCAATCGCTTCCACTTCGGCGGAGCGGAACTCCGAGTGGCGCGTGGCCGCCGCGAGCTCGCGGGACTTCAGACGACCGAGTGTGTAGGCCGTTACCGCCGCGTGGAGGCGCGGGCGGAGTCCGGCAGCGAGGAAATTCCCTCGCACGCGCGCGAGCTTGTTCAAGTTTTCGTAGTCGGGTTTGCGGCGCTGTAGCTTGGGATAGATCGCCGCCAGCAAGCCGCGGGCCTCCCATTGCTTGAGCGTCGCGGTCGGATTGTCTTCGCGAGCGAGCGCACGGAGCTCGTGACCGGCGTCGGCGCCCTCGATGGTTTCGTTGAGGCCCCGCTCCATCGCGAGATCGAACCACTCCTGAGTCCGGGACTCCATCTTGAAGCCCATGCGGGCGGCGTAGCGCAGAATGCGGAGCAGGCGCACCGGCTGGTTCGTGAAGGCATGGATCGAGAGTGCGCGGACCTCCTGTCGCTCGAGGTCGGCCAAGCCATTCATGGGATCGAGCAGCAGGCCGCGGGATTGCGTGTTGAGCGAGATGGCGATGGCGTTGACCGAAAAATCGCGCCGCCGCAGATCCTCCATGATGCCGGCGAAGTGGTATTCGGGCCGGGCGCCTGGCCGGTCGTAGACATCGTCGCGCGCGGCGGAGATCGAGCCGTCGGCTTCGCCGGCAAAGATCATTTCGTAGTGACGCAAGCGCTCGCTTTCCCACGCGACGCGCGCGCCGCCTTTTTCCAGCTCGCGAACCATGCGGACCGGATTTCCCTCGACGGTGAAATCGAGGTCGCGGATCGGCTGGCCGGAGATGAGGTCGCGAACGGCACCGCCCGTAAGGTACACGTTGAGTTCCTGCAAGCGGGACAGCTCTTGCACGCGTTCGAGCGCGGCCCGCTGCTCGGGGGAGAGCCTGCTTTCCAGCAAGAACATATAATCGGGCATGGGGTAGTGCGCCTCCCTTGTGCGCCCCGCGAGCGCGTCTAGGCGCGCGGGTGATGCGCCTTATACACCTGCTTCAATCGTTCCTCGACGACGTGGGTGTAGATCTGCGTGGTCGAGATGTCGGAGTGACCGAGCATGATCTGGACGGAGCGAAGGTCGGCGCCGCGATCGAGCAGATGCGTCGCGAAACTGTGGCGCAGCATGTGCGGCGTGAGCGCTTTGCGGAGCCCGGCTTTTCGGCCGTAGGCGCCGAGCAACTTCCAGAACGTGATGCGGTCAAGCTTGTGACCCCTTTGGTTGAGAAAAAGATAAGGCGATGAACCCTCCCGCAGCAGTTTCGGCCGCGCCGTGCGGAGGTATTTCTGAACGACGGCGAGCGCCTGCCGGCCAACCGGAACCATCCGTTCCTTGTCGCCCTTGCCGACGCATCGAAGGCATCCGGCATCGATCTGGATGTCCTCGACGCGCAAGCCGCAGAGTTCGGAGACGCGCAGCCCGGCCGAGTACATCAGTTCGATGAGCGCCCGGTCGCGCAATCCAAGCGTCGTGTCCGTGTGGGGTTGCTGGAGCAGACGGTCCACCTCCGCGAGACTGAGGAACTCGGGCAGGCTCTGCCGGAATCGCGGTGATTCGACCGACGCCGCGGGATCGTCGTCGATGTAGCCTTCCGTGAGCGCGAAGCGGAAAAAATTGCGGATGGTGACCAGATGCCGCGCGACGGAACGACTGTCGAGGCCCTTGCGATAGAGCGAAGCAAGGAATTCGACTACGTCGCTCCGGCAGACGTCTTTCGTGCCGACTTTGCGACCAGCCGCGAAGGCCGCGAACTTTTGAATGTCGCGGCGATAGGCCTGCAGGGTGTTCTCCGAAAGGCCTTTTTCGACACGCAGGCAGTTCAGAAATGTCCGAATGTGCGCTTCCACGCCGGTGTCCTCAGTAAATCCCCAAAGTGCATCGACTAAATCTCGCCTTGAGCGAGTGGAGCTGTGCCCGATTCCGCGCGCCGGAGCAGAAGAAAAAACTCCGGCAGTTCCTTACATCGAATCAGCCATGCCAGGCCGAAATAGACCGCCGTCGAGGCAAGAATCACCCCAACGAGCAATCCGGCCTGCGTCAGGATGTGGTCCGCCGCCGAGAAACGCGATAGCCGCAATCCAGCGTAGGCCACGGCGGCCATCGCCACCGCACAGAACGCTATCTTGGCGAACGAACCCAGCAGTCCGCGGGCGCCGAGGGCGCCGTAGCGCTTGCGGAAAAGAAGAAAGAGCGCGCCGAAATTGAAATACGCCGTCAGAGAGCTCGCCAGCGCGGGACTTCCGTTCGAAAGCGAGCGGTAAAAAAACAGCAGAAAGATCGCGTTGAAAGCCACATTCATAGCCAAGGCCCATGCACCGACGCGCGCGGGCGTCCAGGTATCCTGCGCGGAGTAGTACATCGGCGTGATGAGCTTGATCGCGGCGAAGGCCGGCAGGCCGAGCGAACAGTAGAAAAGCGCGTGAGCCGTGAGCGACGTGGACTCGGCCATGAACTGCCCGTGCTGGAAGAGGATCTGGACGATCGGGCGCCGCAGCAGAATCAGCCCCACGGCCGCCGGAACCGTGATGAAGGAAACGATCCGCAAGGAGAAGGCGAATGTGCGCTTCATCTCGTCCCATTTCCCCGCCGCGATTTGATGGGACATCGTGGGGAGTATCGCCGTGGACATGGCGATGGCATAGCTGCCGAGAACGAGCTGCATCAGCCTGTCCGCCACGTAGAGGGACGTGATGCTGCCGGAGGGCATCCGAGGCGAAGCCGCGAAAAGTTTGTCGACGAACATGTTGATCTGGTAGACGCCCATGCCAAAGAAGGCCGGGCCCATCAATTTGCCGAACTTGCGGATCCCGGGGTCGGAAATGGACAGCTCCGGCGCAAGGCTCATGCCTCGCCGGACGAGCGCCGGGAGCTGCATGGCCAACTGCACGGCCCCGCCGATCAGAATCCCGATTGCCAGGGCGACCGCTGGCGTGCGGAAGGCCGCCGGGGCCCAACGCAGGATCGGGCGATACACGACGCCGATCGAAAACAGGATGAAGACCAGATTGAAAAAGATCGGAGTCGCTGCGGGGAGGCCGAACACCTGGAAGCTGTTGAGGATGGCCGCCGCGACCGCCGCCAGACCAATGAAAAACACGGCCGGGAAAATGATGCGATTCAGGAAGATTGCGAGATCCCATTGGCCATGATTGCCTCCCAGGATCGTGAAGATGTAGATCACCTGCTTCGAGAACACCGCTGCCAAGGAGGCCAATACGGCTAGGGCGACAGCCATGTCCCAGAACACCTTCTGAGCGAAGGCCCATGCTTCCTTCTGGGAGCGGTTGCGAAGGTAGCCGGTAAAGACCGGGATGAACGACGCGCCCAGCGACCCTTCGCCGGTCATCCGCCGTATGAGGCTGGGGATAGAAAAGGCAAGGATGAAGGAGTCGGCGGCGGGTGATGTCCCCAGGAGGAGTGCTACCCGTTGATCGCGTAAGTATCCGCAAATCCGGCTGATAACAGTGACGAGGGTTATAACGGAGGCCGACCGCAGGATCTGTCCTTTGGTGGTCAATCGGCGGAGACTCCGGTGCTAACCCTTTAAGCACCAATAAGTTGACAAAAACCGACGCAAAGATAACATAACCTGAGGCATTATAGCAACAGTCAGGCCCGAAACAGGCTTTGATTCTGTGAAAAACCGCACTCCAGCCTCGACCCACAAGAAGGTCGTGATTGTCCTCCTCGACCGCACGTCTGCGAGAGGCTACCTGAATCCGGCCGGGCTGGGCCAAGGCGAGATCGTTGACCTGTTGACTCTCGATGGCGAGCATCAGGCGCTCCAGTTGAAAGATGTGAAGTGCGTCTATTTCGTGCGGGAGTTCAAAGATCCGTTCGAGCCCGAGCGGAAGACGTTCCTCAGCCGTCCGAAACTGGACGGGTTGTGGGTCCGCCTGCGGTTCCGCGACGACGACGTGATAGAGGGCATCGTCCCGAATGATCTGCTGGAGCTCCTGGATACGGGCGTGCAGCTCACGCCGCCCGATCTGCACGGGAACGCCGTGCGTATGTTTATCCCCCGAACGGCTCTTGGCGAGATGAAGGTGCTCGGCGTCGTGGGGGTGGCGCGAAGGTCGCCACGGGCTACGCGCGGGATCCGGGCGGTCATCGAAGCGCAGTCGAAATTGTTCGGGGAATAGAGCTTGTTCCTAGATTCCCCGCAAGAGAGATTCCTCGCTTCGCTCGGAATGACACCGACTCCTAGGTGTCCAGGAACAGGACATCCCTCGCCCCGGTGAATCCATGCAGGGCGCAGAAGACATTTCATCGGCAGACCAAATTGGCTCTTTACACCTTCTCGTTGTAATCTATATTGGCCTGTAGGACAAGACCAATGCTGCCGCTGCATTTACAGCCCGAAAGCCACATCCCGCTTTACGTGCAGTTGCGCGATCAACTCCGAGCGCTCGTGCATTCGGGGGAGCTGCGCACCGGAGATCGCATTCCGGCGAGCCGCGAGCTGGCCGGGCAGCTCGGCGTGCACCGTACGACGGTTGCGAATGCGTATGCGGAGCTGGAATCAGAGGGCCTGATCCAGGGTCACGTCGGCCGCGGAACGTTCATTTGTGGGACTCCGACGAAACAGTTTTCGCCGCCGCCGCGCTCCAATGGCTCGGGGAACGGTAACGGCGGCGCGATGCGTTGGGAGGCGCTCTTTGCGGACGATCGAGGCGAAGAGAGCCTGAGCCGCATGATGCCGAATGTTCCGCCCGGCGCCATCGCCTTCACGATTGCGCGGCCTCCGGACGAGTCGTTTCCGCTCGAGGAGTTCCGCCGCTGCTCGAATGCGGTGTTGGGGCGCGAGGGCCGGCGCATCCTACAATTCGGTTCGAGCGACGGCTACGAGCCGCTCAAGCGGGAGCTGATCGGACTGTTTCGCAGCGAAGGGATGAACGTCCGGAGCGAGCAACTGCTGATCACGGACGGCTGCCAACAGGCGATCGACCTCGTTTGCAAGGCGTTTCTCCGGCCGGGAGATTCGGTGGCGCTCGAAACTCCGGGCTATCCCGGCGCGATCGCGATTCTTGCCGGGGCGAGGGTTCGTCCGCTGGCCGTGGGTGTGGAACCCGATGCGACGCGTACGGGGCACGTCGGCCTGGACGTGGACGCGCTCGAAACCGTGCTGATGCAGAATCGCGTGAAGTTTATTCTCGTCACGCCCGATTTTCATAACCCGACGGGAACTGCCTTGCCGCTTGCGAGCCGACGGCGTCTGCTGGAACTCTCGGCGCGCTTTCAGGTGCCGGTGGTCGAAGATGGAATCTACGCCCGGTTGCGGCTTCGCGGCAATCCCATTCCGTCGCTCAAAGCGCTCGATACGGCGGGCAACGTGCTTCACATCGACAGCTTTTCGAAGACGGCGTTCCCGGGGTTGCGCGTCGGCTGGTGCGTCGGTCCCGAGAGCGCCATCGAGCGGCTGCGACTGGTGAAACAGTCCACCGATTTGCATACGGACCAGCTTTCGCAAGCGGCGATGGCCGAGTTCATGCACCGGGGCTATTTCACGCGGCATCTGGCAAGGATGAAGAAAGTGTATCGCAGCCGACTGGCGGCGATGGAAGAGGCGCTCGAAAAGCACATGCCCGAGGGAACGTCGTGGACCCGTCCGGAAGGCGGCATGAGTCTCTGGGTCACGTTGCCGGCCGGCTTCGATGCAGGCGAGTTGCTGATTCATGCGCGCGAGCGCGGGATCGTGTTCCTGCCGGGGCGGCACTTCTATTCGCAGCATCCGCAGCCGAACACGCTCCGGCTGGGCTTTTCGGCCGTGGACGAAAAGCGCATCGAGCGGGGCATGCAGACATTTTGCGAGCTGTTGAAGAGCGAGTTGCGCAAGCGCGAGCGCGGAGCGAGGAGCGAATTTCCGGCGCGCGTGGCGCTCGTGTGACGACGCGGCCATCGATGCTGCTCAAACCCAATCCGACGAACCATTGTTTCGGCTGCGGCGGCGCGAACGCGCGCGGAATGCAGCTTACGTTCGAGCAGGACGACGACGCGAAGCGGATACGAGGAGAATTTCGCGTCGGCGTGGACTATCAGGGAGGCGTTGGATTCCTGCACGGGGGAATCGTCGCGACCCTTCTCGACGAAGTGATGGCCAAGGTGAGCCGGTTCCGCGAGGATCACGCCGTGACGGCGGAGCTGACGATCGAATACCTGAAGCCGGTGCCGGTTGACCGGGACCTGATCGTCGAAGGTTGGGAAGTGAGGAGGGACGGGCGCAGTCTCCACCGCGAAGGCGAGATTCGGGATACCTCGGGCGCGATTCTGGCCCGCGGGAGAGGGCGTTTCGTGCAAATCGACCTGGAGGCACTTCGCAAAAAGCTCGGTGCTCGAGAGAAAGCCACACACTAAGAATTAAAACCCGCGGGCTTCCGTAACCGGCCTCGGGGTAAAAGGGGAAAGAATCATGGATCTGATGAACAACAATCTTTGGCGCGTGAAAGTAGGGCTGGCCGAGATGCTCAAGGGCGGCGTGATCATGGACGTCACGACGGCGGCGCAGGCCAAAATCGCCGAGGAAGCGGGGGCGTGCGCGGTGATGGCGCTCGAACGCGTGCCATCGGACATTCGCAAGGAGGGCGGCGTGGCGCGCATGGCCGCTCCGCGCGTGATTCGCGAGATCATGGAGTGCGTGTCAATTCCGGTGATGGCAAAGGTCCGCATCGGACATTTCGCCGAGGCGCAGGTGCTCGAAGCGCTTGAAGTGGACTACATCGACGAAAGCGAAGTCCTTACGCCCGCGGACGAAGAGCACCACGTTTGGAAGCACGGGTACAAGGTGCCGTTCGTCTGCGGGGCGCGGAATCTGGGCGAGGCGCTGCGGCGTATCGCCGAAGGCGCCGCGATGATCCGCACGAAGGGCGAGGCGGGCTCGGGCAATATCGTCGAGGCCGTGCGCCACATGCGGGCGATCGTCGGGCAGATGAAGAAGCTCACGACGCTCGGCGAAGAAGAGCTGGTCCACGAGGCCAAGGAGCTCGGGGCGCCTTTCGAGCTGGTTGCATGGATCGCGAAGAACGGAAAACTGCCCGTGCCGAATTTCTCGGCCGGCGGCATCGCCACTCCCGCCGACGCGTCGCTGGTGATGCAACTCGGCGCCGAAGCGGTTTTCGTCGGGTCGGGCATTTTCAAATCGAGCGATCCGGCTGAGCGAGCCCGGGCCATCGTCAAGGCGACGACGCACTACAGAGACCCAAAGATTGTCCTCGAAGCTTCCGAAGAGCTGGGCGAGGCCATGAAGGGACTGGACGTCCGCCAGCTCGACGAGAAAGACCTGCTGCAAACGCGCGGCTGGTGACGAAAAGCAGTGATCAGTGAGTCGTAGCTGAGCGGACATCAGTGGCTAGTGGGGCGGCCGTGAGAATTGGAATCCTGGCGATTCAAGGCGACTACGAAGCGCACGCGAAGATGCTCGACCGCCTGCGCGTCGAGCACGCCTTTGTGCGGCTACCCGGAGACCTCGCCGGACTGAACGGCGTCATCCTCCCGGGCGGCGAGAGCAGCACGCATCTGAAGGTGCTGACCGAGGAAGGCTTGTTCGACGCGCTGCAGCAATTCGCCGCGAACGGCGGAGCGTTTTTCGGCACCTGTGCGGGAGCAATCCTGCTGGCGCGCGAGGTTCACGGCCCGGAGCAAGCCTCGCTCGGATTGCTCGATGTTTCGATCCTTCGCAACGGCTACGGGCGGCAGCTTGCGAGCGATGTCCACATCGGCCGGACAAAGCTCCGCAAGGAGCCGCTCGAGATGGTCTTCATTCGCGCGCCGATCATCGAATCGGTCGGGAAGGGAATTGAAGTCCTGGCGGAAGATGCCGGCCACCCGGTGCTCGTCCGGCAGGGACGCGTTCTGGCGTCCACATTTCACCCCGAGCTGACCGACGATCCCGCCGTGCACGAGTACTTCGTCAACCTGATGGCTCAGTGATAGACTGCGCGCGCCGTGGATTCCCGTGCAGCTTCATCCGCCGGCCAAGTTGCGCCACCGCGAGGCGCGAAGCACGCCAGTGTGCGGTGGCTCGTAGGTCTCCCAGTTTTGATCCTGCTCGCGTTTGCGATTGACGGCCTTCGTTACGACCTGCACAGCTACGCCGTGTTGACTCATTTCGCCGATCCGCAAGCTTCGAACGCCCTGCTGCGCTTCGAAACGCGCGATGTGACCACGGAAGAGGTCAGCATTCCGACGCCCAGCGGTCCTGTGCCGGGGCGGCTGTACCTGCCGGTGGGAGTCGCGCATCCGCACGGAATGGTGGTTGTGCACGGCATCCATCACCTCGGCATGGACGAGCCGCGCCTAGTGAGTTTTGCACGCGCTATTGCGGGCAGCGGCCTCGCCGTATTGACGCCCCAGATAAACGCGCTGGCCGATTATCACGTCGATGCGTCCTCGATCCCCGCGATCGGCGAGTCGGCCGAGTGGCTTCAGCAAAGACTAGGCACCGGCCCGGTGATGGTGACCGGCATAAGCTTCGGAGGAGGACTCTCGCTGCTGGCGGCCTGCGATTCGCGCTACGCGCCGCACATTCGAGCACTGGCCTTGATGGGCGCGTACGACGATCTGGCGCGGGTGGCGCGGTTTCTCGCGACGAGCCAGGAGGAGTTGCCGGACGGACGAACGATCCCCTACGCCGCGCACGATTATGGCGCTTCGGTTTTCGTGTACGCGCACCTGAACCAGTTTTTCCCGGCTGGCGATCTCGCCGCGGCGCACGAGGCGCTGCGCGACTGGCTGTGGGAGCATCCGGAGGAGGCGAAGCCGTGGATCGAGAAGTTGAGTCCCGCGTCTCAAGCGACGATGGACGCGCTGCTCGCGCGCCGCATCGACGAGGTGCGGCCGCAAATTCTGAACGCCATACAGGCTGACGGGGCGGAACTGGCGGCCCTATCGCCCAGAGGCCATCTCGCCTCGCTGCGCGTGCCGGTGTTTATTCTGCACGGGTCGGCGGATAACGTGATTCCGCCTGCGGAGAGTCTTTGGCTGGCGAAGGATGTGCCGAGGCAGGAACTGCGCGCCCTGCTGATTACCGGCGCGTTTTCGCACGTCGATCCGGACAAGCAGGCGGGATGGCATGGGGAGATTCGGCTGGTTCGTTTCGTGGCCGCGGTGTTGCGCGCCGCGAGCTAGTCGTAGTATTCGGCGCCGAGGTGGGTGATCAGCTCTTCGCCCATCATCCAGCGCAACGTGTTCTTGAGCTTCATGAGCTGGATGAAGAGATCGTGCTCGGGGTAAAGCTCGGGCGCGCACATCGGGGACTTAAAGTAGAAGCTGAGCCACTCCTGGATGCCGCGCATCCCCGCGCGCTTGGCGAGATCGAGGAACAGCACGAGGTCGAGGGCGATGGGCGCCGCGAGAATCGAGTCGCGGCAGAGGAAATCGACCTTGATCTGCATCGGATAGCCGAGCCAGCCGAAGATGTCGATGTTGTCCCAACCTTCTTTGTTGTCTCCGCGCGGCGGGTAGTAGTTGATGCGGACCTTGTGGGTGAATTTTCCGTAGAGCTCGGGGTAGAGCTTGGGCTGCAAAATATATTCGAGCGCACCGAGCTTCGATTCCTCTTTGGTTTTGAACGAGCCGGGATCTTCGAGCACCTCGCCGTCGCGGTTGCCGAGAATATTCGTCGAAAACCAGCCGTTCAGCCCGATCATCCGGGCCTTGAAACCCGGGGAGAGGATGGTTTTCATCAGCGTCTGCCCGGTCTTGAAGTCCTTCCCGCAGACGGGCACGTTGCGGTCCTTCGCGAACTGCGCCAGAGCGGGGATGTCCACTGAGAGATTGGGAGCGCCGTTGGCATAGGGGATGCCTTCACTGATGGCCGCGTAGGCGTAGAGCATCGAAGGCGCAATCGCCGTATGATTCGCCTTCATGCCCTTCTCGAAAGTTTGCAGATCCTTGTGCACGGGTTCCGGCTTCATGAACACTTCGGTGGAGCCGCACCAGACCATCACGAGCCGGTCGAGCTTGTTTTTCTTTTTGAACTGGCGAATGTCATCGCGGATCTGCTCGGCCAGATCGAATTTCGTCTTGCCCTTCTTGATGTTGGTTCCGTGCAAATTTTTGACGTAGTCCTGATCGAACGCGGCCTTCATCGGGCGGATTTTCTTCAGGAACGTTCGCGCCTTGGCGAGATCTTTGGAGTCGAGCACGCCCGCCTTGGTGGCGGCCTTGTACGCGTCGTCCGAGAAGACGTCCCATGCGCCGAAAACAAGGTCATCGAGGCTGGCGAGGCGCACAAAATCCTTGATTTTCGGGGTACGGGCCTCGGTCCGCTTCCCGAGCCGAATCGTCGCCAACTGCGTGAGCGAGCCGACGGGAACGGATTCGCCCCTGCGCACGAGCTCGACTCCCGCCATCAGCGTCGTGCTGACCGCTCCCATTCCGGGCGTCAGGACGCCCAGTTTTCCTTTCGGCGGAGCGATACTCACGGGCCTGCGCATTCAGCTTCTCCTCTGTGATTCGTTCGG
Organism: uncultured Acidobacteriota bacterium; assembly: GCA_963813045.1. Taxonomy (GTDB): domain Bacteria; phylum Acidobacteriota; class Terriglobia; order Acidiferrales; family UBA7541; genus Palsa-295. Next base: position 24,123 of record CAWEXR010000031.1, read on the forward strand.
CGGAAAATGGGCGCTCGCGTAACCCGGAGCGGCGCGCCGGATGGACCGAAGCAAAACATCATGCGGCATCCCGCTGCGTTTTGCAAATCCATTCCATGCATGGAATTGGAAAGGTTCATCGTATCCCCCTGGCAGGATTGTTGTGCATGAGTCCGAAGCGGCGAGTGGAGCTGGCTGCCCGGCTGGGGGGAGAGCCGGGCAGCGCGCGGCGCATAGAATCCGCGCATGGCTGCCGTTCCCTATTTCGATCTGGTGCGTGATTTGAAGAACGCTTATAACTTCCGCTTGCAGCTGGTGCAGCATGCCCGTCAGCACGGCATTAAGCCCACTGCGAGGGCTTTCGCCACCACCGTGCCCACCGTACGGAAATGGCTCCGCCGTTATCAGCAGCACGGACCCTCCGGCCTGCGCGAGCTCAGCCGCGCCCACCATCACTGCCCTCACAAGACGCCATCCGACATCGAGCAACAGGTTCTTGCCCTCCGTCGCAAGCTGCCCACGTTCGGTGCGGCTCGCCTGAAGCGCGAGTTCGATCTTCCTGTGTCGCACATGGCCATTCAGCGCATCTGGCGCCAGCACGGGCTGATCCGCAAGCGGCGCAGAAAATATCAACGTAAACAAGACCTCGCCGCCGTCAAAGCCACCTGGCGGCTATTCCAGCAGATCTCCGCAGACACCAAAGATCTCTGCGATATCCCGCACTTCTGGCCCCAGGCAAAGCGTCTGCGTCTCCCCCTGGTTCAGTACACGGCGCGAGAAGTTCGCAGCGGGTTGCTGTTCTGGTCCTTTGCTGAGCGGCGTAGTGCCGCTGCCAGTGCCGTCTTCGCCGCCCGCATCCAGCAGCATCTGAGCCGCTATGGCGTCTCGCTACGCGATCTGGCCTGGCAAACCGACAACGGTGCCGAGTTCATCGGCAGTTACGATTCTCAGGGCGGACGTACGGGCTTTCCTGCTGCGCTCGGAGCCAGTCAGCACACGCGCATCCCTCCCGCCGCGCACACCTATCAGAGCGATGTGGAGACCGTGCATCGCTTGGTCGAAGACGAGTTCTTTGATCTGGAAAGCTTCGCCAGCCGCGGTGAGTTCCTGGCCAAGGCTCATACCTATCAGCTGTATTTCAACTTGGCGCGCCTGAACTCTCACAAAGAAAATCAGAGCCCCTGGCAGATCATCGAGCGACTCGCTCCTCGCTCGCCGCTCGAACTCTGCTTGCTTCCACCCGTCTTCCTGGATTACTACCTCAACGACCGAGGGGGATACGATGTACCTAGACATCCCTAATCCATTCCATGCAGCGTCCGCGGCGCAAATGGAAGATACTCCATGCAAGTCCTCTGTCGGGTACAATGTGAGTGGCCGGGCCGGGCGATGCGACGCGAGGATTCACCCGCATTGCAGCATCATCCGGCGTTCGCGCATCTAACTGACAAATGGGCACACAACGAGACAGCGCGTGGCTTTCGCGATTGCTCAGCGGCTCCGCTCGAGCGGGGTTTAGCCGTGCCTTCGCTCAAATCCGCGTCGACGAACGCAAATACCTGCGCCACGTACAAAGAGCGCACCGATTGCCGATCCAATCGTGGCAGGAGATGTTTCACCTCGGACCGCAGGTAATTGATCCAATTGCCAGAAGCACGATTTCCTCCGCATCGAAAATGGCGGCGCTCGAGGGCATGGGCTTGGGTTTCGGCGGTTTTCTAACCGCCGTGCCGGATATGGGCATCCTTGCCGCGATTACGCTGCGCATGCTTCAGAAACTCAGCCTGCTCTACGGCTTTCAATATGCGACCGAAGACGAAACGGTAGCGCTATGGATCGCAGTGGCGAGCGCCGCGGGCGTCGATCTGGGCCGCGACTTCCTGGAGAAGCAGGCAATGGAACGGCTCGTTCCCCGGATCATCGATCGGGTCGCCGTGAGGGTCGGCGCGGAAGTGGCTGAGAAATGGGCCGGGCGGGTTGTGCCGGTGGTCGGCGCCGGCGTCGCGGGCGCGATCAACTACTATTTTGTCCGGGCCTGGGGTCGCCGCGCGCAGAAGCATTTCCTTGCACGGCATCAGTCCGTAGTCGCGCAGCCCGTTGCGCGAGACCGAGCGTCGTTCGGCGCGCCGTTTCTTGTTCCGAGGCTTCCCGAACCGGGTCCCAGCAGCTAAGTTTGCTTTTCGAGCGCCGCGCGGTCCCAATTCCCAAGACTCGCGCCGGCTTCGTATGTGCTCTGGAGGAAATCCATCAGCGCGGCCTTCGGATCGGGAGAATTCCGCACGTCGTCGTAGGAAAGCAGGAACTCTCCCAAGGGCGCGTGGTAAAAAGCCTGGGCCGGACGCACGGCGGCCGCGCGAAATCCCGGGGGCTCCGGTGCGGCGTAGGCATAGAACATCGGCGCGGTGAACTCTCCGCCTCCCGGCCACCAACCCGCGCTGGTTTCTTCGTGCGAGTAGGCATCCCGCGTGATGCGGTCGGCTCCGGGACGCTCCGGTGCGCGCCGCCCGGAAAAGCGCGACGCGGCGAGATCGAAACTCCCCCAGAAGAAATGCACGGGACTGGCTTTGCCGATGAAGCGCGCGCGGAATTCCTTGCAGATCGCGTCCACGGTCACGAGAAGCCGCCAGAGGCGGTTGGCGTATTCGGGATCGTAGGACGCGTGTTGCGTATCCTTGTCGAACCGGATTGGCTCCGGAATCTCGACCGGCATGGGCCAGATTTTCGCCTCGACTTGCAGGGATGCGAGAGTGGCCATGAACTCGCGGTAGAAATCGGCCACGCTTCGGGGCGCGAGCTGAATGATTTTCGTCTCATCGCGGCTGGTGACGATCCTGAGTATGTGATCGACGAAATCGAACTCGACATCGAGTATCCCGAAGCGGTAGGGGATCGGCGAAGTCGCGAAGCCGCGGGCGCTCACGTAGAGCGGGACTTCCCACCAGTGATTCAAATGCGGGCTGAGCACGAGGCGCAACTTGCCCACGATTTGCGTCCACATGTGCAGGGTCGCACGTGTGTCGTTCCATTCGGCGAGTGGCAGCGCCGGCCACGCATCATCCCTTGAGGGTCCCGAAATCACTGGCCTGCTTGTCATACGGCCTCCTCCCACGCGCCGGGCGCTGCGGGCCTGGCGTCAGCCTAGACTTCGATTTTGTCGACGTAACACCATCTCCAGTCCTCTCCCGGCTCGAACGATTGCATGATCGGGTGGTGGACGGCACGAAAGTGCTTCGTGGCGTGTTTGTTTTTCGAGCTGTCGCAGCATCCCACGTGCCCGCAGCTGAGACACAGCCGGAGATGCACCCATGTATCACCCATTTTGAGGCATTCCTCGCATCCGTCGGCGCTGGGCGTCACTTTTCTGATTTCCTTCAGGTGCTGGCAGGTTGTGGCCATGGCAGTAGCTCCTCGAACGTGTGGTAAAACATTCGCGGCGCGCATTGCGCGCGAGTTCTCAATGTAACTCCATGGCCGAGCATACGCCAAGCAAACAAACGCAGCGCATTCGCCGCCTTCGCCGCGCGGAATTGCCGGTGGACACGGTCGAACTGGCCCGCTATTTGATCGGAAAGACGCTGGTCCACGATCTGCCGGGAGGAAGGCTGAGCGGCCGCATTGTCGAGACCGAAGCCTATCCCGTCGGCGACCCGGCAGGGCACGCTTTCCATGGCCACACGGCGGCCAACGGGTCGCTGTTCCTCAAGCGCGGTCACGCCTACGTTCGCTTCACGTACGGCTCGTGCTGGCTCGTGAACGTATCGAGCGAGATTCGCGGAGTCGGCGCGGGAGTCTTGATCCGCGCTCTCGAACCGCTCGATGGAATCGAGGCGATGAAGCGCCACCGCAGGGTGACGCGGCTGCTTGACGTTGCCCGCGGGCCGGGCAGGTTGGCCCAGGCAATGGCGCTCGACAAACGATTCGACGGCATCGACCTCTGCGCCGGAGCAGGCCGGCTCTGGCTCGGCACCGCCGCTGCGCAAACCGGGCCCATCGGCGTCGGTCGGCGCATCGGGATTTCGCGCGCCGTCGATCGCAGGCTCCGCTTTTACGAGCGAGGAAATCCGTTCGTGAGCGGCCCGCGGCGGCTTGTCTAGCCTGTCTGTGCCATGCCGTTGAAGGCGGGGCTTTTGTTCCGAGCGGCCTTTTCCTGTTGCAGATGTAACAACCGATTTGCTCCTTCCAATTGACGGTCACGCCCTTCCATAACACATTGGAACAGTACCTCCCGGGGGTGGGAATGCGCGTTGTTTCGCAGTGCTGTGCCATTGTTGTCGCCGTTTCGCTGCTCTATTCGCCGGTGCAGGGAGCGCGAGCGCGCGCAAAGACAGCCGGCACCGTGGCCCAGGCCAATCGGGCTTACCTCGGAACCACCAACGCCGTCACGGGCGCGGACGTCTACGATTGCGAGAATCTCGAAACGGCCGACGGCGGCGAGCTCCGCGTGCAGGTCGGTTCCGGTCAGGTTTATCTTTCCGCTTCGAGCCTCGCGCAGCTCCAACAAGACGTGAGCGAGACTCAAGTGTTCGTAAACCGCGGAACGGTGGGTTTTTCCGCGCCAGCCGGGAGCGGCATCGCGCTGACCACGCCGGCGGGTTTCATTCGCGCGGCGAGCGGCCAGGCGGCGGCTGGAGAAGTGGCCTTTACCGGGCCGAAGGAAATGACGGTGTCCGCGATGCGCGGCGATCTCGTGCTGGACAACGGCGGCGAGTTCCGCACGATATCCGAGGGCAAGTCCGCCAAGATCACTTTCGAAGACGCGCTCCAGCCTTCCTGCCGTGTCGCCGATCCTGGAAGCCAGGTCCAGCAACCCTACGTGCATCACCAGATCGGTTTCTTGTTCCTCGCGGCTGCTGCCGTGGCCGTGCCAGCTGCCGTGATCTGGCACGAGGAGAGCGAGAGCAATTCCACTCCACCGCAGTAGATTCTTCCGCTTGCCTCGCAATCAGAGTTTCAGCGACCAAGGGTGACCCATGCCGGAGCAGCAAAATCTGGAAATCGTTCAGCGCGCGATCGCGAAATTCAACGCCAAGGACCTCGACGGCTATCTCGAAATGTTCGATCGGGCCGTGGTGTTTCACGGATTGTCGCGCCGGCTCAAACCCGGCGTCGGGGGCTTGCGCGAATATTACACGCAATTGCGCCAGGGCTTTCCCGACATGCGCCTCGCGAGCGAAGACCTGATCGCGTCGGGCGAGAAAGTCGCGAACCGTTACACCTTCTACGGCACGCATCGAGGTGAGTATGCAGGCGTCGCTCCCACGAACAAGCTCGTGATCTCCCCGGGAATCGTGATCAATCTCTTCCGGGCCGGCAAATGCATCGAGACCTGGCAATCGGCGGACACCTTCGGTTTCCTGTCACAGATCGGCGCCATCCCTTCGCTCTCCGTGAAAAAATAGGTTGCCAGGCAGGCTCGAATCGAAGTGGTGCCGAGGGGCAGAGTTGAACTGCCTACGCCGGCCTTTTCAGGGCCGCGCTCTACCGGTGAGCTACCTCGGCACCGGAACAACGTCCGATTTTACGGAAAGCGCGGCGCAGTGGAAAGAGAAAACCGCACGTTGGGAGAGCGACGACCTAACGCGCTGATTCGTCGAACTCGCGCATCCAGTCTTTCTTCTTGAGCACTTCGCGCGGCCTCGATCCGTCGGCCGGGCCGACGATCCCGTCCTTCTCCATCAAGTCGATCAAGCGCGCGGCGCGGCCGTAGCCGATCCGAAGGCGGCGCTGGAGTGTGGAAGTCGAAGCGCGCCCCATTTCGCAGACGACGCGGATGGCATCCTGGTAGAGGTCGTCGTCCACTTCATCGCCGCCCTCAACGGCGTCCAAGCCGCCGCCCATAGCGTTCTCATCCTTGGGCGGCTTGAGCATCTCTTCGTTGTAGATTGCTTTGGCCTGCTCGCGCCAGAAGTCCGCCACGGCCGAGACTTCCTTTTCGTTGACGTAGGGGCCGTGAATGCGGTGCAGGCGCGACGACCCGGCGGGCAAGTACAACATGTCGCCCTTGCCCAGAAGCGACTCCGATCCGTTGGCGTCGAGAATCGTTCGCGAGTCCACCTTGCTCGCCACGCGGAAGGAGATGCGCGCGGGAAAGTTGGCCTTGATCAGGCCGGTGATCACGTCCACGGAAGGGCGCTGGGTGGCCAGGATGAGATGGATTCCCACCGCTCGCGCCATCTGCGCGAGGCGCGTGATCGATTCCTCGACGCCATTGGTGTCCACCATCATCAGATCGGCGAGTTCGTCGATCACGATCACGAGATAGGGAAGCGGGCGGTGTTCCTCGTCCTCGGCGTTTTCGAAGAGCGACAGGGACTGGCCCTTCTCGAACGTGCGGTTGTACTGTTCGATGTTCCGCACGCCGCGCTGCGCAAGGATCTTCAGGCGCCGCTCCATCTCGCGCGTCGCATTCCGCAGGACGTTCGCGGCCACCTTCGGGTCGGTCACGACCGGGGTGAAGAGGTGCGGGATGTCGGCGTAGAGTCCGAGCTCGAGGCGCTTGGGGTCGACGAGCACGAGTTTCAATTCATCCGGCGTGGCCTTGTAGAGCATGCCCATCAGCAGGGAATTGATAAAGACGCTCTTGCCCGTGCCCGTCGCACCGGCGATCAAGAGGTGCGGCATCTGGGTGAGATCGGTGGCGCGGATGCGCCCGATCAGGTCTTTTCCCATCGGCAGCGTCAGCTTCGAGGACGAATGCGAGAATTCCGGCGACTCGATCACGTCGCGGAGAGCGATCGTTTCGCGGCGCGCGTTGGGCACTTCGATGCCGACGGTCGATTTCCCCGGAATGCGCTCGATCAGAATGGACTCGGCGCGCAGCGCGAGGCAGAGATCGTCGCCGAGGCCGGTGATCCGGCTGTACTTGATTCCGGCCTCGGGCTTGAACTCGAAGGTCGTCACGACCGGGCCGGGGTTGATCTGCGTGATATGGCCCGCGACGTCGAACTCAGCGCACTTATGCTCGATTGCCCGGGCGCAATCCTTCAGCTCGCCCTCGTCCATCTTTTCGCCGCGTTCGGCGGCGTGCAGCAGCGTCGGCGAGGGCAGCCGAAAGCTGGCCCGCCCGCGCGAAATCTTCGGCTCGATGCCCGACGATCTTGGCGCGGGCGCTGCGTCCGGATCGCGGAACTTGATTAGGGCAGGTCCGCGCTCGGCCAGCATCGGCTCCACGCGCCCTTCCGCCTCGATTTCCTCGTCTTCGTCGATCTCTTTCGTCGAAATCCGCTGCTGGGCCACCGGAGGCCGGCCCGCGATCTTGATGTCCTCAACGCGCTTTCGCAGGCGAACGGCTTCGCGCTCCTCACGCCACTGCTTCGCGCGGGCGAGCCAGCCGCCGACCAAAGCGTCGCCGGCCATCGGCTTTTTCATCCATTGCGCCGCGGTGTGGAACGAGAAGCTGGTGGTCAGAAAGAGCGCGGTTAACAGCGTCGCGATGGCCACCAAATGAGCGCCAAAGGGGTTGAAGGCGGCGCGCAGTCCCTGCGCCAGCACGGAGCCGAGCAGCCCTCCGGCCGGCAGCGCCCCGCGCACGTCCGGGACCCGAGCGAGCGTCATCTCCGCGGCCAGCGAAGCAAGGAGCATTCCCGCTCCAATCAGTTTCGCGACAGGGGCTCCGACGGTCTGGCTGCGGAACCAGCGCAGCGCGACCACGAACATCCCAATCGGGAAGAGAAACGCGGCGTAGCCGCTGAGTTGGAAGAACAGGTCGGCCAGATGCGCTCCCACGGGCCCGATCCAGTTCCGCGCCGGCCGCGCACCGAGCAGGGGCGCCGATACGTTGAAGGAGGCGTCGTGAGGCGAATACGACAGCAAACTCAGCGCGAGCAGTGCTGCCAGGCTGAGACCTACGAAGCCGATCAGTTCATTGAAGCGTTTGTTTTCCGTCGGTGTCAGAACGCGCACAAGCATCTCCGTTTTACTCTCAGGTTCCCGTCGAGCAGGACCAAGAGCGCTTTTCGTGGCTGGATAGGGGAAGGCCTGCTCGGGTCGTGCGGGCGCTATCGCACGGAGCCCAGCGGAAGGAACGCCCACGAATATAGCAAACAAGGTGCGGGAGTAAACATCGATCTTTGACGATTGTGCAAACGGAAAAGGGGTTGATGCCGGCTTAGTGGCCGGCGTGAGACAACAACGCCACGACGAAGGCAGCAACGAGGCAATAGACGCCGAAGAAATACCAGCGGCCGGTCTCGAGCCAGCGGCTCAGCCATTTCAGCGCCAGCAAGCCGGCAAGGAACGCAAAGACGGCTCCGAGGGCGCTCGGCACGACGGCGGAGGTCAGCATCGAGCCAAGGTGACCGTGCTGAGTCTGAATCAGCCTCCATCCTTCGCGCGCATCGGCGACAGGGGTGAGGATCACCGCGAGGGCGAAGCTGAAATCCTCGGCGCGCATCTTCGGCACGCCGAAGAGCATGCCGGTCGAGATGGTTGCGCCGGAGCGAGAGAAGCCGCGAAACGGCAGGCACAGCCCTTGCACGGCCCCAATCCAAAGAGACTGCCTGGGAGTTATTTCGGAAGCTGCAGGACCTTCCTCGTGCGAGCGCCTTTCGCGCAGTCCCGCGACGAGAATGAGAATGCCCCCTGCGGCGAGCGCCAAAGCGATCAGGTCGAGACGGCCGAATAACTGCTCGACCCAGGCGTGCGGCTCGTGGCGAAACGCGAGCTTTTCGATGGCCTCGGTTAGGATAACGCCCACAACGCCCGTGAGGACCGTAGCCAGAATCAACGCGACGACGAACTTCTTGAAATCGGGCGCGCTCTGGAAGAACGCCCGCTGCCAGCGCCGCCAGAAATAGACAATTACCGCGAACATCGTCCCGGTATGGAGCATCACCAGCAGCAGAGTCGCCTCGGGCGCGGTGGGATCCATGCCCATCAGCTTTTCCGCGACGATCACATGAGCCGAGCTCGAGACGGGAAGCAGTTCAGCCAGCCCCTGCACAACGGCCAGAATGATCACGTGCAGCAAAGACATGAGAGCAATCCCGCCTTCCTGATTCTTCGCACAGAACCACGAACGGACGCATCACGCGAGGGGCTTGACCATCGTGTAGGCATCGCGTCCGCCCGGGTAGTAGCCCTTCCTGATCCCGCGAGTACCATAGCCATGCTTCTGCCAGAAGGCAATTGCGGAGGCATTGTCGGTTGCCGTTTCGAGCGCTACCTCTTTCGTACCGTTCGCGGCGAGCCCGCGTTCTACTTCGCGGAGCAGCGCCGTCCCCACGCCTTGCCGCCTGTAGGCCTCGAGCACATCGATGGTCACGATGTAGCCCCAGTCTTCTTCATGCGCCGTGACGCAAAACCCGACGATCGCCGGTTTGTCCGCGGCGGTTTCCGCCACAACGCATTCGGCACCGGGGAACCGCAGATAGGTTCGCAGCTCCGGCCGCGAATACGCGATCGCCGGCTCGTAACACGCCTGGTCGATTTCGTAGAGGGTCTCGAAGTCTTCCGGCTTGTACGGCCGCAGCTTGATTATCACGGGAGGAATAAACGGCGCGTTACACTTCGAGGATCACCGGCAAAATCAAAGGCCTCTTCGAGGTCTGTTTGTTCAAATAGCGCTTCAAGTCGACGCGGATCTTTTCCTTGATGACGCTCCAATCCATTTTTTCCTCGGGACTGGACTGCTCGATGGTTTTGAGGATCACTTCGCGGGCCTTCGTCAGGATCTCCTGCCCGTCGTCGCTCGGCAGAAATCCGCGGGTCACGATTTCGGGCGAGCCTTCGACGAGCCCGGTGTGCTTGTCGATCGCGACGATCGGAACCACGACACCGTCTTCGGAGAGATGGCGCCGATCGCGAATCACGACGTCCTCGATCTCTTCGAGGGAGCCGGAATCCACCATCACGCGCCCCGCGGGCACAGGTTCCCGCTCGAGGGCGCGTCCATCCGCGGTGAATTCGAGCGGATGGCCGCTTTCCAGGAGAAAGATTTGCCCCGAAACCGCCCCGACCTGTTCGGCCATCGCCGCGTGCTGAAACAGCTGCCGGTATTCACCGTGGAGCGGGATGAAGTACTTCGGCCGGACAAGCTGGAGCAAAATCTTCATTTCCTCCTGGCTCGCGTGGCCCGAGACGTGAATCGGCGCGGACCGCCCGCCTTCGTAATAGACCAGCACGCGGCGCCGGAAGAGGTGGTCGATCATCCGGAAGATCGCTTTTTCGTTTCCCGGGATGATGCGAGCCGAAAGGATCACCGTGTCATTCTCTCCGACGCTCATCATTCGATGGTTGTCCACCGCGATTCGCGAGAGCGCCGACATCGGCTCAGCCTGCGTGCCGCTTGCGAGCACCACGAGCTTTTTCGGGTCGAAGCTCCGGATATCCTGCGGCCGCACGACGCTGCCGTCCGGGATGCGCAGCTTGCCGAGCCCGTGCGCGATCTCGATGTTGTCCACCATGCTGCGGCCGACAAATCCGATCTTCCGCCCCACGGATCGCGCGATCTCGATGACCTGCTGGATGCGGTGGACGGAGCTCGAGAAGCAGGAGACCACGATCTTTTCGGGCGCGGCGCGGAACAATTCCTCGAGACGAACGACCACGGCCCTCTCGGAGGGCGTAAAACCGGGCCGCTCGACATTCGTGCTGTCGCTGAAAAGCGCGAGCACGCCTTCCTGCCCGTAGCGCGCGAACGCGTGCAGGTCGAACGGTTTCCCGTCAACGGGCGTCGGGTCGATCTTGAAATCCCCCGTGTGGATGATCACGCCGACGGGCGTGCGAACCGCGAGCGCGACGCAGTCGATCGTGCTGTGGGTTACGTGCAGATACTCGATTTGGAACGGCCCGAGCGTCGTTACGTCGCCGGGCGCAACCTCGTGCAGCTTGGCCGAATCGAGGAGGGCGTGCTCTTCGAGCTTCTTGCGCACGATCGCAAGTGTGAACTGCGTTCCGTAAATCGGGACGTTGAGATCGCCGAGGATGTAGGGAATCGCGCCGATGTGGTCCTCGTGCGCGTGCGTGAGGATGATTGCGCGAACCATCCGCTTGTTCTGCTTGAGGTAGGTGATGTCCGGGATCACGATGTCCACGCCGAGCAGTTCCTGTTCGGGAAACATCAGCCCCGCGTCGATTACGATGATGTCGTCGCCGCAGCGCAGCGCGAGCATGTTCATGCCAAACTCGCCCAGCCCGCCCAGCGGAATGGCCCAGAGAGAAGGTGTGCTCAAGTGAGTGTTCGTTCCCAGAACTTCACAGGCATCGTATCACACAGCGCGATTCGGCCTGCCGCCAGACTGCCGATTCGCGCGGGTATCCGGACGTAAGCGGTTGCGACTACTGTTCGGTAGCAATTGCCTCTTCCACGTGCCGATGCGCTTTGCCGATATGCTCGAGTATGCGGCTCTGCAAACCCTGCGTAGCCGCGTCGTCTTGCTCCTTCTGGACGTCATCGTGCGCCTTGTTGAGCACGTCGGCCGCCTTGTTCAGCCGCGGGATCCATCGCATGTGCGAATCGAGGCCCGGGTGGTCGTCGAGGCTCTTGCCGTCGTCGATGCCCGCGGCCTTCAGTTCCGCGATGGCTTGGTCGATTTCATCCATCGCTGCCTTTTCCGGATCGTGCAGTACGCCGCCATCTGGGTGCGCTATGAGCGCGCGGGCGTACCGCAGGTTTCCCAGAGCGTGCAAATACGCAGGATGCTTGTCGGGGGCTGGCTTCGCGCTCGCGCCGAGCGTGAGGAACAACGCGGCTGCCACCATCATCGCAAAAGCAGCTGGGACAAATCTGTTCGTGGATTTCATCGCGGGATTCTCTCCTCCGTGGTCACGATCTCAAGCGGGCGTTCTGCTGCCATACGCCGCCAACAATCTAGCACTGGTCCGCGTCTTGAAAAAGCTGTTAAGGCTTAGGAGTAACGCTGGAAAGTAGGCAGGCCGTGGAATTCGCAAATTGCACGAAACGCTTATAGAATTACCGCGCATGAAGCGTATCGCAATACTTGGTTCCACCGGGTCGATCGGCCGCCAGTGCCTGAGCGTCGTCGATTCGTTGCCGGGCCGCTTTGAAGTGGTCGCGCTGGCCGCCGGCTCGAACGTGCGGCTCGTCGCGGCCCAGATCGCGCGCCACCGGCCCAAGGTCGTTTCGCTCGCCACAGAAGGCGACGCCGCCGCACTGCGGTCCGCACTCGGCGCCGGCTGGTCGTCGCGGGGAGCCGATCCGAATCCGGAGATTCTTTTCGGGTCCGAGGGTATCGAGCGTGTCGCCACGCACCCCGAAGCCGAAACGGTCGTCTCGGCAGCCGTGGGCGTCGTCGGGTTACCCGCTACCTACCAGGCCATCGAACACGGCAAGAACATCGCGCTCGCCAACAAGGAAGTTCTCGTGGCTGCCGGGGAGGTGGTCATGGCCGCGGTGGCGCGCCGCGGCGTTTCGCTTCTCCCCGTCGATAGCGAACATAACGCCATCCATCAGTGCCTGCGCGCCGGAGCCCCCCGAGAGGTCAAGCGCCTCGTGCTCACCGCTTCCGGCGGCCCTTTTCGCAAGACGCCCGTCGCGCGGCTAGCCAAGGTTACGCCGAAGCAGGCCCTCGCCCACCCCAACTGGAAGATGGGCCGGCGGATTACCATCGATTCCGCCACGCTGATGAACAAAGGCTTCGAAGTCATTGAGGCGTGCTGGCTCTTCGGTATGGGGCTCGACAAAGTGCAGGTTGTCATTCACCCGCAATCGACGATTCACTCGATGGTCGAGTTCCTGGACGGCTCCATCCTGGCGCAACTCGGTCCCACGGATATGCGCATGCCGATCCAATACGCGCTAACTTATCCGGAGCGAGTTGCATCCAATGGTTGTGCGCTGGACTGGTCTACGCTGCGCAAACTGGACTTCGCCGACGTCCCGCCGCGGAAGTTTCCGTGTCTCGAGCTGGCGAAGGCGGCGCTGCGGCAAGGAGGTCCGCTGCCCTGCGCGCTGAATGCGGCCGACGAAATCGCCGTAGCCGCATTTCTCGATCGCCGGCTGCCGTTTCCGGGTATTGCCGCGGTGATCGAGCGCGTTCTCGAGCGCATGCCGCGCAGCACGCTTCACAGTATTGGCGATGTGCTGGCGGCCGACCTGGAAGCTCGCCGCATCGCGCGCGAAGAGGTCGAGCGCAGAAAGAAGTGAGCGAGCCGCCGGCGGCTTCGGGCGCCGGAACCTTCCAGTTTGCTTTTGGTACGGCATCGTCGCTGCGCATGTTAAAATGCGCGCGAACTTTTGTAGAATGCGACAGGGGAGATTATGGCGGTTAGTTTCCTGCGGGACATCATTGCCGGTGCGCTGGTTCTCGGCATCCTCGTTTTGGTTCACGAGTGGGGACACTTTGTCGTCGCGAAGCTCTGCGGCGTCCGCGTGGACGTCTTTTCGATCGGTTTCGGCACGCGCCTGTGGGGCGTGAAACGCGGCGATACGGACTATCGCGTGAGCGCGCTGCCGCTCGGCGGTTACGTCCGCATGGCCGGCGATAACCCCGTGGAAGAACGCACCGGTGAGCCTTACGAGTTTCTGTCGAGGCCCCGCTGGCAGCGCTTTCTGATAGCGATCGCCGGCCCCGCGATGAACATCCTGGTCACTTTCCTGATCTTCTGCGGGATGTATGTTCTTATCGGCATCCCGGTGGACGCATACCTGCACCAGGCTGCCGATGTGGCCGCCGTGCCGCAGAATAAAATGCCCAGCGCGCAGGATGTGCAGGCGGGCGACCGCATCGTTCAAGTCAACGGCGTAACCACGCCGACGTGGAGCACGGTGCTGGACCAGGTGAATAAGGCCAACCCAGGCGACACTGTGTCGATGGTCGTCCTGCGCGACGGAGCCCGGCAAACGTTGAGCCTCACAGCTCCGGCAAAAGGGGCGCCAGTCGATTCATTGGTGGGCTACCCGTTCATCGCTCCGGTAATCGACGAAGTGTCGCCGGGGTCGCCCGCTTCGCGAGCCGGGCTGACGCCGGGCGATACAATCGCTTCGATCGACGGCCATCCAGTGGCGACCTGGCAACGGTTGACCGATGAGGTTCGCGGCTCCGAAGGTCGCGCGATCCAGTTCGTGGTTCGGCGCGACGGGAAAGACGTTCCGCTGGTCATCACCCCAATCCACACCATGACCCTCAGCGGCGACATGGCCTGGCAGATCGGGACTTCGGTGAGGTCGCCGACGGTTTTCGAGCATCAGGGCATTATCACGTCTGCCAAAGACGCGGGCCTCGAGACCTATCTGTATGCGCGCCTGATCGGGAATATTTTCACGGGACTCTTCCGCGGCAGGCTTTCTGTGCGCGACCTTGCCGGTCCCGTTGGTATTGCCCAGATGTCCGGACAGGCAGCGAAGGGCGGCCCGATGACCCTGCTGAACTGGATGGCTTACATCAGCCTCGATCTGGGCCTCCTCAACCTGCTGCCGATTCCGATCCTGGATGGCGGACACGTCCTGATGCTGGCGATCGAGGCGACACTGCGCCGCGACCTAAGCCTCGCTTTCAAGGAGCGTTTCGTTCAGGTCGGCCTTGTGTTTATCCTGGGTCTTTTCGCCTTCGTGATGTATAGCGACATTCTCAGGGTGATTCAGACTCACTAACCTCTGCGGCTGCGCGCGGCCACCCAGGTTCTATCGGAACGGGGAACAGCCTTCTGGTATACTGTGGTTGAACCGCCATGTCTGCCACTCCCGCGCATCGCGTATCGGCTGGTGAGCGCATCAATGTGGATGAGCCGGCCGGTCACCTTCAGCGCGAACTGAAAGCCCGCGGCATTCGCCTGACGCGCCAGCGGCGCGTGGTAGTCCAGGTGATGGAGTCCGCCGCGCGGCATATGGACGCCGGAGAGATTCTCGATCGGGCGCAACAGATCGATTCGGACATCACGCGTGTCACGGTGTACCGCACGCTCGATCTGCTCAAGCGCCACGGCCTGATCGACGAACTCGACCTGCTGCACCTTCGCGGCCACCGCCATTACTACGAAAGCCACGGCCCGCGGGACCACATTCACGTCGCGTGCATACGCTGCGGCAAAGTGCGCGAATTCGAGAGCCAGCTCTACGAGGACCTGAAAAAGCAGATTTCGCGCGATTGCGGCATCGAAATAAGCATCAGCCGCACCGAAATCGGCGGTCTGTGCACCGACTGCCGCAAGAAGAACGATTCGTAACCCGCCTATTGCGGGATCGCGAAATACCCCTTCGCCGCTTCGATGTCCTTGAGCACCTGCCTGCGCAACGCATCGGGCCCCGAAAATTTCTGCTCGTCGCGCAGCCGCGTCCAGAATCGCACTTCCATCTTTCCCGCGGTGAGATCCTCGCTGAAATCGAACAGGTGGGATTCAATCGTCACTCGCGTGCCGTCGAAAGTCGGCCGCACGCCCACGTTGGTTGCCGCCCGGTAGGTTCTCCCTTGAACGACCGCTTCGGTTGCGTATACGCCGGTCTTCGGCAGCGCTTCCTGCTCCGTGGTGAGGTTGAGCGTGGGAACGACCAGCCTGCGTCCCTGGCCAGTCCCGGTGCGTATTTCCCCCTCCAGCGCGTAAGGCCTCCCGAGCAGGCGCCGCGCCTCTTCCACGCGCCCCTCGCGGACCGCGTTTCGAATCGCCGTGCTCGACACGACCATGCCATCCGCGATCACGGGCGGCACGATTTCGACTTCGAATCCCCAGCGCGTTCCTAGTTCAGCGAGCAGCTTGATGTCGCCCTTCTGCCGGTGCCCGAAGCGGAAATTTCCGCCGACCAGCACCGCCTTCGCGCTGATTGCGTCCACCAGAAATCGTCGCACAAAGTCTTCCGCGGTCACGTTCGCGAGTTCCGCATCGAATCGCAAGACCAGCGCCGCATCGATGCCGATGGTCTCGATGGCCGCCAGCCGCTGGTCGAGCGTCATCAGCAGCGCCGGCGCCTGCGAGGGCCGCAGGACTCGCGATGGATGCGGATAAAACGTCAAAACAGCGGAAGCCCGGCCGGTTTGCCGGGCAACCTCCTGCACACGTCGCAGAATCCGCTGATGTCCCAGGTGCACGCCGTCGAAGTTCCCCACGGTCACGACGACCGGCCGGGCCGGGTGTCCGAATTGCGCCGTCCATTCCGTCTCCGAGTGCAGGACCGCGAGAGGCATCAGAGCGGCACCTCGAATTGGAGTCCATCGTAGGCGAGGCGGACGTTCTCGGGCAGGCGCGCGTTCGTTTCCGCGTGGCAGAGGTCATGGCAGATGTGCGTGAACCAGGCATGCTTCGGCTTCAGCTCGCGGACGAGCGCAAGCGACTGATCGACGGTCGAGTGAGTGGGGTGCGGGACATAACGCAGCGCGTCGAGGACGAAATGATCGAGGCCGCCGAGCAGCGCTTTCGAGCTTTCCGGCACGCGGCTGAAATCCGTCAGATACGCGGCCGCGCCGCAGCGGAATCCCAGCACAGGTTGGGACCCGTGCATCGCGGGAATGGGAATGATCCGCGCGCCAAACAGATCGAACGGTCCGTCGATCGTGTGCAGGGCGACGAGCGGCACCGTGCTTTCCGCCGGAGCATCGTCGAAGATGTATGAGAACTGGCGCCGCAGAATCGCGAGGGTGTCCGCGGATGCATAAATCGGCACGACCCCTCGCTGCTTCATGTTGTACGGACGAATGTCGTCGAGCCCCATGACGTGGTCGGCGTGCCCGTGCGTAAATAGCACGGCGTCGAGGTGGTCGATCCGGGCGCGCATCGCCTGATATCGAAAATCGGGCGTCGTATCGACGACCACGTTGCGCCCGCAGTAAGCCAGCAGCACCGAGGGGCGCGTCCGCCGATCGTGCGGGTCCGGCGACTCGCACACCGCGCAGTGGCACCCGAGCGTCGGCACGCCCATCGACGTGCCCGATCCCAGAACCGTCAGTTGGAGTGAAGGCATGAATTTGCAGGAAGGACTACGAACCGCGCGTCGAAGCCGATCGAACCAAATTCCACCGATCCGCGCGGTTACCGCTTTCCGGCCTTGTTTGCCACGGCTTCGGCGGCCGCCTTTGACACTTCCATGAACGTCAGCTTCAAGCTGCCGACCACCTCGATCAGCAAGTCTTCGTCGGTCTTCGCGATGTTGCCGCGCGTCTTCTCGCGCAACACATCGAGCATGTCGATCATCTCCCGCGCCCCTTCGAGGTCGAGAAACGGCTGACCGGTGCGCGGATCGGCCATTCCGCCGAGCATGGCGGCCGCGTTCCGGGTGAGAAAATCAATCAGCATCTGAAAACTGCGCGACGGCGCAATCGAGTCACCTACGTCAGCCGGTGCTGCGTCAGCCGGCGCCGTCTCGGCCAAAGGAGCCGGCGCCGCGGCCGTGGCGTCGGGTGTTGCCGCAGCCGGCTTCGCAGCCTTCTGCGCAGTGGCCTTCCGGGCGCTCGCGGCCTCTTCCTCGCGGCGCTCCTGCTCAACGGCATCCTTGCGCAACTCACCTTCTTCGGTGAAGAGCCGCCGGTCTACAACCTTGAAGCCCTCGTCCTGCTTGGGGTCGGCCACTTGGTAGCCCTCGGTTTGTGCCAGACTTGAAGTGAAAATTCTAACACCCGCGTCCACACGCCACAAGCCGGGGCCTGGAAGGGCAAACCGCAGTTGCGGCTGTTCGCCGCACCCTGTAAATTGACGTGTCACCAGCGGAAGGGCGAGCGAACTCCTCATGCCGATGCGGCGAAGGAATTCAGGGAAACGACGGGCAAGAAAGCAGCCGAAGCTGCGAGCCTCCTCGCGCGCACACGTCGAAGTCAGCGCGCGGGACAGGGCCGCGGGAAAATGGTTTGCGAAACTGGTCGCGCTCCAGGAGCGCCTCCGCGGGCCGAAGGGTTGCCCGTGGGACCGCGAGCAGACTCACCAGTCGCTTCGCAAATTCCTGATTGAGGAGGCCTACGAAGTTCTCGACGCCATGGACGCGGGCAATCCCGAGGAATTTGCCTCGGAACTCGGCGATCTGTTCTTCGTTTGCGTCAACATCGCGCGTTTTCTGGGCGTGGATCCCGAGATCGCACTGAAGAAGACGAATCGGAAATTCAAGCGGCGCTTTCAATGGATGGAGTCGACGGCGGCGAAAGAAGGCCGCCTGCTCGCGGATTTGCCGCGGAGACGGATGGAAGAGCTTTGGAACCAATCCAAGGCCCGCGATTAGCATTCTCGGGCGCATGCTTTCCTCGATTTTCATAAGCCGAGCTTATGTTCGGACGCAACAATTGGAAATTGGACTAACGCCCCTTGCAAGAGCCTAATCGTATTGGAGGCGAGAAACCGCCAATGATCGAAAGTCCTGGCGTCAATCTTTGGTCCACGGAAGGGCACGCCCTCGACTATCTGCGTCGCGCGGACACCATTCCGCACCGCGAGGAAGGTGAGGCAACTCTGCTGGAGTTGCTGCCCGCTGGCGCAAAGCGAATCCTCGACCTCGGGAGCGGCGCCGGAAGGCTGCTCGCGTTCGTCAAGACCTCCAGGCCGGGCGCGCAGTTCGTTGCGCTGGACTTCTCGCCGACGATGCTGGAAGAGCTGCACAAAATCTTTGATCGACGATCGCAGCGTTTCCATCGTCGCGCACGATTTCGAAGTGAAGCTGCCGCTCATGGGCCAGTTTGACGCCGTGATTTCGAGCTTTGCGATTCACCACGTGCCGCACCAGCGAAAGCGCGCTCTCTACGGCGAAGTATTCGACATGCTTGCTCCGGGCGGCGTCTTCTGCAACCTCGAGCACGTCGCCTCGCCGACGCCCGAGGTCCACGCCGCGTTCCTGCGCGCAATCGAGGTGGAACACGAAGACCCGTCGAACAAATTGCTCGATCTTGAAACGCAGCTACGTTGGCTGCGCGAGATCGGTTTTCAAGATGTGGACTGCTACTGGAAGTGGCGCGAGTTGGCGCTTTTTGCCGGCACGAAGCGGGTTTGATCCAAGGAGCGTTCGGCGCCGCCCCGATCGTTTCAAGTAAACTCCGCCGGTCGTTTCCCTTATACTTTGATCTCGCTCGCGATGACCCAGCCGCGCCCCAAGCATGACATCGAAATTCGCCACTGTGCGAGTCTCGCTGAATACGAGGAATGTGTCCGCATCGAGCACGTCACCTGGGGCGAGGAGATCGCGGTCCCTTCGGCCATCTTCGTCGTGGCGCATCACGCCGGCGGGCAGGTGATCGGCGCGTTTGACGCCGCTTCCGGCGGAGCGCGGATGGTCGGCTTCACTCTGGCGCTCGCGGGCGTTCGCGCGGGCAAGGCATTTCTTCACTCGCATATGACGGCCGTGCTCCCCGAATTCCGCGACCGCGGCGTGGGCCGGCGGCTGAAGCTGTTTCAGCGCCAGGACGCGCTCAAGTGCGGCATCGACGCGATCGAGTGGACGTTCGATCCGCTCGACCTGAAGAACGCGCATTTCAATTTTGCGCGTCTCGGCGCGGTCGCACGCCGATTTATCCCCGATTGTTACGGCGTGACGGAGAGCCCGCTGCACGCGGGCCTTCCCACCGACCGGCTCGTGGCGGAATGGCGGCTCGATTCGGAGCGCGTGAAGTCGATTCTCGCGGACGACCCGATGCCGTTGAAAAGCCCCGCCGCGCGGATTGGGCTTCCGGCGAATCTTCTCGAAATCAGGGCGACCGACCGCGCGGCTGCGGCGCGCATCCAGGCCGAAGCCCGCGAACAATTCCAGAAGTGGTTTGCGAAGGGATACGTCGCGACGGGCATTGAAACTCGCGGCGGCACGACCGCATACATCCTCGAGCCCGCCGGCGCGATTGCCGGTTTGCGCCTACCGGAGATCGCGGAAGGCTGAAAGGAAAGAGTGCGAGCCAGAAAACTCACCCTTCGCGAGATCCACCTCCGGCTATTGTCGCCGTTCGAGACAAGCTTCGGAACGTCGGAGCTTCGCCGCATCCTGCTGGTCGAGGTCGACGTGGACGGCATCCCGGGCTGGGGCGAATCGACGGCTGGCGAGAATCCGTTTTACTGCTACGAGACGGTCGAGACGGCGTGGCACATCATTCGCGATTACTTGTGGCCGCTCGTGCGGGGCAGGGAAGTCGCCGCTGCGTCGGAAGTGTGGGATTCGCTCGCGCCCGTCCGCGGCCACAACATGGCGAAGGCCGCGCTTGAGACCGCGCTCTGGGACGCTGAAGCGAAGCAAAAGAACTTGCCGCTCGCCAAACTCCTGGGCGGCACGCGCGCGGAGATTCCCTGCGGCGTTTCGATCGGCATCCAGCCAGCCATCGACGGCCTCATTAAGAAGGTTGATGAGGCACTGGCGGCCGGCTATCAGCGCATCAAGATCAAAATCAAGCCCGGCCTCGATATCGAGCCCGTGCGCGCGCTGCGCGAGCGCTTTCCGCGCCTGCGCTTGATGGCCGATGCGAACTCGGCCTACCGCATCGAGGACGCCGCGTTGCTGAAGCGGCTCGACGCGTTTCACCTCATGATGATCGAGCAGCCGCTCGGCTGGGACGACATCTTCTCCCACGCGCAGCTTCAGCGGCAGCTCGAAACGCCGATTTGCCTTGACGAGTGCATTCACGACGTGGAGCACGCTCGCGCCGCCATTGAAATGCACGCGTGCGGGATCATCAACATCAAGCTGGGCCGCGTGGGCGGACACACGGCCGCGCGGCGCGTCCACGATCTTTGCCAGGCGAAGTCGGTTCCCGTCTGGTGTGGAGGCATGCTCGAATCGGGGATCGGGCGCGCGCACAACATCGCCATGTCGTCGCTCGCGGATTTCTCGCTTCCGGGCGACGTCTCGGCTAGCCGCCGTTATTGGGACGAAGACATCATCGAGCCAGAAGTGGAAGTTTCGAGCCAGGGCACGATTCGCGTTCCGTCCGCGCCCGGCATAGGCTACGCTCCGCGGATCGACCGCATCGAATCGCTCACAAAGCGTCGCGAGGTCCTCGAATAGAATTCGACTCTTTGTCTCGCAGGAGTGCTGCGGGCAAAGAAACAACAAGGCCCGGAGGTTTGCACGCTCCGGGCCGCGGAAGTTTGCACGCGTTTCGCGGAATGCAGCGAGAAGCGCGAAGCTACTGCGCTGGTGCCGGGGCCGTCATTTCCAGGTCGATCTGGATCGCGACGTCGTCTCCGATCATCCCGGGATCGGCGGCCACCCCGAAGTCCTGCCGGTTGATTTTCAGGGTCGCCGCTGCGCCGCGCCGAAGTCCGCCCATGGCCTTGACCGGAGCGGTGGGACCGGTCACATCGAGCGTGACTTCCTTCGTCACGCCCCGAATCGTCAGGTTGCCGGTGACTTTGAGGCCGTCGCCGCTCTTTGCGACCTTCGTCGATTGAAACGTGATCGTGGGAAACTGCGCCACGTTCAGGAAGTGCTCGCTCTTCAGGTCGTCGTCGCGCCGCGACACGCGCGTGTCGATCGAAGTCGTGTCGATCGTTACACTGACGCTCGATTTGGAAGCGTCCTGATCGTCGAGCATCACGGTGCCGCTGATTTTCGTAAACTCGCCCTGAACGTTGGAAATCCCCAGGTGGCGAACCGTGAATTGGGCGTTCGTATGCATGGGATCGAGCTGCCAAGTCGTGGTTGCCGCAAACGCCGGGACCGCCAGGATCGTCGCGAGCCCAACAGCCATCACAAACTTCTTCATCTGCTGCCTCCTCAGAATGTCTTTCAGAATTGAAATCCGATCGTTCGCAGCGACGTGCGCCGCACAAAGCGTTCGTTGAAACGGGCCGATGAGCCGGAACCCCCTTCATGGGTTGGCCAGCCGGGAGTATATACCAGTTTTTGCCGAAGCTTGCATATGCGGTTCGGCTGTTCCGCCGCCCTACGTTGACACTGCACAACTCGCGTGCTACGTTCCGCGACGAAATGACGGCCGCGACATCCTCCCCCCGCAAGCGCATCGCTGTGATCCCCGGCGACGGCATCGGCAAGGAAGTGATCCCGGAAGCCGTGAAGGTGCTGAAGGCCGCGGCCGCCGCGGGCGGCCGCGAGGTTGCAATCACCGAGTTCGATTGGGGGGCGGACCGCTACCTCCGTGACGGGACGACGCTGCCGTCCGACGCCCCCGACATGTTCCGCCGTGATTACGACGCGATTCTGCTTGGTGCGTTGGGCGACCCCCGCGTGCCGGGAAATCAGCACGGCGCCGACATTCTGCTGGGCCTCCGGTTCAAGCTCGATCTTTACGTCAACGTGCGGCCCTGCGTGCTTTTCGACCGGCGGCTGACGCCTCTCCGGGATCGCACCGAGAAGGACATCCAGATCACCGTCCTGCGGGAGAACACCGAGGGCCTTTACGTCGGCATGGGCGGGTTTTTCAAAAAGGGCACTCCGGACGAAATCGCAACGCAGGAAGATGTCAACACGCGCAAGGGAGTCGAGCGGATCCTGCGCTACGCGTTCGATTTTGCGTGGCGGCGAGGGCTCAAACGCGTGTGCATGAGCGACAAGGCCAACGCGCTCACGTTTGGCCACGACCTCTGGCAACGCGTTTTCGCCGAGGTGCGGCGCGAGCATCCCGCGATCGACGCGAGCCACATGTACATCGACAACCTCTTGATGCAGATGGTCCGCGACCCTTCGCAGTTCGACGTGATCGTCACCTGCAACCTCTTCGGCGACATCGCCAGCGATCTCGGCGCACAGCTCGCGGGCGGGATCGGCCTCGCTGGGTCGGGGAACATTCACCCGGGTCAGGTTTCGCTTTTCGAGCCAGTCCACGGGTCGGCGCCTGCCATCGCCGGGAAAGACATTGCGAATCCCATGGGTTCGGTGCTGGCTGCCGGAATGATGTTCGCTCACTTCGGTTGGACAGCTGAGGCACAGGCGATGGAGAGACGCCGTCCGCGACGCAATCCGCGAAGGCCGAACCACCGTTAGACCTGGGCGGGTCGCTGGGCACTCGCGCTGTGGGGGATTGGCTCGCCGATCGGTTGGCGCGAGGATAGCCGACACCTACCACACGCGCTTTTCGTCCTTTTGGGTTTTGCTCTTCCCGCTCTTTTTCTTTATCCTGTTTCGGGCTTTCTCGAGGTTCGCCGGGCTGCTTCCACGGAGGAATCATCCTCATGCTTCGCAGAACTTTGGCGTTGAGCGCGTGTTCCCTGTTCCTCGCGGCAATGTCGTGTGCCGCGCAGACGTCCAACTCAACGTCGGAAACGACGCCGGCGCCCGCGGCCGAGCGATCCTCCACAACCCCCGAGCAGGCGCGACTTCTCAAATCGACCGAAGCCTTCGTGCGGCAGCTTTTCGCCTGGAGTCCCGCGATCAAGGTCCAACTCGGTCCTCTGGCGCAATCCTCCGCGGCGGATTTCTACGTCGTCCCCATCGAGATTACGGTGGACGGAAAGAAGGAATCCGGCGAGGTCTACGTCAGCAAGGACGGCAAGACGCTGCTGCGGGGCGAAGTTTTCGATATGTCCGTCGATCCCTATGCCGCCAACCGCGCGAAGATTCGCTTCGAGGGCAGCCCGGCGAAAGGTCCGGCGGATGCTGCCATAACGGTCGTCGAGTTCGCGGATTTCCAGTGCCCGCATTGCCGCGAGCTGTACGACACTCTGAAAGTGATCGAGACGAAGTATCCGCAGATCCGTTTCATCTACAAGAATTTTCCCCTAACCCAGATTCACCCCTGGGCCGAGACTGCCGCTATCGGCGGGCGCTGCGCCTTTGAGCAGTCGCCGCAGGCCTTCTGGAAGGTGCACGACTCGATCTTCGAGAACCAGGATGTGATCTCACCCGAGAACGTCTGGGATAAGCTGGTCGCGTTTGCGTCAGACGCCGGCCTCAATGCGGATACGTTCAAGGCCTGCCTTTCGTCCCCGGATGCGCAAAAAGCGGTCGAAGCGGAGCGTGCGGAGGGCGTCGCCCTCGGGGTCAACAGCACTCCGACGGTGTTCGTCGACGGCCGCCCTATCGCCGGTGGCGATCCGGCGACGCTCCAGCAATATATCGATTTCGAACTTGCGGCGCAGAACCCGCCGAAGAAGTGACGCCGCCGGCGCGCCGCGCGTGCACCGTCACTCTCACCGTTCGGCCGCGAGTGTTTTCAGCGTGCGGAGCATCTTGCTGACCCGAGCGTTCGTGCTCGCTCCTTGCGGACTTATTTCTCGGCGCCAGATAGATCGCCCAATCGACATCGGGAAATCCCATGCGCGTAGCCTGTGCGGGAAGCTGTTCGCGCCATGTTCTCGGGTCATGGCGCCGGATTTGCCGGAGCGCTGCAAAGACGACGCGGTGCTCCGGCTCGCGCCACACATGATCTGCCAGCGCGCCGGCGAGTTTCTCCCACGCCGGGCGACGAAGCGCGCCAGTGCAAAACGCAACCAGGATCTTGCGCTCAAGCTCGCTGATTCTGGCGGGCGAGCTACCGCCGAGCAACGGTTGATGTCCGGCTTCGCGCATGCCTGTGATTGTAACGGTTTCGCGGCGGACGGAAAAAGGGGGCGTGCCAGCACCCATCCCGGTATCGGGAGTGCGGTGGAAGAGGGTCAAACCGGCGCGCGGTTCAGGCGGCTACTACGATGGGTCGGACGAAATCAATCCGGTCGATGCTGGCGGCCACACCGTAAATAGGAGTCAGTTCACCCTGGAGCTCCGAGACGCGCAAGGCCTTGGCACTCGCGCGAATCAAGACCGAGGCGCCGCTGTCCCTGTCCGTGGGAAGGGCAAAGGTCAACTCCATGCCGCAGCCCGGTTCGATGGACGAACTCGAGTGGAAGTAGATCCCGGACCTGGAGATGTCGCGAAGCTGCGCGGTCTGGAAATCGACAGGTCCCTTCCGCGATATACACACCTGCAGCGGCAGGTAAACCTCATATCTTCTTGCTTTTCTGCGTTCCCCCATATTATCCCCCAGGGGATTAGTGGTGCACGACGACTGCCACGGCGGGAGCTACACACATATTGAATACAAATAACTTAGGCCGGTTCGCACCAGGATAAAGTGACACTGGTCGGGGAAAAATTTCCTTGTATGGGAAATAGATGCACGCGATCTTCATGGTTCTAGAACTAATGCCTTCTGTAGGTTAGGGCAACCGGAGGCCGCTCTCCGAGGTCCGTCTACAGTACGGGATCGTAGAGAACCGAGGCACCTTCGGCCTCAGTCAGGAGCCCTTTGCCGATCAGGAGTTGGACGAGGCGAACGACCGCTGTCTGGTTGGCCCTGGGGCCCGAGGCCATCGAATTTTGTGACAGACTCCCTGCTTCGCGGTGTGATCCCTGTCGCCCGGCTGTCAGTTCAATCAACCAGGCGTCCAAGGCCTGGCGCTGGGACGAATCAAGGGCGTCGAAACCGATGCCCATGCCCAGACCGACTTGGGAGTAGACCACCGTCCCATCGGCCTCGAACTGCGTGCTGCCCTTGCGTACGGTCACGCGAACCTTGGAACCTGTGGGAAAGGGAACCATCGTGTCGACGAAGCAACCGCCAGGGCCAAGGTCCGTGGTCCGGGTCGAAAAGCGCGCGCCCGAGCCCAACTCGACCACGTCCGCGGCTGCCGTGAAGATATGGCGGTCGGCGTGGCGGCGATCGACGTCCTTCGTCGACCTCCCACCACCCGCACTCTTACTCCCCGAATATTGCTTATGGCTGTCGTAAGTCATGTTGCTATCTGCCTCCCCACCTGTTTCGTGGCGATTTTCTTGGCTTCCGAAGCGGTGGGTTGCCTAGCCAGTAACAGTATTGTGTCTGCCGCACTGGTCACTGACAAGCGCAATCCCAGCGGTTTTGTTCAAAAGGCAATCAAGTGCCGGCTTTCGACGCGGCGTCGGACGATAACCGCACCGCCACGCCGCGGCAGCCGAGCCAGCGATGCTCGACGCGCACCACCGATCCCATGAACTTCCGCTGTACCGGCGCTTTCTCACCGTACGGGAAGGTCACGATTACTCGCATTCCCGGAACGTAGTGGAGCAGGGACGTGGTGAAATACAATCCTTCGCTTGTGAAATCGACGACCTCGCCCACGTCCTCTTGCTCGGCATATCGAGCGTCCGACGGACGCACGTGCAGGGGCAGGGACATCACCAGGCGCTTCCGGCGCCGGCCCTCGTAGCCGGGCTTGCGCGCCGATCCCTGGGGCGGCCGGAGACTAGACCAACTGCCAAGGCTCATGCGAATTGTCAGGATCGAACTCATGTGCCACTTCCGTCCACCGTTGGGAACGTGTACTTTCTCATAGGACCGTGCTGAGCGGAAGACGCGTCCGCAAGATTACCTTTCGCTAGCTCTGGGATCACGCGCGTCATGCAGAGAAACCCGAGCACGGCAGCGATTGCAAGCATCAAGTAGACCACCACGGAGAGCCTCCCGGCATTTTCGCCTTCACGCTTGAGTGTGCACGGTCCCCTCCAATTGACTGCATCTCGTATGCTCCTCATTACACGATACTAAGGTGCAGACTGAAATTGCACGCCTATGGTCACAGGGAACGTCTGTCGCCTTGGCTCGACGCTTCGAGGAAGAGGTTTTCCCTTGGTCGTACTGGGAAAGTTGTCATGGTACGGCCCCTCATTCCCGGCGCAGATTTCGTGCTGCGCGAGGCGCCGCGAAGAGCCGGAAACTCGACTGGCGTGCACTGTTTCCAACCGGAAGCGCCACAACCAAGACATCCTTGACAGAACAAGCGCTCGGGGGTTACTTTATCTGGGCAGTTGAGATTTGCAGGTTAGCTCAGTTTCTAGACGCGAACACATGAATCGCAACGCAAACCGAGGCCTCGGAATTGTAGTAGTAAGACTCGTGCGCGCGTCTCTGCCCGGAGGGCATGACTGAGCTGAGTAACAAGGAATTCTGAAAGGCTCAAGAAACCCACCGCCAGAGACGCTGGCCAGGTGGGTTTTGTTTTTTTGAGGCGCTGAGGGGAGACGAAGATGGGCGGTCAAAAAGAAACGGGTCAAAAAGAAACGATGATCGGCGCGAGGATTCTCTGGGAATGTCTCGAACGCGAAGGCGTGAAAACCGTTTTCGGCTATCCCGGCGGCGCGATCCTGCCGGCCTATGACGCGCTGCGGCACAGCTCGATTCGCCATATCCTGGTGCGTCACGAACAGGGAGCGACGCACATGGCGGACGGATACGCGCGCGCCACCGGCGGCGTGGGCGTGGCCATTGCGACTTCGGGACCCGGCGCCACGAATATGGTCACCGGCATCGCCACGGCCATGCTCGACTCCTCGCCGATCGTGTGCATCACGGGGCAGGTGGGAAGCAAGCTCCTCGGATCGGATGCCTTTCAGGAAACCGACATCACGGGCGTCACGCAGCCTATTACCAAGCACAACTATCTCGTGACGCGCGCCGACGAGATCGCCCACGCCGTCCGCGAGGCTATATACGTCGCGAAGTCCGGGCGGCCGGGACCGGTGCTTATCGACATCACCAAGGACGCGCAGCAAAGCTCGTGCGAATTCGATTACGACGCCGCGGCTCCCCGCATGCGAGGCTACCGTCCCGACCTTTCGCCCGCGAAGGAAGAGTACGAGAGGGCCGTGAAGCTGATTCGCGAGGCGAAGCGGCCGGTGATTCTCGCTGGCCACGGGATTCTCGTGTCCGGCGCGGCGCACGAAGTGCAAACGTTCGCCGAGCGAGCGTGTATTCCTATGGCCATGACGCTTCTCGGTCTCGGCGCGCTGCCCGCTTCACACGTCTTGAATCTCGGCATGATGGGTATGCACGGCGAAGCCTGGGTGAACAACGCGATTCAGGATGCCGACCTCTTGCTGGCTTTCGGAATGCGCTTCGACGACCGTGTCACCGGCAACCTGAAGAACTACGCTCCCAACGCCAAGAAAATCCACATCGAGATCGACCCAGCCGAAATCAATAAGAACGTCAAAGTGGACGTGGCCCTCGTCGGCGACCTGCGCAAGATTTTGCAGGAATTGTTGCCGCAGGTCGAATCCGCGAATCGCAGCGATTGGATCGAGCACATCCACAGCCTCAAGGGCGATACGGCCGTCCGGGACATCCAGAATCTTCCTGACAACGGTCATCTCTACGCCGCGCACGTGATTAACGACCTGTGGCACGAAACCCGCGACCGCGACACGATTATCGTGACGGACGTGGGACAGCACCAGATGTGGGAAGCGCAGTACTACAAGCACGAACATCCGCGCTCGCTGATCACCTCCGGCGGCCTCGGCACGATGGGCTTCGCGCTTCCAGCGGCCATCGGCGCGAAGGTCGCTCGGCCCGATGCGGACGTCTGGGTCGTGGTCGGCGATGGCGGCTTCCAGATGACCATGGCCGAGCTCGCCACCATCGTGCAGGAAAATCTGAAGGTCAACATCGCCATCATCAACAACGGATATCTCGGAATGGTGCGCCAGTGGCAGGAATTCTTCTACGAGCGTAACTACGAGGCCACGCCGCTGCTGAACCCGGACTTTGCGAAGCTCGGGCAGGCGTACGGCATCAAGTCCATGACCATCCAGAAGCGGCCCGATGTGGTACCCGCCGTGCGCGCCGCCCGAGCGCACGAGGGAGCGGTCCTCATCGATTTCAAGGTCGAGCAGGAAGACACCGTCTACCCGATGGTGGCGGCGGGCGCGGCGCTGCACGACATGATCCGGAGGCCGAATCCGCTCGTCGAGACCGCCGAAGACGAATAAAAAAGGCGAATAGGAAACTCATGCTGCATACTTTCGTTGTTTACGTCGAAAACAAGCCGGGCGTGCTGTCCCGGGTCGTGTCGCTGTTTCGCCGGCGCGCCTTCAACATTGACTCGCTCACCGTGGGGCGCACCGAGAAGCCGGACGTCTCCCGGATGACCATCGTCAGCGAGGCGGACGAGGACCAGGCGCGGCGCATCGTCGCCAATATCTACAAGCTCGTGAATGTGCTGCTCGTGGACGACATCACGAACCAGCCCGCTCTTTTGCGCGACTTGACGATGATCAAGGTCCGCGCGACGCGAGAGACTCGCTCGCAGGTGCTCGAATTGGCGGAGGTGTTTCGCGCGCGCGTCCTGGACATCGCCGCGGAATCGATCATCGTCGAATTGACGGGCGGCGAGGAGAAGGTCGACCGTCTGCTGGAGTTGCTGGGTCCGTTCGGATTGATGGAAGTGGTCCGCACCGGGATCGTGGCGATGCGGCGCGGCGTCTCGAAGTCCCCGACGGAGGCCGCCAGGCCCGCAGCCGCCGCCCCAGCCGCGAAGGACGACACCGTCTCCTATTCCGTCTAGCGCGGATAGCAGCTAAGCGGATTTCCTCTTTGCGTGCCCTTTCGCTGCCTGCGGCTTGGGTCTCAGCGCCGCGAGAAACTCCTCGAGCGGCAACGTGTTGATCACATCCTTCTTCTCGATCCAACCTCGCCGCGCGGTGGTCACGCCGTACTTCATGAACGTCAGTTGCGTGGTCGCATGCGAATCGGTTGAGATCACGATCTTCGCGCCCCTCTGTTTCGCCATGCGCAGATGCACGTCGCGCAGATCGAGGCGGTCCGGATAGCCGTCGCACTCCACCGCGACGCCGTGCTTCACGGCCGCGTCGAGAACCTTCTCCATGTCGTAGTCGAATGGTTCGCGCCGCAGCACCAGTCTGCCCGTCGGATGCCCCAGAATGTGCGTGTACGGATTTTCAATCGCCGCGAGCAGGCGTTCGGTCATCTCCGCGCGCTCGAGGTTCATATACGAGTGGACTGACGACACAACCACGTCGAGCTGCGCCAGCACTTCGTCGTCCAGATCGAGCGAACCATTTTTCTTGATATCGACTTCGATGCCCGCCAGCAGCCGGATTCCCGGAACTCGTTCATTGGCCGCGCGAATCTTCTTGATCTGCTCGAGCGTGCGCTTCTCGTCCATGCCGTTGGCCATGGCCAGGGCTTGCGAATGATCGGTAAGCGCGATGTACTCGTATCCGAGCGCGCGCGCCGCCTCGCCCATCTCTTCGATAGAGTTCTTGCCGTCGGATGCCGTCGTGTGCATCTGCAAGTCGCCGCGAATGTCCGCGAGCGTCACGAGTTTCGGCAGCTTGCCGTGCTCGGCCGCCTCGATTTCGCCGGTCATCTCGCGCAGTTCCGGCTCGATATAGGCCAGTTTCAGCTTCGCGTAGATTTCTTCCTCGGTTTTGCCCGCCACCGTGCGCCCGCCTTTGAGCGTGGTCAGCGCGTATTCGTTGAGCGTCCAGCCCATTTCGTTCGCGCGCCCGCGAAGCGCGACGTTGTGTTCCTTCGAGCCGGTGAAGTAGAGCAGCGCGGCGCCGAAGCTCTTTTTCTCGAGCAGGCGCACGTCCACTTGCAAGCCTCGCCCCAGAATGAAACTGACCTTGTTCTCCCCCAGCGCCAGTTGCTGATCGATCCCCGGATACTTCAGGATGTGCTCGGCGACACGGTCGATGTCCTTCTGCTTGTCGTGACCGGGCCGCATCGTGACCAGCAGATCGAGATCGCCGACGGTCTCTTTGCCCCGCCGCAGCGATCCCGCGGGCGTCACCGACTCCACGGATTCACCGGCCGCTGCAATGTAAGCGGCCAATTTCTGCGCTTCGTCATCGGCCACGTTCAGGCGGACGCGTCCCGAGCCGGACAAATTCTTGAACTGTTCCGCCGCCTTCAGGATGTTCTGCTCGCTCTTTTCGCCGAAGCCGGGGAGGTCGCGCAATTTGCCCTCGCGCGCAAGTTTTGCAACTCCCTCGACTGTGCCCACCTTGAAGTGGCTCCAGAGAAACGCCACTTTCTTGGGGCCGAGCGACTGCAAACTGAGTAGATCGAGCAGAGTGGTGGGGTATTTCTTGAGGAGTTTCTGGCGCAGCTTGTAGTCTCCGGTATCGAGGATTTCGCGGATATGTTCGGCCATGCTGTCGCCGACGCCGGGTAGCTCCTTCAGTTTCTTTTCGTCTTTGGCCAGGTCTTCAATGCGCTCGGGAATGCTGTAAAGCAGCTCGGCCACCTTTTCGTAGCTGCGATAGCGCCCGATGATCGCGCCGTCGATTTCGAGCAGTTGCGCGGTGTCGCGCAGGATCTTGGCTACTTCCCGGTTTTCCACGGCAAGCACCTCCGCTATCTGCGAGCGACGAACTTCGCGTAATACAGGATTCCCGCGACGGACTTCGAGTCGCGGATTTGTCCGGTGTGTATCCAGCGCTCGGCTTCTTTCAGTGTCAACACCCGCTGCGTGATCTTTTCGTCGTCCTCCGGCCGGGCCTCGCCTTTCGTCAGACCCTCCGCCAGAAATATCACCATCTTCTCGCCCAGCAGGCCGGGGGAAGGGAAGACCTCAAGCAGCTTTCGCACTCGCCGCGCGGTGTAGCCGGTTTCCTCCAGCAGTTCGCGGTGCGCGCCTTTGAGAAAGTTTTCGTCCGGTTCCTTGTGTCCCGCAACCAGCTCCCACAAATATTGCCCGGCCGCGTGGCGATACTGCCGGATGAGCACGATGCGCCCGTCGGGCAGCACCGGCAGGACGACCACCGACCCCGGATGGACGACGATCTCCCGCGTCGCCTCGATGCCGCTCGGCTCGATCACGCGATCGCGCTTCAGCGCGAACACGCGACCCTGAAACAAAAGCTCGCTGCTTACCACCTTCGCGCGACGCGCGCCCTTCCCCTTGCTCCTTGGCACCGGATGTCCCCTGAACTGCCTCGGAATTCTACCGCACCGGCCCCGCGTCCGCCTCCTTTGCTTCCTCTACGTCCGCCGAGTCCTTTATACTGCCTTCAGGTATCCATGCCGATGAACACCGTCATCGTGGACGACGAACGGCCCGCCCGAGACGAGCTCGCCTATCTGCTGAAGGCGTTTCCCGACGTGAACGTCGTGGCGCAGGGCCGGAACGGTCTCGAAGCCGTCGCGCTTATCAAGGAGCACGAGCCCGACCTCGTATTCCTCGACGTGCAGATGCCCGGCCTCGACGGCCTCGGCGTCATCAAGAAGCTCGTCGAGCGCAAACTGCGCCTGCCGCAGATCATCTTCGCGACCGCCTACGATCATTACGCCGTTCACGCCTTCGAAGTGAATGCTGTCGACTACGTCCTGAAGCCCTTCGACAAGATGCGCATCGCGCGGGCCATTCAACGCGCGAAAAAGATGGTCGAGGCTCATGCGTCTCCGGTCGAGCGCCTCGAAACGCTGGTCGGCCAGCTTGGCGTCGCCGCGCCGAAGCCGCGCCCGGCGCACCCGGTGAAACTGCTGGTCAAGGCGCAGTCGCGCATGATCCTGATCGACGCGGAAGACCTGGTCTATGCCTCGATCCAGGACGGCGCCATCACGATTTTCTCGCGCGACGCCGAAGGCGTCTCGAACTATCGCACGGTCGAGGAACTGATGGAGGCGCTTGATCCTAACGTGTTCTGGCGCCCGCATCGCTCCTACCTCGTCAACATCAACCACATCAAGGAAGTAGTGCCGTGGTTCAAATCGAGCTACATGCTCAAGATGGACGACAAGCGCGCGAGCGAAATCCCCGTCTCTCGCAATCAGACCAAGCGCCTGCGCGAGCTATTGAAGCTGTAGCGCGCCGCCATCAAAGCGGTGTCATTCCGAGCGGAGCGAGGAATCTGCTGTTGCTTTTCGGCCCGCGATTTGCGATTTTCTATTTTCACTGTTCCATCTTCCGGTTGAGGAGTTGTTCTCGAGAGTGGCCAAGCCCAAACGAGTCCTGAGCGGCATGAGGCCCACCGGCCGCCTCCATCTCGGCCATTACTTCGGCGCCCTCTCGAATTGGCTGAAACTCCAGGAAGAGTACGAGTGCTTCTTTTTCGTCGCCGATTGGCACGCCCTGACCACCCACTACGAAGACACGTCCTCGATCGCTGAAAATACGTTGCAAGTTGCGATTGACTGGCTCGCGGTCGGTCTCGATCCCGCGAAATCGACGCTCTTCATTCAGTCGAGCATCCTCGAACACGCCGAATTGCACGTGCTGCTGTCGATGATCACGCCGCTTTCGTGGCTCGAGCGCGTCCCGACCTACAAGGAGCAGATCGAAAATCTCAAGGACCGCGACCTCGGCACCTACGGTTTCCTCGGCTACCCGCTCCTGCAATCCGCCGACATCGTCATCTACGACGCCGATTTCGTTCCTGTCGGCGAGGATCAGGTCCCCCACGTCGAAATCACCCGCGAAATCGTCGCGGCGATTCGATCACCAGTTCGGCCTGCAAGTCCTTGGATCGCTGAACACCGAAGCGAATCTGTCGATTCGCATGAAAATCAACGACACTTGGCGGGCGGGAGGCTCTTAGCCCGGAGCCCGTGATGCCAGACTTTGCGTGGAGTGTCTGGACTTCGCATTTGAAGAAGCTGATCGGCGAGATCGGCTTCGATAACGCAATGAAAGAGCTTCCCGGACCTGCGCGGAAGTTCTTCAAAATGAGCAGACTCTTGCACGAGCCCGGGCACCTGCTGACCGAAACGCCGCGGCTGCCCGGCACCGACGGCCGCCGCATGGCGAAAAGCTACGGCAACGCGATCTGGCTCAGCGACACGCCCGACGAAATTCGCACCAAAGTCCGCAACATGATGACCGACCCGCAGCGCCAGCGCCGCACCGATCCCGGCCGACCGGAGATCTGTCCCGTCTTCGCGTACCACAAGCTGTTCTCGACTCCGGCCAACGGCGCTGACGCAGACACGGTCTCGCGCATCGACCGCGAATGTCGTACCGCGGCGATCGGCTGCGTCGATTGCAAGGCGCTGATGGCCGATTCGCTGGTCCGCTGGATCGAGCCTGTTCAGGCACGCCGCAAAGAATTCGAGGCGCATCCGGAAAAAGTTTGGGGTATCCTCGACACCGGCGGAAAGAAGGCCCACGCGGCCGCGCGCCGCACCATGAAGCGCGTCCGCAACGCGATTTTCAAGTGGGATGAAACCCGTAAGTCCGCCGGAGGGAACTGAGTTGGCGTCCACGTCGCCGTATCGCATCAATTTGCCGGTGTACGAAGGCCCGCTCGATCTCCTGCTCGATCTGATTCGCAAGCAGGAGATGGACATCCACGACATTCCCATCGCCCGTATCACCGAGCAGTATCTCGATTACCTTCACCAGCTCGAAAAGCTCGATATCGACGTCTCCGCCGATTTCATCTACATGGCCGCGACGCTGATTCACATCAAATCGAAAATGTTGCTGCCGGCCGATCCGCTCGCCGGGCCGGACGAACAGCTCGACCCGCGCGACGAACTCGTCCATCGCCTGCTCGAGCACGAGAAATTCAAGAACGCCGCGCAACTCCTCTATCAAAAGCAGCAGATCGAGGACCACGTCTGGTCGCGGCCGGACCGCGCTCTCTATACGGGCGACGCCCTCGAAGGCGAGATGGTTGTCTCGCTGGTCGATCTCATCAAGACGTTCCAGCAGGTGCTCGAGCGCCGCAAGGAAGTCACGAAATTCGAGCTGCAACACGAAACGGTGACGATAGCGCAGATGATGGACCGCCTCCGCCGCAGTCTGGCCACGAGCGACGAGCCCGTCTCCCTGATCGAGTTTTTCGAGACTTGCGAGACGCGCAACGCCATGATCGTCGCGCTGCTCGCCGTGCTGGAAATGGTCCGCATGCAGGCCGTGATGCTGGTGCAGTCGCAGCTCTTCGCGGACATTCGCCTGCGCAAGCACCGGATGTTCGACGCCGTCTTTGCCGGGGCGGACGCGATATCGAAAATCGAGGAGCAATATCTCTGATGACGCCACAGGAAATCCAGGCCGCGCTCGAAGCCATCATTTACGCCGCGGACGAGCCCGCCACGCTCGACCAGATCGCCAAGGCGCTCGGCGTGGAGAAGACCGAGGCTCGCGCGGGGCTCGATCTTCTCGTCGCGTCGTATCAGACCGAGGACCGCGGGATCGAAGTGCGCAAAGTCGCCGGCGGCTGGAAGTTTTACACCAAGGCGCAGCACCACGACGCGGTGCGCAAGTTCATCAAGAGCCTGCAACCGCCGCTGCGGCTCACGATGCCGGCCCTCGAAACGCTCGCCGTCATCGCCTACAAGCAGCCGGCCACCGTCCCGGAGATCAATGAGATTCGCGGCGTGAACGTCGGCGGCGTCATCAAGACCTTACTCGAGAAGCGCCTCATCACCACGGCCGGCCGCAAGGAAGTGATCGGCCGCCCGATCCTCTACCGTACTTCGAAGCAGTTCCTGATGCGCTTCGGACTCTCCGACCTCGAAGAGCTGCCCAGCCTCAAGGAATTCGAGCAGTTGGCCCAGGCCGCGCTGGGTTCCGACGCGGGCATCGCGCCGACCGAGCCGGAGGACCTCGCTGTCGCCTCCGCCACGGCGCCTGAATCGCCGGAAGCGGCGGCGATTCGCGAATCCGGTGAAACAAATGATCTCGCCGAGCTTGGCGAGGTGCCTGACGAGGACACTCCCGAGTCTACCGGGCACTCCCGCGTTGCTTCTGCGGGCTCATCCGAGCCGTCGTAACCCCCACGATCCCGTCGACGTCCCATTGCATGAGATTCATGTAGAATGGCCCCACAGTCATTGATGCGCCGGTCAAAAGGGTGGGACTTAATGTGCAAGGCAGCCGTTTTCGCGGGTATCGCATTCCTCTTCACCGCGGCAGGAACATCCGCGCAGGCGCCGTCGGCCCAGCACCCGTCGCCGCAGCCTAAGGCGCCGGCGGCACAGCAAGCCCCGGCTTCGGCCCCAACGATCCAGACCCAGACGCGCCTCATCACCGTGGATGTCGTCGTCACGGACTCGCACGGAAAGCCCGTCCGCGGACTGACCCAGAACAATTTCCAAGTCTCCGAGGAACACGGCGGTCAGCAGAAAATCGCGAAATTCCGGTTCGTGGACGCGTCGGCAAGCGCGCCGGCGCCAGCCGGCGCCTCTCCGGCCCCTGCGGCGCATGTGTATTCGAACCAGGCCTTCGATAAGCTCACCGTGCCGCCCTCGATCCTGCTGATGGATGCGCTGAACACCGAAATCCAACAGCAGTCGGAGGTGCACCGTCACATGCTCATGCTGTTGAAGACCCTGCCCGCCACGACGCCGGTGGCCGTCTTCGTCCTGGGGCACACCCTTACATGTGGTACAGAACTTCACCACGG
This sequence comes from uncultured Acidobacteriota bacterium, assembly GCA_963813045.1. Classification (GTDB taxonomy): domain Bacteria; phylum Acidobacteriota; class Terriglobia; order Acidiferrales; family UBA7541; genus Palsa-295. The sequence continues at coordinate 60,013 of CAWEXR010000031.1, forward strand.
ACCCCGCGCTGCTAAGGGCTGCGGTGGACAAGTCGCTCAGGGCGCCTGACATCGAACAGAACCCGCAGGACGATGCCAGTAGCCCGTCGAACGTCGCGCTCGATCAGAACGGCGATCAGGAGACGCAGGCCACCCAAGCGCTGGAGGATTTCGAGAAGACGGAATACGAAGCCCAGATGGCCATTCGCGTGGACGAAACGACCGACGCCATGGTGGCGATCGCAAAATATCTCGGAGGCTATCCGGGGCGCAAGAATCTGCTGTGGTTCTCGGCGGCGTTCCCCAACTGGATTGCGCCGACCGCCGATTTTGGCGCCAATCCATTCGAGGGCAGCGCTACGTACACGGACAAAATCCGCAAGGCTTTCGAATCCCTCACGGACGCGCAGGTCGCTGTGTATCCGGTGGACGCGCGAGGCCTCGAAACCTCGCAGTTGTACTCCGCCGCGCAAAATCCGCACATCAATCGCACGAACCCCGGCGCCGGTTTCGGGGGCCAACTCAATCGGGAAAGCAACACGCGCCTCGATACCCAGGCGACGATGCAACAGATCGCCGAGGCAACTGGCGGCAAGCCATGCGTGAACACCAACGATCTGTCGGGCTGCGTCCAAAGCGCGCTGGACGACAGTTCGGTGTATTACGAGTTGGCCTACTACCCCGAAAATGTTAAGTGGGATGGCGGCTTCCACAAGATCACCGTGAAGTCCAATCAACACGGGACAAAGCTGCGCTATCGCACCGGCTACTTCGCGACAGACGCGGCAACTCTCGCAAGACAGGAGACTCCGGAGAACCTTCTGCGGGAGGCCTGCATGGGGCCGTTGCCTTCGACGTCGATTCCGCTGACCGCTGTGGCGCTCGCGCCCCAACGGGCCCAAGGCCAGACGCAAGCGCCCCAAGCCAGGTACCTGCTGACGATTTCGCCGAGCGCGTTGACGCTCGGTCTTCCGGGTGGCACGCGCCAGTTGAGCCTTCAGATGGCCATCTGCGAGTACGATCCGGAGGGCGACAAGTTCGGATTCTATCCGAGAGATCTGTCGCGGCCGGTGCCGGAAGCGCTCTATCAGGGCTGGCAGTCCCACGGGATTCGGAACATCTTCGACTATGACGCAAAGCCTGAGAATCAGCGATTGCGATTTGCGGTCCTCGATGTGCCGAGCGGGTTGACAGGCTCGCTGGACGTTCCGGCGCATCCGCATGATTTCGGCAGTCTGCCGAATTCCGCGGCATCGAGTCAGGGAGGCACTCCCGCGGGCGGCGGTGCGCCTGGGCCCTCGCAATTGTCGGATGCAATTGCTCCTCTGCCGGCCGCGGCTCCCGAGAAGATGATAACGACCGCCCTCACCTTTCGATCGAACACAGGCAAGGCGAGCAAGCTTGAGTGGGGCGCCGGAAAGGTCACCTATCAGGGCGACCTTGGCGTTGAGGTGGGAGCGTCGGCATTCTTTCAGAAGTTACTGGGAGGGCAGTATCACTGCCAGGCCGGGAACCTCGTGTCCAACGATCCGAGTTCCACGACCGTGCCGAGGCTGGCTTTTGTTCTCCGAGGCGCCTCTGGCCCCGCCGTGCTCGTCGACGTGACCGGGACCGAGCCGCAGTACACCGGCGATCTCCCGGTGGACCCGGACGCCAAGGCATTCTTCAGCCAGGTCTGGAAGCTCTGCCACTGCCAGGCGCCATAGCGCTTCGCGGTCTCCCGGTTTTCCGCTAATCTCTCTACATGGAAGAACGTCTTCAAAAGATCATCGCGCGCGCGGGACTCGCGTCGCGGCGGCACGCCGAGGAAATGATCGCCTCGGGGCTGGTCACCGTAAACGGCCGCATGGTGACCGAACTCGGCACCAAAGCCGATGCCTCGCGCGATCACATCAAGGTGGCGGGGAAACTCCTGCGTCCCGGGACGGAACACGTCTATCTGGCCTTGAACAAGCCGCCCGAAGTGGTCGCCACGATGAGCGACCCTGAAGGGCGCCGCTCGCTCCGCGATCTGCTGCAGGGTATTCCGGAGCGCGTTTTTCCGGTGGGGCGGCTCGAGTATCACTCTTACGGTCTCGTGCTGCTCACCAACGATGGCGACCTGACGAACCGCATCCTGAAGGCTCATCGTCTGCCGCAGGTCTATCATCTCAAGCTCAAGACGCTGCTCACCTTCGCGGAAATCGAAAGCCTGGCGCGTTCGACCGGCGCCCGTATCTCGCGTCTGCGGGGCAAGGATACGCCCTGGTACGAAGTGACGCTTTCCGAAGCCCGCCGCGATGCGCTTCGTAACAAGCTGTTTCAGACAGGTCATCCGGTCGAAAAAATAAAGCGAGTCGGCATCGCCAATCTCGAGCTTGGATCGCTTCCACCGGGACGCCATCGTGCGCTTTCTCCCGGCGAAATCGCTGCGCTCAAGCAGGCGCTCGACGGCGGCCGCGCACCGCTCAAAGCGAAACGGCCTTCGCGTCATCTCTCACGCTAGTGTAATGGGCCTACTTTGAAGTTATGGCGCTTGTCCGGCTAGCGCGTTTATCGGATGGGGTGAGAAGGCCGGTCTTCACAGGATGCGTTAGCTGCTGGACGTACCTCGACAGCGACGTTGCAGAGAGCGTTGTATGGAGGACGCGCCGAGATGTACATTAGTCCGCGGGCGGAAACTCAAATTGAAAATTCCGGCTAATGCGACATCTTGCTCCAAAACCGTTTTGCACCCTGTGCTGCAACCGGAATGCACCGGGCCAACAAATCCAAGGAAGAGGGGGGAACCGAAATGCGGAAAGCGACATTTGTTTTGTTGTGTGGTATTGGGGTTCTATTCCTGGCATCCACTGTTTCGTCACGATCTACCCAAAGCAGCTACGGCGAGGATCGCGCTCAGATCGAGGATCTTCAGGCTCGCTACATGTTCGCTCTGGATTTTCACGATGCCGATACCTACGCATCAACGTTCACGGAGGATGGCGTGCTCGACTACGGCCCCGTGGTGAAAGGCCGCGACGCGATCAAAAAAGTGATCGAAGGCATGGGCAAGAACGCCGCAGACCAGGCGGCCAAGGATACTTCGGGACTGCGTCCCGCCGCCGCGCGTCACAACATTTCGAACATCGTGATAAAAATCGATGGTAACAAGGCGGTAGGGAGAGCCTATTGGTTCCATTATGGAAATAACAATCCCAAACGAACTGCCGGTCTCGACTCGTTCGGCCACTATGAAGATGAAATGGTCAAAGTGGACGGCAAATGGTTGTTCAGCAAACGAAAGATTTACAACGAGCAGGTCGCTGACTGGGCTTCCAAAGGCGGGAATCCGGCCTGGTAGGGACCGGGTTACCGGACGAGCGGTGCATTGACATCCGAGTCCAGAAACGGGCGGATGGAAGTGGTGGCTCGCGTTGAGGGGCAAACTGGCCGCTACCTGCGTTAGCTATGTGTTTTCTCTTCCGCGGATTTGCGATATGATCCGCCTACCCTTGGGCGGGGTGATTTTCAACACGCATTTCAGCACGGAACTATTCATAGCTGAATGCACTGGTATGGCGCGCGCTGTTTCTGCGCATCCGCCCGCCTTGCATGATGCCGCAACCGCAACGCCCCGGAGAGGATCCACATGACTAGACCAACGGAGGGCTCGAATCTGGGTGCGGGTCACGTTCCGGTCCATTCGGCAGGCGATCCCACCAGCGAGATTCTCAAGACCAGCCGCACAATCGCGATCGTCGGGCTTTCGAATCGGCAGCACCGCCCCAGCTATGGCGTGGCGCAGTATTTGCAATCCGTCGGCTATCGCATCATTCCCGTCAATCCGAACGAAACCGAAATCCTCGGCGAAAAGTGTTACGCGCGCCTGGAAGACGTTCCGGAACGCGTCGACATCGTGGATATCTTCCGGCGCTCCGAATTTGTCCCTCCCATCGTCGAATCGGCGATTCGCATCGGCGCCCGCGGCGTCTGGATGCAGGAGGGCGTGATCCACGCCGAGGCCGCTGAACGTGCCCGCAGCGCGGGCCTGTTCGTCATCATGGACACCTGTATCCTGAAGGAGCACATCAAGCGGTTCCGCCTGCACTGATAACGCGCCTGCGGCGCGTTAGAAGTGTTTACACTGAGAAGCCGCTTCTGTTACTGCAAGGGGTAGACCTTCAGAACTCTCTTTCCGGGTACCGTCACTGCCACCGATTCTTCGTCCGGCGCGATATGGAAGTCGCGGAAGCTAAGGTCGTGCAAGGCAGGCACGAACGAGTCATCGTACAGCCCGACCCACACGAGATCGTTCGACCGCTCCTCGGGACCGCGCTTGAGCAGTATGCGCCGCTCGTCCCGGCCCCATTCAAACCGCCCGAATCCCGCCCGCACGCGCAGCCGCTTCGACGGATTGGCGATGTCGATCACTTCGATGGTGTCGCCATCCTCGAAAAACGCGATTTTCGTGCCCGAGGGCGATAGGCTGAGGGCCCCTTTGTAATCTTCAAGTTTCGCGATCTCCGTCACGCTTTCGTGGACCAGGTCCAGTTGCACGAGTGTCAGTTGGCCGCGAAGACTGAGGTTCGATCCCACCGCAAATGCCCGGTTGTGCGGAGCGTCCCAGATAACCGCGTCGAACGTGTGGCCCTCGAAGAGCGCGGTCGTCTGGCCGTCGGACGGACGCACGCGCGTGATCGCGTAGGGCCCGCCGGCGGTGAGGTAGACGACGGAGCCGTCGGCGAGCCACGTGCCATGCGCGGCGTTCTCGATGAAGCGCGTCTTCGACCCGGCGACCTTGATCTCCCGGCCTTCGCCATCGAACAAGGCGACTACCTTGCCCCCGCCTACGCTCGCCAACGACGCTTCTTCCTGCGCGTCTCTCTCCCGGTCGTTTTCCTTTTCATTCTTCTTGTCTCTGGCCAACTGTTCTTCGTAGCCGGGCGGTGGCTCCTGCAGCGTCAGATCGGCGGCGATGTGCTGCCCGTCCGGCGACCACGCCAGCGCGTTGACCATATACCCCGTCGGAGGCGGGATGGGCATGAACTTGTCTGCTTCGACGATCTTTCGCGTCTTGCCCGGTCCCGTCGCGATCGAGATGTCGTCGCGCGGGATCACCAGCTTCTTCACGCGTTTCTCTCGTGACACGGCGTAGACGATGGAGTTGTTCGCGGAAATGTCGAACGCCTCGCAGTCTTCATCGATCACCAGCTTCGGAGCGTCCTGCGCGCGCGTCGCCAGAGGCGGCAGCAGCAGCGCCATCATCGCCATGAGCGCGCCTGCCGCGGCGGGGAGCCATCGCAGATGCCTTCCGGCTTCGTCCAACCCGCCCCGGATTTTCCCTCACGCCTCACCCCGGGTCGTCTTCCTTTGGATGCGCCGGATCTCTTCGAGTCTCTGCCGGATGCGCGCTTCGAATCCCTGGTCGGTCGGCTTGTAATAGGAGCGCCCCGCAAGGCTCTCCGGAAGGCAGGTCATATCCGTGACTTTCTCCTCGGCGTCGTGCGCGTATTGGTAGCCTTTTCCATATCCCAGGTTGCCCATCAATCCTGTCACTGCATTCCTTAGATGCAGGGGAACCGGCTCAGCGATGGTTGCTTGCAGGTCTTCATGGACCGCGCCGTAGCCTGTGTAAAGTGCGTTCGACTTCGGCGCGAGCGAAAGGTAGACCGCCGCCTGCGCGAGCGCCAGGTTTCCCTCGGGTGGCCCGATGAAGTCGAAGGCCTCTTTCGCCGCGATCGTCACAGCGAGCGCGCCGGGTTCGGCCAAGCCGATATCCTCGCTCGCCATCCGCACCATTCGCCGCGCGATATAGAGCGGGTCTTCTCCCGATTCGAGCATCCTTGCGAGCCAGTAAAGCGCGGCGTCCGGATCGGAGTTTCGCACCGACTTGTGCAGTGCCGAGATGAGGTTGTAGTGCTCCTCACCCGCCTTGTCGTACGGCAAAAGCTTCTTCTGAAGCACGTCCTCCAGCCGCTCCTCGGAAAGAACGCGCCGGCCGTCCGCCCCCGCCTCCGTACCAAGCACGAGAGCCTCAAGCGTGTTGTACGCCGCGCGGGCGTCGCCGTTTGCGAGGATCGCAATTCGATCCAGAATTTGGTCGCTTGCTTCGACTTGCTCCTTTGCAAGCCCTCGCTCGGAATCCCGGATGGCCCGGCGCAGCAATTCAACGATCTGATCCTGAGACAGTTGGCGCAACACGTAGACCTTCATCCGCGAAAGCAGGGGAGCGATCACCTCGAAGGACGGATTCTCCGTGGTGGCGCCGATCAGAAGAATGTTTCCGGTTTCGACATGCGGCAGAAACGCGTCCTGTTGCGCCCGGTTGAATCTGTGCATCTCGTCGACGAATACGATCGTTCGCTGGCCGTATCTTCGCGCGCCTTGAGCCTTCGACATCACTTCCTTGATTTCTTTGATTCCGGCGAGGACGGCGCTGAAAGGAACGAACTCCGACCGCGTGCGCTTGGCGATGATCCGCGCAAGAGTTGTCTTTCCGCATCCGGGCGGACCCCAAAAGAGCATCGAACTGAGCTCATCGCGCTCGATCTGCGTTCGCAGGGGCTTACCGGGTCCGAGCAATTCTTGCTGGCCGATAAATTCGTCGAGCGTCTGCGGACGCATCCTGTCCGCGAGCGGCCGTCCGGCCTGCGGTTCTTCCTCCGGTTCCATCGCGCGAAACAGTCCCATGTTTCCTGTTCTTGCCTTCGCCCTTCAGTCCTTCGCGCTTTGCTTTCTTTGTCGCGCCGCCTCATACAGCACGATCGACGCCGCGACCCCTGCGTTGAGAGACTCGACCGTGCTGCTCGTAGGAATCGAAATCATCGCGTCGGCGGCGCGCATGATTTCCGGCGGCAAGCCGGCACCTTCGTTGCCTACGAAAATCGCCGACGGTTCGCGCAAATCCGCGACCCCTTCACGCCCGTGCCCATTGGCCTCCGAACCCGCCGCATAGATCTTCACACCGGCGATGCGCAACTGCGCGAGCAGAACCGGAATCGCCATGCCTCGCAGCACCGGCAGCCGCAACGCCGATCCGGCCGACGCGCGCAAGGCCTTCGGAGACCATGGGTCCGCCGTCCCGCGCGTCGCCACCGCGCCCGTCGCGCCAAACGCTTCCGCCGATCTCAGAATTGTGCCCACGTTCCCGGGGTCCTGCACCGCCGCCAGAACGATCACCAGCGGTGGATTCTCGCGCATCGCGCCTGGTCCGCGCAGGATGTCGTCGAGGCCCCACTCGCGCTGGCGAAAGAGCGCGGCCACTCCTTGCGGCGCCTCCGTACCCGACACGCTCTGAAACAGTTTGTCTGTGGTTCGCAGAATCCGAGACCGGGGGATTCCCGCTTCGCTCTCGCTGGCTGCTTGGAGAATGCGTCCGGCGTCGCGCTCGCCGGAGTCGCTCACCAACAGCGCCTCTGCCTCGAGCCCCGAGCGCAGCGCCTCCTCCACCAATTTTGGCCCCTCGATTCCGATGAACTCGTCCGCAGCCGAATCTGCTGCTGCGCTCAGGCGGGGTCCTTTTCCGCGCAATGCGCTACGGAACGCCTTCAACCACTTGTTGTCGCGACTCGTGATCGTGCTCATGCGCGGTTCCGTGCCATCCAGCTTGGCGCGCGACCCTGCCGCAAGCCTAGCAAACGCCACCCCTCGCGTAAACCGGGACGGACTTTCCTCCGGGGTCGGCGGTCTCTCCGAGTCATTCGAGATGCCCGCGTCTAAGATATTGTGCTGGTTCATCTTGCCTACGCTCCGGCGGCTATGGTAGCTTGCCCTAGCAACAAGGCGCAGCCCGCCGCGAGCGAAAAGTTGCCCGTCGAAGTCCTCAAGATTTCATCGGAAGCCCCGGAACGGCAGACCATCGACTACGCTGCCGGTTTCATCAGGCGAGGCCGCGTCATCGCCATTCCGACGGACACCGTCTACGGTTTGTCCGCTGATCCATTCAATCTCGCCGCCATTGAGCGCGTGTTTCGCGTGAAGGGACGTCCGGAGAGTCAGGCTCTCCCGATTCTGGTCGATTCGATCGAACAGGCGCTGACGCTCGTGCGCGACGTTCCGGACGCGTTTCTCATACTCGCGAATAAGTTCTGGCCCGGCGCTTTGACGCTGGTTGTGGAAGCGACTCATCGGCTCCCGCTGAAAGTGACGGGTAACAGCGGACGCGTTGCGCTGCGATGGGCGGATTCGCGCGTCGTCACCGCGCTCGTCGGGGCCGTCGGCGGTCCCATCACGGGCACGAGCGCAAACCTTTCCGGCCGTACTTCGTGCACCAACGCGAGCCAGATTGTCGAACAGCTCGACGATCGGCTTCCCCTCATTCTCGATTCGGGCGACACCGGCGGCGCGCTGGCCTCGACGATCGTCCGCATCGAAGACGACACTTGGTTCGTTGCCCGCGAGGGTGCTATTTCCGAGTCCGAAATCCGCAAAGCCTTCGGCCAGTAATCCCGCGGCCTGTCGTCGCGAAATTAGTATGAGATAGAAGGAAACCGCACCGGCATTTTCTGCAGCAACAACAGCATGGTCCATGCACCAAAAAGCAGGCTAAAAATGCCAATTCGGGCAGGATTGTGTCGTCCCGTGACTGCTTTCTCGCCCCTTGCCGCGTGGGACCGTCTTTTCTATTTCAATTCGGCGCTATCGAGGAAATCGTATTCGCCGGTGGGAGGAACTACGATGCCGGTTACTCTCGTGCGGTGAACGCACACGTTGTCGACGTACCACAAATTGATATACGGCTCGTCCTCCGCCACAATCTTCTGAATTTTCGAGAGGATTGCCTTGCGCTTCTCGCGGTCCATTTCCACTCCCTGCTGGTCGAGCAGGGCGTCGAGCGCCGGGTTTCGGTAGTGGCCGCGGTTTGAGCCGTTGGGAGGCATCCTCTTCGAGCTGAACACGTAGTCGAAAATGTCCGGGTCGTCGTTCGCGCCGACCCAGCGAAATGTGTAGAGCTGAAAATTCCCGCCCCCGACGTCGGACTAAGAACGTCGCCGATTCGAGCGGCCGAAGGTCGAGCGCCACACCCACACGCTTCCACTGGTCCGCAAGCACCTCTCCCAGCAGCCGGGCCGACTCTTCCGTGGAGGTCTTAAGCGTCAGATGAAACCGCACGCCGCCCGAACCGCGCGGAAATCCCGCCGCATCAAGCAAGCGCTCCGCTTGTGCCGGGTTGTAGTCATATTGCTGCACGTTCGGCTCGTACGCCCAATGGTTCGGCGGCAGAAGACTCTCGGCGGCCCGTGCTTGCCCGCGCAGGAGGTACCGGATCATCGTGGCGCGGTCGGTCGCGTAGGCCAGCGCCTGCCGCACCTCGCGGTGCGCCAGAATCGGATCGTCGAAATTGAAAGCGACGTAGGCGATCTGCGTGCCGGGTTGCTCGTCCACGACGATGCCGGGTTCGTTCGCAAGCGCCACCACCATGTCCGGCGTCAGCGACGTCACTCCTCCAATATCGGCCGTGCCTTTGCGAAGTTCAAGCGCCCTCACGATCGCTTCCGGCACAACGCGAAATCGAACGCGTCGATTTTCGGCACGCTTCCGAAGTAATTGGGATTCCGCTCCAGCAAGATTTCTTCGTCCGTGGTCATGCTGACGAAACGAAATGGCCCCGTTCCGATCGGATTCCGCGCGACTTCTTGTCCCGAGCCTGCCGGGACGATCCCCATCGCCATACCCGTGAGATTCCATACGAACGATGCGTACGGCTCGCTCAGATGAAACACGACCGTCGCCGCGTCAGGAGCTTCGACGGATTGGAGCATCGGAAACGTGCCGCGCTTCAGGGAGTTGAGAGCGCCGGACATCAGCGAGTCGAACGTAAATTTGACGTCCGCGGAGGTGAGCGCTCGCCCGTCGTGGAATTTCACTCCGTGGCGCAGATGAAAAACGTACGTTCGGGGGTCGGGCGATTCCCAGCGCTCGGCGAGATCGGGAACGATGTTCATTTGCGCGTCTAGCGCCACCAGACCGTCGAAGATCAGTCCGTCGAGGTGCTGCGACTGTGCATCGGTGCCGATCCGGGGATCGAGATTTGTCGGCGTCGACTCGATCAGAAAATTGACCGTCCCGGCCTCTCTCGCGTCTCGCGCCTTCCCGCATCCCGTGAGCGCGGCGATGGCGGCCGCCCAAGCAAAGACCAGACCGACCCGGGCGAAGGTCGCGGCTCCCCGATGAATTTGCGATCTCAAGGCTTCCGGGCGGCGCTCAAGCCCGGACTCTCGGTATTCTCGGCATCCGCGCGCCGGCTCGTTTGCCGCCGGGTCGGGCCGACTGCCCATGCGCGATCTTCCCAAGGATCACCGGGTGCCTGGCGCCCGTCGCGGACGGGACGTTGTTCGGCCGCCCGTGATAGGTTTCGTGCGCCAGCACCGCGAAAGCGAACGCTTCCTTGGCTTCGGGCGGCACTCCAAAGCGAGTCGGCGGCACGATCTCGATGCCCGGCAGCGTCGCCGCCAATTGCGCCACGATCAACGGATTCCGCGCGCCGCCGCCGGTGACGATCAATTCATCCACCTTGGCGCGCGGCAGGATGAATCGGCGAAAGGCGTCCGCGATCGAGAGGGAAGTGAACACGGTCGCCGTTCGCACGAGATCCGCCGGTCCGGCGTGATGCTGTTTTCCCCAAGCGATCAGCCTGCGCGCATACGCTTCGCCGAACTGCTCTCGCCCGGCGGATTTCGGCGGCTTTTTCAGGAGGTAGGGTTCGCGCATGAGCCTCAATAGCAGCTCGGGGATGGTGCGCCCGCTTAAAGCCACGCGAGCGTCGCGGTCATACGCCGCGCGCCCCCGCGTCATCCAGCCGATCAGCGCATCCACGATCATGTTCCCCGGTCCGGTGTCGAATGCGAACACATCCCGCGCATTTGCGCCTGCCGGAATCACCGTAACATTCGAAATGCCGCCGATGTTCAGCGCGACGCGGCCCCGGTGCGCGTCCCGATAGAGGAGATAATCGACAAACGGAACCAGCGGCGCCCCTTGTCCTCCGGCTGCCATGTCCGCAGGGCGAAAATCTCCCGACCGTCGCGATTCCGGTGCGCTCGGCGATCACGCTGATGTCGCCGATTTGCAGCGTGGACGCCGGCCGGACCTTACCCTGGTAACGGGCTGCCGTCCCAAGATGGAAAATCGTCTGACCGTGCGAGCCGATCAGCGATATCTCTTTCAGAGAGATGCGCCACTTCTTGCACGCCGCAATCGCGGCTCGCGCCAGCTCTTCGCCAAGGAGGAAATTCAGTTCGCTGACATCCGCGGTACTCGTAGTCGCTCCGTTCGAGAGCCGCAGAACGGCTTCGCGCACGAAGGGGCGAAAGGAAACATGATGGTGCGCTTCGAGTTCAGCCGAGAGATTCGGCGGCGCGCCCGAAATTCGGACGAGCGCCACGTCGATCCCGTCGGCCGAAGTTCCCGACATCATCCCGAGGACACGCATTGGTCTGCTCATCGACGCTCACCAGCCATTCGCCCCGGATGGCCGCCACCGCTCACTGCAGTTGCTTCTGCAAGGCCGCGAGCAGGTTCAGCGCCTCGAGCGGCGTCAGTTCGTTCAAGTCCGCGCCGCGAAGCGCTTCGAGCACGGACTCGTCGATTGCCGCAAAGCTGGTCTGCCGCGGCACTGGGGGCGCCGCACCCGGGGTCCCGTGCTCGGAGAGTTCCTCGGTCAGCTTCTCCTCGTGGCGCTCGTGCCGGCGCAAGATCTCCCGCGCGCGAACGATCACGTCGTTCGGCAGGCCGGCCAGGCGCGCCACCTCAATGCCGTAACTTTTATCGGCGCTGCCAGGTTCCACGCGCCTGAGAAAAACGATCTCGTTGCCCGCCTCTTCGACGGACACATGTACGTTCTTAACGCCCTGGAGCAACCGTTCGAGGTCCGTAAGCTCGTGATAGTGAGTCGCGAAAAGCGTCCGGGGCCGGGCCCCGGCGTGCAACGCCTCGACGACAGCCCAAGCGATCGAAAGCCCGTCGAACGTCGCGGTGCCGCGGCCCACTTCGTCGAGCAGGATGAGGCTCGCCGGGGTGGCGGTGTTCAAGATCGCGGCCACCTCGCTCATCTCGACCAGGAACGTGGAGCGCCCGCGGGCCAAACTATCGGAAGCTCCAATTCGCGTAAAAACCCTGTCGAGAATCGGCAGTTTCGCCTGCGCCGCCGGGACGAACGAGCCCATCTGCGCCAGAATCGAAATGAGCGCCGCCTGCCGCAGGTAAGTGGATTTTCCGCCCATGTTCGGCCCCGTGATGATCAGGAGGAAAGGCGCGTCGTCGGCGAGATAGAGGTCGTTGGGCACGAACCTCTCGCCGCGCTCCTCGAGCAGTTTCTCGATCACCGGGTGGCGTCCGCCGGCGATCATCAGCGCGCCCCGCGAGCCTTTTCCGGCGGTCTCTTTTTCAGTGAATTCCGGGCGCGTATAGTTCCGGGTGGCGGCGATGCACGCAAAGTTCACGAGGGTATCGAGTTGCGCGATCGCCGCGGCCGCGCGGCGCAACCGGCCCGCCTCGCGCGCGATCGACTCGCGGATTTCGCCGTAGAGCCGCCGCTCGATTTCGAGGACGCGCTCCTCGGCCGACAGCACTTTGCGTTCGTACTCCTTCAATTCCGACGACGTGAAGCGTTCCGCATTCACGAGAGTTTGCTTACGTTCGTAGTCCGCGGGCGCGAGAGAAAGGTTGGGTTTGGACACCTCGATGTAGTAGCCGAACACCTGGTTGTAGCGGATCTTCAGAGACGCGATCCCGGTCCGCTTCCGCTCGCGCTCCTCCATCGCGGCGATGATCTGGCGGCCCTGTTTCAGGATGTCGCGCAGTTCGTCGAGCTCGGCATTGAAGCCGCGGCGGATTACGTCCGGCTCGTTGGGCATGGCCGGCGGGTCATCGGCAATTCCATGGGCGATCAGGTCGCGCACGTCCGCCATTTCATCCATTTGCTCCCGGAGGGACTGAAGCCTGCCGGGTGCAGTATCTTTTGTTGCAGGTTGTAATGCCGTGTCCGCTTCGATTAATCCTCGCACGCGCGGAATTTTCTCGAGCGAGGCCCGCAAGGCGAGCAAATCGCGCGGAGTGGCCACCCCGAGGGTGATCCGACTGGTTAGCCGTTCGAGATCGAGAATTCCTTCGAGCTCCTTGCGAATCTCCTCGCGCGCGACGGTTTGGGACTTCAGCGCGGCCACCGCGTCCAGCCGTTCTTCGATCTCGCGCAGCGAAATCTCCGGACGCAGGATCCACGCGCGCAATAGGCGGGCTCCCATGCTCGTCGCCGTCTGGTCGATGGCTTTGATGAGCGTCGCCGACGCATCGTCTCCCGCCGCCGGTTCGACCAATTCGAGGTTTCGCGCGGTCACCTGGTCGAGAATCATCGCGTCCTGCTGTTCGTAGTACGCGATGCGATCCAGATGCTCGAGCCCGGCTCCGGCCGGGCGCAGCGAGGGGACTGCGGTGGCATCGGCGGGCTTGCGCGCGCCGATGGCGGATGTCTCGCGGAGATAGTGCACGATCGCGCCGGCTGCGGCGGTCGCCTGGGGATGGCCCGCCAGCCCGAATCCTTCCAAGGCCAGCACACGAAAGTGCTGTTCGAGCTGCCGCGCGGCATAGCCGCTCTCGAAAACCCAATCGTCGAGACGCGTTTCGACCGCGCCGAGGCCGTTGGCGTCAACGCGCGCCGGGACGGGAAAAAGAGTCGAAGGTTGGGGCAGTAGAATCTCGCGCGGCCGCAGAATACCAAGCTCGTCGCGCAGCCGCGCCTCGGCCTTCTCGCCCGCGAATTCCGTGGCGCGAAAATCTCCAGTCGATAAATCGACGAAGGCCAGGCCGATCCTCGTCTCCGCCGGGCGGCCCGAGGCGCGTCCGGAACCCGCCGCAGCAGCATTGGCGGCGGCACTCCGCGCCACCGCCGCCAGGAAATTGTTCTCTTTCGGCTCGATCAGCGACGCACCCGTGGCCGTTCCGGGCGTGAGAACACGGATCACCTCCCGCCTCACGAGTTTTTTCCCCGGTCCGGGTTCTTCCATCTGTTCGCAGATAGCCACCTTATGTCCCGCGCGGATCAAGCGCGCGATGTAGTTTTCCGCCGCATGGTAGGGAACGCCGCACATCGGCACCGGCTCGCCCTTTTCTTTGTTGCGTGCCGTGAGCGTGATTTGGAGGATGCGCGAGGCGACCACCGCGTCGTTGTAGAACAGCTCGTAGAAGTCGCCGAGCCGGAACAGCAGCAGAGCCGCCGGGTGTTGTTTCTTGATGGCGTGATACTGCTGCATCAACGGCGTTGTCGGTTCTGTCATATGTGCGATCCAGGCCCCGGCAGGAAAGCGATTATGCTGGCTCGCGTGGACCTTGGCAACACCGTTCCTGACGATGACGGCTCGACGCGGCGCGGGCGTGCCTGCGGGCTAAGTTATACTCGGCCATGCTCGCACGCAGCCCCACGTTGCGCGAAACCGAAATCAAGCTTCGAATCGCCGACCTGCCGGCACTGATTCGCGGACTGTACAGCCTTGGCGCGGTCCAGCACGGCCGAGTTCTCGAGCGGAACACGCTCTACGACACACCGGATTCCGATTTTCGGCTTCGAGGGCGCCTATTGAGGGTTCGCCTCGAGACCCCGGCTCCGTCCAAGACGATTCCGGGTGGTGCGCGGCGCTCGGTGATCACATCCAAAGCTCCTATCCCGGCACTTCGTCGCTCGCGCTACAAACAGAAGCTCGAAAGGGAAGTGGCAGTGCGATCCACGACCCGTTGGCCTGCCATCCTGCGCGCGCTTGGCCTGCGTGCCGGGTTCCGCTACGAAAAGTACCGGACAACGTTCCGCCTCCCCGGCCTCCATCTGGACCTGGATGAAACACCCGTGGGCGTGTTCCTTGAAATCGAGGGCGCTCCGCGAGCGATCGATCGCGTTGCCCGCGCCCTCGGCTTTGCGCCCCGAGCACTATATTCGGGGCACCTATTGGGACCTCTACGTCGCCGATTGCCGCCGCCGCGGCCGAACGCCCCGAAATATGCTGTTTTGAACGCAAAAGTTTCATGAAATGCTCACTCTTTGCTTGACAAAACTTCCATCTGCATTTACTAGTCGAAGCGGGGACAAGCGCATCGCCATGGAAACGCTTTCGTCCAATTCGGAGCCCGGAAGTAACCGCTCCGCCGGCCCAAGAGTGGATGTCCGGCGGGGACGGGCGATTTCCACGACTGTTCTGAACGATCGGTCCCGCCCGACCGCTGGGATGCGCGATTCGCGTCCCGACTGGTCCCGCGGAGACCGGGAGGCGAGACCCGGCCTGAGGTAGTCCGAGGCGGTTTTTCCACGCCCGTGGCCGGATAAAGCGCCGGTCCCGGGCATTTTTTTTGCCCGGACGCGCCGGGGTAGCAAGGAGCCAACATGCTTCACGCGACAGAGGTGCTGGGCGCCGAAACCTACGACTCTTTCGGCAATTTCGTGGGCCGCGTCAAGGAGATGTTCATCGTACCGGCGGAGCAGCCGAATCGCGTCTCGCGCCTGCTCCTGGGCCGCGGCCAATACCGCCCGCTGGTGGCGCGCTACGATCAGATCGAATCCGTCGCGCCGGGCCGCGTGAGGCTGAGCACGGACGAGTCGGCCCTGGAGCTTTATCATCCCAACGAGGCCTGGCTGGCCATGAGAAAGGATCTGCTCGACCAGCAAATCATCGACACCAACGGCCGCAAGGTGGTTCGCGTCAACGACGTGGACCTCTCCGACCAGCGCACGAACGGAAACACCGAGCTTCGCATCACGCAGGTGGACGTGGGCCTGCCCGGCGCGGTGCGCCGGCTTTTGCAGGGCCTCGTGCCGCCGATGGCCATCCGGCGGGTCCAGGAAAGGCTGCCGCATCGGACCATTCGCTGGGAATTCGTCAACCTGATCGAGCCGGACCCTCTGCGGCGGGTGAAGCTGCGCCTCTCGAGCCAGAAACTCGCCGAGCTTCATCCGGCCGATCTCGCCGACATCATGGAAGAGCTTTCGCCCGACGAGCGTCAGTCCATCATCGGCTCGCTGGACGAAGAGACCGCCGCGGAAACGATCGCCGAGCTCGACAAGCGCTTGCAGACGCAGGTGGTCGAGAAACTCGATCCGGAGAAAGCGGCGGACATCATCGAGGAGATGAGCCCGGACGCAGCGGCCGACCTGATCCAGAGTCTCGAACCGGATACGTCCAAGGAAGTTCTCGAGGAGATGGAGGGTAGCGAAGCGCGGGAAGTGACGGAACTGATGCGCTTCGGCGAAAACAGGGCCGGCGGCATGATGACGACAGAGTTCGTCGTGGTAGGCGAGGACGCCACGCGCGGAGAGGTGGTGGACTACATCCGTTTCCACGAAGTGCCGCCCGACCAGCTCGACAACATCGTTCTGATCAATCGCGACGCGGCGCTCTCCGGCACCGTGCCGCTCGCTCGACTTCTGCTCGCGGACAGCGAGCAACGCATGGCCGAGCTCGCCTTCGAGCCGCTGCTTTCGGTGCAGGGCGATGCGAAGGACAAGGAAGTCTTTGAGTTGTTTGACAAGTACAACCTGCGCAGCCTGACGGTCGTGAACGGCAGCAATCATCCGATCGGTTCAATCACGGTGGACGACGTCGTCAACCGCCTGCGCGGGAAAATATACAGGACTCGTTCGTGATGTGATGAACACCTGGGTGACATTGGTCGACACATTTTCGCGCGTCGCCGCGCACGGCAAGGATTTCAGCCGGCGCACGCGCTCCACCCGGCGGCGACTGGCCGTGTTTCTGGCCGTGGTCGGGCCGGGGCTGATTACGTCGAACGTGGACAACGACGCCGGCGGAATCGCCGTGTACACCACGGCGGGAGCGCAATTCGGCTACACGCTGCTTTGGTCGCTGATACCCATGACGATCGCTCTCTACGTGAGCGAGGAGATGTGCGCGCGCATGGGCGTCGTCACGGGCAAAGGCCTCTCCGATCTGATCCGCGAGGAGTTCGGCTTCCGTTCCACTTTTTTTGTGATGATCGCCGCGTTTTTGGTGGATCTGAGCAACACGGTGGCCGAATTTGCCGGAGTGGCCGCGTCGATGCAGATTTTCCACATCAGCAAATATGTTTCCGTGCCGCTCGCCGCCATCGCCGTCTGGATCCTCGTGGTGCGAGGCAGCTATCGCCAGGTGGAAAAGATCTTTCTCGTGGCCTGCGCGTTTTATCTCTCGTACGGCGTTTCGGCGTTTCTTGCGAAGCCCGATTGGCTCTTCGCCGCCAAGGAAACCGTTGCTCCGTCGATTCACATGAACGCGCCCTACTTGTTGATGCTGATCGGCCTCGTCGGCACGACGATCGCGCCGTGGCAATTCTTCTACTTGCAGGCGGGCTTCGTCGAAAAGCGCGTGGGCGCGCGCCAGTACAAGCATGCGCGCATGGACGTGCTCGTCGGCAGCATTTCGTGCATGGTCATCGTGTTTTTCATCATCGTGTGCTGCGCGGCGACGCTCAACGCCCATGGCATGACCAACATCACCGACGCGGGGCAGGCGGCCGGAGCCCTGATCCCGCTCGCGGGGAAGTGGGCCGGGCTGCTCTTTGCGTTCGGCTTGCTGAACGCGTCGCTCTTTGCCGCGTCCATTTTGCCGCTTTCGACCGCGCACGTGATCTGCGAAGGCCTGGGATTCGAAGCGGGCCTCGACCGCAAGCTGAAGGAAGCCCCGACGTTCTATTCGCTCTACACGCTGCTCATCGTCGTGGGCGCCGGAATCATCCTGATTCCGAAAGCGCCGCTTTTGAAAATCCTGGTGCTGTCGCAGGTGGCGAACGGCGTGTGGCTGCCCGTGGTGCTGATCTTCATCCTGCTGCTGATCAACCGGAAGGACCTGATGGGCGAGCACACGAATTCCGTGGCTTTCAATGTGATCGCGTGGGCATCGAGCATCATCATGATCATCCTGACGCTGGTCCTGGTGTATGTGGCCATCTTCGAGCCCTCCGCCGCGGGGCTTTCGGGTTCTTTGGCTCACCCATTCCACTCGTTTGGGCGATCAGGCAGACGTGCCACCGCGTGTTTTCTGTCATTTAGGGCGATTTCTGGTAAATGAGAGCGGACGCACCCTTCTGGGAAACGAAGGGTGCGGCACCCCTCAAATATCCCTCGTGATTTGAATCAACCCCGCTGTGATCTGCTCGTGCGTGGGGGAAATTGCCGGCGCGCAAGGACACGGCGAAGGGTGCGCCAGCCGCCACGGTTCTTCTTAGACGAGGGATTTAATCAGGGCGACCCACTCTATCCGCGCGCCGAGGGCGTGCATTCTGCCCAAAAGGCCATCGGCATTGAGTCGTTCTTTCGCTCCGGGATTCGGGTCTATAACGCTTCCGTCTTCATTGGGGAACGTCATCTACGGTATCCACAAAATACTCAGCGTAAACGGTTCCTCCAATCGCATCTCGGACATCAAGGAACGATATGGACTCGGTCTTGCCCGTGATAGGCTTCACCACGTTGGCGGCAACGTCGATTAAGACGAAGCACACGCCAGTGCCGAGCGGGTCTATACGACTGCTGTCAGTCGCCGATATGACATTAAAAACTCCAGGAGGAGTCGACAACGGTTTTATTTCTTCTTGTAACGCGCGATCTGCCTGAGCGCGGCATGCTACCTGGTCCTCCACTGGTGTACTCCGACTAGACGACGAGCCTACGGAGGGAGGTGCACCTCCGTCAGGCGTTTGCGCTTGGACCGGCTCAGTAGGCGTTCCCGCTTGTACCGGCTCAGGCTCGTTTGGCAACGCCTGGATTGTGGTGGATTTATCCAGAAGCAGGCGTTTCGCATCGTTGATAGGAATGGCGAAGTTTAGGTTCTCCCCGCCCTTCAGATACATGGTCGTGATTCCAACTACTTCTCCCGCCATGTCGAACAATGGGCCGCCACTGCTACCAGGGGAGATGGGCGTCGTGACCTGCAAGAATTTGCCGCCTTCTTCCTCGACTGTTCGGATTCCGCTAACTATGCCGTTTGAGACGGTTGATTCGAGCGAGAGAGGATTGCCGATGGCAACAACATCTTCCCCCACTTGAAGTTGGTCTGAATCGCCGAGCGGGAGTGTCCGAAAGTTGTGACCGTGTATTTTGATGACGGCAACATCGCGCGTCTTGTCGGATCCAAGCACTCCATCGACGACATAGAAGGCACCATCAGGGAATTTGACGACTGCGGAACTACCTTCTGCAATGACGTGATAGTTGGTCAGGACCGCACCATTATTGCTTATGAGGAAACCAGTGCCTTGGGCAACAGGCTTGTCATCTTTGTCCGACAGGATGATTGACACGATAGCCCCATTCGCAGCCTTCGCTATTGTTGGTATGTCCTTTCGGCGTGGTGCCGACTGCGGGAGCGGTTGCCGCTCGGGATCATTCGCAGCTACAGTGGCCGCTCCCTGTTCGGCCGCTTGTACTTCTGCGTTGATTTTTCTTTGAAGGGCAGCCAGCTCCTCCTTGGTCTTAGGAGGAGAAATGACGTCATCGTTACAAACCTTTGGGAGCTCTGCACTGCGTCTCCGAAGCGCGTCTTTTTCAAGCGAAATGCATGCATTTATCCGACTGAAAAATCCCCTGACATCCTTCTCCAGGGTAGGCGATTTCTTCAGTATCTCTAGGGGGTAATCTGAAACGGCTTTATACTCATAAATTTTTTCAACAAGGGAACTGATCAATTTCTCCTGTGAGCTTACAGCCTCGGCCTTGGCAACATCCAAAGCGGCTTCTGATCGAGTTACAAACGACCCGTCCGGACGCGTCACAAGTGTGGAATCTTCTTTTTCAATTTCAATTGCTTGAAGTGCCAGAACTTCCTCCTTCGCAAATGCATCACTGATCTTTGCGGGAGCTTGGCCTCGATCAATCGCAGCCTTGGCTATCGCTGGTATGTCTTTTCGAGGCGGTGCCGACTGCGATGCGACGGCACCCGCCACCAGAAAAAGCAAAGGAAGAGGTTTCATCGTCAAACGCACATCCATCCCGCGCTTTCTTCACCCCACTGCACTAACGGGATTTTCAGCGGTTCAAGTCCCCGCTAGTTTTCGCCGTTAGCAGGCCTTAAGTGGGTTTCCCAGCCATTCCAAGGTATGAGCCATCCATAATCCGTCACGCGCCAACTGTGGGGTCGGAAGGTTAGCGTAGTGCCATCTCGCAGTTCTACTCGCAAAGAATTATCGGGCAGTTCTTCGACCAAATAAGCTTCATCGTTACGCGCCAGATAAAAGTTCATTGCATTTCCCCTCAATCAATCGTTGCCGGGTACAGCGTTAGCGTCAATGGAGCGTGTCGAAGCAGTTATTTGCACACGAAGGTCGGAAGTCCGTAATGCCGGCCGAGGTTTTACGCTGGTCTCTACGCGGGCGATGGTGGGTGGCCGACCGCGTGTTTTCTGTCATTTAGCGCTGAAGATGCCGGGCTAAAGCCGCGGCGCTACGTTTAAATCCCATACAGAGAGAAGACAGGGGTGAGACGTGCCCGTAAGCTAGGATTCGAGGCGGGAGACGCGCAGCATCTCGTTGCCGCCCTTTTGAAATTCGTAGGGAACGCGCCTGAGCTCGCAGCGGAAGCCTTCTTTGGTCAGCGTGCGGGCAACTGGCGCCAGGTGAGGTGAATGGCGGCTGCCAAAGCTCGGCAAGAGCGGGAAAATGCGCGCCTCGCGGGCCACGCGGCACAACTCGCGAATGGAATCGATGTGAAATTCGAGGGGGAAGAGATCGGAATAGGTGAAGAGAAAATGCGAACAGAGCGCGAGGTCGAACTCGGCGTCGCGGAAGGGAAGCGCGGGGAGCTCGGCGACGCGATAGCGACCCTCGGCCAGGCCGAGCGGGAGATCGTCGAGGAACAGCTTCATCGCCGCCATGCGGATCTGGCCGAGATGGTCGGGCGATTTCATCTCGTGCCAGAGGAACTTGTCGCGGGTTTGGACGGTTTTCTGAAGGATGGCTTCATAGGTCTCCTCAATGCGTCGGGAGATTCCGGCGGTGGAGAACTGATAGATCGGGTCGCACGAGACGACGGAGCGGCCGCGGCGGTGCATCTCGACGTTGAAGCTGGCCGGTCCGCCGGCGCAATCGAGGATCCGCGAATCGAGGTCGGCGGGCGTCAGGTCGAACATGCGGACGTATTCGTCGAGCGAACGCCCCCACGGGACGACCTGATCAAGATTTACAGCCACCGTTTCTCCTTGTATGCCCGATAGTGTTGCACGCCGCTAGTGCCTATGCTACTTTCGCTCGCGGACGTTTTCTGAGCGTGCATAAGCTGCACTCCTTGAGCGATTTCCGGTGAAAGCCAGCGATCTTCTAAAGCCCGCCAACCGCGAGGAAGCGGAAGTTCTCGAAAAGCTCGATCCCAAGCGGCTGCCCAATCACGTGGCCATCATCATGGACGGCAACGGCCGGTGGGCCGAGCGGCGGCATCTGCCACGTGTGGCGGGACACCGCGCCGGAGTGAAGGCGGCGCGCGAGGTGATCGAGACGTGCGCGAAGCTGCATCTTCCGTGCCTCACGCTCTACGCCTTTTCGCTCGAAAACTGGCGACGCCCGCAGGCCGAAGTCGATTTCCTGATGCGGCTGCTGCGCGAGTACCTGAAACGCGAGCTGCCGGTGATCCACAAGAACAACATCCGTCTGCTCGTGATCGGCCGCTCCGCGCAGCTTCCGGAAGCCGTGCGCAGGGACATTGCCGACGCCATGAGCGTCACCGCGCGCAATACCGGCATGAAGCTTGTCGTCGCGCTCAACTACGGCGGCCGCGCCGAGCTTGCCGACGCGTTCAACGCGCTGCTCGACCATATCCGCACGAACGGCCTTTCGGCGTTCCGCGCGGACGAGCAGACCATCTCCGACCATCTTTATACGGCCGGCTTGCCGGACCCCGACCTGCTGGTCCGCACGAGCGGCGAAATGCGCGTCAGCAATTTTCTGCTCTGGCAGATCGCCTACGCCGAAATCTACGTGACCGAGGCCCTCTGGCCGGATTTTTCGCGCGCGCGCCTGCTCGAAGCGCTTGTCGATTACCAGAAGCGCGAGCGCCGCTACGGCGGGCTGGGTTCCGCGCGAGCGCGTGCAACCTCGGCCGGCGAGGCCGAAGATGCCGATGGCAAGGGCGGCCGGTCCGAGCGCTCGGGACGCCCGAGTCGTTTGGTGCGAGGCTGACGGCGGGATGTTCCCTCGCATTCTTACCGGCCTTATCCTGATCGCGGTTGTGGTGGGACTAGTGTGGTGGGCGCCCGCGGCGATCCTTGCGGCGGCAGCCGCGATCGTTGCGATCATCGCTCTCACCGAATTCTTCGACATGGGCGAACGAGTGGGCCTGCGCGCCTTTCGCAAGTGGACGATGGTGTGCGCGGCGGGGATATTTTACGCGCAGTACTCCGCGGGC
Organism: uncultured Acidobacteriota bacterium; assembly: GCA_963813045.1. Lineage (GTDB taxonomy): Bacteria > Acidobacteriota > Terriglobia > Acidiferrales > UBA7541 > Palsa-295. Next base: position 82,316 of record CAWEXR010000031.1, read on the forward strand.
TTCATCGAAACGCACGCTCTGACCGGGGGCGTTTCGCTGGTGCGCAATGCCGCGGAGGGGGCGCTGTCGATCGAAGCCGTTCTCCTGGTTTTCCTGTTCGGCGCCGTAGGCATCGGGCTTGCGACGCGCCGTCCCCTGCAGGAGGTGTTGCCGGGGATGGCGATCAGCTCGGCGGGGCTTCTGTTCGTCGCGCTGCCCTTCAGCTATCTCGCGCGCATCAACGAGATCGAGCGCACCGGCCGCCAACTGGTGCTCTTTGTCCTGTGCCTTATCTGGGCAGGGGATACGTTCGCGTACTTCGTCGGCCGGTCGCTCGGGCGCCTGCCGATGGCGCCGGCGCTTAGCCCCAAGAAGACCTGGGAAGGAGCGTTCGCGAACCTTTTCGGCTCGCTTCTGGTGGCGATTTTCTTCGCCCGTTGGCTGCAGATGGACACGCTGAGTCTGCTGGTGACGGCGGGTTTGGCGAACATCGCAGGACAGATGGGAGATTTGATCGAATCGGCCTACAAACGCGGCGCCGGGGTCAAAGACTCAAGCTCTTTGCTGCCGGGCCACGGCGGAATGTTAGACCGCGTCGACAGCTTGATTTTGGCCAGCCCGGTGGTCTGGATTGCCCTTCAATGGCTGGCCCTGCGCTAGTGGCCAACTAATCCGACCGGCTTCCCGCGAACAATCGCGTGATGGCAACGAGGATTACCGCGCCGACCGTTGCTGCGGCAAGGCTCCCCCAGAATCCCCACAAGGCAACCCCGAGCTTCGTGAAAATCCATCCCCCGATCACGGCGCCGATCAATCCGAGAATTATGTCCACGATGCAGCCGAAGCCGCGCCCACGGGTCAAATGCCCCGCGATCCATCCGGCCAGCAGGCCGATGATGAGCCACCCGATGAGGCCGCGGGACGATACTCCGAGAAAGTAGACTCGGTCCGCCAGAAACGCCGCCCACACGGTCGAAGTCATGGCTGTGGCCTCCTTTAGCCCTGGCAGAAGATATATCCGAGACACTTGTACACCAGTTTTGCGGCAAGAAAATCCGAGGAGTGGTCGCCGGGCTGCGGTAGCAGCTCGACCACGTCCATGCCGACGATTTTTTTGTGGCCGGCGACCGCGCGCACAAGTGAAGTGACCTGATGCCAGTCGAGTCCGCCCGGTTCGGGCATGCCCGTTGCCGGAACAACGGACGGATCGAAACCGTCGAGATCGATGGTCAGGTAAACGTTGGGGCTCAGATCGGAAATAACCTTCGCGATCCAGCTTTTCAGCGGCGCTCGCACGATATCGTTGGCCCAGTATATTTTGGTGCGCAGATCGGGGATCGCCTTGGCCTCTTCGACGGAAAGCGACCGGATGCCAACCTGCACGGCAGGGCAGACCTCGACGACGCGACGCATCGTGCACGCGTGGCTCGCGGGATTCCCCTGGTATTCCTCGCGCAGGTCCGCATGGGCATCGATTTGCAAAACGCTCAGGTTGTTGTATTTCCGCTTCACAGCTGAAACGAGCGGGCCGGTCAAGGTGTGCTCGCCTCCGAGCGCGACGGTAAACTTGTCGTCGTCGAGAAGCGCGCATTGCGCCGTAAACAGCTCGGTGATCACGTCCTCGAGTGTGCCGTCCGTCGTGTCGATGGCCGGCAGCGTGTGAATGCCGACCTCCCTGTATGGTTCGAGCTCGAGCTCTTCGTCGTAGAGCTCCATATTGCGGCTGGCTCTGAGAATCGCGGCCGGGCCGCCGCGCGTTCCGTGCAGGTAGGTGGTGGTGCGCTCAAGCGGCACCGGGAAAATCACGGCGCGGGATGTCTCGTACTGGGAATGTTCTTCCGGGAGTCCGCCGAAGTTCTCAGGCGGCGTCGGAGTGTATCGATTCATCGTGGGATCACGCTTCCTCCGGGCGGGAGATCGCCGTCAAGGGCGAACGGCCAACCTCTCGAAATCGAGTTAGCGCCTCGCTTTCAACTTCCGGTCAGTCGTCGTCACCGACCAAGATGGCCGCAGCGAGAACCGTGGTCCACAATCCGCGCTTATCGCCGACCGCCGATTGCGTGATGTTCATGGTGCGCACGATCTTGTTCGAGATCCGGTAGACTTCTTTTTTTTCGTCCCACGACAAATCCGGATCGAATTCGACGTTGAGCGTGGTCGCGAGCATCTCAGCCGCCAGTTCCTCCGTGTATTCGCCGGCCACCTCTTCGGTTTCGCCGAACGAATGATGCTCGGAAAGATATCCGTACATCGATTTGTCAGCCGGCAAAGCAAGGCCCACACCCGCGGCGATCAGGCGGTGCGGCTCGCGCGTCTGATTTTCGCTGATAACGGTAAACGCGACCTGCCCGGGCTTCAGATGCTTCAGCCCTTCGCTGCGTGAAATCAGTTTGCAGTGAGGAGGGAAGATGGACGAGACCCGCACGATGTTGCAGGCTGCGATCCCCGCATTCCGCAAGGCGAGCTCGAAGCTCGAAAGGCGCTCGCGATGTTTGCCGGTTCCCTTGGTGAGGAAGATTTTCTTCGCGACGAACGCCATGAGCCTGCCGGTTTGCGGTGCCTCCGCGATTTAAGGTCAAAGAAATTTCGTGTTCGAAAATTAGCAAGCACGCCGAACGATGTCAACTCATTTCACGCCGCCGGACGATTACAGTTGCGTGAAAGACAGCAGCGCGCGCAGACGGAAAGCCGGCGCGGCCGGCAAGTTCACACTTTACAGAGGAAGATGCAGGGCGCGAGCGCGTCCGCGATGGTTTTCAACTCGCGAAGCTGCGGATAGGTGAAATCGGCCCCGGCGTCGCCAGCGGCCTTGCCTTTGCGCGAGACCTGAACGACTCCGATCACGCGACCTTCCAGCGTGATGGGCGCGCTCATGATCTTTTGAATCGCCTCGGCGCGCTCGCTCTCGTTGATGGGCACCGCTTCGAAAACGGAGGCGTGAGGAACCACCGAAAAGTGATTGACGAGTTCCGGGCGTTTCTCGCGGACCGTTCGCGCGGCCAGAGCCTTGGTGCTCGAGAGCGGGATCTGTCCGACGGTCCGCAGAGTGTCCGGGGCGAGGAATTGAAGGGACTTCTCGTCCGAAGTGAGGCCCAGGATGGCGACTTCGTGCATCTGGACGCCGAAATTCCTGCTGATCAATTCCACGGCGCGGTTCAGCCGAATGGATTCCGCTTCCTCGCCCTGGCGAGCGAGCTCATTCACCCATTTCTTGAGGTCGCCTATGTGTTCGCTGGGCATGGTCGGAGGGGCCCATCTGGCCACACGATCCATAATACTCCCCGGGACTCCGGACTTTGCGCCCGTGCGCTCGCGATTTTCCTGTGGTGCAATGCATGGCCCAGCGCCGCCAGTTGTGGTTTAATCGGAGCGGGGAACCAGACTCGAGGGGGTAGCCGGGATCGATGGTTGGGGTGGGTTTAGCGGTTGTATCTTCCATGTTCGGCGGAATTCTGCCGTCCATCGCTCTTGCTTTTCCTTCCGGTGTTTCGTCGAAGGCTCGGGATCTTCATTTTCGCTCGGTCGTCATTGACACGCACACGGACACAACGCAGCGCTTGCTCGCCGCTGATTTCGATCTCGGCGCCCGGCACGCCGACGGCTCGGTTGACATCCCGCGCCTGCGCGAGGGCGGCGTTGCCGCCGTCTTCTTTGCCATCTGGGTTCCCGGGACAGTCACGGGCCGGGAAGCGGTCCAGCGCGCTCTCGATCAAATCGACGCGGTCCGGCGGCAGATCGATCTGCACGGGAACGATCTCCGGCTCGCGACGACTGCCCAGGACATTCACGAGGCGCGCGCTGCGGGTCAAATCGCCGTCCTGCTGGCAGTCGAGGGCGGCCATATGATGAATCATGACCTGGAGGTGCTGCGGCAATACGCGTCGCTCGGCGTGCGCTATATGACGCTCACGCACATGCGCAACACGGACTGGGCGGACGCTTCGACCGACAGCGTGGTGCACAAAGGCCTGAGCGATTTCGGCAAACAGGTGATCCGCGAAATGAACCGGCTGGGCGTCCTCGTGGACGTCTCTCACGTTTCGGACCAGGCCTTGCGCGACGTCCTGTCCGTGAGCGAAGCCCCGGTCTTTGCTTCGCACTCCTCATGCGGGGCGATTTGCGAGACTCCCCGCAACCTCTCGGACGACCTGATTCGGGCGCTCGCCGCGAAAGGGGGAGTGATTCAGATCAATTTCCACGTCGGATTCATCAGCCAGAAATTCCGGGACGCCGAGAAGGCGAATCCGGAGCTGCAACAGGAAATCGAGGCGGAAATAAACCGGCGTTGCGGAGAAAACGGCCCGCGCCGGATGATCGAATCGGACAAGGTGGTGCGCGAATACGTGGCGGGCGGGAAGCTTCCTCGCGTGGACTGGACCGAAATCGTCGACCACATCGATCATGCCGTGCAAGTTGCGGGTGAAGACCACGTCGGATTGGGCTCCGATTTCGACGGCGCCGAGATGCCCTTTGGCATGGAGGACGCGTCGCATTTGCCGCGGATCACCGAGGCCCTGCTCGAGAAAGGCTATTCCGAAGCCGGCATCCAAAAGATTCTCGGCGGCAACACGCTTCGTCTTTTGCAAGATGTAGAGTCCGCAACGAAAACAATGAGAGGGACGAAATCATGAGACGTCTCACAGTTCTATTTGTGCTTTCGATTTATGCTGTTCTTGCCCCGGTAGCTTTCGGAGGGCAGGCGCCGTCCGCGGCACAGCCTTCGGGACAAGAAGGCGCATCTCCAACCCATCCAAGGATGAAACCAATGACAACTGATCCGGCTTTGCTGCAACCGGCGACACTGAAGGCGAAAGCTCCCGACGTGTTTCAGGTGAAATTCGCGACGACGAAGGGCGATTTCGTGGTGCAGGTGACGCGGGCCTGGGCTCCGCTGGGCGCCGACCGCTTCTACAACCTCATACAGCATGGCTTCTACAACGACGCTTGCTTCTTCCGCATCGTGCCGGGCTTCGTAGTGCAGTTCGGTCTGAGCGGAGATCCCGCCGTGAACAAGGTCTGGCAGAACGCCAACATCAAGGACGATGCCGTGACGCAGAGCAATCGTCCGGGCTATCTCGTGTTTGCGACGGCCGGCCCGAACACGCGCACGACGCAGCTTTTCATCAATCTCGGGAACAACGCCGGGCTCGACGGCCAGGGCTTTGCGCCATTCGGCGTGGTTACGTCGGGCATGGACGTGGTGCAGAAACTCTACAGCGGCTATGGCGAACGCCCCGACCAGCACGCCATCACGACTCAGGGGAAGGCGTATGTCGAAAAGAACTTCCCCAACATCGACAGCATCAAGACGGCGACGGTCATTTCGCCCGCGTCACACTAACAATGCGATGAACTTCTTCGCCGCGCAGCCGGGGGTCTTCTTGCGCCCGGATGGCGCGCGCGGCGAGCATGCGCCGGCGCAACGCGCATGAGCGAGACTCGAGCCGGCGAATTCGGCGAGACCTCGCTCGTTGGCACTCCCACGCGCGAGTCCGCTGCGAGCGCCACGGCCATGCTCGCGGGTCTGGCCGTCGCGAAGCTGCTCGTCCAGTTTGCCGGGATCAATCATTACGGCGTTTTTCGCGACGAGCTTTACTATATGGCCTGCGGCGAGCATCTCGCCTGGGGCTACGTGGACCAGCCACCGCTGATAGCCGTCATCGCCTGGATTGCGCGCCACGTTTTCGGCAACTCGCTTTTCTCGATTCGCCTTCTGCCGGTGCTCGCCGGCGCCGCTGTGGTTTTTCTTACCGGCATGATGGCTCGCGAACTCGGCGGCGGCCTCCTCGGGCAGTTTCTTGCGGCCGCAGCGATTTTGTTCGCCCCGGCGTATCTCGCCTTCGATAGTTTCCTCTCCATGAATGCTTTCGAGCCGCTCTTCTGGCTGCTTTGCGCCTGGATCGCGGTCCGCATCGTGAAGGGTGCGTCGCCGAAATGGTGGCTTGCGTTTGGAGCGCTCGCCGGCATCGGCCTTGAAAACAAGCACACCATGCTCGTCTTAGGCTTTGCGCTCGTTGCGGGGCTGGTCTTATCGGCCGAGTGGCAGGTGTTCCGTTCGAGGTGGATTTGGATCGGCGGGCTAATCGCGGTTGCGCTGTTTCTCCCGAATCTTCTCTGGGAGGCGCGTCACGGATGGCCGCAAATCGAAGTGGTGCGCAATGCGCAGCTCTATAAGAACGTCGCCATATCGCCGCTGCGTTTTCTAGGCGAACAAGTCGCTTTCCTGGGCCCGCTCGCGCTTCCGATTTGGGGCGGGGGATTGGCGTGGTTCTTCTTCGCGCGGGAAGGGAAGCGGTTCCGCTTCCTTGGATGGGCTTACCTGATCGTGCTCGGGATCTTCATGGGCCTTGGCGGGAAATCCTATTACGCGCTGCCGGTCTATCCGTTGCTGATGGCTGCGGGCGGCGTGGCGTTCGAGTGTTTTGTAGCGCCGCGCGGGCGGCGTTGGCTGGCAACGGCGTTTCCCGCGCTCGTGATTCTGGGCGGTTTGATCGCGCTGCCGTTCGGCGTTCCGGTGCTCCCCGTGGGCATGTTTTTGCGCTATTCGCAAATGCTGCCGTACTCCCGAGCGGTGACGACGGAGCGCGACGCCGTGAACGCCGAACTTCCTCAGCTCTACGCGGACATGTTTGGCTGGGACAATATCGCCGCGGGCGTCGCGGGCGTGTACCGCGATTTGCCGGCATCGGATCGCGCGGACTGCGCGATTCTGGGAGGGAACTACGGCGAAACCGGCGCGATCGATTACTACGGACCCGCGCTCGGTCTGCCCAAGGCCATCGGCGGGCACAACAGCTACTTTTACTGGGGACCGCGAGGCTATTCGGGAGCTTGCGTGATCGTATTCGGCGAGGGCTCCGGCGAATTTACGAAGCTCTTCGGCGAAGTGCAGCGAGTGGCGACGATTACGAGTCCCCACGCGATGCCCAACGAGCAATCGGTGGCCGTCTACATCTGCCGCAAGCCGATCGCCCCGCTAGCGGTTCTCTGGCCGCGATTCAAGATGATCATTTGACGACCCGATGAGGGATCTTTCTTCCAGATTCACCCCAGAGGACACAGAGAAATCACGGAGCGCGCAGAGAAACCACGTGCCCTAGACCAGCGGCGCGCGCTTGGGGAACAGCGCATCCTGCTCGAGTTTGGTCGCGTCCAGCCCCATCGCGGCCATCTGCCGGCTGATTTCCGATCCGTAGGTGCGCGCGATGCACAGAAGGATGCACTCGCTGGTCAGGATGGGGATGGAGCGGCCGTCGGCGGCGTCGCGGAAGGGGGCGATCTGTTCGGCCTGCTGTAGCAAGGCGCTCAGCGCGGCGGACTGCTGCAGCGGCGGCTCGCTCGGCGGGTCCTTCTTCAGCCGGCTGAGCAAGCGCCTGGCCAGCGGCCCTTCGTCCTTGTGACGCCCCTGATCGTAGAGCTGAATCCAGGAGTGCCATCGTTGGGGGCTGATCTGGCAGATCCTTTGCAGGAAGGCTTCCACCTCTTCGTGGTTTTTCGGCTCCCAATAGCGCGACAGTCGCTCCCAGTCGCAGATGTACATCCCGGCCAGGAGATCGGCAACTTCCACCACGTGGGACGCCCGGCTCTTCGCCACCATGGCCGCAAACTTTTCCGCGCGCGTTAAATCGAGCGTCAACCGGTGGGAAACGCCGGCGGAGTTCTCGTTGCCGTCCGAGCGCCGGCGGCCGTCGCCCGAAGCTGCGTCGTCCTTGCGTCCGAAGAGTTTCATTGATGACGGAGAGGCCCTCGGAAAGTCTATCAGATTCAACTACGTGGGACGGAGTCGCGTGCCGTATGCGTTCCCGCCCCTGAGAAGGGGCGCGACCAAAAAAAGGCGACCGGCAAGAGCGGGGCGCCTTTTCCTTCTTCCGTTCCGCCGAACGGAATCTAGATGTCGTAGTAAAGCTCGAACTCGTACGGATGCGGGCGCATGCGGACGGGATCGACTTCCTTCTTCATCTTGTAGTCGATCCAGAGATCGATGAAGTCCTTGGAGAAGACGCCGCCTTTGGTAAGGAAGGCTTGGTCCTTTTCGAGGGCCTTCAGGGATGCGTCGAGCGAACCCGGCACGGAGGGAACGTGGGCCAGTTCCTCCGGCGAGAGATCGAAGATGTCCTTGTCGAGCGGGCCGCCCGGATCGATCTTGTTCTCGATTCCGTCGAGGCCGGCCATGAGCATCGCCGAGTAGGCCAGATACGGATTGCAGGACGGATCGGGAGGCCGGAACTCGAGCCGCTTGGCCTTCGGGTTGGTGGAGTACATAGGGATGCGGACGGCCGCCGAGCGATTGCGCCGCGAGTACGCGAGGTTCACCGGCGCTTCGTAGCCCGGGACGAGCCGCTTATAGGAGTTCGTGGAGGGCGCGGCGAACGCCACGATGGCGGGCGCGTGCTTCAGCAATCCTCCGGTGTACCACAGGGCCAACTGGCTGAGGCCGGCGTACTGGTCGCCAGCGAACAGCGGCTTGCCCTTGTTCCAGAGGGATTGGTGGGTGTGCATGCCCGAGCCGTTGTCGGAGAAAACGGGCTTGGGCATGAAGGTGACCGTCTTGCCGTACTGATAGGCCACGTTGCGGACGATGTATTTGTATTTACACATGTTGTCCGCGGCCTGGATCAGCGTGTCGAACTTGAAGTCGATTTCGGCCTGGCCGGCGGTGGCCACTTCATGGTGGTGGCACTCGACTTCGACACCGCATTCCTGGAGCTTGAGCACCATGTCGGTGCGCATGTCCTGGAAATGGTCCATGGGCGGGACAGGGAAGTAGCCTTCCTTGTAGCGGGTGCGGTAGCCGAGGTTGTGCTCGGCGCGCCCGGTGTTCCAGCGGCCTTCATCCGAGTCCACGTAATAGAAGCTATGCTGCGGCTTGGAATCGAAGCGCACGCTATCGAAAATGAAGAATTCCGCCTCGGCGCCGAAGAACGCCTGGTCGGCGATGCCGCTCTTCTGGAGATATTCTTCCGCGCGGTGCGCGAGGTTGCGGACGTCGCGCTCGTAGGGCTTGCGCGAAAGCGGGTCCTGCGCGTCGCAGATCATGATGAGCGTGGGCGTATCGCGGAAAGGGTCCATGAACGCGGTGTTCGGATCGGGGATCAGCAGCATGTCGGACTCGTGAATCTGAGCCCAGCCGCGGATCGAGCTTGCGTCCATTCCGAAGCCGTCCTGAAACGAATCCGCCGTCAGCTCCTGGATCGGGTAGCTCACGTGCTGCCAGACGCCCGGCACGTCTATGAAGCGCAGATCCAATATCTTGGCGTTGTGTTTCGCGGCATACTCCAGAACGCTTTTCGAGTCCATCCGTCCTCCCCTTCGCAGTGAGTGCGGCCAGCGGATTTAGGTGGGCGACGTTACTCCAGCGGTTCGCCTGGCGTCAAGCCTGAGCTATACGTTGGTGCAATGATTTTTTCCATTACTTCGATAGTTTTTTTGGATGGCCCCGAACCAAATTTTCTTGGATTCATTTATGGTTTCTTTATGACTCTCATGAATCGCCCTTACGGCAGGTCTGCGGCCGTGAAAGCGCCCTGGCGGCATACCGCCAGGGCGTTTTCTTTCGAGTAACGCCGGATTTGCGTTTCACATCGATCGGACGGGCATCTTGACGATATCGTCGATGCGCGTCACTTCCTTGGCCACGAATCCTTCCGCGTATTTCACGCCGATCATGCGCCCGAAGCGCCGCGCCAGCAGGTCCATCCAGTTTTCGAGCTCGTCCAGCGGCAGGGCCACCTTGGAGCGCTGCTTCTTCGCCGGACGAAACTGGGAGGCGTAGGAAAGGATGGCCCGGCGCCGCCGGTCGTACTGCTGGGTGATGTCCACGGCGAAGGTCGGCCGCACGTCCGCGTACGCCGCCGCGTAGACAATCTTGTACGGGCGGAAGGCCTGGCCCGCGAGCGGATAGTTCTTCAGGCCGGCGACGAAGCACGCCTCGTAGCCGAGCGTTGCAGCCGTGTAGTGGTCCGGGTGGCGTCCTTCCCAGTAGGGAAGGATCACCGTGTGCGGTTCGAGTTCGCGAATCACTTCGGCGATCGCCGCCTTGTACTCGTCGCAGACGCGCAGATGAGCGTCGGGCAGGCCGAGATTGCGCCGCACTTTTGCGCCGAGAACCTTCGCGGCCCGCGCCGCTTCGCGGAGGCGCGTTTCAGGAGTGCCGCGCGTGCCGGTTTCGCCCCGAGTGAGATCGAGGATGCCGGTGCGGTAGCCCGCCTGCGCCATCTTGAGCATCGTCCCGCCGCAAGTAAGCTCGACGTCATCCGGGTGCGGTGCGATCGCCAGCAGGTCGATTTTCACTCGGACTCCGTTTCGGCGCTCAGGGCAGCGTAAACGCGAGGTAGGCGTTCCCGGCCGTCTCGAAGATGTACTGCTTGCCGTCGATTTCGTAGCTGACGGGATTCGAGCGGGCGGCGTGGCCCATGAAGAACTGCCACAGAGGTTTCCCGGAATCGGCGTCGAGGGCGAAGAAGTTGCCTTCGTCGGTTCCGCTGAAGACCAAGCCGCCGGCGGTGCTGAGCACGGGCACCCACGCGGGCGCCAGAAGCTTGAACTGCCATCGCAGCTTTCCCGTGGTGGCGTCCAGGGCGCGAATCGCGCCGTAGGACTGTTCGCCGGCGAGCGCGCGAATGCCGCCGCCGCCGACGATCCCCTTCGGCGGACCCGGCTCGATATTGCCGGTGCCCTTGATGAAGTACGCGCCTGTTTCGTGCACGCTGACGTAGAAAAGCCCGGTGTCCGGACTGTAGGAGGGGCTGGTCCAGTCAACGCCTCCTGTAATGCTGGGGTAGACCAGGGTGCCCGCGCCCAGAGTTGGCTGCTGATCGGGATTGAGGATCGGGCGGCCGTCGGCGTCGAGCCCCTTCGCCCAGGTCTCCTTCACGAAAGGAGCGCCGGCGACGAACTTGCCGTCGGTGCGATCGAGGACGTAGTAAAAGCCGTTGCGGTTGGCAAAGGCCAGCAACTTTCGCGGCTTGCCATCGATCGCGGCGTTGAAGAGGACGGGCGGCTCGTCCGAATCCCAGTCGTGATTTTCGTGCGGCGAAAACTGAAAATACCATTTCAGTGTTCCGCTGTCGGGATCGAACGCCAACAGCGAGCAAGTGTAAAGGTTATCTCCCGGCCGGCGGTCGTCGTTGAAATCAGGAGCGGGATTCCCGGTACCCCAATACACGAGGTTCAACTGGGGATCGTACGATCCGTTGTTCCACGTCGTCGCGCCCGCGCTTTCCGGAGCGCCTATGCCCCAACTCTCCGCGCCCGGCTCGCCCGGCCTCGGAGTGGTCCACAAACGCCACAGCCTTTTTCCAGTCTTGGCGTCGTAGCCGTCGATGAATCCTCTCACTGCGGCTTCGCTGCCTGCGCTGCCAATGATGATCTTGTCCTTGACGGCGAGCGGCGGGCCCGTCATGGAGTAGCCCATGGCGTTGTCCGCTACGTGCACCCTCCAGCGCACGGCGCCGTTTTTTGCGGCGAGAGCCACGAGGTAGGAATCGGCGGTGCCGATGTAAACCGTGTCACCGAGGATCGCGACTCCGCGGCTCGTCGCGTAGAGCCCGATCGACACGACGTGCTCCGGAAGCGGCGGTGTGTAGCTCCACAGTTTCAAGCCGGTGCGGACGTCCAGCGCCGTGACAGTGCTCGGCGGCTCGGTGACGTACATCACGCCATCCGCCACGATGGGCGACGACTCGAGGTTGGCGACGGGCCGGGCGGGCTGATAGATCCACGCGACTTTCAGTTGGGAGACGTTCTGCTTGGTGATCTGCTTGAGCCGCGAAAACTGCTGGGAGGAGTAACTGCCGCTGTAGGTCAGCCAACTCTGAGGCTCGCTTTGCGAGTGCAGAATGCGCTCGTAGGGCACGTTCTGCGCGACGGAGGGCCCGGCCGCGCCGACAACAACAGACAGAAGAAGAGCGTATCGGGCGATTCTCATTGGGCCCCCTTCAAGCTCGCAAGGTATGCGACGAGATCGTTGACTTGCGGGTCGGACAGTTTGGCCCGGAAGCTCGGCATCAAGCTCTTACCCGGCTCTTTCTTCAATTCCCGGAGATCGGCCTTCTGAAACGAAAGAAACTTGCCGTTGGCGTCTTTGATCACGATGCGGAAGGAGTCTTCCGCCACGCGCGTGCCATCGAAGGTGCGGCCCTCTTTGGTGACCACGTGAATGAAAAGATAGTCGAGAAGGCCTCCCGTTTCCAGGAACACGCGCGCTTGGGGTAGGTCCGTGCCGGGATACAGCAACGCGTCGCGGAGATAATTGGGTCCGCGCAGCTTGCCAACGTCCGTCAGTTCAGGCCCTGCGTCGCTGCCTTCTCCCTCGATGATGTGGCAGGAGGAGCAGCCGCTCGAAACGTAGATGTCTTTACCCTTGGCTGCGTCGCCCGTTACGGTGCCGGCATCCTTGCGAGTGAGCGTGAGGAGATAGTCGACGATCTGCTGAATTTGCGTGTCGTCGAGTTGCCCGGCGAAGGCGGGCATTCCACCGCCGCCCATGCCATTCTTGATCGTGTTCTTGACGACGTCCGGGCCCAGGCGGAAGGGAATGCCCTGTATATTCGGGCCCATCGCGCCGCCTGCATCCAGGCCGTGGCACGTCGAACAGCGCTGTTCGAAGAGATCTTTGCCAGGCGATTGATCCACCGGCTTCGTCGCCGGCGATTGCTGTCGCGCCGCCGGAGCGGCCGGAACCATGCTCCCCGTCAGCGCCGCGACCACAAAAGCCGCAGCGAGAACCCACGATGAGCGAATCGAATTCATCTCAGCTCCCCCTGCACTCGCGCAAACCGTTGTTGCCCTCAAACCCGCATCACCCTAGCACAGTCCGGGAAATTTGTGAGGGGGTTGTTGTCCGGGGGATATGGAGACCGCTCACCGAACGGGGACTCGGCGACAGAAAGCCGGCCGGGGTGTCCTCTGAGGCTCGGCTAATGCTAATGTGTCCGTCTGCAATTGGGAGGAGTTCCGCATGGCGGGAAAGGCCCTGGAGGGACAAGTTGCGTTGGTCACCGGCGCGGCGAAACGAATTGGACGCAGCATCGCGCTGCGTCTGGCCGCTGAGGGCGCAGCGATTGTGGTGAATTATGCGACATCGAAGGCTGAAGCGGAAGATGTGGTGCGCGAAATCGGCGCGGACGGGTCGCGGGCCGCAGCTATTCAAGCGGATGTGTCCAAGCGCGCGGACGTAGAGAAGATGTTCGCAGCCGTCGAGAGGGAATTCGGGCGACTCGATATTCTCGTCAACAACGCGGGCATGTTTTTTCAAGCTGAATTCGAAAACCTGACCGACGAGCAGTGGGACCGCATCATGGATACAAACTTGAAATCGCAGTTCCTTTGCGCGCAGGCGGCCACACCCATCATGAAGCGGCAGGGGCGCGGCCGGATTATCAACATTTCTTCGCTCGGCGGCCTGCTCCCCTGGCCGAGCTACACGCACTACTGCGTGTCGAAGGCGGGATCGATCATGCTGACGCGCTGCCTGGCACGCGCTCTGGCGCCCGAGATTCTGGTCAACAGCATCGCGCCCGGCACGATTCAGTTTGCGGGCGAGCCGCCGGATGAAGAATACATCCGGCGCGTTCCGCTGCATCGCACCGGCACGGGGCATGATATCGCGGGCGCCGTCGCGTATCTCGTGACCGCGGACTTCGTGACGGGCCAGGTGATTGCCGTCGATGGCGGGCGACTGCTCGTGTGATTTCAGGTGCGTGTGCGTCCATGCGCAGAACCATGGGAAAGGGCGCGCATGCACGGACGCGAACTTTTCTTGAAGAGTTTGCGTCGCCCCTGCCACAGGACCGGTTGCTGATAATGTGATCATGATGCAGTCCCGCAAGCTTAGTGGTGAGCCGAGTCCCAGCCGCGCGTTTCGCCGCGCCTCTGCCGGAATTTTCAACCGGGCTTCTTTCGGCGGGCCATGCTACTTCACAACCGTTGTAAACCGGCCGTTGACGACTGGATCGCGCTCGTTTTGCTCGCAATCGGTCTCCTCGATCATGCGATTGAAATCAGTGACGCGTGCGTGAACGATTGCCGCGTGAATCGGCTTCGTCAGCGCGACCGCGTCTTCCACCGTGTAGTCGATCTGCATCTGATCGTGATTGACCATGCGAATGCGCTCGGTGAAATGCAGTCGATCGCTCGTCGGCACGAAGAAGCCCGAAAGCTCGCCCATATAGAGCCGCTTTCTCGTTCCGATCGTGTCGACAACAAGCGTGTCGCCTTCCCAATGCCCGATGGAGTCGCCCATGAGGGTCGGCCAGAGCTCGTCTTTCGGAGGGTGCGACCTGCCGTCGGTGTAAATGTGACGGACCGCGCCCACGGTGCTGATGAAAGTGGTTTCCTCGGGCGTCACGCGCCACTGATACATTCCTGGCGTCGAGGTCGCGGGAAAGGGCGGTGGGGCGCACAGCGGCTCATGCGTGACAGGCGGATGATCCGGGTCGGCGGCGATGGCGGCCTCGACCTTTTTTCGAATTTCGTCGTACTTTGCCTGATATTCGGAAGTGAACGAAGGCCGGAGAGCGGCCGCATACTCCTTCAATCTCCGCTGGCCTTCCGCGCTGAATTGCTGCCCGTCGGCCTGTCCCACGAAAGCATCGAGCTCCCAAATGCCAGACCAATCGGGCAGCTTGGCGAACGCTTTGATGCGCTCCTTCGAAGAAGTTTGCCCGGCCGCCGGGAAGAGACAGCCCGCAATCAGCGTCACGGCGATAGCCCATGGCACGCGGCGCACCGCAATTCGACGGATAACGTTCGCCATCATCTTGGCGTCTCGGCCGGCCTGCCGATGATTTTTCCGTCCGGACCAGTGACGGAGACAACTAACCCGCCATGCTGGCCGTCCCGCAGTGGACTGACAACGATCGTGACTCTCTCGCCGGGATTCAGGCTTCCGGGCTTCCACCCCTTGCGCATCACCTCGACCGGGGCGCCCATCTCAACGCCCCATTCGACGGGTTCCGCGCTGGGATTGCTGGGGTCCGGCACGAGCACCTGAATCCAGCAGTGCGGATTCGTCCACTGGAACTCCTTCACCGTGCCGACGAGCGTGACCTGTTTCGTCTGATCGAACATCGCGCGCGAGTGATGTGCGAATGCAGAGGTTCCCATCAACGCCAGAACGACGACGAGCGATATTCTGAAAGCGAATCTCATCTGTCCATTGGCTCTTCGGTGTTGAAAGCTGGCCCATTATAGTCCAACGGGCGCGATCCTTACCTGACAGGCGATATTCAGTTGTTGGGAGAAACTGCGGGGCACTTCTTGTGCGCGAGGTCGAGAAGCTTCGGGTCCGTGACGATTTCGTAGCATTCGCGCTTGTGCAGTTGCGCATTCGCAAGCTCTCTGAGACTTCGTGAAAGATTGTTCAAAGGCGAAGAGTCGAATCGGTCCCAACTCATTGAAAGGGGTGGCGCGCCCGGAGAGATTCGAACTCCCGACCCTCTGGTTCGAAGCCAGATGCTCTATCCAGCTGAGCTACGGGCGCCCAGCAACATACTAACCGACACGCGGGATGGACGCCAAGCCGCGAGCGAAAACCGCCGCAGCCGGAAACGCTTGCGCCCTGGTTGAAGCGTCGCCGGGCGGCGCGATTCCGAAAATTGTTGTTGCAAAAGCGCGGTTCTCGAATAATCTAAAGTGTTTGGGCGACCTGCTGTGGGTGCCCGGGGGATCGACTCGGTGGCGGAAATGTCTGCGGCGAAGTCCGCGAGCGGTTTTGGCAGTACGCTTCGGCGGGATGCTTGGTGGACTGAAAACCTGCCGTTCCTTATCGTCTTCGGCGCCTTTCTTGTTTACGCTACCTGGCGGGCATTCGAGGACAAGTTCTATTGGGCGGATCCTTACCTCTCCCCCTTTTACTCTCCACTGATCGACCCGAATCATCACTGGTGGCCTTTTTCTCCTGCACTCCTAATTCTCGGCGGGCCGGGCGGCTTCCGGATCACCTGCTATTACTATCGCAAGGCGTACTACCGCGGGGCTTTCCTGGATCCGCCTGCTTGCGCTGTCGGGGAAGGCCGGCACAAGTATCGCGGCGAGACGTCGTTCCCCTTCATCCTTCAAAATGTGCACCGCTATTTCTTCTACATCGTCACCATAGTCCTGGCGTTCCTTTGGTACGACACGATTGTAGCGTTCCGGTTTGACGGCAAATTCGGGATTGGCGTGGGCACGCTCGTCATGCTGGTCAACGTGATTCTGCTGACGACCTATAGTTTGTCCTGCCACTCACTGCGGCATCTGGTGGGAGGAAAGCTCGACTGTTTCTCGTGCACGACTCTCGGCCCGCCGCGGCACTCCGCGTGGCGTGGCGTGACCAAGCTCAACGAGCACCACATGTTCTGGGCATGGATCAGCATGATTTCCGTGGCTCTCGCCGATCTATACATCCGTCTGGTAGCGGCTGGCGTGATCAGGGACATCCGACTGCTGTGACCGCGGCCTCCCAATACGAAACTCACGAATACGACGTCCTGATCATCGGCGCGGGCGGGGCCGGCTTGAGGGCCGCGATCGAGGCGCTCGCCCAGGGCGCGCGTGTCGGCGTGGTTTGTAAGTCGCTCCTCGGCAAGGCGCACACAGTGATGGCCGAAGGCGGTCTGGCCGCTGCAATGGCCAACGTGGACAAAGCGGACGACTGGCGCACGCATTTCCGCGACACGATGCGCGGCGGAAAGCTCCTGAACAACTGGCGCATGGCGCAGCTTCACGCCCAGGAAGCGCCCGATCGCGTGCGCGAGCTCGAGCAGTGGGGCGCGCTCTTTGACCGCACGGCGGACGGCGAAATCCTGCAACGCGCTTTCGGCGGGCACACCTTCAAGCGGCTCTGCCACGTGGGCGACCGTACCGGGCTCGAAATGATTCGCACGCTGCAGGACCGCGGCGTGCAGATGGGCTTCGACGTCTACATGGAGTGCACGATCACGAAGCTGCTGAAGGACGGCGACCGCGTCGCGGGCGCATTCGGGTATTGGCGTGACACGGGCAACTTCGTCACGTTCAAGGCGAAGTCGATCGTGATCGCCACGGGCGGCATCGGCAAGTCGTGGAAGATCACGTCCAATTCGTGGGAGTGCACCGGAGATGGCATGGCGCTGGCGTACGAAGCAGGCGCAGAGCTTCTCGACATGGAATTCGTGCAGTTCCATCCGACCGGGATGGTCTGGCCGCCCGGAGTGCAGGGACTTCTGGTCACGGAAGCCGTTCGCGGCGAGGGCGGCATCCTTCGCAACAAGAACGGCGAGCGCTTCATGGAGAAATACGATCCCAAGCGCATGGAACTTTCGACGCGCGATGTGGTGTCGCGCTCGATCTACACGGAAGTGAAGGAAGGGCGCGGCAGCCCGCACGGCGGAGCTTTTCTCGATATCTCGCACAAGCCCGCCGAATACGTG
The DNA here is from genome assembly GCA_963813045.1 of uncultured Acidobacteriota bacterium. Lineage (GTDB taxonomy): Bacteria > Acidobacteriota > Terriglobia > Acidiferrales > UBA7541 > Palsa-295. The sequence continues at coordinate 99,685 of CAWEXR010000031.1, forward strand.
AAGCGCAAATTGCCGAGCATGTATCACCAGTTCAAAGAACTGGCGGATGTGGACATCACGAAGGGCCCGATGGAAGTCGGCCCGACGTGCCACTACGTAATGGGCGGGATTCGGGTCGAGGCGGAAACGGCGCAGTCGTCGGTGCCGGGGCTCTTTTGCCGCGGGCGAAGCGGCGGCGGGGCTGCACGGCGCAAATCGCCTCGGCGGCAATTCGCTTTCGGATCTGTTGGTCTTCGGCCGCCGCGCCGGGTCGGCTGCCGCGGAACACGGCAAGAAAGTGGCGGTGCCGGCGCTCGACAGCGCGCAGACGGAGCAAGCGGAGCGCGAGGTTCTGGCCCCGTTCGGTCGAGCGAGCGGCGAAAACCCCTATCAGATACATCACGATTTGCAGGAGATCATGCAGAATCTCGTCGGCATTTTCCGCACCGACGAAGATCTGCGCCGCGCGCTGACGGAACTCGAAACTCTTAAAGCGCGCGCGGCCAAAGTGCGCGTGGAAGGCTCGCGCGCGTTCAACCCCGGCTGGCACCTCGCGCTCGATCTGCAACGGATGCTCACGGTTTCGGAGGCCTGCACTCGCGCGGCACTCGCGCGTACAGAAAGCCGCGGCGCGCACAGCCGCCTGGACTATCCTAAGACCGAGGATGCCTGGGGCGCGAAGAATCAGGTCATCGTGAAGAAGGGCGATGCGATGACGCTCTTCGAGGTTTCGCGGCCCGCTATGCCGCAGGAATTGCAGCAGATTCTGACGGAAGATAAGTAGAAGATAAGTAGGGAGACGAATCCATGGCGGAAGTGACCGTCCGAGTTTTTCGAGGCGACCGCGAGGGAGGGAAGCCTGTCGACTACAAGATCCCCCTCACCGAAGGCATGGTCGTATTGGACGCCGTGCACTCCATCCAGGCGAACCAGGCGCCGGACCTGGCCGTCCGCTGGAACTGCAAGGCCGCGAAGTGCGGCTCGTGCTCGGCGGAAGTGAACGGCAGGCCGCGCCTGATGTGCAAGACGCGCATGGATTCTCTGCCGCTCGACCAGCCGGTCACGGTCTATCCCATGAAAGCGTTTCCGCTGATCAAGGATCTGGTCACGGACGTCTCCTGGAATTACAAGGTGAACCAGAAGATCCCGCCGTTCCAGCCGCGCCCCGGCGTCGAATGGAAGATGTACCAGCGCGACGTAGACCGCGTGCAGGAATTTCGCAAGTGCATCGAATGTTTCCTCTGCCAGAACGTCTGCCACGTGCTGCGCGACCACGACAAGAAAGACCAGTTCGGCGGGCCGCGCTTCTTCGTGCGCACGGCGGGTCTCGAGATGCACCCGCTCGACGGCCTCGACCGCACGCGCGTGCTGAAAGAGCAGCTCGGCATCGGGTTCTGCAATATCACGAAGTGCTGCACCGAAGTCTGCCCCGAGGAAATCCACATCACCGACAACGCGATCATCCCGCTCAAGGAGCGCGTGGTGGACGAATTTTACGATCCGATCACGATGCTGGTGCGCAAGATTCGCGGCGCGAAGTAGTCCGGCCAACGCCTGTTGCTACCCGGAAGGAACGTGAGGCAGTTGAATGTCGCCTCTGGCGAGTTTTTCAATCAACTCGCGGTCGGCCGGCAGGAAATTCAGTTCCGGCAGGGCCTTCGGCTCGCGCCATTCGATGCGCTCGAAGACGAGGTTGCGCACGTCCGGCGGCGCCGCACTCGCGGCGAAGAAGATGATCTCAATCCGCTCGGCCATTTCGGCGTAGCGATGCTGCGTGCGATGCATTTCGGGCCCGATCTTGGCCGTTACGCCGAGTTCCTCGCTCAACTCGCGGGCGAGCGCTTGCTCGAGCGTCTCGGCCGGGTGCTTCTTGCCGCCCGGGAACTCCCACATCAACTCGAAGTTGGATCCGCGCCGCCGCTGGCAGACCAAGAGTTTTCCCTGGGACTGAATCAGCGCTGCGACCACGATCACCATGGGACGCCGGCCACACTTGACGCCGGGCTCGTCATGTGTGACGATCCGCCACGGTCCCCGCTCCATTTATTGAAAAGGAGAACCACGTGTCTCTCTACTTGATTCAAGCAGCCTACAGCCAAGACGGCCTTCGAGCCATGCTTCAGAATCCACAAGATCGCACGAACGCCCTCCGAGCGCCGATTGAATCGCTCGGCGGAAAAATTCACCACCTGTTCATGTCATTCGGCGACTACGACGCCGTGCTTCTCATCGAGATGCCCAACAACGTCGCCGCCGCCGCAATCGCCATCGCCATCGCCGCCGGCGGGGCCGTCAAGGACATCAAAACAACCCCGCTGATGACCGTGGCGGAGGGCGTCGAAGCGCTCAAGCAAGCCGGTACTTCGGGGTATCACTCCGTGCTCGCCTCCGCCAGGGCTGCAAGCTAAACAGACAGAACAAAAACAAAAACGCGCCGGAGAGCATTCGCTCCCCGGCGCGTTGGTTTTTCGGAACCTCTTTACTGATCCGCTGTGACCTTCTTCAGCGCCGGTTTCGGCAACTGCCAGATCAGCTTCGAGTCGTCGGCGGTGTGCGGGAAGAACTGAGCCGACTTCTTGCCGGAAGGCAGCAACACGATATCCGCGCGGCGGTTGTAGGCCAGCCAGTCGGTGCGCTTGTCCCTCAACCGCGCTTTCGGCGGCGTATTCGGGTTGGTCTCTTCGAGGCCCTTAACGGTTGCCTTATCCAGGGGTTGATCCTTGCCGTAGGCAGCCGTCTGAACCTTGTCGGCGGAAATGCCCTGGTCGACGAGATACTGTTTGATCCGCTCGACGCGGCGCTCGCTCAGATCCTGGTTGAACGGCTTGGACCCGCGTTCGTCGGCATGAGCTTCCACCGAAAGCTTCGCGTCGGGATCGTATTCGAGATACTTCTTGAACCCGTCGGCCAGAGTCGCGAGCGCGAGCTGCTGGCTGCGGACCAGCCCGACCTGCGGGTTCTTCTTGTCGGGATAATCCGTGGGATAGAAGACGCTCTGCAACGTGACCGCCGGAATCGGTTCGACCGAGCCGACGATGTGCACCGAAGCCGTCTGGGTGGAGGAACCGCCGCAGACGTTCGTCGCGTTCAGCGTGAAAGACTTGCTCTCGTCGATCGTGCGTGCCGGCTGGCCGTCAGGCACTTGCGTGGTGTCGGCGGGCTCGGGCTTGACCGTTTCGTTGCCGCTGGCGGCCACCGTCTTGCCGTCGACCATAATGCTGTCCGCATTCGACGTTTGCCACGCGACGGTCGTCGAATCCTGCGTGATCACCTTCTCGCCGATCTTCCGGTAGTGCACTTCGGCGGGATTCGCGCTGATGCTGGCCACGACCTTCGTGTTCACGTTCACCGTCGAGCTGCCCTTGACCGTGCCGCCGGGACCCGCCGACATGAAATCGTAAGTGGTTGTCGCATGCGGCGAAACCGATTGGCTGCCGCTGGTCTGCACGGTGCCGATTCCGCTGATATTCGCGTCCACGGTTTCAGCCGTCTGCCACGTCAGATTCGTGGATTGGCCGCAGTCGATGTTGGCGTTCGAGACGCTGAAGCTTCCGGTGACCGGAGCAACCGCCACGGTCGCGCTGGCGATGCCCGCCTTGAACCGGGGCAGATCCTTCAAGGTCGCGCCCCGCTTCCAATCGACCGTCTTCTGCATATTCTTGTCGAGATACACGATCACTTTTTTGTTCGCGACGACGGTCACGTCGCCGGACCATACCGTCTTTCCGGCATGAGTCACGGTCAGATGGTGCGTACCGGGAGGCAACAGGAGTTCCTGATGCCAGAGCCACCAGTCGAAGTTGAATTCGTCCACGTGCCCGACGAAGTAGCCGGGGGTGGTGCCGTTTGAGAGCACCGCCGCGCGGGAATCGCCCTTGAGTTCCACGTCGCCGAACGGGCCGCTCACGGGGCCGCCGTAGGAATCCAGCTTCACGTCGAGCGGCGTCGACTTGCCGGCTTCGATCGTGACGTCCTGCGTCGAAATCTTGTAGCCGTAGTTCACCACCACGACGGTGTGCTTGCCCGGGCTGAGCGATATCGAACGGCTTCCTTCGCGGATCGCACTTCCGTCCACGAATACGTACGCCTGTTTCGGCGTGACCTTGATCTTGAGCTTTCCATCCTGTGCGAAGCCGGCAGTGGCGCCCAGTGCGATGGCCAGCGCGAGGGTGAAAAGGTAAACGAGTCGTCGCATCTGAATCTCCTCAGTAATTTGTAGGCGGATTAATTACGATCGTTCTCTCGCGCCCTGACGAGAGAACATAGGCTAGGGCAAGTGAAAGTATCATCTCTAAGCCCCATCCTGTCAATCAGATTCAAACAATAGGCGAAAGGTTTCGTGAATCTTGAGCGCGATGAATTCTTTCTCTGCTTTATACTGTCTGCCATGTTCAGCGATGCGGTTCTCAACCACTTTCGCAATCCCCACAATGCCGGCGATCTCCTCGACGCCAGCGCCACCGTCGAGGTCACGAACCCTGTCTGCGGCGACGTGCTGCGCCTCGCCGTTCGCCTCGAAGACGGGCGCATCGCCGCCGCCCGGTTCAAGACGCAGGGCTGCGTCGCGGCGATCGCATCCAGTTCCGTTCTGACCGATCTCCTCATCGGGAAATCGCCGGCCGAGGCGCGCCGCATCACGCCCGAGCAGATTTCCGAAGCCCTCGCCGGCCTTCCTCCGGCCACCTTCCACGCCGCCCAGCTCTGTTCCGACGCCGTCTCCGCGCTCCTCCGCAAGCTGTAGCGCACTTGTGCGAATGGCATTCGTCGTCATTCCGAGGAATCTCCCATCGAACCGAGAGCGCGTTGCAGCGTCTGCGGATCGTTGATGTTGAGCACCACGCCCTCTTCATCGGTGGGAACTTCCGCTACATCCGCCTGGTGCGCCCAAACGACCTGTCGAGCTCCGACCTCCATCGAAGCCTCAAGCAGTTCGCGGTAGAGCCCCGCGCGAAAAATCACCGGATGTCCGCGCTGCCGCTGATAGGCGGGCAGGACGATCGACTTGCCGGTCGAGTCGAATTCTTCGATGAGCCGCGCGACCAGCTTCGCGGAGACGATGGGGTGGTCGACGGGGCAGAGCAGCAGGCCCGCCGTTTCGCCCTCGGGCAGGCTTCGAATCGCCGCCTGGATCGAAGAGAGTTGCCCCTTTGGCCAATCCGGATTTAACACCACCGACGCAGCGTCCAAATGCAATTTCTCGCGGATTTCGTCCGCGCCCGCGCCGAGCACGACGCGCGTCAGGCCGACGTGCGCGTGCCGCGTCACTTCGATCAGATGCCCCGCGAAGGTTGTTCCTCGGTAGGGAATCAGCGCTTTCGGTGTGCCCATTCGGCGGGATTCGCCAGCGGCAAGAATGGCCGCGGCAAGCGGCCTCTGGTCAATCGCCGCAGCGGGCATCTTGGCTTCAGCCGTTGTGCGCGCTCGCTGCGGGGGAAAGCTTGACGGACTTGTGAGGCAGGTTCGCGGCGTTGCGCCGCACCGCGATCAATTCCGCCGTGATGCTGACGGCGATCTCTTCCGGCGTCAGCGCGCCGATATCCAGACCCACGGGTGCGTGCACGCGCTCGAACTCTTCGGGCGAGTAGCGCTCCTTCTCGAGCGCCTTGTAGACGGAGAGCACCTTGCGTTTGCTGCCGATCATGCCGATGTAGCGCGCTTCGGTCCGCACGGCCCATGCCAGCACGCGCATGTCGTCCTTGTGCCCGCGCGTCACGATCAGAAGATAGCTCGAGGCATTCGGCGCAATCTTCGCGAACGCCTCTTCATACGATGTGTAGAGCTTCTCCGCCATCGGGAACCGCTCGGTGTTCGCGAACGCCTCGCGATCGTCCGCCACGGTGACGGCGAACCCGGCGGCGCCGGCCGCCCGCGCCACGGCCGAGGAAATATGCCCGCCGCCGAAAACATAGAGGTTCGGCTGCGGCAAAATCGGCTCGACGAAGATTTCGAGCGTGCCGCCGCAAATCAAGCCGGCGTCGTAGGCCGCATCCTGATTCAGATTGAAGGTCATCTTTCGCGGCTGCTCCGCCTGGATCACTTCTTTTGCCGCCGCCCATACGTCCGCTTCCACGCAGCCGCCGCCGATCGTCCCGGCAATCGAGCCGTCTTCGCGCACCAGCATCCGCGAGCTTTCGTAGCTCGGGATCGAGCCGTTGGTGTGGACGATCGTCGCCAGCGCGCCGCGCTCGCCCGCCCGCCGCATCCGCACGATCTCTTCGAATAGGTCCATTGGCATTGTCGTTCGCATCAGCGTACGTCGCCCCGCCCGAGGATGTCAATTCATCCCAGCGCCAGCGCTGACCCGGCCGCATCGCCATAGAAGCCGCGGGGGCAACTGGGAACATTTGTTTCAAACCGTTACCAAAGTACCATTTGCTGCATATAAGGCGCTTCTTAGACTGGGATGGAGCAAGGTCGGGAAGGGCTGTGCTCCTAGGTTCAAGTCGAGGCGGCTGATGCAATTGGACAACGGCGTTTCAGTTGAATCGAAGGTGCAATCCGCCGAGAGGAAGAGGGAAGACCGGCGATTGCGGCGCCGCGCAAAAATCACGGCGCAGGTGCACGTCCGCGGCATGAACCTAGCAGAGTCTTTTGAAGAAGTGTGCAAGACCGTCGACCTTTCCCGCGACGGCATGCTGCTCGTCGGACGCAATAAGGACTATACGAAGGGCCAACTGCTCGAAGTCACCTTTCCTTATTCGAGCGTGCGGGGCGCTCAGAATCACGCGCAGCCTGCCGAGGTGGTTCGCGTGGTGGCGCAATCCCACGGAAAGTTCTCCGTCGCCGTCCATTTTCTCAGCGCCAAGCAGAATGCGGCTGCCTCGAGTGAGCGGACGGAAAGGCGCGCGGCGCCCTCGCTCTATGATGAGGGCGCACTCATCAACGAATCGCTCAACGACTCGACCGGCGAACAGAAGTCGCCCCTGGTACTCGCCTTCGAACCCGACGCCGCTGCGGCAGGCGTGATGCGCAGTATGCTCGAGGGGCAGGGATACACCTTCGTGGCTGTGAAGACGGGACTAGAGGCACTGGAGTTCTTAAAGACCAACGTTCCCGACGTGTTCGTCGCCGAAATTGAGACCCATGATCTCTCCGGCCGGGATCTCTCCATCAACATCAGGAAGGATGCACGGCTGGCGCGCGTACCGGTGATTTTGCTGACTCGTTCCGCCGAGCCGGCGCATTACGCGGAGAGCCAGAAGCTCGGGGCGGTGGTCGTATGCATGACAAAACCATTTCAGCCGGAGCGGCTGCAGCAGGTGATCCGTCTGATTGCGCCGCCTCCTCAATCACGTGGTTTCTACGGCGACCAGCCGCTCGCTGACGAGTTGGTTGATCGCACGCTCGCATATCAACGGTAAACGCGGGCGTCGCCCAAGGATGTCAATTCATCGTCCGCCCATGCTACGCTCGCCGCATGGGCGCGGGCGTCGTCCGTATCGACCACATTCAGATCGCGGCTCCAGTCGGATGCGAAGAGGCCGCGCGCGAGTTCTACGGCTCGATTCTGGGCATGAATGAAATCGAAAAGCCTCCGCTTTTGCGCGCACGCGGAGGCTGCTGGTTCCAGTGCGGCGACCGTCAGGTGCACATCGGCGTCGAGCGAGACTTTCGCCCCGCCAAGAAAGCTCATCCCGCCTTTGCCGTCACCGGTTTCGATGAACTGCGTGAAAAACTGGCGAGCCACGGCGTGACCGCCGTCGAGGACGAAAGTCTTCCCGGCACGCGCCGCTTCTATGCGGAAGATCCCTGGGGCAACCGTCTCGAATTCATCGAAATGCTGGCATAATTGCGTACTCATGCCCCGACAGACCACCAGCGTCTCCCAGGAGGACTACCTCAAGGCCATCTGGGAGATCGTCCAGGAGGAGCAGGTTCCCATCAGCGCCCGCCTGGCCGAAGACCTTGACGTCACGCCCCCGGCGGTGACCGCCGCGCTCAAGCGCATGGCTCGCGGCGGCTACCTTCGCGTTCGTCGCGACGGCCGCATCGAACTCTCGCCGAAAGGGAAGGGAGCGGCGCAGCATCTCGTCCTGCGCCACCGCCTTGCCGAGAAACTTCTCACGGAAGTCGTCGGCCTCGAATGGTCGCGCGCGCACGAAGAGGCGGAGCGCCTCGAACACGGCATCTCGCCCGAGGTCGCGCGTCTCCTATTGCACCGCTTCGGGCGCGACAGCCGCTGCCCGCACGGCGTACCGCTTCTGGGCGGCATGGCGCGGCTCCGCCGCAAACACGGCGCGGTAAAACTTTCCGAAGTCGAGGTCGGCCATTCCTACGAAGTCCTGCGCGTCTACGAAAAGGATCCCGCGTTCCTCGAATTCCTCGAACAGCGTCACCTGCGACCCGGCGCGCAGATTCGCGTCCTCGAGCGCGAATACGACGAAACGATGGCGCTCACCGTCGCCGGCCACGGCTCCGCGCGCATCCATCTCGGCAAGCCCGCCACCGAGCGCCTCTGGGTCTGCCTATCGTGACTCCTGACTTGTAATTCGTGATTCGTGAACCGCAGCCGAACGTGCGCCTCGTGGTACGCTTGCGCGAAGTAAATGTTCAACGCGCTGCGCTACTACTGGATCATCTCCAAAGGCTATCGCCTGTGCCCGTGGAAATCGCCTTACATCCAGTGGCGCCTCGAAACTTTCTTCGGCCATGAGGCCGCCGGTCTCGACGCCCGCACGTTCTTCCGCCTGATGTGGCGCGAGCGCGCCCGCATGGAACGTTTTCTTGGGTGGGTTGCTCAGCGCAGGGCAGCTCGGCGATCCGCGAACTGAATGGTGCACGAAAAGTCGGATAGGAGTAATCTCTCGGGCGAAAGCCAGGAGGTGCTGCCGTGCGAAAGTCGACAAAAGGCTCGGTGAACCGCCGCGATTTCCTGCGAGCCGCTGCCGCTGGAACCGCCGCGCTGGTCGTCAATCCTGCCACGGCAAGCGCAGCACGGCCTGACGCCGCGCCGCAACGCCGCTGCGCCACCGCTCTTGAAAGCGGCCGCGGCTGACGCGCCGTCGAGCGTCGAAGTTCTCACCGTCGATCGCCCCGGCTCCGATTTCATGGTGGACGTTCTCAAGTCGCTCGACTTCGAATATCTCTGCGCCAACCCCGGCAATTCGTTTCGCAGCTTGCACGAGTCGCTGATCAACTACGGCGGCAACCAGAAGCCGGAATTCATCACCTGTTGCCACGAAGAGTCCTCCGTCGGGATGGGCCACGGCTACGCCAAAATCGAGGGCAAGCCTCTGCTGGTCTGCGTTCACGGCACCGTGGGATTGCAGCACGCGTCGATGGCGATCTATGACGCTTTCTGCGATCGCGTGCCCGTCTACATCATCCTCGGCAATTTTTCCGATGCCGCTTTGCGCTTCGGACAAGTGGACTGGACACACAGCGCGCAGGACCCCGCCGCGATGATCCGCGACTACGTGAAATGGGACGACAACCCCATCTCGCTGCAAGCCTTTGCCGAGTCCGCCGTGCGCGCCTACAAAATCGCGACCACCCCGCCGATGATGCCCGTCGCCTTGGTTGCCGGGCACGAGCTGCAGGAGAACGCGGTCCCGGACGGCGCGAACATGAGCGTGCCCAAGCTCACGATGACGTCGCCGCCCACGGGCGACTCCGGCGCCGTCGCCGAGGCCGCGCGCCTTCTGGTTGCCGCCGAAAATCCAGTTCTCGTCACCGATCGCGTCGCGCGCACTCCCGCGGGCCTTGCGGCGATGATCGAGCTTGCCGAACTTCTGCAAGCGCCCGTCGTGGATCGCAACGGCCGCATGAATTTCCCCACGCGCCATCCGCTCAATCACACCGAGCGCGGCGGCGCGACGATTGCCGGCGCGGACGTGGTCGCCGGCCTCGAGCTGACCGATTTCTGGAGCGCCGTGAACTCCGTCCACGGGCAGGTGAATCCGGAGTTTCGGCCCGCGACCAAGCCCGGCACGAAGCTCATCAGCATCACCGCCAACGATCTCTACCTGAAAAGCAACTATCAGGACTTCCAGCGATACCAGCCCGTCGATCTCGCGATTGCCGCCGACGCGGAGGCCACGCTTCCGTCGCTGATCGAAGCCGTGAAGCGCCAGATCACCGACGATCGCAAGCACGCATTCGCCGATCGCGGCACAAAGCACGCCGCGGCTCACCAGCAGGCCATGCAGGTCGCGCGCGAGGCTGCCGCCTCAGGTTGGGACGGCAGCCCGGTGAGCACCGCGCGCATGTCCGCCGAGTTGTGGGCCCAAATCAAAGATGAAGACTGGTCGCTGGTCTCGAACTGCCAGTTCGTCAGCCGCTGGCCGCTGCGCCTGTGGGATTTCAACAAGCACTATCATTACATCGGCGCCGAAGGCGGCTATGGCGTCGGCTACGGCGCGCCGGCATCTGTCGGCGCGGCGCTGGCAAACCGCAAGCATGGCCGCCTCACCGTGAGCATTCAAAACGACGGCGACCTGATGTTCGCGCCCGGCGTGCTCTGGACCGCCGCGCACAGCCGCATCCCGCTCCTGATCATCATGCACAACAACCGCGCGTACCATCAGGAGTTGATGCAGATTCAGATCATGGCTGACCAGCACAATCGCGGCATTACGCGCGCCGGAATCGGGAACACGCTCGTCGATCCTCCGATCGACTACGCGAAGCTCGCACAGAGCATGGGCGTGCACGGCGAAGGTCCGATCAGCGATCCGAAAGATCTCGCGCCGGCGATTCGCCGCGCCATCGAAGTCGTCAAGCGCGGCGATCCCGCGCTCGTCGACGTGCTCACGCAACCCCGCTAGAGGAAGGAGACACGCTTTTGCGCTACTTGAGCTCGCTTGCGATCGTGTTCGCGTTGCTCGCTGGCCGCTTCCGGCGCCGAGGCGCAGGCTACCGCAGCGACGCCGAAATCCGCCGGAAACGTCGACAATGGCAAACGTGTCTTCGCGAGCGCCGGATGCTTTGCATGCCATGGAGCGCAAGGACAGGGAACAGCTGCTGCTCCGCAGTTAGCTCCGCCGCAACTGGAACTCGCGGCGCTGATCGCATATGTTCGCCGACCGGCCGCCACGATGCCGGCCGTTCCAGCTTCCGTGGCCTCCGATGAGGATCTCGCGGACGTTTACGCTTTTCTGAAGTCCGTTGCGCCCGCTGCGGCAGCCGGCGAATCACTTACTGGGAAGCGCCGAAAACGGGAAGAAGCTGTTTGCCGCCTACGGCTGCTATCAGTGTCACGGACATCAGGGGGCCGGCGCGTCGACTGGACCGCGTGTCGGCCCGCCCCAGATTTCGATGCTGGCGTTTTCGTGGTACGTCCGTGCGCCGCGAGGGCCAGATGCCGCCCTACACGGCCAAGGTCGTTTCCGACCAGGATCTCGCCGACATCTACGCTTTTCTCAAGTCGTTTCCGCCGCCTGCCCCGGCGTCCAGCATCCCGTTGTTGAGTCAATAGCAGCACGCCACGCTGTCGTCCCCGAGCGCGGGACTTCCGATTTCTCTTCTCCTGACCCGATTTTGTACTTCCGTACAGCTATTGCCGCGCGCCTCTTTGCGCGATAGTTCTCTCCTGCGGAAGCGCCCATCATGCGACGTGTTCTCCTATTTTTCGTGCTCCTGGCGGCCTTGTTTCAGGCGCGATGCGCGGGTGTGACCAAGAGCTCCACCGGAAATCCGGGAGCTCCCGGCGCGCCGCCGCCGGCCGTAACAGTTTCCGTTTCGCCCAATCCGGCCAGCGTGCGTGACCGGGTGCGACACAGCCGTTCAGCGCCACGGTCAGCGGCTCGTCGAACACATCCGTTACCTGGCAGGTGAACGGCGTCACCGGAGGCAGCTCGGCCACCGGGACGATCAACTCATCGGGCATGTACTCCGCCCCGGCGAGTTTACCGAATCCGAATAGCGTCACGGTGCAAGCCGTCAGCGCGGCCGATTCGAGTGCCAGCGGCGCCAGCGCTGTCACGCTGTTGAATCCTGTCCCGGTGCTCGGCGGGATCGCGCCGCCGTCGGTCAGCACTGGTAGTTTTGCACTGACCGTCACCGGCAGCGGCTTCGTCAACGGCGCGCAGGTTCTGCTCAGCGGCTCCGCGCTCGCCACGACTTTCGTCTCGTCGAATCAGCTCACGGCTACCGGCACGGCCGCCTCCGCGGGCACGTTCGCCGTCGCCGTGATGAATCCGAATCCCGGCAGCGCGACGTCCGGCTCGCAGAATCTGCAAGTGACGTCGGCCAGCGGCGGTGCTCCTCCGCCTCCACCTCCGCCTTCCGCTTGCAGCGTCATGAGCGCGGGGCAGGGAGGCAGCCTCAACGGTTTCGTTCCATTCCCGGCGGACAATCTTTGGAATCAGGACATCTCGTCCGCGCCGGTCGATCCGAATTCGGCGGCCATCATCAATTTCATCGGCTCGAGCGTTCCCGTGCATCCCGATTTCGGCTCCGGCCTCTACAACGGATCGAGCATCGGCATTCCCTATCTGGTTGTCGATTCCACTCAGGGGCCGGTGACGATCAACTTCACGGCCTACGGCGATGAAAGCGATCCCGGCCCGATGCCGATTCCAACGACGGCTCCGATCGAAGGCTATCCCGCGCCCGGCAGCGGCGACCGCCACGTCCTCGTGCTCGACAATGCCAATTGCTGGCTCTACGAGCTCTATAGCTCCTACCCGCAGAGCGACGGCAGTTGGGACGCTGCCTCCGCCGCGGTCTGGGATTTGACCGCCGACGAGCAGCGCCCGTACACATGGACCTCGGCCGACGCCGCAGGCCTCCCGATCTTCCCGGGCCTCGTTCGCTATGACGAAGTTGCCGCCGGCCAGATCAACCACGCGATCCGCTTCACGCTCCAGTCAAGCCAGGCCGCGTTCATCCCGCCCGCCTCGCACTGGGCCGCGAACTCGACGAACCCTCTCGCGGCGCCGATGGGCATGCGCCTGCGGCTGAAGGCGAGCTTCGATATTTCGGGATTCTCGGCGACGAATCAGGTGATTCTCGCGGCACTCCAGAAGTACGGGATGATCATGGCGGACAACGGTTCGTCGATGTACATCAGCGGCGCGCCGGACGACAACTGGAACAACGACGATCTCCACAATCTCGACGGGGTGACCGCATCGGATTTCGAAGTGATCCAGATGAATCCAATTTATACCGCCGCGAACGTTCCGACGGGGCCGGCGCCGTCGATCGCGAGCTTCACGGCGAGTTCGCAGTCCGTTTCGGCCGGCACGCAGGTGACGCTGAGTTGGAACGTCACCGGCGCCTCGTACCTCATCGTCTCGCCGGATATCGGTGCGGTCCGCGACTCGAGCGTTGTCGTCGCGCCGGCGCAATCCACCACATACACGCTCTACGCGACGAACGCCTTCGGCCGCACGACCGCGACGATCAACATCACGGTCCAGTAGCCTGCCGGTCCGTCAACTGCTGACGAGGCTGTAGACGAGAACCGTGAGTACGACCAGCGTGATCGACGCGTAGAGCCAATCCCTCTGCTCCGCGAACGCCAGCACCGAAACCGCCACGCGCGCCACCGGCGTCGCGATCAGGATCAGCATGCCGAGCTGTATCAGTCCGCGCGAATGCAGCGAGATCGCGTCCGTGAAAATCCGCGAGACCTGCCGAAGATCGGAAGGCTCGCCGCGGAAAACCTGGTATTGCGGTTTCTGGCCGCCATACTTCGCCAGGTAGAGAACTCCGCCGGTCAGCACGACCGCGGCGGCGAGAATCACGCCCGCGCGCAGCAGGTTTCCGATCAACCCTTCGAATCGCTTCTCGCTCATTCCGTGCGCGTTCGTCATGGTTAGATGTGCCCTCGAATTCCCTGGACGATCATCTCGACCGCCACTGCCGTAATTGCCGCGCTGAAGATGATCCGCAGCGTGCGCACCTTGGCCTCGGGCAAAATCCGCGCGCCCAGCAGCGCGCCGGCCAGCACGCCCAGCATCACCGGCATGGCGATTCCCGGGTCGAGGTAGCCGCGATGCAGGTAGATGCCCGCGCTCGCCGCGGCGGTCACGCCGATCATGAAATTGCTCGTGGTGGTCGAGACCTTGAACGGGATGCGCATCGCGCGGTCCATCGCCAGCACCTTGATCGCGCCGGAGCCGATTCCGAGCAACCCCGAAAGCACGCCCGCGACGTACATCAGCCCGAACCCGGCGGGTACGCCGCGGACGTGGTACGCGCGCATTCCTTCGGGCGCCGGGTAGTGGCCGTCGAGCCGCAACAGTTTCGCCAAACGATCCGGCTCCGACGCCGACAAATCGGGCGGTTGGGTGATTGAAGTCCACGCGGAATAGAGCAGCACGAGTCCGAAGATGATTGCGATGGCCGCGGTGGGAATCCGCGCGGCCAGGAACGCGCCGCAGAGCGCGCCGATCGTCGTCGCGACCTCAAGAAACATCCCGACGCGGATATTGGAGAAGCCTTCCTTGAGGTATGCGGCGGCAGCGCCCGAGGAGGTCGCGATCACGGAAACCAGCGACGCGCCGATCGCGTAGCGGATATCGACGCCGAACACGAGCGTCAGCAGCGGCACGATGATCACGCCGCCGCCGAGCCCCGTCAACGCGCCGAGCAGCCCGGCTAGAAACGAGCCGCCGGCGATCAGCAGCGTGAGTTCCAGCGTCGTGCCGCTCACGTGTCAGACCGCGTCCAGCGCCTGTTCGAAATCGCTGAGCAGATCGCGCCAGTGCTCGATTCCCACCGATACGCGCACAAGGCCGTCGGTGATCCCCGCCTGGGCGAATTCCTGTTCCGTGAAGCCGGATTGCGTGGTGCTCTTCGGATGGCACGCGAGCGATTCCACGCCGCCGAGCGACACCGCGTTGCGCGCGATGCGCAGGTTGCGCAAGAAGTCGAACGCGCCGCTCTTGCCGCCCTGCAACTCGATCGAAAACATCGCGCCCGGATAGTCGCACTGCGCCGAATAGATTCTTTTCTGGTCCGGATCGGTGAGCAGCGTGGGGTAGAAGACTTGCTTGATCTTGGGATGCCCCGCCAGATGCTCGGCGATCCGCTGTGCGTTCTTGCTGGCGCGGCTCATCCGCAGGCCTACGGTGGGCAGACGCCCGCCGAGCATCCAGCATTCGTCCGGCTGGAGAATGGTGCCGAACAATCCTCGCGTGGGCCGAATCTTCTGAACCAAGGCCGGGTCTACACCCAGCACGATTCCCGCCAGCATGTCGCTGAACCCGGAAAGATACTTCGTCCCGGAATAAACCACGAGGTCGGCGCCCAGCATCAGCGGATGCTGGAATGCCGGGCCGAGGAGCGTGTTGTCCACCATCACGATCGGGTGCGAGCCCACGGGCTTCGCCTTCAACGGCGCGACGGCCGCGCACACCTGGCGAATGTCCGTCATCATCAGGGTGGGATTCGCGGGCGTCTCGACCAGCACAGCGCCGAGATTCGGCGCGGAGGCGATGGCGCGCTCGATCAGGTCGTTGCGCCCGCACAGGACCGGGATGCCGGTGATGCCCCATTTCGAGAGGTAGTCCTGGATGAAATGCTGCGTGCCGCCGTAGATCGGAATCGTGTAGACGATGGAGTGGCCCGGATGCAGGAAGGTGAGCAGCGACGTCATGATCGCGGCCATGCCGGAATTGAACGCCAGCGCGGCGCTGGCGCCCGCCTCGAGGTTCACGATCTGATCTTCGAGAATTTCCGCGTTGGGGTGATTGAACCGCGAATAGATCAGGTCGGGCGTTTCGCCCTCGGACACCTGCGCGCGGCCGCTGGAAACGTCGAACGCGCGCTCGGCTGCCTCGGGGCTCGAGAAGACGTAGGTCGAGCTGCGAAAGACGGCGGGGCGTGCCGAGCCGACGGAGAGACTCGGATCGAAGCCCTGCGTCAGAACTTTCGTGGTCGGACTCAGCGGCTGGGATTCGCGGCGGTCGCCGGGATTAGTTGGCGTCATGGCGAAACCTCCTCTCTTTGCTTATAGCACTGAAGGATCGAAGTGACGTGATTCGTGACTGGTAATTCGTGATTCGTGGCGAGAGGATCCGCGCATGTGTGTCGATTATAAAATTGTTTAGCATTGAAATCACACGAGTTAGGCGCGTTTCTAATCGCCAGCGTGTCGATTAGAAGGCGGAGGATAGAAGAGGAGGTGGAGGAGGTAGAGGAAGCAAAGGAGGCAGCGGAGAAGGACCGAGCGCTGGCAGCGCCCTTGCCCGTCGTCGCCCGAATCGGGACGTTTCGAGTTGTCTTTTCTATTGTCATCGTCACGCGTTCAGGCTAGCAGCGGGGATGAGGGTGTCAAGCACGAAGGCCTGTGGAGTTTTGGAAGTGGGTCGCTTTGGGAGAAGCGCTGTTTCGCCCATGTGGCTGTTCGCAAGAGCTGAAGGGCTCTACAAAGGTGACGCTTGAAACCGGGCAGTGTATACTCCCGCGATAATCATGAGTTGTCCTGCCTGCGGAAGTGCAGTCCCCGGCACGGCTCGCTTTTGCCCTTCCTGCGGCATCGCGGTGGATTTCAGTGCCGCGGCCACGCTGGAGCCTGAAGCCACTCCCCGCGCTCCCGGTTCGCCAGGTGCTTCTCCGCGCAAGCGGGGTTCCTCTCCCAGTGGCAGGATTTCCTCTTCCTCCGACTCGTTCGATGGCGCGCGATTCATTCCAGGCACCGTCCTTGAGGAACGCTACCGCATCGTGGCCATGGCTGGACGCGGCGGCATGGGCGAAGTGTATCGCGCGGAAGACCTCAAACTCAGCCAAACGGTGGCGCTGAAATTTCTGCCGGAATCCATCGCGCAGGATGGCGCGGCCCTGGCGCGCTTCCACCGCGAGGTTCGCATCGCTCGCCAGGTGTCCCACCCCAACGTCTGCCGCGTCTTCGATATCGGCGAAGCCGATGGCCTCCCATTCCTCACCATGGAATATGTGGATGGCGAAGACCTGGCCACGCTGCTGCGACGCATCGGGCGTCTACCTTCCGACAAAGCCACCGAAATCGCGCGGCAGCTCTGCGCGGGGCTCGCTGCCGCGCACGACCACGGCGTGATTCACCGCGATCTCAAGCCCGCCAACGTGATGATCGACGGCCGCGGCAGGGTGCGCATTACCGATTTCGGCCTGGCCGGCGTGGCCGGGAGTTTCGAGGCTGGGGAATCAGGCGCCGGCACGCCCGCCTACATGGCTCCCGAACAACTGGCCGGCAAAGACCCCTCGGTCCAGAGCGACATCTACGCGCTGGGCCTGGTGCTCTACGAAGTCTTCACCGGGAAACGCGCGTTCGAGGCCGCCACACTCGCCGACTTGCGCCGCGCGCATGAACACTCGTCGCCCACGAATCCCTCGCTATTGGTGAAGGACATTGATCCGATCGTCGAGCGCGTGATCCTGCGCTGCATTGAAAAAGATCCGGGGAAGCGCCCCGCTTCGGCGCTGCAAGTTGCGGCCGCACTGCCGGGAGGCGACCCGCTCGCCGCTGCGCTGGCGGCAGGTGAAACGCCGTCGCCCGAGATGGTCGCTGCTTCCGGAGAGTCGGAAGGCCTGCGTCCCCTGGTGGCTTGGATTTTGCTGGCGGGAGTCGTTGTGTCAGTCACTGCGGCGATTCTGTTGAGTGCACAGACGATGCTCTACCGGCGCGTACCGCTCGAAAAACCGCCGGAGGAGCTTGCCGCGCGCGCGCGGGATATTCTGCACAGTGTGGGTTATTCCGATCCACCCGTGGACACGGCGATGGGGTTCTATGAAGGGAATGAGTTCCTACGCTATATCGCGGAACACGACAAATCGAAGACGCGCTGGGACAACCTCGAGACCGGGGCGTTCGGGTTTTGGTATCGCGGTAGCCCCCAGCCCGCTCGCGGCTCGTTCCTCCCTGTTCTCCCCGGATGCGCCCATACCGGGATTCGTATGGACGGAGGACCCCCCGTTGGATGTCTCCGGGATGACACTGGTCAGCCTCAATCCGCTCGGCCGCCTGACGCAGTTCATCGCAGTTCCTCCGCTGGTTGAGAAAGCGGCAGGCGCGGCGTCGTCACCTGACTGGGCGCCACTGTTCTCCGCGGCAGGGCTCGATCCGTCCAAGTGGCCCCCAGCACAGCCGATCTGGGCGCCTCCTGTTTATGGCGACGCGCGGGCTGCGTGGACCGGATCGTTGGCGGAGCGCCCCGATATCCCCATGCGGATCGAGGCTGCGGCCTACCGGGGCAAGCCCGTCTACTTCGAGTTGATTGGCCCTTGGACGCATGCCGAACAGTTGCAGCCGTATCAGCCGACAACCGGCGAACGGGCATCCCAAGTGATTCTCATGGTTTTGTTGCTTTCGATGCTGGTGGGCGGTGCCATGCTCGCACGACGGAACCTGCGCCTTGGCCGTGGTGATCGCCGTGGGGCTTCTCGTCTAGCAGCTGTTGTTTTTGCGACCGTTGCGGTGTCTTACTTTGTCGCGCATCACGTCCCGAATTTCTCCGAACTCGCGTTCTTCCTGGAGTTTTTGGCCTACGGGCTTGCCTGGTCCTGTTTCTTCTGGGTTCTCTACATTGCTTTGGAGCCATACGTGCGCCGCCGCTGGCCCGCCACGCTGGTCTCCTGGAGCCGCTTGCTGGCGGGAGGCTTTCGGGATCCGCTGGTGGGACGCGACGTGCTTGTGGGTTGTCTTGTGGGGGCGTTTGCGACCCTTCTTACCAGACTCGCGTGGTTTGTTCCCTCCTGGCTCGGCGAGCCTCCGTCACAACCAATGACGGGTCTGCAATTGCAGTTTCTGGGCGCGCGTACAATAGTTGCCGTTATATCGAGGAACTTGGGCATTTCGCTTTTTGCCGCGCTTGCGTTTCTGTTTGTCCTGTTTCTTATGCGGGTCTTGCTGCGCAAGGACTGGGCGGCAGCGGTCGCCTTCGTACTTTTCCTGTCGGTCTTGTTTGCAGCGGGGAGCCAGTATCCTACCGTTACCTTCGTGATCGACCTGATCCTTAATGGTCTGGCTGCGTTTCTGATAATCCGCCTCGGCTTGCTGGCCGAGGCGGCTGCTTTCATCTTCCAAGTCGTGTTTGCTGGAGAATTTTCCGCTGACGACCCAAGGGTCTGCGTGGTATGCGGGCATCAGTCTGGCCGGGATTCTGCTTGATGGCCGCGATGGCGTTCTACGGCTTCTACACCTCCCTGGGGGGCCGACCCGTTTTCGGGGGTGCTGTGCTCGAGGAGTGAGCTGCCGTTCATGCGGCTGCCCCACCCCACCACACAGCCCAATATATCGTCCTTCACTGAGGACCGGATCGGCCATCGCCGTAGAACCAACTGGCGGGCAGCGGTCCTAGCTGGCCATGACGCGACTTACGCTGCGCTGGATCGAGGTCACTCCCAGCGGAAGACTTTGGCGGAGAGGGCGGTGCAGACGACGAAGGCGACGACCAGCGCGACTATGTCGCCGAGGTGGGCGGACCAGGCGTCGCCGCTCCAGATTCCCTCGAGCAGCGACACGGCGTAGGTGAGCGGGAGGACTCGCGCCACGGCGCGCAGGACCGGGGGCAGCGCTGCGACCGGCAGGAAGAGTCCCGACACGGTGAGCATCGGGTACATGATAGCGGCGCCGATCGGCTGCGCGAAACGCGCCGTGGGAACGATGCTGGCGATGAGAAAGCCGATCGAGAGGATGCTCCAAGTGCCGATGAGCAGCGCGATCGTAAAACTGAACAACGGGGCATGCACGCCTACCGGGTAGTAGCGTTTGCCGGCCAGCACCATCAAGGCCAGCGTAGCGGCGGTGAGCAGCAGCTTGACGATCACGTGGGCGGTGAGGATGGTCTGCGGGCGCAGCGGAGTAGCGCGAAGGCGCTTGAGGATGCCGCCTTCGCGGTAGATCGAGATGATCGTGACCAGAGAGGTCACGGCGTTGATGGAGATCAGGACCGACACCAAGACCGGCAGGCCGACGTGTATGAAATTGCTCGCGGCGAGCGACGCCGGCGCGAGTCTGCCGCCGATTACGCGACCCAAAACGAGGAAAATCACAACGGGGAAGCCGATCGTCCCGAACGCCCCGAGCGGCTCGCGCAGGAAGATCTTGATTTCAATCCAGGTCAGTTTCCAGAGTCCACGCAGCATGGTTATGCCTCTAGTCGCGAATCGAGTGACCGGTCAGTTTGAGAAAGACATCCTCGAGGTTCGGGGAGGATGGTGCGAAAGTCGGTGACGCGGATGCGGTTGTCGGAGAGGCAATGGATCACCTCGGTGACGAAATCGTCGCCCCGGCCGCGAATCGTGAAACGCGAGTCGTTGCAGGTCACGGATTCAACGCGCGGGATGGCTCGAAAGCGCTCTTCGGCGATGGGGTCGTCCGTGGCCACGATGACGCTGCGCTCGGGGCAGTGCCGGTCGACGAGCTTTTCCGGCGTGTCGATGTCGATGATCCGGCCGTGCTCGATGATCGCCACGCGGTCGCACAACCTCTCGGCCTCTTCCATGAGATGCGTGGTCAAGAAGACGGTCTTGCCATGCTCGCGGATGCCGCGCACCAGTTCCCAGATGGCCCGCCGCGCCTGCGGGTCCAGCCCGGTGGTGAGCTCGTCGAGAAACACCACCTCCGGATCGTTGATCAGCGCAAGGACAATGAACAGCCGCTGCTTCTGGCCGCCCGAGAGGGTCATGAACCAGGCGTTGCGCTTATCGGCCAGGCCGAGCTGTTCGAGCAATCGCTCGCCGTCCGCCCCCTTCTTCCGGTAAAGCGAAGCCCAGAGGTCCACCGCCTCCCACACTTTGATCCGCTTCTGCAACTGCGCCTGCTGAAGCTGCACGCCGATGCGGTCCTGCAATTTGTAGACGTCGCGGAAGGGATCGAGGCCGAGAACCGAGATGGCGCCGCGGTCGGGCGTGCGCAGACCCTCGATGCACTCCATCGTGGTGGTCTTTCCCGCGCCGTTGGGCCCGATCAAACCGAAGATTTCACCGTCGTTGACCTCGAACGACACCTCGTCGACGGCCACGGTGCGGCCGTAGGTCTTGCGGACTCCGGAGACTTGAATGACTGGATGATTCACGCCTGCCGCGCGCCCATGCCGCATTTACCCTACGGCCCGCGATTCGCCGCGTCAAGCGAGAGAAATCACAAAGGGCCGCTGCTAGGTCCACACGCGGGTCACGAACAAGCGTATAATCACCTTTAGCGGTGTTGCGCGATGCAAGACCTCAAGAATCTTCGAGACGCCTCTACGCTGCACGAAGCGCGTTGGTGGGAACCTGAGCCGGGCAACAAGGCGCACTGTTATTTGTGCCCGCGGCACTGCCACATCGGCGACGGGCAGGCCGGATTCTGCTTCATCCGCGCGAACGAGGGCGGCAAGCTCTACAGCCTCGGCTACGCGCATCCCGCCGCGCTGCAGATCGACCCGATCGAGAAAAAGCCGCTGAACCATTTTCTCCCCGGCACTCGCGTCTTTTCGATGGGCACCGCGGGGTGCAACATGGGCTGCTTTTTTTGCCAGAACTGGGACATCTCGAAGTCGCGCGCGGATCAGGTGCGGTCTTCGTACGTGCCGCCCGAGGACGTGGTGATGCTGGCGATCCGCAACGGCTGCCCGACGATCGCGTTCACGTACAACGAGCCGACGATCTGGGGCGAATACGTGATCGACATCTGCCACGCCGCGAAAGAGAAGGGCATCCATACGGTGATGGTGTCGAACGGCTACGTTACCTACGAAGCCTTCCACGACATCTACGACCACATCGACGCCGCGAACATCGACCTGAAGGCGTTTACCGAGAATTTTTACGGCCGGATCACGCTGACGCACTTGCAGCCCGTGCTCGAAACGCTCGAGTGGCTGAAGAAGGAAACGAACGTCTGGTTCGAGATCACGAACCTGATCATACCGACGCTGAACGATTCGCCCGCCGAGACCCGCGCTCTCTCCGAATGGGTGATCGAGCATCTGGGGCCGGACGTCCCGCTGCATTTCACGGCGTTCCATCCGGATTTTAAGTTGAAGGATAAGCCGCGCACGCCGCCCGAGACGCTGCACGCCGCGCGGTTTGCGGCGCTCGAAGCGGGGCTGCACTACGTGTACGAGGGCAACATCTATAGCGACGGCGCACACACGTTTTGCCCATCGTGCAAGACGATGCTAATCCGGCGTTCCTGGCACGATGTGGAAGAGAATCGTCTGAAGAGCGGCTGCTGCCCGAAGTGCCGCCTCGCCATTCCGGGCCGCTGGGTGAATCCGCGGACGAAGAAAGCACTGGAGGCAGAGGAAGTAAAGGAGGTTAGGGAGAAGAGTAGGCGATATGACGCTTTGAATTTGTAGTGGCGGCAGGGTCTCCGTGAGGCGGAGCGTCCGTGCGAGGAGGGAAAGAAGCTCGACTACTCGCTGCGATCGGAACAGCGCGTAGGGGGCGGTGCCCGCCATCGCCTTTTGTCGCGGCTGAAGCCGCGACCCACAAACATTCTCGGGTTGTTGTACAGGCTGTGATGCCGGCGCTGACGAAAGGCCATGAGCCCGAGACGGGGCAGCGCCGTCATTGGTCCGGCATGCGCGAGCGCTGCCAGAGCCACGAGGAGGCGGCCGCGATGGCGAGGATCGCGACGATGATGGCGAGCGATGCTTCCGAGGAGATCGGGAATTTCTCGCTGGCGAGCATTTTGGCGCCGACGAACAACAGGATGGCGGCGAGTCCCTGGTGCAGGAAGCGGATGCGCGTCATCAGCTCGGCGAGCCCGAAGTACATGGCGCGCAGCCCGAGGATGGCGAATACGTTGGACGAATACGCGATGAACGGATCGCGCGTAATCGCGAGCACGGCGGGGACAGAATCCGCGGCGAAGACCACGTCGGTAGCCTCGATGGCGACGAGGGCAAGAAGGAGCGGGGTGACGGTCCAGCGGCCCTGGCGGCGAACGAGGAAGTGGCGGTCCTCGTGCGACATGGTGACCGGCATGACCTTGCGGACCATGCGGATGAGCCAGTTGCCCCCGGGGTCGAATCTCTGTTCGCCCGAGAACAGCACGTGCGCCCCGGCGATCAGCAGGATTGCGCCGAAGAGGTACAGAACAAAGTGAAAGCGCGCCAACAACGCGATTCCGGCAAGCACGAACGCCAGACGCAGGACGAGCGCCCCGGCGATGCCGCTATAAAGGACGCGGTGCTGCGCGCGCGGCACAATGCCGAACGCGCGGAAAATCAGCAGGAAGACGAAAATGTTGTCCGCGCTGAGGGATTTCTCGAGGACGTACGCCGTGAAAAAGTCGATGCCGGCCCGGTGTCCTCGCGAGAAGTAAACCCAGACGCCGAAGGCCACCGAAAGGCCGATCCACGCGGCGGTTTCGACCGCCGCCTGCGCCAGCGACACACGGTCGCTTTTCGGGCGGAAAAGAATCAGGTCAGCGAAGACGGCAGCCGCGACGAGGGCGCCCAAGAACAGCCATACGCCGATCGAGCTTCCGCCCACCGCCCGGCTCCTTCCATTTGCGGACGAAAAGAAAGTTTACACTGCGTGTATCCCGTCGGGAATGAATTTGCATCCAATGATCCGGCAGGCAGGGAACTGTGATGGCGAGCGGGACTCTGATAGCGGCGGCGCCGTACCTGATCGAGCAGCGGTATCAGGACTACACGGCGGAGCAACACGCGGTGTGGGAGGAGCTGGTGCGGCGGCGGCGGCCGCAGATCGAGGCGCACGCCTGCCGGGAATATGTGGAAGGATACGAAATTATCGGGCTCGAAGACGACCGGCTGCCGAATCTCGGTGCGATCAGCAGCCGGCTGAAGCCGCGGACCGGCTGGAACGCGACTCCCGTGAGCGGGTTTCTGCCGAGCGACGCGTTTTTCGAGATGCTGGCGGCGCGCAAGTTTCCGACCACGACGTGGCTGCGCAGCCGCGATTCGCTGGGTTACACGCCCGAGCCGGACATCTTTCACGACGTGTTCGGGCACGTGCCGATGCACGCGCATCCGGTGTTCGCGGATTTTCTCCAGCACTACGGCAGCGTGTGCGCGCGGATCAAGGATGCGAACGCGCTCGAGCGGCTCGGCCGGCTCTTCTGGTACACAGTGGAGTTCGGCCTGATTCGGCAGCAGGGGAAAATCAAGGTGTACGGCAGCGGTGTGATCAGTTCGCACGGCGAATGCACGAATGTGATCGAAGGAGGCTGCGAACTCAGGGATTTCAGTCTCGACGAGGTTCTCGACACACCGGTGAAGGTCGACCGGATCCACAACCGATTGTTTGTGATCGAAAGCTTCGATCACATTTACGAGGCAATGCACGAAGCCGAAAAGCGGGTCTAGGCGAAGCCGTAACCCGCTGGGCGGCAGCTTCCCACCACGCACATGTCGCGGCCAAACGCCGCGACTCGAATACCCAACAACAAGCTTTTGTCCAGCCTGAGGAGGAACGACTATGGCAGATTTTCCGACCAGAGAAGAAATCGAGCTGCGAGCTTACGATCTGTACGTGGAGCGAGGCTGCGAGAACGGGCACGATGTCGAAGACTGGCTCGAAGCCGAGAGACAACTTCTCGAAGCCGAAGAGGCCCCACGCAAGCAGCGTAGCGCCGCGGCCGGCCGCGACCGCGCGTAGATTCGCAGCCGCACCTGACCGGCGCTATGGCCGACCGCCGCCTTTCGACTGAGGCGGCTTGGCCTCCAATTTGAGGGAGACCGCGCCTGCCGCGAGCGGCCGATCGGCGGCCTGCTCGCGCGTGGCGCGCACTACGGCTGCTTCGCTGCGGCCAGCCGTGGACCTGTCGCCGATGGCCGCGCCTTGCCGAGAATCAGTGGCCCACGACGTAAACGACGGTGAACACCACCACCCACACCGCGCCGACGAAGTGCCAATACAGAGAAATCACCTCACAGCGGTCCGAATGCTCGCGTTTCACCTTACCCAGCAGGGTCAACACCATCACCGCAGCCAGGACGATCAGGCCCGCGAGAACGTGGGACGCGTGCAATCCCACCAGAGAATAGTAAGTCGTACCGAAGAGGTTCGTCGTGATGGTGAAGCCCTCCCGGTGGATCAGGCGATGCCATTCGCGTGCAGTCCCGCTGAGGAAAATGGCTCCGAGCGCCAGGGTAGCGAACCAGAATGCGGCGAAGCCGGCGATCCTGCCCTTGCGCAAAGCCGTCACCGCCGAGTGCATCGTGAGACTGCTGGACAGCAGACAGATGGTGGTCAGGATCGGGAGAGCGAGTATCTGGCGGGGTGTGGGGCCGTTCAGGCTCTTCCCGATGTAGAAGATGTAGGCGGCGATAAAGGCGCTGAAGATCGCCGACTCCGCCACAATCAGAGTCAGCATGCCGACCTTGCCGCGCGAGGGAAGCGTCGAGTGCGTTTCACTCGCCGGCATCGCTGCGGGAATTGCGCTCATCGACATGCTTGAACCGGACAACGGCCATTCTTGGAAGGGGAATGGCGGGGACGACGAGACTCGAACTCGCGACCTCTGCCGTGACAGGGCAGCGTTCTAACCAACTGAACTACGTCCCCGCGGTATCCGCACCAGATGGTGGGCGATCTCAGATTCGAACTGAGGACCTTCCGGGTGTAAACCGGATGCTCTAACCGCTGAGCTAACCGCCCCTAGGTGATCGTAGCAGAACCCGCACGGGCGAGGCTAGGGCAGAAACGCGCTGTGCGGCCGCAACCGGATTTCGTTGAGCTCGTCCTCGATTATTCCAACCAGCGTTCGGCTGACTCTGACCAGCAAACCCCGAGGCATTCTCCGACCCGCCGAGGAGTCGAGTGACATCCTTTGGCAGGCTGTAAGTTGGTACAGGGACAAAATTTGTACTGTACGGAAGTACAGGTCGTATCAGATGTTAGCTGATTCACCACGAAGCGCGAACGGTGTCTCCAACCCCCGATGGCGAGATGCTACGCTGACCTTTCCAGCGGTGTAGTTCTAGTACCGTTGGCGTACACCTATGTCCTCACGGCTGGGCGAAATTCTGGTGAAAGACAGCCTGATCTCAACGGATCAGCTTAAGCAGGCGCTCGACTACCAGAAGAAGAACGGCGGGCGGCTGGGCACCTGTCTGGTCAAGATGGGCCTGGTCAGCGACGACGACATCACGGCGGTCCTTTCCCGGCAGTATGGCGTTCCCTCGATCAACCTGAAGTTCTACGAAGTCGATCCGGCGGTGATCAAGCTCGTGCCGCAGGAGACGGCGGTTCGCTACCAGATCGTGCCGCTTTCGCGCGTGGGCTCAACGCTCACGATCGCGATGACCGATCCGACGAACGTCTTCGCGATGGACGATATCAAGTTCATGACCGGCTTCAACGTCGAGCCGGTGGTGGCCTCGGAGACGGCGATCGGCGAGGCGATCCACAAGTTCTACGGCGAAGTGGAGAGCGTCGAAGAACTCGACAAAGTGATGAAGGATCTGACGGGGGAGGAAGCCGACGCCCTCGAACTGGCCAGCGAAGAAGCCGAAATGGACCTGGCTTCGCTCTCGAAGATGGCCGAAGAGGCCCCGATCATCAAGCTGTGCAATCTGATCCTGACTGACGCGGTGAAGAGGGGCGCGAGCGACATTCACGTGGAGCCATACGAGAAGGAATACCGCGTGCGGTTCCGCATCGACGGGGTCCTGCAAAACGTGATGGCGCCGCCGCTGAAGCTGAAAGACGCCATGACCAGCCGCATCAAGATCATGTCGAAGCTCGACATCAGCGAGAAGCGGCTGCCGCAGGACGGCCGCATCATGATCAAGTACCTGAAAGACGGAAAGAAGAAGGAACTCGACTTCCGCGTCTCGACGGTCCCGACTCTGTTCGGGGAGAAGATCGTTCTGCGGTTGCTGGACAAGGAAAACCTCCGCCTGGATATGACCAAGCTGGGGTTTGAAGCGGAGTCGCTCCAGAAATTCGAGCGCCAGATTCTGAAGCCGTACGGCATGGTGCTGGTTACGGGCCCCACCGGATCCGGCAAGACGAACACGCTCTACTCCTCGGTGGCACGGTTGAATACGCCGGAAACCAACATCATGACCGCGGAAGACCCGGTCGAGTTCCAGCTTCCCGGCATCAACCAAGTCCAGATGAAGGAGCAGATCGGGCTGAATTTCGCCTCGGCGCTGCGCGCCTTCCTGCGGCAAGACCCGAACATCATTCTCGTAGGCGAAATTCGAGACTTCGAGACGGCGGAAATCGCCGTGAAGGCGGCACTTACCGGCCACCTGGTGCTTTCCACCCTGCACACGAATGATGCGCCCTCCACGATCAGCCGATTAATGAACATGGGCATCGAGCCGTTCCTGGTGGCGACTTCGGTGAACTTGATTTGCGCGCAGCGCTTGGTGCGCCGCATCTGCGTGCAGTGCAAGGAGCCGCTGCAGATTCAAGCCCAGGCGCTGATCGACGCGGGGTACACGCCGGAAGAGGCAACGAAGACGACCGTGCAACACGGGAAGGGATGCGCGACTTGCAACAACACAGGGTACAAGGGCCGCCTGGGGCTCTACGAAGTGATGGAGATACATGACGACTTGCGGGAGCTGATTCTCGTCGGCGCTTCCGCTCTGGAACTCAAGAGGAAGGCTCTGGAAACGGGAATGATCACGCTGCGGCGCAGTGGCCTGCAAAAGGTTGCCGCGGGGCTCACAACGATGGAAGAGGTCCTGAGAGAGACGGTTCTTTAAACGGAGGAGAAGATGGCTGGAATAACACTAAGCGAGCTTCTGAAGAAAATGATCGAATTGGCAGGCAGCGACCTGCACCTTTCGACGAACAGCCCGCCGCGCATCCGCGTACACGGCAAGCTGCGGCCGCTGGACATGCCACCGCTAACGGCGGCGGACACCAAGGCGCTGGCCTACAGCGTGCTGACGGACGTGCAAAAGCACCGGCTCGAGGAGAATCTCGAGCTCGACTTTTCGTTCGGGTTAAAAAGCCTGGCGCGATTTCGCGGCAACATCTTCCATCAGCGCGGCGCCGTGGCCGCCGTCTTCCGGACGATTCCCTGGGAGATCAAGGGTTTCGAGGCGCTGGGTCTGCCGCCGATCGTGCGAACTTTGTGCGACAAGCCGCGCGGCCTGGTGCTGGTGACCGGACCGACGGGTTCGGGCAAGTCGACGACGCTGGCCGCCATGCTCGACAAGATCAACAACGAGCGCGACGAGCACATGATCACGATCGAGGACCCGATCGAGTTCCTCCACAACCACAAGAAGTGCCTGGTCAATCAGCGCGAGGTTCATTCGGACACACACTCGTTCGCGAATTCGCTACGGGCGGCGCTCCGCGAAGACCCCGACGTGGTGCTGATCGGCGAAATGCGCGACCTGGAGACGATCGAGTCCGCACTGCGCATCGCCGAGACGGGCCATTTGACCTTTGCCACGCTGCACACGAACTCGGCGGTTTCGACGATCAACCGAATCGTGGACGTGTTTCCCGCACACCAGCAACCGCAGGTGCGCGCGCAGCTTTCGATGGTGCTGGAAGGAATTCTTTGCCAGTCGTTGTTGCCTCGCGTGGACGGGCGCGGCCGGGCGATGGTGATGGAAATTCTTATCCCCAACGCCGCCATCCGCAACCTGGTCCGCGAAGACAAGATTCACCAGATCTATTCGGCCATGCAGACCGGGACCGGACAGACCGGAATGCAGACGTTCAATCAGAGTCTATCGAACGCTTATTTCCAGAAGTTAATCACTTTGGAAACGGCGCTCGCGAGATCCTCGAATCCAGACGAATTGCAGGATTTAATCAATCGTGGGGTGACGTCGCCGGCAGCCGGCGGCCGGGCTCCTGTCCGGCGATAAAGGAATCAAGAGGAGAGGGGGAAACAGATCATGCCGGTCTATAACTATCGGGGAGTCAACCGGGCAGGCGCGAACGTCTCGGGAGAGCGGGTCGCGCAGAGCAAGAACGAACTGGCGGCGACGCTGCGCCGGGAGCAGATCAACGTCAGCAAGCTCTCCGAAAAGGGGAAAGAGTTCAACATTCCCATGTTCGGAACCGGCGTGGATCAAAAGGAGCTGGCGATCTTCACGCGGCAGTTCTCGGTGATGATCGACGCGGGCTTGCCGCTCGTCCAGTGCCTGGAAATTCTGGCCGGGCAGCAAGAGAACAGAAGCTTTCAGAAGATACTGAATTCCGTCCGAGGTTCCGTGGAGGGCGGCGCGACCCTCTCGGTATCGATGAAGCAGCACGAGAAGGTCTTCGATGCGCTGTACTACAACATGGTCGAGGCCGGAGAGACGGGCGGTATTCTCGATACGATTCTCCAGCGCTTGTCGAGCTACATCGAGAAGAACGTAAAACTGAAGCGAGCCGTGAGGTCCGCCATGATCTATCCGGTGGCGGTGCTGGGAATCGCGGGGATGGTGATCACGCTCTTGCTTTGGAAGGTCGTTCCGATTTTCGTCCAGCTGTTCAACGGCCTTGACGTCGACCTGCCGCTCCCGACCCGGATCGTGATCGGGCTGAGCAACTTCGTCGGAAGCATCTACGGATTGGGGTTGATTGTGTTTATCGGCGCGGCGTGCGTCGCACTGAAGTTCTGGTACGGCACGCCGCAGGGCCGGATGGTGATCGACCGTATCCTGCTGCATGTTCCGGTGATCGGACCCGTCTTGCGGAAGATCGCCGTCGCACGATTCACGCGAACACTGGGGACGTTGATTTCGAGCGGCGTTCCGATTCTGGAAGGTCTCGACATCACGGCGCGCACTTCGGGCAATGCCGTTGTGGAAAAGGCCATCAAGGAGACTCGAAAGGCCGTTGAAGCCGGGCGTTCCCTGGTTGATCCGCTGAAGGAAACCGACGTTTTCCCGGGCATGGTGACGCAAATGATCGGCGTCGGCGAACAGACCGGCGCGATGGACGCCATGCTGCAGAAAATCGCGGACTTCTACGAGGACGAAGTGGACGCGGCGGTGAAGGACATGCTGACGGCGATCGAGCCGATCATGATCGTTTTCCTGGGCGGTGTCGTCGGCGGCGTCGTGATTTCCATGTATTTGCCACTGTTCTCGCTGATCAACAAGCTGGCCGGGCACTAGGATCCGGCGAGGCGGACCTGACTCTTCCGCCGTGGGGTTCCAGGGCGAAAGCCGGGAGCCCGAGCGGGAAGTTGGGCGCGGAGCCGAAACGATTGGCATATCCCAAATGGAATTCACCCCCAGCGCGAGTGAATGGCTGCCGTGGCTGGGCCGCGTCCGCTTTCTGATTATTACGTTTCTTCTAGCAGTGGTGGTCGCCGTTCATCAGCTCACGCCGATTCCGCTCCCCGTGGGGTCGTTGGTTCTGCTCATCGCGCTCTGGTACGTTCTCGCCAGTCTCTACGTGCTTTTTCAGCGCGCGCTTCCAGAAGCCCGCTGGCACGCGCCGCTGGCGATGGTGCTGGACCTGACCATCATTACGGGCGTCGTCTACGCGAGCGGCGCGCAGGATAGCTATTTCACTTCGCTCTATCTCCTCGCCATTCTGATGGGCAGCATTCTTTTTTCGCGGCGCGGTGCATTCCTCGTAGCGGGATTCAGCTTTGTGCTGCTGGGCTGCATGGTGGAGATGACGTATTACGGGTGGATTCCGCGGACCGCGTTCTCCATTCCGGGTTCGCGAGCGCTGGAGTCCTGGCTCGGCAGCAATCTCTTCGCATTCTTCGCGGTGGCATACCTCGGAAGTCTGCTAACCCAGACGATCCGAAAGAAAGGCGTGGAACTCGAAGAAAAGAGCGAAGCGCTGAAAGACTTGCAGATCTTCAACCAGGACATCATTGAGTCCATGCGGGGCGGCTTGCTCACGACCGATCTGGAAGGCCGGATTCTGCTGGTGAACCGCGCCGGCGCGGAGATCACCGGGCACGGTTTCGGTCTGCTTCGCGGCGAACACATCGCGGATGTTTTCCCCGGTTTCTGGCCGGTCGAGCTCGACGAGCAGGGGAATCCACTGGCGATGCGCCGGGAAGTCGAGTTTTACACTCCGGCCGGTGAAACTCGCTTCCTCGGTGTTTCGATTTCACCTTTGAGGAGCGGGCAGAACCAGGCCAGCGGCTACGTGTTCAACTTTCAGGACCTGACGGAACTGAGGCGGCTGGAACGCGAGATCGTCACAAAAGAACGCATGGCTGCTCTGGGGCGACTGTCGGCGGGCATCGCCCACGAAATCCGCCAGCCCCTGACGGCCATGACGGGCGCACTCAAAGAGCTGGCACGGCTCGCGCCGCTCGAGGACGACGACAAGAAGCTCGTTCAAATCGTCAGCCGCGAATCGCAGCGGCTGAATCAGATCATCACGGACTTTCTGGACTACGCCCGCGAAAAGACCTACGCATTCGTGGACGTGGACATGGCCCCGCTGGTCGAAGAAACGCTGCTGCTTCTTGAGCGCGATGCGAGCCGGTCGAAGAAGTACCGGATCGAGAGAAGGTTCGCGGAACGCAACGTGCGCGCGCGTGCCGACCGCGATGCCATGAAGCAGGTCTTCTGGAATCTCTGCAACAACGCGCTGCGAGCCATGCCGGAGGGAGGCGTTCTTTCGGTCGGTCTCGAACTTGCGGGTCCGGATTGGGTTCGAATTTCGATTCGCGACACGGGAATTGGCATCGACCCTCGCGCGTCCGCCCGAATCTTCGAGCCCTTTCAATCGGGTTTTGCCGGAGGAACGGGATTGGGGCTCGCCATCGTGTACCAGATCCTTCAGGCGCACCGCGGTCGCATTCGCGTCGAAACGGAAAAGGGGCGAGGGGCTGAGTTTATCGTCGAACTCCCGCGGGCGGTGCGCGTTCAAACCCCTGGGCCTCGGGCGCCGAGGGTCGAGCCCGAACTTGTGCGGTCGGTAGGGAAGGGATAGCCGCATGGCCCACCTGCTGATCGTCGATGACGAGCGCTCCATCTGCGAATTGCTCGAGATCAGCTTTCGCAAGGAAGGGCACCGCGTCGAAGTGGCCACGAACGGCGAAGCGGCCAAGCGGCGGCTGGCTTCGCAGGTATTCGATATCGTGGTGTCCGATATCTGCATGCCGGACATGGACGGCGTCGAACTGCTGCGCTATTGCAAGGAAGTGTCGCCCGCCACGATTTTCATCCTGATCACAGGCGTACCCACAATCGACACGGCCGTCGATGCCGTCAATTTCGGCGCGGACCGCTACGTGATCAAAGGCGACCGTCTGCTCGATGAACTGCGCCCGGCGATCCAGCAGGTGACCGAAAGCCTCGCGCTCAAGAAAGAAGCCGGCTATTTGCGCCGCGAGCTCCGGCGGCTGACCGGACTCGATCACATGATCGGCACCGCCCCGAAGATGCGCGCCATCTTCGAGCTGATCCAAAACATCGCGCCGCAATCGAGCCGCGTCCTCATCACCGGCGAAAGCGGCACCGGGAAGGAGCTTGTTGCACGCGCGATCCATGAGAACAGCGCCCGCGCGAAGGATCCGTTCATCACGATCAACTGCGGCGCGTTTCCGGAGACTCTGCTGGAGTCCGAACTGTTTGGCTACATGAAGGGCGCTTTCACCGGCGCGAACGAAAACCGGCGAGGACTCTTTCAGGCGGCCCATGGCGGCACGCTCTTCATGGACGAGATCGGGAACATGAGCGTCACGATGCAGGTGAAGCTCTACCGTGTCCTGCAAGAGGGCAAGGTGCGGCCGATCGGCAGCACGGAGGAATCGGATGTGGATGTCCGCGTGATCGCGGCGACGAACAAAGATCTGGAGAAAGAAATAGCGGAGGAACGTTTCCGGGAGGACTTGTATTACCGTCTGAGCGTGATTCCGATCCATCTGCCGCCGCTTCGCGAGCGCCGCGAAGACATCCCGCTTCTCGCGCGCGAATTCCTGGAGCGGTTTTCGAAATCCATGGGCAAGAACGTGGATGCAATCGACCCCGAAGCGATGCGGCGGTTGGAGGTCTACGATTGGCCCGGAAACGTGCGCGAACTTGAGAACACGATCGAGCGCGCCGTCGCGCTCGAGAGCGGCAACCGGGTTTCGACGGAAGCGCTGCCCGATCGTATCCGGAGCCATTTTCAGGGATCCGCCGTGCTGGCGCCCCACAACGGGAATGGCGCTTCGCTCCCCAAGGAAGGGCTCAATCTCGAAGAGCACATCCAGCAAATCGAGAGGTCCTACTTGCTGGCGGCTCTGGAACGGTCGGGCGGCGTCCGGACGCAGGCCGCCGAGCTTCTGAAGATGTCGTATCGCTCCTTCCGCCACTACGCCAAGAAATACGGCGTCTAATGGGCGCAGGCGAAAGTAACCTCTGCGAAAGCCATCATGCCTTTCGCATTAAAATACTTTCAGGAGCCGTCTCTTCCTTCGCGAAATCATTCGCGGGGGAGCAGCTGTCTGCTGTGGTCTCGAGCCACAGCTTGGCCCTCCACACCGCAATCCCGGTCAGGATCACCAGGCTCCATGGCAGGACGGGCGAAACAAGCATACTCCTTGCCCCGAAGCGGACCAGCAGAAGCCAGCCTAGAGTCAAGGCTAATCCCGAGGCGCTGCCAACCGCTCGGCGGAAGGCCGGGGCCTCCTTGTCGGGAGAAACGACTGCCTGCACAAACAGCGCGAACGGAATTCCCGCCACCAGATCGACAAAGTAATGCTCGCCCGTTCCCAGCGTTGAAACTACGGTGAACGCGAGGTATACGCTCAAGAAGACCCGTAGCGCTCGCGAATGGCCCTTGGTATTCCAGTAGAGCAGTAGAACCCATGTCATATGTAGCGAGGGAATCGCGTTACGAGGAAAGACCGCATGCACTGGAATCGGCTCCAGAAGAAGCCGGTGAAGCGAGCCATAGGGCAAGGCGTGCCAAGGGAAGTCCGAGAGAAACACGTAGACAGGCCCAGTCGCGGGGACAACATTGTAAAGCGCCCAGCCGCCCAGTCCGGCCAGCATGAACAGTGTCACCATATCCCACGACGGCCGTTCTGCCCCTTTGGGCAGGCGCAGCGCATACACCAGGGCCATGACGAAAGGCAGCGAGACGTAAGTCAGAAGACAGGCGATTCGCAGGATTCTCGATGCCGCCATCGCCCGGCCCATAAGAAAGCTGGGCTGGAACCCAAGAGATCCATCAAACAAATACAAGTAGATATCGAATGTTTTCGGATACAGCACGTTGGCTAGGTTCAGAGCATGCTGCGCCGACAGCACGAAAAACACTAGCGCCGCAGCCGGGGCTAGCACGGCATAGGTCTTCCTGCGGTCTGAACCAGCCGACCAGAGCCACCGCAATCCAAGCATGACGAACGCACCCAGCCCGAACAACGCGAGGATGCCGGATGCCGTATTAATCCAGTTATGGTCTCGGGGAAAGCGGACGATCAGGCCGAACCCTGCCGACAGCAGAATCCAGGCAGCAAACTCCGAAGCCGGAGGCCAGTTGCGGAGATAGAAAACCAGTCCACCGGCAATGGCCAGCGGCAGGTAGGGAACGCCCAGATCGAGCGCTCGAGCGGCCAGCAAGAACGCCGCAAGCCAGACGGCGCTGCACACGAGCTTCAGCAGCTTGCGGTCCGCACCCGATGATTTCCAAGCTTCCCACACCATACAGGATACTCGCGCAATTATGTGTCAGGGCCGCCTATGCCTTGAGAAAATCGAGTCGCATGGTGTTCGTATCGCCAACGAATCCGGCACGGCCCGGCTGGCGTGAAGAGCGCGAGGTCCCAAACTTTTGCGGAGGACAGGCGTCATTGATGGCAGCCTGAGCCGCCTTCGACGCCACCGCAGAAGCAGGCCGCGCCTCCCCGCAGTTCCGATGCACGGCCGTACTTTGTGGGCCCCTTTGCGACCGATTAAGGTCGCGACTGTTGGGCCGGATGCGTCATCCGGAACCGCCAAAAAATGTCATTCAAAGGCGTCGGCGGCTTGCGGCACCGCCCCGCGCAGAATGGCCGGAGCTTAGAGGGGAGCCGCATGTGATTGGATTGATGGGGTATAATCGGTTGTGTCGCGAGAGTAAACCCCTTCGGCCGAAGCTGGCATCTCCCTTGCGATAGATCAGTGCGTACCCCCGCCAGGGATACGAAAACGAGATTAGATAGAGAGACTCACTTCCAGGAGAAGAGAATGACGAAGAAACAGAAGGGCTTTTCGCTTATCGAATTGCTGATCGTCGTGGCGATCATCCTGATCATCGCGGCCATCGCAATTCCGAACTTGCTTCGCTCCCGCATGGCGGCGAACGAAGCCTCGGCAGTCGGCTCGATCCGCACCATGAACACGGCCGCCATCACGTACAACTCGACGTACGGCAACGGCTTCCCGCCGACGCTGACGGCAATCGGAACGGTCGGCACGACCCCAAGCTGCACGAACGCCATGTTGCTTGACACCGTGCTGACCACCGGGACCAAGAGCGGCTATTACTTCGGGTTGCAAGCCGGCTCGGTACCGCTCACAAGCGCATCCAGCTCATGCAGCGGCGGGTACGGCAACTCCGACGGCTACGTCGTGACTGCTAATCCGGTGACGACCGGTACGACCGGGCAGCGCAGCTTCTGCTCGGATGCTTCCGGTGTGATCCGGTTCGATTCCACAGGCGCGAAGGCCACAGCGGTAAACGCGCTGTGCCCCGTGACCCTGAGTCCTTTGCAGTAAGCGAGTCCCGCACCGGCAGGGGAGGTGGCTTCGGCTTCCTCCCCTGGCGATGCACCACACACGAACGCTGGACCATAACCCCATGCGAACCCAAGCCAACACAAAGTCGGTCCGGAGAGCGAAAGTTGGTTCTGGGTTTTCTCTCATCGAGCTTCTCATCGTAGTAGCAATCATTCTGATCATCGCGGCGATCGCCATACCGAACCTCCTCCGATCGCGGATTGCGGCCAACGAAGCATCGGCTGTCGCAAACCTTCGCACGCTTACAACCGGAGCAGAGGTTTACAACACGACCTACGCGAATGGGTATCCACCGAACTCCGCCGTCCTCGGCGGAAATACCACGACGCCTTCGTGCGACAACGCGCTGATCGTGGACAATACGATCGTGCTGGCCCCGAACCAGAAGAGCGGCTACACGTTTATATACACGGGTGAAGACGGGAACGTTCCGCTAGCCGCCGGATGCTCGGCTCCGGGCTTCATGGGCTTCCTGACTACGGCGGCTCCCAACAACATCGGCATCACGGGAATCCGGAGCTTTTGCAGCACGGAACCGGGCGAGATCGAGTACGACGAGACGGGCGCCACCGCTTCGAGTGAAAGCGCCTGCAACGCGCTCAACACCCTGCAATAGCTCACGGTCTGCCGTCGAATACCTTCCTTCGTGGCCCCAACGATGTGCCTGAGCTCTTACTGATGGAGTTTGCGGAGAACGCCGTCGAGGCGAGCCTGCGTATCGCGCATTTCCGGAGAGAGCTTCAAACAATTCTGGTAGGCGTCCGCCGCAGCCTGCAACTGATTCTGGTCCTCAAGCACGCGGCCCAGCAGGAACCATGCGGAGGGACTGGGCGCCATCTGGATGGCGTGCGAGATATCGGCGCGCGCCGCGTCCAAGTTGCCTTCGTGGTATTCAACCGAGCCGCGGTTCAACAAACTGAACGCTTGGGTGGGATCGCAACGCAGAGCGGCGCTGAATTCCGAGAGGGCGGCCGCGGGCTGGTTCGTTTGCATGAAAATCACGCCGAGGTTGTTGTGGGCGCGGGCGGCTTCTACCAGGTTCGATGTGTAGGTGAGCGTAAGCCTGTACTCGCGAGCGGCTTCGTCGAGCCGCTTCTGCGATTGCAGGGCGGTGCCGAGGTTGTAATGCGCGGTGGGCAGGTCTGGCATGTAACGAACCGCTGCCTCGTAATGCGGCATAGCCATAAAGGGCTCATCCATCTCCTTTTCATAGGCGATGCCCAGGTTGTCTTCGGCGACGCCGTTTCCGGTTGTGACATCCAAGGCGTGCGAGAACAGCCGGTAGCTGTCGCGCCAGTAGCTGAGTTGGGTGTGAGTGACCGAGGCGTACCCGGCCAAGATGGCGAGTGCAAGCAGGGCTACGGACGTTCGCAGAATGCGGTTCCGCTGCGCGAAATCGGCCGCGAGCCAGACCACCATCACGAACAGCCCCACGAAGGGGACATAGGCGTAACGATCGGCCATGGCCTGGCGTCCAACCTGCACGATCCCGATCATCGGCACCATCGTTCCCACATACCAAAGCCAACCTACGGGCAAATATCGCCTTTCGCGGAATCGCCAGACAGCTGCCGTGATCACAAGAAGAATCAGTCCCGCCGCGAGGACTTTCAGGACTCCCAACGAATGGGAATAGGGATAGAAGACCGCGAGCCGGGCGGGCCAGATTCCCTTGGCGAGATAGTCCGCGTACGAGAACACGGCGTTCTTGATGCGCAGCGACACGGGGAACAGTTCTGCGGAGGCCAAAGCGCCGCCGCGACGCTGCGCGTACACCGTCATGAAGGCGCTGCCGGCGGACAGCAGAAGCAGGGGTATTTTCTCGGCCACCAGCCGCAGGAGTTCCGCGCGGGCACAAGCCGTACCGGCGCCGGCTGACGGCCGCGCACCGAATCGTTGCAGCGGCCAATAGTCGACGAGCAGGAGAGCGACGGGAAGCGTGATGGCCAGCGGCTTGGCCATCAGCGCCAGCGCAAACAACAGCGCAACCCCAAGGTAGCGCGCTATTCCGGGACGGCGCGCATACCATCCATAGGCGAACAGCGCGAGGAAAATAAACGTCGTGCACAGAACCGATTTGCGCTCGGCCGCCCAGGCCACAGATTCAACGTTGAGCGGAAACGCGGCGAAGAGAGCAGCCACCGTGGCGCTTCGCCAGACGTAACCAGTGGCGAATCGCAGCAACAGGAAAAGCAGGACGACGTTGAGCGTGTGCCAGAGCGCGCCGACGAGATGGTGGCCCATCGCCCTTACTCCGAAGAACTGGACGTCCGCCATGTGCGAGATCCACGTGAGCGGGTGCCAGTTGTACGCGGTTGTCGCCGCGAACGCCCAGCGGACGTTGCTCCATGAGAGTCCCTGGAGAACGTGGGCGTTGTCGGTGATGTAGTCCGGATCGTCGTAGTTGACGAAGCGGTTGTGAAGGGAGCGCTGGTAGAGAGCCAGAGTCGCAAGCACCAGCAGAAGCGCCGCCAAGAGCGTCGCCTCGCGCCGCGAACCGAACAGCCGGAAGCCAGTCGACAGTGCTGCGGGTTCTGCCGGCGGCACTTCGATCTCCGAGTTCACAGCAGCAGTTCTCATCGCTGAAGCTTCTGTCGAACGGCGTCCAGACGCGATTGGGCATCGCTCAGGTTCGGAGCCATTCGCAAAGCCGCCTGATACGCATCGGCGGCTGCCTGCATCGCTCCCTGGTCTTCCTGGACGCGTCCCAGCCAGAAGTAGCTCTGAGGCGTGGGCGTGTGCTGCACGGCCTGGGAAAAGTCCTCGCGCGCGGCGTCGAGCTTGCCCTGGGAGTATTCGACCAGGCCACGGTTCATGAGGCTCATGCCGTCGCCCGGGTTGATGCGCAGGGCGGCAGTGAATTCGGAGATGGCTTCGGGGAAGCGGTTGAGCTGGACGAAGACGGCGCCGAGGTTGTTGTGAGCACGCCAGGCTTCATCGGGATCGGTTTCGTAGGCGAGGGCGAGTTGGTATTCGCGAAGGGCTTCGTCGAACCGGTGCTGTCCTTGCAGAGCCACCGCCAGATCGTAGTGCGCCGTGCACCATTGCGGCATGAATCGGACGGCGGCCTCGTAATGCGGCAAAGCCAGATCGGGACGCCGCATTTCCTCGCCGAGGGCGAGACCGAGGTTGTTCTCAGCGACGGCATTTCCCGTGGTCACCTGCGCTGCGTGGGAGAAAAGCGTGTAGCTATTGCGCCAGTAGCCGATCTGAACGTACGAGGTCCACGCGTAGCCGCAGAGAACCAGAAGCGCGACGCTCGCGGCCGCCGCCTGAGGGAGCTTGATCGCCGCAGCCGCGTCAGCCACGAACCAAACTGCCATGACAAACAGGCCCAGGAAGGGAATGTAGGCGTAACGGTCGGCCATGCCCTGAAGCCCGGCCTGCGCGATCCCGATCACGGGAAGCATCGTAACCAGAAACCAGAGCCAGCCCGCGAGCAGATGGCGCTTTTCGCGGTAACGGCAGACGATCGCCGTGATCGCCAGCAGGACGATTCCCGCCGCGACGACCTTCCAAATCGCCAGCGAGCGTCCGGGGTGCGGGTAAATGGCCGCGAGATGCGCCGGCCAAACACCTTTCCAGACATAAACCAGATAAGAGTAGATCGCATTCTCGACGCGTAGTTTCAGCGGGAACAGACTCAGAGGTGTGACGGCGCCACCGCGCCGCGCCGAGTACAGAGTCATCAGGGCGCTGGCAATGGCCATGAGAAAGAGCGGAATTTTCTCGGTCACAAGCTTCGCAAGATCGCGGCCAAACGCCGCTTCCGGCGCGTCCGGGCCGCTCTCAAAGCGCTGCAGCGGCCAGTAGTCCGCGAGGAGAAGCACCACGGGCAGGGTGATGAGCATCGCCTCGGCCATCAGCCCCAGAGCGAAGAGCAGCATCAACGTCATATAGCGCACGACGCCGGGCCGGCGCACATATCTGCCATATGCGAACAGCGCCAATAGCAGAAACGTGGCGCACAACACAGCCTTGCGGCCGGAAATCCACGCCACTGCTTCCACATTTAAGGGGCAGGCGGCGAACAGGCCTGCGACGACAGCGCTGCGCCCGATGTATCCAGTGGCTTGCCGTAGCAAGAAGAAGAGCAGAGCGACGTTGAGCGCGTGCAAGAACAGGCCGGTCAGATGATGGCCCGCCGGATTCGTCCCGAAGAACTGGACGTCCGCCATGTGGGAAATCATCGTCAGCGGGTGCCAATGGCCGGCCACGTTGGAACGGAACGCCCAGGCGATGTTGCTCCAGGAAAGGCCCTGTAGAACATGAAGATTGCTTGTTACGTACGTCGGGTCGTCATAGTTGACGAAGCCGTTGTGAAGGGAGCGCTGGTAGAGGGCCAGAGTCGCAAGCACCAGCAGAAGCGCCGCCAAGAGCGTGGCCTCGCGCTGCGAACGGAATAGCCGGACCGGAGGCGTTGCGGACGCTTCCGGCTCCGCGACGCTCGCCAGGGTTTCTGGACTCATTGGCTTTGCACCGAATGGGATGGACGTGCCGCCAGACTCAACTCGCTCATCTTCGCAGATGGGGAGGTCGCATCGAAGCGGTTTGGACGCATCGCGTTTCGAAGTAGTCATTTCACGCCCGAGTCGCGCCTCGCATGAAATCCTTCACCGGCTTGCTGCTACTATGATGAGATGCGTTTGGTTCTTATCGGCGCCGTGCTTGCGCTGGCACCCCTGGCCTCCGCGTCCGACGTGCAAGCGACGGTGCGGGCTTTGGAGGCCCGCTACCAGCACGCGCATACACTCAAGGCAATTTTCTTTGAACGCTATAGTGATGGCAGCGGCGGCGTGGCGGCGGAATCGGGCACCGTCTACTTCTCGCGTCCGGGCCGCATGCGCTGGGAGTACGAGTCCCCGGAACCGAAGCTCTTCATTGTCGATGGGACGAATGTCTGGTTCTACGTTCCGACGGACCACACAGCGAGCCGAGCAAAGTTGAAAGAAAGCTCAGATTGGCGGACGCCGCTGGCGCTTCTAGCGGGGAAGGCCGATCTATCGAAGCTCTGCCGCAAGATTGAGCCAGCCGATTCTAGTTCGGACGAAAAGCCGGCGTCGCCCGGCAACGAGGTCCTGCGTTGCATTCCTCGGGGCGACCCGAGTTCCGCAGACGGCCCCAAAGACGTGATCTTCGAGACCGATCCTCAGGCGCATCTGGTGCGAGTGGTGATTAGAGAAGCGGGAAATGTATCGACCGAGTTTCGCTTCGGCAACTGGGAAGAGAACATCGCTGTTCCCGAGGTGAAATTTCATTTCCAGCCGCCGCCCGGCGTCGCCGTCGTCGACGAAGAATCGCTTGCCGGCGAAATTCGCTGACGCAGCGGCGCCGTTTCGAGGGACATCAATCCTGGAGGAAGGTGGTTGTCTCCCGCAGGAAAAAATCCAGTTGGTCGTGGTGCAGCCAGTGACTCGCATCCGGTACTTTTACGAGGCGGCAGTTGCGGATCGCCTTCTGGCGAGGGTCCGATTCCGGCACAGGCAGAAAACTTTCGAGGCCCCAGAAGAAGAGTACCGGGCATGTGATCTTTCCGTAGAGCTCGACGAGATCGTCGATGCGGTGGCCGTAGGGAGCGAAGAGCCGCGCGAAATTGTCGAACTTCCAGACGAGCGATCCATCCGCTTCCCAGTTCGTACCATGCAGGGTGAGATGCCTCGCGACTTCGTCTGAAAGGTGTGGATTCGCTTCTTTCATGCGAGCGATCGCGGCGTCGAGACTGGGATAGCTTTTCGGCTTGCGCTTCTCGATGTCGCGCACGGATTCGATCCAGTGGCGCAGTTGCTCCGACGCGGGCCCGTGCACGCGGCTCTTGGGCGGCGCGCCGAGGCCCTCGATCGACACGGCCTTGCGGACGCGCTCCGTGTAGACACCGGCGTAGTGCAGGACGATTGCGCCGCCAAGCGAGTGGCCGACCAGTCGGACCGGGAAGTCGTTGACGATGTCGAGCAGCGCCGAGAGATCGAGAACGTGTTCGGCGATTGTGTAGATGCCGCCCAGCGCCCAGGCGCTGTTGCCGTGGCCTCGCAGATCGAGCGCGTAGACGTGATAGTGCTCGCGCAGCGACCGCGCCACCCAATCCCAGTTGCGGGCATGGTCGAGGCCGCCGTGGACCAGCACGAGCGACGGCTTTGCGTCCTGGCCGTAGTCCCAGAATTGCAGCTTCAGTCGATCGGAATAAAAGAAGTGTGAAATCGGCTCCATCGAGTTCGCAGTTCGCGACTTTACCATACCCGTTTGCGGACCCTGGCGACATTCTCGGCGGGGTTCCAAGGGGGAGGGTTTTCCCCGGACGAAGGGTCGCCATACAGCCTTTCTGCCGTTGTCACATCCTATTAACGGGCTGTTTTCCGAGGTTCAGTCTTGGCCCGGAAAGGGTATGCTAAGGTTTGAGGGGTCGTCCGCAAGGGCGACGCGCCTCCACAGGCATGGCTGAATTCGTTTGCAAAGTCGGGGACACTAGCGGCCGGATCTTCCAGCAGGTTGAGACGGCGCAATCGGAAGACGAAGCCCGGCAGAAGCTGGCCGAGCGCGGTTTTTACGTCTTTTCGGTGCGCAATCATTTCGACCTGCTGACGCAGCTCAGCCAGTCGCACCGCGATCGGACCATTCGTCCGCACGATTTTCTGATCTTCAACCAGCAGTTCAATACGCTCATCAGGGCGGGACTGCCGATCCTCAGAGCGCTCGATCTGCTAGCCGAGCGCGCTGCGGCTGCCCGCCTGCGCCCCATTCTTGGCGAAGTCCGCCAGCGCGTCCGCGAGGGCGCCCTCTTGTCAGAGGCGCTGGCGGCTCAGGGGTCGTTTCCGGCGGTCTATGTGACGGTAATCACGGCGGGCGAGCGCAGCGGCAATCTGTCGGGCGTCCTTGAACAGTACATCGCCTACCTGCGCGTGAGCACGGGCTTTCGCAGCCGCTTGCTGACGACGTTGATCTATCCTGCGGTCTTGGTTGCAACGGCCCTTCTGGTGGTGACTTACGTGGTCACTTATGCGATGCCGCAGTTCGCGGAGCTTTACCACGAACTCGGCGTGCCGCTCCCTGTGCCAACTCGAATACTTCTATCCGTAGCGCTGCCGTTGCGGAGCTACTTTTTGGGGTTGCTTGCGGCCATCGGAATTGGAGCCGTCGCGATATTCCTGTGG
Source organism: uncultured Acidobacteriota bacterium (assembly GCA_963813045.1). GTDB lineage: Bacteria > Acidobacteriota > Terriglobia > Acidiferrales > UBA7541 > Palsa-295. The sequence continues at coordinate 142,292 of CAWEXR010000031.1, forward strand.
ACTCGTTCGGACCGCGGGGCGCTCGCCATCGATCGGTTGAAGCCGCGCATCCCGATTTTCGGAGACATCTGGCTGAAGGCGCAGGTCGCCCAGTTCGTGCGCACACTTTCGACGCTGCTTGCGGGTGGTACTCCGCTGGTCCCCGCCTTGCATACATCGGCGGCGGCGATCGGCAGCCTCCTGGTTTCGACTTCGGTCGAGGAAGCGGCGGAGCGTGTGAAGGAAGGAGAGTCTCTTCACGCGAGCCTTGCCGCCACACGCCTGATACCGGGGTTGGCGCTGGAGATGATCGAAGTCGGTGAAGCATCGGGGGCGCTTGGGGCCATGCTCACGAGCGTCGCGGAATTCTATGAAGACGAAGTCAGCACGAGCCTGCAACGGACGCTTTCGTGGATTCCCATCGTAATTTTGGCGGTCATGGCCGTTGTGATAGGCTTCATTTTGATTGCGCTGTATCTGCCGATGTTCTCTCTTCAAGTAGGATCGTGAGGAAAGCGGAATCGATGGCCACAACGAGCAACAATCCGGCGCCTGCGAGCCCAGTGAACGACACAGCCGAACGCGAGCAGGCCCGCGGCCTGGCCGAACGCTATCGCTGTCCCTTCATCGATCTGCGGGAGCAGCGCATCGATCCGGAACTGGTGCGCAGCATTCCCGCGGAATTGATGTTCCGCTACAACTTCGTGCCGCTCGAGGCACACGACTCGACCCTCGTCGTGGCCATGGCCGATCCAAGCCAGTTGCAGCTTCGAGACGAATTGGAGCTCCTGCTGGCCAAGCGCTTGCAGATCAAGGTGGCCACGGCTTCGCAGATCGGCGATCTGCTGAAGCGCACGGAGCAGTCGCAGCGCGTTCTGGATCAGGCGACGGAAGGATTCACGCTCCAGGTTGTCAGCGAAGAGGAGGACAGCGACGAAAACATCTCGATGGAGAAGCTCACGCGCGACACGGGCGAGAGCCCGGTCGTGCGGCTGGTCCACACCGTGATCTTCACGGCGCTCGAGCGGCGCGCGAGCGACATCCATATCGAGACGCGGAATTCGGAAGTCGTGGTGAAGTACCGGATTGACGGCGTACTTCAGTTCGCCATGCAGCCGCTCGCCAAGGACTGGCACGCCACGATCCTTTCACGCATCAAGGTGATGAGCGAGCTCGACATCGCCGAGCGCCGCGTCCCACAGGACGGCCGCTTCCGCGTGCGTTACAAAGGCCGCTTTGTCGATTTCCGTGTTTCCATCATGCCTTCGGTGCACGGCGAAGACGCCGTGCTGCGCGTCCTCGACAAGGAAACGCTGAGCGAGAAGTTCCGCAACCTCACGCTCGACGTGGTCGGCTTCGACCATGACGAGGTGACGCGCTTCCGCCGGTACATCCGCGAGCCCTACGGCATGGTGCTGGTTACCGGCCCGACAGGCTCGGGGAAGACCACCACGCTCTATGCGGCGATCAACGAGATCAAGAACGACGAAGACAAGATCATCACCATCGAAGATCCCGTGGAATATCAGGTGCGCGGCATCACGCAGATTCCCGTGAACGAGAAAAAAGGCCTTACCTTTGCGCGCGGGCTGCGTTCGATCCTGCGCCACGACCCGGACAAGATCATGGTCGGCGAAATCCGCGACCAGGAGACCGCACAGATCGCGATCAACTCCGCTCTGACGGGACATCTGGTGTTCACCACGGTCCACGCCAACAACGTGACCGACGTGATCGGGCGTTTCATCAACATGGGCGTCGAGCCTTACAATTTCGTCTCCGCCCTCAACTGCATCATGGCCCAGCGGCTGGTCCGCGTGATCTGCGACAACTGCAAGAAGCGGGTGAAGTATGCGCCGGATGTCTTGAGGGAGTCGGGCCTCGACCCCGCCGAGTGGGACCAAGTAGCGTTTTGCGAAGGCGCGGGGTGCTTGGAGTGCTCCGGCAGCGGCTACCGGGGTCGCACGGCCATCACCGAATTGCTCGATCTTTCCGACCGCATCCGCGAGATGATTATCGATCGGCGGCCGACGTCCGAAATCAAGCGCGTTGCACGGGAAGAAGGCATGAGTTTTCTGCGCGAATCGGGACTCCGCAAGGTCCGCACCGGGGTTACGACGTTGCGCGAGATCAACAAGGTGACGTTCCTTGACTAGCCTCACTGGCTCGGGCAGTTTCGAGAGCAGGTTCTACCAGGTCGGCATCGTCCGACGAATCGACCGCTGGCTGCACGCCATGCCCCATCCGCCTGTGGTCGTCGAGATATCACCCAATCACGTGGCCGCGGCCCGGTGGGGAAGCGGCGCGCGCGGCGATCTGGAAGGCGTTGTGGTGGAATCGCTGCCCGCGGGGGCGGTGATGCCTTCGCCGGTGGATACAAATGTCACGCAGCCCGACGCAGTGCGCGGCGCGCTCCGCCGTGCGTTGGGCCGCATTCCCGCGCGTGGCACACCGCTCGTCTTGTTGGTGCCGGATGCGGTTGTACGCGTGTTCATACTGCCGTTTGAGAGCCTGCCTCGGCGAGCGGACGATGCGCGGCCCCTCTTGCGCTGGCGGCTTAAGAAGAGCGTGCCGTTCGACGTGGAAGAAACCGTGATTTCGTGGATGCGCCAGTCGGGCCGCGACGGAAGCCTCGAAGTGGTGAGCGCGGTTGCGCGACAGCGAATCATCCGCGAGTACGAAGAAATCGTCGAGTCTCTTGGGGCTCCTATCGGAGTGGTCCTGAGCTCAACACTGGCTGCATTGCCGCTGTTGGAAGAACGCGGCGCAACGCTGCTGATTCGCTTTTCGGGGAAAACCCTGACCAGCGTCATCGTGCACGGTGCGAACATGTGCGTCTATCGCTCGACGGACATGCTGGCGGAGGCCGGTCTCCTCGAGCCGCAAGCTGTGCTCGACGAGGTTTTCCCGGCGATCGCATATTACCAGGACAACTGGGAGGCGCCCGTCGACCGTGCGCGCCTGTCGGGCTTCGGCGAGCGCGAGGAGATGTTCCGAAGCGCGCTGGAGTCGGGGTTGGGACTCCACGCCGGGCCGATGGTCGAAGTCGAAGCAGCGCAGGGCCTTGGCGAGCCCGCGAGAGATTTGATCCGCCACGGGCTGGACTCGATGACCGGCTGGATGATGAACGCAGGCTCGTGAGAGCCTAAAGAGGAACGGATGAAGCTGCACCTCAATCTCGCAACCGCACCACAGCCGAATCGGCGGCCGTTCCTTGCCGCTGCCGCTGTGGCTGGGACCGTGGCGGTCCTTGCTCTCGCGCTGCTGTCGCATGCCGCGTACCGCTCCTGGCAGGCTAGCCGCCAACTGCGCGCGGACATCAACCGCTGGGAGCAGGAGATCCGGGCCGGCCAGCAACGGCAGCAGGATCTCCAATCCTATTTTCAGAGCCCGGGTGCGCGACAGACGCTCGACCGATCGGCATTTCTCAACTCTTTGATCGACGAGCGCAGCTTTCCCTGGACCAAGATTTTCATGGACCTCGAGCAGACGCTTCCTCCCGGCGTGCGAGTGGTGAGCATTTCGCCGCAGCTCATCAACGGCCGCGCGGAGGTGACGCTCGAGGTGGGCGCCGTCTCGGATGAGAGCAAGATCCAATTCTTGCAAGCGATCGAGAAGTCGAAGATGTTTTCGGGAATGGTCGTCAGAGACGAGCGGCGCGCCGAGCAATTGGGATCGGCCGATCAAATCACACTCGATCTGACGGTTTGGTACACGACCACATGACCATGAACGGAACCTGGCAGACATGGAAGAAAGGGATCGGCGCCGCCCTGGCGCTACTGCTGGTGGCGGACCTTGCGCTGGCCTTCTTCCTCTGGGAGACATCCCGTCAGGGTCCCGAGGCGATGCGCGCGCAGCGGGACCGCCTTGCGATTCAGGCGAAGCTGCTTCGCGCAGACGTGCAGCGCGGCGAAAAAATCAGGGCGTCGCTCCCTCAGGTGGGCACGGATTGCGATGCCTTCTACAACGGGTCGTTTCTCAATGCGGCGACGGGTTATTCGGAAATCGAATCGGACCTCGACGCGATTGCCGCGAAGGCCGGAGTGAAAACCTCCGGCTTCTCCTTCCGGCAGAAGGACGTCAAGGACCGGGGCGTCACCGAAATCTCGATCAGCACGGGCGTCGATGCGGACTATGCGTCCGTGATTGAGTTCATCAACGGTCTGGAGCGATCGAAGAACTTCTATCTTGTCGATGATCTGCACCTGGGATCGGCGAGCGCCGGAGCGATCCGGCTGGAAATTCAACTACACACCTATTTCAGGACCTGACCGATGTCGCGGCGCAATGAAATCTACGCTCTTGTTGCATTGCTCGTGGTGCTCGCCGCCGCTGTCTACTACTTTTTTATGAGCCGCACGCAGGTGGCGGGGCTGCCCGGAGTGGCCGCGGACACGAAATTCGAGCCGCTCGACGTGGAGGAGCCGCAGCTCCGATTGGATCTGCTCAGAAAACTTCAAAAGCTTGAATACTCCGGCTCGCACCGGAACATCTTTGTCGCCGCGCCGGTACCGCCGCCGAAACCACCGGGCGGCGAAATTCAACCGGCGCGCACCCCCGGTCCAACGCAGCCTCCACCACCTCCGCCGCCCCAGGTGCAGGCGGAGTTCTTCGGCTACGCGTCGCATCCGCGAACGGGGAGGCGCGTCGGGTTCTTCACGAGCGGCGACGATATTCTCGTGGTCGACGAAGGCGCAGTTTTTTTGAGTCGGTTCCGCCTGGTCCATATCGGCAACGATTCGGCCGACGTGGAGGAGATTTCCAGCGGCCGTCACGTGACGATGCCGATGGTCCAGCCGCCGGATCAAGGCGCCAACTAAGCCAGGAGTCGCATTGGTCTCGAAGGCAGCATCCAAATGAGAGTGCTGGGCATTCAATGTCGGAACTCGGCGGCAGAAGGGAAGCCCCGAGCCAGGCGCCCCGGTGAATCGGGCTACGCCTACCTTATGGCGCTGTTCATAATCCTCGCCGTCATTATCGCTTCTCAGGTCGTTCTGCAAAATCTTGTGACCGAGGGCCGCCGCCAGCGCGAAGAACAAACGATATGGTGCGGCAATCAGTGGGCCCGTGCCGTCCGGCTGTATTTTCACAAGACAGGCCACTATCCTCAGTCGACCGACGACCTCGAAAAAGGCGTTCTCAATCTTCATTTCCTGCGCCAGGCTGCGTACAAGGATCCGATGGAACCCGATGAGGGCGCGTGGCGCTTCATCTACGTCAATGGCTCGGGCCAGATCATCGGCAGCGTGCGCTTCGCGACGCTCCAACAAATGGCTCTCATCGACCTGAGCGGGGCCACGCTTGCCGGAGTGCAGCCGGGTACGTTCCCGGGCATTCCCGTTTCAAGCATGGCGTCCGGCAACACCGACACGAGCAGCGCGAGCTCTGGAAGCGGTGCAAGTAACTCAGGAGCGACCAGTTCGTCGCCGCAAACATCCTCGGGCGCGGCGAGCAACGCCTCGAGCTCGGGAAGCTCAGGCACCTCGCCGAATTCGACTTCCGGCCAGTCTGCGTTTGGCGGGCCGCCGGGCATCAGCGCCTCCGGACAGATTCCCAATCCGCTTTTGGCGCTCCAACCGACGGGTCCCGTCGACGGCCCGGTCATCGGCGCCTTTCTGACTGGTGTTGGCATCGCGACCAAGGTGAATCGGGATTCCGTCAAGATCTACCACGGCGCCAAGAAGTACAAAGACTGGGAGTTCATTTGGAATCCGCTCGAGGACCAGGCGCAGGCCCTCCAGCAGGGGCTGAGTCCCCAAGGGGTCCAGGGGCAACCGCTAGGGCAGCCCATCGGGCCCGGAGGAATCGGCACGGGTGCCATGGGCAATCCGGGGAGCTTCGGTGGCGCGATCGTTCCGCCGTCGTCGACCCCGCAGCCCGCGCCACAGTCACAATAGTGTTGAGCACTTGCGGGCGAGAACACGGATGCGGCAGGGCACACGAAGTTCGCTACGGTTACAGTTGAGGTCCACTGAATTGAGGCCTTTGCAAATCCCCAGGCAAAGATGCAAAATGAGTTTGTAGCGACTGGACGGTCGAAGCGAAGGGAGCCGGATTCAGCCATGGCCGTTGAACTCTCGAAGGGCGTGACGCTCGAAAAGCCCGGCGAAGATGCGAGCTTCCTGAAGGACGAAGGGATTCTCTTCGCCTCGCTCGACAAGGTGGTGAATTGGGCGCGCCGCAGCTCGATCTGGCCGATGTCGTTCGGCCTGGCCTGTTGCGCGATCGAGATGATGTCGATGGCCGCGTCGCGCTACGATATTTCGCGCTTCGGCGCGGAGGTTTTTCGCGGATCGCCGCGCCAATCGGATCTGATGATCATCGCCGGCCGCGTGTCGCAGAAGATGGCTCCGGTGATCAAGCAGCTTTACGCCCAGATGCCGGAACCGAAGTGGGCGATTTCGATGGGCGCCTGCGCCACTTCGGGCGGCGTCTTCAACAACTACGCCATCGTGCAGGGCGTCAACCAGGTCATTCCGATCGACGTCTACGTTCCGGGCTGCCCGCCGCGCCCCGAGGCGCTTCTCTACGCCGTGTTCCAGCTACAGAAGAAAATCGACGCGGATCGCGGCAGTTTCAAGCGTTCGCTCAACCTGTCGAAGAGCTAGCCGCGGGCTCTAGGCTCGCCGTCACTTCCGCTGTCCCGCCGTCGAACTCCACCGCGCTACCTGGCGCAAACTGCTCGCGTCGCACGTACCCCATGCCAATCGCCGCGCCGGTCGCCGGCGAAAATGCCGCGCTGGTCACGAAGCCGACCTCGGCATCTCCCGCGCGGAACTTCGTGCCAGGCAATGGAGGTATGCTCGTGGAAAACTTGAGTGACACTCGCCTTCGGTTCACATGCCCGCGCGACCGGACCCTCTCCACGATCTCCTGGCCGGTATAGCAGCCTTTGGTGAAGCTGATGTGCGTGTTTTCGAGTGCGGCCTCGTGTGGGATCATCGCGTCGTTGAAATCGGCAGGGAACCACGGTACGCCCGCCTCCAGCCGCAGCGCGTGGAAAGCGGCCATTCCGATGGGTTCGCCTCCCTGCGCGCGCACCGCCGCCAACAGCGTCCGCCACAGCGCAGGCAGGCTTTCGCGCGGAGCGACGAACTCCGCGCCCGGCGCGCCGAAGTGGGAGCGGCGCAGTAAATAACACGGTGCCTCGCCGATGGTCACTTCCCGGGCCGACAATTCCGGAAGCTCCGCGATGGAAACGCCGCAAGCCTGCGCAACAACTTCTGGCGCGCGCGGGCCCTCGACCGCGAGGCTGCCCATCTTTTCGGTCAAGTCCTCGACCTGCACTTGCGACCCGATGATGTATTTCTTGATCGTCGCGATCGTGCGTTCGCGCAACGAGGCGTGCGAGAGCAGCAGCAGTTTTTCCGGCAGCGCATAGACTTCGATTTCCGCCAGAATGCGGCCCTGCGGATTCAGCAGCAGCGCGAGCGTCCCGCGCCCCTCGGGCAGGGACTTGATGTCGTTCGAGGAGACATTGTGCAGGTATTTGACGCGGTCGCGGCCAGCAAGGGTGAGGATGGCGTGCCAGTTTGTATCGAGCAGCACGACGCTTTCGCGCGCGGTGCGATATTCGCGCCCGAGGCCCGAAAAAGACTCCGGCAACATGCAACCCTCAAATTCGGCGAGCCGCGCGCCGACGGCGCGATGTTCTTCGATCAGTGGCGTGTCCATGCGCAGCTCCATCTTATCAGATGGATGCACGGGGATTCGGGATGCGGCAGGAGCAGAGGCGCCGTGAGCTGTGCTAGATTCTTGGATGGGCGATGACTCTCGGTGTTTACATCCAGGTGCCGTTCTGCCAGACGAAGTGCACCTACTGCAATTTCCATACTGGTGTGGTGTCCCGCGATCGCTATCAGCCCTACGCCGAGGCTGTTTGCCGCGAGATCACCGAATCGGTCGAGTCTGCCGGTGCGGATACGATCGACACCGTGTATTTCGGAGGCGGCACGCCGAGTCTCCTGGAACCTTCCGCACTGGCGAAGGTTCTCGACACGCTGCGGGAGTCCTATCGCACTAACCTTCTCGAGATCACGCTCGAAGCCGACCCCGAAACGATTTCGCCCGTAAAGGCGGCCGCCTGGAGAGCGGCCGGTTTTGACCGCATCAGCCTGGGCGTCCAGTCTTTCCACAACCTTGAACTTCAGACTGCTGGCCGGATGCACCGCCGCGAAGATGTGTTCCGAGCAGCGGATGTTCTGCGCGCGGCCGGCCTCCGCAACGTCAGCATGGATTTGATCGCGGGGCTGCCGCACCAGACGCGCGAATCGTGGGAGGATTCGGTGAGCCAGCTCCTCCGCATCTATCCCGAGCACGTTTCCGTTTACATGCTCGAAGTCGACGAAGGCAGCCGCCTCGGGAGGGAAGCGCTGGCCGGCGGCGAGCGTTACAGCGCCGCCGCGATCCCGACCGACGACGCCATGGCGGATTTCTACGAATCCGCCTGCGCGCGACTGGATGCCGCGGGTTACGAACATTACGAAATCTCGAACTGGGCGCTGCCCAGCCGCCGCTCGCTCCACAACCTGAAATACTGGCGGCGCGAGCCCTATCTCGGATTTGGCGCCGGGGCGCACTCGTTCGACGGAACCACGCGCTGGGCCAACATCCACGATTCCGGGCGTTATGTGACGTGCATCGAGCGCGGGCTATCCACGCGCGAGCAGATCGAGCCTGTCACTCCCTGGAACGCGTTGCACGAGGAGTTCTTTCTCGGCCTGCGGCAACTCGAGGGCATCGACCTCGCGCGCATCGAGCGTGACTACGAGGAGCACGTGAAAGATCGGCTCGCCGTCCTGCGCGGCCGGATCGATACCCTGCACTCACGCGGCTTGATCGAACTCGAGGGCACGCACCTGCGGCTTGCTCCCGAACGTCTGGCGGTTTCAAACGAAGTATTTGTTGAGTTATTGAGCTAGCGAAGCTAGTTCTCGAGGCCGAGGCTCCGGATCTTCGTGAGGAGGGTCTTGTACGAGACGCCGAGCCTTTCGGCGGCGCGCGTTTTGTTCCACTTCGATTCGCGCAGCGCATTGTGAATCTTGAATCGCTCCACGTGGGCGACGGCGCGCTGCGACACTTCATCGAGCGGCCCTTCCCACAAGAACTGCTCTTCGAGCATCCCGTCGGGCAGTTCCTCGGGCGCCGGCTTCGCGGTAGGCAATTGGAGATCTGCCGCATCGATTGCGCCGTTTGCGAGGATGGCCGCGCGCTCGATCGCGTTCTGCAACTCACGGACGTTTCCCGGCCACGAGTAGCTCCGGAGCCGGGCGCGAGCGTCGCCGGCCAATTCGAGCGACGGTTTGTGAAACTCCCGCTTAAACCGCTCGAGGAAATGCTCCGCCAGCAGGATCACGTCTTCTCCTCGGTCGCGCAGCGGCGGAATCGTGATGGGCACGGCGGAGATACGGAAGTAGAGATCCTCGCGGAATGCCTTGTCGGCGACGGCCGCGCGCAGATCCTTGTTCGTGGCGGTGAGGATGCGGACGCTCACGTCGATGGCCTGGGTTCCGCCGACACGCTCGAAGCGCCTTTCCTCGAGTACGCGCAACAGCTTGCCTTGAATTGCCAGCGGCAGGTCGCCGATTTCGTCGAGGAATAGCGTTCCGCGGTGAGCCAGCTCAATTTTGCCGATCTTCCGCGCGCCCGCGCCCGTGTACGCTCCCCGCTCGTGACCGAAAAGCTCGTTCTCGACGAGGCCTTCGGGGATCGCCGCGCAGTTCAGCGCGACAAACGGGTGCTCGGCTCGGGGGCTCAGATGGTGAACGGCGCGAGCGAAAAGCTCTTTTCCGGTTCCGCTTTCGCCAAGCAGCAGGACGGTCGAATCCGTCGCGGCAACCCGCTGCGTCATCTGGCTTGCTTCCTTCATGGCCGGGTGCTCGCCGACGATTCGCGGGAAGCCGTAGCGTGCCGCGTACTCCTCGCGCAGCAGCAAGTTTTCGCGCAGCAGTTCCTGCTGCCGCGCCGCGCGCTCGAGCAGCAGCTTCAGATGATCGAGATCCACCGGCTTTTGAATGAAGTCGAACGCGCCCTCTTTCATCGCCGTGACGGCCTCTTCGACGGAGCCGTACGCGGTGACGAGAATCACGGGCAGAGTCGGCTCAACTCGCCGGGCCTCGCGCAGTACCTCGATTCCGGAATTGCCGGGAAGCTTCAAGTCGGAAAGGACGAGCAGGTAGCGGCGGCTGCGGACTTTCTCGATTGCGGTATTCCCGTCGGGCGCCTCCTCGACGGTGTAGCCCGCGCGCTCGAGCGCCTTGCGAAACATGGCTCTCAGTTCGGCTTTGTCTTCGACAAGAAGAACAGGTTCCATTGCGGAAAAGCCCTAGCGCGCCCAACCGGAATCGCCGCCGGACTTGCGAAGGGCGTCTTCCGCGTCCGAGATGGCCTGTTGGTCGGCCTCAACCTGCTTTTTCTTCGCGTCGATATCGGCCACCTTCTTGTTGTACTCGGCGCCGAGCGGCTGCTGGGTTGAGCTGTCCTGCTGTGCCTTCTGGGGGTCGCCGTTGTAGTACTGCACCTCGGCCACGCCCACTTCTCGCTGCATCACGTCGAGCTCCGCCTGATCCTGATCGAGCTTGTGGCGCAGCGCGGAGAACTTGTCACGCCATGCCTTTTCGTCGTTGGCCGCAGGTGCCTTGGCTCCGGCTGCCGCCGTAGCGTCCGATGAAGTCGTCGGGGGACTGGAACCGACCGTCGATACGCCACCCGCGGGCAGGTTGTCGTTGGTGAAGACCTTGGCGGGCTTGGCCGATTCCTTGTGCTGTTCCCGTGCCTTGCGCGCCGCCTCGGCAAGAGAATCTTTTTCGGGAGCGGGAGCCGGGGCAGCGGCCTGTGCCGGAGTCTGAGGCGAACTCTGCCCTTGCTGTCGGCACCAGCCGGTCGCTGGGAAAGCAAAGATCGCGATCACCGCTAACCATATGACTCTGCGCATGGCTTGCGCCTCCTCGGCGCACTAGGATACGCCTACGTAAGTTTAGATGCGGGCTGCCTGCGAGGGGAATAGAGACGGCGAAGGCTCCTGCCTCAAAGGTAACCACAAGATGAAGTCGGCCCCGCCACCGGCACGGTTGCGCGCCTCAATGCTGCCGCCGTGCTGCAAAGCCACCTTCTGCACCACGGCGAGCCCAAGGCCGGTGCCTTCGGACTTCGTGGTGTAGAACGGCAGGAATATCTTGGGAAGATCCTGCTCCGGGACGCCCGGCCCGTTGTCTGAAACACAGATGCGCTGCCATTTGCGCCCCCCGAGCTCTTCCGTGGTTCCGGAAATCGTCACCTGCGACGCCGATCCGATCGCACGCGACGCTTCCGCCGCATTGCGCGTCAGGTTGACGAGCGCCTGCCGCAGGAGTGCCTCATCGCCCGGCAAATCGATAAACGTGCCTTCGCACGCGACGTTGCACTGCGGGATGCCTTCGTGCAACTCTTCCGCCACGCGTTCAACGAGAGTCTGCATCGGGACCGTCTCGTAGCAGATTTCGAGCGGCTTGGCGAAGCGGAGGAACTCGGTCACCACGTGCGTCAGGGAGCGCGTCTGATCCAGGATGCGCTCAGACGACTCGCGGATTTCCCCGGGCTTGGCTTCGCTGCGTATCATCTGGGCGTAGCCGGAAATCGTCGCGAGCGCGTTCTTGAACTCGTGGGCGATACCTGCGGACATCTCGCCGAGCGCCGCGAGGTTTTCCTTCCAGCGGATCTGCTTTTGCAGCGCGGTCAGTTCCGTCAGATCGCTCATCAGGCACAGCGCGCCGCTCACCTTCCTGTCCTGGGAACCGGAGACCTGGGTGCGCGCGACCGATCCCCCCGCAGCTCCGGGACGCGCCGCGCGATAAATCGGTGAGATGGTGACGCCCAACCGCCGGACGTCTCCCCCCGGAGTCAGGTGTTCGATTTCGCTTCGGCGAAACGTTCTTCCGTCGTGCAGGCAAGCCGTGAGCATCCCCGCGAGGTCCGAGTCGGCGCCGAGAATGTCCTTGTAAGAGCGGTAGCGCATCGGCCGCGTGCCAAGAGCTTCTTCGGCCGCCGGGTTCGTCGAGCTGATCGCGCCGGTCGCGCTGACGAACAGCAGCCCGGTCGGCATGTTCCGCGTCACTTCCTCCGTCAGCCGCTCGGATTCCTGCGCGCGTTCCTGCGCCAGCAGGTGCAGCCGGGCAAGTTCCTTCTCTTGCGCGCGCAGTTTTTCGATCACGCCCTGCATCGACGCGGTCATGAACGCCGAGGCGTTTTCGGTGTCGGCCTTCGGATTGGCCCAGTCGTTGCCGGGCTGTTCCGATGCGCTGCGGAAGAATTTTCGGACCACGATCACGAGCGCGAAAATTGCGGCCACGAGAATGATGAACGTCACGACCGCGTAGGTGATCCCCGCCGGCGTCATCGTGGGATGCAAAGGCAGCGGCGGCTTCATCGCGAATTCTCTTTCCGCATCATCGTCCCATCAGCAGAGATTGGTACCAATTCACGAACGGCGTTCCGAAGAAGACGACCAGCAGCGCGGCCACTCCGAGAAACGAGCCGAACGGCAACTCGTAATTCGAGTCCTTGCGCTTGGCGAGAATAAACGCGATCCCCAGCACGCTCCCGAGCACCGATCCCGCGAGGATCGTGAGCAGCGTGCGCCGCGCTCCGAGAAATGCGCCCGCCATCAGCATCATTTTCACGTCGCCCAGGCCCATGCCCTCGCGCTTGCGCAGCCGAAAATAAACTTCCGACACCAGCCACAGCAGGCCGCTGCCGATGGCCGCGCCGATCATCGCATCGACGAGCGACACCACAGGCGCCGGAGGAGGAAAGTCGAATAGACGGTTCGCCACCCAGAGCGCCACTCCGTCGGAAGGCTTCGTGAACAGGCTCAGCGCCAGCCCCAGGCCGAAACCCGTGAAGTTTACGACGTCGGGCAAGATCCTCTCGCGCAGGTCCGTGAAGACCAGCACGATCATCAGAGCCGAAAACACGGCCCACTTCAACCCCTCGAATGTCGGGCCGAACGCGTAGTAGCATCCGAAGAAAAGCGCCGCCGTCAGCAGCTCGACCAGCGGGTACATCGGCGAGATTTTCGTTTTGCACGCGCGGCACTTTCCGCCCAGAAACAGATAGCTCACCACGGGGATGTTGTCGTACGGGCGGATGGCCGTGCCGCACTTGGGGCAGGCCGAGGCCGGCATCACAATCGACTTTCGCTCTGGAATCCGGACGATGCATACGTTCAAAAAGCTGCCGATGATCAGCCCAAGCAGGAAAACGAATATGCCAATCAGCGTCGCAGGGGCCACGACTTGAATCTGCCACATTCCCGAGGTGCTCTCAAGCCGTGCGCCGTGCGCCGTTGCCCGACTGCCAACAGAGGCTTTCGCGCTGCGCCAGGTCGCCGGACCGTTTCCCACGGCGCTCGCGTCGCGGATATACTGCTTGGCTTAGGTTTGGGAGGTAGCGAGAAACGTGAAGACGAGAGTCTCGAAAAGTTCGGCCTGGCGGATTCGTCGCGGAACGGCGCGGGACGTGCCCCTGATCATGCGTCTGATCCGTGCGCTGGCCAAGTACGAGCGCCTGACGCGCTACCTGCGCCTCGACGCAAAACGCCTGCGGCGCGACGGCTTTGGGCGACGCCCCTATTTCGAGTCGTTGATCTGTACGCAAGGGGGGCGTGCCGTCGGCTACGCGATCTACTATTTCGCGTATTCCAGTTTCACCTGTAGCCCGGTGCTCTTCGTCGAGGACATTTTCATACTGCCTCAGGAGCGTGGCGGGGGCGCGGGGAAGGCGATGATGTCGGCTCTCGCGCGCATTGCAGTTCGAAAAGGATGCCACCAGATGGAGTGGATCGTTCTCGACTGGAATGCCCCGTCGATCGGGTTTTACCGCAGCCTGGGCGCGCGGCTGGACAAAACCTGGGTTCTCACGCGTCTCACGGGCGCGCCTCTTCGCCGCCTGGCGCGCGGCGGCTAATCCGGCCCATGTCCTGGTTCGAGCAAAGAATCCGCCGCTACGAGCAGATGCGCTTCGATCAGGAGCCGAATCGCCGCAGGCTGCCCTTTGCGTGGGGCCTCGAGCACATGGGCGGCGACCCGACAGACTCCAATCCCCGAGCCTTTCTCGATCGATTCGTGGAGGAAACGGTGAGCCACAGCGACGCCTGGTACGCTGCGACGCCCGCCGATGACTACGCGCTTGACGGCGACGTCCTGACATTCACCAGCGCGATCGCTTCGCCGTGGCCTGAAAACAATCGTGTCCATGCCCAGCTCTTTCGCGCCCGCCGCTCCGGCCCCGCCGTCGTCGTCCTGGCCCAATGGAATGCCCGCTGGGAAGAGCAACAGAGCGTCTGCCACTGGCTCAGGAAGCTCGGCATCACCGCAGTCAAGATGAGCCTTCCTTACCACGACCGCCGCGCCATACCCGGCCATCCGCGCGCCGACCATCTCGTCGGCCCGAACATCGGCCTCACGATGCAGGCGGGCCGCCAGGCTGTAGTGGACGTCCGCCGGACGCTGCGATGGCTGGAGCAACAGGGCTACGACCGGCTCGGTGTCCTCGGCACGAGCATCGGTTCGGCGATCGGATTCATTACCATGTGCCACGAGCCGGCGCTGCGCGCCGGGGCGTTCCTGCACGCTTCCACCTATTTCGGCGAGGTTGTCAGCCACGGCCTGACGACCACGAACGTCTGGGAGTCGCTCTCGGCCGGCGTCTCGCGCGACGAGTTGCGCCGCTACTGGTCGCCCATCAGTCCTTTTCCCTACATCTCGAAGTTGCGCGGCGCAGAGAGAAGGATTCTGCTGATCACGGGGCGCTACGATCCAACATTCTGGCCGGAGTTCACCGAAGCGCTTCTGCAAGAACTCCGCAACGAGCAAGTGGGGTTCGAGAGCTTGTCGCTCCCATGCGGGCACTACTCGATGGGTGTGTTGCCGTTCAGTTACATTGCCGGATACCGCTTCGGGAAGTTTCTCCAGCGGGCGCTGGACGCGCGCTAGCGCAGAATCTCGCTGAAGCGTCCCAGCGCGATCGCTTTCGCGACGGCTTCAATATCGGGCGCGAGCGAGCGGTCGACGTCGACTCTCTTCGAAATCGAACGCACGACGTCGTACGCCTTGCGGGTAGCCGGTCCGGGCTGCAGCGGCGCCAGAAGATCGATTCCCTGGCACGCTGCCAGCAATTCAATCGCGAGAATATTGCGCAGATTCGCCAGCATGGGCGCGAGCCGGCACGCCGCCCCCATCCCCATCGAGACGTAATCCTCCTGATTGGCCGAGGTGGGAATCGAATCGACCGAATGAGATGCGGCGAGCGCCTTCATCTCGCTCGCAAGCGCCGCGGCTACCACCTGCAAGATCATGAATCCGGAGTTCAGACCGGCCTCGCGCACCAGGAATGCCGGCAATTGACTCGTTTGCGGATTGGTCATCTGCTCGACGCGGCGTTCGGAGATTCCGGCGAGAGTCGCGAGGGCAATAGCCATATGGTCGGCGGCCATGGCGAGCGGCTGGCCGTGGAAATTTCCGCCGCTGATCACGTCGCCAGACTCGGCAAACACGAGCGGATTGTCGGTTGCGCTGTTGAGCTCGATCGCGACGGTCGCGCGAACGTGCGCGAGCGCGTCGCGGACCGCGCCATGGACCTGCGGCGCGCACCGCAGGCTGTATGGGTCCTGCACTCGCGAATCTTGCGCGGGGGAACGATGCGATTCCCGGATCTCGCTCCCGCGATTGAGCCGCTCGACGTTTCGCGCCGTTACCGCTTGGCCCGCATGCGGGCGCAGTTTCGCGATTCGCGCGTCGAACGCCGTTGGGCTTCCGCGCAATGCGTCGAGCGAAAGGGCCGTGGCCACATCCGCTGTGTCCATGGCGATCTCTGCTTCGCGCAGCGCGAGGGCGAGAAGGGCGAGCATGGCCTGGGTGCCGTTGAGAAGCGCGAGGCCTTCCTTGGCTTCGAGCGCGAGCGGAGCGATCCCTGCCGCGCGCATTGCCTCGCCTCCGCCCATCCGCCTGCCCTGGTGGATTGCCTCGCCTTCGCCGATTGCCACCTGCGCCAGGTGAGCGAGCGGTGCGAGGTCTCCGGACGCTCCCACGGAGCCTTGCGAGGGGATCACCGGATGCACTCCGTGGTTGAGCATCGCGACGAGTGTTTCGGCGACCACGGGCCGCACTCCCGAGAAGCCTTTTGCGATTGCGTTCGCGCGCAGGGCCAGCATCGCGCGCGTCGCATCCTCGCTGAGGGGAGCGCCCACTCCACACGCGTGGCTGCGCACGAGATTCAACTGGAGGCGGCCGATCTCCTGGCGCGAAATGCGCACCGACGCCATTTTTCCGAAGCCAGTGTTCACGCCATAAACTGCGGCGTCCGACTCGATCAGACGCTCGATCACGGCGCGCGAGGCGTTCATCTTCTCGCGCGCGGCGGGCGCAATTGCCGCCGGTGCGCCGTCGACGACGCGGTACAGGTCATCGAGCGTCAGATGTTCGCCGTCGATTTGGATCGGGTTGATGGTTTTATGCACCGGGCGACTCGCTGGTTACTTGGAAATATCGGCGGTATTTCTCCGGCAAGGATTTCGGCTTGCCCAGGCGATCGCAGATCACGTGAAGCGTCTCGCCGGTGGCGATCGGCTCGCCGGAGGCCTGATCGAGAATCTCATACACGAAACGGATCATGCGCCGCTGCGACTGGCTGATCCGCGTACGCACGATTAAAACGTCGTCGAATTTCGCAGGGCGCTTGTAGCGGCAGGAAGCCTCGACGACGACGATAAAGCTGTCGTCTTCGATCTCCATCTGCTTGTATTCGAAGCCGAGCTGGCGGCAGAACTCGACCCGGCCGATCTCGAACCAGGTGAAGTAGTTCCCATAGTAAACGACGCCCATCTGATCCGTTTCCGCATACCGCACGCGGACGGTTGCATCTGCGTGGTCTTTCATGGATTGGTGAGTCGCAAGGAAACCGACACTCGGTCGCCAATGGGCAGTTCCACGGAGACGTAGCCGCTTCCCTCCGCGTTCAGGTAATCCAGGAAGGGCTTCAGGACCGTCGTGCCGAGGCTCATGTTGTCGGCGACCACCAGGGCTCCCGCGCGCAGGCGCGGTTCGACGAGTTTCAAAACCGGCAGGTAGAGTTCCTTCCAGCCGTCGATGAAAATGAAGTCCACAGAACGATCGATCGTTCGAAGCGTCTCCCGGGCATCACCCACGCGAATCTCCACCAGGTCGAGCAATCCGGCGTCTCGCAGGTTTTGCGCCGGCGCGGCCGGCCTTCTCCGCATGCAGCTCCGTCGCGATGACGGCGCCCCCGCCGTTGTCCCGGACGGCCGCGGCGAGATAGATGGTCGAAATCGCGAGGGAGGTGCCGAACTCCACGATTGTCTTGCAGGCGTGGGCTCTTGCGAGAATGTAGAGCAGCCGCCCAACGTCGCGTGGGACCGGCAGGTAGGCTTCGGAGAGCATCTCGGAGCGCACGCGATATTTTTCATCTCCGACTATGGCATCCGTCACGGGGTTCGCGATGGCCAGCGCGGGCTGGTCGATGACCTTGGCATTGCCATACAAGCGCTTGAGGACGGCTTGCACCTTGGGAGTGGTGAACGTGCACGGGTTCCTGACGGCCGCCTCCCGCGTTGCCATATCAATCCCCCCCGCCCCATTTCGGAGGACGCTTCTCGAGAAACGCCGAAACGCCCTCGCGAAAATCAGGAGTGGAGCGAATATCTGCGTTTGCCTCGATCGCCGCCTCGAGCTCGGCGCGGATAGCCGTGCGGTCGAAACTGACCAGCAGTTTCTTGGTCTGCGCGATGGCCGTCGGACTCGCCGCGACCAAAGAGGCCGCGACCTCTCGCGCCCGCTCCATCAGCGCTTCCATCGGAACGACTTCCGTTACGAGTCCAATTCGGAGGGCTTCCTCCGCGTCGATGATTCGCCCGGTCAAGAGCAGGTCCCGCACGTGCGTGTCGCCGATTCGGCGGCGCAAGAAGACCGAAACCAGGGCAGGGGTGAAGCCGATCCTGACCTCGGTGTATCCGAACTTGGCTTCCGGGACGGCCAGGATGAAATCGGCGACCGTGGCAAGCCCGCAGCCGCCGGCTATTGCAGCGCCGTTCACGGCCGCAATGACCGGCTTCGGAAAACTGTAAAGCCGGTACAACAGTCTGGTCATGCGCCGCGCATCTTCGAAATTCTTCTGCTGCATCTGTCTGGCCAGGTGCTGCAGTTCGCCGAGGTCCATGCCCGCGCAAAAAGCCTTGCCCGCGCCGGTCAGAATGACCACGCGAGCGGGACTCGCCTCGGCCTGATCGAGCGCGCCGAGCAGGTCCGCGATCATCTGCGCGGAAATGGCATTGCGCTTCTCGGGCACGGTCAGCGCGATCGTCGCGATTTTGTCGTCGCACTGGAAGGTCAGCGTCTGATAGCCCATCTGGATACCCCGTTCAATTCGGTTTTGCAGCTTCAGCCTCGTGCGCGTACTTTTCGCGAAGCTCGTGCGTCATGGCGCATGCAATGGCGAGCGATTTTGTGTCGATGCCGGTGGCGACGCCGCGCGCCGCGAGCGTCGCCAGCACGGTTTCCGTTGGAATGTTACCCACAAGCGCGTCGCCTGCAAAAGGGCAACCGCCGAGGCCCGTCAGCGCTCCATCAAAACGCCGGCAACCCGCCTCGTACGCCGCGAGCACCTTTTCGGCCGCGTGCTCGGGGCGGCTGTGGAGGTGGAGTCCGATCTCGACGCCCGCTACGCAGTCCTTCACGGCGAGGTAGAGGCGCGCCACATCTTCCGGCGATGCCGTTCCCACGGTATCCGCCAGCGAGACTGTACGCACGCCGGTATCCTTGAGCCAGACAAGCGTCTCCTCGACAATCTCCGGACCCCACGGCTCGTCGTAGGGGTTGCCGAACGCCATCGAGATGTAGATGACGAGCTTGCGTCTGGCCGCCTTCGTATCGCGCTGTAACTTTTCGACCAGTTCCCGGGATTCCGCGCGGGACATGTTCGCATTGGCCCGGCGGAAATAGGCCGAGATCGAATACGGATATCCGATGGTGGTCACGCCGGGTACGGCTAGAGCGCGGTCGAGCCCCTGAGCGTTGACGACGATTCCGACAATTTCCGGCGTCTCTCCGGACGGCAGCTTCGCGCCCGTCAGTCCTTGCATCACCGCTTCGCTATCGGCCATCTGCGGAACATGCTTCGGCGATACGAAACTGACGGCGTCGATGTGGCGGAAGCCGAGCGACACGAGGCGCGTGAGGTACCGAACCTTCTCTTCCGTGGGAATCGTTTGGGGCAATCCCTGCCAGGCGTCGCGAGGGCATTCGATGATTGTTATGTCGCTGTTCATCAAGTGACAGCGTACCAAGGATTTCGATAGACGTGGTGGGCGTACCATAAAAGCAAAATCGCGGCGATCACGGATGCACTCATCAGCCACACGAAGACCCGAGAGATTTGTCCTTGCACAGCCTTAACCACGGTCAAAATCCCTGCAACAACCACTCCTACATAGCCGATGTAGAGAGAATCGCTGTAGAGAAACCACAACGCCGAAGATGGGAAGTCCGCCTCGCGCGCGATGGCGGCGGAAGCAAAAGAGGAGATGATCGATGGCGTTATAAGCAACAACGTGACCCAGACCGCGGCGGGTCCGCTAAGCTTCCGATCTCGCACAATGGCGCCCATCTAGGTTTGCAATACTCCGGTTTTGAATTCCGCGACGTGAGGATTGAGTGCCGCAGCCTCGAGCGCCTCGATCAGCGTTTCGCGCGTGTGCGCGGGGTCGATGATGGCGTCCACCCAAAGCCGCGCGGCGGCGTAACGTGGGTCGGTCTGATGCTCGTAGGTAGCGCGGATCGATTCGTACAGTTCCTTCTTGTCGGCGGCGCTCAGTTTCTTGCCCTGGCGCTCCAGTTGCTTGATCTTGATCTCCACCAGTGTCGCGGCGGCGGAGTCTCCGCTCATCACGGCGTAGCGCGCGGTGGGCCAGGCAAAGATGAAGCGCGGATCGTACGCCTTCCCGCACATCGCGTAGTGGCCCGCGCCAAAACTGCCGCCGCAGATCACGGCGATCTTCGGAACGACGCTGTTCGCGACGGCGTTTACCATTTTCGCGCCCGCGCGGATGATCCCGCTCCATTCGGCTTCTTTGCCGACCATGAAGCCGTTGACGTCGTGCAGGAAAACAAGGGGAACGAGATTCTGGTTACAGTCGAGGATGAAGCGCGCGGCTTTGTTCGCGGCCTCCGTGTAAATCACGCCGCCGAACTCGATGCGCTTCTCGCCCGTTCCCGGCGCGGAGACGGTGACGTTCTTCTTCTGGTTCGCGACGACACCCACCGCCCAGCCGCCGATGCGCGCGTACCCGCAGACGACCGTCTGGCCGTATTCGGCGCGGTACTCATCGAAGCGGCTGTCGTCGACGATGCGGGCGATAATCTCGCGCATGTCGTATTGCTTTCCGGCCTCAGCGGAAAAGATGCCGTAGACGTCCTCGGCGGGGTAGGCCGGCGGTTTCGAAGGCTTGTGGTCGAACGGCGCGCCGGGCACGTACCCCATTTTGTCGACCAGGGCGCGCAGGCGGGCGATGCACGCGTCATCGTCCGGCTCGCGAAAATCGACCGTGCCGCTGATCTGCGCGTGCATCTGAGCGCCGCCCAGCTCTTCGGCGGAAGTCTTCTGCCCGATGGCCGCCTGCACGAGGGCGGGTCCCGCGAGGAAAAGGCCGCTCCCTTCGGTCATCAGGATGTGGTCGCACATCACCGGCAGATACGCGCCTCCCGCGACGCACATTCCCATAATTGCGGTGAGCTGCGGAATCCCCATGGCGCTCATCACGGCGTTATTTCGGAAGACGCGGCCGAAGTCATCGGTGTCCGGAAATACGTCCTCCTGGAGCGGCAGAAAAATGCCCGCGGAATCGACCAGATAGATTGTGGGGATGCGATTCTCTATGGCGATGTTCTGCGCGCGGATCACCTTTTTCGCCGTCATGGGGAAGAAGGCGCCGGCTTTCACCGTGGCATCATTTGCAACGATCATCACGCGGCGGCCGGCGACGTGGCCGAGGCCGGTGACGGTGCCCGCGGCGGGCGCGCCGCCCCACTCCTCGTACATCTCGTAGGCGGCGTACAGCCCGAGTTCGAAGAATTCGGTTTTCGGGTCGACGAGCCGGGCGATCCGCTCGCGCGCCGTCAGGCGGCCCTTCTTGTGCTGCGCTTCGATGGCCGTCGCGCCACCACCCTGACGAATCGTTTCCTCTTCGTTCTTGATCTCCGTGAGGCGGTCGACCATCTCGCGGCTGTTCTTCTGAAAGGCCGGCGTGCCGCTGCCGATGCGTGTCGCAATGACCGTGTCGCTCACTCGACTCCTTTGTGACGGCCCGTTTCGCCGAACATCGGATTGTATCATCGGCGATATGTTTTGAGTTCCGTCGGGAAATGTACTCGAGTGGCGCTCCAGCTGGCTGACGCCGCGGCCTGGCAGTTGCAATCGCTGCGAGCTGGATGTAATAAGTGGGGCCAAGGAGAGTAAATATGACTTCTCCACCTGTGCCTTTCTCCCAAGGCCGGTCTGCCCTGCAATCTCGCAGAAGGTGGTTCAACAATTGGAAGATCGTCGTTCCCATAGCTGTATTGGCGGTAGCTCTTTGTTTGGGGCTGTTCGTGTTTGCCCTTCTATCAGCCGTTTACTCGATGATTCGCGCTTCGTATCCGTACAAATTCGCCCTTCAGCGCGCCAACGAATCGTCCGAAGTGGCCTCGGAAGTCGGAAATCCCTTTCACGTTGGATGGCTGATGAGCGGCAACCTCAACTACAACAATACCGAAGGCGACACCAATCTCAGCATTCCCATCTCGGGAGCGAAGGGGCATGGGCGCATCATCGTGGTGGGGAAACGGCGCGCGAACCGTTGGAGTTTTGAAACGCTCGAAGTGGATGTAGCAGGGCAGGACATGCCGATCCAGTTGTCGAATCCGCCCTCCGCGCCAGCGCCTGTGGTCCCTGCAAGTCCTCAATAACGGAAGCGGAGTTCGACCGCCGACTCAGGCCCCGTGCGGCGCCGCAGCGACTCGCTGCCGGATGAAATCGACAATCGCCTGCGTTGTCGTGCCGGGAAGAAAGATTTCGGCGACCCCGGCCTTCTTGAGCGCCGGGATGTCCGCCTCGGGGATGATCCCGCCGATCAGCACCGTCACGTCCGTCATGCCCTTGGCTCGAAGAAGATCCATCAGCCGCGAGCAAAGCGTGTTGTGCGCTCCGGAAAGAATCGAAAGCCCGATAACGTCGACATCCTCCTGCGCCGCCGCCGAGGCAATCATCTCCGGCGTCTGCCGCAGACCGGTGTAGATGACTTCCATCCCGGCGTCGCGTAGCGCACGCGCGATCACCTTCGCTCCGCGGTCGTGGCCGTCGAGCCCGGGCTTGGCAATCAGCACGCGTATCTTCTTCTCCGGCATGTGGCGGAAAGAATACTGCAAAACGTTCCGAAATGGGCGTTCCGCGGTTGGGTGCGGGGATTGGTTCAACCTATCAGGTAATAGCGGCTTCGTTGTAGACGCCGAAGACCGTGCGCAGGGCGTCGCAGATTTCGCCGAGCGTTGCGTACGCCTTTACGGCCTCGTAGAGGTACGGCATCAGGTTCTCGCTGCCGGCAGCCGCTTTGCGCAGGGCGTCCAGCCGTCGCCGGACTTCGTCGTTCGACCGGTCCGCCCGCAGGCTGCGCAGGCGTTCGGCTTGGTGGCGCCCCACGGACTCGTCGATTTGCAGGATCTCGATGGGCTTTTCATCGGTGACGTAGGCATTCACGCCCACGATGATCTTTTCCTTGCGATCGACCGCCACCTGGTAGCGATACGCCGCGTCGGCGATCTCCCGCTGCGGGTAGCCCCGCTCGATGGCAGCCACCATTCCTCCAATTGCGTCGATCTTCTCGATGTAGTCCCACGCGCCGCGCTCGATTTCGTTCGTCAGCGTCTCGACGAAATACGATCCGCCGAACGGGTCGGCGGTATTCGTGACGCCGCTTTCGTATGCAAGAATCTGCTGCGTGCGCAGGGCGATGGTCGCGGCGGATTCGGTCGGGCAGCGCCCAGGCTTCGTCCAGCGAATTCGTATGGAGCGATTGCGTGCCGCCGAGTACGGCTGCCAACGCCTGAACCGCGGTCCGCACCACGTTGTTGTAAGGCTGCTGCGCCGTGAGCGAGCAGCCGGCCGTCTGCGCGTGAAAACGCAAAGCCCACGACCGCGGATTCTTCGCTGCAAACCGTTCGCGCATCACGCGCTGCCAGATGCGTCGCGCGGCGCGATACTTCGCGATTTCCTCGAAGAAATCGTTGTGCGCGTTGAAAAAGAACGAAAGCCGCGGAGCGAAGTCGTCAATCTGCAAGCCGCGGCGAAGGGAGTGCTCGACGTACTCGATGCCGTCGCGCAGCGTGAACGCGAGCTCCTGGATCGCGGTCGATCCGGCCTCGCGGATGTGGTAGCCGCTGATCGAGATCGGATTGAACTTCGGCGTGTGCTTCGCTCCGAACTCGATCGTATCGGTGACCATCCGCATCGAGGGCTCGGGCGGGTAGATGTACTCCTTCTGCGCGATGTATTCCTTCAGGATGTCGTTCTGAAGCGTCCCGGAGAGCTTTCGCCAGTCGGCGCCTTGCTTTTCGGCGACCGCGAGGTACATCGCCCAGATCGCCGCGGCCGGAGAATTGATGGTCATCGACGTGGTGATGTCCCCAAGGGGAATCTGATCGAAGAGAGCTTCCATATCCGCGAGCGAGCTGATCGCCACGCCGCACTTGCCCACTTCGCCTTCGGACATCGCGTGGTCGGAGTCGTAGCCCATCAGAGTCGGCAGGTCGAAGGCCACCGAAAGGCCCGTCTGACCCTGCGCGAGGAGATACCGGAAGCGGCGGTTGGTGTCCTGTGCTGTGCCGAACCCGGCGAACTGCCGCATGGTCCAGAGACGGCTGCGGTACATCGTCGGGTGGATTCCGCGCGTGTAAGGAGGCTCACCCGGAGAGCCGAGATCACGCTCCGGGCTCCAGCCGGCGAGGTCGGCTTCCGTGTAGAGCGGCCGGATCGGGTAGCTCGATACGGTCGTGAAATCGGCGGCGCGCTCGGGTGAAGCGGCGAGCGTCGCTTTAAGCGTTTTCTCTTCCCAGCCGCGCTCAGCGTTCGACGGTTGTCGCGGCGCCCTAGCGAGTGAATTACGATCGAGCCCGAGATCTTCCTCGTCCGCCATTCAGCAGTCCCTATTTGTGGCCCGCCACGCCGTCCGCGTCCGGCGCCCCCGGAATGTTCGGCTGGTTAAGCACGTGCCCGCTCTTGGCGTCCGCCAGCGTAATGTTATGGACATCGAGCGTACGGCCCATCGCTTGATTGAAGTTCAACTCCGCCTCGATCAGGTTGATCCGGTCGCGCAGCTCGACGCCCTCCGCCGCGGTCAGCAGTTGCTGCTTCTGAATGACGGTGAAAGCATCTGACGTGCCGAGCTGAAGTTTCTTCACCTGGTCGTCATAGCTTTGCTGGGCGAAGACACGCGCCTCTTGGGCAGCGGTGATGGCGGCCCGGTCCTGTTCGAGAGTGATCAGCGCTTGGCGCACGTTGAGCACGATGGTGCTTTGCGTCTGCCGGTACTCCACTTCCTGCTCCCTCTGGTTCAGCTGTGCGGTGGCGTTCTGCGCCTCAGCGGCGCGATTCCGGATCGGGAGCGTCAAGTTGAGTCCAGCCTCGAAGGTTGGGTAGGTGCCGTGGATCATCCCGTTCCAATCGCTGGTCAGCCCTCCGGGAATAGGCGTTCCATTTGCGGTAATGGCGGTCCCGACAAACCCGCTCGGCGTCGTGCCGGTTGGTATAACACCGCCGGTACCACTGGTGGCGAAAACCGGTCCCGTGACCTCGAAAGCTCCCGTATCCGTTTTCGGCGTGATGACGCCGCCCAGCCCGGCCGCCTGATACTCTGCGAAGAGATTGAGCGTGGGCAACAGCCCGTTCTTCGTTGCTTTGATTTCAATCCCGGCATTCTTCAGATTCAACTCGGCCTGCTGGAGTTCGGGGCGCTTCTGCCACGCCTCGTGCACAGCGTCCTCCAGCGAGATGTTCTGGGCTTCAGGGTCGAAAATGGACGTTGTCGGAATGATTTCGACGCCTTTGATTTCAGCAGCCAGCGCATCCTTCGTTATGGCCACGAGCAGCGTGGTTTCATCCAGCAATTGGGTTGTCTGGGCCTGAACGAGCGCCTGTTGATCGGTCGCAAGTTGTGACTGTGCGGTGATCACATCGAGAGGGGCCATGGTCCCGATCTCGAGCTGCTTCTTGTTGTTTTCATAGAGTTGCTGGTCGGCAGCGACTGCGACCTGCTCCACTTTTACGTTCTCCCGCGCGTATACGAGTTCCCAGTAGTCCGTCGCCACCTGCGTGACGGTTGCGATCACCTGTTGGGCGAACTGCGATTCGCCCACCTTGACCGTATTCTTCGCCTCCAGGATGTAGCGGGTATTGGCAATTTTCCCGAATCCGTTCAGCAGCGGCTGCGTCAGCTCGACCGTCAAGGTGGACTGCTCGTATGGGTTGAAGAGGTCGAACGATGCAAAGTTTGTCGAGTTGCGCGAATTGTTGAAAGTCACCTGCGCCTGGGTGCCGGTCGCGAATCCCTGCGTGTAGCCGAAGTTCGCGGTCGCCACGTGATTCTCGAGCGGCACCGGCGAGGTGATAGCTGTGAACTCCCCTGCGATCAGGGGGTTGTTGATTGGCGTGGTCGATTGTTCCAGGGACAGCGTGCTGGTGACGGTCGGATCGAACGCGATCCTTCCGTTGGCGCCCGATTTTGCAAGAAGGAGGCTGGCCTCGTCCAGCCACGGCACGTACCTCTCGACGGCAATGCTCAAGTTGTTCTCAAGGCCAAGCGAGATTGAATCCTCGAGACTCAGCATCAGCTTGCCGTTCTGGATCAACTGGTCGATGCGAGGCGAATTCGTTAGCTCAGGTTCCGATATGTGCATCTGAGTGTAGGGCGCGATGAGGTTGGGAAACCAGGATTGTCCTTTCGAATAGTCTGGCCCGAACTTCAGAGCGCGGGCGGGCGAAGGCGGAGGCCCCTGCGTTGCGGTCGGTGGCTCGTACATGGGAGGCGCCGGCATCTGGGGCTGCGCCTGCGATTGCGCGTCTGGAGCGGGCGCTTGTTGATTCTGAGCGTAGAGCGGCGAGACAACCAGCGAAGCCGCCGTCAAGAGCGCCAGCGCTGCCTGCGTTAACCTTCGACTCATCGTGTTTTTTCCTCTCGGAGACCTGTGTCTATTGCCGGGGTGCAAAAGCCCAAATCATTGAAACGTGCGGGAGACCCATTTTGTTTCAGGAACAATCCGCCGGCTCCGCATCGGTCAGGCGTATCCCGTTGATTTGACGTTTGAAATGGGAGTTCGGGCGCTCCAGATATTCGTTTCCAGGTGCTCGCGCGCGTTCGAAGCGGCGGACTCGTCAGTGTAGCATCGGGACTTTTAAGTGACAATTGACCTCGTCCATTGCTTCTCTCTAGCACTGGCGCCCCCGCTTATCCCGTGGGCGTTGACACTCGCCGTCGCTGGCTCTACGATGGCCGGGCCTGATCACAGTCCCTCATGCACACCCGCTCGTCTTCGAGCCCTCCGGCGATGCGACTGTCTCGACCCGGCGACCATCGCGGTCGTCGGGCTAGCCTTTTGTTGTTGGCTTGCGTCGTTGCCGGACTCCTGTTCGCTCCGCGGCCCGCTGGCGCCCAGTCGGCAGATCAGGTCGCCACGCAAGCCAAAGCGACCGGTTACGTCACGGATTTGGCCAGCGTACTGAGCCAACCCGCGAAGGAACAACTAACCGCGCTGTGCACCGAAGTGGCCCAGAAGACTCAAGCGGAGATCGCTGTCGTCACGATCAAATCGCTCGGCGACCGGCCAGTCGAGGACTATTCGCAAGACCTCGCCGAACGCCTTGGCCTTGGTCCGAAGGGACTGGGTCGCGGCGTCCTAATTCTATTTGCCGTCGACGACCATAAGTATTGGACTTCAGTTGGCTACGGCCTCGAGCCGATTCTGCCCGATGGCAAGGTCGGCGGCTTCGGTCGCGAGGCGGTGCCTTACCTTCGCGACAATAATTACGACGCCGCGATCCTCTTGATGACTCGCCGCGTTGCCGATGTAATCGCCGCCGATCGCGGCGTCACGCTGACGGGTTCATCGCCCCCGCCGCCGGAGAATCAAAGGAGCTTCCCGCATATTCCACTGATCTTCGTAATTCTGATCATCTATTTTATCTACTATGCGATACGCCGTGCGACGAGCGCAGGTGCCGGCTCGCGTTACCGTCGCGGCGGCGGGTGGTGGATTTGGCCCTTGATCGGCGGTGGAATGGGTGGCGGCGGTTGGGGCGGTGGGTCCGGTGGGGGAGGCAGCGGAGGTGGTGGATTTGGCGGTTTCGGCGGCGGCGGTTTTGGCGGCGGTGGTGGATTTGGCGGAGGCGGTGCGGGCGGCGGTTGGTGACGGTCTATGAACGTTGTATCCGTTTCTTGAAAGGATCGCGCGTATGGAGTCAAAGCTTACCGAACTGGTTGAACAGCTGAAAGCCGCGGCGGCGGGCAACCTGAAGGCCGCGGTCTTGTACGGCTCAGCCGTCTCGGGCGACTTCCACGAAAAGCACTCGGACCTCAACGTCCTGTGCATTGTCCAGCGCGCCGCCGCTGATGATCTCGAGCATCTTCATCCGGCGGCCGAATGGTGGACGCGGCAGGGGAATCCCGCCCCGCTCGTCTTCACATTCGACGAACTGGTTCGTTCCGCCGACGTTTTCGCCATCGAGCTTCTGGACATCAAGGCCCAGCACCGCATGCTGTTTGGCGAGGACCCATTCGCCAGCCTGGAAGTGCCGCTGCGCCTGCATCGTCTGCAAGTTGAGCGCGAGCTTCGCACGGACTGGCTCCGCCTGCGCCAAGCGATTCTGGCGACGCCGCGGAAGCGGGACGTGCATCTCGGAATCATGCTCCGCTCCGTGTCGGCCTTCAGCGCGCTGTTTCGCCACGCCCTGATCGCGCTCGGACAGCCCGCCGCGCACAGCAAGAGCGAGGCCGTCGATGGAATGGCGTCGCTCACGGGCGCGAACCCTTCCGCGTTTCATGCGATTCTCGATTTCCGCGCGGGGAAGCGGAAAGAGAAGGAAATCGACGTCGAAGCGACGCTTCAGACCTACCTCGAATTCGTCGAAATCGCGACGAACGAGGTCGATCGTCGCCTCGATGTTTCCTAACGTTATGTTCGCACCCAAACGGTGTGGTAGATTTCTCGCCGGAGGCTTCTGATGAAGAACGTCGTCATCGTTGTCGTGGTTCTCCTTG
Source organism: uncultured Acidobacteriota bacterium (assembly GCA_963813045.1). Lineage (GTDB taxonomy): Bacteria > Acidobacteriota > Terriglobia > Acidiferrales > UBA7541 > Palsa-295. The sequence goes on from CAWEXR010000031.1 coordinate 170,601, forward strand.
TCATTGGGTTCCTCGTCGGCGGCATGTACGTCTCGCGCCGCAACCAGATGGTCACGCTGAATGAAGCGGTAAAATCCGATTGGGCGCAGGTGGACGTGGTCCTAGAGCGCCGCGCGGATTTGATCCCCAACCTCGTCGAGACCGTGAAGGGTTTTGCCGCGCAGGAGCAGACCGTGTTTGACGACGTTGCCAAGGCGCGCACGCAATACTTGAACGCCCAAACGCCCACCGACAAGATTGCCGCGAGCAACCAGCTTTATGGAATGGAGGTGAAGGTCCTGGCCCTTACCGAGAACTATCCGCAGCTGAAGTCGAACGAAAATTTCTTGCGCTTGCAGGACGAGCTTGCCGGCACGGAGAACCGCATCGCCGTCGAACGCAAGCGCTACGACGACGCGATCCAGGATTACAACACCTTCCTCGGCCTGTTCCCGAATAACATCATCGCCGGGTGGGCAGGCTTCAAGCGCAACGACGCCTACTTTGCGGCGCCGGAGGCCGCGCGCGAAGTGCCCAAGGTGCAGTTCCCGGCGCCCGTGACCCACTAACGCGTTGGCAGCAAGCCGCCGGCCGCAACTTGACCCGCACCAGCGGGCCGCGCTACGCTACATTTGCGACTGCCAAACTGGATGAAACACACCGTCCGAATCGCCGGGGGCATCAACGAGCTCTTCGGCACTCTCGATGAAAACCTGAAATTTTTCGAATCCACCCTGCGTGTCACCACGCACCTGAAGGACCGCGATCTCGAAATCGAAGGCGATCCGGCGCAGGTGGAGCGAGCGGCTCGCATCCTCGGCGCCTACAACGACCGCATTCGCGAGGGCCGCATTCCGAGCAGCCAGGAAGTGAAATCCCTGCTCCGTACCGCCGCCGACGAGCCGTCTTCCACGCTCCACGAGGCATTCTCTCCCACGCGCACTCGAGCGCTCGGCAAAAAGAGCGTCGCGCCAAAGAGCACGAACCAGCGCCGCTACATCGAAGCCCTGGAAACATACGACATGGTTTTCGCCATCGGCCCCGGTGGCACCGGAAAGACCTACCTCGCCGTCGCGATGGCCGTCTCCGCCCTGCTTTCGAAGCAGGTCAACCGCATCATCCTCGCGCGCCCCGCGGTCGAGGCCGGCGAGCGCCTGGGCTTCCTGCCCGGCACGCTCCAGGAAAAGGTCGATCCCTACATGCGTCCGCTCTACGACGCGCTGCACGATCTGCTCGAGGCGGACAAACTCGAGCGCTTCCTCGAAAAGGACATCATCGAGGTCGCTCCGCTCGCCTTCATGCGCGGGCGCACGCTCAACGATTCGTTCGTCATTCTCGACGAAGCTCAGAACACCACGAGCGAGCAGATGAAGATGTTCCTCACTCGCCTGGGATTCAATTCGAAGGCGGTGATCACGGGCGACATCACGCAGATCGACCTTCCGGACGCGCGCCGCTCGGGCCTGGTCGAGGCCATCGATGTGGTGGGCAATATCGAAGGCATCGCGCTGGTTTATTTCGACGAGCGCGACGTGGTGCGCCACAGTCTCGTGCAGCGCATCATCAAGGCCTACGACGGATACGCAGGCGGGCAGCCGGCATCCCGAAAGGCCTCCACTGCTGCGGCAAAACTGCCCGTCGAAAATCCGCGCCGCGATTAGCCAGTCAGGTTAAACTCGCCATTTCATTTCGAGCCGGCCATCCACTCGCCCATGAATACGACTCTTGAAAACTGGGCTTCGCAGATTCGCGCGAGCGATGTCCGCGCGATTTCCAGGGCCGTCTCCGCTATCGAGAACCGCGCGCCGGAAGCCGAGCTGCTGCTGCGCCAGCTTTTTCCGTTTACCGGCCGGGCCTGCCGCATCGGCGTCACCGGGGCGCCGGGAACAGGGAAGAGCACGCTCGTCGACCGGCTCGCAGCCCGGTATCGCAGCGAAAAAAAGACCGTCGGCATTATCGCGGTCGATCCGTCGAGCCCCTTCACCGGGGGCGCGATCCTGGGAGACCGCATCCGCATGCAGGGCCACGCGACCGACGAAGGCATCTTCATCCGCTCGATGGCCACGCGCGGGTATCTCGGCGGCCTCGCGCGGGCCAGCGGTGATGTCGCGCTGCTTCTCGACGCCGCCGGGAAAGACATCATCCTCATCGAGACGGTAGGCGTCGGCCAGGGCGAAATCGAAATCGTTCGCCTCGCCGATTGCACCGTGGTCGTCCTCGTTCCCGGCATGGGCGACGACGTCCAGAATCTCAAGGCCGGTTTGATGGAGATCGCCGACATCTTCGTGCTCAACAAATCCGGTCGCGAAGGCGCCGATCGCTTCGAACAGCAGCTCCGCGCGGTGCTGGAGCTTGTGCCCGACCACGACGGTTGGAGGCCGCCGATCGTGCGCACCGTTGCGACAGAGAACAAGGGTGTCGATGACCTCGCGCGCCAGATTGCTCTCTTCCGCGAGCACTTCACGAACGCGCCCAATCGCCGCGCCCGGGAGATGGCTTATTGGAAGGAGTGGCTGCTGCGGTTGCTTCAGGCGCGCTTGCTCGAGCGCGTCGGCGCCAGCCGCATGACGGAAGCTGAATTCGAGGCGCTGGCCGCAGAAGTCGCCGCGCGCAGGCGCGACCCTTACACAGCCGTGAATGAGATTCTGGCTCGCGCGGGACTGTCCTGAGCAACGCCGGATCCTTTGGGAGTCACATGAAGCTCGGAGAGATTGAATTCCACATCATTGTCGCTGGACACGTGCTGCTCGATGGCGGGGCCATGTTTGGCGTGATTCCGCGCCCGCTGTGGGAAAAGAAGATGGCTCCTGACGCGCGCAACCGCATCACGCTTGCGATGAACTGCTTGCTGATCCGCGCGGGCGGAAAATGGATACTGGTCGAAACCGGCGCGGGCAACAAGATGAATGCCAAGCTCCGCGACATCTACGGTCTGGACGCACCGCAATTGGTCGACGGTCTGCGAAGGCACGACGTACGTCCCGAGGACATCGACATCGTCGTAAACACCCATCTGCACTTCGATCACTGCGGTGGGAACACGCGCGTCGAGAAGGACAAGGTCGTGCCCGCCTTTCCGAACGCCCGCTACATCGTCCAGCTCGGCGAGTACAAACACGCCATGCACCCCAACGAGCGCGACCGCGCGAGCTATCTTCCGGAGAACTATGCACCGCTCGAGGCCGCCGGAATGTTTTCGCTTCTCGAAGGCGACGAGACTATCGTCCCGGGCGTTGAGCTCGTGCGCGTCCCCGGTCACACGGCGGATATGCAGTGCGTGAAATTGACGGGTGGTGGCAAGACTGCGTTCCTTTTCGCCGACCTCGTGCCCACCACCGCGCACCTCCCGCTTCCGTGGATTTTGGGTTACGATCTCTACCCGATGACGACGCTCGAAAACAAGAAACGCTGGATTCCGGCTGCCGTCCAAGAGGACTGGCTTGCGCTTTTCGCGCACGATGCCCGCGTGCCGGCGGCCTATCTACGCGACCGCGACGGCCAATGGGAGCCGGAACCCGTTACCGTCGATTAGAGAAAACTCAGGCTGAACATCGTGAAGACAACGAAGCGGAAGACAAAGGACGTGCCCGTCAAGATCGGGATTATCGGCGGCAGCGGCTTGTATCAGATGGCCGGCCTCACCGACACGCGCGAAGTTCGCGTCAAGACCCCGTTCGGTGATCCGTCCGACGCAATCGTGATCGGAACGCTCGAAGGGCGGCGCGTGGCGTTTCTTGCGCGGCACGGCCGCGGTCATGTCCTTTTGCCGGGCGAGATTAATTACCGCGCTAACATCTGCGCGATGAAAATGCTCGGCGTCGAGCAGATCATTTCCGTGAGCGCCGTCGGTTCGCTCCGCGAGGATCTGCCGCCGATGGATTTCCTGATTCCGAATCAGTTTTTCGACCGCACGCGGGGCCGCACGTCGACCTTCTTCGGCGGCGGCATCGTGGCCCACATCGCTTTTGATAAACCGACCTGCGCGCGCCTTTCGGAACAAATGGCGGCTGCCTGCGACCGCGTCGAAGTGAAGGTCCATCGCGGCGGTACCTACGTCTGCATGGAAGGCCCGGCCTTCTCGACGCTGGCCGAGTCGCACACCTACCGCCAGCTCCGCTTCGACGTCATTGGCATGACGAATCTGACCGAGGCCAAGCTCGCGCGCGAAGCGGAACTTTGCTACGCTACCTTCGCGATGGTCACGGATTACGACTGCTGGCATCCCGAGCACGATTCGGTGACCGTCGCCACCATCATCAGCTATCTCAATAAGAATGCCGAAAACGTTCAGCGGGCGATCCGCGAAGCGGTGCGCGCCTTCGGCGACGAACGGCCGTGCAAGTGCAGCTCGGCGCTGGCCCATGCGATACTCACCGACCGCAAGCGCATCCCGGCGGCGGCGAAAAAGCGCCTCGCACCCATCATCGGCAAGTACATTTGACCGCGCCGTTCGTATCCATCGGGCAGGGAATCGTTCGTGGTAATTTGTGCGTAATTAGAATTCGGGCTGTGCTTCGCGCAGTCTGCCGGGAAACGGGGCGCTCATGTCACTTCTGGTAGTCGGATCTGTCGCTTTTGACGCCATTGAAACGCCGTTCGGCAAGGTCGAACGCACTCTCGGCGGCGCGGCCACCTACTTCGCTCTTGCCGCGAGCCATTTTGTGCCGGTTCGCTTGGTTGGAATCGTCGGCGAGGATTTCACGCCAAAAGACGAAGCTATCTTCCGGGGCCGCAAGATCGACCTGGCGGGCCTCGAGCACGTGCCCGGGAAATCGTTTTTTTGGTCGGGCCGCTACAGCCAGAATATGAACGAGCGCACCACGCTCGCCACCGAACTGAACGTCTTCGCTTCGTTCCGGCCCACCCTGCCGGAGTCCTATCTCGATTCGCAGTATATTTTCCTCGGCAACATCGACCCCACTTTGCAGCAATCGGTACTGCGTCAAATCCGCCGGAAGCCGAAAGCCGTCGGCCTGGACACGATGAACTACTGGATCGATGGAACGCCGGCGCAACTGCGCGAAACGCTCAAGCACGTGCAAATTCTGACCATCAACGACGACGAGACGCGCCAGCTCACCGGCGAGCACAACCTGTTCCGCGCTGCCCGGCACGTCTTCAAAATGGGCCCGAAGACACTGGTCATCAAGCGCGGCGAGCACGGCGCGCTTATGGTTCACGACGGCTTCATATTCTCAGTGCCTGCGTTCCCGCTCGAGGAAGTCCGCGATCCAACCGGAGCGGGCGACACTTTTGCCGGCGGCTTCATGGGCTATCTGACGAGCAAGGGTCGCGTCAACGAAGAGACGCTTCGCTCGGCGATGGTCTATGGTTCGGTGCTCGCCAGTTTCACGGTCGAGAAGTTCGGAGTCGAGAGGCTCGCGAAGGTCACGCGCAAGGAGATTACTGCGCGCGCGCGCAAATTCGCCCGCCTCACGTCCTTCAAGCTTTAGCGGGTTCTCGGACCGGGAAAACCTTTGACGCCGCTCCGGAATCGAAGTTGACGTGCTGAGCGGCGGGGTGCTATCACTCTTGTCTGTTTTGCAGGTGGGGATTTACAGGCGGTTTGGTGTTTCCCTCGTTCCGCTTTCCCGGCTGGCCGTAGCGGGCGGCTCCGGGATCCCCGTATAAACTTCAGAGGAGGCTGGGATTGAATCGTCCGTGGCGGGCTGCGCTGACGTCGTCGATGGCGGGACTTCTGGTGCTGCTCGCAGGTTGTGGCGGCAGCAGCACACCGGCCATCAACTCCACGCCCGCGATTTCGAATCTGTTTCCTTCGAACATCACCGCCGGTAGCGACGGTTTTACGCTCGCCATTGAGGGAACGGGGTTCATTTCCAAGTCCTCGGGCGTGACGTTTGCCTACTGGAATGGATCGGCTCGCTCCACAACGTTCAATGCTGTCACGGGGCAGCTTCAGGTTTCGATCTCCGCAGCGGACGTCGCCAATCCGGGCGTCCCTCAGGTCACGGTCTGGAATCCGGCTCCTGGCGGCGGAATGTCCCTCGCCGCGGCGACATTCACGGTCGAGAACGTCCAAGCGAGTGCGCCAACGATCACCTCCGTTAGTCCCACGAGCACCAAGGCAGGCGGTATGGCCTTCACCCTGACCGTGGACGGCACCAATTTCGGCGTGAACGACGTGATTACCTGGAACGGCAGCCTTCTCGCCCCAACGGACATCAGCGGTAATGAGGCCACCGCAACCGTCCCTGCGGACGACATCGCGGACATCGGCTCGGGCAGCGTGGCCGTGAGCACTCCGGGGTTGGTGATCGCTTCGCCTTCGGTCGCATTTCCCATCACCGGATCGGACAATCCGAGCCCGACCGCTTCTTCGCTTTCCCCATCGAAGGCCGTTGCGGGCGGCGCCGACTTTGAAGTATTCGTCAGCGGCTCGAATTTCGTATCCAGCTCGGTTGTCGAATGGAACAGCAGCCCGCGCGCGACCGCGTTCGTGAGCGGTGGGCGCCTCGTGGTCCTGATCACCGCGGCGGACATCGTCTCGGCCGGCAGCGCTCAGATCACCGTGACCAACCCGGCCCCCGGCGGCGGCACATCTTCGCAGGTGGCCTTCACCGTCAGTGCCCCGTAGCCAGGCGCCTACCGGAGGCGATCCGTTGGCGGTTGCACCCCGCGAATCGCTCCCGCGTCCGCGTCTGGACTCGCCTCCTCAAATTCCTTATTCTCGAATCCGTCACATGCCGCAACCCCTCAAGCCACCTGCTCTGCGACCCGGCGACGCCATCCGCGTGCTTTCGCTCGCCAGCCCCGTCAAGGAAGACTCCCTGCAGAAGGGTTGCGACGAACTCACGCGGTTGGGTTACGCGCCAAAGATTGACCGCGTGAGTGCCTTGGCCAGCGAGGGCTTCTTCGCAGGCTCCGCGGCCGACCGTTTCGCGGCCCTCAAGCAAGCACTCTCTGACCCGGCCACGCGCGCAGTTTTTTGCTCTCGTGGCGGTTACGGCTCGAACTACCTGCTCGACGGCCTGAGCGTCGCGCTCGCAGCGCCGAAGATTCTCCTCGGTTCGAGTGACATCACCTCGCTTCAGATCTTTCTGTGGCAGAAATTCCGCTGGGTGACGTTCTACGGCCCGATGGTTGCGTCGAATTTCGATCATGGCGCCGGCGCGCCGCACGGCTACGACGCGCCGAGCCTTTCGCGGGCGCTCACCGAAACAAAGCAGGGCTGGTCCCTGGATCTTCAAGGGGAATCCCTCGCGCCCGGCGGTGCCGAAGGCGTCCTGCTGGGAGGATGTCTCACGCTGCTCGAAGCATCCCTGGGCACGCCGTGGGAACTCGATACATCGGGTTCCATTCTGCTCATCGAAGACCGCGCCATGAAACCGTATCAGGTGGATCGCGCGCTGATGCACCTGAAGCAAGCGGCAAAATTTCGTGGTATTACTGGGATCATCCTCGGAGAGTTTCCCGATTGCGACCCGCCGCCCGGGGGTGAAACGGTGCGAGATGTGGCGCGCCGCATTCTCGCGCAGCTCGGCATTCCGATCGCGTGGGGCGCACCCGTTGGACACACGTTGCGAGCGGCGCTGACGTTGCCTCTCGGCGTTCGCGCGGCCCTTTCGACCAACGGCCGCGCGCAACTCAAAATCCTCGAGCCCGCTTGCGCGCCATGAGTCCCGATCTCACGAAACCGCCCGTGGCGCACATCCATCTCCTCGGCATTGGCGGAGCGGCGATGGCGCCAGTCGCAGGCATGTTGGCGGAACGCGGCTTCCGTGTTACTGGTTCCGACGCGGGCGTTTATCCGCCCGCCTCGACCCTGCTGCGGTCGCTCGGCATCTCCTGGAACGACGGTTACAACGAGGAAAACCTCAAACCGCCGCCGGACCTCGCCGTGATTGGCAACGCGATTTCCCGGGGCAATCCCGAGCTCGAGCGCATCCTCGATGAGAAGATTCCATACCGCTCGATGCCGCAGATTCTCGAAGAGTATTTTCTGCCCGGCCGGGCGTCCATCGTCGTCGCCGGTACTCACGGCAAGACGACCACCACGGCCATGCTCGCATGGATTTTTCAGGTGGCCGGCCGCCGTCCCGATTTCCTCATTGGCGGCGTCGCGCCGAATTTTGGCGACCGCAGCTACAGCCTTGGCGGCGGGGAAGAGTTCATCATCGAGGGCGACGAGTACGATACGGCCTTCTTCGATAAAGCGCCCAAATTCCTTCACTATCATCCCGACGAGCTGATCCTCACGTCGCTTGAGTACGACCACGCCGACATTTACCCCGATCTCGCGTCGATCGCTCTTCAGTTCCGCCGTGTCGTGAATCTCGTTCCGCGCCGCGGGCGCATCCTGATTTGGGGCGAGAGCGGGGAATTGAAGGAGGTCGTCGCGAAGGCGTTCTGCCCGGTCGAAACCTTCGGCCTGACGCCGGAATGCGATTGGTGCGCCGGAGACATTCTTTGGCACGACGAGGCCACGGAGTTCCGAATCGCCTACCACGGCAGCGCAATCGCGCGCATCCGCATCCCCGTTGCCGGGCGCCACAACGTTCTCGACGCGCTGGCCGCGATTGCGCTCGCCTATGGCCGCGGCGTCGAATGCGACGCCATCGAGCGGGCGCTCGCCACATTCCAGAGCGTGCGCCGCCGCATGGAGATCAAGGGTGAAGCGAACGGCATCCTCGTCGTCGAGGATTTCGCGCACCATCCGACCGCGATTCGCCTCACTCTTGAAGCCGCCCGCACGCGCTGGCCCGGCCGCAAAATCTGGGCTGCCGTCGAGCCGCGCTCCAATACCATGCGCCGCAAGGTTTTCCAGGACGCGCTGCCGGAGGCCCTCTCGCTTGCCGATGCCGTCCTCTTCGGGTCCGTCAATCGCGCTCAATTGCTTGCCGAAGACGATCGTCTCTCGCCCGATGCCATCGCCGCGGCGATTCGCGCGCGCGGTTGCGCGGCGCAGGCGTTTGCTTCCGCCGAAGAGATCGCGGGTCATCTTGCCGCGAACGCCCGCTCGGGAGATCTCGTCCTGATCATGTCCAACGGCAGCTTCGACGGTCTGACGGCCAAGCTTCTCGAGAAATTGCACGCCGCATCCGGTGTCCGCGCATGAAGAACCGTGGCATCCCAATCCTGCGTTCGCTGGTGTTTCTTGCGGCGGTGGGATTTTCGATCGGCGCCTGCCCGGTTGGTGCGGCAATCAAATACGAGGTTTCTCTCGATCATCCCGAACGCCACCGCTTCGGCGTCTCGATGACGATTCCCATCGAGGGCCGGGAAGTGACCGTTGCAATGGCGGCCTGGAACGCCCTCTATCAGGTTCGCGATTTTTCTCAACGGGTGCGCGACGTCGGGGCGGCTTGCTCCGGCGTCGGTGGCGTCCCCGCATCAGTGCGCGAGATCGACAAGCAGACCTGGCGAATTTCGTTGTCGAAAGACTGCGGGTCCGGGGATCCCAACGGTGTCGAAGTCCACTACACGATCGAATGGGACGATCTCGGGCCGTTCAACTCGCAGCTCAACGAACATCACGCGTTTGTGAATCTTGCCGAGATCCTGATGTACGTCCCGGACCGCCGCACCGAAGACACATCCGTGCGATTCGTCGACGTTCCCCCCGGCTGGCGAACTGCCGCGGAGCTCGCCGCGGCGCAGGTCGATAACACGTACGTGGCGCCGAGTTACGACAAGCTCGTCGATGCGCCGATCGAAGCCGGAAAGTTCGATGAGTTTCAGTTCGATAGCGACGGCGCGCGGTTTCGCGTAGTCGTCGACGGCGGGAATTGGAACAAGCGATTTCTTGAGGAAGGGCTTCGCCGCATCACGAACTACGAATTGCAACTGATGGGTGGGCCACCTTTCGATTCGCCCGGCCGGGAGTACACGTTCATCTTTCACATTGATCCCGGCGAAGACGTCGGTGCCGGGGGCATGGAGCACTCAAACTCGACCGCCATTGCCATGCGCTCTGTCGAAGGGGCGGTTGGTGTCGCCGCGCACGAGTTCTTTCACGTCTGGAATGTGAAGCGGATTCGCCCCCAAAGCCTTGAGCCGGTGGACTTCACAAAGGAGCAGTACACGCGCGCTCTCTGGTTCGCCGAAGGCGTCACGAATACCTACGCCGCATACACTCTCGAGCGCACCGGGCTGTGGTCGAAGGGTCAGCTCTATTTGGATCTCGCCGCGCAGATCGGAGAGCTTGAATCCCGCCCGGCGCGAACATGGCAGAGCGTCGAGGAATCCAGCCTCGACGCCTGGTTTGAGAAATACGATGCCTACAATCTTCCGGACCGCAGCATTTCGTACTACAACAAGGGCCAGATTGTCGGGGTCATGCTCGACCTCGCGATTCGCGACGCGACCGACGGTCGCAAGTCGCTCGATGACGTTCTCCGCCGCATGAACGTCGAATATGCCCAAAAAGGCCGGTTCTACGACGATAGCGAAGGCATCCGCGCCGTCGTCGAGGAGGTCACGGGGAAGAGCTTCCAGGACTTCTTTCGCCGCTACGTTTCCGGCACGGACGAGATTCCCTACAACGATTTCCTCTCCATCGCCGGTTTGGAGTTGAGGGCGAAAGACGGCTCTGGCCCCGTCGACCCCGGGGCGCACGTGGCCCCGCCTTACACCATCGCCGAGATCTCGAATCCGACCGATCGCCAGCGGCGGATCCGCGACGGCCTGCTTCGCGGCACGACGGACTGAGATGCCCGGCGCCGGGCGGTCATGATTCGCACTCTTCTCACTGGACTCGTCGTCGCTCTGGCCGTTCTTCTCGGCCTGCCGTGGCTCATTCTGTGGACTCTCGTCACTGGACGACCCGATCTCATGTACGGGTCGTCGATGAGTTTCGTGCGCTTTGCGGTTCGGCTTGCCGGCGTGCGCGTGCATGTCGAGGGGCTTGAAAATATTCCTCCGCGCGCCTGCATTTTCGTCGCGAACCATTCGTCCAACCTCGATCCCTTGGCGTTCCTGCCCGTGATTCCACGGCGCGTGTCGATTTTTGCGAAACGCGAACTCTTTCGCATCCCGATACTTTCGGCCGCCATGCGCTTGGCCGGATTCATTCGCGTGGATCGAACGGGAGGGGAAGCCGCCGCGGGCATCGCGTCCGCCGTTCGCCGGCTGAACGAGGGTCTTTCGCTCGCGATCTTCCCCGAAGGCACTCGCAGCCCGGACGGCCGCCTGCGCCGCTTCAGGAAGGGCGCCTTCGCGCTCGCGCTCGAGGCGGGTGTTGCCATCGTGCCGGTCTCGATCGCGGCAGCTCACCGGATCTTGCGCAGAGGGGATTGGGTGGTGCACCCCGGCGAAGTTACCGTCTGTTTCGCCCCAGCCGTGGACGCGTCTGGCTACTCAGCGAGCGACCTATCAACGTTGCTCGCGCGGGTCGAGTCGCTCGTCGCGGCGGGCTTGCCGCCCGACCAGCAGCCTCTCCCGCGCCCGGCCACGCCCGCTCAATAGCTAGGGCGGCTTCCTCGCTCCCTTGCTATACTTTGACGAGATGCCGGAAAAACTCATCCATGAAGTAATTCCCGTCGGCCTCCTGCAGTGCAACTGCTCGATCCTCGGCGATCCGACCACGCGCCAGGCGATCGTGATCGATCCGGGCGACGACGTGGAACGCATCCTCGAAATCATCCGGCGCCACGGACTCAAAGTTCTCGCCATCGTCAGCACGCATACTCATATCGACCATGTCGGCGGCCTTGCCGCGCTCCACCGTGCGACCGGCGCACCCGTCCTGATCCACGAAGCGGATATGGCTCTCTACAAGGCTCTCGACGTCCAGGCGCAGTGGCTCGGCATTCCCACGCCCGAGACCGTGCAGATTCGGGATTTCTTGAAGGAAGGCGACACACTGCGCTGGGGCGGCTTCGAAGGGCACGTATCCTGCACACACCCGGTCATACGCCCGGCAGCATCAGCGTGATCGTCAAACGCGCTGCCGCCGAGCATGCACACCAGCATGTACCCGGGCGTGAAGTCCTGCCCGTTGCCGCCCGACTTCTCGCCGGCGACACCCTGTTTCAAGGCAGCATTGGCCGCACCGATCTCCCGGGAGGCTCCTTCCCTGAGATCATTCGTTCCATCCACGAGAAACTGCTCGTTCTCCCGGACGATGTTGTCGTCTACCCCGGCCATGGCGACCTCACCACTATCGGCGCCGAACGCGAAAGCAACCCCTTCCTTCGCTGATCCTCTTATCCACTCCGTTTTTCGGGACGCCCTATACGCCCTTCGAGAAGCGATGATATCTTCAGTCCCGGCCGCTCCGAACTGCTGAGGGGGATTGGAGGGACACATGAGTATCTTGAGGATTCCGATGTTTCTACTCTTGGCCGGGGGACTGTTAGTGCCCAGCGCCGCGAGCGCGCAAGCCGCCGCCCGCGGCAGTCAGGCCCTCGCCGCCCGCGTTCAACGCCTTGAGGACATTGAGGAAATCCGTGCCTTGTTGACGGACTACGGTCGACTTCTCGACGCTCACGACTTGGCCGGCTATTCGCGCCTGTTTGCCGGGGACGGCGAATGGGTGGGCGGTTTCGGCTCCGCCAAGGGCCCGGCGGCGATCGAGGCCCTCATGGAGAAGAACCTGGGGGTCAGTCCCAAAGGCCAGCCGGGCTCGACCTACCACCTTCTCACGAATTTCCTGATCGATGTCCAGGGGGACGCCGCCACCGCCTGGTCCCGCTGGTCGTTCACGGTCACCAGTGCGGACAATCACCCCGCCCTCCTCTACGGAGGCCACTATGACGACACCCTGGTTCGCGAGGACGGCCATTGGCGCTTCAAGCGCCGCGTTGCTGTCAACGACATACCCCATTCGGACCCGACCAAGGCGCGGTGACCAGCGCTGGCTGGGGCCGGAGCGCCACTCCCCGCCGAACCTGGTTCTAGGACCATCTATTGCGAGCCTGGGAACACTGCGCTCCGCCTTTCCTTTACTCCCTTGCGCCAACACTAGATAATCACCGCGCTCGCCAGGAACTGGTAGCGCGAACGGTGCGATCGGCGGCATACCGGGCTTGTGCGGTGAAAATGTTGGAACTAGAGTTCCGATCAGGAGCAAGTGCCTTTCAGCTATACTTGGGCACGTCGGAAAGGCGTTCGGGCCGCGCGAGAATTCCATCCGCGGCGCGCGAAATTAGCGGGGTGATGCTGACATGAGACGTTCTGACTTGGTTCGAAATCCGGGGAAGGGGAAGACCGTGCGGACTTCGCAGATTGTATTTGGTGAAAGGCAGCACCTTCTTCGCGTGCTCGATTCCGTCGAACACAGCGCCCTGCCCGCATCGCGTCTCGATCAGGAGCGCCGCGTGATCGAGCAGTTGATCCATGCGCGCACTCAGGAGCTCAACCGCATCAACGCCGGCTGGGACGAAAAAGTCGGCACCGTGCTCAGCGCCGAGGTCCGGGCCGATGCGCTCGACAATCTCTCTCGCCAGGCGCCCAAAGAGGATTACTACCTGCTTCGTCTGATCAGCGAGCATCCCAAGGTGACCGCGAAGACCCTCGGCCGCCTTTCGCACCATCCCTATTCGGCGATTCGCGAAAACATCGCCCGGCATCCCAATAGCGATGCCTCCACGCTAACCCGGCTCAGTCGCGACCGCACGCAGCCGCTCTGGTATCTGGTCGCATTCAATCCCAATGCCCCGGCCCCGCTCCGCAAGAAGTTGCAGGAGCGCATGCGCCGCCTCGGCGAAAAATCCGCAACCCAGTAGCCGCGTCTCCGCGCTCTGCCTTGGGCGTTTTTTCGATGCAACCACAGGCGCTTGCCTCCGTTTCCCTTTAGGCGTATAAATTTACTTGCTACCCTCGAAGTACGTCTCGGCAGGTAGATCTTCGACTGGAAACTCGTCCCGTTTGCCGCCTGTGGACTTTTCACCGCCAACGACCAAATCCGCAGATGCGGTGCGCGCATCAAATCGCCTGACCACGCGCGGGGCGATCGCACGACGACAAAATCCTCAATGAGAACGGAGAGAGACCAATGCCGAAAATGAAGGCCGTGCAAGTGCCCAAGCCGGGTGCCGACTTCGAGGTCGTGGAGCGCGACATTCCGCAACCCGGCCCGGGACACGTGAGGATTCGCGTCCAGGCCTGCGGCGTCTGTCACAGCGACGTGCTCACCAAGGAAGGCGCGTGGCCCGGCATCATCTACCCGCGCGTCCCCGGACACGAAATCGCCGGCGTGATCGACGAAGCCGGTCCCGGCGTCACGCAGTGGAAGAGAGGCCAGCGCGTCGGCGTCGGCTGGCACGGCGGGCAGGACGGCACCTGCCTCGCCTGCCGTCGCGGCGATTTCGGCAACTGCGCCAATCTGAAAATCTGCGGCCTCAGCTACGACGGCGGCTATCAGGAATACATGATCGCCCCGGTCGAAGCGCTCGCGTCGATGCCGGAATCGCTTGACGCCGCCGAGGCCGGGCCCCTGATGTGCGCCGGGGTCACCACGTTCAACGCTCTCCGCCATAGCGGCGCGCTCCCGAGCGACCTCGTCGCCGTGCAGGGAATCGGCGGCCTCGGCCACCTGGGAATTCAGTTTGCGCGGAATTTCGGCTATCGCGTCGCAGCCATCGGGCGCGGGCCGGAGAACGCCACCCTCGCGAAAAAACTCGGCGCGCATGTTTACATCGATAGCGCCGCAACCAACACCGCGGCCGAGCTGCAAAAACTTGGCGGCGCGCGCGTGATTCTCGCCACCGCGCCCAGCTCGAAAGCAATGTCGTCGCTGATTGACGGGCTCGGGGACAACGGAGAGATGGTGGTCGTCGGCGCCACCCCCGACCCGATCGAAGTCTCGCCCATCCAGCTGATCCGTGGGATGAAAACCATCCAAGGATGGGCATCCGGCATTCCCACGGACTCCGAGGACACGCTGCGCTTCGCGGAAATCACCGGCGTGCGCCCCATGATCGAAAAGTACCCGCTCGCCAAGGCTGCCGAAGCTTACGCCCGGATGATGAGCGGCAAGGCCGAATTCCGCGTCGTCCTCACCATGTAACTGTCGCACTGAGCAGGGAGAGCAGCGACGCTTACTTGGCCGTTTGTGTGGCCAAGCTAGCCAGGATCTGCTTCACATAGTTTTGCGTCTCGAAGAAGGGCGGCACTCCGCCATAGCGGTCCGCAATCTCCTCTAACACTTCACGCGTGGATGGACTCGGGGCGTTTCAGAGTGGGAAGGGCCTTGATGGAGTTTCCAGCCTTCTCCTGGGCGCGGCGCAGGTCGTAGAGACTCTGTAGATTGAGCCAAAACTGCGCGCTCGTGCCAAAGAAATGACCGAGGCGCAGGGCGGTATCACCCGTGATGGACCGTGTCCCATTCAAGATCTGCGTCACGCGATTGGTGGGCACACCGATCTTTCGCGCCAGTTCGGCCGCGCTCATATCGAGTGTTTCCAGTTCTTCGGCCAGGTGTTCACCCGGATGGATAGCGGTGAGTGCCATAGCGATCCTCCTAATGATAATCGACAATCTCGACGTTTGACGGCCCCGGCGATCGGTCGAGCCACTCGAAGCAAATCCGCCATTGGTCGTTAATGCGAATGCTGTACTGGCCCTTTCGGTCGCCCATCAGGGCTTCGAAACGATTGCCGGGCAATGCGGCAAGGTCTTTCAGCGACGTGGCCGACTCGAGACGGTCGAGCTTCAGGCGCGCGGAGCGTTCAAACCCAGAGAATGCCTTGACCCGCTTGCCGGCAGCGAAATCCCCGCTTCGCTTGTCCCGATAGCTGACAATCACGAGGTCAAAGTATCATAAAGTACGCGTTACGTCAAGCGTAATGAGATGCAGGGTTGCTCACGGGAGGGTGCTGCACTTACTTGGCCGTTTGTATGGCCAAGCTAGCCAGAATTTCCCTCACGTAGTTCTGCGTCTCGAGAAAGGGCGGCACTCCGCCATAGCGGTCCACCATCTCCGGTCCGGCGTTGTACGCTGCGAGTGCCAGCGTCAGGTTTCCCCGATATCGTTCCAGCAGATCCTTCAGATAGTGGGTCCCGCCGTCGATATTCTGCGCCGGGTCGAACACGTTGGCCACCGAGTATCGTGCGGCGGTCTCAGGCAGCAACTGCATCAGACCCAGCGCTCGTTTCCGCGAGACCGCCTTCGGATTGAAATTCGATTCCGCGGCGATCACATGGGCGATCAGTTTTTCATCCACGCCGTGCTTCTGCGCCGCTGCGTGAATCAGCTTTGCGTAACGCGTCCCGAAGTCGACATTCGCGGCCGGCGGCGCGGGAAACAGGTCTTGCGGTTCTACGTCGATCAAATCGCTCGCGGCGATTTCGACTGTGCCGCCCGCCACTGCGAGCTTCACGCGGTCACCCTCGAGCTCGTACCCCGTCACGTGAAGCCTCGCGCCCGACCGCAGCACCGCGTAGTCCGCGCGCGCGGCGGGAGCTCCGATTGCGGCCGCGATCAACGCGCCCGCGAAAATGAGCCGCTGCATTACTCTCCCGACGGCTTTGCCGGTGGATTTGCAGGCGGACGCCGCGCGCTCGCGGGCGGAACGATCCCGTTGTCCCGGAGGTATTCGACCATTTGGCCGTAATGATCCATGGCGTGCGTGCAGGCGAAGATGGCCAGCGCAGCCCGCGTCCTCAGGAACGGAACGGCCGGGTCGGCCATCGGTGTGACCGCATTGTCCGCGTTGATCGTGGCAATCGCTTTGTGGGCGTGTGCGAAGGATTCGTGCAGGTATTGAAGGATCTGTTCCTTGGTTTGAATGGCATCCGGTCCGTTCGAACCGATGCCCTCATCGGGCGCGACAGGAGCCGTCTCCCCGAGGATGGAGCCGAAGAAGCGGTTATTCACCGTTGCAACGTGTTTCACTTCCTGCGCGAACGTGCGCACGCCTTTGAACTCGCCGTTCGTGGGAGCAAACGAATATTTGTCTTCGGGCATGGCCTCGGCGGCGCCGGTGAATTCGCGCTCGATGATCGTGAGCTGCGTATCCAGCACGGAGGTGATCGTCGACGGCTGCGTGGATGCCGGCCCCTGTGTTGACGCCGGTCCCTGCTGCGCGAAAGCCGGTCCGCCCGCGAGCAGCCCCACCGTACACAGCACTGCCGCTCCCACTATCGTGAAGACTCTCATTCTTCCCCCCTTTTTCGATCAATCTCGTCCGTGGGCCTCCAATACGCAGGCTTGAATGGCGGCTGCCACCCCGCAGGCGTCATTGGAAAGCGTAACCCTCCAACCAAGAGATTTCAACTCCGACACGGCGTTCTCCATCACAACCGGTAAGCCCGCGAACTCGAGCATTTCGCGGTCGTTCCAGTTGTCGCCGATGGCCATCACTTCGGCGCGCGCGATCCCGCGCCGCCGGGCCCATTCCGCGAGCGCCGAGCCTTTTGTGACGCCTGCGTTCAGCACGTCGAGCATCGATAGATTGCGCCCTTCGTACTCGGTCAGCGCCAGCGTGTACTGCGCCGCGATGGGAAGCGCCTCGAGAGCGCGCATCGCGCGGCGCATCTCCCCGCAGCCGCCGAGAAAAAGAATCTCGACAGGATCCTCCCCATCGAGACACGCCGTTAGAGGCACGATCTCGGCGACCTGCTCGCGGGAGCGTAGGTAGGAAGCGGTGCGCGGATTGTCCCAGTCCACGCGCTCGAAGATCACCTGCCTTGAAAGGGGCCGGTCGAAAATCACCGCCGCGGACGCCCGGTACTCCGGTGTGGCTTCCAGCACCCGCCGGGCGGTCGCAACCGGCAGCAGCCGGCGATAGTGCGTCTCGCCTGTACTCGATTTGATCACGGCGCCGTTGCTGGCAATCAGGTGGAGGTCGCAGGTCAGCTCGCTTGCGATTTTCTGCGCGGATGGGAATCGCCGCCCGGTGACGACCAGTATCTCGATCCCGCGCGCCGCCGCCTCTGTAATTGCGCGGACGTTCGCTTCCGGCATCCGCCCCTGAGTGTCGAGCAGCGTCCCGTCGAGGTCCATCGCGATCAGTTTGATGGTCAATTCCTGTCTCGCACTCCTCGCGAAAAGGCTAGCACTGGCTTGGTGCGATTGGAAGGGCGCAACTCGGTGAGCCCGAATCCCAATTGGCGGCCGTTCACCCGTTTGTTAGAATGAAATCGCGGTGGGCGGCTAGCTCAGTTGGGAGAGCATCGCGTTCGCAACGCGGGGGTCGGGGGTTCGAATCCCCTGCCGTCCACCAGTCTGAGTTCTCCAGTGCCGCCCCGGCTCCATCAGGGAAGAGCAAGCCTCTCGGAAATTAAGTTGCGCCACGGAATGCCTGCGGGATTATGATGTAGCCATGTACGCTGCCGTGCGACACGCGGCGATCTGTGCTCTTTTCGTGGTTGCAATTGCCGTGCCCGGACTCGCTCAGAAGCAGGTGCCAGCGCCGCGTATCCCCGATTCGCCGGACTCTAACCCGGATCCCGCCATTAGCTCGCCCATCCCGGCTCTTGGTGCCGGGGAATGGACGACGGGTTCCATGCCTTCGGCATTGTTGCCGGACGCGATCGACACCAGCCGGGTGCTCGAGACAGAAGCTTGCAACTCCTGGACCGAGTCTGGAACCAAGAGCCCTACGGTGAGCGTGGCGCGGCTGGCTGTTCCAGGCAAAGCGACGAGCGAGTATCAGAAGGGCTGCGGGGCTTTCAAGAACAAGAGATTCGACGACGCCGAGCAGCACGTGCGCAGCGCCATCCAGCTCTATCCCAATTATGCCGCCGCTTGGGTCGTGCTCGGTCAGATCCTCGACGCCCAGAAGAAGAGAGACGACGCGCGAAAGGCATGCTCGCAGGCCCGCAGCGTCGATCCCAACTACGTCGCGCCGTATCTTTGTTTGGCAGAATTTGCGGCCACCGAGGGAGATTGGCAGGAAGTCGCGATTCTCTCTGGTGGCGCTCTCTCGGTCGACCCCTCGGGCAACGCCTATTCTTTCTACTACGCCTCCGTGGCAGCGCTGCATTTCGGGGACCTCTCTCAGGCTGAGAAGGACGCACAGAACGCATTCAAACTGGACAAGTGGCACCACATGCCACAGGTTCACCTGCTCCTGGCCCAGATATGCCAGGCCCAGGGCGATTCCCGCGGCCAGGCCGCCCAGTTGCGCGAATACCTGAAATCTGCCCCCGCCTCGCAGGATACAGCGAGCGTCAAGAGCACGCTGGCCCAACTCGAGGCTCAACCTTCGAAGTAGTCGAACGGCCCGGGACTATCAGGTGGGTACTACGCGCTCGCCCGCGCGTCTGATTTGTTCATCAGGCGCTTGCGCAACGCGGCATCGCCCGCCATTTCAATCGCCGTCCACGCCATCGCGAGCGCGCCATCGAGTACGGCCTTGTCCGCTTCCTCGGTGATGCAGTGCGCGGTGAATTCCGGCTGGTGGTTTGCCGCTGGCAGGGAATTGATTCCGATCATCGGATGAATCGACGGTATCGCGTGCGAGACGTTGCCCATGTCGGTGGAAGCAGCCATGCGCGCCATTTGCGGACTCAGTTCGGGGAAAGACCGGCCCAGCGCTTCCGCGTTGCGCTTGTAGGTCATGCCGATCTCGCGGTCGTAGCGCACCTCGGCGTAGGGCTTTTCGCCGCCGCGGATTTCCAGCTTCGCCCCCGTGGCGATCGCGCCTGCCTCAAAGCAGCGATGGACTTTCGTCCGCACGTCCGCCAGTTCCTCGACGGTTTCGGCGCGCACCATATACTTCGCGGAAGTGTGGGCGGGCACCACGGTCGCAGACGCCGCGCTGCACGTCGAATCCGGCGCCGGCGAGAGCATCCGCCAGCCATGCGCAAGCCTTCTCTTCCTCAAATCCAAGCTCTGGACTCGCGTGGATTCGGTGGCTCAACGCAAGGATGTTCGTTTGCGCCTGCTGAAAGCGCTCGTGAGCCCCTTCCTTTGGATTCATGATTTTTCCCCCCGCATGATCCATGCCCGAATCACGGCATGACGTAAGAGGCTTGTCGCGCTACTGCTGGGGAGGCGCGCCAGCCTCGCGCTGCGCCACGATTCGGCGCGCGCTAGCATAAAGCGCCTTCGCCTGAGGAATCTCCTCGATTGCCTTGTCGAGTTGCGGGTCGTTGTCGAGCGCGACTCGATACCCGTCGTTCAGTCCGAAGACCGTCGTGAACACCTCGCGCTTGATTTCCCATTTCAACCAGGCCAAGTTCTGCTGAATCTGGTCTTCGGTGAACGGGACGTGCTGCTCGTCGAGGTACTTCCGGAATTGAGCCAGCACCCCATCATCCACGGTGAAGTTCTTGCTGACGTCCGGCTTCTGACCCAGATAGTACCGCGCGAAATCGCCGACGCCGGATGGAAGCGGATAGAGCACGCCGCGCCGCTCCAGCAGCTCCTGAAAATCGTTCGGCTTCGGGTCGGCCACGATCGCATCCGGCGTGATCCCGCCCTGGCCATAAACCTGGCGACCCGTGTCCGTAAGTTTCACTTCGGGTGCGCGGGGTGGTTTTGGGTTGTAGTGATAATCGTAGAGCGTCACGTTCTTGTAATCGCGCTGGATCAAGCGCCCGCTCGGCGTGTAGTAACGCGCGGTCGTCAGCAGCAGCGCGGTATTTTCGCTTAATGGAAACTGCGTTTGCACGAGCCCCTTGCCGAACGTCGTTTCGCCCACGATCAGCCCGCGGTCGTGGTCCTGAATCGCGCCGGACACGATTTCCGAGGCCGACGCGCTCCCATTGTTGACGAGCACGACCAACGGAACCTCGACTCCCTGATTACCGCGCACCGCGTAGTACGGCCGCTCGGGAGAAGACCGCCCCCGGTGGGACACCACCAGCTCGTTCTTATCGAGGAACATGTCCGCCATGCCGACCGCCTGATTCAGCAGCCCGCCGCCGTTGCCCCGTAGGTCGATGATCAGCCCGTCGAGTTTCGAGACGTCCAGTTGCTTCAAAGCGTCCGCCAGATCGCTGTCGGTCGTTTCGTTGAACGTCGTCACGTGTACGTAGCCGATGCCCGGTTTCACCATCGTGTAAAACTCAACCCCGGGGCGGGGAATCTCGTCGCGCACCACGGTCACTTCGATCGGCTTGTCCCAGCCCTCGCGTCCAAGTGAAATGTGAACGGTCGTGCCCTTGGCGCCCTTCAACATGTCGGCCACTTCGTTCGTGGTCAAACCCGCGCACTTCTTCCCGTCGACCTGGACGATGATGTCGCCCGGTCGAATCCCGGCTTTATAAGCGGGCGAGTTGACGAAAGGCGCTTGTACCACGGTCTGATTCTCGCGCTGCTCCACGATCATCCCGACGCCGTAATACTTCCCCTCCTGCTCCTCGCGAAACAGGGCGTACTGCTTGGGATCAAAGAAATTGGAG
The DNA here is from genome assembly GCA_963813045.1 of uncultured Acidobacteriota bacterium. Classification (GTDB taxonomy): domain Bacteria; phylum Acidobacteriota; class Terriglobia; order Acidiferrales; family UBA7541; genus Palsa-295. Next base: position 191,832 of record CAWEXR010000031.1, read on the forward strand.
TGCGGATCGAGCACGTGCAGCATTCCGGGGATCGCGCCGTCGTAGATCGCTTTGTCCGTGTCAACCGGATCGGCGTAGTTGCGTTCGACCACTGCGAGGACCCGCGTGAAGCTCTTCACGGAATCCTGTAAATCGTCGGAGGTCGACGAGCCTGCGGACGTGGCTCGCACGGACGGGTTGTAAAGGCCGCCCAGTATCGCCGACACAGCGAGGACCAGCACCAACAGCACAATTCCGCGCGTTGCTGATCCCGAAGCTCCCGACGCTCGCCCCCCACCTGCTTGTCTCGATGACCCCGAAGAAGATTCCATACGTCCTCTTTTCGCCCTCATCGCAGTATAACACATTCGTTTTGACGGCCCGCGGCAAGCGATTGCCCATTCAGCGCGTTTGACACGTCTCGTGAGGCTCTTCTATGATGCAGAAACGGCGCGGAGACGCCGCCAATAAAGGCCGCAGAATGCTTAGCATCCCGCATCTCATCGTCATTTTCGTCGTCGCTCTGGTCGTTTTCGGTCCGGAAAAGCTGCCGGAACTGGCGCGAAACCTGGGAAAGGTCATGGCCGAGTTCCGCCGCCACACCGGCGATCTCCGATCGACTTTCGAAGGCCATCTCCGCGACCTGGAACGCGAGGGCGACGCGCGCCGCATCGGTGGAGCGTCTTCCGCACCGGCCGCGCCTCAACCTGCGCCAGCCGCTGCGCCCGTCGCAGCCGCAACCGGGACGGTTCCCTCCGACGCTCCGAATGCCGCTGCAGTCGCCTCGGGCGCCGCCGGTCCTCCGCCGCCCGAACCTTTTATACCCGGCATGGATCCGGACCTGGCCGCTCAGGACCCTTACCTCGGTGCCGCGTACAAAACGCCTGAATCCACCCCGGCCTCTGAATCCCCGGAGAGCTCTGAATCCGAAAAAGTGAGTGATGGCGGCGCCCGCCCAGCCTGAGCGTATCCTCCGACCGCGCGCCGAAGACGAAACCGGCGCGTCGATGTCCTTCTTCGACCACCTGGTCGAACTGCGCAAACGCCTGATCAGCGCTTTCACTGCCGTTGGCATCGGCATGGTTTTCGGTCTTTTGGTCGCGAAGCGCATGATCAACTTCGTCGCGCGGCCCATGGAGGCCGCCCTTCGCGCCAATCACATCGAGCCGAATCTGTACTACACCAGTCCCGCCGGCTACATCAGCTTGGTGATCACTCTCGGCCTGTACCTCGGCATCGTGATCGCCATGCCGTGGGTGTTGTATCAGGTGTGGCTGTTCGTCGCACCTGGCCTTTACAAGCATGAACGGCGGGCCGTGGTGAGCTTCATTGTTTCGTCGATGATTCTTTTTCTTTGCGGCATCGCGTTCGGCTATTTCGTCATGCTTCCCCAGGTGCTCACCTACCTCGTCGGTTTTGCCAACGACGGCCTCATCAAGCCCCTGATCAACATCAATGAGTATTTCGAACTGACGGTGGTCGTCCTGGTTGGGCTGGGCGTGGTTTTCGAGCTTCCCGTCCTCGTTTTCATACTTTCGCTTTTCGGGATCGTCACGCCGAAGTTCATGCTGAAGAACTTCCGCTACGCCATGCTGATTATCACCGTCGTCGCCGCCATCATTACGCCCACGCCCGACGCCACCACGATGCTTGTTTTCATGGCGCCCATCGTCGTTCTTTATTTTGTCGGTGTGCTCGTGTCCTACGTCGTCTTAAGGCGCAAGCGCACGCGTGCGCTCGCGGAAGGTGAGGCTCACTAGCGTGGATTCTCGTGCGAAGCGTGCTGCTGAGCGCTGCGATTGCGGTTGCTGCCGTCTTTCTCACGGGTTGTGGGCACACCACGCCGTCCTCGAACCCCTCGGTGGCTGCGGCGCCGCCATCTTCAGCGCAACAGACGGTTGCGGTTTCCCCCTCGGACGCAGCGCCCCCCGCCGCCCAAACCGGCGGTTTCGACGGCGCCGCAGCGTATGACTTCACGGCAAAGCTCGTCGCGTTCGGCCCACGCCCTCCAGGCTCCGACGCTATCGCGCGCACCCAGGCTTACGTCATCGATCAGCTCAAAGGCTTCGGATGCGCTGTCGACATCGACGACTTCCACGCGCAGACGCCCATTGGCACGCTTCCGATGAAAAACATCATTGCCAAAGTTCCCGGCACCGAGCAGGGAATCATCCTGCTGCTCACTCACTACGACACGCTCCGACTGGATAATTTTGTCGGTGCCGAAGACGGCGGCTCGTCGACCGGCTTGATGCTCGAAATGGCGAAGCTGCTTTGCGGCGGCGCGAAGCAGCGCAACGGCGTGTGGATCGCATTCCTGGACGGCGAGGAAGCGCAGGTGGTGCAGAACGGTCAGGCCCAGTGGACGGCTACCGACAGCGTCTATGGCAGCCGCGAGCTTTCGGCCCGCCTCGCTGTGTCAGGGGATTTGAAGCGCGTTCGCGCCGTGATCCTTGCCGACATGATCGGCCAGTTCAATCTGCGCATCCTTCGCGATTCCGATTCGCCGAAGTGGCTCACGGATATCATTTGGCGCACTGCGGCTCGACTGGGTCACCAGGATGTCTTCGTGCCCCAGGAGACAAGCACGCAGGATGACCATCTGCCGTTCCTCCATCGCGGCGTGCCCGCCATCGACATCATCGATCTGGGGGATTATCAGAATCTCGGCTACTGGCACACGCCTCAGGACACCCTCGACAAAATCAGCCCGCCGAGCCTTGCCATCGTCGGCCACGTCATCCTCGAATCCGTCGCTGAGCTTCAGAAGCGCTGACCACTCACACTTGTTGTCCACCTGTCATCCCGAGCGGAGTCCCGTGCGCCCCTGCTGTCCCGCGGGGTGTGCGGGCGCGGGACGCAGAGAGGGATCTGCTTTTGCTCTTAGGTCTTACACGCGCCAGTCCGGGGATCCGCCTACGCGTGTCTCGGTCCTCGCAGTACCCGGACAGGCAGCGTGATAATTGCGCGCACGAGGTCTAGCACGCCGCCCACCGCGATTCCGACCAGACGGAACGGCAGCAGCACCAGCCACACGATCGGGTACAACACGATCGCCAGCAGCGCCAGCGGCCAGCAGATGACCAGCAAAATACACCACAATAGAAACGTCAGCATGGATCAACCCCTCCTGTCGATATCAGATACGCGCGGCAAGCCACTTTCGTTCGCCTCGATGCGATGTTTGTGAAAAGTGCGCCCGCGGAATGTGCCCCGCTAGGACCTCGTCGATTCTCTGATCATTTGGTAGGAGCGGATTTACAACCCGCCCGCCACACGACCTTGGCTCGCTGCCTCCTCCACTTCCTTTCTTTCCTTTACCTCCTTTGTTTTTGCTACATTTTCTGTCTCCATGCGAACGATTCGCGTAACCAGTTCCGCCGGTCCCTACAACGTGTATTGCGGTCGCGGCGCACTCGCTCGCGCCGCCTCGCTTATCGGCGCGCTTGGGCGATTCCACCGGCACGTTCGTCCTTTCCTCGCCCCGCGTCTGGCGGCATTGGGGCCGGGCCATCGGCGCAAGGATTCCGGCACCGGTGCGCGCCGCCCCATCCTCTTTGACGATCGCGAGTCCGCGAAGCGTCTCTCGACCGTCGAAGGCATCGCGCGCCAGCTCGTACGCGCCGGCGCCGACCGCCGCGCGATTCTGGTGGCCGTCGGAGGCGGCGTGGTCGGCGACGTGGCCGGTTTTGCCGCCGCAACGTATCTTCGCGGCGTGCGCCTCGTCCACATTCCCACGACGCTCGTCGCGCAAGTCGATAGCGCGATTGGCGGCAAGACGGGCGTCGATCTCCCGGAAGGAAAGAATCTGGTCGGCGCGTTCTATCCGCCAAAACTCGTCATCGCTGATCCCGAAACGCTGCGCACTCTTCCGCACCGCGAATACCGCGCCGGCCTCTATGAAGTCATCAAGTACGGCGTCATCGCTGATGCAAAGCTCTTCGAATTCCTGGAGCGCCGCATGGACGCCGTGCTCCGCCGCGATCCCGCCGCGCTCGCGTACATCATTCCGCGCTCGGCCGCCATCAAGGCGCGCGTCGTCAGCGCCGACGAACGCGAAGGCGGCCTGCGCCAGATCCTGAATTTCGGCCACACGCTCGGCCACGCGCTCGAAACCGCCACCGGCTACCGCCGCTTCCTGCACGGCGAAGCCATCGGCTGGGGCATGATCGCCGCGACGCTTCTTGCCGTCGCCACCGGCCGCCTCCGCGAATCGGACGCCGGGCGCATCATCCGGCTCGTGGCGAGTGTCGGCCCTCTTCCGCCGCTCGGAAAGATTCGCGCAGCCCAGCTCCGCCCGATTCTGGCGAGCGACAAGAAATCTCGCGGCGGCCGCGTTCGCTGGGTCTTGCCGCGCCGTATCGGCAAAACGCAGTGGGGCATCGAGCTTCCTTGGCCCATCGTTGCGCGCACGTTCGCCGCGCTGCCCGCCATCGCCGCGAAAGCCCTTGCATAACATGCGTTGACGCACAATGCGACCTCGATCGTGTGCCGAGATGGTTTTCGCAGGGGTACCGGCGGATGCTCGGCGAACATACTTGCCGCGGTGCTGGCCATCCAGCAATCGCGCGCGCCGACCTGCGGTCAGGGCGGCAATGATCGCGCCGCGAGCGATTCGCGCCACGGTTGTCATTCCGAGCGAAGTCTCGCTTGCCCTGAGGAACGAAGGGCGTGCCTTCGGTCTTACTCGCGGTTCTTGCGAGCGCGAGACGCAGCGAGGAAGCCGCTTTTGGAATCGCCTTTATGATTGCCAACGGAAGGGCCGGGATTCATCCCCGCCGCGAACGGCCCGCGCGGAGCGCGGCGTCTGTGTCCCACGCATGCGAAACGCGTTCCTCCTTGCCGACGGCTTTCGGTGTTTAGGGGGGCGGAGCTTCAGCTCCGACATAGAACGTTCGGGGCGTAGCCCCGCCCTTTGCGCTGTCTTTCTCGCAGCATGTGCTGCTCTGGCCGTGGCCGGTAGTCACGCGGACCTCTTTATGTTTCAATTCAACTTCGACCTATGATCGCCGCGCAAAAACAATCGCCGCTTCCCGGCACTCGCCCCGAGGGCTCGCATGACGAACGCGAAGCCTCCGCGCGCGTCCGCGACATGTTCACGCGCATCGCCCCGCGCTACGACTTTCTGAATCATCTCTTGTCGTTCTCGATCGACCGCATCTGGCGCCGCCGCACCGCGCAGCGCTTCATCGAAATCCTCCGCCGCCCGGATGCGCGCGTCCTCGATCTCTGCTGCGGCACGGGCGATCTGGCCTTTGCTCTTGATCGCGCCCGTTCCCGCGCCCTTCGTGGCGTTACACGTGAGCAGCCTGCCCGGAGCGAGAGCACTTTAGGGGGTCGGAGCTTCAGCTCCGACATGAAGGCGGTCTCTTCCTCGGGGGTTTCAACCCCTGAGGCGAGTTCGAATCCGTGTCCCGTCGTCGGCAGTGATTTCGTCGAGCCGATGCTCACCCGTGCACGCGAGAAAGCGCAACGCCCCTATCGCCCCGTCGTTTTCGCTGCCGCCGACGCGCTCCATCTGCCATTTCCTGATGCGAGCTTCGACCTCGTCACCACCGCCTTCGGCTTTCGCAATCTCGCGAACTACGAGCAGGGCCTCCGCGAAATCGCGCGCGTCCTCAAACGGGGCGGGGAAGTCGGCATTCTCGAATTCACCGAGCCGGCGTCCGGTCCGATGGCGGGTTTGTTCCGCTTCTACTTCAAGCACATTCTTCCGCGCATCGGCGGCGCCATTTCCGGCAACGCCGAGGCGTACAAATATCTCCCCGGTTCCGTCGCCAAGTTCCCGCCGCCGGCCGAGCTCGCCGCACTCATGGAGCAGACCGGCTTCACCGCCATCCGCATCGCATCCTGGAACTTCGGCAGCGTCATCCTGCATTCTGCCACGCGCGCGTAGCCCGTATCGCATCTCCCGCTTCCAAGTCGCCCCCACTCGGGTATCATTGTGCCGCCATGTCTACCGTCTCCGATCCACAAGCCATTGTTGACCTTCGCAGCGACACCGTCACGCGCCCCACGCCCGCGATGCGCCGCGCCATGGCCGAAGCCGAAGTGGGCGATGACGTCTACGCCGAGGATCCCACGGTCAATCGCCTACAGGCTCGCGCTGCCGAAATCTTCGGCCGCGAAGCCGCGCTCTTTTTCCCCTCGGGCTCGATGGCCAACCTCACCGCCATCAAGACCTGGACGCGCCCCGGCATGGAAGTCATCTGCGAGGGGCAGGCTCACATCTACCTCTACGAGATGGCCTCCGTCGCGGCCATCGCCGGCTGCATGCCGAACACCGTGCCCACTCCCGACGGCGTGCTCACCTGGGACCTGATCGAGCCCGTCATCCGCCCGCACATCTACTACCGCGCGCAGACCGCGCTAATTGAGCTTGAGAACACTCACAACATGCATGGCGGCACGGTCTACCCACCGGCAGTTTCGGACGAAATCTGCGACCGCGCGCACGACGCCGGCCTCCCGGTGCATCTGGATGGCGCGCGCATTTTCAACGCCTCCGTCGCGCTCGGCCGCAGCGTTGCGGACATCACCCGCAAATTCGATTCGGTGATGTTCTGCCTCTCGAAAGGACTCGGCGCGCCCGTCGGATCGATGCTCGTCGGCTCGCGCGATTTCATCGACAAAGCCCGCATCGGCCGCAAGCTTCTCGGCGGAGGCATGCGCCAGGCAGGCGTCCTCGCGGCCGCCGGTCTGATCGCGCTCGAGGAATCGCCGAAAAATCTCCATCTCGATCACGAGAACGCGCGCCACCTTGCAGAAGGCCTCTCGAAGCTTCCTGGGATCGCAATCGACCCGAAGAAGGTTGTCACCAACATTCTGATCTTCGACGTGACCGCCACCGGCCGCACCGCCGCCGATCTCAGCGGCGCGCTCGCCAAGCGCAACGTCCTCTGCGGTCCCACGGGCCCGCACACGATCCGCATGGTGACGCACTACGACGTGGACCGCGCCGCCATCGACCGTGCCGTCGCCGCCCTGGCCGCCGTCCTCGACGGCCGCTCCTAGCCCGCTCGCGCAGCGCTTCGGTAGTGGGATACCTGAGGGCAGGCTATGCTTGGACAGTTGTTCAGAGGATTTCAGCTGCACGGCGTGCTTCAGGTAGGGTTCTTCATCGTATGGCCGCCGCGCGTTCAATCCTGACCAACCCACTCGGTTTGCAGTTTCGGCGGCCGCATTAAGGTCTGCATCACCACGCAATACTGTTCTGTTTTCTCTCGCAAGCCGCGGAGCTGTTCCGGTGTTGCCTTGGGCGCAGCAACATCAAAATGAAGACGGATGCTCTCGAAGCCCACGGGCACGTCCTTCGATATGCCAAGGGTCCCTCGGAGATCCATGTCTCCCTCCACCGTGACCTCGATGCGTTCGGTTGGTATGCCCATGGCCGCGGCCACCATCTGACAAGTGATCTGCGCGCAAGCCGCCAGAGCCCCAAGCAAAAGGTCACCGGAACACGCACCGGTACCGCCGCCTCCCACTCCCTTGTGGGCTTCTGCCTGATAGATGGCGCGTCCGATATCGACCGAGCATGTCACCGGGACATCCGTCTGCCCGCCTTTCGCCCGCAGCGTGATTCGCGAGGCATTCGGATCATTGCGGTATTGCTCTTTCAGCGGCTTCTGGAGCGATCGAAGGTCCATGGCAACCTCTTTCCTTCCTTCTTGGCCCATTCCCGCTGAGCGGGCCAACTTCGGCTAAGCCGTCTTGAAGCCACTTCACCTACATGCTAGCATCTGTGCGCATCAAGGAGTCGCCCATGCCCAAATTCGTCATCGAACGCGAAATCCCGGGAGCCGGAAATTTTACCGACACCCAATGGCGGGAAATCGCCCAAAAGTCGGTCAACGTTCTGAAGGGAATGGGTACAGAAGTTCAGTGGCTCCATAGCTACGTCGTCGGCGACAAGGTGTACTGCGTCTACCTCGCTCCGGACGAGGCGGCCATCCAGGAGCACGCCAGACGCTCGGGCTTTCCCGCCAACCGCGTCTCCGCCGTGCGCCGACTCGTCGATCCGGCAAGCGCGGAATAAGCGCTGGCTGGAACTTCCAATGGCATCCGTATTTCTTTCACGATTCGTGTCAGCCCGTCTGGGCGCCGGTGTACTAACACGAAGTAGATGTAGCCTCGGGCATCAGCACTTCCTCGATGGCTTTCTCGACCGGCATAGCCCAACCTTCTAACCAGGCCGCCGCGCCTGCCGTGTTGGTCAATGCCTGCCGTGCCGGATCCAGAATGGCTTCCAGTTTGGCTTGTTCCGCGGGCGTCAGCGGAGCGCCGATGTTTTGTCGCAACGCGGCCGCTGCGCCGGCTAGCCGCAACGAACGCTCCGCTTCGAGTTGCGCCGCCGCCGAGCACGCGAAACATTCCAGCAGGCGCGCAATACCGCGTTTATGCTCCAGTTCCTGGAAGCTTCTTAGACTTTCCCGGTACAGCGTGCGCGCGGCGGAATAATTTCCTTGTTCTCTCGCCAGGCTTCCCAGATCGGCGAGCGTGCTGGCAATTCCCCAGCGATCGCCGAGTTCCCGAAAAATTGTCAGGCCCTGTTCGTACAATGTCCGCGCCGCCGCGGAGTCACCCTGATCGCGAGCGACATCTCCCTGGTGGTCTAGCGACCAGGCAACGCCTATCCCATCCCCCAGTCCACGAAAGATTGAGAGACACTCCGCGTATAGAGAGAGCGCTCGGGGGTAGTCACCCTGCAACTTGGCGACATTGGCCAAGTTGCTGAGAGAACGAGCGACAGCCTTCTGGTCGCCCAATTCTCGCCACAGGACCAGGCTTTCCTCGAGTAGAGAGAGCGCAACTGCGACGTCACCCCGCGCCTGAGCAACGACCCCCACCGCGTTTAGCGAGACGGCGACGCCCTGCTTGTCGCGCAACTGGCGCGCGATCTCTAGACTTTCCCTCAGGAGCGCATCCGAAGAGGCGTAATCTCCCTGCGCGCCGGCGAGCACCCCGGCCGCAAAAAGAGCGCGCTCCCGAGCCTTCGCGGGAGCGCCAGCTCCTTTCATCTTCAGCAGCTTGTCCAGCCTGTCCCTGCCTTCAGCGAGGTACTCTCGCGTCTCCCAGAACCGAAACAGGGCCGCGCCGAGACGCAGGCCCCACTCCGCATCTCCGGTTGCTGTCAGCCACTCGAGGCCCGCGCGAAAATTGTCGTGTTCCAACGCGAGGTGTTCCAGCCATTCCGCTTTTTCCGCGCCGCTCTGCCCCGTAGCCTCCTCTTCGGCCAGCACCAGGCAGTAGGCGGCATGGGCGCGCTTCGTCGGGGCCTCCTCTCCGCTTGCCTCCAGTTTTTCCAAAGCGTACTCGCGAATCGTTTCCAGTATCGCGAATCGCGATTCACCGCTCCCCTGCTCGACCTGCTGCAGCAAGCTTTTGTCCACCATGGAAGCCATACCGTCGAGCAGGTCCAAATCAAGATCGCCTTTGGTGTCGCACACGGCTTCCACGCCCTCCAGAGTGCATCCGCCCACGAATACCGATAATCTCCGGAAAAGCTTCTGCTCGGCGGCGCTCAGCAGGTCGTAGCTCCAATCGATCGTGGCGCGAAGCGTGTGCTGTCGCTGCGGCAGGTCCCGCGCGCCGCCTGTCAACAGCTGCAACCGGCTCGCCAGGCGTGTCCGCATGGAAGAGGGCGAAAGTACTTTGACCCGGGCGGCCGCGAGCTCGATCGCGAGAGGCAGACCATCCAACCGGGCGCAAATCTCGGTGACGGCGCTGGCGTTTTCCCGATTGAGTTCAAAATCGGGCTTGGCAGCGACGGCGCGCTGTACGAACAGCGCGACCGCGGGGTACTTTGACAGGACCTCAACCGGCGGCATGGAACGCGAATCCGGCAGCGCGAGCGGCGGCACCGGAAATTCTTGTTCTCCGTACACGTGGAGCGCCGCGCGACTCGTTACCAGGATCTTGAGATTGGGTGCCGCAGCCAGGAGTTCTGCCACGGTAGGCGCCGCCTGAATCAGGTGCTCGAAATTGTCCAGCAGGAGCAGCATGGGTGCGCGCAACGAATCCTGCAAACTCTTCTTGAGCAGTTCGAGCGGCGATTGACCTCCCGCCTCTCGGATCCCCAGCGCCTGTACGATCGCGGAAGCGGTCAAGGCCGGATCGCTCACCGCTGCGAGCGGGACAAAATGAATTCCACCGGAAAAGCTTTCGGCGAGGCCACTCGCCACTTCCCCCACGAGACGCGTCTTGCCGATTCCGCCCGGACCCGTGACCGTGACCAGGCGCACATCCTGACGCAGCAGGAGTTCTTTCGCGGCGGCTACTTCCTTTTCTCGCCCCACAAACCCCGTCCGCTGCACGGGAATATTGGTGGGGCGCGGCTCCGCCTGCCTGGCCGGTTTCTCCGAGAATCGGTCGCGTATGGTTGCAAGTTCCCGTGCGAGATCGCGGGTGGAGACGTAGCGTTTGTCGGGCTCCTTTGCCAGACACCTGTCGATAGCCCAACACAGCGGAGCCGGGGCATCGGGGTTTAGCGCTCCGATCGGTTCGGGCTGTTCCCGGAGAATGGCCATCAGCGTTTCCGCCGCCGTGCTTCTCCGAAAGGCGCTCTTTCCGGTCACCATCTCGTAGAGCACCACGCCGAACGAGAACTGGTCTGACCGGATATCCAGCCCGCTACCGCTGGCCTGCTCCGGCGACATGTATTGCAACGTTCCTAGAACCAGACCCGATCGAGTCTGCGACGCGGACGTAGTGCGCATATCCGGCATCTCCCCGCCGGTTGCATCCAGCTTCGCCAGGCCGAAATCGAGAATCTTGACGAATCCATCGTGAGAGACCATCAGGTTCGCGGGCTTTATGTCCCTATGCGCGATGCCCGCTTCATGCGCCTTGGCCAGTCCCTCCGCAACCTGCGCGGCGATTCCAATCGCTCTTTGTATCGGCAGCAGTCCGCCGACGAGCAACTCGCGCAGCGTCTTCCCCTCCACCAGCTCCATCGCGATGTAGTGAGTGGAACCGTCCTGCCCGAGTTCGTAGATGGTGACGATATTGGGGTGGTTGAGGGCGGAGGCCGAGCGCGCTTCCCGCTCGAAGCGGCGCAACCGATCGTTGTCTGCGGAGAACGCGGTTGGCAGAATCTTGATCGCAACACTGCGGCCCAGGCGCGCGTCCCGCGCCCGGTACACTTCGCCCATTCCGCCGGCGCCCAAGGGCGCGAGGATTTCGTACGGCCCTAGCTTCGTACCGCTCTTCAGCAGCTCGGTGCTTCCCAATCCCAGAGCCGGGTGCTCCATGAAAGTGCTGCCACCTTGTTCGTGGGCGGCGATCATCAACTCCACCTGCTGCCGAAGCGAGGTGTCCGCGCAGGCTTTCTGGAGATAGGTTGCTCGCTCCGAAGGCTTCTGCTCCAGCGCCTCGGCGAAGATCTCCTTCACTTCCTGCCAGCGTTCCGGCGTCACTTGGTTGCGTCCTTTTCCATTTCCAGCCGAAGCCAGGCGCGAGCGGCCGCCCACTCGCGCTTAACAGTCCTCGGCGAAATACCCATGACGACGGCAGTTTCCTCAACCGACAGTCCGCCAAAGAACCTCAACTCTATCAGGCGGCTCGCCTTGGGATCTAAACCGGCGAGTTTGTTCAGGGCGCCATCGAGCGCCACAACGTCAACCTCCGTTTGTTGTGGCGAGGCGATTTCGGGATCCAGCTGTAGCCGGGGAGCCCCGGCACCGCGCTTGGCAGCGAGCCGATTGCGCGCGTGATCCACCAGAATATGCCGCATCATCTGCGCCGCGACCCCGAAAAAGTGGGCCCGGTTTTGCCATTCCGGCGGTTTTGAGCCGACCAGACGAAGGTAAGCTTCGTTAACGAGTGCCGCACTTTGCAGTGTGTGGTCAGGGCGCTCGTGCCAGAGACGTCGGCGCGCGATGCGGCGCAACTCCTCGTAAACAACGGGGATCAACTCTTCCCGCGCCTCTTGATCGCCCCGGCCCCATTCGGCGAGCAGTCTATTGATCTGCGTGGATGAAGCTGGGGACAACTTGCCTCCCCCTGTGATAACACACCTGAAATTAGTCAACCGTACAGCCCGGGACCAACAAAGTCAATTTGCCGCAACACCGCAACGCGAAGAGCGCCCGACGCTTAACCCGGAATCGGGAAATTTTTCGATTTCAGGTGGCCCCGATTCTCTCCCGTTTTCGCTCTATTGGGTGAAGGCACGATGCGGACTCCGGCAGGCCGTCGGAGACGCACTCAGCCAAAAGACGAGACGATAGGAGAACTACAATGAAATCAACGATCATCCGACGAACGGCCAAGACGACGTTGTTTGCGACTGTGCTGCTGGCAATTTGTTTCTCCGCCAGCTCGGCCAATGCTCAATCGGCGTTTGACGGTAAGTTCACTCTGCCCTACGAAGCCCACTGGGGCCAGGCGGTGCTTCCGGCTGGCGACTACCTACTCTCCATCACCACCACCGGCTACCCTGCGATGGTGATCATTCAAGACGCCAAGAGCGGCAAACGCGTAGCGTCGGTGGCTCCTCCCATCAGGCAGGACGCCACGGGCGAGAGCGCGCTGCTCATCGGCACTCGGGGAACGCAGCGGGTGATTCATTCGCTCCGGGTGGCCGAGTTGGGCGTGGTCTTCGTCTCTGACCCCGCGCTCGCACACGGACGAGCAGTTCGTGAGGAAGCACGCAACGTGGAAGCCATTTCGGTTGAGGTTGCCAAGAAGTAAGAGCGCATCGTGACTCGCGCGATTTGGGGGCCAGTCTTCACCTCCTCTCCTGGCCCCCAGTATTCTTAGAAATACCTGCCAGTCCCTAAAAATACCCACGAGCTGAAGAAACAGATCGCAAACACGTACCCGCCACGCTCCGCGATTCGCTTTTCCATCCTCGTGCCGTCTTGTTAAGATATTCTATTGCGCGGAAAGGATTTTTCGCTCTTGAGAATTCGGCCTGATGCTCTGGCGCTTGCAATCATCATCGGCTTAACGCTCTCCGGCTGTAGCAAAAAACAACGCGAAGAATCAACCGAAGAACCCGCTCCCACCGCCGTCGTCGACCCCGCCACGGCCGCCAGCATCACCGGCACTGTCACTCTCGAAGGCACGCCGCCGGTCTTTCGTCCCATCGACATGAGCGCCGAGCCCGCCTGCGTCCAGGCCAACCCGACGCCGGTCGCTCCGCCGGTCGTTATCCTGGGCGCTCACGATGCCCTCGCGAACGTCGTCGTTTACGTCAAGTCCGGCCTCGGCAGCTATCGCTACGACACACCCACGGAGCCCGCCGTTCTCGATCAGAAGGGCTGCATGTACGTTCCGCGTGTTCTCGCCTTCCGCGCGCATCAGCCCCTCGATATCAAGAACACCGACCCGGTCACGCACAACGTCCACCCGATGCCGCACGACAACAAGCCGTGGAACCGTTCGCTGCCTCAAGGCGCGGAACCTTTCGTCACGAATTTCCCGAATCAGGAGCTTGCGATTCCCGTCGCCTGCAACATTCACCCGTGGATGCGCGCCTTCCTCTTCGTTTTCGACAATCCTTACTTCGAGGTGACGACGAAAACCGGGGCCTTCGACCTGAAAAATCTGCCGCCCGGAACGTACACGATCGAAGCCTGGCACGAGCGCTTCGGCGTCCTCGATCAGACCGTCACCCTCGAACCCAAGGAATCCAAATCCATCTCCTTCAAGTTCAACGCGACCTCGCGCTGAGTGCGTTTGGCGAAGCGCTCGCTGGCCATGTATCCCCATGTAGCTCAGGTCTTCAGACCTGAGGCATTTGTCTTTGCGACGGACGGCGCCTTCTCTTGGGCGAAGCTTGCTTCGCCCGCGGCGCCACTCGATGTAGAATTGCGCCCGTTGAATACGCATTGGGAGGAGCGTCATGAGACTGTCAAAGAATCGGTTCATTTCAGTTTTTATTACGATTGTCGCGATTGTCGTCGCCGCCCTGGGCGCGCCCCGCTCGACTCACGCACAGACCAGCGCGTCGCTCAAGGGACCTCTGACGGAAGCGCAGATCCTCGATCTCCAGAAAAAATTCCAGGTCGCCTGCGTGGCTGCTGACATGCCGACGCTCTCGGCGCTGATGGCCGATGACGCGATCTTCGTTCACGGCAGCGCCGCCATGCAAACCAAGGCGCAGTTCATCAACTCCATCACGAGCGGCCAACTCAAGGTCAGTACGTACGAGATCAAGGAACCTAAGGTGGTCTTCTTCGACGGCGGCGCCGTCGTTACCGGCCTCATCGACGTGGGGCTCGCCCCGCCGCCCTCGGCCGCCGCTGGCACGCCTCCGCGCCTTCTCCACATGCGCGGCTCGACGGTGTGGCTCCGCAAGCTCGATGGTTGGCAGCTCATCTTGAATCAGGGCACGCCCCTCGCGGGTCCGCCGCCCGCCGCCGCGCCAAGCCACTAAGCCTCCGGCGACGCACACCACCACTGCGTTGTCATCCCGAGCGAAGTCCCGCGTGCCTTTCGCTTTCCCGCGACTTCTGCGGGCGCGGGACGCAGTTCGAGGGATCTGCTTTCGCTCTGTGAACTTCGACGCTGCCAAAAGCCGCGATCTATCCCGCCTCTTGACAACTCACCCCGTCGAGGAGTTTATTGCGCTAGTTCCCCAGCAACGCTCAGGAGGGCGAACATGGCTGAAGCGACTCAGCGGAAGCGGTCGGCGGATGGCGGGGCCTACGACAGAGTCGCCGCAGCATCCGGATTACGAACTCACGCAAGTAGGGCCCGGCACGCCGTGCGGGGAACTGATGCGGCGTTACTGGCAGCCCGTCGCGGTCTCCGCGGATGTCGTGGACCGCCCGCAGTACGTTCGCATCCTCGGCGAGGATCTGATTCTCTTCCGCGATAAGAAAGGCCGCCCCGGCCTGCTCTATCCGCGATGCATGCATCGCGGCACCACGCTTTTTTACGGCAAGGTCTCCGAAGAGGGCATCGCCTGCTGCTACCACGGCTGGCTCTTCGACGTCGAAGGCCGCTGTCTCCGGCAGCCGTGCGAACCCGACGGCGGCAAGAATCTCGATGTCGCCCGCCAGCCTTGGTATCCGCTCGAAGAACGCTACGGCGTTGTCTTCGCCTACATGGGCCCGCCGGAGAAAAAACCCGTCCTGCCGCGCTATGACATTCTCGAAGACGTCGCTCCCGACGAGGAGTTGCGCGCCGACATGGGCGCTTTTGGCGCCACTGGCGACAATAGCCTTCGCCGTCGCTCCGTACAGCTGGTTACATATGAACGACAACGTGATGGACCCTTTTCACGTCCAAGTCCTGCACTCCACGTTCAGCACGGTGCAGTTCGTGCCGCAATTCGCGCTGATGCCCAAGGTCGACTTCTTCACCACCGAAAATGGCGTCTGCTACTCCGCGAAACGCAAGCTCGACGACGGCCGCGAGTACGATCGCGTCTCGTCGTTCCTGATGCCCAACGTGATGTGCGTCCCTAATCCGGTAGACATAAACCAGGTGAAGGCGAACCGGATCACGTGGTCGCTGCCCGTCGACGATTCGCACTTCACGATGGTCACCGTCTCGCGGATGCCGAAGGGAGCACCGCCGCTCGGGGGAATCCGGTTTCGGGGCAAGCTCTGGGGCGAGATGACGGAGCGCGAGCGGCAGGATACGCCAGGCGATTACGAGGCGCAGGTGGGGCAGGGGCCGGTCTCGCTGCACTCCGAAGAGCACCTGGCCACCAGCGACCGCGGCATCATCATGCAGCGCCGCATGCTGAAGGCGCAGATCCGCGTTGTGGCGGACGGAGGCGACCCCATCGGTGTTACATTCGATCCGGCCCAAGCGCTGGTGAAGCTCCGGTCGGGCAATTTCTACAACGCGCCGCAGAGCGCGTAGCGCCGTTCCAGTTTGTCGGAGCAATAAAGGAGACCTGTAGCCCTTTTCTGGGGAGGAGAAACGATGTCGCTTTCGAGGAACCGATTGGCTTCGATTTCCGTCACCGCAATCGCAATGCTTATGGTCGCGGGATTCGCTCCGCGAGCGAGCGCCCAGGCCGCGAGCCCGGACGAGGCGCTGAAGCTTCAGAGGCAGTTTCAGGACGCGTGCGTGGCCGGCGACCTTGTATCCGTCGCGCCTTTGATGGCCGACGGCGCCATCTTCATTCATGGGAATGGCGCGGCGCAGTCCAAAACGGAATTTATGGCCGCGATCAAGAACGGGCAGTTGTCCCTCTCCGCTTACGACCTGAAGGATCCCAAGGTCATTCCGTTCGACGGCGGAGCGATCGTCTCCGGCCTCGTGGACATCACGTTTAAACCGCGGCCGAATGCAACGACGCCGCCCCTCACCCTGCATATGCGCGGCTCGTCCGTGTGGTTGCACACGCGCGCGGGATGGCGGCTGATTCTCGATCAGGATACGACGCTGGCAGGGCCTCCACCCGCGCCTCCGGCCCACTAGCCGCGAGCGGATCGAGCGACAACTCATGGTGCAGGTGATCAGTCTCGAAAGCGTGCCGTTGGTCGAGCGGCCGCACATCCGCGAAGGCACGTTGCGCTCGCGCCGACTTCTGGTGGGAGAGCCGGGCACGCCGGGAAATTTCTCGCTCCAGCTTTCGTCCACGCCGACGTACGCTTCGCCGCGCCACCGCCACAATTTCGATCAGGTCCGCTTTCAGCTCGAGGGCGATTTCGATTTCGCCACCGACGGCGCGATGAAGCCCGGCTCGATCGCCTATTTTCCCGAAGGCACTTACTACGGCCCGCAGTCGGGCCCAACGCCCAGCACCACGCTGGTGCTGCAATTCGGCGGGGCGAGCGGCAGCGGCTACATTTCCGCCGAGGAGTACGAGCGGGCCGCGGCCGAGCTGGCGAAGCACGGCACGTTCGCGAAGGGCGTTTACACGCGCCTCAAACCCGACGGCGGCAAAATCAACAAAGACGCCTACGAAGCCGTCTGGGAGCAGGTGAACGGCCGCCCGCTCGCCTATCCGGCCGAGCGGTATCTGCGTCCTGTGTTCATGGACCCCGAGAGTTTCGAGTGGATGCCGGTCGAAGGGCAGCCCGGCGTGAGCTGCAAACATCTCGGCGAATTTTCGGAGCGCCGCACGCGCCTGGCGCTCTACCGCATCGACGCCGGCGCGTCGATGGCGCTGGAAGATCAGTCGATTTATTTCGTCACCAGCGGTTCAGGCGCTGTTGAGGCGCGGCCTTTCGAGCCTCGCGCCACAATTCATCTCGAGCTCGGCGACCGCGCCACGGCCATGGCCTCCCCCGCCGGACCCGTCGAGCTGCTTCACGTCGGCCTCCCCGATTTCTCTTAGAAATTCGCTTCACGTCGAGGCATTAAATCGTTTACCGGTGGTGACAATTTTGGCCAGTTTTGCGCCTTAAACGCCCCTTATTTCGCCAATTCCGGCGTGGTCCGTGTTCCGCCTCAAAGTCCACAGGCTTTTGTCACCCACGCTCCGTTTTTCGTGCATTACGCTGATGGTGTCAGGAAGGTGAAAGATGGAATTCAACAAAGACGAGAAGGCCGAGCGGGCGCTGAGGGTCTACAGGGACCTGGTGAAGGCGACGGAGGACCTGATGGCGCTCCAGGGCAGGCAGCTCGACTCGCTCGGGCTGACGATGAGCCAGTACCGGGTGCTGGAGATGCTGTTGCGTCGCGGCCCGATGGGGCAGGGAACGCTGGGCGCGGAAGCTTTGGCTAGCCGGCAGCAACACCACCATCGTGATCCGCAATCTGGAAAGGCGTGGCCTGGTGGTTCGGCGGCCCGATCGCGAACGATACCAGGAGAAAGGTGGTGCACCTTACGCCGGAAGGGAAGAAGCTGGTGGCGAAAGTTTTCCCGATGCAGGCGAGATTGGTCCAAGCGCAGATGGCCGCGATCGACGGTCGAGAGCAAGAGCGTTTGGCTCGGCTCTGTCGAAAACTGGGCGGCGGCAATCCGGAGAGGTTTGTGGAATTGACGGCGGCGGACGCGAAAGACTAGGGTCAAGGGTTCTGCCAGGCCGTTTCAATTACCTTATGTTATATTATCGTACCGATGTAGGACGAGGCTGCCTGTCATGGCCGAGTCACTTAGCATCCAATCGTGAACATCGAAACGATCGCCAAATGGTTTGTCGCCGCTGTCGGCATCTGTTACGCGACTGGCTTCTTGGTTGTTTTTACTTTCATGAGTCGTTTTCATGTTGGCATTCAGGGCAGCGAGGTGGCTCGACTAAAGTACGTCTTCGTCGGGATTTTATTTTGGCTTTTCCCAGCCGGCGTGCTCGTGCCTCTGTTCGGGTTCCTTCGCGTGTGGAGTGCAACGTGGCCGACGGATTCGGCCAAGATGTCGGTTTGGCGGAAATTGAGTGACTCACTGGGGTACCCGATCAGCATAGTCGTATCGGGTGTCGTCTACCTCACGGTCGAGTTTGCACGTCCCGGATTGTCGCTCCCTCCCTCTGGATTGCCGTCTGGATGTTCCTGCTGTTCCCAGGCTTTTGGCTTCTGGACTTCTTGCGCGACAGTGGATCGGATGGCAGGGCCTTTGGCATAGCGGAAGGAGTATGGAGGGCACTTAGGCTGGGAATCTTACTTATCGTTGGAGGAAGCGTTGCATATGTAGGATGGCACGTCGCGGGTTTCGTCCTGTGGCAGGTTGTGTGGCACGGGGGTTACATTTACATAGTGCTCATTTTTTCCGTTGTTGCTGTGCTGGCCCGCACGCAGAAATGGGTAGAGAAGCGCCCATATGCGGCTCGGCACGCTTGGGTCATCGGTGTGTGTATTTCGGTGTCACTTACGTTTCTTTCGATACTGACCTACGCGACCTGGGTGTACCCCTACGTCCCCGCCACGCGTGGGGGAGGGGATTACACGGTTACTGCTGACGTTGCGCTTAGGCTTCGAGACGAAAACGGAGTGTGTCAACGCAGGCCAGAGACTTGCCCTTCGGAAAGCGGATTGTTCAAGATTATCGATGCGACGCAGGATTCTTTATTTGTCGCTGACATCACCTCTGGACAGGGAGCCGCCTCGTGGAGGATCTGGCCGTATCGAGACGAGAAGCAGGATTACGTCCCGGTCGTTTTGGAAATTCCGCGAAGCAGGATAGCCACGATCGTTTATTGCAGGTTTGGCGATTCCGCACCGTGCTCTATCCGGTAAATTTGAGCCGTTCGAGCCCCAGATTTGGGATCGCGCGGTCTTCAAGAAGTCACGCTTACCCTCTCGGTGGAAGCGGGCGGTTCTTCATATCCTTGATCGCTCCAAGTAGCTTCACCGTATCTGTTGCGTCGAGGTTTTCGCCCCTGTAGCGAACCTCATAAAGTCCTTGGAGGTTGGATGGCAGCTTCACACCGTCCTTGACTGAGAATGAATCGGTCACCGTACAAGGCCATTGCGGCACCGATTTCGATCAGAACGTTCTCGTTCAGCGCGACAACTTCCTTGGTCTCTGCGTCGAACAGCTTGCGCTCGCCTTCCACGTGAATAATCGCAGCTCCGCATGAGCGCATGTGTCCCATGACTTTTAGTGGCACAGGTAGGGACGCGGTCTGCGATTCCGTAGCCACGACGGGTTCAAGTTCGCCGTAGCTGAGTAGCCCCTTGATGGGCTCAACGAAGTTTCGGTTCTTACCGTGAGTGATGAACACTTTCTTGGCTCGATCGTCTGCGGTTGGCGGGATGGGCGGCTTGGGCTTTGCTGTCGGAGGGTCAGCCGAAGCGTCCTCCTTCGGAACGAATTCGGTTCCTGCCTCGCCCTCGCTCGCCGATTGTTGTACGTTGGCACCCTTCAGGTCGACCCACTTTCTGTCTTTGATTGTCTTTAAGAGGCCAACTGAGTCGGCACCTTCAATGATGAGTTCCAACACGTTCGCGGTCTTGGTTCGAGGCACACCAAGAGTCTCAAGTACATTACGGGCGATTTCATCCTTCGGGACCTGCGCTCCGTCGTACTTTTCCAAGACTCCCGAATCACTCGGGGTTTGAGCAACGCTTCCCTCTTCGCAATCAAGTCCTCGCCTTCTGCGGTGGGGCGAACGATTCGGAGGCCGAGCGGCGTGATCGCGATCCTGTCCGCGCCGTACCCTCCATCCGTGAGGTTGTATGCGATTGACGCGCCCGTGAGCATTCTAGACGGGCCAGTCGAAAAACCGCCACGAGGCGGCGTGGCCGGTGGTGCTCGCGCAGCTCGACCAGCGGATGGCGGCGGAGTGATCGCCACGGAGACGCAGAGGGCGCAGAGAAAAGAGAAAGAAGACTACTTGCTGCAAAAGAACCAGCGCAAAGGAAGTGCGGCTACCAACGTTCTTATGTCGGAGCTGAAGCTCCGACCCCAAAGTGCTCTTTCGTCGGCGGTTTTCCAGTCGGCATCCAGTTGGCCCATTCGGCCTCGCTACTGGCGCGGCTTCAAGGCAAGCCGACCTGGTGGCGGGAGCGCAGCGTTTGAATCAGGCCGGGGAAATCCTGAGGGCGTTCGAGTATCGCGCGGACGTGCTCGCCGACGTCAAGATCGGTGACCCACTCCGGCTGGGCGATGCTCCGCCGGCTCTCTCCGTTGACCATCGAGGCGATGAGCAGTTCGCGAACGACGACCGGCCGGTCGCTCAGTTCCGCAGCCAGACGTCCGGAGCATCATGCGAAGAGCGGCCTGGGCCATCGAATGATGACCAAAGCCGGGCCTCACGTAATCGGCCAATCCGCCACCAATGCTCAGGTACACGCCTCCGCTTGAAATGGCGGGGATGAAGGTCTTCGCCGCCACGAAGTGCGTGATCAGATTGTCGCGAAGCACCTGGGTAAGGTTGTCGGCCGAACGATCGAAGAGCAGACACGCCGCTCTTCGACGGCGCGCTCACGGTGGTAACGACCACATCGAGCGTGTCACCGCCCTCGCGAATGGCTGCAAGGAGCGCTGCGGCGGTGCCTTCGTTCTCAACGCTTCCTCGCAATGTGCGGAGAGCCGCAGGGAATCCGAGTTTCTGCGCCAGGCCGCGTAGCCGTTCCTCACCGCGGCTTGCAGCGATGACTCGGTAGTCGGCCCTGAGGAGCACGTTTACGATCCCCTGGCCGACATCGCCGGTGGCGCCAATGACGAGCACGGTTGCCATAGCTTTCTCCTTGAAGTTGCGCCCGGCCCGGATTCTATCGCAGCGGCTGCGAGCAACACTATGGAAGCCAGGGAGGACATGGGACGAGTACTTGCCGCGACAGAAGCAGCGCAGAGGAAGTGTGACTACCGAAGTCTTTTTGTCGGAGCTGAAGCTCCGACCCCCTAAAAACAGTGGACGACGGCGGCGGGACGATGCTCCGGTTGACGCACGCGGGCTTCCCGGATGAGGAGTCGAAAAACCGCCACGAGGCGGCCTGGCCGATGGTGCTCGCGCAGGTCGACCAGCGGATGGCGGCGAGCGTCTGAACCAAGTCCGATTGCCCAGCTATCGCGCTAGTTCCATGAGAATACGTGCGTTGGGGAATGTGCGAAATGTGACCCATAGTGGACAGTTTTGTAAAACTGCCTGCGTCATCCTGTGTGCGGTGTAGCCCCTCAATCCGCGCAACCCGCAGCAGCAAAGCAAGACCGGGCAAGCGAAGGATGATCAGGCAAGGTAGTGAAAAATGCGTATGCTCCGCTCACTTCGATTTCTTCCGCTCGCTCTTTTGCTCGCGGTTGTAATGCTGGCCGTGCCGGCAATGTCTCGCGCCCAGTTCGGCATCGCGATCACAATCGCTCCGCCGCCACTGGTGGTGTACGCACAACCTGCTTGCCCCGAGGAAGGTTATCTCTGGACGCCCGGTTACTGGGCGCGGGGCGACGAGGGCTACTACTGGGTGCCCGGCACATGGGTCGAGCCACCCACCGTCGGCTACCTGTGGACTCCGGGTTATTGGGGCTGGGGCGACGGCGCGTATGGCTGGAATGAGGGCTATTGGGGCCCGGAAGTGGGCTTTTACGGCGGCGTCAACTATGGCTATGGCTACAATGGCGTCGGCTACCAGGGCGGCTACTGGCGCAACAATCAGTTCAGGTACAACACGTACGTGAATAACGTCCGCGGCCGGAACTTCCGCAACACGTACAGCAAGAGCGTCGTCAACAGGACAAACTACGTCAGCTATGACGGCGGATCCGGTGGAATCAACGCTCGACCGAGTGCCGCACAACAGGCGGCCGCTCGTGGGCGACACGTTTCGGCGACCGCCGCACAGTCAGGACAACAACGGGCCGCGAGCCAGAACCACGAACTATTGGCGACCGTCAATCACGGGCGTCCGTCAATAGCGGCGACATCCAAACCGGAAGAATTTTCCGGCAATGGTGTAGTGGCAGCCCGTGGGGCTGCGGTTGAGAACAGGGCGACCGAGAACAAGCGCCGCCGAGAATAAAGCGGTTGCGACCAAAGCAAGCGAGAACAGGACCGCTGCGACTCGTGCGACGGAGACCAAGGCGACTGCAGATAGAGCCGCCGCGACTCGCGCGACGGAGACCAAAGCGAACGAGAACAGGGCAGCTGCGACTCGTGCAACTGAGACCAGAGCGAGCGAGAACAGGGCGGCTGCAACTCGTGCGACGGAGAACAGGGTAGCCGAGAATAAACCAGCTCCGAATCGGCGGGCCGCGCCCGAACATGCGACCAGCGCGCAACCGATGCGCAATTCGGCGCGTCCTGCTCAGCCAGCTGCAAGACCCGAGACGCCGCGCCCCGAGGTCAGACCGGTTCGCGCGACCCCGAGCGCACCGCCAGCGCGTCAGGCTGCTCCTCCCCGCGCGGAAAGTGCGCCGAGACAGACTGCTCCGCAGCGTCAGGCGGCACCCAGGGCGGCATCCGCGCCAAGGCCCGAACCGGCGCGTCAAAGTGAGGCGAGGCCCGCACAGAAAGAAGCCGAACCCCGGTAAGACACAAGGGTCCCATGGGACCAATTCCGCAATACCTAGTGAGCGGCTCGTGGAAACACAGCGAGCCGCTCACTTTTTTGTTGCCTCAGACGGCGTGGCCGATGGTGCTGGCGGGCTCGACCGGCGGATGACCTGTGAGTGATCGCCACGGAGACGCAGAGGGAGCAGAGAAAGAAGACCACTTGCCGCGACAGGACCAGCGCAAAGGAAGGAAGGCAAATCGCCCGCCTAAAGGCGGCCGCTACGAAGGCAAAGGCGGCGATGCGTCGCGAGTTGTTGTAGCTGAATGAAGAGTGGAGTAACGTCTCGCCCTGCAACCGGAATCCGGGCCATAGCAATTTGGGGGGAGGCGTCCTATGCGAATTACCGGCATTATCGCCGCAGCTTGCGCGGCACTGGCGTGCAGCTGCGCCCACGCGCCGTCGGCGCCATCCGCGCCAGAGCCGCAAGCGACGAGCGTGTCCAAGGAAACGCCGCTCATCCTGGAGAAGAACGAAGGCGAGCGGAGAATTTGGAGGCCGTGGCCCGGACACCCTGAACCGGGAGGAGCCTTCGTTCTAAAGGTTGACCCGAAAAACGGCGCGTTCTTCCCACTTTGGTCTTCGGCACGGAAGACCTCCAGCCCGGCGACGGAATCGATGCTCACAAGCACCCCGAATCAGACGAGCTGCTCTTTCTGCAGACCGGGACCGCGCGCGTGCATTTGGGAGACTCCGTAAGAGACGTGCATGCCGGCGCGACGGTGTTCATCCCCGCGAATACGTGGATTTCTCTCTCGAACATCGGAGGCGATGTCATGAGCCTGACATTCGTCTTTTCCGCGCCGGGCTTCGAGGACTTCATGCGGGCGGAGTCCGTCCGCGAGGGAGAGAAGAACGTCCCGGTGTCAAAAGCCGAGGACGATGAGATCCAGAGGACGCACCGATATTGCGTGATTTACCAGTAGCCGCAGATTGGGGAGGTTCCAGCCGATGTTTGAAAAAGACTTGCTGAAAAATCGGACGATTCTAGTGACGGGCGGCGGCACGGGCCTGGGGCGATCGATGGCGCTGCGGTTTGCAGAGCTGGGAGCGAACCTCTTTCTGGTGGGGCGCCGCGAAGATCCGCTGAAGGAAACCGCCGAGGCGTTGCGCGCCAAGGGAGGGCGCGCGGCATACGCTTGCGCCGACATTCGCGAGTTCAACGCGGTGGAAGATGCCATCGGCGCGGCGGAAAAGTATTTCGGGCGGCCGTTCGGAGGAATCGATACGGTGGTGAACAACGCCGCGGGAAATTTTCTGGCGCGCACCGAGAAACTCTCCCCCAATGCCTTCAACGCCGTGGTGGGAATCGTGCTGCAGGGGACGTTTCATTGCACTCTTGCGCTGGGGCGGAATTGGATCGCGGCGAAACAGCCCGGCAACATCCTGAATATCGTGACGACGTACGCAGGCGTGGGTTGCGGCTCGGGCTTCGTGGTGCCGTCGGCGTGCGCGAAGGCGGGAGTGCTGGCGATGACGCGGTCGCTGGCCGTCGAATGGGCGCGCTACAAAATTCGTTTGAACGCGATCGCGCCGGGCCCGTTTCCGACCGAAGGCGCATGGTCGCGCCTGATGGCGTCGAAGGATTTCGAGGAGCGCGCCAAGAATCACCACCCGATGAAACGATTTGGCCGGCACGAGGAGTTGGCCAACCTCGCGGCCTTTTTGCTGAGCGAGCAATGCGAGTACATCAATGGAGAATGCGTGGTGATCGACGGAGGAGCAGTGGCTCCGCGGCGCGGGAGAGTTCAACAACGCGGTCGATATACCCGATTCGGAGTGGGAGAAGTTCGAGGCGGTCCGCAAGAAGTAGCCGCCCCGCGGCCGGGAGAAACTTTTGCGTTTTGGAGCGGCGATACTTAAAATGAAGGGTCTTCAACGCTCTCAACACGACTAAACACGGGTGATGGCGGCAAATTCCATACGAACCTCTCGCGGCGTGTACCGCTTCGCGGTTCTGACTTCGATTTGCACCGTGCTGCTGCTGATGGCTGGGGCGATGGTGACCAGCAACGATGCGGCCGATTCCGTCCCCGACTGGCCGCTGGCATACGGCAAAATTATTCCGCCGCTCGTGGGCGGGATTCGCTTCGAATACGCGCATCGCGTGGCCGCCGGACTCGTGGCGATTCTGACGCTGGTGCTGGCCGTATGGCTGACGTTCGCGAAGCTGCGGTGGCGGCCGGCAGCGAAGCCGCTCGGCTGGATCGCCCTCGTACTGGTCCTCGCACAGGCGGGGCTCGGCGCGCTACGCGTCTACGAAGTTCACCCAATCCTCTCGGCGACTGCGCATGCCACGCTCGCGCAAGTATTCTTCATTACGATTGTCGGCCTGTCGCTTTACCTCAGCCCGTGGTGGGGAGAGGCTGGGGAAGGTATTGAAGATTCGAAGTCGCCGAGCCTGCGCGCGCTGACGACTCTAACGACGCTCGCGATTCTCGCACAACTGATCCTCGGCGCGGCCTTTCGCCACGGCGCTTTTGGAATCGATCCGCACCTGGTGGGCGCGGGTGTGGTGCTGGTGATGGTCATATGGACCGGGGCGGTGGCCAAGCGACGGTTTCGCGAGAATCGTGTTCTCCGGCGCGCCACGATTCTGTTGCACTCGTTTTTCGGGCTGCAGATTTTGCTGGGATTCGCCGCGTGGTACGCGGTCAGGGTGCTGGCGCTCGAATCCGAGCAGCCGACGCTGCCGTACGTGACGCTCACCGTAGCGCACGTGCTGGGCGGCGCGCTGACGCTGGCGGCGTCGGTGCTGCTGACGCTGACCTGCGTGCGGCTGATTCGTCCAGCGGACGCGGCACCTGCTTTCGAAGTGCAGGGGTTCAGGCAAACCCGATGAGTGGGCAAACAAAATGAACGAACGGGCCGAGACACTCTCCGGTTTCGCGAAGCCGTGGGCGTACGTCGTGCTGACGAAGCCGGACGTGACGTTTCTGGTGGTGATCACGACGCTCGCGGGGTTCTACCTCGGCTCGACGGGGCCGCTCGACTGGACGCGGCTGATGCACACGGTGCTGGCGACGATGCTGGTGGCGGGCGGCACAGCGGCGCTGAATCAGTACGTGGAGCGCGAGATGGACGCGGTGATGCGGCGGACCGCCGCGCGACCGCTGCCTTCGGGCGTGCTGCAGCCGCGCGAGGTACTGATTTTCGGCGTGAGCATGATTGTGGTGGGCGCGGCGTGGCTGGCGCTGGCGGTGAACGGCCTCGCGTGCCTCGTAGCGCTAGCGACATCCGTGCTTTATTTGGGGCTCTACACGCCGCTGAAGACGCGCACGCCTTTTTCGACGGCCGTCGGTGCGATTCCGGGCGCGCTGCCTCCGTTGATCGGCTGGGCCGCGGCACGCGGATCGCTCTCGCTGGGCGGCTGGGTGCTGGTGGCTATTCTTTTTTTCTGGCAGTTCCCGCATTTCATGGCGATCGCGTGGATCTACCGCGAAGACTACGCGCGCGCGGGAATTCGCATGCTGCCGGTGGTGGATCGCACGGGAGACTCGACGTTTCGTCAGATCGTCTGCGCCTCGGCGGTGCTGGTGTGGGTGAGCGCGCTGCCGTCGGTGGTCGGGATGGCGGGGATGCGCTACTTTTTCGGGGCGCTGGTGCTGGGGATGCTGCTGCTACAGGTGGGACTGTGGGCGAACCGGTCGCGAACGAACGTCCGCGCGAAGTGGCTGATGCACGCGACGGTGGCGCACATCCCGCTGCTGCTGCTGTGGCTGGTTCTCGATAGAATGATCGCGCGATGAGGCCGCTCGCTCGAGCGTGCTTCCCATGAACTTTCTTTCGCTCCATTCGCTTCCGGCGGTCAACGCCTCGCTCAACGCGCTGTGCACCGTGCTGCTGGTGTGCGGATTCGTTTTCATACGCAGCGGCAAGATCCGGTTGCATCGTGCGTGCATGATCGCGGCGTTCCTGTGCTCGACGCTGTTTCTGGTTTTGTACGTCTATTTTCATCTCCATGCGGGCGTGATTCGCTTCGGCGGGCACGGCTGGATTCACCCGGTCTACATCGCGCTGCTCGTGTCGCATACGACGCTGGCGGTGGTGATTGTCCCGCTGGTGCTGATCACGCTGACGCGGGCGCTGCGGGAGCGCTTCGCCCAACACCGCGCCATCGCGCGGTGGACGCTGCCGCTGTGGCTTTACGTGTCGATTACAGGCGTGATCGTATATTGGCTGCTGTACGTGGCGTACACGCCGGTCTGGCCGGCGTAATTCCCAAGCAGGAAGAAAGATGCCGGGCTGAAGCCCGGCGCTACATTTACGTCCCGAGCCGGGGCGACCGGTGAGAGCACGTGTGCGGCGGGTGGATTGCGAAGAGAGGTCCTTCGTCGCTGCGCTCCTCAGGATGACGATGCTCGTCGCATCGTCAGATGACGATCCTTATCGGATCGTCATTTGTAGGAAACCACCGCTTGGCCGTTGACGATCTGGATGTCGCTGATGTCGTCAGGCAACTTCAGTTTCTCGCGGTTTTCCGGCGAAGCCATCAGCTTCTCGACCACGGAATTCAGCATCGATTGCGGCAGCGGCATCGAGCCGAGCATGCCGGAAACCGGCTCGAACTTCATATAGCCGTCCTGTGCACCCAGGTGGCCGTCGAGCTCCAGCGACATATCCTTGCCGTGGAAATCGAAGATGACGTGCGCTTTCACCAGATCTCCGTCCATATCCACCTGCACGTCCTTGACGGAGGATTGCACCTGCTCGAGCGTCGGCTGATCGCCGGTCGCGACGCTACCAGCGGGGTCGGGCGAGGGCGCTCCGGCAGCGGGTGAGGCGTTGCCGATGTTTGCCGGAGGCACAGGGACCGAGACGGTCGCGCCATTGGCTGAGCCTTCGTACTGAAGGTTCTGCTGAAGGTAGGAGTTGAGCTCGGTGCGGTCGAGCGCGACCTGAGGCTGCTGGCCCGCAGCTTTTGCCTGGTCGGCGTCCGCGAATTTCTGCTGGACGCGCGCCACGGCGGTTGGATCGTAGGGCACATTGGGCGCCGGC
This sequence comes from uncultured Acidobacteriota bacterium, assembly GCA_963813045.1. Classification (GTDB taxonomy): domain Bacteria; phylum Acidobacteriota; class Terriglobia; order Acidiferrales; family UBA7541; genus Palsa-295. The sequence continues at coordinate 219,645 of CAWEXR010000031.1, forward strand.
GACTTGCGCAGAACCAGCACGAGCACCAGGAGGATGCCGATGAAGCTTAGCCAAGTCAGTGTCCGATAGAGTTTCGTAAAGACCGCCACGTCTGCCATTTGACCTCCTGCTCGAACTCCGGGCCCTTCCCGCCACTCTTTTCACCAAGTCTGTCTCAGTCTAGCAACGGGGGAAGGGAAGATCGGGGGTAGAGGCTCCGAGCGGCGCCAAACGTCCACCTGACCGAAGGTACAGTGCCGACTTCATCCACGCCACTAGTACTCGTTGTTCACTACGCGCTAATAGTGCCGAGGACGCACGGCGGAGGTGCCGCGTTGACCTCACCTCGCGGCACCCATACCTTAGGCTTTACCGCTGCAAGGGCCCCGATAGGCGATAAGTCTCAAGTTGAACGCAGCAGGCGGAAAGATGCCCGCATTTCTCAGCTCGAACGGCCACCAGAGGCGCGAGGCCTCCTCGAACCGGAGGGGTTTGCTCCGCCTAATCGCCGCAATGGTGGCGCTCTGCCTAGCGCCGGCTCTCTTCGGCCAGTCGCAGACGGATGACACCCAACCCATCAGCCCTGTGCCGATCTTCTCGGCGGGCCTGGCCTACAACTCGTTCTTCGACGGGGGAGTAGACAACGTCCACCCGCTGATTTCACCGGTTACCCTCATTCCTTTCGGGCAGAACTGGCTGATCGAGTCGCGCGAAACGTTTGAAATCAACCTCGCGCCTGTTCCGGGGATGATCGGCTACAAGGGCTATCTGCAAAAAGAGGTCGACTACCTTCAGTTGGACTACATCGTCAATCCTTATCTGACGGTGACCGTGGGGCGATTCGTGACTCCTTTCGGGGTTTACAACGAGCGGCTGTATCCCGTCTGGATTCGCGATCTGCAGACCGACCCGCTGATCCTGCCGATCGCCACGGGGCCGAGCGGCGCCGATACCGGCGCCATGCTCCGCGGCGGCTTCAACGTGGCGCCCAGAGTCGAAGTCAATTACGCGACGTATTTTTCGACGTTGAGCACCGACACGCCTCTCGACTCGCAGCGCCTGGCCGGCATGCGCGCGGGGATTTATTTGCCAGGACCGCGCGTCGAGTTTGGAGGCTCGTTCCAGCATCTCTTGCAGGACGACCGCTCGAACGCTTTCGGGTTTCATGCGGCCTGGCAGCCTCCGGCTCTGCCGCTCGATATTCGCGCGGAGTACGCGCGCTCTCACAACGGCAGCGGCTACTGGGTGGAATCAGCCTACCGCTTGAGCCAGGTTCCCGTCTGGCACGATGCACTCCGCCACATTCAGGTGGTCGGCCGCATGCAGCAGTATTTCATGGGCACTGTGCCGGATGACGACTTGCCGACCGTGAACACGCGCCTCTTCGAATTCGGCCTGAATTACTACTTCCGCGACGACATCCGGCTGGTCAGCAGCTTCGGGCGGCAGTTCGCGCCGCAAGCGGGGAACATGAATATCTGGAACATCGGCATGACGTACCGCTTCGCGATCCCGGTGGGACACGGAGACATCCAATGAAATCTCGGTTTCTCCTGTTCGCAACCCTGACGCTGGCGGCCGGACTGTCGGTCCTACCCAGTGTATTCGCGCAACAGAGCGCCCAAAAGGAAACCAAGGTTGCGAGCGCCAACGAGCCGGCGCCCGCCGCACCGGGAGCTACGAGTGCCTCGAAGCTGCAGGATGAAGACGCGCTGCGAATCGAAGGCGAAAAGAGATTTCACGCGAACTGCGGCAGGTGCCACCAGGCGCCGCACAAGTTCCCGCCGCGCATGATGGCGACGATCGTCCGGCACATGCGGGTCCGCGCGACGATCACCGACGAGGACATGCGCGTCATCCTGCACTACATGACGCAATAAGGAGAGCGAGTTGGGGTCGGATGCGGGACGCGCCAGCGGCAGGGCACGCAGATTCGGAGTGTTGGCGGGCGCCGCTCTCTTGCTTTTGCTGGCACCGCGTCCGGCCCGGCCGCAGTCGCCGCGCGTGATCGAGATTCTGGCCGACCACGACAGCCGCTTCAAGATGGAGGGGCTAAAGGATCCGGAAATTGAGGCGCGGGCGGGCGAACAGTTGACGCTGCGCGTTCGAGCCGTGAAGGCGAAGAATCGGAACCGGGACGGCTCGATTCATGGCTTCGCGCTGCTGCGGGCGAAAGACCGGTCGCGAGTTGCCGGATGGGATTTCCTGCTCAAGCCCGGAGTCCAGGATCTGACCGCAACGGCGCCCTCGGAGCCTGGCGAGTATGTGGTCGTCTGTACGGTGATTTGCAGCGACGACCACGAAGGCATGCACATGCGATTTGTCGTGCTGCCGTGACCCTAACAGCCAACCGAGAAGACTCGAGGAGTCAGGAGAGGAATGATGAAGGCGAGCAGGCGGGTATTGTGGATGGCAATTGCGGTTGTGCTGGCTGGGTTCGGCGCGACGGCGGGCGCCGGACGCGAACAGGTTTTCAAGGGTGAGATCTCCGACTCGCAGTGCGCGCTGAACGTGCACTCGCTCAGCCGTTCCCACGACGAAATGCTGAAGAAAAAGTCGATCGGGACGACCGCGGCGGACTGCGCGCGGTACTGCGTGAAATACATGGGCGGCGTCTACGTGATCTCGGTGAAGGACAAGGTCTACAAAATCGATAACCAGGAACTGGGAGACAAGTTCGCGGGCCAGAAGGTGAAGCTAACCGGCGTCCTCGACGTGAAGTCGAACACCATCGCTGTGCAGTCGATCGAGCCGCTACAGTAGGCGCAGTTTCGGCAATTCGATCCGAAAGACAGAAGCAGATCCCTCATCCCCATCCGCAGACGGCGCGGCTGGGTTCCCTTCCTTCGTCAGGGCAGGCGGGATGACGATTCCTTCGTTAAGTAGGCCTCAAAGTGGTGTAACGCAGAATTGCTCGTGGACGGCTGTTCTAGGAGCGAACGCGGGCTTCCATCTTGCCGATCAGCGCGTCGGTGAATTCCGCGGTCGTAGCTGTGCCGCCGACGTCGCGAGTGAGCGAGCGCCCCTCGCGATAGAGTTCATGCAGGGCGGCGTCGATTCTGCGCGCGGCCGCGGCCTCTCCGATGTAGTCGAGCATCATGATGGCGCTCATCAGCAGCGCGGTCGGATTCGCAATCCCTTTGCCGGCGATGTCCGGCGCCGTTCCGTGGACAGCCTCGAAAATCGCGATGCCTTCGCCGATGTTGCCGCTTGGAACCACGCCCAGGCCCCCGACGAGCCCCGCCGCAAGGTCGCTCATGATGTCGCCGTAAAGATTGGTCAGCAGAAGCATGTCGTACTGGGACGGGTCGAGGACCATCTGCATGCAGGCGTTGTCGACGATCAGTTCTTTGTACTCGATATCCGGATACTCCTCCGCTACCTTGCGGACCGAGGAGAGAAACAAGCCGTCGGACAACTTCATGATGTTGGCCTTGTGGATCGCGTGGATTTTCTTGCGCCTCCACTTGCGCGCATATTCGAAGGCAAAGCGGGCGATTCGCGTGGAAGCTCTCTCGGTGATGATCTTCAGGCTCTCGACCACGCCGGGCACGACGGTGTGTTCGAGTCCCGCGTAGAGATCCTCGGTATTCTCGCGAATCAGCACCAAGTCCACGCCCTGGAATCGCGAGGGCACGCCTTCGAGATTTTTCACCGGCCGGACGTTGGCGTAGAGGTCGAGGGCCTTGCGCAGCGCGACGTTGATGCTGGGTGGGCCGGTGGCGATGCCGGTGGCGAGAGGACCTTTCAGCGCCACGCGGTTCTTGCGGATCGATTCAACGACCGCTGCCTGCCTTGCAGCCGTGCCGCGCTTCTCGACGTCCGCCGGCACCTCGGTTTCTTCCCACTGGATGTCGACTCCGGCGGCTTGAATCATCTCCCGGACGGCCTGCGAGACTTCCGGTCCGATGCCGTCACCGGGAATCGATGTAATCGTGTGTTTCATTTCATTTCCAGTTTAGGGCTTTCGACGCATGTTGTACACCCGGATTGACTGGGCCCGGTTTCGTCTTCATCAATCTCCCGGTCGCGCGATTGCCTGCGTTGAGGGGCTGGGGTACACTGCCTGACCGATGCCCGATACTTCCGCAATGTCCGGCCGCACGATCTCCCACTACAGCATCACGGAAAAACTGGGGGGCGGGGGAATGGGCGTGGTCTACAAAGCCCGCGACACCCGCCTCGGGCGAAGCGTGGCGCTGAAATTCCTTCCCGACGATATTTCCCAGGACCCTCAGGCGATCGAGCGATTTCGCCGCGAAGCGCGCGCCGCATCCTCGCTCAATCACCCGAACATCTGCACCATCCACGATGTCGGGGAATTCGAGGGCCGGCCATTTATCGCCATGGAGTTGCTCGAGGGCCAGACCCTGAAGCACTATTTGAGTGGAAAGCCTCTCGAATTGTCCAAGCTGCTGGAGATCGCCGTTCAGATCGCCAATGGGCTCGATACGGCGCACGCAAAGGGGGTCGTGCACCGAGACATCAAACCCGCGAACATCTTCCTTGTGGAGCGCGGGCAGGCGAAGATTCTGGATTTCGGCCTGGCGAAGCTGACGTCCGTGGTCCGGCGTGCGGTGGAATCGGTGGGCGCCACGTCGATGAACGCGCAAACCATGCTCGCCGACGATCAATTGACCAGCCCGGGCACTTCGATGGGCACGATCGCGTATATGTCGCCGGAGCAGGCGCGAGGCGAAGAACTCGACGCGCGCTCCGATCTCTTTTCCCTGGGCGTGGTCCTCTACGAGATGGCAACCGGCGCCGTGCCGTTTGCTGGCTCGACCACCGCCGTGATTTTCGACGGCATCCTTCATTCCGTGCCCAAGCCCGCGAAAGAGCTGAACGCCGCGCTGCCACTGGCAATGGAGCAGATCCTGAGCAAGACGCTCGAAAAGGACGCGGACCTGCGCTGCCAAACCGCTGCCGAACTTCGCGCGGATCTGAAGCGCCTTAGCCGCGACATCGAATCGAACCGCCGGCCCGCCGCCGATAAAAGTACTCCCGGGAGCGGGGCGCAAGCGGTTGCGGCCACCCAAAAATCAGTAGCGGTGCTTTACTTCGAAAATCAGAGCGGCGCGAAAGAGGACGAATACTTCCGCGACGGGATCACGGAAGACATCGTGACCGAGCTTTCGAAGATCGCGCAACTCCAAATCTTCCCGCGCTCAGAAATGCTCGCGTTCCGCGACAAGCCGGTCACGGCGCTGCAAGTCGGCCAGCAACTCGGCGCAGCGTACGTGCTCGAAGGTTCCATTCGCCGCGCCGGCAACCGCGTGCGCATCACCGTGCAGCTTGTTGAAGTTTCGACGAGGCACTCCGTCTGGGCCGAGCGCTACGACCGGCAACTGGAAGACGTGTTCGCCATCCAGGAGGAAATCGCGCGCAGCATCGCCCAGGCCCTGCGCATCACCTTGACGCCGCAGGAAGAAAAAACCATCGCTCGGAAGCCCACGGAAAACCCGCAGGCGTACGATTTTTACCTGCGAGGGAGAAGCTACACGCGCCGCGAGAACATGGACTACGCCCTGCAGATGTTCGAACAGGCCATCCAGCTCGATCCGAATTTCGCGCTTGCGCATGCCGGGATCGCGCACCTGTGCGGGCTCATCTACGAGATTCGCGAGCAGATTCCGAGTTGGATCGAACGGGGACTGGCTGCCTGCGACCGGGCCACGGCTCTCGCGCCCGACCTACCGGAAGTGCTCGTAGCTCGCGCCCGCATCTCTTACGCACAGAAGAAATATGAGGAAGCCGCGATGCTGGCGCGGCGCGCCATCGAGCGCAAGCACGACTGCGAAGGATCCTGGAACATTCTCGGCAGGGCGTATTTCGCCTCCGGCCGTTTCGAAGAGGCCGTAGCGCTTACGGAGCAGGCTCTCGAAGCCAATGGGGACGACTATAATACATATGTCCCCTACAACATGGCCCTGGAACGGCTGGGCCGGAAGAGGGAGGCGGAGCACCTGCGAGAACGCATAATAAAGGTCCTCCGCCAGCAACTGGAGTTGGTGCCGGAAGACGTCCGCGCCCGCATCCTGCTGGCTTCCAACCTCGCGTACTTCAATCAAGACGCGGACGAGAGCATCCGGCACCTGCAGACCGCCGTGGCCCTGCGTCCCGGCGACCCCAATACGCTCTACAATGCCGCGTGCACCTACGGCGTCCTTGGGAAAAAAACTGAGGCGCTCGACACGTTCAAAAAGGCTCTCGGGGCCGGATATGGCAACCTGAATTGGGCGGCCAAAGATTCCGATCTCGATTGTCTACACGACGACCCCGAATTCCAGCGACTCGTCAAGCCCCGCGAGCGCCCCGCGGTATAAGGGGTTAGCGGGAAACTGACCCAGCAGGGAAGCGTCGCGCCCGTTGCCCGCATCTGATATAATGGTCTCGACTTGAGCAGGCGGTTGCGCAAGCGCTTGCGCGGTATCTTTGGAGGGTCACACAAATGGTGCAACTTACGCCGGTAGCCGTAACGAAGGTAAAGGAAATACTGTCGCAGCAGACACCCTCACCGACGGGCCTGCGCGTGGCCGTGGTAGGCGGCGGCTGCTCTGGCTTCAGCTATCACATGGCTTTCGAGAACCAGGTCAACGAGGCGAGCGACAACGTGTACGAGTTCGACGGCCTGAAGGTGCTGGTCGACCAGATGAGCGAGATGTATCTCGAGGGCGTGTCCATCGACTACATCGAGACGCTCGAGGGTTCGGGCTTCAAGTTCAACAACCCGAACGTCAAGAGCACCTGCGGCTGCGGCAGCTCGTTTACCGTATAAGCCATCGGCTGCGAAGCGCGGCGCAGGCGCCTGAATCCGCCTCGGAGTTCGTTTTTTCGGCTCCCGGAGTTCGTTACTCCGGGAGCTTTCGTTTTTGTGCGGCTTTGTTGCGCAAGTTCAGGCAGCAAGGTCTCGTAACTCTCAACACTACGAACCGCTGATCGCGCATTGAAAACCCTGCGCGCGGCCCGTATGCTACGTGCTCCCATGAAGATTGCTCTGGCGCAGTTCAACCCGACGGTCGGCGACTTTGAAGGCAACCGCGCGCGCATCGTCGAACTGGCGCGAGCGGCGAAATCCGGCGGTGCCGATCTCGCCGTTTTTTCCGAACTTTGCCTCTGTGGCTACCCGCCGCAGGACCTGATCGAGCGCCCGGCCTTTGGGCAGCGCAATCAGAAGGAGTTGGCGCGCCTGGCCGAACAGGTGCCGCTGCCGTGTCTCGTGGGCTTTGTCGGGAAGGCGCAGGACGACACGGGCAAACCGGTCGCCAACTCCGCCGCTCTCGTCGCCGACGGCAGGATCCTTTTCGAGCAGCGCAAGATGCTGCTGCCCACGTACGACGTCTTCGACGAAAGCCGCTATTTCCAGCCCGCGCACACGCAGCACGTTTTCCCGCTTGGCCCGGAAACCTTGGGAATCACGATCTGCGAAGACTGTTGGAACGACAAGAATTTCTGGGTGAAGCGTCTGTACGAGCGCGATCCGGTCGCAGAACTGGTGGGGAAGGGAAGCACGGTGCTGCTGAACATTTCGTCTTCGCCCTACGTGCTCGACAAGCGCGCCCTGCGTTTCGACATGCTGCGAGCGATGGCGGAGAAGCACGGCACACCGGTGGTGTACGTGAATCAAGTGGGCGGGAACGACAGCCTCATCTTCGACGGTTCGAGCGTCGCCATCCTGCCCGACGGGCGAATTGCCGCGCTCGCGAAATCGTTCGAGGAGGACATGGTCTTCTTCGACACGGCCACGCACAAAGGCGACATTCGCCCGCAAATTACGGACGAACTCGAGGCAGCCTACCGGGCGCTCGTGCTGGGGACGAGAGACTACGTCCGCAAATGCGGCTTCCAGAAGGTCGTGATCGGACTGAGCGGCGGCATCGACTCTTCGCTGGTGGCCGTGATCGCCGTCGACGCGTTGGGACCGGAAAACGTGCTCGGCGTGGCCATGCCCGGACCGTATTCCTCTGAAGGCAGCGTGCGGGATGCGAAGCGGCTGGCCGAGAATCTGGGCATTCGGCTGCTGACCATGGACATCAACGAGACGTTTCGCAGCTATCGCAAGACGCTCGAGGGGGCGTTCGCCGGACGCCCGGAGGATACGGCCGAGGAAAATCTCCAGGCGCGCATTCGCGGCAACCTCCTGATGGCGCTTTCGAACAAATTTGGTTCGTTGGTGCTCAGCACGGGAAACAAATCCGAGATGGCGGTCGGCTACTGCACACTCTACGGCGACATGGCCGGCGGCCTCGCGGTCATTTCCGACGTGCCCAAGATCATGGTCTATGAGCTGGCCGGCTTCGCGAATCGCGGGCGGAAGCGCATCCCGGACGAAGTGTTCGCGAAGCCACCCTCCGCGGAACTGCGCCCGAACCAGACGGACATGGACAGCCTGCCTCCCTACGAGATTCTCGACCGCATCCTGAAAGCGTATGTAGAAGACTTGAGGGCGCCCGATGAGATCGCGAGCCAATACGGTTTCTCGCTCGACCTGGTGCGCTCGGTCGCGGTGCAGGTGGATCGCAACGAATACAAGCGCAAACAGGCGCCGCCGGGGTTGAAGGTCACGTCCAAGGCGTTCAGCGTTGGGCGGCGGTTTCCGCTGGCGCAGAAGTACTCGCTATAGGCACCCGGACGCTTCTTTTCCTGCCACCTTTTCGCGGGCTGCAAATCGAATGACAGAGGCACAGACCCGTCGCCCGGAGACTATCCGTTTGATCGAATTCCCGGTTAGAATCCCCGAATCATGATCCCCTGGGAGAAGGGTGTCGCAGTCGGCCCCTACGCACTGATCGTTCCCATCGGCAGCGGTGGCATGGGCGAGGTGTGGAAGGCCCGCGATACGCGGCTCGATCGCGTGGTAGCCATCAAGAGGCTTGCAGGCCAGCACATGCAGCGCTTCGAGAGGGAAGCGCGAGCCATCGCGGCGCTGAATCATCCGTATATTTGCACGCTCTATGACATCGGGCCCGACTATCTCGTCATGGAGTATATCGAAGGCGCTCCGGTGCGCGGCCCGCAGGCGGCCGTGGAGGCGTTGCGGCTGGCCGGCCAGATTGCTGCAGCGCTTGAAGCGGCGCATGACAAGGGGATCATTCATCGCGATCTCAAGCCCTGCAACATTCTGGTCACGCGCTCCGGGGTCAAGCTGCTGGATTTCGGGCTGGCGAAACTGGAACGAGCCGTTGCCGCGAGCGAAACGACGATCATCGCGACGCAGACGGGCGTGGTCATGGGCACGGTGCCGTACATGTCTCCGGAGCAGGTGGAAGCGAGACCGGCCGACGCGCGCTCCGACATTTTTTCCTTTGGAGCGGTGCTGTACGAGATCGTGAGCGGACAACGGCCCTTCGACGGAAACACGGCGGTGGCAGTGATGTCCGCCATCCTGCGGGATGAGCCGCGTCCCTTCGACGCGCCTCCTGAGCTCCAGCGGATTGTAGCGCGCTGCCTTCGCAAAGCCCCGGCCGAGCGATTTCAGACGATGGGCGAAGTGCGGACGGCGCTGAACGAGGCGGCACGAAAAACCGCGGGAACCGCGGCTGCGCAGCCCTCGATTGCCGTGCTGCCGTTCGCGAACATGAGCGCGGACAAAGAACAGGAATACTTCAGCGACGGCCTCGCCGAGGAGATCATTACGACTCTCGCGCACCTTCCAGGTCTTAGAGTCATCGCCCGCACTTCCGCCTTCGCGTTTAAAGGACAGCACCAGGATATCCGCCGGATCGCCGAAGCGCTTGGCGTTACGACCATTCTTGAAGGCAGCGTGCGCCGCGCGGGCAATCGCATCCGAGTCACCACGCAATTGATTGCCGCCGCCGATGGCAGCCATCTCTGGTCGGAGCGCTACGATCGCGAGCTGGCCGATGTTTTCGCCATTCAGGACGAGATTTCCCAGGCCATCGCCGCGGCGCTCCAGATCAAGCTTGCCGCGGGACGCACGCCATTGCAGCGCTACACGCCCAATCTCGCGGCGTACGAGGCTTACTTGAAAGGGCGGCACCACCAACTGATGTTCGCGCCGGAGGCGTTGACTCGGGCGAAGGAATACTACGAACAGGCAATCGCTCTGGACCCGAACTTCGCGCTGCCCCACAGCTTGATGGGCCTGTATTTCATCCAGTTGACCGGACCAAGCATCATGCCAGCGCACGAAGCTCTGCCGGCGGCACGCGCTGCCGCGCAAAGAGCGCTGGAAATCGATCCTTCGCTTCCCGAGGCGCATGCCGTGCTCGGCATGGTGGCCCAGGTGTATGAATACGATCCCAGCGAAGCCGAACGGCGATTCCGGCTGGCGATGGCGGCCGATCCTGTTCCTTCCGACGTACGCCAGATGTACGGCTTCTGGTACCTCATGCGCAGACTCCGGCCCGCCGAAGCCGCAAGCGAAATTGAACGCTCTCTTCAGGAGGATCCGCTCAACGTCCAGGGACGCTTTTTCCTGGCCTTGTCCCTGCTCGCGGCGCGCCGGGGTTCCGATGCCGCCGAGGAGGCGCGCAAGATCACGGAACTCAACGCCGATTACTGGCCGGGCCACTTTGTGCTCGGCCTTCATTACGCGTTGGAGGGGATGCACACCGAAGCCCTTCGCGCCACGGAGAGATCGTATTCACTGTTGCACCGCAACGTGCCGACTGCCGGGCTGCTCGCGGCGCTACTCATGGAAGCGGGCGACGCAGACCGCGCAAATGAAGTGCTTCAAAAGCTCGGGCCCGCAGAGTCGTATGGATCTCCCGTGGGGTGGGCCACTTTTCATCTTGTCCGTGGAGAATTCGAGAAAGCCGCCGAATGGATCGAAAAGGGCGTCGAACAGCGCCACCCTGTCCCGCTTCCCCTGGCCATGCTGGATGAACGGTGGTGGCGAGGCCTGCGATCCTCCTCTCGGTGGCCCGCCATAGCCAGCAAGATGAATCTTCCAGAGACGATGTAGGTCTCGGAGGCCTTACACGCCGAGGACGGTGACGAGTTCGCGAACCGAGGCGGCGGACTTATCGAGGGCAGCTTTTTCTTCTGGCGTTAGCTTAATCTCAATGATCTGCTCGACGCCCTTGGCTCCGAGCTTGACCGGCACGCCCACGAACAGCCCCTTGATTCCGTACTCGCCTTCGAGGTAGACCGCGCAGGGCAGAATCTTCTTCTTGTCCTTTAAGATTGCCTCGACCATCTCGACTGCGGCGGCCGAGGGCGCGTAGTACGCCGAGCCGGTCTTCAGCAGATTCACGATTTCGGCGCCGCCCTTGCGGGTGCGGGTAATGATAGCTTCAAGTTTTTCTTTCGATATGAGTTCGGGGAGGGGAATTCCCGCGACCGTGGAATAGCGCGCGAGCGGAACCATGTCATCCCCGTGGCCGCCCAGCACGAACGAGTGGACGTTCTCGACTGAGACGCCGAGTTCCGCCGCCACGAATGTGCTCATGCGCGCCGAGTCGAGTACGCCAGCCATCCCGATGACGCGGTGCTTGGGGAAGCCGCTGACTTTGAACGCGGCCTGCGCCATGGCATCTAGCGGGTTGGTCACGATGACCAGGATCGCGTTCGGCGAGAGCTTGACGACGGCTTCGACAACGGCCTTGATCACGTCATAGTTGGCCTTGAGCAGGTCGTCGCGGCTCATGCCGGGTTTGCGCGGGAAGCCGGCGGTGATGACGATGATGTCGCTGTTCGCCGTCTCCTTGTAGTCACCACTCGCTGTCGAGATTCCGGCTGCCTGGGCATCGGTGCCGAGTATCGGCCCCGATTCGGCCATGTCGAGCGCCTTGCCAGCGGGCACTCCTTCAAGAATGTCTGTAAGCACTACATCGGCCAGCCCGGCATCATGAATTCGTTGAGCTGTCGTCGAGCCGACAAACCCGCCGCCGACGACCGTGACCTTCTTCCGCATTCAAGAGCTCTCCTTCAAGTTATGGTTGAGGCCTGAGCGCAGCAACCAGCGCCCCTACAAAGCGCCGAGCTTGCGGGCGCATGGGTTACCGGCCGACGGTTGCAGGGGCCGGCATATTCTCGATGATCGAGGACGCGAAATCGGTGGTGCTGACCTTGGTCGCGCCGGTCATGAGCCTCTCGAGATCGTAGGTCACGCGCTTCTGCTGGATCGTCCGCGCGATGCCGTCCTCGATCATGCGGCCCACTTCCTTCCAACCCATGAACTCGAACATCATCACGCCCGAAAGCATCACAGAGCTTGGGTTGATGACGTCCTTATCCGCATATTTCGGCGCCGTGCCGTGCGTGGCTTCGAAGCAGCCGAAGCCGTCACCGATATTCGCGCCGGGAGCCATGCCGAGGCCGCCGACCTGCGCGGCGCAGGCGTCCGAGATGTAGTCGCCGTTCAAATTGGGGGTGGCAAATACCTGGTATTCATCCGCGCGCGTCAAGATCTGTTGGAAGACGGAATCGGCGATGCGGTCGTTGATCAGGAGCTTTTGCTTCCACTGGCCGCGGCCGTGAGTCGCGTAGATGGCGTCGAGCGTCTGCTTCACTTCCGCGTAGATCTTGCTCTTGAAATCTTCCGTGGCCCGCTCGAGGCCCGGCTCGATCATCGCGGCGTTGCTCTCGATCGAAATGTTGGCGTCGCGGTCCTTGTTGCCGAGAATCCAGCTCTCCCGCTCGGTGACTACTTGCTGGCGAAACTCCTCGACGGCAAGCTCGTAGCCCCAATCGCGGAAGGCGCCTTCGGTGAACTTCATGATGTTGCCCTTGTGCACGAGGGTCACGATGCGGCGCTTGTTCTCGAGCGCGTGCTGGATCGCGCGGCGAACGAGACGCTTTGTGTTGCCGGGCGAGATGGGCTTGATGCCGATGCCAGCGGCTTCGGGCAGCTTCTTCTTGGTTCCTTTTAGCATTTCGTTGTTGATGAAATCGGCGAGCTTCTGGACCTCGGGCGTGCCGGACTTCCATTCCAATCCAGCGTAGACGTCTTCGGTATTTTCGCGGAAGATGACCACGTTCATGCGCTCGGGATGCAGCACGGGCGTCGGAACGCCCTCGAAGTAGCGTACCGGGCGGACGCAGGCGTAGAGATCGAGCAATTGGCGCAGGGTCACGTTGAGCGAGCGGATGCCGCCGCCGACCGGCGTGGTGAGGGGGCCCTTGATCGCGACGCGAAAATCGCGGATGGCGTCCACGGTGTCCTGAGGGAGCCATTCCTTGAACTGATTGAACGACTTCTCGCCGGCAAAGACTTCGAGCCATGCGATCTTGCGCTTGCCGCCAAAGGCCTTCTCGACGGCTGCGTCGAATACGCGGCGCGACGCCTTCCAGATGTCGCGTCCGGTGCCGTCGCCCTCGATGAAGGGGACGATCGGATTGTCGGGAACGCGGAACTCGCCGCCGCTGTACTCGATCACCTTGCCGTCGGACGGGACCGCCACCCCGTTGTACGAACTCTTCATGGATTGCTGTCTCCCTGGCCGTGATTGCGCGCGTTGCGGACCGCAAAACCCCTCGTTGAACCAAATACCTTAGCACAATCCGCATGCGGCTGTACCGGGGACGTCCGCTGCAAATGTTCATTTTTTCGGGAATATTTGCGACCCGACCCCAGTCTGGATAGGTGCAGGGAAGAGCGAGTCAATTCAGCTTCCGAAAGGCAGGCACAGCGTATGGGAAACATCATCAAGGATAACCTCAATCCCGACGGAATCGACCGTCGCGGTTTTCTGAAGTGCATGGCATGGGCTGGAACGGGGACTCTGTGCGTAATGCAAGGCGGAGTCCTGAAATCGTTCGGGTTCAGCGGGATGGACGGGCGGGACGCAGCGTCGATTGCGAAAGGCGATTTTGCTTTCGCGCAGATCAGCGACTCCCACATCGGCTTCAACAAGGCCGCCAATCCGGACGTGACCGCTACGCTTCGAGAAGCCATCGCGAAGCTCAATGCGCTGCCGCAAAGCCCGGAGTTCGTGCTGCACACCGGAGACCTGACGCAGCTTTCGAAAGCCGAGGAGTTCGACACGCTGGACCAGTCCCTCAAGTCCGTGCGCACGGACCGGATTTTTTACGTGCCGGGTGAGCACGACGTACTCAATGACAACGGCGAGCAGTATCGCGAACGCTACGGCAAGGATACCAAGGGCGATGGATGGTACAGCTTCGACCATAAGGGCGTCCATTTCGTCGGGCTGGTGAACGTGATGAATTTGAAGGCGGGCGGCCTGGGGAGCCTGGGACCCGACCAACTCGAATGGTTCAAGGGCGACGTGAAGCACTTGAAGCACAGCACGCCGATCGTCGTTTTCGCGCACATACCGCTCTGGAGCGTTTATCCCGCATGGGGCTGGGGCACGGACGACAGCGAACAGGCGCTGTCGCACCTGAAGAAATTCGGTTCCGTATCCGTCCTGAACGGGCACATCCATCAGGTGATGCAGAAGGTCGAGGGGAACGTGACGTTTCACACGGCGATGTCCACAGCGTTCCCTCAACCTGCGCCCGGGCAAGCGCCGTCGCCGGGTCCAATGAAGGTGGCCGACGACAAACTGCGAAGCGTATTGGGAATAACAGACATCAACTTTGTGCGCGGGAAGCACACGCTGGCCGTTGTCGATTCACCGCTTGCGGCCGGGTAGACGGGGCGATCTTTGAGGGGAAATCCGACAGAAAGCAGGACAGAAAATTCGAGAGAAAAGAGGAAAACAATGAAGAGCCACATACGAAAAGCGGGTCTGTGCGTCGGACTAGTTGCAATCGTCGCGGCGATGGCCGCGATTCACGTGAGTCAGTTCGCCCGAGCGGCGGACGAGAAAAGCGCCGCTGCGAACATCGCGATCGACAATTTCAGCTTTAACCCCAGGGAGATCACGGTGGCGAAAGGGACCATAGTAACGTGGGTCAACCACGACGACGTGCCGCACACGGTGGTAAGCCCAGACAAGAAGTTCAAATCGAAAGCGCTCGACACCGACGATCAGTTCTCGTTTACGTTCAACGACTCCGGTACCTACGCGTATTTTTGCTCAGTCCATCCGATGATGACCGGCAAAGTCATCGTCAAGTAGTCGAGGCGACAATGAAGGGATTCCTGGGAACGCCGGCGAGCTTCGGCGCCGATCTGAATCTAATCGTCCAGGTCGTTATGGGTGTCGCTTTGCTAGCCGGCGCTTTCCTGGCCCATGCCAAACGTTACGCAGCACATGGCGTGTGCATGACTACAGTGCTGCTTCTGAATCTTGTGGCGATTGCGTTCGTAATGTGGCCATCGTTTGACCAACTCGTGTTGCCGCGGCTGGCCGGCCATCTGCACAAACGATACGACGAGGTTGCCGCGATCCACGGGATTCTCGGGGCTGCGGCGGAGTTGCTCGGGCTCTACATCTTGCTGGTTGCGGGAACGAACGTGCTCCCCGAGGCGTGGCGGTTTAAAAGATGGAAGCTCTGGATGCGCGTCGAATTTGCACTCTGGATGACCACGCTGCTCGCCGGAATAGGCACTTACATCGTCTGGTATACGCCCCTGTGGAGACGGTGAGATTTTCAGGGGATAAAAATGCCCTGTAGCCAGTCTGGACTATCGAGAGTCTAATAGCGGCATGCAGGAAGAAACGCGCGGGGGCGCCGAAGCCCGGAATTTCGAACAGACCGTGCTGCCGCACCTCGATGCGGCGTACAACCTTGCGCGATGGCTTGTCCGGAACACGCACGATGCGGAAGACATCGTGCAAGAGGCCTGTCTGCGCGCGGTGAAATTCTTTGGCGGCTATCAGGGCGGCGACGCCCGCGCATGGCTGCTGCGTATCGTACGCAACACGGCGTATTCGTTTCTCGAAAAGCGCCGGCCGGCCGACCTGGCCGAGGAGTTTGACGAGACGCTCCACGCGACCGATACGGGGAAGCCCGATGCCGAAATGACGCTCGTGCAATCCGTCGAAAGCGGCATACTTAAAGAAGCACTTGAAGCCTTGCCGATGAGGTTCCGCGAAGTGTTGATCCTCCGCGAACTGGAGGGTTTGTCATACAAAGAGATCGCGGAAATTGCCGACATCCCGATCGGCACGGTGATGTCGAGTCTGGCGCGCAGCCGAGCGCAGTTGCGCGAGCGGATTTCGCGAGGGCGCGAAGGGGAGGTGCGACGTGGTTTGCGAAAGTAACGAGCTCCTCCTCCACGCATATTCCGACGGCGAGCTGGACCTCGTTCGCAGCCTGGAGATCGAAGAGCACCTGAAGACATGCGCGGGCTGCTCCCAGGAACTTCTGGGCCTACAGACTTTGCGCAAGGCGATGCGCTCGGGCAACCTCTATTCTCCGGCACCACAGGGCCTCAAAGAGCGCGTACGCGCGATGGCGGGCGGGGAAGAAGCTGCGCCACGAACGAGCAGCGCGAGCGCGGTAATCCCGATTCGGCCCACGCACCGTCGGCCCATGCTCCAGTGGTTCGCCGTGGCGGCTTCCGTTCTAGTCGCGCTTGCGCTGGGCGTGGAATTTATTCCCGGTGTTCTCGGCCGCCGCCAAACCGAGTTGGTGGCACAGGAAGTCGTTGCGAGCCACATTCGCTCGCTGCAGCCGGGCCACCTCTACGATGTCGAATCGACCGATCAGCACACGGTGAAGCCCTGGTTTGACGGGAAACTGGATTTCTCGCCACCGGTCCGCGATCTCGCGGAGCAGGGATTCCCGCTGGTGGGAGGCCGCCTGGACTACATCGGCCATCGCGATGTTGCAGCGCTGGTCTATCAAAGACGGAAGCATTTCATCAACGTCTTCGTTTGGCCCGAAAGCTCGGACGGGGTCGGCGACGCGTCCGCGTTCGAGCGGTCACGCATCATCGACGGCTATAACATCATAGGTTGGCGGCACGGTGGCATGTATCTCTGTGCGGTCTCGGACGTGAACGAGGGAGATCTCCGGCAGTTCATTCAGCTGCTCAACCAGTAGAGCCAACTTTCGCCCGTCTCACCGGTGACGGAATCATACGGAGCGGGCAATCATCCTGAAGTTCCACTTGATGGTTGATCGGTTGGGCGACTGTCCGCTGAATCTCAACTTCGACTCGAGCTGTCGGCAAGCCGACGCGCGAAACGTGAGGCTCACGCGGTTCTTCACGTTTCGCGCCAATCAATATGAGTAGTAGCTCGCGCGCGTATCACGGCCCATCGCGAGCGCCCACAGCAAGCCGACCAGAAATCCGCCGATATGCGCCCACCATGCGATGCCACCCGCATTGGCGACGCCGAGCGAGCCGACACCGCTCAGGAATTGCATTGCGAACCAGAGCCCGATGAAAATCACCGCGGGGATTCGCACCGTGAACCAGAAGATGAAGAGGGGAACCAGGGTCAATATCCGGGACCGGGGGAGGAATACGATATACGCGCCGAGGACACCGGAAATCGCTCCGCTCGCACCGATGGAGGGAATCGTCGATCCCCAGGAGAAGGCCACTTCCGATACACCCGATGCAATCCCGCATATGATGTAAAAGAACAGGTAGGGCACGTGCTTCAGCCTGTCCTCCACGTTGCCGCCAAAAACCCACAGGAACAGCATGTTCCCGATGATGTGAAGGAATCCGCCGTGCAGGAACATGCAGGTGAAAAAAGGCAGGAACGCCTGTACAAGCGTGTAATGCCTTCCTTCAAGCGCGAGCCCGATCTTCGATGGGACAAGCCCGTAGGTCCGAATCAGCAGTTCGCCGGCGGCGTGCGGCAGAAGAAGTTGGTAGACGAAGACTACGACGTTCAGGGCGATCAGCAGCAGAGTGACCACGGGGACGGAGCGCCGCGGCGTCGTGTCGCTCAGGGGAATCAACGGGTGCCTCCCGCCGCTCGCGCCGCTTCTTGCAATTGTTCCGTGGTATATGCGTACTCGGATCGTTCGCCGCTTCGCCGCAAGTTTTCAATCGCCGCCAACGATGCGATTCCGCCGCGCGCCCCCGGAGCCTGGCAATTGAGAGCAGCCGCCGCGCAACTGAATTCAAGTGTTTCTTCCAGTTGCCATCCGCACAAAAGGCCGTAGAGAAATGCCCCGTGGAAGATGTCGCCGGCTCCGGTCGTGTCTAGAGCTTTCACGCGGAAACCGGGGCAGAGAATGAACGCTTCTCCGTTCCATCCGAGCACACCCAGACGGCCGAGAGTCGCTGCTATCAAGCGACACTTGAGATCTCGCAAAATCCTCGGCAAGGACTTCAAGAGATCACATTCGCCGGTGAGCCTCTCAGGGAAATCCTTCGATGTGATCGGGAAGCTCACATATTGAAGTAACACTTTAATGCCGGGATAGAGATTGTCGAAGTCGCCCACGACGGGGATCTCTTCTTCGAGCGCCCAGCGAGCCGCATGCGCGGCCGCTTGGGTGTCGTGCCCGTCGACGAGCAGGGCGCGTGCGCCGCGAATCCAGTCGCGTTTCAGATCCTCGGGCCGCAGCGCAATTTCCGGGTCACGTTTCCATAGCACGGTCCGCTCGCCGGACGGTTCATCGACTAGAATGAACGACGTCTGGCTCGCGCATCCGCGCGCCACGATCCAGTGGGCTTCGACACCTTCGCGCTGCATCTCTGCAGTCTGAAATTTTCCGGCCGCGTCATCGCCGATCTTTCCCACGTAGCGCGCAGTGAGCCCCCAGCGGCGGCACGCTACGATCGCGCTTGCCACCTGGCCACCCGGCTTCGTCTCCGCGGAAATGATCTCCACCTTGGAGTCGAGGACGGGGAAGCGGGGCAACCGAATGATCGTGTCGGTTGCGTTGATCCCCACGCCCACCACGTCGACGGTCGAGGGTGATTGCTCGGTTCGCATCGCGCAACACTCTATCCGACCTCGCAGTTTTTTCAAACGCCAGCTGCGAAGAAGAGAAGAAGATTGCTATCGGTCGTTTAGCAATTGCGCGCTATGCTGTGCTGTGGTAGAAAAATTTGTTCCGGCACTTGCGGCTCGCACGAACTGAAATGCGCGCGTTTCCTTTCAGGAACCGCGGAAGGCCCGCTGGTCGGCGTGCCGACACTTCACATGCCACTTCATGAATCCGAGGCTATCGTTCTCCAAAGCTTCCCGCTCGGTGAGGCGGACCGGTTGGTGAGTTTCCTGTCGCGCGCGATGGGACGCGTCCGCGGCGTGGCCGCCGGAGCGCGCAGGCCCAAGAGCCGCTTCGGCTCAAGTCTCGAGCGGCTCTCGCACATCAATATCTGGTTCTTCGAGCGGGAGACGCGCGACCTGGTCCGCATCAACCAGTGCGAGATGATCGAATCGTTCCTCGGCGCTTTTGGGGATTACGCCTCCAGCATAGCGCTCGCGCTGTTTTCGGAGATCACTGAGGCGGTGCTGCCGGAGCGCGAGGCGAATGACGCGAACTTCCGCCTGCTGCTGCTGGCGGCGCAGGCGGTGAAACGCACGGGCAAACCGGAGCTGCCACTTGCGTATTTCGTTCTGTGGACCGTGAAGCTCGGCGGCTGGCTGCCGCCGCTCGATCGCTGCGGCCGCTGTGGACGCGCGCTGAGCGCCGGCGAGCCGGCATATTTCTCGCCAAGCGTTTCGGCCATCGCGTGCGGCCAGTGCCGCAAGCCGGGCATGCGCGTACTTTCCCCGCAGGCGCTTGCGGCGGCACGAAAGATGCTCGCCGAGCGGCTCGACCGGCTCAGTGAGGGCTCGGAGCCGGATGTCTTGGCGCCGCGCGGCACACGGGAAGTGACGGAGGCCATGCTCGACGCGATCGAGCATCAGATCGACCGCAAGCTCGCGGCGCGGGAACTCATGGAGTCGCCGGCGTGAAAAGTCCGACGCAAGTCGGGAAGAGCAGCAGCGGCGGGTCGAAACGCAAAGGCCTCACGTTCCAGGATCTTCTACTAACACTTGAACATTACTGGACGAGCCGCGACTGCATTCTGCAGCAGCCCTACGATGTCGAGGTCGGCGCCGGAACGATGCACCCGGAAACTTTTCTGCGGGTGCTTGGCCCTGATCCCTATCGCGTCGTGTATGCGCAGCCGAGCCGTCGTCCGACGGACGGCCGCTACGGCGAAAATCCCAACCGACTCTATAAACACACACAACTTCAAGTGATACTCAAACCATCGCCCGCCGACATTCAGGACCTATATCTCGAAAGTCTCGCTGCGGTTGGAATCAACTTGAAGGAACACGACGTTCGCTTCGAGGAGGACAACTGGGAATCGCCGACGCTGGGCGCATGGGGAATCGGTTGGCAGGTGCTACTCGACGGGCTGGAGATCACGCAGTTCACTTACTTCCAGCAGTGCGGCGGCGTGGATCTCGATCCGATTTCGGTGGAGCTGACGTACGGCCTCGATCGAATCGCCGCTTACTTGCAGGATGTGGAGAATGTGTACGACGTGATGTGGTCGGACACGGTCAGCTACCGACAGGTCCGCCTCGCCGAGGAGGAGCAATTCTCCGCCTACAGCTTCGATTTCGCCGATGCAGGCTCGACGCGCAAGCAGTTCGACCTGGTTGAAGCGGAGGCTGCGAGGCTGCTCGCGGAATACGGGAAGCTCAAAGGTGCGGCTGTTCGGCGATTTCCCGTGCTCGAAGCTTACGATCTTTGCCTGAAGTGCTCGCACCTCTTCAACGTGCTCGATGCGCGCGGCGCAATTTCGGTCACCGAGCGCGCGGGGATGATCGGCCGCGTGCGCAAGCTCGCGACGCAGGTGGCGCGCGCGTGGCTCGACCAGCGCGCCGCGGTGCAGGGAAGCGTCCCGAACGCGGCTGGAGCGCGACGCATGAAGCGTCACTCGAAATCCCGCACCGAACATCCACGGGCAAAGACGAGCACCGCGATTCCACGCGGCGATCTGCTTTTCGAAATCGGCTGCGAGGAAATTCCGGCGGGAATGATTTTCAGAGCCACGCAAGAGCTTAAAGCGATACTTGCGAGACATCTTTCGACGAATGAGCTTGTCGACGGGCCGACAGTTGAACGAATCGATTGAAACATTCGGCGCGCCGCGCAGGCTGGTCGCGATCGTGCGCGGAGTTCGAGTAAAACAAGAAGACGTCACGCGCGAGATCAGCGGCCCGCCGAAGTCCGTCGCGTTCGACGCCGCGGGCGAGCCGACGCGCGCGGCCATGAGCTTCGCCGAGAAGCAGGGCGTCCCACTCTCGAAGCTCTCGATCATCAACACGCCGAAGGGCGAGTACCTCGCCGTGACGCAGACGGTTCGCGGGCGACTCGCGGCGGAGATTCTGGAGAAGGTTCTGCCCGAAGCGATTCACGAAATTGCCTGGCCGCGTTCGATGTATTGGGGTGGCGCGCAGAGCCCGCGCTTCATCCGGCCGATTCGCTGGATCGTGGCACTGCTCGACGGCAAAGTGATTCCGTCTTCGTTCGCGGACGTGCGCGCGGGGCGGCATACGGATGGCCACCGCTTCCTCGGCAAGCGGAGCATTCCCTTGAGCGGCCCGAATGATTACGAGTCGAAGCTCAAGAAGAACTTTGTATTGTGCCGCCCGGAAGCGCGCCGGAAGAAGATCGAGTCGGAGCTTGGCGCTCTGACGACCCGCAGGGGTCTGCACCCGCACGAAGATCCTGCTGCTGCTCGAGCTCGTGACTTACTTGAACGAATACCCGACGGTGATCCTCGGCGATTTCGATTCGGCATTTCTCGCGCTACCTGAAGAAATTCTGATCACCGTGATGCGCGGGCATCAGAAGTACTTTGCCGTCGAAAGTCGGGACGGGGAACTCGCGCCGCACTTTCTCGCGGTGATCAACTTGCCGCGCGATCCGAGGGGCCTGGTGCGCGCCGGGCACGAACGCGTGTTGCGCGCGCGGTTCGCCGATGCGCGGTTCTTCTGGGAGACGGACCAACGCCGTCCGCTCGGGGACTATTTACCGAAGCTCGCGGCCGTGACTTACGAGCGGAGACTCGGCAGCTATGGCGACAAAGTCGAGCGGATGCGATGGCTCGCGCGCTGGCTTGCCGAGCAGTGGTTCTCGGGCGGCGTGACGCATGCGGATGTGGCCGGTTCGGACAGGGCCGCGGAGCTTGCGAAATGCGACCTTGTGACGGAAATGGTGCGCGAATTTCCTGAGCTCCAAGGCGTCGTCGGAGGCCTCTACGCGAGCGCGCAGGGCGAGCCGGAAGAGATCGCCTCGGCCGTCTACGATCACTACAAGCCGATCGGCCTCGATGATCCGATTCCGCGGAATCTGACGGGCTGCGCGGTGGCGCTTGCGGACAAACTCGATTCGCTCATCGCGTGCTTCGCCGTCGGCGCCATTCCCACAGGTTCAAGTGATCCTTTCGCTTTGCGGCGCGCGGCGCTCGGGATCGTGAAGATCATTCTCGACAAGAAACTCCCGCTTTCGCTTTCCGCGGCGATTTCGGCGGCGGCGAGATCGCTGCGGGAACACGCGCCGCGGATCGAAGCTTCGGCGGCGGTCGAACAGCAGGTGCTCGAGTTTCTGTTCGAAAGGGCTCGATACATCCTGCGCGAGCGGCGCGGCTTTGCGTACGATGAAATCAACGCCGCCTTCGCCGCGGGCGCGGACGATATGGTCGATGCCGTCGAGCGCATTGCGGCGGTGAAGGCCATCCGGCACACCAAGAATTTCGCGCCGCTGGCAGCGAGCTTCAAGCGCATCCGCAACATTCTGGAGAAGTCGGCCGGCAAGGGAGACAAGGCGCAGGGAAGCGTGCGCCCCGATTTGTTGCGCGAGGCGGCGGAGCTGCAGCTTCACACGGCGGCGCAGCGGATCGGCGACGAGGCCTCTCGGCTGAAGAAAGAGAAGAAATATAAAGTGGCGCTTGAAAAGATTTCGGAGCTGCGTCCGGCGGTCGATCTCTTCTTCGACAAAGTTCTGGTGATGGCTGAAGATGAGGCAGTCCGGCGGAATCGCATCGCGCTGCTCGGGACATTGTTAAAGGAGTTTTCGACAATCGCGGATTTCTCGGAGTTGGGCGCCGAAGAATCGAAAGCAACACCTGAAATGGCCGCGCGCGCATAGCCACGCTGGAACTGAAGTCTTGGTTCACTTGTGGGCGCGCCGACAAACCCTGGTTAGTGAACCAGAAAACTTAAGGAGAGAGATGAAATACGTCTATTTCTTCGGGGCAGGAAAAGCGGAGGGCACCGGCGACATGCGGGAGGTCCTCGGCGGCAAGGGAGCGGGCCTTGCCGAGATGACGCGGATCGGACTGCCCGTTCCGGCGGGCTTCACGATCACGACCGAAACTTGCGACTACTACTTCAAGCACGGACGAAAGTATCCGAAGGAATTGCGCGCGGACGTCGAGAAGAGCGTCACGCGCCTCGAGAAACTTACCAAGAAACGCCTCGGCGACGCGAGCGACCCCCTGCTCGTCAGCGTGCGTTCCGGCTCGGCGCGCTCGATGCCGGGAATGATGGAAACCATCCTCAATCTTGGACTCAATGACCGGTCCGTCGAAGGGCTCGCGAAAGCCACCGGCAACGACCGCTTTGCGTGGGACGGCTATCGTCGATTCGTGCAGATGTATTCGAGCGTCGTGATCGGCTTGCCGAAAGAGGAGCTCGAAGCGCGCCTGCGCAGCATGAAGGATTCTCTCCATGTAAAGGACGACACGCAGGTTACCGCCGCGGGTTGGCGAAAACTTGTCGGCGAATACAAATCCTACTTCAAGCAAAAGACCGGCAAGGACTTCCCACAGGATCCGATCGAACAGCTGTGGGGCGCGATCGGCGCCGTCTTCGAATCGTGGATGGGCGAAAAGGCGGTCACGTACCGGCGCGTCGAGAAGATTAGCGGCCTTCTCGGAACGGCCGTCAACGTCGTGCAGATGGTGTTCGGCAACACGGGAGAGAATTCCGGCACGGGCGTTTGCTTCACGCGCGATCCGTCCACCGGCGAGAAAACGTTCTTCGGCGACTTCCTGCTGAACGCGCAAGGCGAAGACGTGGTGGCCGGAATCCGCACACCCATGCACTTGAGCGAACTCAAGGACCGCATGCCGAAGGTCTATCAGCAACTCGAGCGCGTACGCGAAAAACTCGAGAGACATTACCGCGATATGCAAGACATGGAGTTCACCGTCGAGAACGGCACGCTGTACATGCTCCAGACACGCACGGGCAAGCGTTCGCCTGGCGCCGCGTTCCACATAGCCGTGGACATGGCGAACGAGAAGTTGATCAAAGTTGAAGAAGCACTTGAACGAGTGAAATCGGAGGACATCGAGCGGCTCTTCTATCCGGTGCTCGACCCGAAGCTACAGCGCAGCGATTTGGCCAGCCGCAAGATCGCCGAGGGAATCAACGCCGTGCCCGGAGCCGCGGTCGGCAAGGCCGTGTTCACAGCGCACGAAGCGGAAGAGTGGGCGGCGCGCGGCGAGAAAGTGATTCTGGTGCGCCGGGAAACCAGCCCGGAAGACGTGGGCGGGATGTACGTGGCGCAGGGAATCCTCACGGCCACAGGCGGCAAGACGAGCCATGCCGCCGTGGTCGCGCGCGGGTGGGGGAAGTGCTGCATCGTGGGAGCCGAGAAGCTCGACATCAACGCGGACGCGAAGACGATGAGCGTGAACGGCCGCGTGGTGCGCGAGGGCGAGTGGGTCACGCTCGATGGCGGCGATGGCTCGGTGTACACGGGCGAAATCGGGCTGGTGCGACCCGAGCCTCCGAAAGCCTATGAAACATTGATGAAATGGGCCGATAAAGCGCGAACGCTCGGCGTTCGGACGAACGCGGACACTCCTAAAGATGCGCGCGCGGCTCGCGCGATGGGCGCCGAGGGAATCGGCCTCTGTCGCACCGAGCACATGTTCTTCAAGGACTTCGAGCACCCGGAGAAGAGCGCCGAGAGGCAAGAAGCGATTCAGGAGATGATCCTCGCGGACACTTCCGAGGCGCGCCGGAAAGCGCTCGACAAACTGCTTCCGTTCCAGCGGCGCGATTTCACCGGAATCTTCGAGGCCATGGACGGTTTTCCGGTGACGATCCGACTGATCGATCCGCCACTGCATGAGTTCGTCCCGCACGACGCCGCGAAACAGAAAGAACTCGCGAAAAAGATCGGCATCTCGCCGGAGGCGGTGGCGCGCCGCGTCGAGCAATTGCACGAGGCGAATCCGATGCTCGGCCATCGCGGTTGCCGGCTCTCGATCACATTCCCGGAAATTCTGGAGATGCAGGTCCGGGCGATCATCGAAGCGGCGATCGACTGCAAGAAGCGCGGCATTAAAGTATTACCTGAGATCATGCACCCGCTGGTGCTCGACAAGAAAGAACTCCAGATTCTCGATACGGCGACGCGGCGCGTGGCCGACGCGATCATTTCCGAGGCTAAAGTGAAACTTGAATATCTGGTCGGCACGATGATCGAGCTGCCGCGCGCGGCGCTTTTGGCGGACCAGATCGCCGAAGTCGCGGAGTTCTTCTCGTTCGGCACGAACGATCTCACGCAGACCACGATGGGGCTCTCGCGCGACGACGCCGGCCGGTTCCTGCCTGAATACGTGGACCAGTCCAAGGCGGCCATCTTCAAGGATGACCCATTCCAGACGCTTGACGTCGATGGCGTGGGGATGCTGATTCTGTGGGCCATCGCGCGCGGGCGGAAAACCCGGCCCAGACTGAAGATCGGAATCTGCGGAGAGCACGGCGGGGATGCCGAAAGCGTGAAGTTCTGCCATCGCGCCGGCATGAACTACGTGAGTGCCTCGCCCTTTCGCGTGCCCATCGCAAGGCTTGCGGCCGCGCAAGCCGTCATCGAAGCGAAAAAGAAGAAATGAAGGATTCGGCACTTCTACTGCGCGCGCGGCGGGAATTGCGGCGAATCGCCGACCCGAGGAAAGCGCCGTGGATGCAGGCGTACATGAAATCGGCGATGCCGTATCACGGCGTGTCCGCTCCTTTGTTGCGCGCATGCTGCAAACAACTTTTCCACGACACAGAGTTCACGACGCGCGACACATGGTGTGCCCGCGTGCTGGAACTCTGGCGCGGCGCCCGTTACCGCGAGGAGCGCTATGTGGCGATCGCGCTCGCCGGTGACAAGCGCGGCGCTGCGTTTCAAACTCCGAAGGCGATGCCCCTCTACGAAGAAATCATCGTGAACGGCGCGTGGTGGGACTACGTGGACGATGTCGCGTCGCATCGGGTCGGGCCGATCCTGCGCGATTATCCCCGGCCCATGCGAAAAAAGATGCTCGTGTGGAGCAAGTCTGCAAACATGTGGAAGCGGCGGACGTCCATCATCTGCCAGTTGGGATTCAAGCAGCAGACCGATCTCGATCTACTGTATGCCTGCATTGAGCCATCGCTTGATTCGAAGGAATTCTTCCTGCGGAAAGCAATCGGATGGGCGCTGCGCCAGCATGCGTGGACCGATCCCGCCGAGGTCAAGCGTTACG
This sequence comes from uncultured Acidobacteriota bacterium, assembly GCA_963813045.1. Taxonomy (GTDB): domain Bacteria; phylum Acidobacteriota; class Terriglobia; order Acidiferrales; family UBA7541; genus Palsa-295. Next base: position 245,896 of record CAWEXR010000031.1, read on the forward strand.
TGCGCCGCAACAAAGACCGTTTGAGCCCTCTCAGCATCCGCGAGGCGCTCAAGAACGTTTGACGTTCACGTCGGCATCTTGAGGAAGAAATACACGGCGAGGAAGCCGAAGATGGCGTCGGGAGCCCAGCCTGCAAGCAGTGGCGGCAATTGGCCCACCGATCCCATGGCTTCGAATAGCGCGGACGCGGCCCAATAGGTGATTCCGATTCCTATAGCCAAGGCCAGCCCGCCGATCGCGCCGCGCGTCCCTACCAGGAACGCGAAGGGCGCACTGAGGAAAACAATCACGGCCGCGATCGCCGGAAACGCAAACTTCTTTTGCCACTGCACGGAAAGGCGCGCCGTGTCGAAGCCGGCCTGGCGGAGGCTGGCGATGTACTGGCCAAGCTGGCTCCAGTTCATCTGATAATACTGGCGGACTTCGCGGCGGAAATAGCCCGGCGGCTCAGTTAGTTCGGGCAGCGACGTCGCCGTGAACGGCTCGTAGCGCACGACGCGGCCCTCGGCGTCGAAGTCGCGGACCCATCCTCCCGTCAAGACCCACGCGCTTTCAGTCGGCTCCCAGGTGGCGCGCGTGGCGAAGATCCGGCGGCGCATCTGAAAGGTTGCCGGGTCCAGCTCGAACACGTTCAGGCCTCCGAAAAGCTGCCGGTCGAAGTCGAACAACTCGTAGTTGTAGATCTTGGTGTTCTCGCCGAAGATCCACTGCCGCGCGGGCTGAAAATAGGTTTGCGCGGGGCGGCCTTTGATGCGGTTGCGCAAGGCGTCCTGGCGTTGGTTCGCGTACGGCAGGAACGTGTCGTCCAGCAGGAACATCCCGCCGGCGACGAGGCATCCGGCCAGCAGCAGCGGCAGGACGAGGCGATACAGGCTGATGCCGCTGGCCTTCAGGGCCACGACTTCATTATTTTTCGCGAGCACCGCGAGAGTGACCAGCGTTGCGACGAGCGTCGCCAGCGGCGCGAGCTGATAAATCATCAGCGGGACGAGGTAGCGAAAATAGCTCAGCACCGTCAGCACGGAAATGTGATTGCGGGTGATGTCGGCGAGGAGATCGAACAGAGTGAACGCGTCGAAAATCAGCGTGAAACCGGCGAGTAACACAAGAAAATAATAGAAGAACTGCTTGAGCAGATAGACGTCGACGAGCATCGGGAAAGCCATGGCGCTACGCGTTCGCGCGACGCCGCCGATGCGCGCCGCGGCCGAAGGCGAGGCGATGGCAATGGGGCCGTTCAACGCAGGCGCCGCGGACGCTCGTGCGGCGGCGGCTTCCCGCCTTCGCGCCGTTCGCCAGTTCGACCATAGGGACTCGAGCCACGCAACCACGCGGTTCGGCTTGCGGACATTTTCGATCCGACGGAAAAAGAAAAGCCCGGTAAGGGCCGTCACGATATCAGCGGCCCATACGCCCAGCCAGGGATCAATGCGCCCCAGCAGGGCCATGTGGATGCCGTACACGAAGAGGAAGTAATACCCGCCGATAAGCACGAGCGCGAGAATCAGCCCGGCGGCGCGGCCGCCTCGGCGGGGGCGCACGCCGATGGGCACACCCAGAAGCGCGAAGATAAGGCATGCGGCCGGAACGGCGACCCGGCGCTGGAACTCGACGCGGCTTTCGCGCCAGTTGGGGCCGTGGTCGGCCAGAAGCGAACCGACGGACCGCTCGGCCACGGACAGCGGTGCGTTGGTCTGCGCCGAGGCGGAGGCGGAAATGTCCACGGGAAGATCGTTCGCGCCGAATGTGGTGACGTTGTAGCGTTCCGGGTCGTTCGGATCGTAAGCGTGCGTGCTGCCGCGGCCGAGCTGAAGCTCGATCTGGCCCTGCGCGGACCCGGCGACGATTCGCGCGCTTTGCGCAATCGTCACGGTGGACTCATTCGCAGCCGAGGCGCCGGCCGCCCGGGAACTGAAGCCGCCGGAGGAAGCGATGAACACCCCGCGCCACCGCACGGCAGCGGCTTCCACGTCTTGCACGTATAATACGAGATGCGGAAATCGTTCGTCGAAGACGCGCGGTTGAATCGCGAACGGCGCCTGCGACGACAGCAGCTTGTTTTCCAGCCGGCGCAGCGTGCGCCACGAGGCCGGGCTCAGCCAAAAGGTTATGGCGAGCGTGGCGAGCGTCGCAATCAACGCCACGACGCCGATGGGAAGAAGCAGCCGGCGAAGCCCGATCCCGGAGGCGTGCAGCGCCACGATTTCGCTGTCCGCGGACATGCGCCCGAGCCCGATCAGAACGCCGACGAGAACCGCCATCGGAAGCGTGAACGCGAGGACCGGCGGGAGAACGGAAAGAAACAGCAGCGCCACCGTTCCCGCGCCGCCCGAATGGCGGACGACCAGATCCATCAGCTGCACGAGCCTCGGCACGAAAAATACAAATGTGAAGACCGCAAGGCCCAGGGCGGCGTGAGACACTACTTCGCGGCAAATGTATCGATCGAGCAGGCGCATACAGGGAGCGCGAATTGATTCTAGCATTCAGATGCGGCGTACACGGAAAAAGCAACGCGCCCATCTCGTGTGAGAGTACACACGCAAAAGGAACCGCCGGCGTTCTTCCCGGCGCAGGGGCGGCGGAAGACGCGAGCCGGCAGACCCGGGAGGGCATACTCGGTTGAGCCGCGTGAACCTCGTCATCCTCTGGCACATGCATCAGCCGCAATACCGCGATCCGGCCACGTGCCGTTACCTACTGCCGTGGACGCGCCTCCATGCCCTGAAGGACTACTGGGGAATGGTGAAGCTGCTGGAAGAATTCCCGGGCGTTCACGTCACGTTCAACTTCGTCCCCCTGCTTGCGGAGCAGATCGAGGAATACGCGAGCGGGAAGTTCCAGGAGCCCTGGTTCGATATCGTGTTTGCCCCCGCCGAGACGCTCACGCCGGATGAAAAGCGCGAGGCGCTCGAGCGCGCCTTTCAGGTGAACGACAATCTGCTGCAGCGGTGGCCTCGATTTGCCGAGCTGCAGTCGCAGGTGCGGTCCGGCGGTGTCGAGGCGTGCGTCGCGCACTGGAACGCCCGGGAGTGGCGCGATTTGCAGTTGCTGTCGCAACTCGCATGGATGGACGAAGAATACTTAGCGAAGGACCCGTCCGTCCGCGCTCTCTCGAAGAAGGGCAGGGACTTCAGCGAAGAGGACAAAGTCGTGCTGCTCAATAAGCAGCATGAACTGCTCGCCGCCGTGTTGCTGGAGTATCGTCTCGCGGCCGCGCGCGGGCAAATCGAGGTCTCCACCACGCCGTATTACCATCCGATCCTGCCGCTGCTTTGCGACACGGATATCGCGCGCGTGTCGAATCCCCACACGCCGCTGCCGCAGCCTCCCTTCCGCTATCCGCAAGACGCCCGCGAACAGCTCGTGCGCGCCCGCCAGTTCCACGAACGAGTCTTCGGCAGTCCGCCCGCCGGGTTGTGGCCGTCGGAAGGCTCCGTATCCGATCAGGCGCTCGAGATTGCGGCGGAACTTGGATTTCAGTGGTTCGCGACGGACGAGGGAGTCCTCGGGCGGACGCGCAATATCGGGTTCTGGCGCGATCCCGCCGGATATCCGGAAAATGGCCCCGAGCTGTACACGCCGTGGCGCTTCGAACGTGGAGGCAACGCCATGAGCGGATTCTTCCGCGACCACTACCTCTCGGATCTGGTCGGATTCGTCTACAGCCGCATGGGTGCGGAAGCGGCAGCGGAGGATTTTCACCAGCGCGTCCGCGCGATCGGCGATCGCGAGCCGCCGGGACGCACCGCGACCGTCAGCGTGATTCTCGACGGCGAAAACGCGTGGGAGTATTTCCCGGAGAACGGCAGGGAATTCCTGCGCCGGCTCTATGGACGCATCGAAAAGGATCCGGAAATACAGGCGCTGACCGCGAGCGAGGCGATGAAAGCGGTGCCGGACCAGCCGCGCCTCGAAGGGATTTTCCCGGCTTCGTGGATCAACGCGAACTTCGATGTCTGGATCGGCCATAGCGAGGACGTCCGGGCGTGGGAACTCCTGCGCGACGCGCGGGAAACCTATGAACGCGCCGCTGTGCGTGCCGGCGCGGCGAGCCGCCCCTCGAAGCGCGGCGCAGCGAAGCCGTCGTTCGCTCAAGACGGCGCCGGCAAGCGCGCGTACGAGGCCATCCTCGCGGCGGAAGGGAGCGACTGGTGCTGGTGGTACGGCCCGGAGCACGGGTCGGCAAACGACGCGGAGTTCGACGCGCTCTATCGCAAGCACCTGACGGAGATTTACAACGCTCTTGGCGAGCCGCCGCCCGCCGAGCTGGCTCATCCGATCAAGCGCGCGCCGGAGCGCGGGCGCCGGGAAGCGCCTGCGGCCTATCTCGACGTGAAGGTGGACGGGCGCGAGAGCAGCTACTTCGAATGGCTGGGCTCGGGACTCTACGCAACCGATCCGCGCAGCGGGGCCATGCATGGACGCCGGTATGTGCTACGCGAGCTCCACTATGGATTCGGAGCGGCGCACTTCTACCTGCGCGTCGATCCGGTCGCCGAAGCAATCGCGGAAATGTCCGAATTTCAGTTGCGGCTGACGATGTGGGATTCGCGGGAGACGCGGATCACGGTCAGCGTCGAGGAGGGCAGGCTCGGCTGCATCGTCGAGCAGGGCGGCGCGTGTCTGTTGCATGCGGATAAAGTCGTTTCGGCGGCCTACGGGAGGATTTTGGAGGTTAGCCTCGCGCGCGAGCTGTTCGATCTGCGCGGGCGCCGCGAGCTGCTGCTCAGCATCGCGCTGTGGAGCGGCGGGCTGCCTGTCGATGCCCTGCCGGTGGAAGGAATGCTCGACGTGCCGCTGGGCGAGGAAAACTTCGCCTGGCCGGCAGAGTAGTCACTCTTTTGGCTTCGTGGTGTTCAGCAACGAATCCGGAATGATCAGCCGCTCGACGGGCCGTCCGCCGATGATGTGCGAGTCGATGATCTCGTCCACATCCGCCGGAGTCACGTGCCCGTACCACACCGCTTCCGGGTAGACCACCACCGTCGGACCGAGCTCGCACTGATCGAGACACCCGGACTTGTTCGCCCGGACCGTGCCCTTGATCCCGCGCTGCGCGAGTTTCACCTTGAACAGGCGATGAAGCTCGCCCTCGCCGGACGGGTTGCAACACCCGCGCGGGTGCCCCGCGGGCCGCTGGTTCGTGCAGATGAAGATGTGCCGCTCGAACTTTGGCATGATGCCTGCCCATACCCTCCGAAGGCTTAGCCCATTGTACATGGCCGGCTGGTCTGGTTGCCGGAAGGCCGGCCATTCCCGGAGATAACACGTATTGACTTCTGTAACCGATGGCGAGATATTCGCCGGGTCCCTTTGTAGGGGATGATGCACCACTACTAACGGCAGTCGGCTCGTCGTATGGAGCCGCCCAACCCGGAGACGAAACCCGTTTTCGGAGGAGGGCCTAAGATGATTGGCAAGAGGTTGTGTGTGTCTCTTCTGGCGCTCGCCGGAAGCTGTGGTTTTCTCCTCGGTGGAAAATTCGCGATGCGTGGCCGCGACCCGCTGCGCCCAGGGGCCAAACTCCACTCCAGAAAGCCCGCTGAAGATCGGCCCGCCCGAAGTGTGTCCCGATCCCGGTTCTCGATGCCGATGACGTTCGAGCCCAACGTCGGGCAAGTGGACCCGCATGTCGAATTCGTGGGGCGAGGCCGGGGATTGACGGTCTTACTGACGCAAAGAGAAATCGGCGTGCAGGTTGCGAATCCCGGGCGTGGCGCATCCGGACAGCACAGCGCGCTCGTCAAGATGCGCCTCCGCGGCGGCGCACGGTTTTTCTGGAAGGGCAACGAAAGACTGCGGAGCGAGAGCAATTACTTCATCGGCAATGATCCGCGCGCGTGGCGTACCCGCGTGCCGCATTTTGCGCGTGTGCAAGCGGACGCCGCACCCGGAGTCGGCCTGGCGGTTTACGGCAGCGACGACGGCGTCGAATACGATCTGCGCCTCGCGCCCGGTGCAGACGCTTCGAGGTTGCGCCTGGAAATCTCCGACGCCGGCGCGATGCACCTGGAGCGCGACGGCGCCCTGCTCCTGCAAGCAAGCGGGGCCAAGCTGCGGATGAAGCCGCCCGCGATCTATCAGGAGTGGATTGGCCCCGCGGGCGTACAGCGGAAAACGGTCGATGGCGGATACGTGCTCGAGGCGGACGGCTCCGTGGGTTTTCGCGTCGGCCCGCATGACCCGCGTGCCGCGCTCGTGATTGACCCGTCGCTTTCCGTTGCCTACGCAACCTTCCTCGGCGGTATGGGGGAAGACGCCGCCGCGAGCATCGCCGTGGACGCTTTGGGAAAAGTCTACGTCGGCGGCACCACGACTTCGGCGTCGACGTTTCCCGAGACACCGGGCACTCGGCTGGGTCCCGGCGGCGGCACCGCCGAGTTTTTCGTCGCGAAAATCGATCCGATGGTAAGCGGCCCCGGTTCGCTGGTCTATCTGACTTTCCTCGGCGGCAGCGGCATGCAAGACGGGCGGCCTGATCGCAGTCGATGGATCCGGCGCGCGTTGCGATCAGCGGGACGACCACTTCGCCGGATTTCCCGGTTACGGACTCCACCGGCCGACGAACGCGGTCTCGAGCGGCGCCGGAAACGACGTAGCCGATCAGCGAGGTCGATCCCACGGGAAGCACTCTCGTCTTCTCAACGCTGTTCGGCGGCAGTGGCGCGGAATCCATGAACGGAACCGGCGGAATCGCGCTCGATTTATCGGGTGACGTCTACATCGCCTCGGACACAAACGTCACCAAGCTGGACCGAGTTCGACGGACCTGCCGGTCACGTCCGGCGCACTCCAGCCGTCATGGGATGGCGCAGCAGAGCGACGGCTTCCTCGCCATCTTTCAGCCGCCGGCGCAACCGGGCGGGCCCGCCGTGATGAAATACTGCTCTTATCTCGGGACCAACTCGCTCGGCCCGGCGGGTGTTGGCGGCGTCGCGGTGGACCCGACCGGAAGCGCTTACGTCGCCGGATTCTCGACGAAGAGGGAAACGGCTTTCCCCGTAACGAATGCGTTTCAGTCAGCCTACGGCGGCGGTGAATCAGACGCCTTCTTGATGAAGATATCGCCCCAGGGCCAGGGGCCCTTGGACCTGGTCTACGCCACGCTGATCGGGGGCAGCGGCGTGGATCAGGCGCTCGGCGTGGTTCTTGATTCGGCCATTCCTCCGAGCGCGTACGTCACCGGCACGACGCAATCGCACGGATTTCCCGGTGAATGGCACTCACTCCGGGCTATCAGAAGAGCTTGCCCACCGGCGCAACCTCAAACGCCTTCCTCTCCGTCGTCGCGCAGAGCGCGACCGGAAGCACATTGCTCCTCTATTCGACGTACCTCGGCGGGTCGAACAGCGACATCGGCCAGGGCATCGCCGTGGCAGCCCCCAACGCTGTCTATATCGCCGGAGCGACGACCTCGTGGGATTTCCCGTGGCACGATAACGTTCAACCTTTCAACGGCGCCGCGGACGCATTCGTTGCCGAGCTCGATCCGACGTCCGCGGGCGCTGCGTCGCTCATCTACGCGACGCCTCTCGGCGGAACTTCGCCCCCGGGAATGAACTCGGGCGCCGGGGCGAATGCGGTTGCGGCGGACGCGTCCGGGCACGCGTACGTCGCCGGCGGGACGACTTCGGCCGATTTCCCAACCGCCGTGACTTCCGCTGGCGTCCGCATCAATGGCTTTCAGTCGGCCTGTACGAGTTGCCTGTGGTCGCCGCCGGCTTCCGACGCGTTCATTGCGGAACTGACCGAAAGCGCCGCGCAGCAGCCGGCCGTTTCGTTTAATTTGCCCCGCGTAAGCTTTGGTTCCTCGCCGCAGCTGGTCGGTCTGACGAACACGGGCGAAGCGGCGCTCAACATCACGAGCATCGGCATCCAGGGGCCCAACAGCGGCGATTTCCCCCTGACCGGCGAGACATCCTGCACGGCTCAGCCGGTGAACCCCGGCACATCTTGTAGCTTTAGCGTTTCATTCACGCCGACAGAGATTGGTTTTGAGACCGCCGTCGTGAGTGTGACGGACAACGCGCCCGGGAACCCACACGAGTTGGAACTTACCGGGGCAGCGCCCGGGATGGCCGCCTCGCCATTGAGTTTGACTTTCCCGCCGATTTCGGAAGGCACGACGAGTCTCCCCCAGCAGGTCACCTTCGTGGTCACGAAGATCGGCCAACAGATCTTGCACTTTGATAGCGGGCCGTCCTTGGGTGGTCCGGACGCTGCACAATTCCGGCTTACCCCCCAGACCAGCGGATGTGTTCCCTTGGCGGCGAGCAGTTGTGTTTTCAGCGTGGTTTTCGCGCCCCAGGCGGCGGGTTCGTTTCGCGCGGAAATCGACGTTAGCTACGACTTGTCCGGCGGAGCCGCGCAGACTTTGGTCGTGCCGCTCGTGGGAAGTGCGACGGGCGCCGCCGGTTGTCTCCGTGCTGCCGAGCATTGGTTTCGGCAGCCAGCTCGCGGATACCGCGGGCACGCCGGTGCCCGTGACCGTCACGAACAGCGCCAGCGGAGGCGCAAACGCGCTCGCGTTCAGCACTGTGAACGTCAACGGCCCGAACAGCAGCGATTTCTCCATCACGAATGACTCGTGCGCATCCGGAAGTACGCCGCCGGGCAGCGCGTGCACCATTAGCCTGGCATTTACGCCAACACAAGCGGACCCATGTGGAACGCAAATTGCGAGAAGCGCGTCCTTGACCCTCGCCGACAATGCCCCCAACAGCCCGCAAACCGTCGCGCTGACCGGAACGGCGATGGACTTCTGTTTCAGCTCTACGACTGGACAGGGCGGGAGCCTGTCGATCCCGCAAGGCGGCACCGCACAGTACTCGCTCCAGGTGAACTCCTCGGCGGGTTTCAACGGGACTGTGGCGCTCTCATGCGTGTGCGCGACATTGACATCCGCCGAAGGGAACTGCTCGGTCACACCTTCGACCGTGAACATCAGTCCTGGCGCGCCGGGTCCGTTCACGGTGACGGTGACAACGACGGCACCGTCGCCGGCACCATCGTCGGGTCTTGCCCCGGGCTCGTGGCCGCGCCATCGCGCGCCCGAAAATCGTTTACTGGTGGTGGCAATTCTGGCAGGAATTTGTGCGCTAGCCGGGGCTTTGTTGACCAAAAAACGCAGTTTTGTGCTCGTCAGATTCGTCCAAGCCAGCCTGTTGCTCCTGGCCCTGGGTGCGGGCCTCGCGGCGTGCGGAGGCGGGGGAGCCGGCGATCCGGACCCCGGCACGCCCCCCGGCACCTACACGATCATCGTGACCGCGACGGTGACCGTCTCCTCAACAACCGTGACTCGGACCGTGCAGCTCCAGTTGATGGTTCAGCCAGCGGCGGCGAGCGACGTAAAGCTAAGAACTAGAACATCTTGATGGCCAGGTCGCGCGGGCGTGAGCCGGTCGACACGAGCGTGATCAGGCTGGGCGTCGGCGCATTGGCGCGGATCACGGCGAGGTCGTCCGACTGCGTGTCGACCACGAGGAGCATGTCGCCGCCGGGCGTGAGGCGGCAGATGCCCGGAGTCTGCCCGACGGAAACCGGGCGCGCGGCCTGGCGAATGCCGATGGCGACGGGGACGACGCGGCCCGCGGCGGAGTCGGAGACGTAGAGCGTTTGCGCGTCCGGTGTGAGCACTCCCTCCGCGGGTGACATGCCGAGGAGCAGGAAGTCGTCGTCGACCTCGTTCGTCTGCGTATCGACGATGAGCAGGCCGTGCGTGCCGCTGGACGGGATGTAGAGTTCGCCGCCGTCGGGCTTCAGGATCAGGTCATCCGGCCGGCCGCCGAGCGCGAGCCTCGTAAGCAGCGTCTTTCGCTTCAAATCCACCACGGAGATTTCGTTCGAGGTGCCGGACGTGAGGAAAGCCTTCGAGCCGTCGGGCAGGATGACGATCTGTTCGGGATCGGGGCCCACCGGCACGACGCCCAGCGGAGCGAGCGAAGCGGCGTCGAGGATCGAGACGGTCGAATCCTCGCGGTTCGAAACGACGAGCATTTTGCCGTCGGGCGAAACGCGCGCGATCCAGGGACGCCGCCCGGCCCGGCCGCGCGCGACCACCTGGCGCGTGGCGCAGTCGATGGCCACGACCGTGTTGCGCTCCCGAGGCGGCCACGTAGGCGCGAGAGCCGTCCGGCGAGAAATCGAGCGCGTAGGGAGCGGCGCCGACGGGAATGCGCGCGACGATTCGATTCGCCGCGACGTCGAGCACCCACGCGTAACCCCCGGCTGAGCTTAACCCCCAGACCTCGTTTCTAGTGGGATTCGCGCGAATGCCGGTGGGTTCGGCGCCGACGGGGATCGTCGCGAAAGGCGCGAGTTTGATGAGGTCGATCGCGGTGAGCGTGCCGTCCGCCGTATTGCCCACGTACGCGAAGAGATGAAGCCCGGGCCGCAGGAACGACGGGCGAAGTTCCAGAGCGACTTCACGAGCGGCCAGCACGGCGAGAAAAGCCAGCAGGATGACGAGACGGTAGTTGAGGCGGAGTTTCATGCGGGGCAACCAATGAAATTGAGTAAGCGCGGCCAACCAAAGACAACAGCAGATCCCTCGCGACGTCCCGCGCCCGCAAAACACGCGGGGGAACAAGGGCGCGCGGGACTTTGCTCGGGATGACAGCGCTGTGCTGGAAAGAGCATGGGGTCAATTCAGTGTGCGGCCAAGGACGGCTGCGATTTCGCGCACTTCCCGTACCAGTTGGTCGAATTCGTCCGGCAGGATGGACTGCGGCCCATCGGAAAGCGCACGGTCCGGATCGTGGTGGACCTCGACCAGAATGCCGTCCGCGCCGACGGCCACGGCGGCCCGCGAAAGAGGCAGCACCTTGTTGCGCCGCCCGGTGCCGTGCGACGGATCGACGACGATGGGCAGGTGGCTGCGGCGCTGGACGGCCGGAATCACGCTCAGGTCGAGCGTGTTGCGCGTGAAGTCGGAAAAGGTGCGCACGCCGCGCTCGCACAGGATCACGTTGTAATTGCCCTCGGACATCAGGTATTCGGCGGCCATCAGGAATTCGTCGAGCGTGGCGGACATCCCGCGTTTGAGCAGAACCGGCTTGCGCGAACGCCCGGCTCGCTTCAAGAGCGAGAAATTCTGCATGTTGCGCGCGCCGATCTGAATCACGTCGGCGTACTTCTCGACGAGATCGAGCGATTCGTTGTCGATGGCTTCGGTGACGACGCCCAAGCCGAACCTGTCCCGCACTTCCGCCAGGATCTTCAACCCCTCTTCGCCGAGTCCCTGAAAGGCGTAGGGCGAAGTGCGGGGCTTGTATGCGCCGCCGCGGAAAAGGCGCGCCCCGGCGGCGCGTACGCGTTCGGCGATGGTGAAAGCCTGCTCGCGTGTCTCGATCGCGCACGGGCCCGCAACGATGGCGACCGCCTTGCCGCCGAAGGTCACGTCGCCGGACGGCGTCGGCACGCGCACCACGGTGTTTTCTGCCTTCACGTCGCGGCTGACCAGCTTGTACGGCTTGCTGACGGGGATGCATTCGACGACGCCGGGCATCGATTCGAGCGAGCCGACGTCCACTTCGCCCTTATTGCCAGTGATGCCGATGGCGGTGCGCGCCGCGCCGGGAATCGGGTGCGCGCGCAGGCCGAGCGACTCGATCCGGTCGCAGACGGCCCGGACCTGCTCTTCGGTGGCGTTCGATTGCATGACGATCAGCATTGCGAGCTTCCTCGATGAGCGGCGAAACGGAAAGTTTAGCAGGAGGAGGCGCGACGGCAAAGCGCCAGGCAGGGAAGAGACAATCCTCACCGCGGAGGCGGAGAGAACGCGGAGAAACCCAAGAGAACCAAAAAAGTCAGAATCTGGAGGCGCGGGGCGGAATCGAACCGCCGATAAAGGTTTTGCAGACCTTTGCCTTACCACTTGGCGACCGCGCCTTCGGAGCGTCTGCAAAAGCAATTCATCATAGCATCGGGTCAGTGCGGTTTCCAGCGGCGACACGGCGGGTCGGTGCCTGGAATTCAAGCCCTAAATCGCAGCCTGACGGCTTGGTAGAAGATTAGGACCCGGGCTGGCGCGGCTTGCCGGCGATCAACCGCTTGAATTCCTCGTCGTCGCGCAGACAGGCAAGATCCATGTCGCGTGAAGCCCATTCGATGTCGCTGAATCCCGACTGGGCGGCCCTTTTCAGCATGGCCAGAGCCTCGGCCTTCATCTCCAGGATTCCGTACGCGCAAGCGGCGTTGTACAGCGTATTGGCATCGTTGGGGCGCATGGCCACGGCTTTTTCGAGCTGCTGGGCAGCATCCGTTTTGTTACCGAAATACGCATGGTCGCAGGCGAGGAGGATGCGCGCGCGCACATCCTCCGGAACCAAATCGATCTGCTGTTCGAGCGCCGTTAACCGCCGTTGACGAAGCTTGTCGGCGCGCTCGATTTCGCCCAGCGCCATCATGGAATTGAGATAGGGAACATAGACGTTGTAGTCGTCGCCGCCGGACTCAACGGCGCGGTCCGTCACGTCCGCAGCTTCCTTCCACCGATCCGCGGTAAACAAAGCGCGGCCCAGGACGTCCCACGCGCCGTCGCAATCCCGTTTGCGCTCGATCGCCTTATAAGCGTAGTTGATCGCTTCGTCATAGTTCTGTTGGGCCAGGAAGATGCGCGCGCGGGCCGAAAGCGCCTCCGGCAGTTGCGGTTCCAACGCAAACGCCCGGTTGGCGGCCACCAAGCCTCTTTCAATCCAGCGGGGATCGCGTCCGTGCAACTCGAACTGCATGCCGCAGACATTGGCGATTCCCGCGTGGGGCAGCGCGAAATCCGGATCGAGGCGTATCGCGTTCTCGAACATCTGCATGGCAAATTCCAGATTTTCCCGCCGCGTGTAGTTTCGTCCTTTGAGGAAGTAGTCGTAAGCCTGCAGGTTCTGCGTGGGCTTCCGCGCAATGGTCTTTTCTTCCTGGGGCGAAAGTGAAATCCGAAGGGCCTGCGTGATGCTGCGAGCAATGTCGTCCTGGACCTCGAATACGTCTTTCATTTCGCGGTCGTAGCGCTCGGCCCAGACGGTGTGGCCGGTGCGCGTCTCGACGAGTTGCGCGGTGATGCGCAGCCGGCTGCCGGAGCGGCGAACGCTGCCGCCCAGCACATAGGAAGCCTTCAATTGTTGTCCCACCTCCGGGCCGGTGACGGGTTTGTCGCGGTATATCAATACCGCCGCCCGAGGAAACACGTGGAGGGTCTTGATCTTGGCCAGCTCTGTAATCACGTCTTCCGTCATGCCGTCCCGGAAGTACTCCTCTTCGGTTGCTCCGCTCAGGTTCTCGAAGTAAAGCACGGCCACCGATTTTTCTGCTGTCTCCGGCGCCGGCGCCTCGTGAATGGCTCCAAGGCCCGATGCGCTTTTCGCCGCCGACCGACCCGCCGCCGGAATCGAGGTCGCGCTTCAGACGCTTCAGGTCGGTTTTGAGTTCCGCGGCGGTCTGGCAGCGGAGGTCGAGGTCCTTCTCCAACGCCTTATTGATAATCTCCTCGAGTTTGAGGGGAAGCTCGTCATTCAACTGCACCGGAGATTTCGGCGTCTTGTGAAGAATGGCATCGAAGATCGCCGCCGACGTGGCTCCTTCAAACGCCAGCTTGCCTGTGGCCATTTCATACAGGACCGCTCCGAAGGAAAACACGTCGGTGCGGGCGTCGAGTTCTTCTCCGAGGGCCTGCTCGGGCGACATGTAGGCCACCGTGCCGAGCGCCGTGCCGGGGCTGGTTAGACGCGCGTCGTCCATTAGGGTCGTGCCGTGAGTGGCGCCGATCGTGTCTCCCACCCGCTTCTGCGGCATCAGCTTGGCGAGCCCCAGGTCCAGCACTTTCGCCTGCCCCCGCACGGTGATGAAGATGTTGGCCGGCTTGATGTCGCGGTGGACGATTCCTTTGGCGTGCGCCGCCTCGAGCGCGTCCGCGATCTGGATGCCCGTCGCCAGCAATTGCTCGAGCTTCATGGGCCCGCGCTCGATCCAGTGCTTCAGGGTGCGCCCTTCCAGCAGTTCCATGGCGATGAAGTGCTGCCCATCCTGCTCGTCGACTTCGTGGATGGTGCAGATATTGGGATGGTTCAGAGCGGAAGCGGCGCGGGCTTCCCGCTGAAGACGCTCGATCGCCTGCCGGTCACCCGCGTACTCCGGAGGCAGGAACTTCAGCGCCACGCTGCGGCCGAGCTTCGTGTCTTCCGCGCGGTAGACGACACCCATGCCTCCGCCGCCGAGCTTTTCCAGGATGCGATAGTGGGAGACGCGAGTACCCGTGGATGGAGAGGACATTCTGATGGATGGTAATTCTCGGTCACGTGCATGTCAACATGACGGTCCCGCCCGCAACCGTCAGGCAAGCGTAAGATATGCAGGTTCAGTCCTGATTCGCGCGTTCCATATAGAGGCCGGCGGGTGTATAGTGACCGCGGTCGGAAGCAAACCTGTCCCGGCTGTACCACTGTGGCCCTGTTCCCAACAACATGACACTCACAATGCCCGGGCTGTCGCCCGCGCCCCATTCAATCACAGCAAACAAGAAAAGGAGATCGTGCATGAAGAAGATTTTGATGGCCGCAATCGCGTTGGCCTGCATGACCAGCGGCGCTGCCGTACTACGCGCGCAAGATCAAACTCGTCCCATACCCAAGGTGCTGCTGATTATCAAAGAGCCGGTCAAGGTCGGAAAGGGCGCGGGCCACTCGAAGAACGAAGCGGCCTTCGTAAGAGCCGCGACGGCCGCCAAAATGCCCGACCGCTATCTGGCCGTAACCACGATGAGCGGGCCGAGCGAGGCGTGGTTTCTCGAAGGCTATGATTCCTACGCCGAGATGGAGAAGGAGAACAAGTACGACGACCAGCCGAAAGTGGAGGCGATGGTCGGGCCGATAATGGAAAAAGACGCCGATTACGTTTCCGAGGGAAACCAGACCGTGGCTACGTACAACGAGAAGTGGAGCTACAAGCCGGGGATGGACGTCGCCGAGATGCGCTATTTCGAGGTGGAGACCATTCGGTTGCGCCCGGGGCACGACCAGGATTGGGAGGATCTCGTCACGCTGTACAAGGCCACCGCCGAGAAGATCAACATGGACGAGCACGACATTTTCTTCGAGGCGCATTACGGAGCTCCGAACGGAACGATCTACATCTTCACGCCGCGGAAGTCGCTTGCCGATCTGGACGGCGCGATGGCTGCCGGAAAGGCGTTCCAGGACGCGCTGGGCGCCGATGGACAGAAGAAGTGGGCGCAACTGATCGAAGCGTCGGTCGCGACCGACAGCACGACTCTGGTGGAGTTCAGTCCCGAGATGAGCTATCCGCCGGACGATTGGGTCAAGGCCTACCCGGACTTCTGGAAGCCGAAACCCATGATGGCCCCGAAGGCTCCGGCGGCGAAGAAGCCGGCCGCAGCGCCGGCGACCACGAACTAGCGCGGACGCAAGCCGAACCGCGAGGCGGAGAATTTCGCGCCGCCTCGCGGCTGCGAGCGGGTGGGGTGTGCTCGCGTTTGCGCGCGCGTTGCGTTTCCGATAAAATCTACGTGTCGGTCGTATATCCGGACACCCTGAGGGAATGGCGGAAGAACAACACCGAAGCAACCTGGTTTTCGACGCAGCCGACGAGTACCGCCCCGAACCGCCTCGCGCACCCGAAATTCCCGCCTGGAAAGACGGCAGCCGCCGTATCGGAATTCACACGTCCATCGCCGGAGACGTCTCCGGATCGCTCGACATCGCCTACGGGCTGGGCGCGAACGCCCTGCAGATATTCTCTTCGAGCCCGCGCATGTGGGGGGGCGGCAGTCCGCGGATTTCCGGCGCCGAAGCGGCGCGTTTTCGCGAGCGGCGCGTGGAATTGAGCCTCGGGCCGCTGGTAATCCACAGCAACTATCTGATCAACCTCGCGTCGCCGAATCCCGTGCTTCGCACGCAGTCCGTGCAGGCGTTCCATCAGGAGATCGTGCGGGCGGTTGCGCTCGGAGCCGATTATCTCGTGGCGCATCCGGGCAGCCGGCTGGGGAGCGCCGGCGATTCGGCTCTCGCGGCAATCGCGCAGGGTATCAAGCAGGCGGTCCGCGGCTTGAAGCTCGGAAACCTGCAAATCCTGCTCGAGAACACGGCGGGACAGGGAAGTTCGCTCGGCTCGCGCTTCGAGGAGTTGCAGGCCATTCTGGACGCTTGCCCCGAACTGCCGCTCGGCATCTGCGTCGACACCGCGCACCTGTTTGCCGCGGGCTGGGACATTCGCACGGAGGAGGGGCTGGAAAGAGCACTGCGCGATATCGACCGAACAGTCGGGTTGGGCCGCGTCGGCGTAATCCACGTAAACGATTCGAAGACGCCGCTTGGCTCGCGCGTCGACCGGCACGAACATATCGGAAAAGGCAAGATCGGCCTCGAGGCTTTTCGCAGGGTCCTGAATCATCCGCTGCTGGCAACGTGCGCGTTCATTTTGGAGACACCCATCGACAAGCCGGGCGACGACAAACGAAATGTGGCGGCGCTGTGGCGATTGACCGGGCGAGTGGTGCGCGCGACGGGGCCGGGAATGAAGCCGCGGCCGAGAAGCAAAGCGAGTAGGGCCAAGGCCGGCGTCCGCAAAGGCAAGAAGAGGCATAAGGTGTAGGATGCCCGATCACCATACAGCAGCCGGAACCGAGAGTTTGCCATCCCCGGGGGAAAACAGAGTGGCTGAGTACGATCCGCAGCGAATCGAGGCGAAATGGCAGAAGGCCTGGGAGGAGCAGGACGCCTTCCGCGCCGACGACAACGACGCCTCACGCACGAAATACTATCTGCTCGAGATGCTGCCGTATCCCTCCGGCACGCTGCACATGGGCCACATGCGCAATTACACCATCGGCGACGCCGTGGCTCGCTACAAACGGATGTGCGGCTACAACGTGCTGCACCCGATCGGGTGGGACGCATTCGGACTGCCCGCCGAAAACGCCGCGATCAAGCGCGGCACGCCGCCCCGCGAATGGACCAACGCCAACATCGCGCAGATGAAGGCCGTCTGCAAGCGGTTCGGATTCAGCTACGACTGGCGGCGCGAGATTTCCACGTGCGAGCCGGAATACTACCGGTGGAACCAGTGGTTCTTCCTGCGCATGCTCGAGCGCGGCCTGGCATACCGCAAGCGCAGCCGCGTGAACTGGTGTCCGCAGTGCCAGACCGTTCTCGCGAACGAGCAGGTGATCGACGGCTTCTGCTGGCAGCACGAAACGACGCCCGTCGAAGCCAGGGAAATCGAGCAATGGTTTTTGCGGATCACGCAGTATGCGGACGCGCTGCTCGACGACATGAAGCAGCTCAAGGGCGGGTGGCCCGAACGCGTGCTCGTCATGCAGCAGAACTGGATCGGCAAGTCGCGCGGCACGCGGGTGCGATTTGACGTTGCCGAGATGGACGGCGTCGGCCTCGAAGTCTTCACCACACGCGTCGACACGATCTATGGAGCTTCGGCGATCGTCATTGCCGCCGGGCACCCACAGGTCGAGAGGCTTCTCGACGGCGTGCGCGGGCGCGCGGCGATGGAAAAACAGCTCAAAGCGATGCAGGGGCAGAGCGTGAAAGCGGCGGATATCGCGACCGCCGAGAAGGAAGGCTTCTTCACGGGCCGCTTTGCGCTGAATCCATTTTCGGGCGAGCGCGTGCCGATCTGGGTAGCGAATTTCGTCCTGGCGGAATACGGCACCGGCGCCGTGATGGCTGTGCCGGCGCACGACCAGCGCGACTACGAGTTCGCGGAAAAATATCATCTGCCGGTCAAGATCGTGGTGCAGCCCGCGACCGGCGCGCCGCTGCGTCCCGATCGAATGAACGAGGCCTACACGGAGTACGGGCGCCTGGTCGATTCGGGGCCGTACACGGGGCTGACCTCCGAGCAGGCGATCGAGAAAATGGCTGCCGACGCCGCGGCCAAGAAATTCGGCGCGGGCGAAACGACCTATCGGCTGAAGGACTGGGGCATTTCGCGCCAGCGCTACTGGGGCACGCCGATCCCGGTGCTTTACTGCGAAAAGGACGGCATCGTCCCCGTGCCGGACGACCAGTTGCCGGTGCGGCTGCCGGAAAACGTCGCGCTGACGGGCCAGGGACAATCTCCGCTCGCGAGTGATCCGGAGTTCGTCAACGTGACATGCCCGAAATGCGGCGGGCCGGCGCGGCGCGAGACCGATACGATGGACACGTTCATCGATTCGTCGTGGTACTTCTACCGGTACACCGACCCGCACAACGACCGCGCGCCGTTCGACAAAGCCAAGGCCGCCTACTGGTTCCCGATCGACCAGTACATCGGCGGCGTCGAGCACGCGATTCTGCATCTGATCTATTCGCGCTTCTTCTGCAAGGTGATGAACGAACTCGGGCTGATCGACCATCGCGAGCCGGTGAAGCGCCTCTTTTCGCAGGGCATGGTGCTGAAGGACGGCGTGAAGATGTCGAAGTCGAAAGGCAACATCGTCGGCGCGATCGAGATGGCGGATAAATACGGCTGCGACACGGGGCGGATGTACACGCTGTTCGCGGCGCCGCCGGAGAAAGACCTCGAATGGAGCGAGCAGGGAATCGAAGGATCGGCGCGCTTCCTGAACCGCGTCTATCGGCTGATCGACAAGCACGCGGGCCGGCTGCCCGCCGAGCCGGTCGAGTGGAACCAGACGACCGACCTGGCGAAAGCGACGGCGAAAGAGAAGCTTCTGATCCGCAGGACGCACCAGACTCTCAAGCGCGTGACCAACGATTTCGAGTCGCGCTGGCATTTCAATACGTCGATCGCCCTGATCATGGAACTGGTGAACGAACTCAGCGCGCAGGAGCCGCTCGATCGGGATATCTCGCCGATGATTCTGAAGCGCATCTTCGCCGTGCTGGTGCTGATGCTTTCGCCGATGGCGCCGCACGTCGCCGAAGAATTGTGGCAGATGCTGGGCAATACGACGGGAATTTCGAGGCAGAAGTGGCCCCCATATCGCGAGGATCTGACGCGCGAAGAGCAGATCGAAATTCCCGTTCAGATCAATGGCCGGCTGCGCGGCAAGATCCTAGTCGAAGACGGTCTGGGCGACGACGAAATGCGCGAGCGGGCCCTGGGCGATGCGCGCATCGCTCCGTTGATTGCGGGCAAGCAGGTGGCGAAGATCATCGTGGTGCCCAACAAGCTCGTGAACATCGTGCTGCGATAGCCCGGGGGATAGCACAACGACATGGCGGATAACGGTGCGGCGGTGCAAGAAGAACGCGGAGGCATGGTGAGCACGCGACACGGGATCGTGGTGCTGGACTTCGGCGGGCAGTACACGCAGTTGATCGCCCGCCGGATTCGCGAGCAGCAGGTGTTTTCGGCGATTTTGCCCTGCACGGCTTCCCTCGAAGAGATTCGCGCTCAGGAGCCGGTCGGGATCGTGCTTTCGGGCGGCCCGAGCTCCGTGTATGACAAGGATGCCCCCGTGTGCGACCCCGATGTGCTGCGGCTCGGCGTGCCCGTGCTCGGGATTTGCTACGGGATGCAGTGGCTCACGCACACGCTCGGCGGGAAAGTGGAGCGCTGCCGGGCGGCGGGAATACGGCCCCGCCGAGCTGGGCATTCAGAAAGATTCGACGCTGTTCAAGGGTCTGCCCGGCCGCCTGAAGGTTTGGGAGAGCCACGGCGACCACGTGGTCGAATTGCCGGCGGGATTCCACGTCACGGGCCGGACGGACAACGCGGTGGCGGCCGTTGAAAATCCCGAGAAGAAATTCTACGGCGTCGAGTTTCATCCCGAAGTGAACCACACGGACCGGGGCGGCGAAATCCTGCAAAACTTCGTCGTTCGCGATTTGCGGCGCAAAGAGGAACTGGAACCGCGCGGGATTCATCGCCGAGACGGTGGAGAATATCCGCAAGCAGGCGGAAGGCGCGCGAGCCATCTGCGGGCTGAGCGGCGGAGTGGACTCGACGGTGGCGGCCGTGCTCGTCCATCGCGCCATCGGCGAGCGGCTAACGAACGTCTTCGTGGACACGGGTCTTCTGCGGCGGGACGAATTCCGCGAAACGCTCGAGATGCTGCGTGAGCGGCTGGGCCTGAACGTGATCGGCGTCGATGCCTCCGAGAGATTTCTCACGAAACTGAAGGGCGTCAGCGACCCCGAAAGGAAGCGCAAGATCATCGGCAACGAATTCATCGCCGTGTTCGCCGAGGAAGAGCGGAAACTCGCGGCCGGCGCGCAGGGTTTGCCGGTAAAATTCCTGGTGCAGGGAACGCTCTACCCGGACGTGATCGAGTCCGTCTCGGTGAAGGGGCCGTCGGCGGTGATCAAGTCGCACCATAACGTCGGCGGCTTGCCGGCGGACATGCCGTTCGGGTTGATCGAGCCTTTGCGCGACCTCTTCAAGGACGAGGTGCGCCAAATCGGAAGAGAACTGGGCCTGCCGCAGGAGGTTCTGGTGAAGCACCCGTTTCCAGGTCCCGGGCTGGCCGTGCGGCTCCTCGGAGACGTGACACCGGAAAAGCTGGAGACGCTCCGCGGCGCGGACGCTGTGGTGGTCGAGGAGATTCGCCGCGCGGGGCTTTACGAGAAGGTGTGGCAGGCGTTCGCCGTCCTATTGCCGGTGCAAAGCGTGGGGGTGATGGGGGACGGCCGAACCTACGGGCACACGATTGCCGTGCGCGTGGTCGATTCGCTGGACGCGATGACAGCCGACTGGTCGCGCCTGCCCGTTGACGTGCTGGAGCGGATTTCGGTGCGGATCGTAAACGAAGTTCCCGGCGTGAATCGCGTCGTGTACGATATCAGCTCGAAGCCGCCGAGCACGATCGAGTGGGAGTAGGGGAGTTCAGGCGCGAAACGGCCGTGTACGCGCACACCACCAGCAGGATATGCACATTGCAAAGAAAGCGGGCCCGCCCCGGAGAGAATTCCCCCCCGAACTCCTTCAGCGGTTCGCCATCTTCTGGGCCATGTACAGCAAGAGGCGACGATCCGGTTCCTCGATGCGGCCGAGGAGCCGGCGGAAGCGGCCCAGATAACGTGCGTCTTTCCCGGTGCTCCCCCAGGCAATATCGTCCGCACTCTTCCGCTTCGGAAGGTTCGGCAGCTCGGGTGGCTCTTCACCGTCGTAGAAAAGCTGGTAGAGCGGAACTTCCATGGCTCGTGCCAACTTTTCCAGCGTCTCGATCGCCGGAACGGTGTGACCGTTCTCGACGCGAGAGATGTAGCAGCGAAGGAGCCCCGTGCGCTTTTCAATGTCGCCCTGGGACAGTTTCTTTGTTTCACGTAGCAAGCGAAGGCGTTCTCCGATTATCATGGCGGTATTGTATATATGAACCAGTGACCCCGCAACAACAAAGTAGAAGGGGATGGTTCTTTCTTTCGTAACCAAACGCGAATGGCACACGTCCCAAAGATTATGGCGGCTAGCGCCCCGGCGATCACCCTTCCGCTGAGTCGGGCGGGAAGGCAGGAAGAGGACCGCGAACTAGTACGTCTGTCCCAAAATGGGACTCAGGCTGCATTCGAGGAGCTTGTACGCCGCCATCAGCAGCGAGTGTTTGCTCTGGTAGGCGGCATCTTGCGGCACCCACAGGATGTGGAGGACGTGGCGCAGCAGGTTTTTCTGAAGGCTTACCTGGGGATCAAGCGGTTCGATCAGCGGGCCGCGTTTTCGACCTGGCTTTACAAGATTGCGGTCAACGAGTGCTGGGACTATTTGAGGAAGAAGAAAGTCCGGCCGCTGGTGTACGAGGCGGATCTTTCCGAAGAGCAGGTTTCGAGGTTGGACGGGATCGTATCGGCGGACCGGCCGCCGGTGGGCCCCAGCGACAGGGCAGAAACAAGGGAACTACTGGACCGAATGCTCGACGCGCTGCCGGAGCAGGACCGGCAACTGCTGCTCCTCAAGGAAGTCGAGGGATTTTCGGTGCAGGAATTGGCGGAAATTCTCAAACTCAACGTGAATACAGTGAAGGTGCGACTGTTCCGTGCGCGCGGCCGAATCATGGATGCCTACCGGAGACGAATGGCAACCGGTAGGAAACCTGGTGTTTCTCCCTCGAAGGAAAGGAAGGCGTAGGAGCCATGGCGACGAACTTGGGATCGGGAAGCACGGTGTGTTCGAGCTACGAATCGCTGCTGGAGGACTACCTCAACGGAGCCTTGAGCGGCGCGGATGAGAAGCGCGTGGCGGAGCACGTGGAGACGTGCGCGGGATGTCGCGAAGCGCTGGCGAACGCCGAGGCGAGCTTGCGACTGCTGCGCGCGGCCGGACCGGCGGAAGATCCGGGGCCGGGATTCGCGCGCGTAGTGATGGCGCGAATACGCGCGGCCGAGCAGGAGGGCGTGACCGAGGGCGCAGGTTTCTGGCAGCCGTTTGTATCGTTCGGATGGAAATTCGCGGTCACGGCGACTCTGGCGCTGGGGCTGCTTGTGACCTACGATGCGGGCTGGGGCAAGCGCCCGCAACCAAATGCGCTCTCCGCACGTCCTACACTGCGAGACATATTCGTGCAAGATCGGGTCATCACGCCGGCAAACGGCGACGAGGCTCTGATGATGGTGGCGGAAACAGGTCATGGGAACCAATAAGGCGCGCCGCGAAGCGGCAGTTCTGTTCCTGGTCGTCTTTGTGCTGGGCGTGGTGCTCGGCGGCCTCGGCAGCCACTTGTGGGGCGAGCGTGTGTGGGGCGGGCAGCCGACGCCGGTGGTGAATACGAGGCCGACGCGCAGTGAAGTGATCGCGCAGTGCACGCACGAATTGCAGCTCACCACCGATCAGCAGAAGCAGCTCGTGGCCATTATCGATGACACGCGGGGGAAATGGGCCACGCTCTACGCGCCGCTCGATCCGCAGCGGGAGCAGATTCGGCAGGAAGGCCGCGCTCACATCCGGGCGATCCTGACGCCGGAGCAGCAGGTGAAGTTCGACGACTTCATGCGGCGCATCGACGAGCAGCGGAAGAAGGACGCCGAGCACCAGGCGGCCGGCCACTAAAACCGAGCCGGAAGGACGC
Organism: uncultured Acidobacteriota bacterium; assembly: GCA_963813045.1. GTDB lineage: Bacteria > Acidobacteriota > Terriglobia > Acidiferrales > UBA7541 > Palsa-295. The sequence continues at coordinate 268,868 of CAWEXR010000031.1, forward strand.
CGAAGGTTCCGTCACGCCCGCACATCCGGCCGAATCCCATGGACGAGCGCTCCACCTCAAGCCAGACTCCCTCCGTCTCCCACGGCTCCCGGCACGGCCGACGCTACTGCCACCATACGGCTCGAGAACATCCACAAGACCTACGATCTTGGCGAGATGCAGGTTCACGCGCTGCGCGGCGTCTCGCTGGAAATCTATCCGAGCGAGTTCGTCGCCGTGATGGGCGCATCGGGGTCGGGCAAATCGACGCTGATGAACATCATCGGGTGTCTGGATAAACCGACGCGCGGCCGCTACCTCCTGGACGGGAACGATGTGTCGGGATTGAGCAAGAACCAGCTGGCGAAAATCCGCAGCCAGAAGATCGGATTCGTCTTCCAGCAATTCAATCTGCTGTCGCGCACTTCCGCGCTCGAAAACGTGGAGCTGCCAACCATCTACGCGGGCGTGCGGATCGAGGAGCGCGAACGCCGCGCGCAGGAAGCTCTCCAACGAGTCGGGCTGGCCGATCGCGCGGACCATTTTCCGTCGCAATTGTCGGGCGGCCAGCAGCAGCGCGTGGCGATCGCGCGGGCGCTGGTCAACAACCCGTCGCTGCTGCTCGCGGATGAGCCTACGGGAAATCTGGACAGCCGCACGAGCGTCGAGATCATGGAAATCCTTCAGAAGCTCAACGACGACCACGGACTGACGGTCGTAATCGTGACCCACGAGCCCGATATCGCGCAGTACGCGAAACGCGCGCTCGAATTCCGCGACGGAAAGCTGAAGAAAGACGTCGCGATCCAGAATCGCTTCATCGCAGCCGAAGTGCTGCCCACGCTGCCCTCGCTTGACGAAGACCTCGTTGAAGGCATCGCGGCAAACGGCTCCGCCGTGCCGCCGAACGGAAAGACCTCACAGAAGTAACGGCCCCGCTTGGCAAATCCGCGCAAACAGCATATAAACAACGCCCGAGGAATCTCATGGCACAGACATTACCGCTGCTTCCGACGTCGCTCGTCGGCTCGTATCCCCAACCGGATTGGCTGATCGATCGGGAGAAACTCGGCAGCCGGCTGCCTCCGCGGATCCGGCTAAAGGAGTTGTGGAGGGTCGCGCCTGAATGGCTCGAGCAGGCGCAGGATGACGCGACGCTCCTCGCCATCCGCGATCAGGAGCGCGCCGGTATCGACATCGTCACGGACGGCGAGATGCGCCGGGAAAGCTACTCAAACCGTTTTGCAACCGCTCTGGAAGGCGTCGATATCGAGAATCCGGGGAAGGGAATCGACCGCACCGGCAATCCCAACGTCGTGCCGCGCATTGCCGGCAAGATCCGGCGCAAGCATCCGGTCGAGGTCCGCGACGTCGAATTCCTGCGCGAGAATACGGACCGCCCGATCAAGATGACTGTTCCCGGCCCGTTCACCATGGCCCAGCAGGCGCAGAACGACTTCTACAAGAGCGAAGAGGAGATGCTGATCGATTACGCGGCGGCGGTGAATGAGGAGATCAAGGACCTCTTTGCCGCGGGCGCCGACGTGGTCCAGGTGGACGAACCTTACATGCAAGCCCGCCCGGAGAAGGCCCGCCAGTACGCGGTGACGGCGCTCGACCGCGCGCTCGACGGCGTCAGCGGTACGACGGCCGTGCACCTCTGCTTCGGCTATGCCGCAATCGTCCACCAGCGCCCGACCGGATACTCGTTTCTGCCCGAACTTGCCGGCACGAAGGTCAATCAGATCTCGATCGAGACGGCGCAATCGTCGCTCGATTGTTCCATTCTCGAGAAACTGCGTGGCAAGACGATTATTTTGGGCGTGCTCGACCTCTCGTCCAATCAGGTGGAAACGCCCGAGGTTGTTGCCGCGCGCATCCGGCGCGCGCTGCCGTTCGTCGATGCGGACCGGATGATCGTGGCCCCGGATTGCGGCATGAAGTATCTGTCGCGGGAAGCGGCCTTCGGCAAGATGAAAGCGATGGTGGAAGGCGCGCGGATCGTTCGCGCGGAGTTGCAGGGACGGGCGGCTAGTCGCTGAGCTGAAGTCCCGGTTCGGTACGACGCAGGCTGGCTAGTGCCGTTACAATTAGAACGGGATATCTTCGTCGGAGATTTCAGGGCCGGCCGGACCTGCCTCGTCCAGCGCAGGCGCGGATTCGAGGTCAGGGTCGGCGGAGCGGCTCGCTCCGGCTACGGCGCCTCCACCCGCAGCGGCACCCGCCGCCGCGCCTTCCGCGCGCGAAGTGAGCATGCGCATCACGTTGGCGACAATCTCGGTGGTCGTGCGTTTCTGGCCGTCGCGCTTGTCTTCCCACTGGCGGGTCTGGATGCGTCCTTCGATATAGACGAGCATCCCTTTTTTCAGATATTGCTGCGTAATCTCCGCCAGTTTTCCCCAGAGGACGATGCGGTGCCATTCCGTGCGCTTCTGGCGCTCGCCCGAGCGGTCTTTGAAGGTTTCGTCCGTCGCGAGGGTGAAGTTCGCCACGGCCTGGCCGCCGGACGTGTATCGCGTCTCGGGATCGCGCCCGAGCCGCCCGACCAGGATGGCTTTGTTGACCGACATGGGCAGGAGTATACCAGAAAGTCGGGCGTCAAGCGGACGCTCGGCCATGCCCGGCGAGACCCGTTCTGATAGAATCTGCGCCAATTCAGATCGCAGAGGAGGAATCGCAACATGGCAAAGGTACAGAACTTCAAGAATCATGCGAAGGTCGTGCCGGCGTTTCACTACGTCGCGCTGCCGATTCTTCTCTTTAACGTCATCTGGTCGATCGAGCGCGTCATTCACCAGCGTACTTTCGGAACCGTCGTTTCGCTGCTGGTTGCGATCGCGCTTGTGCTCGTCGCTTTGAACGCGCGCATGTTTGCGCTCACGGTGCAGGACCGCGTGATTCGGCTCGAGATGAAGCTTCGATTGCAGCAGGTGTTGCCGCCGGACCTGCGCGCGCGTATCCCCGAATTCACGGTGGCTCAATTGGTGTCGCTGCGTTTTGCGAGCGACGCGGAGCTGCCGGAGCTGGCGCGGAAGGTGCTGGACGAGAAAATGACGGATCGCAAGGCGATCAAGATGCTGATTCGCGACTGGCAGCCGGACCTTCTCCGGGCGTAGCTAGTGGCTTGCCGGGCGTGAGGTAGTCGTGGCGCCGATTTCGCGCAGCTTGGCCTGGGCGCGCTTGGCTTCGTCGGAGGTGGGATCGCGGCGCACGACTTCGCGGAGGTCGCGGATGGCGCTGGCCTTCATTCCCAGCTCGAGTTCGGCCATGCCTTTCTTCATCTGAGAAGCCTCCAGCTTGAAACTCTTGGGATAATTCTGGATTACATCGTCGTACGCGGCGATGGCGCCCTTAAAGTCGTTCTGGGCGTACGCAATTTCGCCGAGATAGAACTGCGAGTTGGAAGCGAGATCGTTGGACGGGAAATTCTTGATGTAATCGGAAAACTCCTGCTGTGAGAGGTTGTAGTTGCCGGTGCCGTAGTCGCGCAGGGCGTTTTGGTAGAGCGTGTCGGCGGAAATCGGAGCCATCGCGGCTCCGGGACCGGGCGCGTTCATCGCCCCCGGACCTGCCGGGGCAGCGGCGCCCGGCGCAGCGGGCGCGCCGCCCGAAACCTTCGCGTCGATGCTTTGCAGCAGGTTCTGCATGTCGGTCAACTGCTGCGAGAGCTTTCCGACGCGCGCCTGGACGTCCTGCAAATTGTCGGAGAGACCCTGCGTCTGCTGGGTCATCGTATCGATGCGCGCGCCGGTATTCGCCTGCACTTCCTGCACCGTCTTTTGCAGCACGCCCATCTCGCCGTTGAGCTTTCCGACGGAATCGAGCGACTGCTGAACGAGCGTCTTCAGCGTGGCGCTGTTGGTGTCCATGGCCGTGCGCAGATCCTGCTGCCCCTGGAGCAACTGCGCCACCTGCTGTTGCAGCTCGATCATTTCTCTTGAGACGGCGCCGGCGGGCTGGGGAGCGAAAAGCGCTCCGCCGAGCGCTCCGAAAAATATGGCCGCGAATGCAAGCACCACCGATCGTGTGCGCAAGGGACTTCCTCCTTCGAGAATGTGACCGGCCTTAGCCCTGAGGGGCATCGTTCGTCCGACGGAACGCGCGAGCGGTGGGTCCGTCACGGAATCCCGGACCCGCCGCACGCGGTTGAAGGTTGGTTTCTAGTGAGCCAGGACGAAGTGCGCCCGGCGATTCTGCTGCCAGCACTCTTCGGTGTGTTCGGTGCAGACGGGCCGCTCCTTGCCCCAACTCACCGTTTCCATCCGGTCGGCGGAAATGCCGAGCGAGATGAGATAGTTCTTCGCTGCCTCGGCGCGACTCTGTCCAAGGGCGAGGTTGTACTCGGTCGATCCTCGTTCGTCGCAATGACCTTCGATCGAGACGTGCACCTGCGGATACGACCGCAGGAATTCCGCGTCCTTGGTGAGAACGTCGCGGGCATCGGACCGTAGTTCAGCCTTGTCGAGGTCGAAGAACGCGTCCTTCACGTTCTGCGCGAAGAGATCGCTCAGATTCGGCTGCGCGGGGGGAGCCGCGGCCTCGGGCGTGTTCACGTCGACGCGCGCGGTAGCACTGGCGCTGCCGCCGGACCCGGTGGCCGTAATTCTGTAGGTTGTGGACTCGGTCGGGTTGACCGGCGTCGCGCCCTGTGGCGCTACCTTGCCGACGCCGGGCTCGATGTCGAGATCGGTGGCATTTGTCGACGACCAGGACAGCGTCGCCGTCTCCCCCGCATTGATCGTTGACGGAGACGCGTTCATTGTCACCGTTGGCTGGGCCGCAGGCGGCGCGGGGGCCGGAGCGGGCGGCGTTGCCGCTACCTGCTTCTTGCAACCGCTGATGAAAACAGCTAAAGCGAAAAGGCTAAGAAATACTGCGAACTTCCGAAAAGTACGCTGCTGCATGTAGTGCCTCCTTCCCCGCGAAAACTCTGCAGGGACGCCGGGGATGTACTTGTACAGATCGAACATGGGGCCTTCACTATCGCTGCGACCAGTTGGGCGACTCGTTCTGCGCCTCGAAAGTCAACTGACGCGGCTGGCTGCCGTCGGCCAGCATGGACCATATCTGGCGCGTGCCCGTGCGCGTCGATTCGAAAACCAGATGGCGGCCGTCCGGCGCCCAACTCGGGCGTTCGTTGCGGCCCTCATCCTTCGTCAGCTCGACGAGCTGGCGGGTGATGATGTCCATGACGTAGATATCGTAGTTACCGCTCGGGCGTCGCCAGCTAAATGCGAGCAATTGTCCATTTGGTGACCACGCCGGGTCGATGACGTAGCCCATGTCCGGCAGATCGATTTTCTGCGCGTCCGTCCCGTCGGAGTTCGATAGATAGAGGACCGGGTCGCCGCCACGGTCGCTCACGAAAACCATCTGCTTGCCGGTTTTCGGATTCCACGCGGGGGACGTACTGACTCCAGCGCCGAACGTGATTCGATGTAGATGCGTGCCGTCCGCCTGAGCCAGGTAAATCGCTGGATTGCCGTCGAAGCTCGATTCAAAAGCGATCTGCGAGCCGTCGGGAGACCACGCCGGAGAGCTGCTCGTCCCGGGATAGCGCGGAAATGCGATCAGGCGATTCGCCGCCATCGAGTAGATGCAGATTTGCGGTGACGTAATCCCGCGAAATGGAACGTAACAGGTGAATGCGATGCGCGTTGCATCCGGGGACCATCGTGGTGTCAGCGAAATCGAGTTGAGATGCGTCACCTGGTGCTGGTTCGCGCCGTCGTAGTCCATCAGCCAGATTTCCTTGTTGTTGCCGCGCGCGCTGACGTAGGTGATGCTGCGTCTCGGCGATGCCCGGTTGGCCGCCGCTCAAGACCGCAACGATGTCGTCCGCGAACTGGTGCGCGATGCGGCGGGCGTCCGCATCGGTCGCGGCGCCGCGATAGATTTTCTGCAGCGCGAGTGGCGCCGTGGGATTGCGCACGTCGGAAAGAAACCCCGCGAGGGCCAGGCCCGAGCCATCGAGAGTCAGGTTGTCGTACGCCACCATGTACGCGTTCGCCGGAGCCGCCGCCCAATCCTCGGCCTTGAGTTCGCTCGGCTGGCTCGGCACCTGCGTGGGATAGAAACTCGGGCTGACGAGATCGAGAATGCCGGAGTAATTGAGATCGGCCCACAGCACATCGTGAAGCGTCTTCGCAAAGGGCTGCGCCGCGGCCGAGCGGGATACGGTGTCCGGAACGGCGAGGCGCGCCTTGGTTACGCCAAGGCCGGTGCCCGTCTTGAACCAATCCTGCGCCGCCGCGCCGCGGCTCAAGGAAAGTGCCGCAAGCGCAAGTAGCACGAGGACCGAGAGGAATCGAAAATTTCGCATCATCATCAATATGCGCCTTTGACTGACTCGTTCGAGCGGTCAGCGGTGATAATCGAAAAAGAAGTCAACATTCACCTCCGAACCGGAATACTGCGGCGGCAGGCGATCGAGCGGGCTCGAGGCCTTCACCGCGCGAACGGCCGAGTTGTCCACGGAATAGTTGTTGCTCGAGTGCAGAATCTGAAGATTTGTGATCGTGCCATCGCGCAGAATCGTGAAAGTGACCTCGACGCGAGGGGCGTACGCGACGCTCGGGTCGACCGTCGATTGCAGCCAGTTGCCGCTGATGCGCCGCTGCACCGCCTCGACGTACCACGAAAAGCGCGAGGCGAAATCTCCGCCGCCCACACCGCCGCTGAAACTGAAGCCGGCCTGCGGTGGTTCCCGCGCCCATGGCGAACGAGGTGACCGGGATCGACGGAGTGCCGCCTCCGCCATAGGGAATCGCGTTGGTCGGGGGCGGTGTCGTATTCTCGAGCACTTTCGACGGACGTGTGACGTACTTCGGCGGCTTGTTTTTCTCGAATTTCGGAATCGGCACGGCGTCGGGTTCGGGCTTCGGCTTGGGCTGCGGCTCGGCCTTGAACAGTCCCTTCGATTCGTCGACCACGCGATTGGGCGATTCCACTTCGGGGCGGGGAAGCGGAATCGCGGGCACGCTGCCGACGACGCCCACGGTGATCGACCCTCCCGGACCGCCCCAGTTTTCCCCGCTGCGCGAAAGAAAAGTGGAAACAGTAGCGAACGCCACCAGCAAAAGGTGCAGCAGGACGGAGATCAGGATAAACCGTCTGAGGGTTTCGTCCGGTTGAGTTATCGCGATCGACGACATGTCATTGCGCCTGCGGCCGCTCGCTCAGCGGCTGGGTCACCACGCTGATGTTTTGGATGCCGGCCTGGCGCAGCGCGTCCACCACCGTGGCCCAGCTCCCAAACGGCACCGTCTCGTCGCACCGGACGTACACCGCCTGCGTCTTCGGGTCATGGGATTGCGCGACGACCTGCTGGCCCAGCTCGTGGATGTTGACCGGTTTGTCGTTCAAGTAGACGCGCTGGCCGCGGTCGATCGTGATCACCATGCGGACCTCGGTGAGCTCCTTCACCGTTTTCGTCTTCGGGACGTCCACTTCGATGCCCGACTGCAGGAGCGGCGCCGTAATCATGAAGATGATCAGCAGCACGAGCACCACATCGATGAACGGCACCATGTTGATTTCCGATAGCGACGTGCCGGTCTCATTCTGGATTTGCGGCATGGGATGCTCTATGAATTGCTGCTGTAAAGCGTCTCGACCTTCGCGACGAACTCCGACGCAAAGTTGTTCATCCGCGCCGCGACCGAGCGGATGCCCTGAAGGTAGTGGTTGTAGGCGATCAACGCCGGGATCGCCGCGGCAAGGCCGGCGGCGGTCGTAATCAGCGCCTCCGCGATGCCCGGAGCGACCGCGCGAAGGCTGGCCGTACCCGCGTCGCCCAGGCCTGTGAACGCATCCATCACGCCCCAGACCGTCCCGAAAAGCCCGATGAAGGGTGAAACCGACGCAATCGTCGCCAGCGTGGACATTCCTCGTTCCAGGCGGCGCACTTCGTCGCTGGCGGCCACCTGCATCTCGACGCCGATGGCGTTCGCGTTTCTCACCTTGCCGCCATGGGGATTTCCGCTCGCGAGTTGCGACGAGAACTCCGCGTAACCCGCATCGTAGACGGCGATCAATGGCGTGCCCCCGGACCCGGCGCGAATCGTTTTGGGATTCGGAAGCCCACCGCCCGCGCGAAACATCTGCAGAAACCGGGTGGTCTTACGGTCCAATCCGCCGAGCTGGTGCCACTTTTGAAGAATGAGCGCCCAGGAAAAGACGGAGAGAACCAGGAGAATTCCGAGAACAACGCGAGCAAGGCCGTTCGTCTGTTCAAGAAGCGTGAGCGGATTCGCGAAAAAAAGCAGCGCCAGGCTAGAAATGACTTCCTCCCTCAGAGACTCTTTTCGCCGGGCAAAATCTACCGTAGCACATCGCAATCCACGTATTCAAACATATCAGACGCGCGAGCCAATATTCTTGCTGCCTGAATGGACACACCGAAAGCCCGAAATTCGCCGATTTTTCGAGCGCGCGAGGTTACTTGAAACGGCTGGGCGCACGCGAAGCGCGGGCGCGCTATACTGCGGTTAGGTCGTCCCGTCTCCGCAAACGGAAGTGTAAAGTGGGAAACGAATCACAGCCTTTGCCGGGCGAGCGCGTCTTTCTCTCCGCCGAATGGCGGGACCTGGTGATGCTGAACTACGAAGTGGATCCCGGCATTCTCGCAAAGTATGTTCCGCCGGGAACCGAACTGGACGCCTTCGAGGGGAGGACATACGTCAGCCTCGTCGGCTTCTGCTTTCTCCACACCAAACTCTTCGGGATTCTCTCGGTCCCTTTTCACAGCGAGTTCGAGGAAGTCAACCTTCGTTTCTACGTCCGGCGGCGCGGCCCGCGGGGCGATCGCCGGGGCGTCGTTTTCATCCGCGAGATTGTTCCTAAACGCGCGGTGGCGCGCGTGGCCCGGTTCGCTTACGGCGAAAACTATGTCTGCCATCCGATGCGGCACAATGTGAGCACGCAGGGCCCCGGTAGGACGGCCGAGTACCAGTGGCGGCGCGGCCGCGCCTGGAGCAGGCTGTTTGCCGAGGGATCGGTCGGTCCTTCCTACGCGGCGGAAGGCAGTCTCGAACAGTTCATCACCGAGCATTACTGGGGCTACGCCGCGCAGCGCAAGGGCGGCTCGCTCGAATACCACGTGTCGCACGCGCCGTGGCGCGTTTGGACGAGTACAACGGCCGGCTTTGGGGGCGATGGCACGGGGCTCTATGGTCCCGAGCTGGCCGCGATTCTTCGCCGTCCGCCCGACTCTGCGTTCATCGTCGATGGCTCGCCCGTGTTTGTCTCCACTGGTCGCCGCATCTCTTAGCGCGCGCCGGCGTTGCACGCGTGGAACTCTCCGCAACCTTTCGCCGATTCCCGTGTTTTACTGGACATAGGTGATGCGATGAAGACTCGGGCAAAACCGGCCGTGGCCCTCTGCCTCGCCGGAGTGCTGCTTCTGGCGGCTCTTTGGATCGCCAGGGAGAGCCGCGCCACGGACACGCAATCCGGCTCGATCAGCGTGGATGGGCGAACGCGAACGTACCTGCTGCACGTCCCGGCGAGGCACGATGCCACCGGCAGGATTCCGCTCGTGCTCGTTCTCCACGGCGCCACGCAAAGCCCGGAAAGCGCCGAGCGCATGTCCGGCATGAGCGGGCTGGCCGACCGCGAGGATTTTGTCGTCGCGTACCCCAGCGGCACGGGCCGCCTGAGTCGGGTGCCGACCTGGAATTCGGGGAACTGCTGCGGCTACGCGTTGACCAACCAGGTGGACGACGTCGGTTTCATTCGCGCGCTCATCGACAAGATCGAGAGCGAATATCCCATCGATCCGAAGCGCGTCTACGTCACCGGAATCTCGAACGGCGCGATGATGTCGTTCCGTCTTGCCTGCGAGCTTTCCGACAAAATCGCGGCCGTCGCCCCGGTGGAAGGCGCGCAGAACCTCGATTGCCGGCCGGCGCATCCGGTGTCCGTGATCATTTTCCACGGCACGTCGGACCGTCTCGTTCCATTCGACGGCGGCAGCACGCCGTACCAGGTAGGCGGACGGCGAACCGACACGCCCGTGGCTGACACGGTCGCCTTCTGGGTGAAAGAGGATGGCTGCGCGTCCGCGCCGCGCCACGAGGAAAGTTCCGAAGTCCATACCACGATCTACGCTGGCTGCAAAGACGGCACCGGCGTCGCGCTCTACGCCATCCAGGGCGGGCACCACATGTGGCCCGGCCTCGCAATATCCGGCAACAACGTACCCGCCAGCGATCTCATGTGGTCCTTCTTCACGCAGCATCCGAAGCCGTAGACTCCGTGGCCCGCCGGTCGGCGGTCGCAGCGGTGTGCTAAACTCGGAGTCGACCATGAGCAAAGCGTTCGATATCGGCATCGAATCGCTCGCCGCGATGCCTTCGCGCTCCTCGCCCGGCTCTCCGCAAGCCAACTGTCATCCCGACGGCGACTCCAGGCCGAGCGATCTCTCTTCGAGTGCCGCGAGCGGCAAACGCTTCTACATCGAGACGTTCGGCTGCCAGATGAACGTTCACGACTCCGAGAAAGTTGCCGGCGTGCTGCTCGAGCGCGGTTATCGCGCCGCTGAAAATCTCGCGCAAGCCGATCTCGTCCTCTATAACACTTGCAGCATTCGCGAAAAGGCCGCGCAGAAAGTCTTCTCGCGGCTCGGCGAATTTCGCTACGCGTCCCCGCGGAAGGTGATCGCCGTGCTGGGCTGCGTCGCGCAGCAGGAAGGCGAGGAAATCTTCGAGCGCGCGCCGTGGGTGAGCCTGGTGTGCGGTTCGGCGAGCTACCGGAAGCTGCCGGCGCTCCTGACCGCAACTCGAAGAGGGCGGGCGGCGCGTGATGGGCCTCGACCTCGACACGGACGAGACCTTCGAGACGGAGATCACCCGGCGCGATAATCCTTTCCGCGCGTATCTCACGATCATCGAAGGCTGCGACTACGCCTGTTCCTACTGCGTCGTCCCGCACACGCGGGGTCCTGAGCGGAGCCGCGCGAGCGATTCGGTCCTCTTGGAAGTCCGCCGCCTGGCGGACGCGGGCTACACCGAAATCCAATTGCTCGGCCAGACCGTGAACTCATACCGCGACCCTTCGCCGCGAGGCATGAACTTCGTCGCGCTGTTGCGCGCGGTGGCCGCGGTCGAAGGCATCCGGCGCGTGCGGTTCACCACTTCGCATCCGAATGATTTTCACCGTGAAATCGTGGACGCGATCGACGCAATCCCCGCGCTCTGCGATCACGTCCATCTTCCCGTGCAGTCCGGATCGACGAGCATCCTGCGGGCCATGCGCCGCACCTACACGCGCGACGGATACCTTGAGAAGATTTCGTGGATTCGCGCCGCGCGCCGCCCCATCAGCCTGACCACCGATATCATCGTCGGCTTCCCGGGCGAGACGGAAAAGGACTTCGAGGAGACGCTGACGCTGCTCGACACCGTCGGCTTCGACGGAGTCTTCGCCTTCAAGTACTCGCCGCGCCCCAACACGACGGCATCCTCAATGGCCGACGCCGTGCCGGAGGAAGAGAAGAGCAGGCGCCTCGCGGTTGCGCAGGACCGCCAGCGCCGGATTCAGATCGCGCGCAATGAAAGGCTGGTGGGCGCGACGTTTGAAGTGCTCGTGGACGCGCGGCACGCGGCGCGCGCGCAGTGGGCGGGCCGTTCGACAAGCAACCGCATGCTAAATTTCACTTCGCCTCGCGAAAACCTTCTGGGAGAATATGTGCAGGTCAAAGTAACGCGCGCGGGTCCGAATAGCCTCGTTGGCGACGAGGTGATGTAAGCGCGAAGCGGCAGCCAAGACCGGAGGCCACCATGGAACTCGAGGTCAAGATCAGGGGCTTGATGATGGACCCCATGACCAACATGCCGGTGGTCGTCCTGAAGGAAACGCAGGGCAGCGGCGTCCTGCCGATCTGGGTGGGCGTTTACGAAGCCAACGCCATCGCGCTGGAGATCGAAAAAGTCCAGACGCCCCGGCCCATGACCCACGACTTGCTGAAGAACGTCCTCACCGGCCTGAACGTCCACGTGCAGCGCGTGGTCGTCTCCGATTTGAAGGACGACACGTTCTACGCGCTGATCTGGATGGAGCGCGACGGCCAGACAATTTCGATGGACTCGCGCCCCAGCGACGCGCTGGCCCTCGCCCTGCGCCTCGATTGCCCGATCTTCGTGGAGGATCAGGTGCTGAAGAGCTCGAAGATGGCCGGCGCGGCCTCCGAAAAAAGCTCCAACGAGGAATTGCGCAAGTGGCTCGAGAATCTGAACGACGAGGATCTCGGCCGCTACAAGATGTAGCCTGGCGCGCTTCGTGTCACCCGCGGCTCTACCTTTACACGTATCCGTGTTTTGAAAGCACGCTGAAAAGGATTCCCGTGAAGGCGTCCTGCGCGGCATGCTGCATCATTCCGGGCCGCAGGCTCTCGCGCATCACCGCCAGCGCGCCAAAGAGCGCGCCGTATACGGTGATGGTTATGGCGCCCTTCCACCCCTGATAGCTGTGCGCGGCGCCGAACACCACAGCTTGCAATGCGACGGCCATTCCCGGCTTTCCTGTCAGCGCCAGAAACTGCCGTTGCAGGTAACCGCGAAACAGGATCTCTTCGCAGATTCCCGCCGTCACGGCCAGCAGCACCCAGCCGATCATTTCCGCGCCCGTTTGCGGCAGCATCAGTTTCATCGCTTTCAGGGCCATCGGATTCTCCCGGAGAATGATGTTGGTCGCTACCAGGGCCAGCAGGACCACGCCCCAGAAAACCAGCGCGATGCCCACATCGCGAAAGAAATCCCGGGCGCGCTCCCACCGGCCCCCGATCAGGTCGTGGAGGCGCTTGCCACGAAGCCGGAGGCCGAACAGCCAGACGTAGCCGACCATCGCGAGTTCCATGATGATCGACGCCACGTAGAGCGCCATCCGGTTCACGTGCTCGGGCGTGCCCCGGCCGATCTGCACGGCGTCCGCCGCCGACAGACTCAGGAGAAAGATAAGGAACAGGACCGTGTGCCACCAGGGTGCGACCGGATCGCGATCCGTGATCCGCAGAGTGTCTGTCGGCGTCGTTGCCATGAAGGCAGGCTCGCGTTGCGAGCCACCGAGTGTACCAAGCGGGACGCCGCGCGAAGGGTCAAATTTCTCTTGCCTTGGGCCGGGCAGAGTGGGTACAGTGAGCCTACTCGTAGTAGGGCGACGGCTGTGCGGCGCTATATATAGGCCTGGCGTTGCCACACGGGGAGCGAGGGGCAAAGGTTTGACCTGCGTCCTGGCAATTGCCAATCAAAAAGGCGGCGTTGGAAAGACCACTACATCCATCAATCTTGCCGCCGCCATCGCACTGAAGAAGAAAAAGACCCTTCTGATCGACCTCGACCCGCAATCCAACGCCACGATCGCCTTTTTTAACCCCGGCGAAATCCAGACCACCATGTTCGACGTCTTCGCCGATCATCCAGCCGAGATGTCCAAGGTCATCCGCCCCACGAAAGACCCGTGCCTGTTTGTTGCGCCCGCGCGTCTCGCACTCGCGCGCCTCGAGCAGCAGCTTGCCGGCCAATTCGACGCGCCGTTCAAGCTCAAGGACGCGATCTCGCCGATCCTGAAGGATTTCGACTACATCGTGATCGACACGCCCCCGGCGCTCGGCATCCTCACCGTCAACGCGCTCGTCGCCTCCACGCACCTGCTCGTGCCGATTCAGGCCGCCTATTTCGCGATCGAGGGCACCGACGATCTACTCGAAACCTACGGCCGCATTCGCTCGCGGCCCAACCCGGATTTGAAGGTCCTCGGCGTGGTGATCACGCTCTTCGACAAGCGCACCAACATCTCGCGCGACACCCACGAGCAGATTCGCGCCACTTTCGGGAACGCGCTCTTCAAAACGCGCATCAGCAAAAACGTTCGCCTTGAGGAGAGCCCGGCCTACAAGGAAACGGTGTTTACCTACGCGCCGAAATCTTCCGGCGCCGAAGAATACAGAAAGCTTGCCCAGGAGGTATTGCAACGTGTCCAAGAGGATCGGGTTGCCCGTCACTCTCAAGATGCGGCATGACGCGCATTACGTAGAAACCCTGACCAGCTTCAGCGGCGCGGCCGTCGGTCGAATGATCCCGATCGATAAGATTCGCCCGAACCCGGAGCAGCCGCGCAAGAACATCGGCGACATCCGCGAGCTGACGGATTCGATCCGTCAGAAGGGCGTGCTTGAGCCGCTGCTCGTCCGTTTCGTTCCGCGCGAAGACACTTACTACATCATCTCGGGCGAGCGCCGCTATCACGCCTCCATGGCCGCGGGGCTGCACGAGGTGCCCTGCATCGAAAAAATCGCCGACGACGCCGAGACCCTGGAAATCGCGCTGATCGAGAATCTCCAGCGCAAGGATCTCACCGCCTTCGAAGAGGCCGACGGCTTGCAGCGCCTCGCCGACCAGTTCGATTACACGCACGACGACATCGCCAAGAAAATCGGCCGCTCGCGTTCCTCGGTCACCGAAACGATGTCCCTGCGCGTCATCCCCGACGACGTTCGCCGGACGTGCGTCGACAGCGGGATCGTCTCGAAGTCGCTTCTGCTTCAGGTCTCGCGCCAGCCCAGCGAAAAGAAAATGCACGACATGGTCCGCCGCATCGTGCAGGGCGGAATGACCCGCGACGAAGCGCGTCGCGCGCGCAAGGAAGAGACGGAATCCGCGCCGCGGCCTCAGCCCTTTGTCTTCGACTTCGAGGCGGACGACGGCGCTTTCCGCATCCGCCTCCAGTTCCGCAAGAGCCACGTCGGCACCGAAGAGCTCGCCGCGGCCCTGCGCACGGTTCTGCGCCGTCTCGAATCCGGCTCGCTCTCCTCTTCCGCCGCCTGACGATCCGGCGAGGATCGTCATCCCGAGTGAGGCCGATGTTTGGCCGACGAGGGATCTGCTGTTGCTTGTGCGGCCTCGCTCAGTTCACCCTGGTAGGCGTCCCCGTCAGCGAGTTGTAAATCGTCTCGATGAAAGCGTCCGTATTGACGAAGGCGCCCGAATACTTCTGCCACGGCGCAAGCACCTTCTCGTCTTTCATCTGAGCAAGGGTCTTGTGGTCGGCCAGAGCCTTTTGCACGGCTGCGGTCGTGTCCTTAAGCATCTTGTCGTACTCGCGGAGGTCGTCCAGCGTCGCGAGCGCGCCGTGGCCCGGGATGATCTTCACGTCCGGCGGGAATGCGGCGATGGCTTTATCGCACGCGGCGATCATGCCCTGCACGCTCCCGCCGCCATTCACGTCGATGAACGGAAACCCGTAGCGCACGAACTCATCGCCCATGTGCGCCACCTTGCTTGTCGCAAAAAAGACAACGGAATCGCCGTCCGTATGCGCGTTCGGGAAATGCATCACGCGGATGTCCTCGCCGTCCAGGTGCAGTCCCATGTGATCGTCGTACGTGATCACGGGCAGCGCCGCCTTCGGCTGCGCCGGCTGCTGGATGTGGATCGCGCCGCCGGGCCCGTTGCCGATCGAGCTTCCGTTCTCGAGTCGTTTCCGCAGATTCTCGTTCGCGATGATCGTTGCGCCCGCATTGGCGAACGCCGCGTTTCCGTCGGTGTGATCGTTATGGTAGTGCGTGTCGATCACGAACCGCACCGGCTTGTCGGTGATGCCGATATTCTTGATCGCCGCCTGAATCTTGGGCTCGAGCGGCCCGTACTCCGTGTCGACGATCAGCACGCCGTCGTCGCCCAGCAGCGCGGCGATATTCCCGCCCGCGCCCTCCAGCATGTAGACGTTCCCGGAAACCTTCGTCACCTTGATTTCGACCTTCGAGAAGTCCTGCGGCTGTTGAGCTGCGGCCGGCATCGGCATGAGCAGCAGCGCGGAGAAAATCGCCATCGAGACGACGCAGAGTTTGCGCATTCCTATCCTCCCTCGGAAGCGCCGGGATTCTACCACCGAAATCGCTTGCCACTAGCCACTCGTCACTAGCCGCTGTATTCTTTCCCCATGGAACTCACGCCGCAGCAGATCGGCTTTCTCGAACAATTGCGCTCTCGCGGCTTCGAGGTGGTCGCCTATCCGCTGTACGAAAGCTACGTCGGCGTCCGAAAAGGGAACTGCGGCGCGCTGCTCGTGCCCTCCGGCTCGACCGGCTTCAAGCTTTACGGCGAGCCTGCCTACCTCGTCGCCGGGCAACTCAGCGCCCGCGCCATCCAGTCCGACGGCCTCTGGTTCGTTCGCAAGAAGGACAAGGTCGAGGCCACGCCCGAACGCACCGCCGAGCTCGACTCCTTCGCCGCCGAACTCGCCTCCGCCCTCCTCCCCGTCGCCTGACGATCCGGCGAGGATCGTCATCCTGAGGAGGGCGCGCTTTGCCCGACGAAGGATCTCTCTTTCATTGTCATCCTCCTGCCTTAACCCACTGCGTCCGGGATTGGGTCGCCGAAGGAATCTGCTGTTGCCTTCCGGTGCCTTTCAAGAGTAAAAGCGGGTAACTGTACCGCCCAAAGAGGCGATGGTTTCGCGATGAATCCAAAAGTATCACGGAGGAAATCGCATGAAAGATTCGCGCAATTTGATCCGGCCGCTGCTCATGGTCGTCGCCCTGGTGGCGGCCTTCGTGGGACACGCCGCCGCCCAACAACAATTCGTCCAATTCGCGGGCGCGCCCTGCGCCACGCCGCCGGTCCTGCACTGTCCCGACACGGACTGCACGGCGGACCGCGAAATCAATCAGGGACCCGTGGTCGAAATGAAGACCCGCCGCACCTACTTCCTCGACTATCCGTGCGACCTCAAGCCGGGCGAGAAGGTCACTCTCATCCTCAGCATTCACGGCGCCGGGTCGTACGGCAACTGGCAGCGCCACTATTTCCCGCTCCTCGACTACGTGGACAAATACCGGCTGGTCGTCGCCACGCCCAACTCCCCGACGCACGTGTGGTCGGATGTCGACGACGCCTACCTTCAGAATATCGTCACCTCGCTCGTCGATCAGATCGGCAAGCAGAACGTCAAGGCGTTCTGGCTTGTCGGCCACTCCCAGGGCGGCATGACCTCCAATCGGCTCCTGCGCACGGACTTCTTTGCGAGCCGCGTTGACGGCTGGCTCAGCCTGTCCGGCGGCCGCTTGGGCCCCACGCCGCCGATCCCCGCCAGCTTCTTCGCCGCTGCCCGGCCGCTCCCCGGCGGCCCGGCCTTTAATGCGGGTAACCTCATGGCGGCGATGGCAGCTCTGCGCGATCCTCCGGCGGCGGATTTCTCGTTCATCTTCGAGACGGGCGAGCATGAACTCGGCGGCCAGCCTTTGCCGGACGCCTCGCCCTGGGCCGCGAAGTACGCCTGCGGCGCGCGCATGCGCCTCCCGGACGTCGTCGACACCAAGGCGGGTTACGTCTACGACCCGACCCGCCAGGATCCCGGCTCCGATTCATGGGGACATCTGCCGCGGCCCGGCACCGCCGAGGTCTTGCGAGTATGCGGACTGCAAGGACGGCCGCATCGTCGCCGACGTCATTCGCGAAAAGAAGGGACACACCGAGGGCCTCGAGCCCAAAATCACCGAACAGCTGGTCCAGCTCATGGTCTCCGCCAAAGGCGGCAAAATCGCCCAGGCTCCCTAGATTTTGTTCGTAGCGGCCGCCTTCCGCTCCGGGTTTGCGTCTCCGGTTTCGGGAGTCCGAGGGACTCCGCTGAGTCCCGAGATCGGACCCGATGGCTTGTATCGGGAAGGCGGGCGAATTGGCTTTTGCGGGTGGCCCCACCTCGTGTTGTGAGGGTGGGGCGCTTGGCGTTCCTACGGCCGAATGCCTCTCCCAAGGAAGAAAACAAACAGCACCGCAAAGATGGAGCCGAACGCGACCCATGCCGCGCTGAAGGGAATTGCGCTGAGGGCGGGCTGATCGGCCGTCGGCAGCCGCGGCCAGGTCTTTCGATAGCCGCTCGGACGACGCGCGCAACGACGAACGAGTCCCAAGGCAACGCCGAAAGCCATCGAAACGCCGTCGTACAGAATCAGCGACGGGCTGATGGGATTGAAAAGGGAAGCGACCACGTAGAGAAGCCCGCCGCCAAGGCAGGAAGCGTAGAGAATGCGAGGCACGTCTTCGCGAAGCAGGCTGCCGTCGCGGACGAGGCCGAGCAAATCGCGCGCGGCCAGCCGCACGGAGAATCGTATCCCGCACGCGCCGAAAATGATCAGCGCCGCGCGGTAGAGCCACGCCGGCCGAAGCCCCGCGATCACGTAAGCCGCGTCGCCGAAATTGATCACGCCGGAATAGAGGATGTATCCGAAGCCGAGAAAGAGATTCGCGAACGCAAAGAGCCAGAGGAAAAGCCGCGCCGCACTCATCCGCGAAATGCGGCGCAGCCGCGACGTAAGCGAGCACGCCGAAGAGAAGATTCGCCAGCGGGCCGCTCGCCGGGACCAGGCGGCCGCCTCCCTGCGTCTGCATGGCGGTCGAGGAAATCAGGACCACTTTCGCGCCCGTCAGCCACGCGGTGACCGTGTGGCCAAGCACTTCGTGCGCCACGCTCTCGAGTCCGAAAGCGGGTAGCCCGATGCAAACGATCGTCGCGATGTTGAGCCGTTGCCGCGCGCCCGATTCCATAGCGCGAGCACTATACAGCAACCCGCGCCTGTTGCCAGACGTCAGCGGCGGTGTGAATGTAGCACCGTGCTTTTATTCTGTGTGCCCTGACAAAGGAAGGGAGCGAAGTGAAGGGCAGCACGGTATTCCACGCTAGACGAAGCACTCCGACGGCTCGGGCTTCCTGAAGGCGGCTTCGATCCCTTCCGCGAGCGAGAGACATTCTGCCGCTGCTGGCACGGGGTGACTAATTCGTTCAGGAAACTCATCGTAAGTTCGGCCATCGAGTTCGCGTCCCGTCTGCGATTTCCGAACTCCGCCCCATTGTTTAAAGAAGAATGGTACGCCAGATCGCCGGCATTGATTCCTGATCGATACGACCCAATCCTTTTCGACATGCCTAGCACCCGGACCGCTCTCACCACCCACTATGACCCAGTTCATTCCGCTTAGGTCCAGTTCACAAAGGTCTTCCAAGAGCGGCTCGATCGATAGGAAGCGGATCGAGGCTTTAGACTTTCGCAAGTTCGCCAACCTCGGCAGGCCATATTTCCGGTCTTCGACACTTACGCCCCACCATATGTGATGCTGCTTTGCGGCGAACTTCAGTTCGGAGTCTAGAAGCAAGCGCAGCCGTTCCGACCGCTTTGTGAGAACTTGGTACGTGTGCCACCTTGCAGAGACCATGACCCTGGCGACCGCGGCGATGTAGTCATCCGGCACTGAATCGTGAAACAGGTCGCTCATCGAGTTCACGAAGATCATCTTCGGAGTCCGCCAACGGAGGGGTTCTCCTAGCTTCCCCGGAACCAGCCGCGGATCGAAGCCTTGCTCATATGGGTGTCCTTTCACACCCCGAAACCTCTCCGCAAAGGTTTCTGCGTAGCAATGTTTGCAGCCCGGACTGATCTTGGTGCAGCCCCGAACCGGGTTCCATGTCGCGTCTGTCCATTCAATATGTGACTGAAGACTCATTGCGTCCTCCCTGGGAAAGTCACGACAACGTCGTCCGCAAAAGTAACTTCGCCACGTCTCGCAGGCCTCTCTTCGACTGGTGGTTCCGCCATCAGCTTGCCCGCTGCCTCCAGATTTGCAAGAGCACGTTTGTAGTTTGATTTCACGTACGGCTTGCCAATGCTGTGGCGTAGGTATATCTCATGCATCGTCAGAGTTTCGCCACGAAAATCCTTTAATAGCACGCCCTCTAATTCGGTCAATGGCATCGCGAACCCCGAAAGGAACGGTCATTCCCCCGAAGAGGGAATATCGGCCTTGCAGGTGCTCGAATCGACGTGTTCCGATCAAAGTAGGACGCGGATCGTCCTGACACGTCCCGAAGGTTCTCGTTGAAGATCTGAAACTTCGGGTCCAGTGTCCGCCGCGCCCTGCTGGGCATAGTCGAAGCGATAAAGCAGCCTCGCTTGAGACTAGGTTCGCGACACAAGAACGTTATAAGCCGATCTCCCACCGACCTCCTCATTTCGGATCTCAGGTTCGTACTTCAACAGCTTGATTCCGGGAACGGCGGAGATAGCCTGCTTGAGCGAACCGGCGTTCACGGTGTCCTTGTCATTAAAGAGTGTGACCAACATCTCGCGCATGTCCTTATCGGCAATTGCCTTTTCCAAGACCATGATCGGCGTGGAGACAGTGCCGTCTCCGTAGCGGCCGGGTCCAGCGAACAAGTCGATATATGCGATGCGATTACTGTGCTTCTTGGCACTGGGAATGATTACCTTCGCCCACGCCCAGAAATACTTTGCGACAATTCGCGATTTGATTTGCGACTGATCGCGTGATTCTTCGAAGAAGGTGGAATCAATCACAACGAATCTCCGGTATAAGAGCTCTCGGAACGGCTTGCCTAGGGTTAGCTTCGCTATATCTTCGCCTAGTCTCAAGGGCCTCGAGAGTAATGTCAAGGTGATTGATCGGTCGGTTAACGGAGCTCGTTGTCAATGCGACCAGCGCCGGTATGTCGCTGGCAATTCTTTACACGAACAACCGCTTGCAGCGCGTTTTGCAATGTGGCAGGGTGATTATGAGGGTATGCAATGCGAAATGCGGTTCGACAAGTCGGGCGCGGGGCAGCAGGGCGGCGAACAGCTCCCCCTGCCCACCCGTGCGCGCCGTGTCTTCCTCAACCCTCGGGCGTCGAGCCTCCAGCCTCCAGAACCTAATCGCAAAATCCAATTATTAGAATCCAGCCTATCTCACAGAAAACAAAGGTCCGGGATCAATCCTAATCGAGAATTTTCGCGTTTCGAATTTCTATTTTCGATTTTCGGCGCGCTCTCCGGCGCGCATTTCTGCTCGTCGCTAGCCACTCGCCACTTGCTGCTGCCCTCTACCCGCAAATGGCTTTCGAGTAGAAACGCCTGCAACTCACTGAAAGCAAACGATGGGTGTGCCTCCTACCCGCAAATGAAACCGACGACCCGATCAGGGTCGTCGTCCCGAGCGAGCATCGCGAGCCGAGGGACCCCTCTGTCTTCTACCGGCGTGCCACTATGAACGCGAGTCACCAATCACCAGTCACCAGTCACGGCTCGTACGACGTCATCTGCATCGGCGCCGGGCCGACCGGCCTCGCCTGCGCCATCGAGGCCAGGCGCGCCGGCATGATCTCGCTCGTCATCGACAAGGGCTGCCTCTGCAACTCGCTCCAGCACTATCCGACGAACATGCTCTTCTTCACCACTCCCGAGCGCATGGAGATCGGCGACCTGCCCATGACCACCGTCGGCGGCAAGCCCACTCGCGTCGAGGCGCTGAAGTATTACCGCCGCGCCGCCGAGCACTACGCCGTCGAGACCCGCCTCTACGAAACGGTCGGGCAGGTGGAAGGGAAGGACCGCGCGTTCGTCGTCCACACCCGCGACGCCTACGGCAAGAATCACGAATACCACGGCAAGAAAGTCATCATCGCCACCGGATACTACGACCTGCCGAACTACCTCGGCATCCCCGGCGAGGATTTGCCGCACGTCTCGCACTATTTCAACGACGCGCATCCCTACTGGAACCAGGACGTCGTCGTGATCGGCGGCAAGAACTCGGCCGCCGAGGCCGCGCTGGAGCTTTTCCGCGCCGGCGCCCGCGTCACCATCGTTCACCGCGACCCCGAGATGGGCAAGAGCCTCAAATACTGGGTCAAGCCGGATATCGAGAACCGCATCCGCGCCGGCGAGGTCCGCGCCATGTTCAAGACCCAGGTCACGCGCATCGAGCCTGGCAAGGTCTGGGTGAAGAACTCCGGCCCCGAAAAGGCCATTCCCGCCGTGCAGGTCTTCGCCATGACCGGTTACCACCCGGATTTCGATTTCCTCGAGCGGCAGGGAATTCGGCTCGATCGCGAGACGCGCCGCCCCGTCTGCGACCCCGAAACGCTCGAAACCAACGTCGCGGGCATGTACGTGGCGGGCGTCGTTGTCGGCGGCTTGCACACGTCCGAGATTTTCATCGAAAACGGCCGCTTCCATGGCCGCCAGATCATCGCCTCCATAGCAGGGAAGGGACACATAACGGAGCCGGCGCCCGTCGCGCCCCCCGGAGAGTGACCGCCGATGCCTCCGAGACGATACTCTGTGACAGCGCGAGAAATCATTGTACGTCGCGGCTCTAGCCGCGACATAAAGAGACTGCGCGAAGCGCCCTCCGCTGCGCAGGTTCACCCGCAGCATGTCGTCGCATTGTGCCCGACGCGCAGCTCGCGGCGGGCGCCGTCCGCTGCGCTGGTTCCCCGCAGCATGCTTCGGACGGCCAAGCCTCTGGTTTCGACAGAAGGCTCCGCGCGCCGCGCCTCCCTTGCGCAGACTGCCCGCAGCTGTCGGCGGCTCGCCGCGTCCGGCAGCTCGCGTCTCGGCCCGCTGTCGGGTCGGATCTTCGCTTCCGCACGCGCCATCGCGGAGAGAGTGTAGGAACGTTGCGCGCCCGATGTTCGTAGGTCGTGGCGGACCTGTCCCGAGCTTGCTCGGGAGCCGCGACGTAAAGAGACGCGCGAAGCGCCGTGGTCTGCGCCCGACTGTGGCGGGCGGCTTCCATTGCGCTGCCTTTCTCGCAGCATGTGCGTCTTTCGCACCCGCCGTGGCGGGTACTCGTTGTTTAGAGGGGTCGGCGCTCCCTTTGGAGCGCTGGCCAAAATCTGACAACGTCGGGACGAATAATTTGCTAAAGTGAGGGACGATGGCATCGATCGTAAGGGAAGTCGGCGAAACGTTTGTGACGCTCGTAAAGGGCTTCAGCGTCACGTTTCGTACCATGTTCCGCAAGACGACCACCGAGAACTTCCCCGAGACCGCTCCGAGCGTCCAGCCCCGCTACCGCGGGATCCACGTCCTCCAGCGCGACGAAAACGGCTTCGAGAAGTGCGTCGGCTGTTTTCTGTGCGCCGCGGCGTGCCCTGCGAATTGCATCTACATCGAAGCCGCGGAAAATACCGAGTCGCAGCGGATTTCCGCGGGCGAGCGCTACGCGAAGGTCTACAACATTGACTACTCGCGCTGCATCTTCTGCGGCTACTGCGTCGAGGCCTGCCCCACAGATGCCATCACTCACGGACACAGCATCGAGCTCGCCCCGTACGACATCAACGCGCTGATCTACCGCAAGGAACAGCTTCTCGAGCCCTGGCCGCCCCGCCGTTCCTGACATCATTCCTCGGCGCCGATTCGCCCGATATCCTCCACCTGTAATTTCGCGCCGTCGCGCGAATTTCAGTTTTGAATCTCTCGCCGCTCCACCGTCATCGTGCGAACTGCCTTTCGCGCCGCCGCTCCCCCGACTTCCTCAGCCGTGTCGACGACTTCCTGTCCAGCCAAACATAATCCTTCTGCCAACGAATATTTTATGTTTGAGGCGGGGTAATGACGATGAATCGAGTGGGAGCCGCGGCAAAGGGCGAACTGGCCGCCAGAGATACGCGACGGTTCGCGCCGATCCACACTCTTGGCGCTGAAGTCCATCTCGCGCAGTCGTTACGCGTGGACTTACCGTGGCTACCGCGCTTTTGCTCTAACAGGGATCCGGCGTCCTTATTTGCGCGACGCAAGACACCGTGGCGCGTCTGGGTCAGGGCGCTTCCGATTCTGCTTCTCAGGATGACCGTTTGATGCGTCCGCGCAGCATTCCGAGGGCGGCGGACCACGGAGCCGGATGCGCTATCGGCACCGATACAGTGCGGCGGCAGACGTTGTGGAGGTACCGACATGGCACGCGCGTGGGCGTCACACGGCCGGGCGCGCTGGTCGCCGGGCGTTCAGGCAGCGCAACCTCGAGGCAGATCCGCTTGCCTGCCATCGGCGGACGTGGGTTGTGGCGCAGACTTGGGTACGTGCTCCGGCGGCGGCCCGTCACGCGCAACGTCCAGCCGCGCCACGCCCGGAGCGGTCCTCGTGGTCGACGATTCGCAACTGTGCCGAACTCCGTGCTCCGAGCTCGGACGGCCGAGTCGGTGAGCCTGACGCCCTGCGAGGCTCTCGAGTGCGCGAAGCGCCTGAGTTCCGCTTTCGACCGTCGGCGCGGGGCGGGCGGCAACTTCTTCGACGTCGGGGGCCGTCGCGCATTCCTGCTGCTCCGTTGCGCAGGCCGAATCCCCGGGCGGAGGGAGAAATGGGATCGTGAGCTGTTCGAACAGAGTGGGGCTTGGCACCTCGGCCATAAGCTCGCGTCGATCGGCAGGCTGCCCGCGTCTGCACTCGAGCATGCAACGAGCGACACGAGCGTTGACCTCCGACTCGATCCATTGTTCGACAACCTGCCGAAACTGCTTCCGCAGGTTGGCCGCCTGGTTCATGCGCGAGAGTTCAAACGATTCGAGTCCGGCCTCGGAACAGGTGACCAAGTATTCGAGCGGCGGGTGGGTGTCGCTCATACGAAACCTCCATTCTGTCTTGCCCCCGAGTGATGCGAGGAGGGAGTGGTTCCGGCTGAAGGGTATCACTAGAGGTACGGTACTTACTAGTACCCTACGGAGCGATCAAGAGAAAGGGTGGCAGAAAGCAAGTTAGTCGTTTTTCGCAGATAGGCAGCTCGAGCAACAAGACGGGATCTCGACGGTTGGAGGGAACCATGCGAGGGAGGCCTGTCACGGGGAGTTCGTTCCGGAAAGAGGCGTCACTCGAGCAGACGCAAAAGGCTCTGCTCGAGCAAAAACGCCGTTACAACCGCCGCTACATGCGCCGCTGGCGCGCCGATCCCGCTCACGAAGCGCTCGAACGCGAAAAGCGGCAGCAGTGGTATTACGAACGAAAGGCGCGTGAAGCCCCCGAGAAGCTCCCTCCGTTTACGAACGATCGCGGCGAGCCTGTCTGCGGCTTCTGCCGGCAAAGCCCCGCGGTTACACAGATTTTACGCCTGGGGGCCTGCGAAGGTGTTCCCGGCGGCTACGTGGAACTGCGCATTCCCTACTGCGGGCAGTGTTGAGGCAAATGAGGGGCAAGGACTTCAACACGGGGCTGCGCGGCGTCCTTTTCGAGGCGCAGCACTACGAAAGAATGGGCGCGGCGCTGTGGCTCTACGGCTGGCTCGTGCTGCGGCAGACGCATCAGCAAGGGTCGCTCGGATGGGTGCTGGGCGGCGCGCCCGTCAGCTACCGCGAAATCGAAGAAGAGACAGGATTCAATTGCCGCACGCTCGAGCGGTGGATGCAGACGCTTCGGCAGCAGGGCTATATCGAAACGGAAGCGGCGCCGGCCGGAATCATAATCCGAATCACCAAGGCAAAGAAATTTCCACGGCCCGGCCGCAGATTTGAGGAGGGGATACGCAAACTTGCGGAGCGCATTCCGCAAAGGTGCGGGGCAAGTGACTGTGGATCCTTTTCACACCAGCGATTTGCGGACGGGATACGTAGTTCATCTGTAGATCGATCAAAAGAAAGAAATCCACCAGAAATCCACAGAGATTTCCACAAACGACCTTTACACCAGGGAGACCAGATTCCACTGCAAAACCATTCCGGTTTGGATCAAAGGCAGAACCAAAGGCCTGTCGCCGAGCCCATTTCTCATCCCGACACTCAGTCCCACCCGCAGCAAAACTTCTATCTCGAAACGCGCCTTCGACAGCAACTGCTGCGCGCGGAACGCGACGAGGCGGTGCGGCGGGAACTCGCAGTAGGGACAGGTCCGGAGATTCAGCGACCATGAAAACTCACGTGACATTTCGCAGGGAAGCCGGCCACGGCGGAATCATTCCGCGGGGCTGGCAGATGGCTTGGTATGAACCACACCGGCGCGTCGGCATCTACTACCCCTCGCCGCTGCACTGGGTTCTGCGCGCTTTGCGCGAGTTCGCGTACCGGCTTCGAATCGCGCTTTGCGCGCGCCGGATCGAGCACGCGCAGGTGTTCGAGATGCAGCGCGCGTATCGCGACCGTCAACGCCTCGCCGACGAGTACGCGCGCGGATATCTCGCCGGCTGGCGCGAATGCTATCAGGCGTGCGTCGACGTGATGGAAGAGGAGATCGCGCGCACGGACGAGGTCTGGGAAATCGGCGCGCTGCTAGCGGGCGCGCCAAAACCCTCTCAGGAAAACTGACGGGACGATGAAAGCCACCGACGTCTTCGACGAGTGCCACGCGCGTTACCGCGGCCTGCGCGAATGGCTCAAGGGTGGGTGCGGTTCGGTGCGAGCGCTCGATCTCGGCTCGCCCTCTTCGGGCTACCTGTGGCGCCCCGATCGCGCGCGCGCCTGCGAGTACATCGCCGATTTCGAGCGCATCGGCCGTCACGCGCTGCGCCGCCCCGAATGGAAGGGGCGGCAGAAGCTCTTCAACGTGTATTTCCTGCGTGGCGCGGACTACCGACGCGCGATCCGGCTGGTTGGCGTCGCGGAAGGAACGTTCGATTATTGGTACAAAGAAGTGAAACGAGCCGTCGGCGCTGAATTCTCCCGCACCGGACTTTTCCCGCCAGGACGTTATTTCCGGTCGCGAGGATTGGCCTCGCGCGAGCGGCCTGCTTCATCGGCTGTTGCGATTGCGCGACCCGACCAGCAAATCCCGCAGCAGGGGAATGCCGAGGGTCAGGGGCAGCGACAGGACGTTCTTCAGGAAGGTTGAACGCCGCTCGTGCCGCTCGGTGATCGCGTCGGCCTCCGTCTGCTTCGCGGCGACGACCGCTGCGATGTACTTGAGGAAATCAACGCCACATTTTTCGCACGTGCCGCCCTGCCGCTGTTCGTGCTGGCACGCGGGACACTGGTAACGCAGCGTCGCATGGCAGCGCCGGCAGAACCGCGCAACGTCTCGAGCCTCGGTTCCGCATTTCGGACAATTCATATCTGGATTTTATCGGAATCATTCGCCGGGCGTCTCCATACGCCAGGCGCCGCGCTCACACGGTTAACACTAGCCGCTGGAGCAGGTCGAGCGCGGTCTTGTTATCGGCGTTATCGCGATAGGCGAAACCGCTGTATGAGTTTCGCCGATTTCTTAGCGCCCTTGCCCCCGCCGCCGGCCCTGCGCGACGGGTCCGCCGCGCGCGGCGGCCCAGTATCTCCATCTGCCTGCGGTGGCGGCGCGAGCAGGCGCACGACGTGGCCGAGTCGCTCCTGCCTGTACGGTTTCGCCATACAGACGATCGCGCCGAGCGAGTGCGCGTTCGCGTAGTCGCTCGGATAAGCCGACCGCGTCATCAGCATCACGGGCACTGTCTGCAGCCGGGGTGTGGCCTTGACGTGCGCACAAAGGTTATAGCCGGGCAGGTCGGCGCCTTCGATTTCAGAGATCAGAAGCGCGGGCGTGTGCGTGTCCAGCACCTGGTGCGCCTCGCGGGCGTTGCTGACGGCGATCACGTGGTAGCCCTCGTTCGTAAGGTACGTCGTCAGCGAATCGCGGAGCGCTTTATCCGCGTCAACCGCTACGACCAACGGCCTGCTCGAATCCGGCGTGGGCGCGGAGGAAGCCCATTTCCCGGTCATCGTGCGGCCGCTCGAATCGACCATCTCATGGCTGACCTTCGAATCGAGTTCGACGGCAACGGCGCGGCGCCCGTCGGGCAATTGGCTGACTCGCGCCACACGGCCCGTCTGTTCCGCCTGAATCGCCACCGGCGACTTGCTATAGGGAAACGTCACTGCGACTTCCATGCCGACGATGAAGGAATCTTCCGGGCTGATGAACAGGATGCCGCTGCGGGAGACATCCAGAGTGGTCGAAATCTCGTCCGGTCCGCCGTCGGTGGTGTTGATCCGGCGCACGCGCACGGGTGCGGAAATAAGGGCTCGGCGGCGGCTGCGGCGCTCCGACGGCGTTTTGGAAGGGCTCGCCGTGGCCGCCTGCAGGTCGGCCGTGATGTCTTCGTGCCGGTCTTCGTCTTGATTCGGAGAATTGCGCTCATCACTCATGATAAAGAACCTCTCCCTCATCAGGGTACGTCTTCGCGAAGATGTAGAGTAGCGAATTCATGGTCCTGTGTGACTAGAAGGGAAGTCACATTCGAGCAGTACTCTCGTGGCACTCGCCCTTAGTACTTTCGTACTATCGGATCGCACTGCGTCTCTTCTTGCCCGCAGCGTCCGTATCAGGCCGGTCTCACACTCCCTACTATCGGCTGACCGAGGGCGGAGCCTTACTCGTCGAGAACCTGCTCGGTGATCTACACATTCCTCGCTAAAATGTGGCATGGCCGCTGAGCAGTCCTATCGGTTGTCCGTGCTGGATCTTTCGCCGGTGTCATCCGGGTCGTCCAGCAGGGAAGCGCTGCACAATACGCTCGACCTCGCGCGGCTCGCCGAGGATCTTGGCTACACGCGCTACTGGCTGGCGGAGCACCACAACACGCCGCTGATCGCCAGTTCCGCGCCCGAGGTGATGATCGGGGCCGTGGCGAATGCGACGCGCCGGATCCGCGTCGGATCGGGCGGCATGATGTTACCGAACCACGCGCCGCTGCACGTCGCCGAGACGTTCCGGGTGCTCGAAGCGCTGCATCCGGGCCGTGTCGATCTGGGTCTCGGTCGCGCGCCTGGCACCGACCCGATCACCACGCTGGCCCTGCGCCGCTCGCGCGAAGCGATGAGCGCCGACGATTTCCCCGTGCGCCTCGAGGAGCTGCTCGGCTTCCTCGACGGCGAGTTCCCGGAAAATCATCCCTTCGAGCGCATCCGCGCCATGCCGGACGACGTCCCCGTGCCCGAAATCTGGCTTCTCGGCACGAGCGACTTTTCTGCCGAGCTCGCGGCGATGCTCGGCCTGCGCTACGCCTACGCGCACCACATCGTGCCGGAAAGCGCGCTCACGTCTCTGCGCATTTACAACGAGAATTTCCGCCCCTCGCGGCATCTCGCCGCGCCCGAATCGCTGCTCGGGATGTCCGTGCTCTGCGCGGAGACGGACGAGCGCGCCGCCGAACTCGCGCGCCCGATGGAGCTCACGCTGCTGCGTTTTCGTTCCGGAAAGATGGGGAGGTTTCCGACCATCGAGGAGGCGACCGACTATCCCTACACGCCCGAGGAGCGCTACGTCATCAGCCGCGGCAGCGAGCGATTCTTCGCCGGCTCGCCGGCGCGCGTCCGCAAGCACATCACCGACCTCGCGGCGAAAGCTGGCGTCCGCGAGATCATGATCACCACAATGACGCACGAACACGCCGACCGCCGCCGCTCCTACGAATTGCTCGCCGAGGCCTTCTCGCTCCCCCGAGGATAGGACGTCGCATGTAGTCGGGCCACCTGAGCCACGACATTCCAAGCGTACCTGGACAACATTGAGGCGAAGACCGGCAAGACGCCAGCCGATTTCAAAAAAACTTGCCAAGAGAAGGGTTCGCTTGACCAGGTACGAAAGGCAGGGAAGTCGTGGCGTGGCTTAAGAGGGATTTCCGCCTGGGGCACGGCCACGCGATGGCGATTTATGCAGTGCTGAAGCCTCTCATTGAACCAAAACGTAGCACGTAAAATTCTTGCCTACAGGACTATGACGCCTTGCCTACGGGTTTCCAGTTATGGCCGCGAAGTCCCGGAGTTTCTAAAATCCTCCTGAGCACTGCTTCGGGCAGTGTAATTTCTCTGGGAGGTTAAGAATGAAAAGGCAAATCGTTCGTCTGGCTCTCGGCTCTGCTTTGGCGATCGCGTTCACGCTGCCAGCGGCGCAGGTCACTTTCGGAGACACCGCCGGGGACTGCCACCGGAAACTTGAATCCGATCGCGCAAGGATCGATCGCGATGCGGCGAAGCATGGCGAAAATAGCCCGCAGGTGGGCCGCGATATTTCCCGCATGGACAGCGATCGGCAATGGTGCCGCGACCACCACGCGGATTGGGATCACGATCGCTTCGATGTGGGAATCTACATCCACAAGTAAACGCCGGTTCAAGCCGGGAAAATCGACGCCCGTGGGGCACTACGCAGAGGCAGGGTAGTGTCCCACGCTGCACTGGTGCACTCCGAGCTACTGGCCCGCGAGTCTGTTTTCCGTCACTTCTCTCGAACTGTCCCTTTTCGCACAGATTTAATGTCGAGCGATCGCTATCGTGTTGTCAGTTGAAAGGCTCACTGCCCAGGCAGTGTGATTTCTCTGGAGAATAAATGAAAAAGCAAATTGTTCGTCTGGCCCTCGGCTCTGCCTTGGCGCTTGCGTTCACGCTGCCAACAGCCAATGTCGCCTTCGGCGACACGAGCGCTGACTGCCACCGGAAGCTTGAATCCGATCGCGCAAGGATCGATCGCGATGCGGCGCGGCACGGTGAAAATAGCGGGCAAGTGAACCGGGATGTTGCCCACATGGACGGCGATCGCAATTGGTGCCGCGAGCACCATTCCGATTGGGATCACGATCGTTTTGATGTGGGGATTTACTTCAAGCACTAGTCCTGGTCCGCAGAGTCCGTGTCGATAGGGCACTGCACGCGGGTACGCCAGTGCCCTACGACGCGGCATCGTTATTTAAGCAAAATTTCTTGCAGCAGCTCGTCGCTGACGAGTTCGCGATATTCCCCGCGCTGTTCGCCCACCTGCTGAGCCTTCTGTTTTCCGCCTATAATCTTGTCTCGAACCGCGTCTTCCTTTGCGACGAGCCCGTCCATGGCCGCGTGGTTCTTGTACTGGACGGCGAGACAAACATCCCAATCCTGGGGATCATTCTTGGTTTCCTTTAGGAAAAATTTGTAATCCAGGATCAATCCCTCGCTCTTCTCTTCCTCGAGAAGCGGCTTGCTGACCTGCTGCAAACTGGCGAGATATTCGTCCATGTGAGTGGGCTTTACGCGAACCAGTTGGACGCGCCAGACTGGACCCTCCGAGTAGTGTTCCTGGGCCAAAACTGCAGGAGCAAGCAGAAGGAAAGCAATAGCAAGGCCAGACAGCCTCTTCATAGTGATCTCCTGAACGAGAATTTGGGGATTTTCAGCCCACGACCGACGAACAACGTACTCCTTCCGACCTGCGGATGCAATCGCTACGGCGGGGTTGCTGGTGACGTCGCATTATCGGACAAGTCCTCGCAGGGCTCCGAATTACAGTACAGGCTCGATCCGGCAGGGGACGCTCGATGGGGCGTTGTTCTTTCGCGTCAGGCACGGCCCAATCCTCGCTGCGGATCGCGCGATTGTGCCAAGCTTCACCCATGGACGGAGACTTGGGAAGCCGTTCGCCGGGCGAAACGGGCACGTCCTACGCCGAGCAACGGAAGATACCGCGCTACACCTTCATCGCCACGATAGAGTTGACGGACGACGCGAGTGCAGCGCGTCTTTCCGGGCGTGTCACTGAAATCAGCCGCAACGGCTGTTACGTCGATATCATGAACACGCTTCCCGTGGGAACGCTGCTGAAGGTCCGAATCGTCCGTGATTCGGGAACTTTCGCGACCACGGGAAAGGCGATTTACGTCCACGAGCGGATAGGCATGGGCGTCGTATTCGTCGACCCTCCGCCGGATCAGTTGAAGATCCTCGACGTCTGGCTTGCCGAGTTTTCCGGAGTATCCACCTAGAAGACGGTATCCGGCAACGATTCAGAACCAAGAACGCGTTCCCGCGACGCTCGATACGGCCCGACAACGCGTTTTCACTTCTCCCGTAAGCTTGTTTACGCCCGCTTCAGGAGCCGCGTAATCGCCACCAGAATCACCGCTCCGACGAAAGCCACGATGAGCGATCCGATGATTCCGCCGCCGGGCCAAATCCCCAGCATCCCGAAAATCCAGCCGCCGAGCACGCCCCCGAGTATCCCAAGAATGATATCGACGAGGACGCCGTACCCTCCGCCCTTCATCACCTGTCCCGCCAGCCAACCCGCGATCAGCCCAACCACGATCCACTCGAGAAAGTTCATGATCGATTCCCCCTTCCGTCCAAGGTAGGACGGCCCTTTTGTGCCCCTCTTTTAGAACGATTCCTTGACGAATGTCAACGCAGGAGGACCATGCCGCGTTACGCGGACAAAGTGGCCTGTTTGCGAACCCGCGGCGATCCCGGACCTGTGAGCAATCCAGCGGCGGAATTGGTAGATTGTTGGTGAGCACCCGCCATGGAAACCGACACCCGGCCGCCGGCGTGGAAGATCCTTGTGGCCTTCGCGATTATTTATCTGGTGTGGGGATCCACGTTTCTCGCCATTCGCATTGGAGTGCGCGAGGTTCCGCCGTTCCTTCTTGCGGCGATGCGTTTCCTGGTTGCGGGGCTGGTTCTGTATGTCTGGATGATCGCGCGCGGCGAGCGCTCACCGAGCGCGCGCCAATGGAGGTCGGCGTCCATACTCGGGGTCCTAATCTTCATCGTCGACTACGGGCTGGTGTTTTGGGCCGAACAGCGTGTGCCTTCGGGTCTCACCGCAGTCGTGATGGCCATGAACGCGGTCTTCATGGCCCTCTCGGAAATCATCCTTCTGCGAACGCAGCGGCTGACGGCTCGCTTGACCCTGGCGCTCCTGATCGGAATCGGAGGTGTGGCCGTGCTGGTGAGCCGCTCGCTGAACCTCGGCGGTGCGCCGATCGACCGCGAGGGCGCCGTGGCGCTCCTCGTTGCATCGACGGGCTGGTCGATAGGGTCGGCGCTGACGCGTAAGCTGCCGCTGCCCCCTTCCAAGGTCATGAGCTCGGGAGCGCAGATGCTCGCCGGCGGAGTGTTTCTGGCTCTCATCGCGGGCGCGCTCGGCGAATTCCGCAATTTTCAACCGTCGGCCGTCTCGGTCAGGGCGTGGCTCGCGTTGCTCTACCTGATCGTTGCCGGCTCGATCATCGCATTCACCGCCTACCTGTGGCTGATTCATCATGAATCGCCGACCAAAGTCGGGACCTACTCGTACGTGAATCCGGTTGTAGCCGTGCTGCTCGGATATTTCCTGGGCGGCGAATCGCTCGGCCTACGAACGCTTCTGGGGACGCTGCTTGTTTTGATCAGCGTGGTGGTGATCACGACGACGCCGGCGAAGAAACCGGCGGCCGTCCTCCCGGTGGAAGATACCGCCTGACTCCCTCGCCGGTTACTGGAACCGGGGCGCACGAGCCGGGCCGGATTCACGGGATGAATGCTAGGCCGGAACTCTGGACCCGTTCCATTTCCACCGTAAGATGGAAAACGCGCTTCCCGCGATTGAGATCACGATGAGCGCGATCACCACGTGGTCCAGCCACGCCGATTCAGCCTGCCTGATAATCCACCGGCCATAGTGAATCGCCAGCGCGCCCTCGATCCCAAAGCGCGCAAACCGTCCGGCGCCGACATAACTCAAAACTTTCCTCCGCGGATACCGGAACGCCGCCGCTGCCCCCACAAACACCGTGAAAGGGAAGGGCGGCGGCAAGAGCGAAGCCGCCACAAGTATCCATCCCGCCCGTTTTTCCACCTGCTTCCGAATGCGCGCCAGATGCTTGCCCGGCAGGAACTTCTTCAGCCCGCTCTCGCTCTTTCGGCTGATCCAGTCCGTCGCCAGGCATCCGATCAGCGATCCCGCCGTAGCCATGACCACGTAATACAGCACGCGGTCGTGATAGCGGGCGCACAGCGCCAGCACAAGCAAGTCGTTGCCCATCGGCACCACGAGGGGCGACGAATCAAGCGTGCTTAACGCCAGTACTCCCAATCCGCCCGCATGAAACAAAGCCCTGGCAATGGTATGGATGATCGGTCTCAAGTGATTTGTCCCCGCCGATTAGACGCCTCCGGCGGATTTCGGGTCAAGAAATAAGGCCTCGGGTAAGGATTTTTCGGCGCCGCCATTGCAGTTTAGGGCAAGAACGAAAGGGGCGGGATCTTCTTTCCTCCGCATCTAATCTACAATTTCAATCTGGCATGAAGTTCGCTCCTCCATTCTCGTCGCGAACAACGATCTTACGCAAAAAATCCGCATGACCGGCTGGCGGCGTTCGCTCGCAACCTATGCCGACCGGCGCGTGCTGCTGGTTCTCCCGCTCTATTTCGCCAGTGGTCTGCCTCTGCTGCTCACGTATTTGACGCTTTCCGCATGGCTCGCCACCGTTGGAGTGAGGCGTGCTGCGATCGGCGCTTTCGCGCTGGTGACCACGCCGTACGCGTTAAAGTTCTTGTGGTCGCCGCTCTTCGACTGGCTACCCCCGCCGCTGCCGCTGGGGCGAAGACGCGGTTGGGGAATCACCATCCAGATTGCGCTCATCGCCGCCTTGCTCACCCTGGGTTCGTGTGACCCAAGGCACCACATCGGCCCGATGGCGGGGCTCGCGCTTCTGGTGGCGTTTCTGTCCGCGAGCCAGGACATCGTGATCGACGCCTGGCGCATCGAAATCCTCCCGCTCGATCTTCAGGGGCCGGGCGCGGGGATGATCCAGACCGGCTACCGCCTGGGCATGTTGGCCTCCGGGGCCGGCGCATTGGTGATCGCCGCCCGCGCCGGCTGGTTCGCGGCCTACGCAACGATGGCGGCTCTGATGGTCGTGGGAATTCTCGTGTTCGTATTCGGCCCGGAGCCGGATCTGCCGGCAGAAGCCGCTTTCGCCGCCAGGACGACGGCGCACGCTCGCGGTTGGGATGCGGTTCGCCGCCGATTTTCGACCGCGGTGATCGGGCCGTTCGTGGATTTCATGCGCCGCCAGATTTGGCCGGTCATCCTCCTCTTTGTCGTCGGCTACAAGCTGGGCGAGGGCATGGCGGCTGTGATGTCCACACCGCTCTACATCTCGCTGGGATTCTCGCTAGATGAGATCGCGGCGATCTCGAAGTTGCTTGGGGTAGTCGGCATCGTGGCAGGAGCCCTCCTAGGCGGGCTGGTGACGGTTCGTTTCGGCATCGTGCGCTCTCTGATGCTGTGCGGCGTGCTGCAGGCGGCGGGCAATTTATTCTACGTGCTGCAGGCCGTGGGCGGCCACCGGCTGGCTTATCTGGCGCTCTGCGTCACGGCTGAAAATCTCACGGGCGCGATGGCCGGCACGGCGCTGGTGAGCTATCTCTCCAGCCTCTGCTCGCCGGCGTTCACCGCGACTCAATACGCGCTGCTTTCCTCCGTCGCAGTGCTCGGGCGCACACTGGTGGGCTCTTCGAGCGGCCTGCTCGCCGAAAGGCTTGGCTGGGTAGGATTCTTCCTACTCACGACGGTCGTCACGGTTCCGGCGCTGTTGCTGCTGGTTTGGATCGCGCGGCACGAAGCCGCACACCCCGATCAGCGATCGCCGTCGCCCGCGTCGACGAGGGGCTGAGCGACTGCGGCGTGGCGCTGCCGGCTTGGCCAGGATGTCTTCGGCCTAAGCCTTCTCCGTCGCCTTCAGTTGGAACACGGAGAAGCCGCTTCCCTACGCTCTGACCGGAAACGCAAAACTCCCCTTCTTGGCTTCGACTTTTGGTACCCTGTATCGCATCTTAGCGCGGGTCTCCGAAAGCAGTTTGCTCAGGAACTCTTATGACCGCCGTCGTCCGAAGATTGAAGTCCAGGCTCAGGGGCAGTTGGATTCACCGCGCGGTTTGGGGCTACAAAAATCCCTCCGCGAGGGCGCGGGGCGGCAACGGCAAGCAGACTTCCAAAGACGCTCGAAGCGCAAACTACGACAGGCAGACCGTCCAGGTCATGTTCCGTGTCTTGCGCCGGAACTTAAATGGCATTGACGTGGGCGCTCATGCCGGAAGTATTCTGCGGCACATGGTGGATATCGCTCCGCGGGGAAGGCATTACGCGTTCGAACCGCTCCCGCACCTTTCACAAAAGCTCAGCGAGACATTCCCTCAGGTTGTCGTCCACCAGGCGGCGGTTGGCGACACGAGCGGCGAATCTGAATTTCTGTTCGTGGAAAATGACCCGGCCTACAGCGGCCTGCGTCGCCGGATCTATTACCGCCCGGATCCCAAGATTACCCCGATCCGCGTGCGTGTCGTCACACTGGACGAAATGATTCCTCCGAACGAATCCATTGCCTTCATCAAGCTCGACATTGAAGGTGGAGAATTCCACGCCATCAAAGGCGGAATCGAGACGATCCGGCGCAGCAAGCCGGTCATTGTCTTCGAATCGGGCAGCCATTCGATCGGTCAGTACGGAGTGAAACCGGACGACGTCTATTTGTTCATGACCGAAACCCTGGGATACGACCTTTCCACGATGGAGCGCTGGCTCGAAGGAAAGCTACCGTACACTCGCGAGGCATTCGAGAATAACTGGAACCACGGACCCGAATACTACTTCATCGCGACCCCGGCAGGAAAAACTCTCCACTCGTGACCGTTTTCCATTGTGACCAGGCTTAATCCGGCAGGGAACTTCATCCGCCGATCCCAGCCAAATACGCTGCGCGGCTACTGCGACTGCGCCTTCGCCGACTTGTTGAGGATCTGTTCGAGCCGGTCGAGCACCTGCATGGCGGTGTAGCACTGCGCCACGCTGGCGTTCGGCTCGCGCTTTTCCTCGATCGCTGCGAAAAACTCGCGGTCCTGCAGTTCGATGCCGTTCATCGACACGTCCACGTGGGAGAGATCGATCTTCTTGTCCTCGCCGTCCACCAGATCGTCGTAGTAAGCCTGGAACGTGCCGTTGTCGCAGATGTAGCGGAAGCGCGTGCCCAGGGGTCCCTTGTTGTTGAACGAAAGCGACAGCGTGCAGATCGCTCCCGACGGCACCTTCATCACTATACCCATGTCCATGGCGATCTTCAGTTCCGGGTGGATCGGGCCCTGCACGGCGTAACAGTCGGAGACGAGTTCGCCGGTCTGATACTGGAACAGGTCCACCGTGTGGCAGGAGTGGTGCCATAGCAGATGATCGGTCCAGCTTCGGGGCTGTCCGGCCGCGTTCATGTTCGTGCGGCGGAAGAAGTAGGTCTGCACGTTCATCTGCTGCACTTTCAACTCGCCGGCCTTGATCTTCTTGTGGACGTACTGGTGGCTGGGATTGAAGCGGCGCGTGTGCCCGCCCATGCAGACCACGCCCGTTTCCTTCTGCACCTTCACCAGGCGCTCGGAATCCGCCAGCGTGTCCGCGATGGGAATCTCGATCTGCACGTGCTTGCCGGCGCGCATGCACTGCTCGCCCTGCTTCGCGTGCATCCCGGTGGGCGTCGCGAGGATCATCGCTTCCAGGCCCGGCTGCTTCAGGCTCTCGCCGAGGTCGCCCGTCCAATGAGGAATCTTGAATTTTTTCGCCACTTCCGCCGTGGCCGTCTGGTTCCCGCCCGTCAGGGTGATCACTTCGATGCCCGGAATAGCTGCCATGGCCTCCAAATGCTTCACGCCAAAAGCGCCTTGTCCGGCAACGCCGACCTTCATGTTTTCGCCCTCACTTGATTTGGAATTTTCGACCAACAAACCTTATCACAATCGGTACCCGGGGCGCAGTCTCCCGGGCCGCGTGCAGTCGGTCAATTTGAAGTCAGGGGCTTGTCCGGTTGCCGCGTTGATCGTGTACTCTCCGAAACACACATTTCGAATCTACTCATTCCCGCGACGCGTATCGGAGCTAGGAAGCCCGAACGGCGCTCTTGGCGTCAATTTCCGGCTTTCAGAATGATTTCTGCCGTGTCGCCCTTTACTTCGACCGTCGTGCCAAAGGGCTTTGACGCGTCGGCCAAGCGCTGAAGGATATAACCCGCTCTCGCGCCCGTCACCGGCGAGGGCAAGCCGCGCGTGTCGAGGAACTGGTTGTTGTTGTACTCGCTGTGAACGTCGGGCTGGCCCTCGCCCACGTTGTTCAAGGCAATCGGCCGGAACGAAATCGATCGCAGATTCTTCCCCTGAAATTGGACGTACGCGACCACGCTCTCCCAACTCATCGGTTCGTCGATGTACGTCAGCGTCGGCGGCACGTTGTAAATGAAGTTGCCCAGGTCGTAAAAAATTGGCCGGCCGTGATAGATCTCCACGCCATGCAGCAGAGGCGCGCCATGCATCACTATGATGTCCGCACCCGCATCCACCTCGGCATGCGTCCACTTCTTTAGCCAGTCATTCGGGACCAGCCGCTCAGGCATTCCTTCCGTGAAAATCGTCGAAAACGAGTGATTCCCGAAGACGTGGTTGTGTTGGTACACGATGACGAGGTCCGCGTGCTGGCGGGCGTCGCGAATACTTTGAAGGATGCGTTGCGAATCCTCCTGATTGGGCGTGTTCCCAGGCGCGCCGGGCAGGTCGTCCGTCGCCTCATTTTCTTTGTCGCCTGCTTCGACGCGAAGCTCATTCACGCCCGGCCGGTCCCCCGTGGCGTTTCCTCCCGGCGCAATCAGGCCCGACGCGCTCGCTATCAGGGCAATCGTGCCCTTGGGCGTGTGCAGATAACCCGGCGCTGCAGCTTCGGCCACGTTGTTTCCAGTTCCGGCATGAACGATCTTCCGGCTGTCCGCCTCGCGGATCGTGTTCTGTATGCCCGTCACTTTCAGATCGAATGCGTGATTGCCGGCCAGGGACAACAAGTTAAAACCGAAAGTCTTAAGCGCATCGAGCGTTTCCGGCGGAGTGAGAAATCCCCTGCCTTCGTGGAACGTCTGGCCGTTTTCGGCGACTGCGGATTCCAGGTTGGTGAACGCCACATCCCCCTTCAACAGACCTTGGATCACCTGCACCGCCGCCGGCGCGGTTGCGCGAATATCCGACCGGATCATCGATTGCCCCGCCAACGTTATCGTTATCGCAGTTGACTGTGGCCGCCCGGCAGCGCCCAGCGCGCACACGATTGCGAACAGAACCGTGAGTCGCGCTGATCTCGCCAACAACCGTCCAGTCTGCAACATTGTTGCCATTTGCGTTACCCTCGTGTTTTTGCTTCCGAGGATTTGTGTGGCAGCATACAACACGTTGGGGAATTTCAACCGCCCGGCAACTCGGATTACCAGCGCCTCGCAATACAGTCGTTGCTTTGGTATGCTCGCGCCGTTCAACGGGACCCCCAAGCTCGGTCTTGAGGAACGCTTCATGCGGCGCGCCGCAATACTCTTCAGATTGATCCTCTCCGCTGGACTCGCGGTCTTTATCAGCCCGATCCGTGCCCAAACGACCGAAGACTTGGAAAGTTGCTACCGGGAGAGCGATCCCGATCTGGGGATAAACTATTGCACCCGCGCGATCGACTCCGGGCAGCTTCCAGCTTCAAACCTTACTATCGCCTTCACCAACCGGGGCAATGCTTACAACTACAAGGGCGAGTACGACCGCGCGATTCAGGATTTCGATCAGGCCATTCGCCTCAATCCGAACTACGCCTATGCCTTCAACGGCCGGGGCAACGCCTACAACGGCAAGGGTGAGTACGACACGGCGATTCAGGATTTCGACCAGGCCATTCACCTCATCCCGACCTATGGCTACGCCTTTAATGGCCGGGGCAACGCTTACAACGATAAGGGTGAGCACGACCGCGCCATTCAAGACTACGACGAGGCCATTCGTCTCAACCCGAACTATGCCTATGCTTTCAACGGCCGCGGCAACGCTTACAACAGCAAGGGTGAGTACGACCGCGCCATTCAAGACTACGACACAGCCATTCGCCTCAAACCGACTCTCGTCTATTCCTTCAACGGCCGGGGCAATGCCTACAACAGCAAGGGGGAGTACGACCGGGCGATTCAGGATTTCGACGAAGCCATTCGCCTCAACCCGAACTATTCCTTCGCCTTCAACGGTCGGGGCAACGCCTACAACGACAAGGGCGACTACGACCGGGCCATCCAAGACTACGACGAGGCCGTCCGGCTCAACCCGGACTATGCCGACGCGTTCTTCAACCGGGGCAACGCTTACAACAGCAAGGGCGACTACGACCGGGCCATTCAGGACTACGACGAAGCCGTCCGGCTCAACCCGAACTTTGCCCACGCCTTCTTCAACCGCGGCTTCACGCGATTCGAACAAGGCTCCATCGCTGCGGCCGTGCCGGACTTTGCGAAGAGCGCGGAGCTGGCGCCGGCGGACCGCTACAGTGCCCTGTGGTTGTACGTAGCCACGGCACGAGCCGGCCAGAACGCGGACGCCGCCCTGGACAACGCTCAGAAGCTGGACTTGGTATCTTGGCCGGGGCCTGTCCTCTCCTTATTTCTCAAGAAAACCGACCGGAAGACGCTCGCGGAAGCAGCTAAGGATCCCGATGCCCAAAAAGAGCGCGACCACCTATGCGAGTCGCATTTCTTCCTAGCGGAGTATGAACTCATTGTGGGCGTTCAGAAGACAGCCGGCGCGGATTTCCAGGAAGCGGCCGATACCTGCCGTCGAACCCTCGTTGGATATTCAGCCGCAACGGCCGAACTGAAGCGCCTGCCGCATCAACCGCCATCCTCACTCGGCATCACCGAAAAGCCGGACGTCGACCCGGCCAAATAGGCAATGTCTCGATCCTTTTGACCCATGGGCGCTTTCGGGCGTATGCTCCCGTTGCATCGGCGAGCGTAATTCTGAGAATGCGAAACATGGGCAAGGACAAGAGAAACCCTGGGCTTTCGCGGCGAGGTTTCCTGGGAATTGGGGGAGCGGCTGTCGGCGCGGCTGGAATGCTCTCGGTGGCCGACGCCGCGGCGCAGAGCCAGCATGGACCCCAGTCCACGGGTGACTGGAAGACCAGCGACCCTGGACCCACAAATCCGCCGTTGGATGCTCAGAATCCGGACTCGAATATTCCGCCAAGCTCAGACGCAGGCGGCGTGCAGACGTTCAAGTACCCGTTCTCTCTGGCTCACAAACGGCAACACTCCGGCGGCTGGTCGCGCGAGGTAACGGTCCGCGAACTAGCCGTCGCGACGACCATCGCGGGCGTGGATATGCGGCTGACCGCGGGCGGTGTCCGCGAACTGCATTGGCACACGGCCGGCGAATGGGCCATCATGCTGTACGGAAATGCCCGGATCACCGCGATCGATTCCGACGGCCGGAGCTTCGTGGCCGACGTGAGAGAAGGCGATCTTTGGTACTTTCCGACCGGGATTCCCCACTCGATTCAGGGTTTGAATCCGGACGGCGCCGAATTCCTGCTGGTCTTCGACGACGGCAACTTTTCGGAATATGCCACCGTGCTGCTCACCGATTGGATGGCTCATACGCCCCGCGACATCCTCTCGAAAAATTTCGGCGTCAGCGAGCAAGCTCTCGAAAAGATCCCCAAGGAAGAACTCTTCATCTTCCAGGCGGAAGTTCCAGGCCCGCTCGCGGAGGATCAACGAAGAGCAGCGGGCGCGTTGGGACCGTCGCCGCACGATTTTGCCTTCCGCACCATGGAACAGCCCGTCACGAAGCGCACGAAGGGAGGGGAAGTGCGCGTCGTGGATTCGAGCAACTTCAAAGCGTCGACCACGATTGCCGCGGCCATCGTCACGGTTCGTCCGGGCGGAATCCGCGAGCTCCACTGGCATCCTAACGCCGACGAGTGGCAATACTTCATCGGCGGAAAGGGGCGCATGACGGTATTCGCCACCGGCGGCCGCGCTCGCACCATGGATTTTCAGGCTGGCGACGTCGGCTACGTTCAAAAGACGCTGCCGCATTACGTGGAGAACACCGGCGACACCGATCTGAAGTTTCTGGAGATGTTCAAGAGCAGCTACTATCAGGATCTTGCGCTCTCGGAATGGCTCGCACATACGCCACCCGAACTTGTCGCCGCGCACCTCAACATTGATAAGGCCACGCTCGATGCGATGCCCAAAGACGAAGTTGTGATTCTGCCGCGCTAGGAAATTCCTTCGTCAGCGCTTAGTTTTTCCGTCCTGCTGCTTGGCGAACATCGCGGACTGCTCCAGAGCTTCCTGCGAGGCCCTAAAGGCCTTGGCGGCGTGTTCCATCGCCTGCTTGGAGTGTTCGTGGCCTGTCAGGTGGTCTTGTTTGCCGTGGTGCGTGGCGGCAACGCGGTGAGCGTGCGCGGCTAGCTCGTGAAACTCCGCGGCCCTCTGATGCGAATCGTCTGCCATGATTGCCTCGCTTACTGGTTGGCTCGGGCTGTGGTGGGTGCGCAGAAGCGGTCGAAGGCCTGCATCAGATCCCGCGCGATGGAGTAGGGGTCGCGGCTCTCGATGTCGCGCCGCTCGAGCATGAACGCCACTTTGCCGTCGCGCATCAGCGCGATCGACGGCGAGGACGGTTCGTATCCCGTGAAATAGCTCCGCGCACGCTCCGTGGCCTCGCGGTCCTGCCCCGCGAAAACCGTCACCAGAACTTCCGGGTGCGTGGGATGCGCAAGGGCCCGCGCAATCGCCGGACGCGCCCTTCCGGCCGCGCATCCGCAGACGGAGTTCACCACCACGAGCGCCGTGCGCTTTTCATCCTTCAGCGTCGCATCCACGTCCGCCGCCGTGCGCAGTTCGCGAAAGCCGACATTCGTCAACTCGTCTCGCATCGCTTGAACCGTTCCGATCGGAATCATCGTCACTCCTTATGTCTTTCCTGGCGTCACACCGTTTCGCGGAACTTGCTCAAGGCGGAACGTTCGTCCGGATGCACATCGAAAATTGTGAAAAGGCGCGTGAGCTGAATAAGGCCGCGCACTCTCGTCGTGAGGTTCGCGAGTTTCAATTCGCCGCCCGCATTCTGAGCCGCCATATAAGACGCCACCAGCTCGCCCAGCCCGGCGCTGTCGATATAATCCACCTCGGAGAGGTTGTACACCACCTTGAGCTTCCCGCTCGCGAGAAGGTCCTTGGTCATTTTCCGCAGGGCCGCGCTGCCTTCCCCGAGGGTAATCTGCCCGGAAAAATCCACCACGGCGATGTCGCCTACGTCCCGGCATGTCGCGAGGAGCTTCATGAACCACAACTATACATCACATCCGCTCGCGCCATCGAACGCCGCCGCAAATGAGGTAGAACTTGGCACTAAGCGCCGGGCGCGCCTACGTCCGAGGTAGTCAAACCCGGGCTGCACCCAAACGGGGCAGGGCATTGCGCGCGCGACCGCCCGGATGTATCTTGTCGGCTGCCCGATCGGCCGAGATCGGACGCTCGCATGAAGGAGCGCCGCCCATGATATTCGGCATGACGATTTTCACCTTCGTGCACGTCGTGTTGAGCCTGATCGGAATCCTTTCGGGACTTGGCGTCGCGTTCGGCCTGCTCGCCTCGGAACGCCTCGACGGCTGGACCGCGCTCTTTCTGGTGTCCACGGTGTTGACGAGTGTCACCGGGTTCTTCTTTCCGTTCCACGGCGTCACGCCGGGTATCGTGATCGGCATCCTGTCGCTGATTACGCTGGCGATTGCGATCCTGGCGCGCTACGCCCTTCACCTCGCCGGCCCTTGGCGCTGGATCTACGTGGTCACGGCTATGATCGCCCTCTGGTTCAACTGCTTCATCCTGGTCGTGCAGCTCTTCGAGAAGGTGCCCGCTCTGCACGCGCTCGATCCCACGCAGTCCGCGCCGCCGTTCAAGGTCACGCAGGTCGTCGTGCTGCTGCTCTTCCTCTTCCTCACCATCGCCGCGGCGATCAAGTTCCATCCCAAGGCCGCCGGCCCGGCCAGCTTTATGGGAACGAAGCTGTTCATGAGCTTGCTGCGCCTAAGCCCCCTGAGATTGTTCTAGCCATAAGCGCTATCGAAGACCTGTTGAACTTCTATGAGTTGGACTACAAGGCATCTCAACTTCGAGAGATGCGCCGCCCCAAGAAAGCCAAGGGTGCCCGACCCGCCAAGACGGTTGTCCCTGCGGGCTTGGTCGTCAATCAGTCCGAATGAATCGTGCTAGCATGAACGTCGGAGGTGAGGGATGCGCTTCATCTTTCTCGCTCTTGCTCTGATGTTCGTATTTATATGGGCCTTTGCCTTCATCGCGTTTCACGTCGCAAGTTTCTTTATCCACATTTTGCTTATCCTCGCGGCCATATTTTTCGTCATACATCTCTTGCGGCCGCGTCGACCGACCTGAAGCAAAACGCCGGTACGGATTAACAGGTCATGCGATTTACACTATATACATCCTGACCGGAGTCGAG
>CAWEXR010000032.1:0-104772 GCA_963813045.1 uncultured Acidobacteriota bacterium
AAGCTAGGAGTGCCGTTTCGAGCCTTGGGGAGAACAAATTGAGGAGCGAATGAGTCGGGCTGATCTTTACAAGGACCTGCCGCGTGGGAAAAAGCGCCGGGGCTGGAAAAAGGAATTTCTGGAATCGCTGACCGAGGCGGCAAAGGACATCGGAGAGGTTTCCGAAGAAGAAATCTTGCGCACTGTTCGCAACTATCGTAGAGAGAGACGTGCGCCAGAGATCACCGTTGCCGCAGAAAGGTAGGAAACGCAAGCCACGGGCCGTTGTTGATACGAGCGTGCTTGTGGCTGGCATATCGGGGCTTCGAGAGCCGTTCGTTTCCGGCAGGAATCCGAGCGCCGACGTACTTCGCAGGTGGGCCGAGCAGAACAATTTCGTATGGCTCGTGAACGAAGACATCTTGGATGAATACAAAGAAGTTCTGAAGCGCCTCCGGGTTCGTCCAAATCTCATCGGAAAAGTCATCAACCTGATCCGCGAGCGGGCCGAAGAGGTGAAGGTGCATGCCGCGGCTCAAATTTCTCCCGATCCCAAGGACGACGCGTTTTGCACGTGTGCCGAACACGGCAAAGCGGACTTCGTAGTCACCCTAAATCCGAAAGATTTTCCAGAGGAGCGTCTCAAATCCAAAATCATCCTTCCCAGCGAACTCATAAGGTGAGTGAGAGGGCCCTTCCAACATCCGCCACTTTCGGTTGAACCCTGGGTTTCCGTCGTTCAACTCTGAGTTCTTTGCGTTTGAGCTCGCAACTCATTTGATCAATGGCTGCAGCCCTCGCCTCGTAGCAATTATCGTGACTAGAACGAGAGCCGGGTATCGAAGCCAGAAGTAGAACCAAAAAACTCCTGCACATGTTCGTCCAGTCCCCGGTGCCATCTGCGATCCCAGTAGCCATCGATTGCGACTAGCACGATGGAAGAGAAGATCACAATCGAAAATGCCCAGACCATGCGCGGAGGTGAAACCAAACCTTCGTTGTCCTGTG
Organism: uncultured Acidobacteriota bacterium; assembly: GCA_963813045.1. GTDB lineage: Bacteria > Acidobacteriota > Terriglobia > Acidiferrales > UBA7541 > Palsa-295. The sequence continues at coordinate 988 of CAWEXR010000032.1, forward strand.
ACTTAGAATCGATCACCGCAATGGTATTCAGGTAGGCCACCAGGACAACTGTCAGATAGCGAATCCACGAGTACCATTCGTATTCAGCTCGCTCCGATCCCGCTCCCAACCAAATAGTCCGAACTTGTAGTCCAGGCCTCGTCGCTTCTTCCTTTCCCAGCCGTAGTCGGCCAACATGAAGAAGAACCAAAGAAATATAAGAATCCCAGCGAGCAGCGAAAGGAGCGCATATGACACCGTCTTACACCTCGTTGAGATACACGCCGTTCGCGGCATTGGCAGTCCCGATATTCCGGGTCGTCTGCGGAGGCCGCCAGAGGCCAGATCGATTCCTTTTTATGGCCTTCACGACGTTTGTTTCTGCCTCGCTCGCTTGGACCGGCTCCTGGGCGTTCTACGAATTGCCGAACGGCTCAAGCTGACTAGACACAACGGTCCGAGCAACAGTCCAAATACGAGAACGATCAGATCGTCGATGAGCACACACCTGCAGCTCGAACGGATGGCTCAACGTAACCTCTCGCCTCATTGTGTAAACCTTCTCGCAGAGGAGCGGGACCCTATCTTTCGGAGCCAACCTGTATCCTTCGAATGTCTGAGGCTATCTCTCGATCAATGGTTTTGATGGGTTGGGGCAGTGCTCCGGGGACGTGGGTTGGTGTCCGGGATGGAAATTCTAGTGATACTAGTTGAAAAACGACCTGCCATCAAGCGCGAGGAGCACGCCTGCCAGACAAAGAAGGACCCGAAGACACGGTACCAGCGTACGAAGGAAACTCTGCGTTCAGGAGGCAAGTTGGCAAGTCGTTGCGATCCCCAAATCTTAGCCGCCTGATGGGGTGAGGCAGCAATAAAAGCTCCAAGCGCGACGGTGACAGTACTGACTAAGAGGTTCGCTGCCGTTGGGGCGAAAATGATCGAAAGCGTCACCAGTCCCGCCTTCATAATTAGTTCTTTGGAATATCGGGTCGGTTCCACCAGCCGCCGCCGAGGGCCTGCAACAGTGCAGCGGTGTCGGCGTAGCGGTTGGCTTGGGCTTGCGCGAGATTGATCAGGGCTTGCTGATATGACTTGTTCTGCACTCAAGAGCGCCAGGTAATTGGCATAGCCGGCTTGATAGTTGCCCGGTAGCAAGGTCGAGGGTCAGTCGGCCGCATCTGTAGCCGACGACGCGGCCTTTGAGAGCCGTCGGCGTCTTGTTCGAGCGCGTTCAACGTGTCAGCGACGTTCTGAAATGCAGTCAGTACAGTGCTGCGATATTGTTCGGCAGCTTGGGTATAGGCAGCTTTCGCGGCACGCTCTCGATGCAAGAGCGCTCCACCTTAAAGATGGGCTGCGTGACACTCGCGCCCACGTCCCAAAAGCCCGGTGCCTGTCGCGAATAGACGTGCGAGGACCACCGCCGTACTCCCAACGTCCCGGTAAGCGCAAAGCTCGGGAATCGGTTCGCGATCGCGATTCCAATTTGTGCGCTGGCTGAGTGCAGGTTCTCCTCCGCTTGGCGCACATCAGGGCGTTGCTCGACGAGTTGAGAGGGAGAAAGGCCCATCGGCAGTTCCTCAGGCAGTTGCAGACTCAGAAAGTTCGAAATGTTTCAGGGAGATCCTGGTTGGGGAACCCGCCAGCAGCGCGGCCAGCAGGTCGCGTTGTTGGGCCAATTGCTTAAGGAGGGGCGGCAAGGTAGCGGTGACTTGCGCGAGTTGCGATTCTTGCGCCGCCACATCGAGCCTGCTCGACATATCCCTTTGCCAATTGGGTGCGCAGGATCTCAAGCATGTCGGTATTGATGGTGATGAGTTCATGAGTTGCGTCGATCTGCGCCCGCAACGATGCTTCTTGTATGGCTCCGCCAGCGACGTTTGCGCTCAGCGTGATATGCGTCGCGGCCAGGGCAAAACGCGCCAGTTGTTCCTGTGCCTGCAGTGACTCCACGGTTCTCCGGTTTAGCCCGAAGACGTCCGGCACGAACGAGACGCTGACTTCCGGCGTGTAGAAGCTGTAGTTCAGGGCACTGGTATTGGTTACTGGTGAGAGGTTGCTCGACGACTTAGCTCGGGTCGCTGAAAAGCCTCCGGTGACGCAGGGATAGTAGGCGCCGCGTTGTGCCACCACATTTTCTCTTGCCACTGAGAGTGCCGCCTGCGCTGCCTTGAGGTCGGGGTTGCTTTGAGCGACCGCTCGATCAAATCGTTGAGCGGCTGCGAGTGGAACAACGTCCACCACTCCCCCGGAATATCCGGCCATTAACGAAGGTGTTGCTGCCTTCCGCCAGCAACATTGGGCGTATTGCTGGTAGTTGAGATTGGAATGGGCGTGTATCCGCTGACGTTGGAGGAGCAGGCTGCTTGAAGTTAGGTCCGACTGCGCAGCCACGGTAACGCACGGTCAGGGCTCACGGTGAAGAACTGAGGAGCCGCGATTTGTGCCTTGTGCCATGTGGATCAATTCCTTAGGGCCTTCGAGGCTATTGGGTCCCATCGATAGCAGCCGGTATTCCTAGATGTTTGAATGACCCTAACCCACCAACGACTGCGGGATTAGCGTCTCGATGACGCACATTGTTGAGAGATGGCAGGAGCGGGGTCGCCGATACTTGGAGGACGAATGGTAGGGGGTGTTGTTGCGCTGTTGCGTCCGAATTGGTCTATCTTTTGTAGCACCACGAGATTTGTTTGAGTCGGACGATATCAATCATTGAATTTGAAGATGCGGCGCGGTCGCGGCGGTCGAGAAGAACTCCGAGTTGTTATTCGTAGGACGATTTGCAGTGGTTAGGCTCACGGGGCTGGCTCGTAGGATCTTGCTTCTGAAACTGTGTCGTTCCGATTTTGCGGCTCATCGAAGGGCTGTCCAACTGCATCGTCACGCCGATCGGATGGCCTCACTCCGATGCGGACGGTCGGCTAACGGGTGTTCGCAGCAGCCCTAGTGTCATTTTAGTTGCGATGCTGGACTCGGGCGGAGCCGCGTAACTAGTCCCTTGCAACAACGCGGCAAGACAGATCATCTGCGAGAAAAACTAAGCCGGAGACGGTCTTCATCGTTACTCCCCAGATCGCCGGTAGGTTTTCGTTGCCTAGAAATATCATTCTCAACGCCGGCACTACGAGGAGCAGCATGAACGGGCCTACCAACATGCCCCCGACGATTACGGTCGCGAGCGGGCGCTGTACTTGGCTTCCGATGACCGGTGGAAATTGCTGCGGGAAAAAGCCGATGCAAGCTGAAAGCGCCGTCATCAAAAGGGGGCGCATCCGTGTGGAGGCGGCTCGGAACATCGCGTCCTTGGGCGTAAAGCTGCGGAGCTGCGCTCTCGTGGTTGTAATAGGTGATCATGAGGATGCCGTCCATGACGGACACACCAAAGAGCGAGACGAAGCCGATTGCGGCGGAGATACTGAAATTGAGACCGGAGACGTAGAACGCCAACACGCCGCCGGCAACTGGCGAAGGGAGTGCCCGCGAATGCCAAAAGACAATCGCGCAGCGAATTGAACATGCTGTAGAGCGATGCCGAACGATCAGCGATAGGCTAATCGGTACGATGATCTCCAGGCGTTTCTTTGCTTGCTGAAGGTCACCGAATTCGCCGGCCCAAACCAGGTGATATCCCGGAGGAAGCTTCACGTTGTTAGCGATTCGCTGTTGAGCCTCCTCGACCGTGCGGCCGAGGTCGCGGCCACGGACGCTGAACTTGACTGGGATGAAGCGCTGTACGCTCTCGTGATAAATCCAGGCCGCTCCATGTCCAACGTGATCGTGGCCAGTTCGCTCAACGGTATATAGGCATTGGCCCCGGTGCTTGTTTGATAGGCAACTTTGATGTTGCGAATTTTCTCCATGCTGTCGCGGTATTCCGGCGTATAGCGGACGACCAGATCGAACTGCCGGTCGCCCTCCAAGACCGATGTCGCTGCCGCCCCGCCCATCGCTGCCTGAACCACCGAATTAACGTCACCGGAATTGAGGCCATGACGCGCGGCCTTAGCGCGATCCACCTTGATGTTCAAGTTGGGCTGCCCAAGGACCGGGAAGATGCCGAGATCAGCAATGCCGCGAATCTGGCTCATTTGGTCCTGGACCTGCTCCGCGAGATTCGTCAGTGTTTGGAGATTTGGACCGACGATCTTGACTGAGTTAACGCCCTTGACACCCGATATCCCTTCCCTCGATGTTGTCCTCAATGTATTGGGAGAAATTGAAGATGACCCCGGGCAGCTCGTTCTGAAACTCCGCTTGAACCTGGTCGGTTAACTTGTCCTTGGTCAAGCCTCTTGGCCATTCGTCAAGAGGCTTCAGCGGTGCGAATAGCTCGACATTGGAGAATGGTGCAGCATCGCTGCCGTCATCTGGCCGGCCATGCTGGGAAACAACCGTAATGACTTCGGGGTGTCTCAGGAGAATCTCGCGCATTTTCCGCGCGGCCGCCTCACCATCTTGGAGCGAAAGCGTGATCGGCATCGAAGCACGAATCCAAAAGTTGCCTTCTTCCAAGTGTGGGAGAAATTCACTTCCGAGCCGTAGCCCCAGAAGTGCAGCTGCGGTGAGAAACAAGAAGCCGGATTCCAACCGTGATGGCACGCCGGGCAAGCGCCAAACGCAGGGCGGGATTGTAGATCCGGTGCAATGCGCGAACTACGAACGTCTCCGATTCCTTCAAGTCTTGGGGAAGCAGCATGGAGGCGAGGACGGGCGTGATGGTAAATGTTGCAATCAAAGCCCCGGCAAGCGCGTACCCGTAGGTGCGCGCCGTCGGGCCGAAGATCTGACCCTCGACTCCCTGCATAGTAAAGAGCGGCACAAAACCGGCCACGGTGATGAGCGCCAAGAAGAGGACTGCCTTGTCCACCTGAATCGCGCTGATCAGAATCAGGCGCAAACGATACCGTCCATCCGTGCGCCGCCGTTGACTGTTCAGGAATTCTCGTCGGGTCCGATCCCCAGAATCCGTCAGCGAGATACTGGAGCAGCGCCTTTCTTCTGGGCGCGCTTGGAAGTTTCGGAAGATATTTTCAACAAGGATTACCGCTGAATCCACAATGATCCCGAAATCTACCGCGCCGACAGAAAGTAGGTTTGCGCTCTCGCCATTCAACACAAGAAGGATGATCGCGAAAAGCAGCGCGAAGGGGATATTCAATCCAACGATGATCGCGCTTCGGAGGTCGCCGAGGAAAATCCATTGGATCAGGAAGACCAGAACGCATCCGAAGATTAGGTTGTGCAGCACGGTATGGGTGGTTATGGCGACAAGCGATGAGCGGTCATAAAACGGAACAACCCTGACTCCCGGTGGCAGGCTCCCATCGTGATTCAATTTGGCGATTGCCGCTTTGACCTTTGGAATCATGTCGGCGGTCTTCTCGGTGCGCCTCATCACCACGATCGCTCCGACGACATCGTCGTGCTGATCGCGACCCAAAATGCCGAGTCTTGGCCTGTAGCCGACCGACACTTCTCCGACATCCTTCACCAGGACCGGGACGCCATTGACCTGGTTTAGAACCACATTCTCGATGTCGTCGACTTTGTAGCCCTGAGCCAAATCATCGTTGCCGCCGTCATCAATCAGACCGACACCCCGAATATTGATGGACTGTTGGCCAATGCGGATTTCGCGTCCGCCTACGTTGATGTTCGCGTTGCCCAGGGCGGTCAGGACTTGAGGCACGGTGACGTTGTAGGCTTCGAGTTTGTGAGGGTCCACTTCGACTTGGAATTCTTTGGTGGGGCCACCCCAACTGTTGACAGCGGCGATACCGGGAATGGTCAACAGTCGGCGCGCGACAATCCAGTCCTGAACGGTGCGCAGATTCGTGATTCCGAAATGCTCTGGTCCGACGACCTGATAACGATAGATTTCTCCAGTTGAGCTGTTCGCTTGGATGGAGGGCACCAGACCGCCTGGCAGGCTCACGTTCTGTTGCATCGCGACCGATGCTTGGGCGTAGGCGAAGTTATAGTCCACCCCATATTTGAAGGTGACGCGAACAAAGGACAGACCATAAAACGAGGTGGAGCGGATGACGTGGATGCCGGGCGTGGTGTAGAGTCCAATCTCCATAGGAAGCGTGTAGTAACGTTCCATTTCCTCGGCGAGACCCGGCGCCTGTGCGGTAATTTCCAAGATGACGGGCGTTGGGTTCGGATAGGCCTCGATGTTGAGCTCCTTAAAAGCAACGAACCCGGCGCCAACAAAGAGCAGCAAACCCACCACCACAATCGGTCGGCGGCTCAGACAAAACGCAATGAGAGACTTGAACATGGCTTGTCGTCTTTTATGGAATGGCGGGCATTCGATCTAATCCGTCGGCGGTGCTTCCAGCATGTTGCTAAGGAACACGGCCCCGTCGCTCACCACGAGTTCTCCGCGCTGCAGACCTTCGAGAATCTGGACCCGCCCGTCTCTTCGCAGGCCGGTCTTGATGATTCTCTGAATGAAACGGTGGCGATCGGTGGTCACCCAAGCCGTCATCGTGCCATCAGGTGCGCGGACTACGCCGTCAGCTGGTATGGCGATGGCTTCTACCGGGTTACGGACGCGTATGACGAAGTTAGCGAGCATTCCTGGCCGCAGCTCATCTTTGGGGTCTGCGATCTCTGAACGGATCGTTGTTCGATGGGTATTCGGATCGACTGTCGCGTAGATCTTCGAAACCTTGCCTTTGAACACGCGGTCAGGATAGGCCATCACCTCGACTTGAACCGGCTGGTCTAAATGGAAAAGCGGGATATCACTTTCTGGGACATCCGCCAGCATCCATTTGATCGATACGTCGGCGACCGAGTAAGGTGCCGGGTCGTTTCCCGGCTGCACCAAGAATCCCGGCTGCGCGTTCTTCGATGTGATCTTGCCGGAAATTGGACTGCGTACGACGAGGGCGGGATCGATCACGCGCGAGGCAATCATCTGATCGATTTCGGCGTCGGTCTTGCCAAAGACGCGGACTGCGTCCCGCGCGGCTTTGAGAGCACCCTCGGCAGTTTGTTGATCTGAGGTGGCTTGTTCGAGCTCGCGCTCGGACACCCCGTTTGTTCCATTGAGACTCTTGGCCCGCTGCAGTTCTTTGCTGGTGAGGTCGAAAGTTGCCGCCGCGCCGATTAGCGTTGACTCAGCCTGAATGAGGTCAGGGCTTTTAATTGTATAGAGGGGTTCGTCCTTCTGAACCTTGGCGCCCAACTCCACAAGAGTCTTGATGATGGTTCCCTGATAAAGCGGGAAGACTTGAACCGATAGATCGCCGTCAAAATCAATATTGCCCACCGCCTCCTCCTCAACGGGAAATGGGTAACTTCCCACCGGTTCAATTTTGATTGCATTCAGTTGGCTAGGTGAGAGTTCCAATGTCGTTTCGGACGGGCGAACTTTTGACCCTGCGCCTGACTCTTGCTGCGCATTCGCGTTCTTAGTCTGACCATGGCTGCGGCTGGACTCCAGAAGTCCAGCCACGATAACGATCACCGCGATCGTCACAAACACCACGGCAACCCTCTTACTGATTTGAACCGGATATTTCATCGTTTTCGTTCGACCTTCTAAGGTTGTCAGGGCTCGCCCTGGAGGCGGCGAGATTGCTCCAACTTGCTTACCCCCCAGTTCTCTACAGACTCGTGCTGATTCCTACCCAGCCATGCTGCAGGCGTGCTGCCGTCATGGGGAATCCCATCTTTTGGGTCGCGCGAGTGTCTTTCGCGGCAGGTTGGTCTATCTTCCGGCCGATTGAACTATCTTTCGGCCATCCGCATCAGATGGGGATGGTCTGCGAGAGGGAGTTGCGGCAATATGCAGGCAGTCCGGTATGGAACTCTCCTCGATCTATTCGCGCAAGAACCGAACACCTTTCCTGATCGCTGCGGCGCTTCTGATTGTGCTAATTGCGACGATCGATTGGCTCACAAAGCCATACATCTCCATTGGGTTCTTGTATCTTTTCCCGATCATGTTAATCGCAGGATTCCTCCCGCGTTGGCAGATCGTGATGGCCGCGCTCGTTTGCGCCGTTCTCCAAGAATTGTTCAGCGAGCTTCCGTCAAGTGAAGCCATCACGCGGCTTGTGATGGCCTCAGCGGGATTCGTTGGTACTGGGCTTTTTGTTTCTGAGATCATCCGCAGTCGTCATCTTGTGCTCGAACATCTGGAGGAAGTTGAAACCCACAGCAAATTACGACAGGATGCGGAGGAACAACTTCGTATCTTAGTGGACAGCAGCCCAGCGGCGATCGTGACCATCGATGGCTCTGGCCAGATACTGCTGGCCAATAATGCTGCGCAGAATCTGTTTACCTCCGAAGATGCTTCCATCGTTGGTCAATCGATCGCCCAGTTCCTTCCCGCTCTCCACAGTGCCGTGCAAACACAGCGGCCTACTCAGTTTCGCACTGAGCTTCGATGTCGGGGGAGACGGAAGAACGGAGAAGCTTTTCTCGGGGCTGTTTGGTTTTCCACCTACAACACGAGTCAGGGATCCAGGCTAGCCGCGATTATCGTTGATCTTTCCGAAGATTTGCGGGATCGGGAGGATTTGAGTCTCGATCACTTGCTGAAGAGCACGAAAATTCTGATGGGCGCGGTCGCACACGAGATTCGAAATGTATGCGGTGCCGTCCTAAACGTGCACAAGAATCTCTCCCGCCTCCCTGTGTTGAAGGATAATGAGGACTTTCGTGCCCTCGGACTCTTGATCGACGGTTTGGAAAAGCTCTCTGCGATGGAACTTCTGCCACCGCTGGATCAAGCCCCATCCTCGGTTGAACTCACGACCTTGCTCGACGAGTTCCGCGTTCTCATCGAACCGATCTATCGGGAAGTGGGAACTACAGTAGTTTGGCGGTTGCAAGACAATCTCCCATTGGTCATCGGGGATCGTTATGGATTGCAGCAGGTCTTCCTCAACCTTGCTCGAAATAGCCAGCGCGCAATGGAATCAACCGAACAGAAACAACTCACGATCACCAGCGAGATCGAATCCAGCACAGTTATCATTCGTTTTGAGGACACGGGCGTCGGAATCTCGTCACCCTACCACTTATTCAAGCCCTTCCAGCAGGGCGCAAATGCGACAGGACTTGGTCTTTATGTATCTCGGGCGATTCTCCGTAGCTTCGGAGGAGAGTTAAGATTTGAGCCGCGTGCGGAGGGCTGTTGCTTTGCAGTCAGTTTAGCTAAAGTGTTTGGCAGGAAGGAATCGCCCGATGGGTAAGACTGCAGTGAAGAATATCCGCCTTCTCCTTCTTGATGACCACGCATTATTTCGTGAGAGTCTCGCGCGACTGCTCCAGGCCGAACCCGGATTCGAGGTGGTTGCGAATTGCAATTCTGGCACCGAAGCACTACGAATCATCGGGTCACGGGAAATCGACATCGTACTGCTGGACCTCGACCTTGGCGAGGAAAGAGGGGCAGATTTCCTCGAAAGCCTCCGCGCCGAACGCTTCAAAGGGAAAGTGCTACTCGTAACTGCAGGCGTGAACGAGAGTGATGTCCCGAGCTTAATTCGAAAGGGAATCTCTGGCGTATTCTTGAAGCACGGCTATCCGGCTGAACTGATTCAAGGAATTCGCGAGGCGATGGAGGGAAAGGCCCTGTTTAGCCAGGATTTGCTGCGGAAGGCATTAGAAAGCACACAGCAGCTTAGCACACAACAGACCACCGTTAGATTCACGGAGAGGGAGCGACGCGCGCTTTCGTTTGTCTTTGAAGGTCTGGCGAACAAGCAGATCGGAGAGCGCTTGCAGATTTCGGAGAGCGCAGTGAAAGCGTGCTTGCAACAACTTTTCGCCAAGACTGGAGTCAGAACGCGAAGCCAATTGGTGCGCATCGCGTTGGAGCAGTATCGAGACCAGATCTAGTGCGAGACGTGAAAGACCCATGACTACAGCTTGTTGGACGTGCTAGACTCGGACCAACCTCTCCGTTTAGAACTCCTGTGGAATTCACGACCTGGCTAAAAGATAGGACTCCGTTAGCTCAACGGTTGTGTCAGGAGCTGATGACGATGAACGGCCAGTGGCCAACGGGTACAAAACGTCCTCCTGCACTATCGACTGTTAGTAGTAAAATATGAGGTTAAATGGCCACTACAGCGGTACCTGCGGCTCCCGATTTACTGCGTCGTGTGGTCCGTCTGCAGGAGCTAACAATTGCTTGGATGACCGTTGAAGTCCTCGTGGCGTTTGGTGCGGCGTGGACAGCGCGAAGCCCCGCTCTCCTGGGATTCGGCGGCGACAGCGCCATTGAACTATTTTCGGCGATCATCGTGCTTTGGCGATTTCGTTCCAAAGCCGATTCTGCGGACGCCGAGAAGTTGGCTGCTCATGTGGCCGGAGGTTTGCTCTTCATCGTCGCAGCCTTCGTCATCATTAGTTCTGGATTGTCTCTTCTCGGATATCGCAAACCGCAACCCAGCTTCGCCGGAATCATCCTGTTGATTGTGGCAGCCATTGGTATGCCGTGGCTGGCAAGTCAGAAACGGAAGCTGGCAACTCAGGTTGCGAGCGTAGCATTGAAAGCAGACGCAACCGAGTCCGCTCTTTGTGGCTATTTGTCGCTGATCGCTTTGGCAGGACTGTTAGCAAACGCGATCTTTCACGCGTCGTGGGCAGACCCCATCGCGGCCTTAGCTTTCGTGCCGCTCATCGCGAGGGAAGCATGGCAATCCGTCCACGCGTCGCGACACTGTTGTGACTGCTCCTAGATTTGACGCACCACTAGGCAGGTGCTCCCCGTGAAACTCGACCTTCTTGGATGCATTTTCCCTTTTCCGCCGCGCTTTGGTTGGGCGCTGCTTCGGGAGAATTCTCACGCCCGGCAGCTTCGCGGCTTCTGCTTTTCCGTCTCCTCCGAAGAAATGGCCAAGTCATAGCCCAACGGATATGCGTCGGTATGCCATCCGTGCCACTCAGAAGTGTTTACTGACCAACGCATTCGCGCTCTTATTGCTGCCTTTTGCTGCCTCGCGGTTTTCGCAAGTCCTGTGGAGTGAAAGAGAAAGCTGGTAGGGGCGGTGGGGATCGAACCCACGACCTTCGGCTTAAAAGGCCGCTGCTCTACCACTGAGCTACGCCCCTGACATGCAAAATCAATGCGGTTGCGGATTGCGCCGGGAGACAAGGCACGAACGACGAGGCTGCCGTCTTTCGGTGTCAGTTGATTCTAACGTGTGCGCCGGGAACGGGCAACCGATGGCGCAACGACTCGTCCGGCCGAACCGCGCTCAGCTCGCGGGAGCCTCGCCCGGCTTGAGCAGGCCGCGGCCGCGCTTGCGTTTCCAGACGTAGTCCTTGCGTACTTTCTGCTGGTGTTTCTTCACCTGCGCTTCGATTTCGGCAAAGGCCGCCTTGGCGCTCGTGCGGGGGTCCGCGCCGCTGCCCGTGGCATGAAGCTTTCCCGTAGGCAGCGTCAGGTGAAGAGAGAATTCAAACCCCGCCTTCCGGGGCGTCTTTTCAAGAGAACCATGAAGCTGGACGAGGTCGGGAGCATAGTGCTTGAGCAGGCGATTCAGTTTTTCGACGTGATGGACGAACTCGGCTTCAATCGAGTCGCGAAACTGCGCTTCGATCTGACTGTATGTGATTTTCATCCGGGCACCTCGTTACAACCTGACTGACAACCTGAAGGAGACTTCTCATAGAGGCAAATCCAGAATAGCGCGCCAGCCGAAGGCTTGCAACCTTGCGACTCTCGCGGCCTCCCTAGAAGGCGCACCCCTTCCCCATCGGGCAAATTGACAGGCGCGCAAAAGACGTCATAGGCTCATACAGTTCCATTGGCGTCGAATCGTGCCTTCCACAACCAAATCGCCGAGCGCCAAGCGCGGCCGCGTTCTCGTGGGTCCGGCCGGGTGGTCCTACTCCGACTGGAATGGAATCGTCTATCCATCGCCGCGGCCGCACAATTTTCACGAGGCGGCCTATCTCACCGAGTTCTTCGATACGATCGAAATCAACACCTCTTTTTACAACCCGCTGCGGCCGGAACTGGCGGCGCAGTGGCTCGAGCGCATCGCCGCGAATCCGCGGTTTCTCTTCACCGCGAAGTTGTGGCAAAAGTTCACGCATGAGGAGGGGGCGACGGCCGCCGACGAGAAGTCCGTGCGGCTTGGTTTCGACGTCCTGCATCGGGCGGGGCGGCTCGGAGCCGTGTTGTTGCAGTTTCCATTCTCGTTCCACCACACGCCTGAGAACCTCGCGCGTCTCGGCCGGATTCTGGCGGATTTCGGCGAGTATCCCCTGGTCGTCGAGGTGCGCCATTCGTCCTGGGCGCAACCGGAGTTCTACCACTTCCTGCAGGAGCACCACGCGGGGATCTGCAACATCGACCAGCCGGTGATCGGACGCTCGATCAAGCCGGGCGAGCGCGCCACGTCCGCGCTCGGGTACATCCGGCTGCACGGCCGCCGCTACGACACGTGGTTCAGCGACGATCCCGAAATCGCGAGTCACGAGCGCTACAACTATCTTTATCCGGAGAAAGAACTCGAGCCCTGGGTCCAACGAATCGGCCACGTGGCCGAGCATGCGGAGACAACGTTCGTGGTTACGAATAACCACTACGAGGGCAAAGGCGTCGTGAACGCCCTGCAATTGATCCACATGCTCAGCGGCGACAAGGTGAAAGTTCCAGAGACATTGCGGCACCACTACCCGCAACTCGACGCGATCGCAGACGAGCCGGCCAAAGAGCCTATGCTCTTTCCCCTTCCCCCGCCCGACGCATGACGGCCAGCGACGCTCGCGGGCGAAATCGAACGCACGGATGTATCCACAGGAGCGCGCCCGAATCGCTTTTTGTAATGAATTGAGCTACTTCTTGAAGAGGTCTTCGAAGGCCTTGCGCGCATCGGTCGGACGGCCGGCAGCGGGAGCAGCCGGGGCGTTCGTGGCGTAGCTGACCGGCGACGTATCTTTCTCGACCGTCGTGCGAAACTCGAAAAACGTGCAATCGTTCTTCGCGTCCTTCTTCGCAATCCGTTCCAGAATCGGCTGGGTGCACTCGAACTGCCTGGCGGTGTCGAAATGCAAACACTGCTTGCAGGAGTGCAGCTCGAACTGGCAGCGAGGACACTGCGAGCTGAGATCGAAGCCGGGCGCGAGCACGGCACCGCAATTCGAGCAGCGCGCCCGCGTAACCGTTCCTACCATTCGGGGCGTTCGCGGGCCCATCATGTCCTGCTTGGGACGCGGCTCGCTGGGGCGCTCGGGTCGCTCGGTGCGCTCCCGCTTCTTCTCGTCCGCATCGCGGTCGCGATAACCCCTCTGCTTATACTTCCGCTCCATGAATACCTCCCGGGGGGATTGACCCCATGATACTCCGAAACCCACCGCGTAAAGCCTCTTCTTCACACAACGTGTGGAAGGGTAAAGAATCGCCGCTCGGCCCGATGCCGCGCATCGCCACCGTTCTCTTCTTCCGCTCGCTCACGAAGCCGGCGCGACTTTCTCTTTCGCCCAGCGCCTGGAAAGACCCTCGAACGGCAAGTCCGGTTGCAGAAACTTCTGCGGCCGTCCGAAACCCGCGAGCACGGCTTCGGCGGCAAGATAGCCGCTGCGCACGGCGCCTTCCATCGTCGCCGGCCAACCCGTGCGCGTCCAATCACCCGCGAGAAACAGATTTTTCAGCGCGGTTTGCTGAGGCGGGCGCCAGCGATCCACTCCCGGCTCGGGCGAAAACGTCGCGCGGACTTCCTTGATCACCGTGGCTTTTTCAAGCTTGGCCCCGCGCGTGGCCGGCAGCACATCCTCGAGTTCGCGGCGGCAGAGGTCGATGATCTCCTGCCGCGAGCGCGGGACGAGATCGTAGGACGCGCTGATGACCAACTGCAGATACTGGCCCCCCGCGGCAGGGCCGGGCGCACCAATTCCCGACTTCGCCTGATCCGGGCTTGCGCCGTTGGCGCCAGCTCGTGCATACAGCAGCGACTTATTGAAAATCCACTGCGTCGTGTGGTCGAGCAACGTCAGGAATGGCTCGGTCATCACGGTGCGGTCGAACCACAAGTGCACGCCGGTGATCGGAGACGTCCGGATATGGCGCAACCCGGCAAAGAGACCGCCTTCTTCGCCCATCTCTTTGGGGAGCAGGCCGAGCAGCACGTCGTGCGGGACGGCGGCGATGCAAGCGTCGGCCGACACTTCCGAGCCATCTTCCAGCACGGCGCCTTCAAACCGGCCTTCCCGGACAAGGATTTCCCGAATCCCACACCGCAGCTTCACTTCGCCTCCCCGCTTGGCGATGGCCTCCCGGCAGCCTCCGTACAGTTCCGCAAGCGGCACAGACGGGATGCCCACTCGATAACCATCACGGCTCCCGAGAAACGCCTTCCAAAACACGTCGATTCCGTAGCGCGCGTCCGTCCGAGAAAGCTCTTCGTCGAGCGCGCTGACAAGCACCACGCGCCAAAACCGCTCGATCGCGCCCGGCGTCTGCCGCATGCGGTGCAGCCAATCCAACATGGAGACACCGTCGAGATCCGGCAGCTGGCCCCCTGCCCTCGCAATCGCAATGAGAGCTGCTGCAATCCCCAGCCGGTCCTTGGCGCCCAGCGCACCGAAGCAGGCGAACGATGGCGCCATGTGCAGCGGCGGAGGAAGCTTCGACGCCTTAATCATCGATCGGCGACCCTGGCGGTCCGCAAAACACAGCCGATCGTAGAAGCGGATCTTTCCATCGGCTCCGGCGCGCCGGTAGAAGTCCGCAAGGTTGGTGCAGCAGCCCAGCGTGACGTGCTGGCAATTGTCCACCTCGCTGCCGTCGGGTAGCGTGTAGGAAGTGGCGCGACCGCCCAGATGCGGACGTTTCTCGAGCAGCCGGACTTCGAGGCCCGCCTCAGCCAGCGCGACGGCGGACGCCAAACCCGCCAGCCCGCCGCCGATCACCAGAACGCTTTGCGAGGACATCCGATTTCCACCACCCACCCATGCGTGCCGTCAGCAGATACTGGATCTTTTCGACGCTCGACAGCGAAACGCGCGAAGAGAAAACGTCGAATCCGCGCTCCTCGATCCGCGCGAGAAGCGTGCTGTAGGTCCGGATCAGTGCCGCGAGCGTCGCCCGGCTGTCGGGATCGACTTGCTGAACGAGCGGCGCGCCTTCTTCGTACAGGCGCCAGGCACGATCGCTTTCGGATTCGAGGAGAGCCCCAAGAGCGGGAGTGAGCGGACCCCGCAGATCTTCCGCACGGCAAGCGAATCGCCCGAGTTCTTCCTGTGGAATATAGACGCGCCCCATCTCGAAATCGGTGCGCACGTCACGGATGATATTCGTGAGCTGGAACGCAAGGCCCAGCCGCTCGGCCAGATCGGGCGCGCGCGGATCGCGGAAGCCAAAAACATACAGGCAGGTCAGCCCGACCGTGCCGGCCACGCGATAGCAGTATTCCGAGAGCCGGTCAAAGGTGGCGTAGGACGCAACGGTGAGGTCCATCTCCGCGCCGAGAATCAGATCGTGGAAATAACGCGACGGGAATGTCGAAACGCGCCATGGTATCGGCAAGCGCGGGAAGAATCGCGTGGCTTTCGGTTCGCCCCGCGACCGCTTCGTCGAGCATGGCTCGCCAGCGAGCAAGGCCACGGCGTTTCGATTCGAGATCGCCTGGCTCGTCCGACACATCGTCGACAAGGCGCATGAAAGCATAGAGGGCGCAGAGCGCGTTGCGTTTCTCCCTGCGCAAGCCGAAAAACGCGAGGTAGAAGCTGCTCTGCGCCGCGCGCGCAATGCGATTGCACTCGGTGTAGGACGCGCGCACAGCTTCCGCTCGATGCAGCATTGGCGCTGCGGGGACACTCACAGGACGGCTGCCTGCGACGCTTTCCGGGGCAGCGCGATGGAGATCGAAACCGTCATCGCCGTGACTCGCGGCGCGCCCAAACGCTCGCTGAATCAAAGCGCGTCCAAGAAGTCCGAGCTGGGTCCGCTTCATAAGCGCGGGACGATGCTCAAGCGTGTTGTATCCCGACGCTTCGATCGCATCCAAGACCGCGAGGCCGCCGCGGCTGAAAAGCTCGATGTCGATGCGAAGCACTCCCTCGACCCGCCCGGCCAGCGGCAGGCCAGCGGCAAAGAGGTCTCTGGTACGAGAAATCAATGTCTTCGTCAGCGCTACATACCGGGCGTCGAACTTCCGCGCGACGATGTCGCTTTCGGTCAATCCGTGTGCAGCAAGCGCATCGAGCGGAATGTAGATGCGGCCTTTTTCGAGGTCGCGCGAAACGTCCTGCCAGAAATTCGCGAATTGCAGCGCCGTGCACGTGAAATCTGAGAGGCGCTGGCGATCCGGGTCGCGGTAGCCGCACAGATACAGCACCAAGCGACCGACGGGATTCGCCGAATAGACGCAATAGTCCAGGACGTCGTCCCACGTCGGGTAGCGCTGCACGACCTGATCCTGCCGGAAGGCGCGCAGCAGGTCGCTAAAGGGCCCGATCGGAATGTCCTTCGCGCGAACCGTTTCGCGGAGGGCGATCAGGACCGGGTGCGCGGGGCCGCGGCCCATCTCGTAGATCAGGCGCAGCTCGCCCTCCCAGGCGTCGAGCAACCCGAGGGCCCGCGCGCGGTCCGGAACCTCATCGCCGAGATCATCGGACCAGCGGCAGTAGGCGTAGACATTGTAGAAGTGCTGGTGCAAATGGCGCGGCAAGAGCCAGGAGACGACGTTGAAATTCTCGTAGTGGTGCGTCGCAAGCCAGCGCGTGTAGCGCTGGGCCTCTTGCGCGGTGCAACCCTCCGCAGGGAGGTTGCGGGCGATTTCCAGTTCTGGTGTGGGCAGCATGAAACGTACCGCTAGACGACGATCAGGGGATAATGGCTGTCTTCAGTTCGCCGTTCCGGTTCTTCATATGCTCGAACACACGGGGAAGATCGGCGAGCGGGACTTCCCCGGTAATGAAGTCACGCGCACGAATCTCGCCGCGCGCGATCGTATCGAGCGCCTCGCGAATAAATTGCGGGGTGTGATGGAACGTGGACTTGATGGTGATTTCGGAATAGTGCAAGTTCCACGGATCGAGCTTCACCTCGGTTCCCTTCGCGCAACCGGCGAAGAGATTTACGGTGCCGCCCTTACGAACCATCTCGAGAGCCCACTGCCACGTCACCGGCTGGCCGGCCGCCTCGATCACGGCGTCGGCGCCGCGCCCGCCTTCGGTCAACTCCCTCACGAGGCTCACCGGATTGTCGATCTCGGACACGTCGAACGCCGCGACTGCGCCAAAGCGCTCCGCCGCTTGCTTCCGGACATCACGCCTCGCGACGGCGATCACGCGCACCTGGCGGCGCGAAAGAATGCGGATGAACTCGAGGCCGATCGGCCCGCAGCCGATCACGACCACAGTATCGCCCGGCCGAATGCCCGTTTCATGGATTCCGCGCAGAACGCAGGCAAGCGGCTCGACCATCGCCGCGTCCAGGAACGATACGCCCTCGGGAATCTCCAGCATGTTCTGGCGGACAATCCGGCCCGGGATGCGGATGTACTCCGCGTACGCCCCATTATTGAAGAGCAGGTCCTCGCAAAGATTCGGCTGGCCCTTCCGGCAGTAGAAACACTGGTTACACGGCGCGGAATTCGCCGGCACGACCCGCATACCCTTGTGGATGCCACCGTTGACCGCGCTGCCCTGGTCTTCAATCACACCGGCGAGTTCATGTCCAAAAAGCGACGGTGGCTGAATCATCCGCGCGTGGCAGCCCTGCTTCCAGACCTTGAGATCGGTGCCGCAGGTAAGCGCAACCGACACGCGAACCAGCACCTCGTCCTCCGCAAGGCGCGGAAGCTCTACGCGTTCGATCTTCACATCCTCGCGGCCGTAGAGGACCGCAGCGTTCATGTGCCCGTTTCTCACTGGCTCGCTCATTCGTGCGCGATCACTACTTTCAGTGTGTCGTCCTTCGGGTGCGCCGCAAGCTCCAGCGCGTCCGCGATTCGCTCGAGCGGGAACCGGTGCGAGATCGTCTCGCGCACCGGCAGGCGCCGCTCGAACACAAGGGCCGCCGATTCCTGCTGATCGTCCACCGAAGCGCTGTAGCTGCCCAGAATCTCTTTTTCCTCAATGCCCACGGCCGCCGCCGGAAATTCGAGTTGCAGGACCGGGTCGTTGTGAGCAAACAGTAGCACGCGGCCGCCCGGCCGCGCGAGGGCGAGGGCCTCCGGCACCAATGACGGGTTGGGCACAGCCAAAAGGACCGCGTCCGCGCCCCGCCCGCCGGTCCGAGCGCGTATTTCCTCGAACAGAATGCTATTCGACGGATCGAACGACTCCTTCGCCCCGAAGCGAACACTTGCAGCACGCCTTCCCGGCATCGGGTCGCTCGCATATACGGTCGCGCCTTCGTACTTCGCGATCATCGTCAAAAGCATTCCGATGGGACCTTGACCGATCACGACAACCGTCTCTCCTGCGGCGACGCGCGCCTTGCGAACCGCCTTCAGGCACGTATTTACCGGCTCAACGAACGTCGCTTCCTCAAAGCTCACATCCGGAGGCAAAACGATCATCCCGCGCTCGACGATCCACGGCATCGCGCGAACGTATTCGGCAAAGCCGCCCCCGTTCGGATCGAAGCCGGCCGTCAGGCCCGTTTTCTTGTAGCCGGCGCACTGCGAAAAGAGCTTCTGTCCACAGTAAAAGCAATCGCCGCAAGGAATGTGATGGAAGCTGACGACGCGGTCGCCAGCCTTGAATTTCGTCACGCCCGCGCCGACGCGGACGACTGTACCAGCCAGCTCATGACCCAGGATTTGCGGCGGGGTAATGAAGCCGTACTGGATTTTCTTTATGTCCGTCCCACAAATGCCGCACGCCGCCACGCGAAACAACACTTCCCCTTCGCCGATCTGGGGGATCGGGACGTGTTCGACCACCACGCGCCCCTTACCACGATATACCCCGGCGCGCATCTCGCCATTGCGATTCCCCCGGGCCTCTCGCGATCCGACGTCGACAAAAGTGTGGCTCATATGGCGAGCGCCTCAGCCCGTGCGATTTCCGGCAAAGGCCCCTCCGCAATGCGCTGCACGTACTCGTCGAGAAACTTCGCCAAGGACGCCGCCGCCCGCTCGCTCTCGTGCGCCAGACGAAGCAACCCGCCAATTCGACGTGGCCGGGCGACGATTTGCCCAATCACTTTCGGAACGCTCACGGTGCCACGCTCGTTGAATGCGCGGTCGAAATCGAGCGGAAGATTCGACTCGGATCCGCTCGCTGATTGCTCGAATCGCCACCGAGGGAATTTCGCGCTGGGCCGCTGCGGAAAGTACGTAAACGCTTTCCATATCAACCGCATCCCCGGAAGCTCCCAGGGAGTTCTTTTCTTCGGCCGTCGACACCACACGATCGGACGTCAGAAATCTCTCCACGACCTTCGCGCCCAGATGCGCGGCGCGCGAAATCAGCTCTGCGTCGCTCCGCATGAGCCTCGTCCCGTCGACGTCCGCAACCGTGCGCGCTGCAAGGACTACGCCTGGGCGATAAGCCGGCTTCAGCGCCCCAGAGAAACCGGAAGCGATGCAGACGTCCGGGGCGTGATCAAACGCTCGCGCGAGCGCCTGCTGCGCCGCGAAGCGCCCTGCGCCCGTCAGAACCACGCGCACGTCCGCCGCTCCGACCTGGGCGCGATAGGTTTGGTCCCAAGCATCGGCGGATAGTCGTTTGAAGTGCCGCGACCTGCGCCAAGCGGCGAATTCATTTGCCAGCGCAAATGTAATGAGAGCTTTCATCGCAAACTATAAAAACGAATGAGGCCATCTACTACTTATGAACAATAAGTAAGAACCAAGAGTATCAAACTTTATGCCGCGGCTGCACGGGTGACCGGCTTCGCTCTGGCGCGGCCGTCAACGTACCCCCGGTCTTCGTACCAGCGTACCGCGCGCTCCAACGCCGCTTCGATCGAGCCGGGGCGGTAGCCCAGTTCCCTTTCCGCCTTACCGCTGGCCACAAACATCCGGTGCCGGGACATCTTGACACCTTCCACCGGAATCTGCGGTTCCCGCCCGGTCAGGCGGGAGAACCATTCGTCCGCATACCCCGCCGCGAGCGCAACCGCATGCGGGAGCCTCACGCGCGGCGCGGGACGCCCGGTGATCGAGGCGAGGCTGTTCAGAATTTGCTTCAGCGTCAGATTAACCCCGCCCAGGATGTATCTCTCCCCGACCCGTCCCCTCCCAGCGGCCAACAGATGTCCGGCCGCAACGTCCTCGACGGGGACCAAATTCAAACCCGTATCGACATAGGCCGGCATCCTGCCGTTTAGAAAATCGACGATGATTCGGCCCGTAGGCGTCGGCTTCCAGTCACCCGGGCCGACGGGCGCCGTGGGATTTACGATCACGACCGGCACGCCGGCCTCTGCGGCCTTGATGGCCTCAAGCTCTGCCAGAAATTTCGAGCGCTTGTAATGTCCCACCATCTGATCGAGCGTCGCGTGTGTTTCTTCGTTCGGCAGGTCGCCGCTGCGTCCCGGCACTGCCACGGTCGCCACCGTGCTGGTATAGACGATGCGCTCAACGCCGGCCTGCGCGGCAGCTTCAAGAATGCGGCGCGTGCCCTCGACGTTGCTCTCGTAAATCTCGCCGGGATTTCTGGCCCACAAACGATAGTCCGCCGCGACGTGAAAAACCCGGCTTACTCCCTTCATCGCGCGGTCGAGCGACGCGATATCGCGAAGATCGCCCTCGACGCGCTCGACGGCCAGTCCCTCAAGTGCCTGCAGGTTGCTCGAGCGCCGAACGAGAACGCGAACCGCATGGCCTGCGGCGGCAAGTTGCCGGGTGACGTGGCTGCCTACGAAACCCGTCGAACCCGTGATGAGCGTGGTCATAATAAGGCGGAAAACCTCGTTCTGCCGTCCTTTACCCCCAATATCCGTTGGGGTGCTCAATTTCTTCCGCACGAACCTGTACGCCGATCGATCGCGCCCGGCCCTTGCGCACGTTATCGTAGCGCGCCAGCGCGTACAGCGGGAAAGAGTTTCTATACAGGTGATATTTCAGATAGAACACGCAGGGGAAACCCGTCCCGGTGAATTCGGCCTCGTCCCAGGTGCCGTCGGCATTTTGATGCGAGACGAGCCATTCCACCGCGCGTTCGACTGCCGGGTCTTTGGCCGCCGTCCGGCCATCGGCCGCAATCAAGCCAATCAGCCCCCACGCTGTCTGCGACGCAGTGCTCTTCCCCTTGGCTTTGAGCGCGGGGTCATAGTAGGACAGGATCGACTCGCCAAAGCCCCCGTCAGAATTCTGCACCGAGCGCAGCCAGTCCGCGGCGCGCCGGCAGTCGGGCAGCGACCCAAGTCCGACGGTTTCAAGCGCTCGCAGCACACCGCTTGTTCCATACACGTAGTTCACGCCCCAGCGCCCAAACCAAGAGCCGTCAGTCGTCTGATCGTGGCGCAAGAACGCGCGGGCGCGCTCGATCACCGGATGCGTTGCCGCCCATCCCATATGCCCCAGACATTCGACGGCCCGCGCGGTCACATCCGCGGTCGAAGGATCGAGCATCGCGTTGTGGTCGGCAAATGGAATGTTGTTCAGGAACTGCAAATTGTTTTCGTGGTCGAACGCGCCCCAGCCTCCGTCGCCATTCTGCATGCTCAGGAGCCACGCGAGCCCGCGGCGAACGGCAGCGCGCAAGCGCGCCGGCTCCGGATCCGCAACGCGGCTCAGCGCCATGAGGACGAACGCGGTGTCGTCCACGTCGGGATAAAAGTCATTGCGAAATTCGAACGCCCACCCGCCTGGCTCTGCGTTGCGATCTTTTATCTGCCAGTCACCCGGACCAAGAATCTGGTTGGCCACCAGCCACCGCGCCGCAGCCAAAAGCGACGGATGCGCGGGGTCCAGCCCGGCTTCCTCGAGCGAAACCATGGCGATGGCCGTGTCCCAAAGCGGCGAAA
This sequence comes from uncultured Acidobacteriota bacterium, assembly GCA_963813045.1. Lineage (GTDB taxonomy): Bacteria > Acidobacteriota > Terriglobia > Acidiferrales > UBA7541 > Palsa-295. Next base: position 22,877 of record CAWEXR010000032.1, read on the forward strand.
TGCAAGGTTGAACGCGTAGCGTGTCGTTTTCCTCGATCTCGTAACGCGCGAGAAATCCAATTTCCCGCGCGAGGAGAGGATCGGCGGTGTCGCCGCACTCGGCCAGCAGTGCGAAAATGGAGTTCATCATCGCGGGGTAAATCGTCCCCAGACCTTCGCTGCGCTCCAAGCGCTCGCACATCCACCTCCGCGCGCGCGCCAGCGCGGCCTTGCGGAACGGCTTCCAGGGCAGGTTTTCGTAAAGCTTCAGGCTCCGGTCGAGCGCGAGAAAGAAGTTCTTCTTGGAAACCACGCGCTTATCCCACGCCAGCGACGGTGGAGTCGAGCCTGGACACTTGAAAAGCTCGCCGACCGTAATGCCCTCGGGCAAGCGCCATCCAGGCCTCCGCGCGTAGACAATCGCCAGCGGAATCACGATTCCGCGCGTCCACGACGACATCTCGTACAGATTGACCGGAAACCAGCCGGGCAGCAGCATCAGCTCCGGAGGAATCGACGGCACAAGGCTCCAATCGATCGCGCCCGCCATCGCGAGATAGAATCGCACATAGGAATTCGTGGATTCGAGGCCGCCGAGCTCGTGAATTCGCTTCTTGGCTCGCTCGAGATGCGGGGCTGCCGCGGATTCGCCCGCCAGGCGCAGCGCCACCCAAGCTTTGACGGTCGCGTTCAGCTCCGAGGGGCCTCCGTAAAAGATATTCCAGCCACCATCCGGGAGCTGGCGATCACGGATGTATTTCGCCAGTTTCGCGACTTTTTCGGACCTTAGCTCGCCGAGGATATGCAGGTAGAGGATGTAGTCGGATTCGAGCGTGGTATCGGCTTCGAGCTCTGCCCACCAGTAGCCCGCCTGATCCTGCGTGGAGAGGAACCAGTTGACGCTTCGGCGGACAGCTTCTTCGACGCCCAATCCAGCGTCTCGCGTCGGGGCGGTCGCCGTCGCTTGCCCCGCCGGGCCGCTCGCGGCGTCCGCGCGCAGTCGCGCCTCCGGTGTCATCAGTCCCTCAGACATGCACTTTGCCCAGCCTCTGGCGGTCCCCGGGGAAACTCAACCTGACTACCAGTGAAAGTGTCCCTCGGACGGGGGTACAGCAAATGTCTCGGTAACACAAACAGTTACAGCCCGACCCCAGGCTATTATCTTTTGTATCCGGCCGACCGTCAACCGAAAACACGTCACTTAGCGCCCTTCGAGCTATACCATGGGATGACGAAAACCGCTGCCGTGCTGCCTCCTGTGGAAAAATCCTTTCGCCAAGCCAACGCTCTCTTGATGCCCGATGCGCGGCTATCAGCGAACAGAAGACGAAAGTTCCAGTTTACGGAGACGCTCAGCCAACTCTGGCAGCCGCGCGAACCACGCGTACTGCTTCTTGAATCTGTCGAGCGGCCGCGCCGGCGTGCCCCACACGGTTTGTCCGCGACGGATCGTCTTGCCCGTCGGAATGCCGGCCTGCGCACCGGCGACGGCGCCATCCTCGAGAGTGCAGTGATCCGCGATCCCTACTTGCCCGCCGACGACGACGTTCCTGCCGAGCGTGCTACTGCCTGAAACGCCGGTTTGCGCAGCCAGTATGGAATGCTCGCCGATGCGAACGTTGTGCGCGATCTGGACGAGATTGTCGATCTTCACGCCGTTGCCGATCTGGGTGGCTTCGAGCGACCCGCGGTCGATGGTCGCGTTCGAGCCGATCTCGACATCGTCGCCGATCTCGACGCTTCCGACTTGAGGAAACTTCCAGTGGCGTCCCTCGCCGAAAACGTAGCCGAACCCGTCCCCGCCTACCACAACGCCCGCATGCACTTCGACGCGGTCGCCGAGCCGAGACCCCGAATAGAGTGTGACGCGCGGATGCAGACGGCAGCTCTCGCCGATGCGGGCGCCGCGGCCGAGAAAGCAGAACGCTTCGACGACCGTTCCGGCGCCGATTGCTACGTCGTCCTCAATCACCACATACGGACCGACCGAAACACCTGCTGCAAGCCTTGCGCTCGCCGGGACGATTGCGGTCGGATGCACCGCTCCCGGGCGGGGCGGTTCCTTTAGCATCCATGCGGCCGCTTTCGCGAACGCCAGCTTCGGGTCGTTCACGCCCAAAATCGTCTTCCCCTCGATACGCACACCCGGATGAGCGACCACGCACCGGGCGAGCGAGGCGGTGAGGCGTGCCTGATGGCGCGGCGATTCGACGTAGATAAGATCCTCAGCGCGAGCGCGCTCGGGACTCGCGAGGCCCGAGACCGGCGCGGACGCATCTCCTTCGAGTTCAGCTCCCAGGTATTTTGCGAGTTCACCAGCCGTACAGATCATTGGTCGCCTCCCCTGTTTCGGAAATCACGAGCGGGCACGCTCTTCGCGTAGTCTCTCCGAATTCGAACCGACAACCCCCGCTAGAACGGATAAATCGATTTCTCACCGGCCGGCCGGGTCTTCCATCGTTTGTGTACCCACAGCCACTGGTCCGGGTATGCGCGGATATAGTCTTCGATCACGGTGGTGAACCGCTGGGTGTTCTTCGCGACATCCGACTCTTCGTTTTCGCTGCGAACGAGCTCGACGGCCGGCTCGAAACGGAGGCGATACTTGCGCCGCGCTTCATCCCAGCACAGAAACCCGGGAACGACCGCCGCGTCCGTGTGCCGGGCGATTCGCGCGATCCCCGAGGTTGTCGAGGCCCGAACCCCGAAGAAGCCGGCGAACACGCCTTCCTCCAGCGTCGTGTTGTGGTCCGCAAGAATTCCCACCGTTCCCCCCGCGCCCAGCACTTTCAGGATGGAACGGGCGGACAGGTTCTTCTCGATCGGCTGGTTCCCCGATCGGCAGCGGTAGGCGTTGATCAGCGCGTCCACCCGGGGATTCGCGACCGGACGAACGAGAAAGTGCAGCGGGTAGCCATACAGCGCATGCGCGAACGGAGCAAGCTCCCACGCGCTCATGTGACCCGTGAGAAACAGCACGCCCTTTCCACGTTGCCGCGCCGCGTCGAAGTTTTCAAAGCCGTCGAACACGACGACGCGCTCGATATTCTCACGCGTATATTTCGGGAACTGCGAAAATTCGCCCGCCATCCAGCCGACCTGCCGAATCATGCCCCGGATCACCTGCTTGCGCTTTGCGTCCGTCCAGTCTGGGAACGCGAGCCTCAGATTGAACATCGCGGTGCGACGGAGCGGCGCTCGGACCGCAAGGGCCGCCGCGACAAAGCAGACTCCCACCCACCGCGCCGCCGGCCTCGGCAAAAGTCCAAGAGATTTCAGTCCAACCCATGCCGTGGCGTATTCGACCCATTCCCGCATCACGAGTCATTATGCGGGAGCCGCGACGCCCGGCGCCAGAGTCGAGTAGCGATCTCCGTGGGATGCGCGTGCGTTCCAAGGTACTCACGGCAGTGCTAGACTCGTCCGGCTTTGAGCGAGAACTCGCATGGACGACCTGGACTTCCGCGCGGCGCAGCGCTGGCTCTCTTGGCGTTGACCGTCTTCGTATGCTTGTTCGCGCATTTAGGCGCCATCGGCTTAGTGGGTCCCGACGAGCCGCGTTACGCCTGGATCGCTCGGGCGATGGCGGAGACCGGCGACTGGGTGACGCCGCGGCTCTACGGACAGCCGTGGTTCGAAAAGCCGATTCTCTACTATTGGGCCGCGGCTCTGGGCTTTCGGCTGCATCTGTCGGCTGAGTGGGCCGCACGATTGCCGTCTGCCATCTCCGCGCTCGCGGCGGCCTTCGCCATCGGATGGCTCGGATGGAAGCACTACGGCAACGATACCCGCATCGAGCGAAGTCCCGCGGTGCTCGCACCGTTATTGTTCTCATCGAGCGTCGCGGCGATCGGCTTCGCTCGCGCCGGCACTCCGGACATGCTGTTCGCCGCCTCCCTGACGCTCGCCATGGCGAGCGCTGCCGACGTGCTTCGTGGCGCCCATGCATTGCGCGCTGCCGCCACTCCCGTGGAGGCTCACCGCACGGACTCGCTCGGCTTGTTTTTGTTTGGCGGATTTCTCGGCCTGGCGGTTTTAGCAAAAGGACCAGCAGCAATCGTTCTGGCCGGTGGGGCGCTCATGCTCTGGGCATCTGCGACACGGCAGTGGCGCGCGGCTTTACGATTAGCCCATCCGCTTGCAGTCGTCGCTTTCTGCATTGTAGCGTTCCCGTGGTACATCGCTTGTGCTCTCCGCAACCCAGACTTTCTCCGAATCTTCATTTTTCAGCACAATTTCGAACGATATCTGACTCCGCTATTCCAGCATCGCCAGCCGTTCTGGTTTTTCGGCCCGATCGTTCTCCTCGCGCTGTTACCCTGGACCGTCCTGCTGTGGCCGGCAGCACGGGAAGGGCTTCGCTTATGGCGCGAGCGCTCGTGGGCCAACTCACCGGGATTCTTTCTTGCGTGCTGGGCTGTTGTACCGGTTCTGTTCTTCAGCTTTTCGCAGTCCAAATTGCCCGGCTACATCCTGCCCGCGATTCCTCCCCTGATGCTTTTGTGCTCGCTCGGAATCGCCCGAGCGATAGAAGGCAGCCGCGCAGCCGTCAAGCCGATCGCGGCCGCGCTCGGCTTGACGTGGCTTGGCCTTGCGATCGCCGCGCTGGGTTGGGCCCATCGAGTACCCTGGGCGAACTATCGTTCCGACTTCACTCCGCGGCTTGTTTCGGACGTCGGCTACGCCGTGCTGCTTCTCGCTGCGTTGGTCGCGCTGCTCGTCATTGCGGCGGGTTTCTACCGAAGACCGAGCTACGTAATCGCGTTTTGCGCGCTTTCCGTGGCCGCGAGTGTCGAGGTAGCCAGTTGGAGCGTCCTGCCAATACTGGACAGGTTCGAGTCGGCTAGGCCCCACGCCCAATTCATGCAAAACGATCAGCGACAGGACCGCATCTTTACTTACCATCTACGCCGTGGCTGGGATTACGGCCTGGCGTTCTATTTTCACCGGGAGCTTCCGGAATGGTCGCCGTCCGACCCGGACGCGGCTCTCGTCCTGACCACACCCGCCGGACTCGGGGAAATCCAGAAACTTGGCAGGTTCCAAGGCACGCTCGATGAGCCATACGTGGGTGTCCTCTACGTGCCGATCAATCGGGAACCGCGCTAGCGGCGCGAGGTCGGGGGAATATTCTGCAAGAAGAAATTTACGATCTGACTTTCGTAACTTCTGCGGTCGTCATCCGACATGTCGCGGTATGTCAGCCGATCGCGCACCATCTGCTTCGGATCGGGCGCCTTGATGAAGAGCTCCAGCGTTTCATTTGCGAGCGCGGGACGATCATCCGTCACGATGAACAGCTTGGGAATTCCCTTGGTTGCGGCGAGACGCGTCGAGACGGGCGGCTCGTGCCGAAAGGGGTAGTTGAGCATCCGAAATCCGAAATCGGAAAAACGCAGGACGTAAGGTAACACCTGAAGTCCCGATTTTCTGGCCTCAATCTGCAACATGTCACGGGGATCGTCGTAGGCATCGTCTACGGCGAAGGCCGCGATCCGTGGATCGCTCGCCGCCACTTCGAGTACGGCGTATCCGCCCATGTCCGTGCCCCAGAGCCCGAAATGCTGTGGGTCCACGTCATCGCGCTCGGCTAACGACTGGAGCGCCGAGCGAAGTTCGGCGGTCTCCCGGTATCCGAGCGTTGTGACACCGGGGCTCGTGCCGTGCCCCGTGAAATCGAACAGGAAAACATTGAATTGATGTTCCTGTAGCGCCGTGACGAGTGTCAGCACGTCGCCGCCCTGTCCCGCATATCCGTGGCAAACGATCACGGTGGGCGCCCCGCGCAAACCCGGAAAGAACGGGCCATCCCGTTTCGCACCCCCGGGGATGGAAAATGAAAACGTTGTCGGGTGACCCATCATGACGTTCAGGTCGAACGTAACCGGATTCCGCACGGGATGCAGAATCTGATACAGAAGGAACCCGGACACGGTCGAGATCGACACCAGGGCGAAGAGAAGCAGCGCCAGAAATCCGGAGAAAATCTTGGCGAGACGGCTTGTGGGATAGCGCAACTCGGAGACGATGGCCATCCAATGGTCGCAGGCGCTCGGGGCAACACGCGCCGACGGGTCGAATGTTAGCACACTTCTTTCGCACTCGATTTAACGCACTTGACCTTCCGATCATAAGCGCCAGTTGGGTTCCCGACCCCGGCACAGCTATAATGGCCTGGGAACGGCCTTCGGATCCCATGCAGATCGTCGACCTTCGAACGCTATATTCGCGGTCTCTGGAGAACCTCTTCCGGGAAGAAACCCGGCACTGGCGGGAAGAATTACGCTGGGACTATCGTGCCTCGATCGATCTCATCCGGAAATTCATCGATTCACGCGCGCTGGGCGGGTTTGCCGCGGTTGAGGACAGCCGGCCGACCGGCTACGGATTTTATGTCCTTGAGGACCACAAGGGACTGATCGGCGGGCTGTTCGTATCCCCGCAATGCGCGCAGGGGCAAACCACGCAGGCGCTGCTCACCGAAATGTTGTGTGCGCTCCGGGCCACGCCGCGACTGGAGCGTATCGAGGCACAGTTGATGCCTTTCGGCAGTGAACTGGACCCTGCCTTCCTTTCGCAGCATTTCCTACTGCACACTCGGCAATTCATGCTTCTGTCATTGGCCGAAGCGAATCTCCGCAGCAAGCCGCTCTCGTCCGGATTGCGGATCGAGCCATGGAGTGACCGCGCCTTCGAGCAAGCCGCGCAACTTATCCAGCTCTCCTATGCAGACCACGTCGATGGCCGGATCAACGACCAGTACCGCAGCGAGGCGGGCAGCTTGAAGTTTCTCCGCAATATCGTCCTGCTGCCCGGATGCGGCCAGTTTTTGCCGGAGGGTTCGTTTCTGGTACGCCCGGCGACGGGCGATCGGCCCGTGGGCATGATTCTCACATCGACGGTGGCCGAAGGCGTGGGGCACACGACGCAGGTCTGTGTGATGCCCGGTTACCAGGGACACGGCATCGGCCGGCAGTTGATGGAGCAGTCGATCCAAGCGCTACGCAGGCGCCACTACGAATCGCTTTCGCTGACAGTGACAGCCACCAACGAGCGCGCGGTCCAACTCTACGAACACCTCGGCTTTCGCACGGTGAAGACGTTTGCGGCCGGGGTCTGGCAGGCGTGAGCGAGGGAGTTACTTCCTGGCGCGGTCTTTGAGCAGACCCTTCAGTTCATCCATGAATTCCTTCACATCCTTGAAATCGAGATAGACGGAAGCGAAGCGGACGTAAGCGACCTTGTCCAGCTTCTTCAGGCGCGACATGAGCAGTCCGCCGATCTCCGTCGTCGTGCGCTCGCGCTCGGCGGCCTCGCTGACAAAGGCCTCGGCCTCATCGACGATCGATTCGAGCTTGCTCACGGGAACGGGCCGCTTCTCGCACGCCTTCAGGAGCCCCTGCAGAATCTTCTGGCGGTCAAATTTCTCGCGCCGGCCGTCCTTCTTGATCACCATGTAGGGAATTTCGTCGATGCGTTCGTAGGTCGTGAATCGCCGCTCGCATTTCAGGCATTCGCGGCGTCGGCGAATCAAATCGCCGGTGCGGGCCTCGCGCGAGTCGATCACCTTGTCGTCCAGATGCGCGCAAAAAGGACACCTCACCGGGCCTTCTCCTTCGATTCGACCGGCGACCGGCTGGCCGACTCCGACGCATGCTCGGCTTCCGCAAGCAGCTCGGCTTCACCAGCCTGTTCCTCGGCCCGCGCCATCTTTCGCAGTTCGCCCATCGACCAGCCTTCCCGGAACAACAACGGCAGACCGGCAAGAGAGCAAGATGCAAACGCGACCAGCCACAGAACCACGGAGGCTGTCGCCGCCGGCTCCTTTTCTACTCCAAAGATCAGAGTGAACACAAGGAAGGTGGCCAATTGCGCTCCTCCGCCCACACCTGGGAGCTGGACGGCGGAGCCGACCAGCGTGAACGCGAGTACGAGAATGATGCCGCCGAAGCTAATTTGCCCCAATTGGCCGGGAAAAGCGTGCGTCACCCAAAGGTACACCAGGGCTACGAGCAGCCAGTGCACCGCCGTATAACCCGCGAGCGCGCCGAGATCTCCCCATGTGCGAATTCCCTGCAATCCCTCGATGAACCCCTCGAGCAGGAGTACGACTTTGCCTCGCCAGCCATGGCGCCACTTGCTCTCGTTGAGCTTCCGGGCCAGCCAGGCGGCGCCGTGGTAGCGAAAATAGACCAGAAACGCGATCACAGCGACCAGCGCGACCAACAGCAGGGCTCCCGCCGAGCGTGCAATTCTTATCAGCGAACTGTTTGCCGCGCTGGCCAGGGACCGGTGCTCAAGAAGCAGAAGCGCGCAACCCGCCAGCACCACGGTGGCGGCCGCGTCTGAAATCCGCTCGAGAACGTAGACGCCGAACATCCCCGGCATGGAAAGCGAGTTCTTCCGGGCGATGAGCACGGGGCGGATCGGTTCTCCAGCCCGGCCGAGGAGGAAAACGCAGGCGAAGCCCATTAACGTCGCGCTGTAGACGTTTGAGAAACGCGTGGGACCCAGCCAACGGCAAAACCGCATCCAGCGAAGCGCGCGAAGCGCAAAGCAAACGTATATGGCCGCGATTCCGAGCAGCAGGAGAGAAAGCCGCGCGTGGCGAAGCGATTGGGCCACCATCCCCCAACGGAATCCCTCCAGTGTGATGGCGTTCCGAAACCTATAAAAGAAATAACCGAGAGCCAGCAGGGCGAGCAGGAGCAGCAGGTACCGTCGCGACTTTTTCATCGTCCGGCTTGCACCGTAGCAGTAAGTTTCCGAGAGTGTCAAGGACGAGGTGCCGCCTGCGTTGCGATGAGTGACGAAGAGCGCTCGAAAGGAGGCGGCGCGCTTTAAACGGCCAGGCTTTCGTGGTATTGTCTGGCCCGTTTTCGCAGGAAAGGGGACCAACATGCGCGAGAGGTTTCTAATGAAAGCCGCCACCATTGCAATGCTTCTGGCAGCGATGGGCGCGTGCGTGACGTGGGCCCAGGCTCCTTCGAATCCCGCAAGCGGATCGGAGTGCGACCGGGCGTGCCTGACCGATCTGGTCGACCAGTACCTGGCCGCGCTCGTGAAGCACGATCCGAGCGGCCTGCCGATGGCGAGAGACGTCAAATTCACCGAGAACACGGCGACTTTGCCCCTGGGCGACGGCCTGTGGGTGGGTGCATCCGAGGAGCCAACGACTTTCAAGATCTATGCCGCCGATCCCGCTTCCCACCAGATTGGCTTCTACGGAATGATGAAAGAGTTCAATAAGCCGATCATATTCGCGCTCCGGCTGAAAGTGGAGGGCGGCAAGATCACTGAGATTGAGCACATTGTGGTGCGCGACGTCCGAGAGGGCGGGATGAAGAACCTTGTTACGCCGAGACCGGGGCTGGTCGAGACCGTGCCGGCCGCCGAACGCACCTCGCGCGACGAACTGTTCCGCGCGGCAAATGCTTACTTCGACTCGATCGAGGAGAGCAACGGCGACGTGGCGCCCTATGCCGACGACTGCGTGCGCCATGAAAACGGCATGCAGACAACTACTAACACCACCCCTCAGCCCGGCCCGCTCAACTCCGCGACGCCGGGCGGAAGCGCCGCGTTCGCGAAGCTCGGCGCGCTGGGATGCCGGGACAGTATGAATACCCACATCCTCAGCTATATAACCAAGATCTGGCCGCGCCGCATCATTATCCTCGACGAAGAAAAGGGACTCGCCTTCAGCTTCCCGATGTTCGTGCACCGAGGCAACGTGCGGTCCATCAAGGTCTCGGGCGTTCCCGGCATCGATACCGTGCCGATGAATTTCGGACCGATCGACCTACAGGCCGCCGAAATCTTCGCCATCCGAGGCGGTAAAATTCACGAGATCGAAGCGATGGGCTACTTGCTGCCGTATAACTCAAAAACGGGCTGGGAGTAAACACGCCAAACGGACGAGGGTCGATCCGCCGCGGGTCGGCCCGCTGTGACGTCGAAGTTGTTGCTAGTCTGAATACTCGCCCGTCCCTGTCGGTTTCCTACCGCGCGACTCACGTATCTGTCCATCAGACTCGGGCGGGAAAGTCGCTAGCCTTGTATTTATCACCGCAGCGCGAATAAGATGCCGGGCAAGCGTGGCCGCGGATCACCTCGGAAGGCAGGGCACGGAACTTTTCGGGCTGGTTTTGCGTTCCATGGTTGAGGCCGGAAAGTGATGCAGGTTGCGAGGCTAGTACCGATTGGAGCCCGACGCCCAACTGATTCAGTTCTGTCTCCGGGGCGATGGGCCGGCCTGGGAGGAGCTTGTGCGGCGGCATACGCGGCGCGTGTATAACCTGTGCTACCGCTTCACGGCCAACACAGCGGCCGCGGAGGACCTCAGCCAGGAGGTTTTCCTGCGCGTGTATAAGACGCTCGCGAGTTATCAGCCCACCTACGGCGCGTTTCCCACGTGGCTTACGAGCGTGACGCGAAACCTGCTGGTGGACCATTACCGGCGCACCCGCCGTGATCGATTGACCGATTCGCTCGACGACGCCATGCCGAAGCTTGAGGAAGTGCATTCACCGGCGCGGACGCCGGACAAGCTGGCGCAAGCGGCCGAGTTGAGCGAACAACTGCAACGTGGACTCGCAAGACTGTCGCCCGAGTTGCGCGAGGCTGTGATCCTGCGAGATTTGCAGGGGCTGGATTACAGCGAGATTCGCACCGTGCTGCAAGTCCCGGAGGGAACGGTCAAATCCCGGATCAACCGGGGGCGAATTGAGCTGGCGCGAGTTCTGGAAGAAATGGGAGTGCGTCCGGCGTAGCCGGAACGGATACCGATGGATTGGCACTGCACAACAACGGAAGAACGGTTGAGCGACTTCCTCGATGGCGCCCTCTCGCCGGAGGAAGCGGCTGCCTTCTCCGCGCACACCGCCGGTTGCGCCGCCTGCACTCGGATCGTCGCGCAAGTTGGCGCGCTCGTCAGCCGGATGCAGCAGGTTCCCCCGGCCGAAGCGCCCGCGCACTTGGTGGGGAAGATCCTCGATGCGACGCTCGGCCCGCGGACTTCCAAACCGGGCTGGCAGCAGTGGTTCGGGTGGGTGCCGGCGTTGTGGCAACCGCGGTTTGCCATGGGATTCGCGACGGTAGCGGCCTCGCTCGCCATCGTGGTGCACGCGGCGGCTCCGCAAGGAAGGAATGTGAGCCTGGCGGACCTCAATCCCGTGACCCTGGTGCGCACAGCCAACCGGCAAGTGCATCTCACCTACGCCCGTGGAGCAAAATTCGTGAGCGATCTGCGCGTGGTATACGAAATTCAATCGCGCCTCGGAGCGCAACCCGAGCCCGTGGGCGCGCCCGTACGCGAGCCGCAGCCACAACCAGACCCGCCTTCTTCCGAACCGCACGACAGGTCGGAAGTGAATCCGCATCCGCGCCATCACGAGGCGACGGACGGCAGCATGCTGGCATTCGCAGTGGCGAATCGCTGGTCCGAAAGCCTGCCCAATCGCTTCACGAGGAGCCGCCCATGAAATGCGCCGTACATCCGGATGTGGAGGCCACCGGCTTCTGCCGCAACTGCGGCAAAGCGCTCTGTCCAGCGTGCACGCGCGACGTGCGTGGCGCGCTCTATTGCGAAAGCTGCCTCGCGAACATCGTCTCCACTCCGGCCCTGGCGCCGGCGCAAGCGCACTCGGGAGCGAATCCTTGGGTGGCTCTCACGCTCGGTTTTATCCCCGGGCTGGGCGCCGTCTACAACGGCGAGTACGTGAAGGCGCTGATCCACGTGCTCGTCTTCGGCGGGCTCATTGCCGCGCAAAGCAGCGATATTCCCGGCAGCTACCATGCGTTCCTCGGCATCGCGCTGGGCTGCTTCTATTTCTACATGCCCATCGAGGCCTATCGCGTCGCGAAGGCTCGGCAGACGGGCGGAGCAGGCGGGACAGGGGAATCACCCTTGATCGAAGCGGCAGGCGGGAGGCCGACGGGAGCCATCATTCTGATCGCTCTCGGCATGTTCCTGCTGCTTGCCAATCTGGGGTTGTTCGAGTGGGAATGGCTCGGAAAAGCATGGCCGCTGGGATTGATCGCGCTCGGCGTGTGGCTGCTTGCGTCCAGGTTGAAGAGAAGCTCGTAGGAGAGAAAGCCATGGCGGACGAAACAAAACCGCGTTGCACTTGTCCACGCTGCCGCGTGCGCGGGCTGATGGGTCCCGTGATGCTGATTGCGGTCGGCTTGATTTTCCTCGTGGGCGAATACACGAGCTACGACATGGGCCAACTCTGGCCCGTGTTGTTGATTGTCGCCGGCGTTGTGCTGTTCGCTCAAACGGTCGCCTCCCGAGCCGGCCACACGGGGTCGTGAGGAGCGCGTGAGCAACGGCGCACATCATCGCAGCTCCCTTTTCGTGGCTCTGCTCCTGATTCTGTTAGGCGTCGTTTTTTTCCTTGACCGCGTCGATCCCGCGCTGGGTATTGGCCACCTGATCCGGCTCTACTGGCCGATCCTGATCATTCTCTGGGGCGTCGCAAAGCTGGTTGAGCGCCTCCCTACCGGAGGCGCCGGACAACCTCGTCCGCCGATTCTTTCGGGAGGAGAGGCCGCGTTGCTGGTTCTTCTGGCTCTCGTGCTCGGGGCGTTTCGGTTTCCACGACTGGATTCGCGAACACTACGCCGACATCGACATCGACGTACCGCCGTTCAGTCAGCGCTATTCAGAAAGCGTCGCGCTCCCGCCGCAAACACTTTCGCCCGGCGCTCGCGTGGAAATCACCACGAAGCGGGGAAACGTCACGGTCCACGTGAGTGAGGGCAATGCTCTCGTCGTCAGCGCGACGAAGTCCGCGCCTGGACCCAGCGAATCTACCGTCCAGGCGCACCTGAAAGATGTGGGCGTTCAAATCGAGCCACGCGGCAATGGCGTCCGCATCCACCCGGCGAACCTGGAGAGCGCCGGCGGCTGGGCGAGCGTTGATCTGGATGTCGAGGTACCCAAGACAGCGACCCTGGCCATCAACGCGTCCCATGGCGACATTCGCGTTTCCGGAGTCGCGGGCAACATCGACGCACACGCCGACAACGGGGATATCGAGATTCACGACTCCGGCGGCGACGTCAGCGCCGAGCTGCAAAAGGGCGATGTCCGCATCACAAACATCGGCGGGAACCTCCGCGTGAATGGACGGGGTGACGACGTCGAAATCGCCGACGTCTCAGGCGACGTGGCCATTGACGGCGCTTTCCTGGGATCAGCGCGCGTGCGCAATGTCGCGAAGACAATCCATTGCACGTCGCCATGGCTCGACGTAACCATCGCCCGCATGAAGGGACACATGGAACTCGATTCGTCCAACATCGCGGTTTCGGACGCCGCCGGGGACGCAAGGATCGTGACGCACAACAAGGACGTCGACGTGGAAAATATCGGCGGCCGGCTCGACGTCACCGATTCGCACAGCGACATCAAAGTCGGATATGCAAACCCGCCGGGCGCAGACGTCGATATTGCAAACGACTCGGGCGATGTCGATTTGACGCTACCCGCGAAGTCGAACTTCGAGTTGTCGGCCGTTTCCCGGTCCGGCGAAGTCGAGAGCGATTTCGAAGGGCCTTCCCTGAAGCCGGTCAGCGACGAGGACAACGAACATCTCAGCGGGAAATTTGGCGGGCCCGGACCGAAAATTACGATCAGCACGACTTACGGCACAATCCATTTGAGCAAGTCGCACTAGCAATCCCTGGCAGGTTTGCCGTTATCGTTTTTCAGCTCCGCGCAGGCGATCGAGCGTCGCGAAAAACTCCGGAAAAGAGACGGCGGCGCAGTCCCCATCCCGAATTACCGTGTCGCCTTCCGCCCCCAACGCCGCCACTGCGAGCGCCATGGCGATTCGATGGTCGCCCTGCGGATCCACCTTGGCGCCGCGCAGTTTTCCTGCCGACCGCCCTTCGACGCGCATCCCGTCATCGAATTCCTCCACGCGCGCGCCCATCTGCCGCAATCCCTCGGCCAGCGTCGCAATACGGTCGCTTTCCTTCACCCGTAGCTCCCGCGCGTCGTGAATCTCGATTCCCTGCTCGGTGAACGGGCCCAGCGCGCCGAGCATCGGCAATTCGTCGATCATTTCGGCCACCTGTGCTCCGGAGACCGTTCCGCCCGCGAGCGGCGCATGGCGCACGGACACATCGCCCACCAATTCTCCGCGGCGCATTTGCAGCGACGTAACGCGGACCGGCGCTCCGATGGAAATGAAGAAATCGAGCACGCGCGCCCGCGTAGGATTCAGTCCCACGTTGTGCAGCATCAGCGACGATTCGGGCAGCACGAGCGCCGCGGCAATCAGGAAAACGGCGGCCGAAAGATCGCCCGGGACCACGAGCTGCTGCCCGGCCAGTTTGGGCCGCGGATGAATGCGAATCGCGTTCCTGGTCCCATCGACCGTGGCGCCGAATTCGCGCAGCGCGATTTCCGTGTGATCGCGCGTGCAGACCGATTCGCGAACGGTCGTCACGCCATCCGCATAGAGTCCCGCGAAAAGGACGGCCGATTTCACCTGCGCGCTCGGAATCGGGGGCGTGTAGTCGATGGCACGCAAATGCGCGCCGCGAATCTCGAGCGGTGCGCGGTCGTCGTCGCGGCCGCGGATTTCGCCACCCATCTGCCGCAACGGCTCGATGACGCGCCGCATGGGACGCCGGCGAAGCGATTGATCGCCGGTGAGCGTTGAGGTAAAACGCTGCCCGGCAAGAGCGCCGGCCAGCATCCGCATCGTGGAGCCGGAATTCTCGGCGTCCAGAGGCTTGCGCGGCTCCTTCCAGCCGTTCAGGCCGGTGCCGTTGATTCGAACGCGGCGCTCGCCCGATTCGATTTCGACGCCGAGCTGCCGCAGGCATTCGAGAGTGCTCCGGCAGTCCGCCGCGGAAGCGTAATTTTGTATCTCGCTACGGCCCTCGGCCAGCGCCGCAATGATGGCGTAGCGATGCGAGATTGACTTGTCGCCCGGTAGCTCGACAACGCCGTCGACAATGCCCCCGGGCGAGATTACGCGCTTCCCCATGGAGAGATTCTAACATGCCGATTTCTCGTGACTTATGCAGCGCTGGTCCCGAGGTCATTTCTTGACGAAAAGGTGGAATCCTGCTAAAAACATGCGTTCTGCTGGGGGAATGTGTCGCGACGACGGCTCCTGTTCAGGGAGCCGATATCCGGAGGAAGGACGCTGCTTCTAGCTGGAACGGTTGCGTTGCGGGTGTGGGCAGATTCGTCCCCATGCACGCGAAAACGAACCCGGTGAAAGTTTCCCGATAAATTCCTGATGAGACCTATCCATGGAGGATCGCTGATGTGCATCGGACTCGCGGGCGCACGACTTGCTGCCGGGAGTTTGCGCCGGTTCCGTTTCGGGAGGATTCTTGCGGCCGGCGCTGGCTGGCCCGCTGATGACCGCGGCGGTGCCGGCCATGGCGGCCGAGGGCGGCGAAGCGAACCTGAAGCTTCCCGATCTGTCGGGCGTGAATTTCCTCGGGTTTGTGGACGGTCACAAACTCCTCATGTGGGGCCTCCTGTTCTGCGTGTTCGGGCTGGCCTTCGGCTTGACCATCTACGTCCGCCTGAAGAATCTGCCAGTACACCGCTCGATGCGCGAGATGTCCGAGCTGATCTACGAGACCTGCAAGACCTATCTCATCACGCAGGGGAAATTCCTTTTCCTGCTGTGGATCTTCATCGCCGCGGTCATCGTGCTGTACTTCGGCGTGCTGCTTCACTACGAAGCAATTCGCGTCTTCATGATTCTGTTCTTCAGCGTCGTGGGGATTCTCGGAAGCTACGGAGTTGCGTGGTTCGGCATTCGCGTGAACACCTTCGCGAACTCGCGGACGGCGTTTGCGGGGCTGGGCGGCAAGCCCTATCCCATCTACCAGATTCCGCTGCGTGCGGGCATGAGCATCGGCATGATGCTCATCAGCGTGGAACTGCTGATGATGCTGATAATTTTGCTCTTCGTTCCCGGCTCCTATGCAGGACCCTGCTTCATCGGTTTCGCCATCGGTGAATCGCTGGGGGCCGCGGCGCTGCGAATCGCCGGCGGCATCTTCACCAAGATCGCGGACATCGGTTCGGACTTGATGAAGATCGTCTTCAAGATCAAGGAGGACGACGCGCGCAATCCCGGCGTGATCGCGGACTGCACCGGAGACAACGCGGGCGATTCGGTAGGCCCGAGCGCGGACGGCTTTGAAACTTACGGCGTCACGGGCGTCGCCCTGATCACCTTCATTCTGCTCGGCGTGGCAAATCCGGTCGTACAGGTGCAGTTGCTCGTGTGGATCTTTGTGATGCGCATCGCCATGCTGGTGGCGAGCGCGGCGGCGTACTTCATCAACAGCGCCATCGCCGGCGCGCGATTCGGGAAGGCCGACGAGATGAATTTTGAGTCGCCCCTCACGTCGCTCGTATGGATCACGTCCGCGGTCTCGATCGGGCTAACCTACTTGATTTCCTACTACATCATCCCCGATCTGAGCGGCGACTCGACGCAGTGGTGGAAGCTTGCGACGATCATCTCCTGCGGAACGCTCGCTGGTGCGGTTATTCCGGAACTTGTGAAAGCCTTCACCTCGACCGACTCGAGGCACGTTCGCGAGGTTGTGAGGTCGGCGCAAGAAGGCGGCGCGTCGCTCGGCATTCTGTCCGGCTTCGTGGCCGGCAATTTTTCGGCGTATTACCTCGGACTGACGATGGTCGCCCTGATGAGCGTCGGATATCTCGTCAGCTTGCAAGGGCTCGGCAGCTTGATGATTGCCGCTCCCGTCTTCGCGTTTGGCCTGGTCGCCTTCGGCTTCCTGGGAATGGGACCGGTGACGATCGCGGTCGATTCCTATGGCCCGGTGACGGACAACGCCCAGTCGATCTACGAGCTGTCGTTGATCGAGACCATTCCGAACATCGCGCAGGAGCTCAAAAAAGATTTCAACATGGACGTAAACTTCCAGCGCGCCAAGGACCTGCTCGAAGAAAACGACGGCGCGGGGAACACGTTCAAGGCTACGGCCAAGCCGGTGCTGATCGGAACGGCCGTGGTAGGCGCGACGACGATGATTTTCTCGATCATTATGGCCCTGACGAACGGCCTCACCACGAATGTCGCCATGCTCTCGCTCCTGCACGCTCCCTTTGTCCTTGGATTAATCACCGGGGGCGCGATGATCTTCTATTTTGTCGGCGCTTCGACGCAGGCGGTGACCACCGGCGCTTACCGGGCGGTTGAGTTCATCAAGGCGAACATCAAGCTCGAGGGCGTGGAGAAAGCTTCGGTTGCGGATAGCAAGAAGGTGGTCGAAATCTGCACGAAGTACGCGCAACGCGGGATGCTGAATATTTTCATCGCAGTGTTTTTTGCCGCTCTTTCGTTCGCGTTCGTCGAGCCGTTTTTCTTCATCGGCTACCTGATCTCCATCGCCATCTTTGGTCTTTACGAGGCGATTTTCATGGCCAACGCCGGTGGCGCGTGGGACAACGCGAAGAAGATCGTTGAAGTCGAGCTCAAGCAGAAAGGGACCCCGCTGCACGACGCGACGATTGTCGGCGACACCGTGGGTGATCCCTTCAAGGACACTTCATCCGTCGCGTTGAATCCGGTCATCAAGTTCACGACGCTGTTTGGCTTGCTGGCGGTGGAATTGGCCGTGTCGCTGACGAATTCCCAGGGAAACACCCGGTTGACGCACATTCTCGCGGCGGTGTTTTTCGCCGTTTCCTTCTTCTTCGTATACCGGTCGTTCTACGGCATGCGTATCAAGACGACGGAGTAATCCTCAAAGGAGATTGAAAAACATGAAGAAACTCGCATTGGCAACTCTATTGGTTTGCGCCTGTACAGGGCTGGCTTTCGCCCAAGCACCGGCGCCCGCCGCGGCTCCGTCCAAGACCCCGAGCGTGTCGCAAGCTCTCCAGCAAATGGAACACGACTGGGTGGACGCGGCGAAAACCGGTGACGTTGACAAACTCGGCTCGATCCTCGGCGACGATTGGGTCGGCTTGGGCTACGGCGCCGGAAAGGCGACGAAGCAAAGTATGCTGGCGGACGTGAAATCCGGCGCCTCAAAGGTTGAGACCTTCGCGTTTGGGCCGATGGATGTAAAGGTGCTGGGAAACGTCGCCGTGGTCCAGGGCAGCGACACCGAAAAGAGCACCTCTGCAGGAAAAGACAGCAGCGGGAAATACCTTTGGATGGATGTGTTCGTGAAGCGCGACGGCAAATGGGTGGCCGTCCGTTCTCAAACCGCGATGGTGAAGTAAGTCCCCGTGGCCCAGTTCACTGGAGCCTAACGGCTTGGTGTTCGATGGCCGGGCGTGATCATCGCGCCCGGCTTTCATTTCGGGCAACCCGGTTGTAGCACCGGGTCACGGCGATCGGGCTCATGCCTTGACGAGGCCGAGGAATTGGCGGGGGTCGGCCGCGAAGCCAGGAAAGACCGCCTTGAGATCGTTGTCGCCGAGATGTTTTGAGATGATTTCGCTCAGGACGCTGCGATAGTCGGTGGTAACGGCCAGGTCGCGGCCCTCGTAGAGCTGGCTGTCGTTCATCCCCGGCCACCGCGTGTAAACCTTCCCGCCCTTGATGTCGCCGCCCATCACGAACATGCAATTCGCGTGGCCGTGGTCCGTGCCGCGCGCGCCGTTTTCGTGGGCCGTGCGTCCGAATTCGGACATGCTGACGAAAACCACGTCGCCCATGCGGTCTCCCATATCCTGATGGAACGCCGCAATTCCCTGCCCGAGATCGCGCAGGAGATTTGAAAGCTGCCCCTGCACGCCGCCTTCGTTGACGTGGTGGTCCCAGCCGCCGCTGTCGAGAAACGCGACTTCAAGTCCTATGTCGGCTTTGAAAAGCTCCGCGATTTCCATGAGGCTCTTTCCAAAGCGGCTCGTCGGGTACTGCGCGTCGTTTTCGGGCTGGTAGGCGTCCGGATTGATTTTCTTGAGCTGGTCGATCGCTTCGAACGTCTCCTGGCCCACTCCGCGAAGCGCCTGATCGACCGTCTGCGCGTACATCGCTTCAAACCCGCCTTCCGTTGTTTGCGGCGGCCCGTACATCTTGAACTGCTTGAGGTCCGGAATGGCAACAGCGGGCGCACTGCCCTGGAGCGTACGCGGAAGATACGGGCCGAACGCGACGGCGCGGAACGGCGAGGCCTGATCTTCCGGCGCCGACTGTAGCGCCCGGTTGAGCCATCCGTCCTCGGTGGCCTTCACGCCGGGCGTGCCGGACTCCATGAAATCCTGCGCGTCGAAGTGCGACCGGCTGGGATCGGGTGACCCGACAGCTTGCACGATGGCGAGCTGTCCGTTCTGGAAGAGCGGCTGCAACGGCTGCAGGCTCGGATGCAGGCCGAAGAAGCCGTCCAGGTCAATCGCGGCATCGGCGCCGCCGCGGCGCGGCTCGGGTATCGCGATGCTCGGGCGCAAACGATAATAGTTCGGTTCGGCAAACGGCACGACGACGTTGAGGCCGTCCATCGCGCCGCGCTGAAACAGCACGACCATCTTTTTCTTGTTTGGCCCCGTCGTGGCGGCTACGGCGCGCTGCAAGAACGACGGCAGCGAAGCCATGCCGAGCATCGCGATGCCGCCATTCTTCAAGAAGTATCGCCGGGAGATTGTCATCGTCTTCCTCCGTCGCGGGCCGTTCGCATACCGCCCCGCAACTATCGCCTCTGGAACTCGGGCGTCCCGAGAACCAGACCCGATAACAGGCCTTCGTTCACCTGCTTGACCGGATCGTCGAGCTGCGCCTGCAAGATCTGCGGATCGCCCAGCCGGGCCTCGAGCGTCTGGCGCGTTTGCGTCTCTACCTGGCCGTCAAGGAAAAGATCGAGCGAGCGCGAGAGCGCCGTCGCCGGATCCTTCGAAGCATCGGCCCCGAACATGGTTTTCAGATCCACGTTGGCTCCCGGCATGCGATCGCTGGCAAACGCGAGTGCGAAGTTCAGCCGGTTCAGAAGCGCGCCTGTGTTGACCCACGTCTCACCCTTGTCGGAGTAGCCCGTGGGCGGCTGGCACAGGAACAGCGGCTCGCCCATTCGCCCGATCCACCCGACGAGCGGCAGGGAAACGCTCACGTCGGCATCGAGCGCCCGCGCGGTGCTGGCAACGAGCTCAAACGGCGTCTTCACCTTCGCGCGGTACGCCGTCTTCGACCAGAACTCCGGCGAATAGATCATCGTCTTGAGCACGCTGCTTATGTCGCCGCCGGTCGCTTCGTAACTTTTCACCATGCGGTCGACCAGCGTCACGGGCGGATTATCGGAAACGAAATGCCGGGCAAGCTGGGTCGAGATAAACTTCGCAGTGCGCGGGTCGTTTGCCAGCATCTTCAGCGCTTCTTCGCCGTCTTTTTCCCCGCCATAATCGAACGTGCGACCCATCACGACCTTCTTCCCCTCCGCGTGAAGTCGAGGTCTGAAGAGGTACTCCGGATCGCGCCGGGGCTCGCGGACCGTCCAGCCGGTCAGACACCTGGCCATCTCGATCACGTCCTGCTGCGTATAGCCGGCATCCACGCCGACGGTGTGCAGCTCCATGACTTCGCGGCCGTAGTTCTCATTGAGCCCGCGGTCCTGCTGCTGCGGACGTGCTGCGCCCGGCGCGCCCGGAAAACCGTCCCCTGGACGAGGGAACGTCCCGAACGGCGGCTCAGAGCCTCCGCCGAAGATGCCCTGATAGCGCGACCGGCGCGCAGCCATCTCCTCTTGAAGCTGTTTGAACGCCACCGGGTCGACGCTCAGCCAGTTGTCCAGATAGAAAAGCATCGCGGGACTCTTGGCCGTCGCGATCAGCAGGTCCTGAAACTTGCCCATGGTGTGCGGGCGAATCGTGTCGCGGACATACGCGGTCAGCATCCATCGGTCGGCGCCCTTGCCGGCGAAGACGTTGAAATGGTTGAACCAGAAATCCTCCATCACGGCTTCGATCTGGCGGTCGCTGTAAACGGCTCTATCGAGCTTTGCCATGGAAAGCTCGGCGATGATGCGGTTCGGACCCTGAATCTTGGCGAGAAGCTGCTGCGCCTTGTCGGCGTTGTCGTCTCCGGTCGCCATTGTTTGCGCCATCGCGTCGCGGCGCTTCTCCTGCAGCTCCTGCTTGTACTGCTCCTTGGTTTCGCCTTCCTGTTTCGCGGCTTGTGCCGGTGGCGGAAATTCCTCAAGCAGGTTGTGCGACGACATCGTCAGCGTGGGGTATTTCTCGAGACGCGTATCCAGCGCGGAATCGTCGATCGACTCGGGACGAAGCTGTTGATCGATCCACTTTTCGAGGCCCATCTGGCGAATGCGTTCCACATCGCCCGGCCGCGGGCCGTAGCCAAGGCGGTTGAGAGCGTGGAGGATGGCCTCGTCCTCGGTCAACTCGGTGATCGGAAGCTTGCCTTTGAACTTCTTGTCGAGCTTCGGCATTGCCGAATCGCCGGATGAGGTTTTGTCGCGCTTGTCGGCATTCGCGCTCGGCGCCGCGATCGCGAATAGCGCCGCCAACATTAGGCCAAGGGCGGCGGCCAAGAACGCGGTTCCCGCCGCATCCAGACGACCCGCAGTTGTTCCGATTCTGTTTTTCATGGGCTTCCAGTTCATTCTAACCCTCCGGCCCGGCAAAAGTTGCGGTGCGGACCGAGTGGTCAATGCCTGGTTATTCGTGGCGAGCTGCGCGAAACCCGTCGAGCGTCCAGAAATCCTGTGCCTCGTCGTGACGGAGGACGTAATAATTGCCATCATCGGCGCGGACTCGGAAATAGCTCGCTTCGGGGGAATACCAGCGTCCATCGAGTTCGTGAACCTCAAACTGCCGCCCACGAATGACAAACCGGAGAGGTCGTTCGTCCGCACGGTACCCCGCATAGCATTCGATGCGCATCTCGCTCATCGCGCCTCCGCGGGGCGGAAGGGGGTCCGCCGCAGGGGAACATTTACCGCCGCGAACAGTCTACCAGCTTTGATAGGGAGCGCAATTCGGCGCGAAAGCGTCGAACTATTGAATCGTCAGCGCGCTCGAACGGCCCGTGGCCCTCTGGCGCGCTTCTGCGGCAGCCTCTCGCGCTTCCGCATTGTACGCCGCGCCGAAGAGGACGATCATGGCCGTCAGAAACATCCAAAGCAGCAGGCCGATGGCCGCGGCCAAACCACGATACACGGCGTCGTAAGGCATCTTCCGAACGTACCATCCGAAGAAAATGTCCACTGCCCACCAGAGGATCGTCGAAACCAGCGCTCCCGGCAGCAACTCCAGGTATCCCGGGTGCCCGGGACGCCCGATCCGGTACAGCAGGACCAGGACACCCATCGCGAGCACGAAAACGATCGCTCCGTAAAATGTCAGCTCGATCTCGCGCGAGAGGTAGACCGAGCGCGTCTGAAGCAGCAACCAGGCGCGCGTCTGCTTGCCGAACACCGTGAGAATCACGACCGCCAGCATTGGTACAATCGTCAGGCACAACAGCCCGAGAGCCCGGAATTGCCGGCCCCAATAGCCCGGCCGCAGCAAGTCACCTTCGATCACACGAAATCCCTCGATATAACCCACCATCACCTGCGTACCGGCTATCAGCGTCCCGCCAAGACCCAAAAGGATCCATTTCCATGGGTCAGCCACCTTACGGATGAAATAGGCGGCGACGACCTCGGTGCTGCCGGGAGGAAGGATCAGATTCAAGCGGTCGGGAATCTCTCTCAGGGCATCGTGAAACAAACTGGTCTTGGCGAGAAGGCCAAGCGCCAGAAGCAGAAGCGGGAAAAACGCCAGGAACATGTTGAACGCGATGGCCTGACTGAGCGTCACGCAGTCCGGGAAGACCCGGCCCAGCGCCCGCACCAGATTTCTCGCAATAGCGTCCATTGGTCGGAATTATAAGGGAACCCTGAATAATCATCCCTATGGTTTCCATGGGAACTTGCCTGCCCGCCCACGGCCTGCGGGCAACCTTGCCCGAGGCAAGGGCAGGCTGTAAACTTCACACAGCACTCACAGCACTCATATCGGGGATTCTCGACATGGCGACGCCACCAAAGGCAGCAGCGAGCCGCAGTGAAGAGGTTGTGCGCAAGCACAGGGAATTCCTCTGGCCGGCGGTCACGAATTACTACCAGGAACCCCTCGTGGCGGATCATGCCTCGATGCAATACATCTGGGATGTCGAAGGGAACAAGTACCTCGACTTTTTCGGCGGCATCGTCACGATCGGCGTCGGGCACTGCAACCCGAAGGTGACCTCAAAGATCAAAGCGCAGGTCGACAGGCTGCAGCACACTTCGACGCTCTTCCCGAACGAAGCTATCGTCGCGCTTGCCGAAAAGCTCGCGCAGATCACTCCGGGCAAGCTGCAGAAGAGCTTCTTCACGAATTCCGGGACCGAAGCGAACGAAGCCGCGATCCTCCTCGCGCGTATGGCCGGCCCGAGCTACGACATCGTCGCCCTGCGCCACGCCTATTCCGGCTCATCGGCGCTGGCCAAGGCTGTAACGGCGCAGGCGGCGTGGCGCAAGGCTGGCGTCATCAGCGTCGGCGTGGCTCACGCTGTCAGCCCCTATTGCTATCGCTGCCCGCTTCATTTGAAATACCCGGAGTGCGGCGTGGCCTGCGCGAACGATGTCGAAGATGTGATTCAAACTGCCACCAGCGGGTCGATCGCGGCCTTCATTGCCGAGCCCATCCAGGGCGTCGGAGGGTTCATCACCCCGCCGCCCGAATACTTCAAGATCGTCTACCGAATCGTGAAGAACTATGGCGGCCTTTTTATTTCCGATGAAGTCCAAACGGGCTTCGGGCGCACGGGCAGGAAATGGTTCGGCATCGAGCAGTGGGAGGTCGTTCCGGACATCATTACCTGCGCGAAGAGCATGGGGAATGGCGTGCCCGTTGGCGCGACGATCACCACATCCGAACTCGCGGATAAGTTCCAGGGCCTGACGATTTCGACATTCGGCGGCAACCCGGTTACATCGGTGGCGGCGCGCGCCGTGATCGAAGTGATCGAAGAGGAACACCTTCTCGAAAATACGCACGTCGTCGGCGGCTACTTAAGAGCGAAACTCGAAGAACTGAAGGCCAAGTACCCGCTGATCGGCGACGTCCGCGGCATGGGGATGATGCAGGCGCTCGAACTCGTGCGCGACCGCGAAACAAAGGAGCCTGCTCCCGCGGAGACTGCGCGGCTTCTCGAACGCGCCCGCGCAAATGGCTTGCTCATTGGCAAGGGAGGGCTGCACGGCAACGTGATCCGCCTGGCTCCCCCGATGAATATCTCGAAGGCCGATGTCGATGAGGGCATCCGGCTCCTCGATAAGTCGCTCTCCGAAGTCACGCCGTGACCGTTCAATTGGGCGGGGGCTGCTTCCGAATTGGTCGATTCATGACTTCCCGATCCCACAACATTCGCGGTGCAAAAGCGGGCAGACGAGCGGCGGAACTGCTCCTCTTGATGCTCGTCTTTGCTGGAGCAGCCGCTGTTTCGGGACAGGTGGCGAGCGCAGACGACGAAGCGGGGCGCGTCCACTGGGTGCAGGTCGATGAAGGGCAACTGAAACTCGACGGTAAGCCCCCGATCGGCTCGGGAATTTATCTGCCGGACAAGAAAACCAAGAAGAAAGGCTCGGAGATAGTCCTCGTTCTGCTCGGGCGGCGGTATCTGATGATCGATATGAAGTCCAGACTTGTTTACGCCGTGCCGCTTTCGGATCTGCATCAACAAGGAAGCGATTTCGAAAGCGGCGACCTCTCCCAGGAATCCAACCTGATTCCCACCAACGACTGGACCATCCGGGATATCGGCCCGGCCGAACTTGTTCAGTTGACCCTCGGCGATTACGGTCGCGTGCTCGAAATACAGTTGCCGCATCCCCGCGATTTGCGCGGACTCTACGTCATCCATTGATCCCGATTGGCCGATTCTTGCGCTTCGCGCGGTCCCTCAACCCTTACGCCCAGCGGCTCGTTCGCAGGCCGTAGACTCCGGTAGACCATCCAGCCCGTTGTTGCCAGCATTCCGGCCCAGCCCACCATTCGCATCGCCCAGGCTATCTGGGTGTCGTGTTCAAGCACGCCGAGTTTGCCGAAGAGATAGTTCCAGTCGTGGATCACGTAGTCCGCATCGCCAACGGTTAGCAGCGGCAACTCCTGCGCCCGCGCGTCCGCCATGTAGGTGGCAATCGGGAGAAACTGTTCAAAGAAGAAAAATGCACAGAATGTGGTTCCCTGCACGTGCCGCTGAAAGGCAAAGTAAGTGGCCAGCATGAACGGGACGCCCAGTTGCAGCAGCGTCCCGCCCGCGACCGCCAGAAATTCGCCACAAAAGCGAAACAACAAGTGCCCGCCTTCGTGGATCGGCACGAAAACCAGATCGATCATCAGGAATGGCCCCGTGCCGCGGCCGGCCTGAAACAGGAACAGCGCGTAGAAAACGCAGGCAACCACGAGGGCGGCGCGCGGCGTGGGTCTCCAATCGTCCTCGAGGCACTCGAGAACCGGCAGCTTTTCCGTCCATGATTCAGGCAGGCGCATAAAGGCCTTCGCGTTTCGGTATCCAGTTGGAATTCCAGAGTCTGTGGACAAAACCAGTCTAGCATTAGTGGATTCGCACGTTGTGGCGCGCTTCAGTGGCTGCGCCCTGGAATACACCTGCTCTGTCTGTCGGAACCTATATCAGCGGTGAGAAACGCCTGCGACCCACGGAATGCCCACGAGACCATCCTCCACCTGCACCTCGACGAAATCACCGCGGGTGAACAGGTCGAAGTCGGAGCGGCTGACGGCGATCCGCTCGATCCGGTGCCCCTCTCGCCAGGAGGTTACAAAGAGCCGGCAGTTGGGAACAGGTCCCCGCATCGAGAACTTCCCGACCACGCGCGCTTGTTCGATTTCTGGAGGCCTGTGGTCGAGCGCTCCGTTCGCTAGCAGGAGCGCCGAAAGAAGCCAGGGGACCGGTATCAAGCCGTAGTACACGCGCTTCAGGGCTTCGACCTCCGCATGGTGCAGCGCTCGCCGCTCCACCCAGATGGCCAGCGCCAGGGTCAAAAAGAACAGTACGCCGATGAAGATCAGTATTGGGTCGAGATCCAGCGCCGGGTAACGGCCGCTGGCGACGACGAACGCAAGCGAGCCCAGCACGAACACGGCCGTGCGGTCCAGCAATCTCTTCCGAAGGGAGAATTCAGCGGCGGATGAACCCAGGCCGCAGGCATCGCAGACGTCGGCGGACCGCTCGGCTCCGCAATTCATGCATCGCGTCATCGGATCGGGCGCACGCTCGAAGGCGCCTGAGCGAGGCAAGCGATGTTCTCGTCGCGGCCATTCGCGAGAAGTTCGCAGTCGATTTCCTGAGCGCTGCGGACGGCCTGATCGTAATTCGAACCCGCGGCGGTCGCGCAATGCGCGGCGCCCTTAAACGTCATGCAGACTTCGTACCGCTCGCGCGTCTGTTGAAACGAGGAGTAGACGAGCACGCCGACAAAAACAACCGCTCCGAGCGCGATGATCCATCGTATGTGATTGGGCTTTTTCGCCATGAGTGCCCCTGACACGAATTTTGACTCCGCTAGCGCTCCGAAAGTTCCCCGTCCTCGGCCCGGCGCGCCACTTCCCCGGCAATACGCTTCTTTAGATGGTGCGACAGGCCTTCGAGTGCCGCAATATCCTTCAGGTCGCGCAGCGTGAGGTCGGGGAGGAATTCCAATACGACCGGTATCGGCGTGTGAGGATTGCGAACCAGTGCCGCCCGGACGTTGTACTGCCGGGACCACTTGGGGTGCCGGGCAATGGCCGCGACCACGCGCTCCGGGACGGCAGCCTTCGCCAGCACTTTCAACACCTGACTCTCCGTGAGGAACGCGTTTGCCAGCGCCAGCTTCACGGCCTGCGGATGCCCCTCGGCGAGGAGCGCCCCAACCACGCGCGGCGGGCCGCGGCGCGCGAGGGTCAGTTTTTCGCCAACCGGGAGATGCGGCACGCGCGAGACGATGATCTCTTCCGCGACGCGCCGGATGTCGGCGGGCGCCGACGGCAGCAGGCTCAGTCTTACGAGGTCGAAAAGATATAGCTGCCGCGTCACCGCCAGCGCGATGCGCTTGGGCGTTCGCGGATGCCGCGCCAGTCGCAGTCGCACGCCCTCCGACGCCGTCCATTTCCCCTCCCCGCCCACAGCGGCGAGGACGTTTGCCGGCAAATCGAGCCGCTCGAGAAGCAGCGTTACGTGCGTTTCCCCGAGGTTCGGATTTTCCAGCAGCGCGAGGAGCGTCTCCTCGCCGGCTTCGTGCACGAGAGCCTTCAGGTCCTCGCTTGAAGCCGTGCGCGCGCGCTCGGGCCACGTTTCGGATTCAGGCGGCATTTCCCTTCGCCAAGGCCAACCGCACGGCCACGCGAACCGCGGCCTCCGCGGGGGAGATTTCCACCGGCACGAAGCGCACGCCCGGGATCAATCGGGTCACTTCGGCGTCGATCGCCGCATCGAAGTGCTTGGAACGCCCGAATACGCCCCCGACCTTCGCGACGGGGACTTCACGATTTCGCCAGCCGAGTTCGTTCGAAACGCACTCCGCGAGCCCAGCAAGAGAAGTGGCGGCCGCCGACAAAATCCCGCGGGCCACGCCATCGCCGTCATCGGCGACTTTCGCGACCAACGGGAAGGTCTTGGAGAAAACCTCATCCGGATTTTTCGCGATCCATTCAAGCAACAAGTCCCAGTCCTGGCATTGATGCCACTTGAGAATTCGTTTCCCCAGCGCCGTGCCCGGCCCGCGGCCCTCTTCGGCCAGCACGACGGCCTGGAACGCTCGGCGACCGATATCGACGGCGCTGCCCTCATCGCTGAACCATGGCCCTCGTCCGCCCGCGCGGGCCGTGCGCCCATTCGCGTCGCGACCGAACGCCGCGGAGCCTGTCCCGGCCAGGAGAATGATCCCTTCGGCTGCGCCGAATGCGGCCTCGAGCGCCATCTCGAGGTCCGTCGTCACTCGGACGCTCGCATTCGGAAACCCATCCCGGAAAAACGTCGTAACCCGTCGCGCTACGCCGGCGCGGCCCGCGCCTCCCAGCCCGGCGCAGATGCCCCGGATGTGGCCCGCGTGGATTTTCTGCCGGCCCAGGACCGTGTCGGCCGTTTCGCTGAGCGCGAACCACGCCCTCGTGTATCCCGTGCGAAGCGGATTGGAAGGACCGCCGGACGCTCGCGCCAGCACGCGGCCTTCGGCGTCGGCCAGCACGCACTCCGTCTTCGTCCCGCCGCCGTCGAACCCGAGAAAGTAGGACGCCTCAGCAGCGGAAATCTTCGGTGGCATTGATTCCTTTCATTTTTCTTGAGAACTTTGCGGCTGGTTCCGGTTGTGGTGCCGATCCCGCAGACTCGGATTCTACACGGCCCGCCCCGATGCCGAAAGCTCCTCGCCAACCCGCGACTGTCAGAGCAACTGGCGGAACGATCCGGCCAAAAGTTCGGGAGGAAAAAGCTCCGGATGCAGGAGATGCGCAAGAAGAGCGACCCCATCCGCGAGCCGCGGACCGGGACGCGAAAAATATGCGTTCGCGTCGACCGCAAAGACCCGGCGCTC
Organism: uncultured Acidobacteriota bacterium; assembly: GCA_963813045.1. GTDB lineage: Bacteria > Acidobacteriota > Terriglobia > Acidiferrales > UBA7541 > Palsa-295. Next base: position 51,392 of record CAWEXR010000032.1, read on the forward strand.
CCGCACGGCCGGAAGCGTCTCCGATCCCTCGGGAAGCCGGTCCAATCGAAACTCAGCGGCCGCCCGCGTAGCATCGTACCCGCACGGCATCACGACGATCACATCCGGCCTCGCTTTCATGATTTCGTCCGCTGTCACCCGAAAGGAAGGCTCGCGCAGCCGGCCGAGCACGTCCTCGCCACCCGCCTTGAACACCATTTCCGGAATCCAGTGACCTCCGACGTAGTAAGGGTCGAGCCACTCGAGGCAAAGTACGCGAGGGCGTCGGCCCGCGCCGGCAACCTTCGCCGCAATCGCCGCGACTCTTTGCTCGAGCGCGGCCGCAAGAATCCCGGCTTCCTCCCGGCGATCCGTCGCCGCTCCGACCCGGCGAATGTCGTCCCACACCTCACCGAGCGAACGTGGAGTCAGAGAAAGAACCTGCGGCTGTGTGGGAAATCGAGTCAGCGCCGTTGCCAGATCGTCGGGCGAGGCAGCGCAGACGTGGCACAAGTCCTGCGTCAGGATCAGGTCGGGCGACATCGACGCGAGCAGCTCCGCGTCCACCGCGTAGATGCTTTCGCCTCGCGCGATGATCTCGCTCACGCGGCGGTCGATCTCCGCGGGCGCCGCCTGCGGATCGACGCGCGGGCGGAGCAGCGCCGGCTTTGTCGCCGCGTCCCGGGGAAAATCGCACTCGTGGCTCACGCCAAGGACCGAGTCGCCGAGACCTATGGCGTAGAGGATTTCGGTCGCCGACGGCAATAGCGAACAGATGCGCATCTTAGTCATTCTACGGTGGTTTCGGCCCGCTTCATTCACGAACATCCCCGCAGACCCTTCATTGTGCCACATGAAACCATATGCTATATAAAACCGCAGGATACAGCCGTCAACGTGAAAAAAAACCTGCAAAAATTGGCCAGTAAGCCCGCTTTAGGAGGCCTAACGATGCCATTTCTGGCACATTTGTGGTCATGAAATCCACCACTCCCGCGCGTCGAAATTCCCGCAAGAACAGCCGGCCGCAGAAGTCGCAGACACGCTGGGTCGAACAGACGCTCAAGAAAATGACGCTGCGCGAGAAGCTCGGCCAGATGCTGATGGTGTCTTTCTTTGGCGGCTTCACCTCAACAGAAGATGCTGATTACCCGAAGGTTCTCCGCGAGGTCGAGGACAACCATGTCGGCGGTCTGATCGTCGGAACGGCGCGCGGCCCGCTCGGGATCAGGCGCAGCCAAGTCTACCCGACCGCAATTATCCTGAACGAATTGCAGCGCCGCGCGAAGATTCCGCTGGTCGTCGGCGCCGACTTCGAATCGGGCACGCGAATGCGCCTCGAAGAGGGCACGCCCTACCCATCCGCCATGGCGATTGCCGCGACGGGAGAACCAAAGTTCGCTTACACAGCAGGCAGAGCGACCGCGATTGAAGCGCGCGCCGCCGGAGTCCACTGGATTTTTGCGCCCGACGCGGACGTGAACAATAATCCGGCCAATCCGATCATCAACGTGCGCTCGTTCGGCGAAGATCCGAAGGACGTCGCCGCGTACGTCGCGCAGTTCGTGCGGGGCGTCGAAGAGAACGGCGCGCTCGCAACGGCCAAGCATTTCCCCGGCCACGGCAATGTCAGCGTCGACTCGCACCTATCACTCGCTACGGTGCCCGGCGATCGCCACGAACTCGAGAGCACGGAACTCGTGCCTTTCCGCGCCGCGATTCGCGCGGGCGTCAGTTCGATCATGCCGGGGCATCTTGCCGTGCCCGCGCTGGAACCGGACACGCGCGTCCCCGCGACGCTCTCGCGGAACATTCTGACCGGACTCCTGCGCGGCAAAATGAAGTTTCGCGGCCTGATTATCACCGACGCGCTCGAGATGGGCGGCGTCACGTCGCTCTACCCGCCGGGCGAGGTCGCTATCCGCGCCGTGGAGGCGGGCACGGACGTCCTCTTGATGCCTCCCGTTCCCGACGCGGCGATGACGGGACTCGAAGATGCCGTCAGTTCCGGACGAATTTCCGCCAAGCGCATCGATGAATCCGTGCGGCGGATTCTCGCGGCCAAATCGCGGCTGGGACTCAACCGCAATCGGTTCGTAGATGTGGCCCGGCTCAACGAAACATTTGGCCGCCCGGAACACAAAGCGGAGGCGCAGGAGATCGCCGACCGCGGCGTCACGCTGCTGCGCGACTCAACGCGGCTTCTGCCTCTCGACCCCGCGCGTCCGCTTCGCGTCCTGCTGGTTGCGCTCTCGGCTGATCCGGACCCCGCGCCCGGTGAAACGCTCGAGCCCGAAATCCGGTCGCGCGTCGATTCGCTTTCCGTGCTGCGTGCGGACACCCGTTTCACGAGCGCCACCACGCTCAAGGTCCCGCAGCCTGACTCCTACGACGTGGCGATTGCCGCTCTTTTCGTACGCGTTGCAGACCGCAAGGGCAACGTCGGTTTCCCGGAGGATCAGCGGGCCGTGGTAAACCAATTGCTCGTTTCCGGGAAGCCCGTGGCGATCGCGTCGTTCGGCAGCCCGTATCTGATCGAGCGCTTCCCCACTGCGAGGACGTGGCTCGCGGAGTTTTCAACCAACGAAGTGGCCCAGCACGCCGTGGCGCGCGCACTATTCGGCCAGATCGCGATCGCGGGAAAGATTCCGGTTACCGTGCCCGGAAGCGCGCAACGCGGCGCCGGACTTCGCGTGGCCGCGAATCCGATGACGCTCCAACCCGCCGCCGCGACTATGTCCGATCGCCTCAAGCCGGCATACGATTTGCTCAATCGCGCGCTGTCGGATGGCGCTTTCCCCGGCGGTGTCCTGGCGGTTGGCTGGAACGACGAGCTGGCAATTCATCCATTTGGCAGGTTAACGCGCGACGCCAAAGCGAGCCGCGTCACTTCCGGCACGATCTACGACGTGGCATCGCTGACGAAACCCATCGTCACCACCACCGCCGCGATGCTGCTCGTCCAACAGGGCCAACTTGACCTCGATGCGCCCGTCGCGCTCTACCTGCCGGAATTCGCCGCCGCGGCCAAGTCCGATCCTGATGCCTCGTGGCGCACGCGCATAACGATTCGCATGCTTCTGCTCCACGATTCCGGACTCCCGTGGCACCGCGATTTCTACAAAAACGCCAAGGGCAAGGCGGCGGTCATCGCCGGAGCGATGGCCGAACCGCTGGTGTGCGAGCCGGGAAAACAGATCGAATACTCCGACCTCGGATTCATCCTGCTCGGCGAAATCATCGAACGCCTGACGGGCGAATCCCTCGACGGGTTTGCGCGGCAAAACATCTTCGGGCCGCTCGCAATGAGCTCATCGATGTTCAATCCATCGCAGACTCTGCGCGCGCAAATCGCTCCGACCGAGAATGACACGTCCTACCGCAAACGCCTCCTTTGGGGCGAAGTGAACGACGAAAACGCCTGGGCGATGGGCGGAGTGAGCGGGCATGCCGGGCTTTTCTCGGCCGCCGCCGACATCGCGGCCTTCGCGCAGATGTTCCTGAATGGCGGCATCTACGCGCACCGCCGCCTGCTCGCGCGCGCGACGATCGCGCAGTTCACCGCGCGGCAAACCATCGGTGATTCCGCCAGCGCGACTGGCTGGGACGTGCCCACTGAGCCTTCTTCATCGGGACGTTACTTCTCGAGGCAGAGCTTCGGCCACCTTGGGTTCACCGGCACATCGCTCTGGATCGATCCCAGCCGGAGGCTCTTCGTCATCCTGCTCACGAACCGCGTGAATCCCACCCGCGCCAACGAAAAGATCCGGCAGGTGCGCCCCGCGCTGCACGATGCAATCGTGGAAGTGCTCGGCCTGGCGAGCGGGCAGGTGGCCGCCCGATAACTGCCTCGGCACAATTCGTGTGGGATTGCGAGCGCGCGCGCGACCCTGCGTTCGCCTCCCGCTATAATCCTTTCGGGCGTGAGGCGCTCCTTGAAAACGACCGGGACAGAGCGGCAAAACCCGCGTTCGCGCGGCCTCGATCGGAAATCGACGCTCGAAATCCTGCGCGCGCTGAACCGCGAAGACGCGCGCGTGGTGCCGGCCGTGCGCCGCGAGCTGCCCAGGATTGCGCGAGCCGTGGATGCGATTGCGAAGTCGCTTCAGAGCCGCGGCAGGCTTTTCTACGTGGGCGCGGGAACGAGCGGCCGCCTGGCCGTGCTGGACGCGGCCGAATGTCCGCCGACCTTCGGAACGCCGCCGAGAATGGTGCAGGCGATCATCGCGGGCGGCGCGAGGGCGCTCCGCCACGCGGCCGAGGACGCCGAGGATTCGGCCGCGGATGGGGCGCGCGATCTGCGGCGCGCCGGCGTGAAAAGAGGTGACGTCGTCGTGGGACTTTCGGCGAGCGGCACAACGCCGTACGTGCTTGGCGCGCTCGATTTCGCGAAACGCCGCGGTCTGATGACGATCGGCGTTACCGCCAATCCGCGGTCGCCGCTGGCGCGGCGCGCGCGGATTGCGATTGCGCCGGACACCGGACCCGAGGCCATTACGGGCTCGACGCGGCTCAAGGCCGGCACCGCGCAGAAGCTGGTCCTGAACTTGCTTTCTACGGCTGCGATGGTGCGGCTCGGCAGAGTCTATGACAACTGGATGGTGCACGTCGCGCTGACAAATCAGAAGTTGCGCCAGCGCGGCGCGCGCGTTCTCGAAGAGGCCGCCGGCGTAAGCGCGTCCGCCGCGAAACACGCTCTGCGTCAGGCCGGCCACGATCTTCCGGTGGCGCTGGTTATGCTCAAAACAGGCGCCGGCGCAGGTGCTGCCCGCCGGTGGCTGGCGGCTGCAGACGGCAACGTACGGCAGGCTCTCGCGGCAGCGAGAACGCAATCGGCGAGCACGAAAACTCAGGGACGGAACTAGGGCATGGATCGGTTCAAGATCGAAGGCGGGCGGCGGCTCGAAGGCACTGTTCGAATCAGCGGCGCCAAGAATGCGGCGTTGCCCGCCATGGCGGCGGCTCTGCTCACCGCCGAGCCTGTGCATCTCCAGAACATTCCGCACGTCCGCGACATCATCACGATGGCAAAACTGCTCGCGCATATGCGGTGCCACGTCGAGAGCCCGGACCTCCCGCCGAGCGAATTCACGATCCAGGCGGAAAAGGTGTCTCACGCGGAAGCACCGTACGACCTGGTGAAGACGATGCGCGCTTCGGTGCTGACGCTCGGTCCGCTCGTCGCGCGTTTCGGATATGCGCGCGTTTCGCTTCCCGGCGGCTGCGCCATTGGCGCACGCCCGATCGACCTGCACATTCAGGCACTCGAAAAGCTAGGCGCGACGATTTCGATGGATCACGGTTACGTCGAGGCGCGCGCCAAGCGGCTCCGCGGCGCCAGCTTTCGCTTCCCCAAGATCACCGTCACCGGGACGGAGAACATTCTCACGGCGGCCGTGCTCGCCGAGGGCGAAACGATCCTCGAAAATGCGGCGCTCGAACCGGAGATTCCCGACCTCGCCGACCTTCTCACGAAGATGGGCGCGAAAATCGAAGGCGCCGGCACGCCCACCATCCGAGTGCAAGGCGTTGAAAAGCTCCACGGGGCGAGCCATGCCGTTATCCCCGATCGAATCGAAGCGGGAACGTTCCTGGTGGCGGGCGCCATCACGGGCGGCGATCTGCTGCTGACCAATTGCGACCCGCACCATCTGGGCGCGGTGATCGACAAGCTCAGGGAATGCGGCGTCGAAATCCGCTGCGAAGGACAGTGCGGGCTGCGCGTGCGCGCGGCGAAGAGGCTGGTTGCCGCCGACGTCACCACCGCAGAATTCCCCGGCTTCGCCACGGACATGCAGGCGCAGTTCATGGCGCTGGCCACGCAGGCACACGGCGTCTCGCACATCCGGGAAACGATCTTCGAAAACCGCTACCTGCACGCAAGCGAGATGATGCGCATGGGCGCCAACATCACGATCGACGGCAATCTCGCCGTCGTCACGGGTCCGACGCCGTTGACGGGAGCGCCCGTAACGGCTTCAGACCTGCGCGCCAGCGCGGGACTGGTGCTCGCGGGCCTGGTGGCGCAGAACACCACCTGGATCGATCGGGTCTACCACATTGACCGCGGCTACGAGCGCATCGAGGACAAGCTGCGATCCGTCGGCGCTCGCATCGAGCGCGTTTCAGAAACCGGCTGATTCGCGGGATCGTTCTTTGCAAACAAAAAGGGAGGCGACGGATCGCCTCCCTTTCTCACTTTCCCGGTACTGCCCGGAGCGTCGCGAAACCGCTAGCCCGCCGCTTCGCCCTTGGCCTGTTTGTCGCGCTGGTCGCGCAGAACGGCCTTACGGCTCAGACGGATTTTGTTTCCCTCAATCGCGAGGACTTTCACCAGCACCTGATCGCCTTCCTTCAGCTCGTCGCGAACGGCGCGGATGCGCTGCTCCGCAATTTCGCTGATGTGCAGCAATCCGTCGGTGCCGGGAAAGATCTCGACGAAAGCGCCAAACTCCGCGATGCGCACGACCGTCCCGAGATAGGTTTTGCCCATCTCGGCGGTCGCCGTCACGTCGCGAATCATTTTCAGCGCTGCCTCAGCAGCAGTGCCGTTGTTCGCGAAGACGTGGACCTTGCCATCGTCCATCACGTCAATCTTCACGCCGGTCGCTTCGATGATCGACCGGATTTTCTTCCCGCCCGGCCCGATCAGGTCGCGAATCTTGTCCGTGGGAATGCTGAGCATGTGAAGGTGCGGTGCATACGCGGAAATTTCCGCGCGCCCGGTTGAGATCGTCGGCTCCATGGTGTCGAGAATCTGAAGACGCGCTTTGCGCGCCTGCGCGAGCGCTTCGCGCATCATGGCGACGCTCACTCCCGCGACCTTGATATCCATTTGAAGCGCGGTGATCCCCTGCCGCGTCCCGGCAACCTTGAAGTCCATGTCGCCGTAGTGATCTTCGGCGCCGGCGATGTCCGTCAAGATGGCGTATTTCTCGCCCTCGACCACCAGGCCCATCGCAATTCCGGCGCAAGGGGATTTGAGCGGAACGCCCGCGTCCATCAAGGCAAGCGAAGCGCCGCACACCGTGGCCATCGACGACGATCCGTTTGATTCGAGGATGTCTGAGACGACTCGCATGGCGTACGGGAAATCAGCTTCCGACGGGAGCAGGTTCAAGATCGCGCGCTCGGCCAATGCACCGTGGCCGATTTCGCGACGCCCCGGGCCGCGCAGGAATTTCACTTCTCCGACCGAGAACGGCGGGAAGTTGTAGTGCAGCATGAAGCGCTTGAACGCCTCGTCCTCGAACAGGAGATCGAGGCGCTGTTTATCTTCCTTAGTGCCAAGCGTGGTCGTGACGAGCGCTTGCGTCTCGCCGCGCGTGAACAGAGCCGACCCATGCGCTCGGGGCAGCACGCCGACTTCGCAGGTGATCTGGCGGATCTGGTCGAAAGCGCGTGCGTCCGGACGCCGGCGGCGATTCAGCATGTCGTCGCGAAAGATGCTCTCGCGCAAACGCTCGAGAGCGCGATACGCAAGCTTCTTCTTGTCGTCGTCATCCTCGGGAACCGCGGCGAAAATCTCGGCCTTGATCGCGTCGACCAGGCCGTAGCTTTCAAGCTTCGGATGCTTCGCCGTGTCGAGCGCGTCGCGGAGCCGTTCGCCGTATTGCTGCGTCATCTGCTTGTAGAGCGCCTCGTCGAACGCCGGCGGCGTGACGGCAACCTTCTGCTGGTTGACTCGAGCGCCAAGTTCGCGGATCTGCGCGACGATTTGCTTGATCGCGGCATGGCCGAATTCAAGCGCGTCGGCCACGGTATCCTCGGACACTTCGAGCGCGCCCGACTCCACCATCACGATCGCGTCCGCCGAACCGGCGATGATGATGTTCAGCAGGCTGGTCTTCTGCTCGGCAACGGTGGGGTTGATCACCAGCTTTCCGTCAAGCAGTCCGACGCGAACGCACGCGATCGGATTCGTAAACGGAAGCTTCGAAATGTAGAGCGCCGCGGAAGCCGCGGTGACGCCGATGACGTCCGGATCGTTTTCGCTATCCGCCGAGAGCACCATGGCGACGACCTGCGTTTCCGTCGACCAGCCCTCGGGAAAGAGCGGCCGCAGCGGACGATCGATCAGCCGCGAGGTCAGAATCTCGCGCTCCGAGGGGCGGCCTTCGCGCTTGAAGAATCCGCCGGGAATCTTGCCGGCGGAGTACGTGTACTCGCGGTAGTCCACCGTGAGCGGTAGAAAATCCTTTTCGGTTGGCTTGTTGTCCATGCAGGCCGTGGCGAGCACCACCGTGTCGCCGTAACGCGCCACCACGGCGCCGTGCGCCTGGCGGGCGATCTTGCCCGTTTCGAGCGTCAGTTTCCGCCCGCCCAGGTCCAAACTCACTTGTTCGAACATCCTGTCACTTCCTTCTGTCCCGGATCACCGGGAACGCCATCAGATACGAGAGAATCTCTCGTGAAAACATCTCGAAGAGGAAAGAAGCGAGGCAAACGCGCCCCAGCGGGTCAGAAGACTAGCGGGCAAACCCGCTCGCGCATCGCGGTCCCAGGGACCCGCAGACCGGCAGACAACTCTGGTTTGTGCGGTGAAGGGAGATGCGGCCGGAGCGGCCGCTCGAGAAATCCGCGCTACTTACGCAAGCTGAGTCGTTCCACAATCTCGCGATACCGATCCGGGTCGCGCCGATTCAGGTAATCCAGCAGCCGCCGGCGTTTGTTGACCATCATGATCAACCCGCGCCGCGAAGCATGATCTTTTGCGTGGGACTGGAGGTGGGTGGTGAGATAGTTGATGCGCTCGCTCAACAACGCAATCTGTACTTCCGGCGATCCGGTGTCTTTCGTATGCGTGCGGTACTGCTCGATGACACCGACTTTTGCGTCCATCAACTCGCCCCTCCCGCTGAAACGTCGTGCCCTTGCTCTGCGCTCTTAAGCTCTTCTCAACGTCAAAATGCTAGCACACAGTCTGAGGGCACGCCACAAGGAATTTGTCGCGCCGCCGGACCACCGCGCTGCGGTTCGCGGCGTATGGAAATCTCGAGCCGAAGAACGCCAAAGGCTCAAATCGCGGCGCGGTATACTGATTTCGTCATGGCTTCCGGGACGATCGGCCGCGGAAGAAGAACGATCGCGACGGGCGCGTTCGCGTTCTGGACGGCGTTTTTCGCTTTGGCTGTCGCCGGCGCAGACGGACAAGCGGCGCAGGCCAAAGCTCCGACGACTGCCTATCCGCAGGAGATTAGCCGGGTCACATTCGCGATTGCCGGCGACGTGATTCCCCACGAAGCGGTGGTGCAATCTGCGATGGCCGCGGCTCAGCAATCCGCTGACAAGTCGCCGTCACAGAGCACAGCGGCCGACAATCACGACGGCTGGGACGCGCTTTTCGCCGATGTCGCGGATGCGTTCCGCCAGGCCGATTTCGGCTTCGTCAATCTCGAAACGCCGGTGGCGCCCAAGCACTCCGTGGGTTCAAAACCGTTTCAGTTTGAGGCTCCGCTGGCGTTGCTCGACTCGCTGAAAGCGAATGGAGTGAAAATCGTCTCTTTCGCGAACAACCACGTCTTCGACCAAGGCTATCCGGGCTTCGACGAGACGCTCGAGCACCTGCGCGAGCACGGGCTGCTCTTCGTCGGCTCCGGGGCTACGGCGGACGCCGCGTGGCAGCCCGTGATCCTCGAAAAGAACGGTATTCGCGTCGGCTGGATTGGAATGACGCGCTGGCTCAACGGCCATCGAAATCCCGAAAAGGACAGCGAGCCCCACGTCGCCTTCTTTCCGTATCCGGGTGAGTCAAACGGCGCGCCTGGCCGCGACGAGGCGGGCGTTCTCGAAGCCATCAAGGCGGCGCGCTCGCAGTGTGACCTTCTGCTCGTGTCAATCCATTGGGGCATCGAATATTCCCCCGCGCCGCGCCCCGAAGATGTCGACATGGCGCACAAGATGCTGGAGGCCGGTGCCAACGCCGTCATTGCGCATCATCCTCACGTGCTCCAGCCGATCGAGACCTACTTGACCCAGGATCACCGCAAGACCGTGATCTTCTATTCGCTGGGGAATTTTCTTTCGAACCAGTCCGCATCCTACGTGCAAGATTTGATGCCGGACAAGAACGGCGACCCGCGCGACGAGATCATCGCAAAATTCGCTGTCATCAAGAAGGATTACGGCCCTGCGGGAATACGGTTCGAGTTGGGCGATGTCGGCGTGATGCCCATCTGGGAGGAGAACGACCGCCTCCAGGTCAGAAGTGGTCAGGCCAAGACCCTCTTCATCCATCCCGTTTTCATCGATCGAGAAATCCCCTTGCTCCAGGCACGCCTGGAGCAGTTGAATCAGCTCGGCAATCAGCTATCGAAGGAACAAAAGCAGGAGTTCATCGAAGTCTCGAGCCAGCTCGAACTGCTGAAGCACCGCCGGGAGCTGATTCTCGGCCGCGTCGGCGACGACTACGTTGTGGGTCCTCCCAACCCATAACTTCAACGCAGGGTGGGATGCCCGCATGACCTAAGACTTCCCGCCTTTTATCAGCGAGAGAAACTCGTCGCGGGTCTGCTTGTTTTCACGGAAGACGCCCAGCATGGCGCTGGTCATCGCGGTCGAATGCTGCTTCTCGACGCCGCGCATCACCATACACAGATGCCGCGCCTCGACGATCACTCCCACGCCTTGTGGGCTGAGGCTTTTCTCGATCGTCTCCGCGATCTGGCTGGTCAGCCGCTCCTGAATCTGCAAGCGCCGCGCGTACATGTTCACCAGCCTGGCGATCTTGCTCAACCCGACCACTTTCTTGTTCGGGATGTAGGCCACGTGGCACTTGCCGAAGAACGGAAGCAAGTGGTGCTCGCACAGGCTGTAGACTTCGATGTCTTTCACGACCACCATCTCGTCGTAGCAGACGCTGAACATCGCGCCGTTCAGAATCTTGTCCGGGTCCTGGCGGTATCCGCTGGTCAGATAACGGAGCGCCTTTTCAAAACGCTCGGGCGTGCGGCGCAATCCCTCGCGGTTCGGGTCCTCGCCGATCTGCGCGATCATCTGGCGCACGAGGTCGGCGATGGCGCCCGGTCCCGCGACCTCTGGAATTACGATCTCGGTCGCTTCTTTTAGCGCTGTCTTAGTCGCTGCTGTTTTCGTCATCGCGCACTCCGCTCGCTTCCGACCGCTCCTGCCGACCTAGCCCGCAAACTCAAAACTGTTCTTGCTTGTTTCTTCGATCCGCACGCGTTCCAACCGGGCCGCCGGAAACGTTTTCAGTCGCCGGTACACTTCCCGGCAGACGTTTTCGGTGGTCGGCACGCAGTCGCCGAATTCAGGAATCTCTTCGTTCAGATACTTGTGGTCGAGCACTTCGACGACTTCGCGCCCCACAAACGGATCGAGCTCGTTCAGATTCGCGACCATCCCCGTCTCGGGGTCGACCGGCCCGGTGAGCGTCACTTCAAGTACGTAATTGTGCCCGTGCCCGTAAGGGTTGCTGCACTTGCCGTAAAGGCGCTGGTTTTCCGCTTCGCTGAAATTCGGGCTGTGCAGCCGGTGCGAAGCCGAAAACCGGTACCGCCGCGTCAGCGAAAGCTTGAGTGGGCCGCTCAAGCGCGCCCTCCAGTTCCGTCCGATTCCGCCGTGCAGTCGGCGAACAAATCCGGCGACTCGTATAACCGCACCCGATCAAGCTTTCCCTGCGTGATTTTCGGCGCCAGCAGATTCCAGATCATGGCCGCGATGTTCTCGCACGTCGGAATCTTCCCGGCCAGCTCCGGAACCTCGCGATTGAGATGACGGTGGTCCATTCGATCCACAATCTCGCGTTGCAAGATACCCTTCAGCTCTTTCAGGTCGAGCACCATCCCCGTAGCGGGGTCCGGCTCGCCCGCGACCGTCACTTCGAGCACGTAGTTATGACCGTGTCCGTGCGGGTTGTTGCACTTGCCGAAGACGCGCCGGTTCTCCTCCGGCGAGAAATCGGGATTATGGTAATAGTGCGCTGCGGAGAACTCGACTTTGCGCGTGACTCGAATCATGGCGTCTTCGCCGGGTACGCCCTTCCCTTCCACAGCACCGTCCCGCGCGTGTTCTTCCACCACGACGCGCCGAGCGCCGCCGTGTAGAGGCACACTCCCAGCATGTAGTATTGGACGAAGGAAATCGGGAAAAGATTCCGGTACAGCGCAACGCCATACCGTAGATGCGCCCCGCAGATCACCACCAACACAATCGACAGAGGAAGCCAGGGCGCCACGAAGCGTTCCGTGAAAGCAAACGCACTCAGCAAGATCAATGTCAGCACTTCGAAAAACGGAAACGCCTCCGCCAGTTCGATCAACACCGCCCGCGGAGTCCCACCCATCAGCGGGTAGAGGTTCTTGGTCCATCCCTGCCACATCGCCCCGAAGGACCGGTACATCCGTGTCCGCACGATCCCGATCGGCGCCGTGAAGTAGATGCCGTATCCTTGCCCCTTTACCAGACGCGCGAGCGCCACATCCTCCACGATCTCTCCGGCGACCGCTGCGTGGCCTCCCACAGCTTCGTAAGTGTCGCGGAGCAACAGCACGAACTGCCCGTTGGCGGCAGCGTCCGGTTGTCGGGGGTCGTTTACACGTGCAAACGAAAATCTCGCAGCGAGCCGGCAATAGACAAACGGGATCAGCGCGCGCTCGCTCAACGTTTCCATCTCTTGTTCGGGGGAGTACGAAACAAGGACCGCATCGTGATCCACCGCGTCGGCAAGCGCCCGTCGCGCCCCGCCCATAGAGTGGAATGTGTCCGCATCGGTAAAGAACAGCCAATCGCCCGTTGCAGCCGCCGCGCCGACCGACAGCGCGTGGTTCTTGCCCACCCAGCCCCTGGGCAGTTCGCCCGCCGCAAGCACCCGGAGCTTCGGAATTCGCGCCGCGAGTTGTTCGAGGATTTCGCCGGTGCGGTCGGTCGACTGGTCGTCGACGACGATTACTTCCCCGATCTCCGGTTGCGCGGCCACCGACTCGACCGCACGGGCTATCGATACCTCCTCGTTTCGAGCGGGAATGATGGCGGAGATCAAGGTTCTTGTATTCCTATCCGCGCGGGCTGCTAAACTGCTCGCTGCCGGGTTGGGTACGGCCCTGTTGTCTTGCATTCATTATAGGGCGCTTGGATGGGGATTGAAACGGAAACTGAAAACAGGCCTGGTTCTCGCCTTTATTGCAGGGCTGATCGTTCTTTTCGCGCGCCCTGAATACCGCCAGGGCGAGCCCAGCTTGCGCGGCCGCTCGGCCAAGGACTTTCAGCTTACCTTGGACGGAAAACCAGCCGTCCTCTCCGATCTTCGCGGCAAAGTGGTCGTCCTGAATTTCTGGGCCACGTGGTGCCAACCCTGCGTTGACGAAGCCCCTTCACTAGTTGAGTTGCAGCAGCGGATCGCGCCTCTGGGCGGCGTGGTCCTCGGCATCAACGCGGGCGTAAACGACAGCCAATCCGCATACGAGAGCTTCCTGAAAACGTACAACATCGGCTTCCCAACTTACTTCGATTCATCACAGCAGATTGCGCGCTCCTACGGCACGACGATGTATCCCGAGACCTACGTAATCGACCGCAAAGGCCGCATCGATCGCAAGATCATCGGTCCGCAGGATTGGACCGGCCCCACCCTGACGGCCTACTTCGATTCGCTTTTACAGGAGCACTGACGACTTTCACGAGCCGCTTCGCCGAGCCTTAAACTCGACCACCGAATAATCTCGGTGTAGAATCCGGCGCGACGGGAGGGCTGCCATGGTGGACTTCGCACTCGTTCCTGATCGTACGGCCTTGTTGAACGTCGACCTCCAGAACTGTTTCGTGGAGGACTCTCCTCTTGCCGCCCCGGACGGTCCTGAAGTCCTCAAGCGCGTGAATCGTCTCGCCGCGGCGTGCCGGAAGGCGGGAATTCTCGTGATCCATGCCAGCGTGGTGCTCCGGCCGGACCATTCAAATCTCGGCGTTCTCGCGGAGTTCAGTCCGCTCGTGCACGACGGCATTCTCGACAAAGGATCGCGATCGGCGGCGCTGCACCCGGACCTGGTGGTCGATCCTCGCGACATTCTTCTCGATGAGCCGCGCTTCGGCGCGTTCCATGGCACGGATCTGGAATTGATCCTTCGCAAACGCGGTATCGACACAATCATCATCAGCGGCGTCGCCACGAATGTCTGCTGCGAGACGAGCGCTCGCGAAGCAGCCGTCCGCGATTTTCGCGTAATCTTCCTGAGCGATGGAACCGCAACCGCCGATATGGGAGGCGCGACTGCCGCGGAATTGCAAAAAGCCACCTGCGCTACACTTGGCTTCCTTTTCGCACAGGTGCTTACCGTCGACGCAACGATCCGCAAAGTTGAAGGCGTCGCGCGGACCGCTGCCGTGCGATCCTGAGACAACAAAGATCGCCTGCCCATTCGTATCGCACCGCCTCACTCGTAAGGCTCCCTCGCAGCAAACTCAATCCGGCAAAGGCGCAAGCAAGATATGATGACTTGAGTTGAGGAAACTCGAAGGGATGGAACGAGACCCAGTCTGCGGGATGGCGGTTGACCCGGCTCAAGCAAAGGCCACGGCGGACCATGCCGGAAAGACCTACTATTTCTGCAGCACAGGTTGCGCCGACAAATTCCGCGCCGCGCCTGAGAAGTATCTGAGCCCGAAGCCCCCTGCTCCCGGCCAGATGGTTGAGCTCGGAAGCCAGGGACCCGCCCAGGGGCCCGCCACAATTGCGACCATGTACACCTGCCCGATGCATCCCGAAATCCGCCAGGACCACCCGGGCGCATGCCCGATTTGCGGAATGGCTCTGGAGCCCCTGACCGCCACGGCGGAAGGAGATGAGAAGAACCCCGAGCTGATCGACATGACCCGTCGATTCTGGGTCGGCGTGGCCCTGACGATTCCTGTGCTCCTCGTGGCCATGGGCGAGTTCGTTCCGTTTCTTTCGTCGCTGCTGAGCCAGATTTCGCCCAGGGCCCGGCAATGGTTCGAGTTGTTCCTCGCTACCCCGGTCGTGTTGTGGGGCGGCTGGCCATTCTTTGTTCGCGGCTGGCGGTCGATCGTCAACCGAAACCTGAACATGTTCACGCTGATCGCACTCGGTGTGGGAGTCGCCTATCTCTACAGCGTTGTCGCCGCCCTGTTCCCCAACGCGTTCCCCGACTCCTTCCGTGGCCCAGGAGGCGAGGTCGCGGTCTATTTCGAGGCCGCCGCCGCGATCATAACGCTGGTGCTTCTCGGGCAGGTTCTGGAGCTGAGGGCGAGAAGTCAAACGGGCGCGGCCATCAAGGCGCTCTTGGGGCTTGCTCCGAAGACAGCCCGCTTGATTCGCGCTGACGGAACCGAGATCGACGTTCCGCTCGACATCGTCAATCCCGGCGATCGTTTGCGCGTTCGTCCCGGCGAA
This sequence comes from uncultured Acidobacteriota bacterium, assembly GCA_963813045.1. Lineage (GTDB taxonomy): Bacteria > Acidobacteriota > Terriglobia > Acidiferrales > UBA7541 > Palsa-295. The sequence goes on from CAWEXR010000032.1 coordinate 66,735, forward strand.
AAAATCCCGGTCGACGGCGTGGTGCTCGATGGGTCGAGCAGCGTTGACGAATCCATGATCTCGGGCGAACCAATCCTCGTCGAAAAACAGCCGGGTGCTCGCGTCACCGGAGCGACCGTGAATGGCACCGGGGCATTCGTGATGCGCGCGGAACGCGTGGGCGCCGAAACGCTGCTGGCGCAGATTGTGCGGATGGTGAGCGAGGCGCAGCGCAGCCGCGCGCCGATTCAGAAGCTGGCCGACGTGGTCGCGGGCTATTTCGTACCGATCGTCGTGGGTGCTGCGGCTCTCACTTTCGTCGTCTGGGCCATCTGGGGGCCAAACCCTCGCATGGCTCATGCCCTGATCAACGCCGTCGCCGTCCTCATCATCGCGTGCCCCTGCGCGCTGGGTCTTGCTACGCCAATGTCGATCATGGTGGCAACCGGCAAGGGCGCCGCGATGGGCGTGCTCTTCAAGAATGCCGAAGCCATCGAGCAGATGCGCAAAGTGGATACGCTGGTCGTGGACAAGACCGGAACCCTCACGGAAGGAAAGCCCAAGCTCGTCTCGGTCGAACCCGCGCCGGGGTTCGACGAAGCCAAAATCCTTCATTTCGCGGCGAGCCTCGAACGAGGAAGCGAGCATCCGCTGGCCGCGGCGATCGTGGCAGGCGCCGAGGCGCGAGGAATCGCGCTCGCTCCTGCCGAGTCGTTTCAGTCGCTCACTGGCCGAGGCGTCCGCGCCCGCGTTGACGGTCACGAAGTGGCCCTGGGCAATCGCAAGCTTCTCGACGATTTGAAAGTCGATCCTGGCAAGTTTGCCGAGAGGGCGGAGGTGATGCGTGCGGACGGTCAGACGGTGATGTTCATCGTTGTTGATGGAAGCGCGGCCGGCCTCATCGTCGTCGCCGATCCCATCAAGCAGACCACGCCGGAAGCCATACGCCAGCTTCGCGAAGATGGTATCCGCGTCGTGATGCTGACCGGCGACAGCCGCACCACTGCGCAGGCCGTCGCGAAGAAACTCGGACTTGACGACGTGATCGCCGAAGTCCTGCCTGAAGACAAAGCCGGCATGGTGAAAAAGCTCCAATCCGAAGGCCGCTTCGTCGCCATGGCGGGCGACGGCATCAACGATGCGCCCGCCCTCGCACAAGCTCAGGTGGGAATCGCGATGGGCACGGGCACGGACGTTGCGATGGAAAGCGCCGGCGTAACGCTGGTGAAGGGCGATCTTCGCGGCATCGTGCGGGCGCGCGCGCTCAGCAGGGCGACGATGCGAAACATCCGGCAGAACCTGTTCTTCGCCTTCGTGTACAACTCCGTCGGCGTGCCGGTCGCGGCGGGCGTTCTCTACCCCGCCTTCGGCTTGCTCCTCAACCCCATGATTGCCGCGGCGGCGATGAGCTTCAGCTCGGTTTCTGTTATCGGCAATGCGCTCCGGCTGCGGCGTCTCAAGCTATAACCATCCCGCGCGCGCCGGCGCTGTGTCTGCGCCAGCCGATGCTATACTTCTCGACATGACATTCATGACGGTGACCTACGAGTTGCAGGGCCGGCTCAAGCCGGAGCAGTTCCGCGCGCTCGGCCAGTTCGCGAACACCTACGGGCTTCAGAAATTTCGCTTCGACGAAAAGACCAACCACCTCCACTTCGACTACGATGCTTCTCGGTTGAAGGAGATAGTGGTCGAGCACGTCTTGCGCGAGGCGAGGATTCCGGTCCTGCGGCGCGTGGCGTAAGCCTGATTCTGAAATTGCAGCCTTGATCTGAATCGCAGTGAAAGGAGCTCTGCTTGCCGCTGTACGAATACAAGTGCGTCAAGTGCGGTCACCTCTTCGAAAAGATCGAAAGCCATTCGGCTTCGACGACGAAGAAGTGTCCCAAGTGCGGCGCCAAGGCCCCGCGCCAGTTCGCGGCGCCCGCGATTCAATTCAAAGGCTCCGGCTGGTATGTAACCGATTACGCGAAAGGCGGCGGGACTAAGACCGAAAGCTCCGGCGACGCCGCGCCACCGAAGACCGGGGAGACGTCCGACTCAAAGCCGGCCGAATCGAAGCCGGCCGAATCCAAACCGGCGGCTTCCGACAACTCCAATAAGGCCTCGTCGAAAAGGAAGAAGTAGCGCTGGATCTTACAGCTTCAGTCCTCGCAGGTACGTCCGAAAATCGTTCCCGAACTGCGGATTCCTTAACCCGAATTCAACCGTTGCCTGGAGAAACCCAAGCTTGTCGCCCGCATCGTAAGTCTTGCCTTCGTAGATGTACGCCATCAGCTTGCCCGCCTCAGCCAGCCGCCGGAGACCGTCTGTAAGCTGAATCTCACCGCCCGCGCCGGGCTTCGTGGCCGCCAGATATTCGAAAATCTCGGGCGGCAACACGTAGCGGCCGGTCACGCCGAGATTCGACGGCGCCTTGTCCGCGCTCGGCTTCTCCACCAGATCCTTGACGCGCAGGAGCCGCTCGCCGAAGCGCGAATCCTCGGCCGGCGCCGGGTCGATGATTCCGTAGAGATGAACCCGCTCGCGCGGCACTTTCTCGACGTGAATCGCCCCCGCTCCAGTCGCCTCGTAGATATCGATCAGCCGCCGCGTGGCGGCAACCGGGCCGTCCATGATGACGTCGCCGAGCAGCACCGCGAACGGTTCGTCGCCCACCAGTTCCGCGGCGCAAAGCACCGCGTGGCCCAGCCCCAGCGCCTCGCTCTGCCGCGTGTAGCTGAAGTGCAACCCGCCGCTGATTTCCCGTACCATCGTTGCTTGTTCCGATTTCCCGCGCTCCTCGAGGAAACTCTCGAGTTCCGGCGCCAGGTCGAAATGGTCTTCGATCGCGCTCTTGTGGCGGCCCGTGACAAAAATCACGTGCTCGATGCCCGAGGCGATGCACTCCTCGACCGCATACTGGATCAGCGGTTTGTCGACGACCGGCAGCATTTCCTTCGGCATGGCCTTCGTCGCCGGGAGAAACCTCGTCCCAAGCCCCGCCACCGGCAGGACTGCCTTGCGCACTTTCTTCGTTTTTCCAGTCATTTGATCGCGGTCGCTTGCCGGCTCGCCTTCTGCCCGCGTAGCGTGCCTCGATCGCTATGCTAACATAGGGTTTTTGGGCATCTGCAAGATTGAGCCATGAGTGTGAGTACCCGCGAACATCTGATTCTCGGCATCGAATCGTCCTGTGACGAGACGGCGGCGGCGATTGTCGCCGGAGGACGCCGCATTCTTTCGAGCGTCGTGGCCTCGCAAATCGACATTCACCGCAAGTACGGCGGCGTGGTTCCGGAGCTTGCCTCGCGCGAGCATCTGCGGCAGATCGTGCCCGTGGTGCGCGAAGCGGTCGGCCAGGCGGGCGTGGAATTGCGCGACCTGGATGCTATCGCGGTCACGCAAGGCCCGGGCCTGATCGGTTCGCTTCTCGTCGGCCTCACCTACGGCAAGGTGCTCGCGATGGCGCTCGGGAAGCCGCTCGTCGGCGTGAACCATCTCGAAGGCCACGTTCACGCGGTGTTGCTCGAAGCGCACGCGGCCAGCCGCCAACCCGAATTGCCCGCCGTTTGCCTCATTGTTTCCGGCGGCCACACAATTCTCTACCACGTCACCTCTGAATCGCAGAATGGCTCGCGAAAATTCTCCTACGCCCGCATCGGCGGCACTCGCGACGACGCCGCCGGCGAAGCCTACGACAAGGTCGCGCGGATGCTCGCGCTCGGCTATCCCGGCGGCCCGATCATCGACACGCTCGCGCCCCACGGCAACCCGCTCGCCATTCGCTTCGGCGAGCCGAAAATGAGCGGCAACCCGCACGATTTCAGCTTCAGCGGAATCAAGACGGCTGTGCTGTATCACCTGCGCCGCAACCCACAGCTTCAGCCCGAGATCGAGGCCCGGCAGCAAGCGTTGGCTCGCGGCGATCGCGGCCCGGACGCGCTCCGCGCGCTCTGCACGCCGTCGACGCTCGACCTGATTGCGAGTTTCCAGCGCGCGGTCGTCGCCAGTCTTGTCTCGCGCACACTCGTTGCCGCCGGGGAACGCGTCGCGCGCACCGTGCTCGTTTCCGGCGGCGTGGCCGCAAACAGCGAGCTCCGCCGCTCCTTCGAAGCCGAAGCCGCGCGACGCGGGATCGAAGTCTATTTCCCCAGCCGCGCGCTTTCTACGGATAACGCTGCAATGATCGCCGCCGCCGGCCACGCGCGCTTTCTCGCCGGCGACCGCGCCGACTCCACGCTCGAAGCCGAAGCCAACCTGCCGCTGGTCTAGTTCTCGATCCCAGGCATCGCGTTACTTGAGCGCATTCCGCGCGTGATGTATTGTGTCGCTGCGAAAGGCGAAAGCATGGACCAATCCAAGACCATGACCGGCAAGACCTGCGTCGTCACCGGCGCGAACAGCGGCATCGGAAAAGAGACGGCCCTCGGCCTCGCCCAAATGGGCGCGCGCGTTGTTATGGTCTGCCGCAACCCCGAGAAAGGACAAGCGGCGCTCGAAGAGATCCGACGCGAGTCCGGATCTTCCGACCTCGAACTAATGATCGCGGACATGTCGTCACAGGCATCCGTGCGAGCACTCGCGGAGCAAATCCGGCAGAAATGCCCTCGCCTCGACGTGCTGATCAACAACGCAGGCGGGGGCACACGCGCGCGCACGCTGTCCGCGGACGGCATCGAGATGGTGGTTGCCACCAACCATTTGGGCGCCGCCCTGCTCACGCTTCTCTTGCTCGATCTCCTGAAGGCCAGCGCGCCTTCGCGAATCGTCAACGTTTCGTCGGAGGCGCAGCGCCGTGCGCGTCTCGATATGAACGACATTCAGTTCGAGCACCGGAAATTCGGGTTCGCCGCCTACGGACAATCGAAAGCTGCTGATGAATGCGTTTACATTCGAATTGGCACGAAGACTGGAAGGAACCGGCGTGACCGCCAATTGCTTGCACCCGGGCGTGGTCGCGACGAATATCTGGGGCGCCAATCCACCGCTGATGTTCAAGCTGATCATCACCGTGGTGAAACCGTTCATGCTGAATTCGAAACAGGGCGCCGAAGTGTCTCTCTATCTCGCGACTTCCCCGGACGTGGCCAAAGTGACGGGCACCTATTTCGTGAAGTCAAAACCTGCGGAGTCCAATCCTCTCTCGCGCGATCCGAAGGTCGCTGCCGAAATCTGGCAGTGGACTCAGAAAATGATCGGGACGAATCTGGCGTGACCCTTTACAGTAGCGGCGGTTCGTAGATGTAGGCGAGGCCGTCGGGGGTGACGGCGTAGGCCTTCGAGCCGTCCAGGCTCCAGCGCAGATCGGCGACGCCCTCGGCCGCATACTCGTCGAAAACGGCAAGGCTCTCCAGATCGACTAGAAACAGTCTGCCCTTTGCGGAGTTTTTAAGCCACGAGCTGTAGCACAGGCACAACGGAAAGTGCGGGTGGCACGCGCACAGCTCGGCGCCGAACGGCAGCGCCTCCGCCTGCATCGTCTCGGTTGCGAGCCGGTAAGACTGCCCCGCCGCGCAAAAAATCAGCTGGCGGCTATCGAACGTCCACGCGAGATCCGTAATGTGCCCCTGTGCCTGAAACGAATTCTGCCGCCGCAGCGTCGGCACCACCAGCAGCACGATCGAATCGTCGGCCCACGCGCCCTCCATCCGAACGACAGTCGCCAGCGCTCCGTCGTCCGGACTGAAGACGCTGCGGCCAAATCCCGCAAACGTGCCTTCGTCGCTCGAGTCCGTCTCGAGGTTTGGCGGCTCCGAACCCTCCTCACTCTGCGGCGCTGCCATTTCGCTCGCCGGAGCTCCCCCGAAAGGCATCCCAAAGGGCGATTCGGGAAGCGCCTCCCACAATTGCAATCGCGCGTCCCTTCCCCCGCCCGTGGCAGCGGCCAGGTGTCTCCCGCTCTCCGACCATGCCAGAGCCTCCGGGAAATTCGGAAATTTTCCGAACGAGCCGAGAAAAACCTTCCCGTGAAGATCGAAGACGTGCAACTCTCGCGGCCAGGCGCCCCACGCTGCCACCAGATGGCGCGCCGTGGGCGAGTAAGCAAACGCCGCAGGCAGACCCGCCGGACACATGGCCGGCTCGTCGGGAACGGCCAGCGTCGAATTCGGCACGGTCAGCTCGATGTCGTAGAGCCAGACGCGCTCGGTGCCCTGACGCACGAGCGGCGAAACCGCGCACACCTGGCCGGCCGGCGAAATCGCGAGACGCGAGGAACGCGCGGTGAATACTTTCTTGATCAGCCAGTTGGAATCGCGCGTCAAGTCGCGCAGTCCGCGCGCGACGATCGCCGCGGACCGCACCGCCAGCGCTTGCGACGGCGTCGGGACGATCTGTTGCGCGGCGGATTTTTCGCGCGTTTCCATCAGGAGCGAGGCGCTGAGGCGGGCGCTTCGAGCCGCTCTTTCGCGAGCGCGATCTGTTCTTCCACTTTTTGGATCATCTCGGCGAGCACGTCGCGGCCGCCCTTCTCCGCTTCCTCGATCCGCGACTTCAACTGGTAGAGTTCGGAGCGCACCAGTTCCTGCATCTCCGCTTCGATCTCGGCCAGCCGGCCTCGCGCCTGGCTTACGCGCCGGATCACGCGAACGAGCTCCGGGCCGGTCCCTTCGCCTTCGACGTTGTCCGGGCTGCACTCGTAGGCCGTCAGGATTTTGGCGAGCCGCGCTTCGTCTCCGCGCTCGTATGCCTGGTTGGCTTCCGCCATCAACTCCTGGCGCTTCGCGCGGTCTTCGCGATTCGAGGTGAGATCGGGATGGATTCGCTTGGCGACTTCGCGGTACAGCCGCTTCATCTCCGGCGACGCCTTGAACGCGCGCGGCTCCTGCGCCGCCTCTTCGCCCACGGCGGATTTCGTCTCGCCGGCGATCGCGCGTGCATCGCGCGCCGCTTGTTGCGCCCGCTCGTTGCCGGGCTGCTCGCGTGCCGCGCGCTCGGCCAGTCTCGCCTTCCACTCATCGAGCTCGGCATAACGCGAGCCCACGAAGTGCAGGTAGCGCCGCTCGAATGCCCCGAGCTCCGCCCGCAGATTCGCGGAACGCAGCTCGCGGTCGGCTAGATCAGCCTCGAGCGCCGCCTGTTCGCTTTGCTTCTGCGCGAGCTCGTGCTCCTCCGGCTTGATCGGAGGCTTGTAGGAAGTCTTCGCGGACGCGTTGGCGCGCGCCTTCTCCGGGTGGACGTCCACGGATTTCGCCATGATGTTCGCCTCTGAGAGTGGCCTGCATCGAGGCTCGCGGCCTATTGCTTCCCGAGCAGGCCGCAGCGCCCCGGACTCAATAAATTGTATGTCGCGGCCGAGGGGGTGCCGAGGCTTTGGCGGGCCGAAGTTTCCAGAATTTCAAACGCGATTCCCGCCCTGGTAGAAGACCAGCCCAATATGTCTCTGTGGCGGCGCGCGGCCCGGACTTGCTTCGCTTACCGAAGAAACGCGTGACCGGCTAGAATCAGGGTCAGTCAGCTACGACGAAAGGAGCCTTCAACGCCATGGCCGAAACACCGCAGCAGTACATCCAACGCATGCTGGGCATCGTCGGAGACCAGCAGCCGCTGAAAGTTCAGGCCGCCACGCCCAAGAAACTCGAGCGCTTGCTGAAAGGCGTTCCGGGATCGAAATTGCGGAAGCGGCCCGCGCCGGGAAAATGGTCGATTGCCGAGATCGTCGCGCACATCTCGGATACCGAGCTGGTCGGCGGCTACCGCATTCGCACGATTCTTGGCGCTCCCGGGACGCCGATTATCAGGCATTCGATCAGGACGTCTGGGTCACCGCCCTGCACTACGACAAGCGCGATCCGCGCAAGTCGTTCGAGCAGTTTTGCGCGCTCCGCGCCGCGAACCTCGCGCTGCTGAAAACGCTCACGCCCGAACAGTGGGAGCACTACGGCATGCATTCCGAGCGCGGCAAGGAGAGCGTCGCGCACATCGCCCGCATGTTCGCGGGGCACGACATCAACCACCTCGGACAAATCGAACGAATCCTGGCTGCGAAGAAGAAGTAGTCCCCAATTTACCCCACGGACCAACAACGGTCCGTCGGGGCTACCAGATCCGGCAGCGCTGAGCCGCTGGGCGGACCATGGGGGACTTCGCGCCGCAACCCCACGCCTTCGCAAACGCCGGGAGATTCGATGGCGGGCCGTCCGCCCGGAATTGATCCAGCGGATGCGGATTGGTCTTGGCGATCAGCCGGGCGTATTCCGGGCGGAAGTTCGCCGCCCAGACTTGCGCCCAACCCAGGAAGAAACGCTGGTCGGGGGTGAAGCCATCGATCGGTTCGGGGGCGGGCTTACCTTCCAGCGTCTTCAGGAAGGCCGCGTGGGCGATTGTAAGGCCGCCCAGGTCGGCGATGCTTTCGCCCTCCTCGAGTTTTCCGTTTTCGTGCAGGCCCGGCTCGACCTCGTACGCATCAAACTGCTGGACGATGCACTCGCCGCGCTCCTGAAAATTCTTCAGGTCCTCGGGCGTCCACCAATTCTTGAGATTCCCCTGGCCGTCGAACTCGGCGCCCTGATCGTCGAAGCCGTGGGTCATTTCATGGCCGATCACGGAACCCATGCCGCCGTAGTTGATGGCGTCGTCGGCGTTACGATTGAAAAACGGCGGCTGCAAAATGCCCGCCGGAAAAACGATTTCGTTCATCGAGGGGTTATAGTAGGCGTTGACTGTCGGCGGCGTCATGTCCCATTCCATGCGGTCGACGGGCTTGCCGATCTTCGCCATGTCCCGCGCCACTTCGAAAGCATCGCCGCGAATCGCGTTCTCGACATACGGCCCGCGATCCACCTTATACGCTGAGTAGTCGCGCCACTTGTCGGGGTAGCCGATCTTGAGGGTGAACGCGTCGAGCTTCTTGATGGCTTGCTCGCGGGTCGCGGGGCTCATCCAATCCAGAGTCGTGAGGTCGTCGTGGAGCGCCGCTATCAGGTTCTTCACCATGGCCAGCGCCTTGGCTTTTGCTTCTGGCGGGAAATAGCGCTCGACGTAATACTGGCCCAGGGCTTCGCCCAGATGCCCATCGGTCGATTGCACGCAACGCTGCCAGCGCGGCAGGAGTTGCTTTGTGCCCGTTAGCGTTTTTCCATAAAAGTCGAAATTCTCGTCGACAAACTTGGCCGGCAGGCTCCCCGCAACCGAATGAATCAGGTGCCAGCGGAGATAGGTCTTCCAATTATCGAGCGGGACGGAGGCGAGTCCGGAATCCACCTGCTTGAAAAAGTCGGGCTGGCCGATGTCGGCATCTTGCAGCGGAGGAGCGCCCATCTCCTTGAAATAGCTGACCCACGAGAAATGGGGTGTGAGATCGCCGAGCTGCGCCAGCGTCAATCGGTGATAATTCGCCACGGGATCGCGCAGGTCCTCGCGCTTCTTCGAGGCCGTCGCGAGCGCGGTCTCCGCATCGAGCACGGACTTCGCCTCGGCAGGCGGCCGTCGCGTCGTCATCGCCCATCAACTTGAACATGTTCGTAACGTGCTGGACGTAGCCGGCGCGAAGCTGCTTCGAACGATCGTCGTCATCGAGATAGTATTGGCGGTCCGGCAGGCCGAGGCCGCCCTGCCCTGCTCCCGCGATCACCTGCGTGCTGTCCTTCAAATCCTGCTCGGAACCGAACGCAAAAACAGCGTCGATGCCCGTGCGTTGCAGTCGCGCGATCTCCGCCTGTAGCTCGGCGGCGTCCTTGATATCGGCGATGCGCTGCAATTCGGGTTCGAGGGGCTTCAGGCCGGCGGATTCGATCTGCCTCTCATCCATGCAGCTCGCATAGAAGTCGCCGATCTTCTGCCAGTTCGAACCGGGTTTGGCGTTCTTGTCCTTGGCGGCATCCTCGAGGATCTGGTGCAGCTCCTTCTCGTTCTGGTCGCGCAGCTTACTGAACGTGGCCCACGAGGCCTGATCCGGCGGGATCGGATTGTCCTTCATCCAGCCGCCGTCGGCGAATTTATAGAAGTCATCGCAGGGCGAGACCGAGCGGTCGAGATTCGAAGGGTCGAAACCGTGATCGGACTTCGCCGGCGCGCCCGCGGCAGAACCGCCTCCGCCGCCCGCCTGAAAACCGGAGCATCCGGCCGCCGTGGCAATCGCGGACGACACCGCGGAATTCGCGGCCCGGCGCGAATCGGACGACTGCGCGGCAAGCGCCAAAGGAAGCGCAAGGAACAGAACGAGCAACAGCGTGAAGTCAGATCGTCGGATCATCGAAGAAGTCCTCGCCTTTCAGGAGTCGATTTGCGCGCGTTGGAGTCGATCGGAATAATCTACGTACACGGTCTTCCATTCGGAATAAAAATCGAGCGCTGCGAGCCCCGCTTCGCGATGGCCGTTGCCGGTATTTTTCGTGCCGCCGAACGGGAGATGCGTCTCGGCGCCGATCGTGGGCGCGTTGACGTAGACGATGCCGGTCTCAAGATCGCGTTGCGCGCGGAAAGCATGGTTTACGTTGCGCGTGTAGATCGATGCGGAGAGGCCGTAGCTGACGCCATTCGCGATGGCCAGCGCGTCGTCGAACGAATCGAACGGGATCACGCAGACCACCGGGCCGAAAATCTCCTCCTGGCAGACGCGCATCTTGGCGTCGCAATCGACAAACACCGTGGGCTCGTGGAACCATCCCCGCGCGTGGGTCCCGTTTTCGAGCCGGTGACCCCCGGTGGCGAGTTTCGCGCCTTCATTCTTGCCGATCTCGACGTATTTCATCACCGTATTAAGTTGCTGCTCGTTGATGCACGGACCCATCTGCGTCGACGGGTCGAGGCCGTCGCCGACCTTCAACGACTTCACGCGCGACACGAACCTTTCGACGAATTCGCGATAGACGCCCTTTTGCACGGCGACGCGGCTCGCGGCCGTGCAGCGCTGCCCCGTCGTGCCGAAGCCGCCCCAGACCGCTCCCTCCACCGCGAGATCGAGATTCGCGTCGTCCATCACGACGATGATGTTCTTGCCGCCCATCTCGAGATGGCACTTCTTGAACGTCGGCGCGCAGGCCTGGCTCACGATGCGGCCCACTTCGGTCGAGCCGGTGAAACTGACCAGATTGACGTCCGGATTGCTGAGGATCGGCGCGCCCGCGTCCGGCCCCTCGCCGAAGACCACGTTCAGGACTCCCGGCGGCAAACCCGCCTCCGCAAGAACCTGAGTGAGGTTGTAGGTCGAAAGCGGCGTATCTTCCGCGGGCTTCAGCACGATGGTGTTGCCGCAGATCAAAGCCGGCATCGCCTTCCACGAGGGAATCGCCATCGGGAAATTCCACGGCGTGATCAGTCCCGCCACGCCGACGGGCGCGCGGACTGCCATGGCAAATTTGTTGGGCAACTCGGACGGCGTGGTATGGCCGAACTGCCGCCGGCCTTCACCGGCCATCAGGTACGTCATGTCGATGGCTTCCTGCACGTCGCCGCGCGTCTCGGCGAGGACCTTGCCCATCTCGCGCGTCATGTCGCGGGAGTAGTCCTCCTTGCGCGCGACCAGGATTTCAGCGGCGCGGAATAGAATTTCGGCGCGCTTGGGAGCGGGCGTCAGACGCCATTTGTTGTAGGCCGATTTCGCGGCTTCCACCGCCAGCGCGACGTCTTCGCTTGTCGACGCGGGGAACATTCCGACCAGCTCATCCCGGTTCGCTGGATTGCGGTCCTCGATCGCCTCGCCGCCGCGGGCTTCCACCCATTCGCCGTTGATGAAGTTCTTGAAGACTTTAGGCGCAAATGCGGTAGCCATGGTCGCCGCTCCTGTAGGATTCCCGGATTGCAGCCTCGGAGCCGCTATCGCCAGTCGCCAAGGCTCCTGAATCACGCTAGCACCAAGGAACCCGGCTGGGAAGGGGGTAGTTCGCGCAAAACTCGGCCTGGCGGAAGCCTTCGAAAGTCGCCGAGCACCATACGTTCGGGAGACTCGGGAGGTGTTTCGTACTGGTAAAGTTCTCGTTTCGGCACTGACGATACATTTGCATGTTTCACTCTGAACCATCACCTCTAGAATCAACCACAGCAGTAACTAAGAACTTAATCTGCGCGCCAGAGATTTGGGTTCGTTACAGTCCATACCCGAATTCTCTCCAGTTGACCAAGCTTCTGGCACAGCGCCCCCGAGGAAACGCCATGAAGCGTTTGGCAAACTGGGTTTCGACCTGCCTCATCTTGATGTCCGCAGTCATTCTCGCCAGTTGCGGCGGTAGTTCTGGCGTGACGCTCTCTTTCCCGGGTGGGTCCGCTCTCGCAGTTGACCTGGGCCAGAGCATCACGATCAACGTCACCGCGGCGAATGACGGAGGCGAGGGTGTGACCTGGACATGCACGGGCGCTGCTTGCACGGCGCTGGCGAACGTAACGATTACCTCCGTGCAATTCAACGCCAGCGGGACGACGGGAACGGCGACGATCACGGCGACCTCGATCAAGAACACGAGCATCAGCAAGAGCGTCACCATCACCGTGAACGCCCAGCCCAACATCACCACCACGCAGGCGCTATTGACGGCGGCGCCAGCCACGGCCGGGGTCGCGTACAGTTTCTCGTTCACTGCCACGGGCGGATCGGGAACGCTCACTTGGAGCGCCACGGGCCTCAGTGACGGCCTTTCGATCAACGCGAGCACGGGCGCCATCACCGGCACGCCGACGTCGCAAAAGACGGTCTCGTTCACCGTCACCATAAAGGACTCGAGCTCCGCTGGCGCGGAGTCGCAGACAACCGGGACGCTTACGATAACGGTCAACAATCCGCCAGCGCCCACGATTACGACAACGCAGGCGCAAGTGACGGCGGCGCCGGCAACGGCCGGGACCGCGTACGGCTTCACCTTCCATGCCTCGGGTACAGGCACGCTCACTTGGAGCGCCACGGGACTCCCCGCTGACGGACTCTCGCTTGCAGCCGCTACGGGCATCGTCGCCGGCACGCCGACATCACAAGCTTCGATCGTCGTCATGGTGACGGTAAGCGACACATTCGGCCAGTCTTCGGCTGCAACACCATTCACGATCACCGTCAACAATCCGCCTGCGCCAGCGATCACCACGACTCAGGCGCAAGTAACGTCGGCGGCTGCCACGGTTGGGACCGCGTACTCTTTCACCTTCCACGCCACGGGCTCAGGTACGCTCACATGGAGCGCCACCAGCGGGCTTCCCGCCGATGGGCTGTCGCTCAACACATCCACGGGCGCTGTTTCCGGAACTCCGACAACCCACCAGGCAGTCCCCGTCACTTTGACGGTGAGCGATACGTTTGGCCAAACATCGGCTCCAGCAGCTTTCATAATTACAGTGAACAATCCCGCGCCGCCTGTAATCACGACGACGCCTGCCCAGGTACCGTCCGCAACGGTCAACACCGCGTACAGCTTCACGCTCCTGGGAACGGGATATGGAACGCTCGTGTGGAGCACGACTCCCGCGCTGAGCGACGGGCTTTCGCTCAACACGAGCACCGGAGCCATCACCGGCACGCCGACCACACCGACGACGTTGAATTTCAGCGTCACCCTGACGGACGGCCTCGGGCAGCAGACGACCGTGACTGGCTTCTCGATCTTGGTCAGCACGGAGAGCATCGTGTTCACTCCCTCGGCTCCCTCGAGCGTGACCGCGGGCGGTACTTTGAGCGTGAACGCCACGGTGTCGAATGATCCCGGCGCCGGAGGCGTGGACTGGACGGTCACCTGCACGGGAACTTGCGGCTCGTTCACCGCGGCCCACACCGTTAGCGGAACTGCGACAACCTTCGATGCGCCGGCCGTTCCCCCGACCGGTGGGACCGTGACGATCACCGCTACCGCGCACGACGCTCCGAATCCGTTCGTTTCGGCCGTCGTGACAATCACTCCGACGCCGCTCGCCATCGCCCCGACCTCGGCCACGTTGCCGAGCGGGACGGTGAGCACCGCCTATAGCGTAACGTTCTCGGCCAGCGGCGGCGTTCCTCCTTACACGTTTAGCCTGGATGGAACCTCCGCGGCGCTGCCCAGCCCCCTAGTGTTCAACGCCGGCCCGCCTGCAACGATCACAGGTACGCCGACCGCAACGAGCACCACGACCGGCATCATCATCGACGTTACGGATTCCGAAACCATCCCGGTCACGGTGAAAATGACGTATTCGCTCACCATCAACGCGGTAAGCGCCGCCTGCGGGACAGGCAGCGAGTCCTTCTTGAAGGGCCAGTATGCGTACCAGTTGCAGGGGTTCGATACCAACGGGCCGATGGCGCGGGTCGGAAGCTTTACCGCCGACGGCACCGGAAAGGTTACCGCCGGCGAGGAAGACGACAACAACAGTACAACGGGTAAAACACCACCGCCGCTTTCCATTACCACGGCAAGCAGCTCCTACTCCGTGGGGCTGGACACCAATGGCGGCTATCGTGGCTGCTTGACAATCGCCACTTCGGCGGCAACCTCCACCTACCGCTTCGCTTTGAACCAGATCACCTCGGGTGTGGCGTTCAGCGGGCGGATGATCGAGTTCGACGCGACCGGCACGCTCGCCTCCGGCGCAATGTACCAGCAAACCGCCTCGGCGTTCTCGAACACGCAGGTTACCGGCGACTACGCCTTCGGCGCATCTTCCACGCTGTCACTGACCCAGCAAAGCCGGTTCAGCGTCGCCGGAACTCTCAGCATATCGGGCACCACGATCAGCGCCGGTACCGAGGATTTCGATTCCGTCAACAATGGCACCGCTACAGTGGATGACGGGCTCGCTGGCCCCATCGCTTTCACGGGCACGCGCGGAACCCCCGATGGCAATGGCCGCACGACGTTCACGATAACGCCCACCGGAAGTAGTACCCTTGACTACGTATACTACATCGTTAACACGGGAGCAGTATTCACGATGAGCAACGACGCGCAAAGCTCCAGCGCTCCTCTGGTTGCCGGGACGGCCATGCAGGAAACGGGAGGAGGGTCGTTCTCGAACTCGTCTTTGAGCGGCACCAGTGTCATCTATTTTACCGCGCTGGACGATAATGGGTCCGCACCGGTTTCCGATGTGCAAGTTGGACTGCTCAGCATCCCGAGCACGGGCAACTTCACGTTCAACGGCGACGAAAACGATGGCGGGACGATCAGCACCGGCAGCGCCTCGGGTACCTACAGCGTGGCGTCGAATGGCCGTGTGACGTTAACAACGGGCGGCGGCAATCATCCTCCCATTTTTTACCTTGTGAGTGCAGGCAAAGGATTCGCTATGGACACGAGCGACGAGGCTATGACAGGCTTCTTCACGCCGCAGTCGTCCCCCGGATCGTACTCGAATGCGTCCGCGAGCGGGGTCTTCGGCTTTGGCATCTTCTCGCCCGCGGAACCAAATGTCGACTACAGCGCGGGCTGGGCCAGTTTCAACGGTTCGGGAACTGTCGCGGGAGAGACCGATGACGTCTCACTCGGCAACGGGCAGGATCCCAACCAAACCTTCTCCCAGGATTATTCGGTGGCCTCAAACGGTCGGGGAACCGTCTATAACTCTGGACAAAGCAGCACGCCCGAACTCATTTTCTATATGGTGTCGTCGACGAAAGCCATCCTCATGGGGGCATATGGCGACTCGGGTAACCCGGTGACGAACCCGGCACTCACGGAGGCCGACCACCAGTAGCGCGGCCATCGGAGGACGTAACAGCAATAAAGCAGTCCGCGAAAGAGAGAAGGGCCGGCGCGGGTGGGTGCCGGCCTTTCTTGTTTATCCCCGTCGGCGGCGTGGCTTTCCTTACAACACCGGGCTTACTTGGCGGCATCCGTGCTTGGGCTTCGCGGCTCGTTTTGATCGCGGAACGGCAGCTTGAATTTCCGCGCGATCTCCGGCCAAAACTCGCGGAGCACGTCGAAACCGATGTCCTGGCCGACGGCGGAACCGACACCCTCCGCGGTCGGAGCGAAGCCGCGGCGGTGATCCGGGTGGTAGACGTTACCCAGCGCGATCGCGCTCGTCGTCCCCAGCCATTCGGAGTAGTTGGGTATCGCCGCGCCATCTTCACTGTGCGCGACTACCGCGTGCTCCACCGCATGGAGGAATCGGCGGCCGACGGAGCCGCTGCCCAGACGGTAGTAACGCGGGTCCTCCGAAAAGATCACCGGATACGCAAAGTCCTTGAAAAAGTCGGACTGGGCCTGATCGATGAGATTAAAGCCGACGCGCTTGCCGTAGCCCGCAGCACCTTGCCCGTAGGAAGGATCGTCGTTTTCCGCCTGGCTGATCCCCGAATTGAAGGCAGCGCTTAGAAACGTGACCGGGTCGATCGTGTCGTTGAGGAACAGAATGAATTTGTCTTTCACTTCGAGAGTGCAGAGCTTCGCCCCCGGCTTGTAGTTCGGCGGATGCACCGCCTTGCGTTCCAATCTCCGCCCGAACACGCCCACGGCTTTCTTGAATGGTCCGTCGTAATCCTGCCAGCTCACCAGCGGCGGCGGCTGAACGCAGTTGGACGTAGCGCTTTGCTGGGTTTGCTCCTGCGCGGGTGCAGCGCAGGCGCATTGGGCGTTTGTTGTGGCTGAGGGGGCGGCGACTCTTGCGCGCGCACCGCGACGCAACAGAACAGCGCGATCGGCAAACCGATTCCCGCCCAGGTGCGACCGATCGCGCAAGCGATGCGTTTCTTGCTCGCGCCTGTCTCTCCCAGGCCCCCGCCGGGGCCATCAGTCCGCGCGTCCGGACTCTTGCTCGTCAGATAGCCAATAGCTGGCACTCTCCGCGAAATTGTACCAGCGCGCTGCCTGATGGGTTCGTGTTTCGACCGGCGGAGCAGTTCTTACAGAAGCGGCCTAGTGTTGGGCGGGCTGCGCTGTGTTGTTGGTCGAGGAAGTGGGAGCCGAACCGGCAGGCGGTGTGGATGATTGCGGTTGCGCCGGAGGGGCCGAACAGCACGTCGTCGCGGGCTTGTCACCCGATGGAGGCGAGCTTGGCTTCGCCATCGAGCAGCAGTTCGGCGTTATCGGCCTCGGAGCTGAGACGCCGGCGATCGGAGAGCCGAGACCCAGCTTTTGAAGCGTTGCGGCGTCGAGCTTGCCCGTGGGCCCGATGCCGTTGGCGGACTGGAATTTCTCCATCGCGGCGACAGTGTTGGAGTCCCATTTTCCGTTCGGGTCGCCCTGATAGTAGCCGCCGTGGGCGAGCGCGGACTGAATCTCCGAAATTCGGTCGGGGGCAGGGGCCTTCTGCGTGGGCGTGCGCTTCGAGTGGTGCTTTCCGCTTTTCTTGTGGCTGGTGTGCGTCGATGCCGGCGATTTGGAAGACGACGCGGAAGCCGATGAACTTGCCCGCTGCCCCGCGCCCGCCGAAGACGGCGCCGCAGACGAGATGGCCGCCGCGGACACCCACGCGAACGCGAGAGACACGGCAATAGCCAACGATTTGATCGGTGCTTTCACTTTTGTTGGACGCCCGGCTCTTTACTGCGACCGCCCCGTTCCGAGCGATCTTTCTATTATCGCGACTTGGGCTCGCGACTCAAGCAAGGCGCCCCGAGGCCGGACCTATCAGGCAACGCCGGCGGCGCTATGCCGGGGTCCCACTTGGACACGCCATTGCTATTGCGCGGACGGCACGGCGCCCGCCAGGAAGAGCGTCAGGATGCGGTCGCTATCCGAACGCCGTGCGACCTTGAAGAGCACGTCTTCGCCGGTCTTGAGCTTCGCCATCTGCGCGCGATAGTCCGCTTGCGAGGCGACCGGGACGTGGTTGACTTCCGTGATCACGTCGCCCCGCGCGAAACCGATGTCTTCGGCAAAGCTCGCCGGCTCAACCTGCGTGACAACGGCTCCGGTGAGCTTGCCCATGCCCAGCTTGTGCGCGAGATCGGCCGTCAGATCCTCAACGTGTAAGCCGAAGAGGTCCGCCTGCTCGCCCTGGTCGGGCTGCTCTTCAGCATCCTGCGCCGTCTGCGGGAATATCTTCGAGCGGTCGGCCACCGTCAGCGTGGCTTCCTTCGCCTGCTTGTTGCGCACATAACGAAGCTGGACGGACTGGCCGATGGCCGTCTGCGCGATCGGATTCACCAGATCGGCGCCGGTGTGCACGGGTTGGCCGTTCACGTCCGTGATCACGTCGCCGGCCTGCAAACCGACCTTGTCGGCGGGGCTGCCGGGTTCAACCGCCTCGACCACGATGCCGTACGGCGCGCCCAGTTCTTTCATGAGAATTGGATTGTTGCTGTTTTCTTCCTGGAACGTGACGCCGATCGAACCGCGGACCACCTTCCCGGCCGTGATCAGCTGGTTGTATACGGTGATCGCGGTGGTTGACGGCAGCGCGAATCCAACGCCTTCAAAGCCGCGGCTGCCCGTGTAAATCGCGGTATTGATGCCGATCACTTCGCCCGCCATGTTCACGAGCGGGCCGCCCGAATTGCCGGGGTTGATCGCCGCGTCGGTCTGGATGAAGCGCTGGAACTGGTGGCCGACGTTCGAGCGATCCTTGGCGCTGATGATGCCGGCGGTGACCGTCGAATTCAAACCGAACGGGCTGCCGAAAGCGAGGACCCAGTCGCCTACCTGCACGCCGTCGGAGTTGCCGAGTTTGGCGACCGGAAGGTCATGGTTGACATCGATCTTGATCACCGCGAGGTCCGTGTCCTTGTCCGTGCCGATCACGCGGGCGTTGTAGTGCGCGGAATCGCCGTCCAGGGAGACCTGAATCTTGGTGGCATCGTCGATCACGTGGTCGTTCGTCAGAATGAAACCCTTCTTGTCCACGATGACGCCGGAGCCCAGACTGCGTTCGGCGTCCGGCCCGTCGTCAGGGGAGTTGAAAAAGCGGTCGAAGAAATCCTGGAAAGGATCGTTGGACCCGTGCGGCGTCTTGGCGCCTCCCTTGGGCTTTTCGATCACTTGCGTGGTCGAGATGTTGACCACCGCGGGTCCCAGGCTCTTCGAAATGCTGGAGAACGCGCCTGATAGCGACACTGGATCGGGGATCGCGAGCAAGGAAGCGCCGCTGGGACCTTGCGCGCGGGTGGCCAGCGCGCGTCCGGAAACCACTGAGCCGATAAGGATGCCGATCCCCAGCGTGAAGGCTACGAGGAGGGAGGCAAACACTTTGCGGCGTCTGACCCAGCTCAACAGTTCTCGAAATTGAATCCCCATCCTCGTACTCCTTTTCGCGGCCGCAGGTTATGGGTGATTATAGCACCCCCTCGAATCCTGCAAAGTTCGGACCCGGCATCCGGTTGCCTTTGTTGCCAAGACAGAGGCGCCAAGGCGCACGGCGTTGGATGCCGCGACCGGCGCCGGGGTTCTCCGGCGCTCTCGGGCCGGTGGAGTTTGCCAAAGCCGGGACTCGCAGGTAGAGTGGTCAGCGCTTTGAAGGAACTTACCGAGGGGCAGGGATGAAAATGGAATTTGGAGTCGTCGACCATGTGGATAGGCAGGACCGGCCGATATCGGAAACCTACGACAGCCGGCTGAAGCTGCTCGAACTCTACGACAAGGCCAGTTTCACCACGTTCCACGTCACCGAGCACCACTTCACACCGCTCGGGCTGGCTCCCTCCCCGCTGATCTTCTACGCGGCGGCGTCCCGGATCACCCACAGGATTCGATTCGCCCCGCTGGTCCTGATCGCCACGCTTTACAACCCCCTGCGCCTGGCGGCCGAAATCTGCATGCTCGATCACCTCACGCACGGCCGATTCGAGATCGGGACGGGCCGGGGTGTCTCTCCCGTTGAGTTAGGCTTCTACAACGTCGGCGAAAGCGAGGCGCCGGCCATCTATGGCGAGGCTGTGGAAGTCCTCCTGGCGGCGCTCACTAAGGACGTGGTCGATTATCATGGCAAATATTTCAACTTCACGAACGTGCCGATCCAGATGAAGCCGCTGCAAAAACCGCATCCGCCGCTCTGGTACGCCACGAACACCCCGGAAAACGCCGCGCGAGCGGCGCGCCAGAATATGAGCGTCGTCTCGTTGCTGCCTGCGGACGAGGCGCGCAAGGTGGTCGATAGATACAAGCAGTCATGGAACGAGGCGCACCCCGGCAACCACGAAAAGATGCCCAAGATCGGCATCGCCCGGCATATCTATGTGGGCGAAAACGACCAACAGGCCGAAGAACGGGGAATGTTTGGTCTCCAGGGGTTCATGGATAAGCTGACCTATCTGTGGCGGAAATACGGTGTCGCACGCGCGGTTCTCGACGAAGTGACGCACCGCAAGACGGATACGATTATCACGGGCACGCCGGCGACCGTGCGTGCAAAGATCCAGGCGCAACTGGAGGAATGCGGAGCTAACTACTTCGTCGCGCGCTTTGCCTACGGCGATCTCACCCACGAAGAGAGCGTCCGCTCGCTCGAACTCTTCACCAAGGAAGTGATGCCGCATTTCCAGAGATAGGCGGCATCACCTCTCCGGTTCACAAAGCTCGGGCGCTCTACAACGACCGCAGGAAATTGAGCAAGTCCTGCTTCTGTTGGTCGCTCAGTTGGTTGAAGAGCGAAATCACCTGATTCGCTTCGGAGCCCTGGCTCGAGTGGGCCTCGATGGCGTTCATAAGCCCACCGTTCGCTGGAGTCGCGCGTCCATCGTGCAGGAAAAAGATCCTTTGGCCGAGTCCCCATAGCGGCGCGGTGCGAAATTCGTCCGGCCCAGCCGAACCCTGGGAAATGTTGTCCGCAAGACCCGTTCCCATGTGATGAACGAGCAGGTCGGAGAAGAGCGCCACGTTCTTGTTCCGTAGCGCGGGACTGAACGAAGAGGGTGACGTCGGGAGCGCCGGCGTGTGACACGCATCGCAGTGCACTTGGCTGAAGTTCGCCGCTCCATTTTGGATCGACTGAATTGACGGCTGGCCCGGTATCCCATTCGCCGAAGGCTGCGGTGGCGCCAGGAACCGCATGAAATCGGCGAACGCCACGATATCGCTCACAACCTTCGTTCCTCCCTCTCCGAAGTTTGTCGCGTCCTCAGGTGTGGTGTTGAACATGCACGCTTGGGGTGCGCCTTCTCGCTCGTTGGGAAACAGCTCGTTCGTCACGCCCATTTCGACGTTGTAAGCCTCGCCCGCGAAAATCTCGAGCGACTTGTTCTGGGCTTTCCAGCCGAATCGCGTGATCGTTCCGTCGTTGCCGCTGTAATTCGGATGCCCGGTGATGCCGAGTCCCTGGTTGAGCGAGGCGTTCGCGTTCATGTTCGCCAGAATCGTCGAATCGGCGATGTTCTCGATCAACCCCGCGCCGAACACGGGCGTGGGAATTCGAAAAATCAGGTTGCCGAGTTGTTGCATCTCTTCGAAGTTCGGCTGCGGCATGTTGCAATTCGGAGCGTCGCTGCGTCCCGTGATCGTAAAAAGGTCGTGTACGCCGCCGTCGGGGGTTTGCGTCACCGCGTCATTCGCGACCATATACGGGAACCGCGCTTCGCGCACAGGGCCGTCCGCTGAAATAAAGAACGGCATGCTGTTGGTCGCCCCGGCATCAACCCCCGCGGCCATCTGGGGATTGGGGCCGATGTTGGGGTACAGGCTCGCGCTCGGGCTCGTGCCTCCCGTGGCGGGTTGCGCGTGGCAACTCGAGCAGCTGTTTGAATTGAAGGCCGGGCCCAGTCCGCCGTTGGTCTCACCCGGTACGTTTCCACTGACCGAATCCACGTCGCTGAAGCGCGCCAGGCCGTCCTGGAAGAACCGTAGCTCCGCCGAGCTCAGACCCGGGAGCGGAGAGCCCACCTGTACGCCTCCGGCCCGCACGCCCGGGTCCTGCACGCCCGAAGTTGGACTGTCCTGCCGCCGCTGCCCTAGCAGTGCGGCGCTCGTCGCCAAACCGACCAGCACGACCGCAATCGAAACTGACTTCTGACTCTTTGCCATGTGCGCTCCCTCGCGCCGGCAAATGGACACACCCCGGCGCCCGCTTCTTACGGTTAACAGGCCAGGAAGTTAACCTGAGGCTGAAACTGTGTTGTCGCGCCTGGGCCGAATCCAAACCTGAAAAATCGGCCACAAGTTGCGGCGACTTTAGGCTCGCCACGCACCGCCGTCAATCTGGCTAAGGTACAGTTTTGGTACAGCGAACAAGGGCAAGGACTAAAGTACCGGGAAGAAAATAGGAAAGCGGCTATGCGGGTTTTCGGGCCGCCAGCCAGAGCGAATCGCTGGTCGGAAGCCGGTCGAAAAGCGGGCGCGGGAGTGGCTCGAATCCAACTTCGCGAAGCATTTTGCTCAGCGTGCGCGGCGTGAAATAGTTGCAGTGCGCGGGAATGTGATACCCGCACCAGTCCATGCCCATCACGCGGCGATTCCAGCTCGCATAGTTCGGCGTCTTGAGCACCGTGACGCCGCCGGGCTTGAGCAGGCGATGGGCCGCGCGGAGCCCCGCGAGCGGCTGCCATTCGTGCTCGATGTAGCCGAATTGCGTGACGATATCGAACTGCTCTTCAGGCAGGACGCGCGCGGCTATTTCGGTGACGGGGCCTTCAAAGATCCTTTCCGGTGAAGTCCGCTTTCTCGAAATCTCCGCGTCGCGGGGACTCAGTTCAATGCCCACCACGTCGAAATATTTCGATGCGAGTGCGAGGAAGCGTCCGTCGCCGCAACCGAAATCGACGAGCTTCCCTTCCCTTCTCCAGCGCAGCGTCTGAGAAAGCAGCCGGCCGGTCGGCTCGGGACGAAGCCGGCGCGTGCAGCTCGAGAGAAACATCATGAGCGGCTGCTTCTCCTTGCGTCGCGACGACTCCTTGGTGTATTCCTCAACCCAGTCGTGATCCGCGGCCTGCACGGCGTAGGGAAGCTCGCTCCCGAGGAAGACCATGCGGCAGCGGGCGCATTCGACAACGTCCCACGGATCGCGCCGAGCCAGGAGTTTGCGGTCCATTGCGCCGCAGAGCGGGCACGGCCTTATGGCGGCGCTCGCCGAATTCGTCGAATGGTGGCTGGAGGCGCACACGGTCGTAGCTGTCCCGAAAAGAATCCGCGATTCTAGCACGCGAAAAAGTGCGTGACGCTCGAATCGCATCCGGCAATCGCGCCATCCAATCGCGGGAGATCTGAGCAACCGTCGCGAAAGGAGAATACCGTGAGCAACATCGCACTGTTTGGAGCTACCGGCATGATCGGGCAGCGCATCCTGAATGAGGCGCTTTCACGCGGGCACAAGGTGACGGCGATCGCGCGCGACCCGTCGAAAATCGCCGACAAACGATTGAACTTGACCGTCAAGGCGGGCGACATCCTGAAGCCTGAGAGCGTTGCGGCCGCCGCAGCCGGACACGACGTGGTCGTCAGCGCCTACGGCCCGCCACAGACCGATCCTCAGCAGGTGGTTGCGGCGGCCCGGTCGTTGATCGAAGGAATCAAAACCGCAAACCAGAAAACCGGCACGTCAACACGGCTGATCATGGTGGGCGGCGCCGCGAGCCTGGAGGTTGCGCCGGGCGTGCAACTCCTCGATGCGCCGAATTTTCCGCCGGCGTGGAAGGGCATCGCGTCCGCGCACCGCGACGCGCTACAGGTGCTTCGCGCCGAAGCAAGCAAGGCCGGGGTTGATTGGACCTACTTCAGCCCCGCTGCGTTCATCCAGCCGGGCGAACGCACGGGAAAGTTTCGCACCGGCGCCGATCAGCTCGTCGCGGACGCCAAGGGCGAAAGCCGCATCTCCGCCGAAGACTACGCCGTCGCGCTCCTCGACGAAATCGAGAAACCGAAGTCCATCGGCAAACGCTTCACCGCCGCGTACTGAGTAGCGCGGGCGCGCGAAGTCGCTTCCAGGGCGAACGATCAGATCGTTTACCAGTGGTGACAAAAATGGCCACTCTAGGACACCTTACGTGGCCAATTACGCCCGGATTCTGCCAAACCAGCGGCCTTCGGTCTCCTCCCTGGCTAGCCGCCTTCGTTCACTTGCCCTTTTCGACGGGATAGCCTTTGGCGGCCCAGTCCGTCGCGAAATTGTGCGGAAGCAGCAGGACCCGCAGGTGGGTGAACCCCATGTCGCGCATCGCAACGAACGCGGGCCGTAGATTCGGGCAGCGCTCGAGCGGGCAGCAGCCGCAGTAGAGGACGACATTCGCCGAGCGTGACAGCCCCTGCGCCCACTTCCGCAGGTCGGCGATCCCATCTTCTTTGGACCCGGGACCGTGAAAAGAAGCTCCGGGGACGTGTCCGCCGTCGTAGAGGAAACGAAACCCAACGTAAGCCACGATCGGGCGGTTGGCGGGAACCGGGTCGCCAAGTTCCTTGACGAGATCCGCGGGCTCGACCGTCTCAGATGGGCCCCACGGATCGGGCGCATTCTGCTCGGGAGCGGCCTTCGGCGCATTCGGCGTGCTCTGAAACGGTCGATCCGCTCCGCTCAACGGCGCCAGTGCAACGATGGCGATGAAAAGCGCGGTCGCAGCGCAGCCTCGCACAGCGTTCAACCACCACCGATGATTGATTTTCAGCATGGCGCCCTCCCCGAAAAACAGGCCCATCATCGGCTCAAGCCGTAGCCCTGTGCAACGGGATTTTGTGGCCGGTGAGGGCCTCGTGTTCGAACTTCTTCATGACGACTTTTCGGAGCTGGTCGGCGTTCGCGACTTTGGTTCTGGGAAAGATTTCCTCGGCGCGGGCCAAGTCCTCTTCGGTGCCGCCAAGCAGCCCGGTCCACGCGGCGCGGAATTCGTCATCGGTGGAGAGCCAGGCTTCCGTCCACGCCTCGCGAAGTTCCAGGGCGATTCTCCGGCACTCGTCACATGCGGGATTGCCCATGGACAGCAATTATGCAGGAAAGGGCGGCGCAGGGCGTAACAACTCTGCTGGAATCCCGCGCGCGGTCGATTCGGACAGTCGGCGCGACTTGCAAATTTCTTCCAGCGTGCTAGCTTTGGATTGGAGGGTTTGGGTGCGGCCCAAGCTCGCGAAGATTGTTTTTGTCCGTACAACTGAATTTATATCGATCGCAACAATTATAAATTGGACTTGTAAGCCCCGGAGCACAATACTCGGCACATGAACACAGCGCTTCACTGGAACCTGAGGAGACCGATCTAGCTTATGGCTCCGCGCACACTCTACGAAAAGATTTGGGACGCGCACGTCGTCCACGAAGAACCCGGAAAGCCTTCGCTCATCTACATCGACCGACACCTGATCCACGAAGGCACTTCGCCGCAGGCGTTCTCCGGACTGAAAGCGGCGGGACGCAAAGTGCGCCAGCCCGAGCTGACGTTCGCCGTGATGGATCATTCGGTCTCGACGAAAAACCGCGCGCTGCCGCTGGTCGATCCCGACGCCGTCGCGCAGTTCGAAGCCCTCGCGCACAACTGCGAGGAAGCCGGAATCAGCCTCTTCGACATGCACAGCCGGAACCAGGGCATCGTTCACATCATCGGGCCGGAACTCGGCATCACGCAGCCGGGCTGCACGATCGTCTGCGGCGACAGCCACACGTCCACGCACGGCGCGTTCGGCGCGCTGGCCTTCGGCATCGGCACCAGCGAAGTGGAGCACGTGCTCGCCACGCAGTGCCTCTCCCAGTACAAATCTAAGACGCTGAAAATCGACGTGCAGGGCAAGCGCCCGCGCGGCGTCACGGCCAAGGACATCATCCTCGCCATCATCGGAAAAATCGGAATCGCGGGCGGAAACGGCCACGTGGCGGAATATACGGGCGAGGCCGTTCGCGGGCTTTCGATGGAAGGCCGCATGACGATGTGCAACATGACCATCGAAGGCGGCGCGCGCGCGGGCATGGTCGCGCCGGACGACACGACGTTCGCCTATCTCGAAGGAAGGCCGTTCGTCCCGCGCGGCAAGGATTTTCAGGCCGCGGTCGACTACTGGAAGTCGCTCGCGACCGATCCAAGCGCGAAATACGACGACACGGTCACACTGCGCGCCGAGGAACTCGCTCCCATGGTCACCTGGGGCACGAATCCCGGCATGGTGACGCAGGTGACGGACCGCGTACCCGACCCGTCGTCGTTTCAAGATCCCGTCGACCGCAAAGCCGCCGAGAGCGCGCTCGTCTACATGGACCTCAAGCCGGGCACGCGCATCGAAGACATTCCGGTCGACCGCGTGTTCATCGGCTCGTGCACCAACTCGAGGATCGAGGATCTGCGCGCGGCCGCACGCGTTGCGGCCGGAAAGCACGTTGCGAAGTCGCTCAAGCAGGCGCTGGTCGTCCCCGGCTCGCGCATCGTGAAAGCTCAGGCGGAAAAAGAAGGGCTCGACAAAATCTTCCGCGACGCGGGATTCGAATGGCGCGACGCCGGTTGCAGCATGTGCATCGGCATGAACGACGACGTGCTGCCGAGCGGCGAGCGCTCCGCCAGCACCTCGAACCGAAACTTCGAAGGGCGGCAGGGCAAAGGAAGCCGGACGCATCTGGTGAGCCCGGCGATGGCCGCGGCCGCGGCGATCGAAGGCCACTTTGTGGACGTCCGCAAATTGTCCACGGTGGATGGAGCCGAATAGCGATGCATCCTTTCACCAAGCACACGGGCATGGTCGCGCCGATGGACCGCGTGAACGTCGATACGGACCAGATGGTGCCGAAGCAGTTCCTGAAGTCTCTGACGCGACAGGGATTCGGCCGGATCCTCTTCTACGACTGGCGATACCTGCCGGGGGAAAAGCCGAATCCGCAATTTGTCCTGAATCAACCGCGCTACAAGGGAGCGAGCGTCTTGCTGGGGCGGGCGAATTTCGGCTGCGGGTCGAGCCGCGAGCACGCGCCGTGGGCCATCCTCGATTACGGCTTTCGCGCGATTCTCGCGCCGAGCTACGCGGACATTTTCTACAACAACTCGTTCAAGAACGGCCTGCTGCCCGTCACGCTGACGAACGAGCAAATGGACGAGCTTTTCAAGCGCACCGAGGAGAACGAAGGCTATCGCGTCACGGTCGATCTCGAGCAGCAGATCGTCACTGACGACAAAGGCCTGCACTATTCCTTTGCCATCGACCCCTTCCGCCGTGAATGCTTGCTCAAGGGCCTCGACGACATCGGGCTCACCCTCGTCCACGAGCCCGAAATCACGGCCTACGAGAAGAAGAATTTGCGCATCCCCGTGATGCACGAAGCTCTCGACGTGAAGTTCCACCACAACTGACCGTGGTAAGAGGTTCAGCCTGGCCCGCCGATTGCTACCTCGCGAAGCCTTCAGTTCGCCGGAGCGGCTTCGATAATCGAGACCAATTGTCCGGGGACCGGGATGGTGCGCTGGCAGTCGAATCCGGCGCTACTGAGCAACGTCTTCCATTCGGCGGCGCTGCGCTCCTTGCCGCCCGTGACGGCCAGCATGTTCAAGTCGCTCATCAGCCGCGCCTCGAGTGCCGGATCGGCGCGATCGACGACGTCCGGAAGAACGAACTCGATCACGAGGACGCGACCGTCCTTCGGCAGCACGGTCCGGCAGTTATTAAGAATCCCGATCGCCGGTTCATCGACGCAACCATGAAGCACGTGCTTCAGCATGTAAACATCCGCTCCGGCCGGCACGGAGGCGGACAGATCCGCGGCCACGAGGTCGCAGCGCGAGGCGAGACTCTCCGAAGCAAAACGCGGCTTTGCGCGATCGATTGATTCGGCGCGATCAACGAGTATGCCGCGCACGTCCGGATAGGCGCCGAGGACCGCGGCGATCAGCGCGCCTCCTCCTCCGCCCAGGTCGGCCACAGTGTGATGGTTCGAGAAGTCCCAGGCACGCGCGATGGGCATGTAATCTTCCGCGGGCGCCGTGCCCATGACGGCGCGGAAGATGGCACCGGCGTCCGGGTCTTTCGACCAGCGCAGGACTGCGCCCTCGCGCTCCGTTATGCGGAAAGCGCTATCTCCGGTGCGGATGCACTCCGTCAGATACGACCAGGGGTCGGCGAGCAGGTCAGCCCAAAACACAACTGCGGCCCATTCTGAATTCGGTGCGTCTTTACGCAGCGGGCCTCCGAGCGGTGCCAGAACGAAGCGCTCCGGAGCGGTTTCGGCAACGACGCCAAAACTCGCAAGAGCGCGCAGCAGCCGATAGAGAGAGCTCGGTTGCGCACCGCACGCGGTAGCGAGTTGGTCGAGGGATTTTTCGCCATCGCCGAGAGCGTCCGCCACGCCCAAGCGCGCAGCGGCACAGAGGACGCGACTTCGCGAGTAGGCCATCGCCATCTCAGTCAGCGTGCTGTTCTGAACAACATTGCCGATCATGCCGCTCGTCAAGGCCATCTTCGTCCCTCCGGCGATGACTAGAGTGCGTCACATCGCGACGTCCTTGATATGCGTGGCAATGTACCACGTGTTGCCGAACGGATCCTTCGTGCCGGCTACGCGGTCGCCGTAGGGCTGGTCCGCGGGAGCTTGCAGCGACGTCGCCCCGGCTTTCAGCGCGCGCTCGTACAGCAGATCGACGTCCTCGGTGTAGAGAAAAAACATCGCCGGCATCGGCTGGTAGCGCCCGTGCGCATCGCCCATTTCGAGTATGGAATTGCCGATCCGCAGCTGCGCGTGGTGCACCACCCCGTCCGGTGATTGCGCCAGGTATCTCTCCTCCGCGCCGAACGCCTTCTTCAGAAACTCGATCAGCGCCGGGCTGCGAACAGGATGCAAATAGGGTGTCACCGTTTGAAGGGCTTCCGGAACAAACTCGGGCGGTCTCTCACCGCCTGTTTGCAAAACTGTGGAAATATACCACTCGTTGCCCGCAGGGTCCGTCACCGACCCGTCGCGCGATCCGTAGCTCTGATCCGCGGGGGGGTGAATCGGCGTGGCGCCGGCCTCGATCGCCCGATTGTAAACGGCATCCACGTCTTTCACATAGACATGGAGCGCGTGGGTGATGGGCACGCTGCGGAATTCGCGACCGGGAATGCCTCCGCCCATCATCAACATCGAGTCGCCGATGCGGACCTCGCCGTGGACACCGCCCGCCGAACCCACACCACGGAACGTCTCCTCGGCTCCAAAGACTTGCTTCGCAAACTCGATCAGTGCCGGCCCGTCGGCTGCGATGACGTACGGCGTGACCGTATGAAATCCCTCGCGGACGGGTTTGACTCCAGTAGCTGCCATTGTTGCTCTCCTTTCCAAATTCACCTTCAGCCGCGCTTTGAAACTCGGGCGCGGAAGATCGCGCAGACCTGGGATCAGGTCGATGATTGGCGCAGTCCCTCTCTTAAAGAATTTATCGATCTCGATCGCCGCGATTGGCGCTCGAGGACGGCCAAGAATGCGCTCCACCGCCCGGTCGAGTCGTTCGCTCGGTGTCTGCTTAGCCATTTCGCACACCTGGCCTGTTGCGTAACTCCTCGCACAACTGCTCGCGCAATTTCTCAAAGGCCCGGAATTGAAGTTGTTTTACGGCGCCCGTCGATCGACCGAGATCCTTCGAGATTTCGCGGATGCTCTTTTCCTCGGCGAATCGCATCTCGATCACTCGGCGCTGATCCGCGGGCAGGTTTGCCACATTGCGAAAGAGCAGCGCGCGACGCTCCGCGTTCTCGATCTCGGAATCGTCGAAGTCGACGGAGACAGTTTTAGCCTCGGGCTTTCCGCTTTCGCGCGAAAGGCGTTCCCATCGATCCGCGATCGCGTTGGCTGCAATCCGGTAAAGCCAAGCCGCAAAAGGAACTCCTCGCCATTCGAAACGCGCCAGACTTGCCAGTGCTTGCTGAAAAACCTCCGCCGTCAGGTCCTCCGTGTCCGCCCGAGCGGGGACCCGCCGAGACACGAACGCGTACACGCGGTCGAAGTTGGCTTCGTATAGCTCCGTGAAGCGGGCGGGGTCCTTCTGCGCCGCCTCGATCAGGAGCCGCTCGTCAGCGTCCGGCTTCGGTGGCATCGATGTGTCTTCTCTAAGATAAACCGCCGGGGCGGAGAAAGGTTACGGCGCAAAACGCGCCCGCCTGGCTACTCGATGGCCCGGGCAACCGGCTCGGGCGATTCCGCCACGGCAGGCGCAGGGCCCTTCAGCTCGGCGAGCAGAATCCCCGCCAGGATCAGCGCCGCGCCGATCAATGTGCGCGCGCCGAAATGCTCGCTCGCAAGCAGCCACGAAGTCAGCGCCGCAAACACCGGCTCGAGACTCACCAGGATGGCCGTGTGCGACGGCGAGGTATGTTGCTGCGCCCACGTCTGGAACGAGAAGCCGATCACCGTCGAGCCGATGGACGTAACCAGGACAGCGAAGATCACGGTGCCGTTCGGCACCAGCCGGAAATGCTCCCATCCCGTAACCGCAAGCAGGGGGAGCAGCACAAACGAAAGGGCCGCCGTCGTCGCGACTTGCAGGAACGCGAGCGCGCCAACGGAATGTTCACCGACGTAGCGGCCAATGAAGATCATGTGCAGCGCGAACATCACCGCGCATCCGAAAACAATCGGATCGCCGCGATTCAACGCGCCAAGGCCCTCGGAAGGCACCGTCAGGAAATAGAGTCCCGCGAGGGCCGCCGCCGCTCCGGCCCATATCCAGCCGGCAATGCGGCGCCGTCCGAACACCGCAAGCAGCAAAGGCACCAGCACGACGCTCATGCCCGTGATGAACGCGGCCTTCGCGGGCGTGGTATACCTCAGCCCGGCAGTCTGAAAAATGTAGCCGCCGAACATGAAAATGCCGATCTGGGCTCCCGCCCAGGCTGTCTTCCGGCGCATCTGGCGCAATGAACGCCAGAAGATGATTCCCATCAGCGCGGCGGAGAGAGTGAACCGCACGGCGATATACGCGACGACGGAGATATCGGCAAGCGCGTCCTTGACCACGACAAACGTGGTGCCCCAGATGAGAGCGCAAAAACCGAGGGCGAGATCGGCGCGGGCGCGTTGGCTCAGCATGATCCGCAGAGTCTATGTGGCGAGCGGCGCAACGGCAAGGCGTTCGGAGTCCGGCAGTGGGTCATCCGCTTGACCGCGCGTGCCAGTGTGTCAGCAGCCCGAAGTGTCAGGAGGATGATCTGGCCGCCAAATCGATTTGTCTTTTCGCAGCGAACCGCCTGGCGACCCCAAGCAGAGCGATAAGCGCCGCCAGCGCAGTGAACCAGAGCGCCGTCAACAATTCCACGACCCAGGCGGGCGCCTTTCCGACTCTCTTCAAGAGGAATGGCAGGAAGTTCCACGCGGTGATATGTACGTAATCCCAAGGGTCTTCGCGCATGGACTCATTCGTAAGGCCCCAGGCGTCTCATCTTGCCCAAGGCGAAGGCCACGATGTTCTTCCAGCGCAGCCACACCACAAAGGTCGGCGGGCTGAGCGTCTCCATCTGATATCTCTCGAGCGGGCACCAGAACGCGACCGAACCAAGCTGGATCACCACACTGACGAGCACGATCGCCAGCCCCATTCGCCACACGATCTTGCCAACCTCCGCGCGATGCCGCAGAAGCAGCGGGACGGCCACCAGCGCTACAAACTGCGCGGCAGTGGCCACGTAGCGATCGCCCCACGCCGTGTCTCCGCTCCAGTCCGTGTATTTCGCGTAGAAGCTGACGTAGGCAAACAACAGGGCGCCGAACGCCACAAAATACGCCTTGATCTCCGGGCGAAAGCTCTTCCAGGCAAACGCGGCCACGACGATGGCGAGCACCAGAAGAGGATCGAAAAGGAAAATCGATTTCTCGGGCGTGAACAAAGCGCCGAAAAATCCCACCCGAAACGGAGTTTCAAACGGAAACGCCGCCGGCAGAGAAGGATCGAGCCGCTTCGATTCCTGTGCAACGACCTGCATGTAAGTGTTGAAGAACGAGCCGAAGCGAACGTACTGATACGCGCGGTCGATCAGCAGAAACACGCCGTAAATCGGCAACGCAATCCGCGCGTAGGAAGCCGCGCGCCATCGCAATTCCCGCCCGTGAACGTTCGTGAGCCACGCGGTCAAAAGCAGGAACAGGCAGACCGCCAGCAGGTCCATTCCCGTGGTCAGGCGCGTGAGCAGGTTCGCCCCCAGCGCCGACCGAGCCGGCCACCAGCGCCCAACGCTCGCCGCTGCGAAACCATTCGTACTGAAACGTCAGACCGCTCAGGGTGAGCAGCGCGATGTAGTTGTTCTCCATCATGTTCTGCGTGTAATGCAGAAACGTGGTGCCGAACAACAGAGACAGCACGCCCGCGATTCTCTGATTCACCGTGAAGTCGAGCAACCCGAGAAACCGGAAGCAGACCAGGCAAGTCAGCACGCAGACCAGGATGTTCGTGCTGTAGCTCACGACAATATCGCGTACGGTGGGATCCGTGCCGTGGTATTCCGCGAAGATAGCCAGATTCTCGAGGTATGTCCCCAGCACGTCGGACGGCAGCATCAGAAGCGATTGGCCGATGCCGTACCATCCATAAAGCTTGCCACCCCGCCCGTGAATACCAAACTCCGGATACTCATCGGGAAAAACCGGCGGCTGGGATGTCCAAAACGAGTGGGTGGTCTGTAGACGGTGAGTCGTATCGCTCGAGCCCAGCTCCCCGGACTGCACCAGTACAGCGGCCAGTAAGGCAATTGCGGCTAAAAGAAAGGTGGGATTGCGAAGCAGGCGGCCGGCGCGACCAATCATCCCGGGATTTCCGATTTGGACTTTCGCTCGCGCATTTTGCGCTAGGGGAATGTCAGGACTGGAGACCGGCGAGCGCGACGGCCGCGAGGAACAGCCGCTTCGAACCCAGCTCGCGCCCGGACGGGTCGTACCATTCGTCGAGCGTGTGCGAGCCTCCGCCCTTGCCTCCGCCGCCGAGCGCGACGGCGGGAATGCCCAGCGAGAGCGGAATGTTCGCGTCGGTCGAGCTGCGTTCAAGCCGCGAGCGATTTCCCAGATAGCTGTCCACGCTGCGGATCGTGGCCAGCAGCGGCGAGTCTGCCGGCAATTTTCCGGCCGGGCGCTCGCCGAGCGACTGCACACTTAACTGTAGCGCGCCGCTCAGGGCATCGGTCTCCGCGAGCTCTTCTCTCACGCCTGCCTGCATCGCGTCGCGCAGGGAGGTTTCCAGCCGGCCTAGCTCGCCCTCATCTTCCGAGCGCAAGTCCACCTTCACGGTGACGCCCGCGGGGATGGAATTGATCGAGGTGCCGCCCTCGATGACTCCGAAGTTGTACGAGCTCCGCGGATCGTCCGGAACGCGTTTCGAGGAAAACAGCACGATGCCGCGGGAGACGGCCGTAATCGGGTTCGGCGCGCCGAAATCGGACCAGCTGTGGCCCCCCGGGCCGGTCACGTTCACTTCGAAGCGGCGGGAAGCGATGCCCTGCGTGGTGATGTAGTCCGTGGACGGCCCGTCGACGGCGATCACCGCGGCCAGGCGCGAGCCGTAGGCGTCCACCAGCGCGCGAATCCCGCGCAGGTTTCCCTCGCCTTCCTCGCCGACGTCTCCCGCGAGGACGATCGTTTTTTTCGTGCGCACGCGCGATTCGGAAAGCGCGCGCGCCAGACCAACCAGAGCCGCAAGCCCCGCGCCATTGTCGGAGATTCCGGGGGCCACCAGGCGGCTGCCGTCGCGCTTGACGTGCACGTCGGTATCCGCCGGAAACACGGTATCGAGGTGCGCGACCAGCAGGATGACGCTCGAGGCGTCCGATCCGGCGCGTTCGCCGATCACGTTACCCGTCTTGTCGATGCGAACCTTGAGGCCGCTGGCCGCGAAGATTTCTTTCAGGGCCTCGCCGCGGCGAGATTCGCTGAATTCGGGGGCGGGGATCTCCGTAAGGCGAATCTGCTGTTCGGTCACCCAGCCGGAGCTCTGGTCGATGGATTCGAGGCCGCGTACGCAGCGTGGGTCTTCGGCGATCTTTCCCACCGAATCATCCGTCGGGCGCGCGGAAAGTGTGGCCATCCACAGCAAGATACAGCAGATGAGGACGAGTTTCACGAGATTCGTGCGTTCGTGCGCCGGATTTTATCGCCAGTCGTCGAGGATGTACACTCCGGCGCGATTGTAGCCGGACGACGCGCCGCCCGTTTCCATCGCGACGCCCTGCGACTCCGCGCGGAATCCCTGGGCGCACATGGCCTGAAAGGCTTCGCGGCGCGC
This sequence comes from uncultured Acidobacteriota bacterium, assembly GCA_963813045.1. GTDB lineage: Bacteria > Acidobacteriota > Terriglobia > Acidiferrales > UBA7541 > Palsa-295. Next base: position 100,588 of record CAWEXR010000032.1, read on the forward strand.
GAGGTTGACCCCGGCCGTGATCTTCTGCGCCCAGGCGGAACGCGCAAACGCCTCGATCGCGTCGAGCAAGCGGACGAACTCCTCGCCCGCCCGCGGGCCCGGCCGCACCGCGGCGAATTTCACGTAACACACGCCCGTGCCCGCCTCGCTGCCCGCTCCCGAGTGGCACACGGCAAAGCCGGCGAGCTTCCCGCTGTCCCAAACGAGGATCGTGTTGCCCAGTTTCTGCTCGCAGACGGCCCGGATTTCGCGCTCAACATCGAGACCGTCGAAGTTCGCGTCTGTCACTTCACGGCAAGCGGCCAGGAGCTGTATGCGGTCGGCGGGCTTCGCCTCGGAGAACCGCGAGGCTTCCGGGGGAACCCTTGCGGCCGGCGCGACCGCCTTCGCCATGGCTGAGACGAGGTCGCGCGGCCAGAAGCCGAACTTCTGATACAGCGCCATGTGCTTCGGGCTGTGCGCGAACGTGTAGAGGCCCACGTGCCGGCTGTCCCATCCACGAAAAATCTCCATCGTGGGCGCGAGGAGCTGCTGCGCGACGCCGCGATTCCAGTATTCCGGCTCGATGGTCAGCGGGCCGAAGAAGCCGAAGCTTCCCCAGTTCGTCGCGAAGTTCGACCCGATCAATTTTCCGCCGCGCTCGCCCGGAAGCACCGCCGCCAACACCGCGGAAGGATCGGCTTTCCAGCGCGTGTGGGCGTAATTCGCGTCGCCCATGAACCGCACGGGATCGGGCAGGCCCAGAAACGTGCCGAACGCCACGCGGACGATCCGGTCCGCTTCTGCGAGTTCGCTTTCGGCGAGCGGCCGCACGACGACTTCGGCCCGGCGTTGCGGAGCTGTTGCCATGCCCCCTATTAGAGCTTCGAAAGCGGCCTCTGGCAAGCGTCTGACGAAAAAGGCCAGAATCGGCTGATTCCTCGAGCCTCTTTTGTGGTAAAACCTCATCTCGATGGTCAACATCAATCGAGCCAGGATTGCGGGCCTTTTGATTCTGCTGCTTGCGCCGGTGACGCTGCTGAGCCGCCCGGCGTTTGCTCAAAACGATCCGTCCGGGGAATGGGCGCCCACCTTTTTTGAAGACCAGCGGGACCGTCTGGCCGGCGCCGAAATGGGCGACTACCTCGGGATGCCGATCAATGCCGCCGCCCTCTTCCGAGCCGAAAGCTGGAGCGCGGCCCTCGTCGAGCTGCCGGAGAACCAGTGCCGTCAGCACGGCTCCGATTACGGCTGGCGCGGCCCGTCGAACCTGAGAATTTGGAAGGAAGTGGATACGGCCACGCAACAAGTGATTGCGTATCATATTCGCCTTTCGGCGTACAACGCGGAGCAAACGGTTTGGATGGACGGACGTCCGCATCCCCCGGACTACGCGCGGCACACCTGGGCGGGTTTTTCAACCGGGACATGGGAAGGCGACACGCTGGTTATCTACATTACCCACCTCAAGGAGAACTGGTTAGGACTTAACGGCATTCCCCGCAGCGACATGGCCACGGCGCGCATCCACATCATGCGCCACGGCAACGTTCTGACCGTCGCGGCGATCACGTACGATCCAGTGTATCTCACCGAGCCTCTCATTCGAACCATCGACTTCACCTTCGCCCCGCAGCAGCAGATGGCTCCGTGGCCCTGCGAGTCTGTCGACGAAGTTGACCGGCCGGAAGGTGTGGTGCCGAGCTACTTGATGGCACAGAATCCGTTTATCGACGAGTTCGCCGCGCGGTACGGAGTTCCTCCAGAGGCGACCCGGGGGGGCGCCGAAACGATGTATCCGGAGTACATGCTCAAACTGAAGGATATGAAGCTCCTGCCCCGGCCCCCGAAACCAACCCCGCCGAAACAGTAGTCGCCTATGCGGTTTCTACCGCCGCGCGGACGAGGGAACCAGCGCGAGGATTTCTTCTTTGGTGAGAATGTGGTCGGATTGCTTCGCGGCGGCCAGGATGCGCTCCACCAGGTCATCGTTCGGCGAAATCCCGCGCTTCTCCAGCCAATACACCACGTTCGAGCGCCCGCTCATCGCTCCGATCTCGATCACTTGCTCAAGTCCGAAGAGGTTCGCGGGCACGCCGCTGTAAATCGCGTCCGCCAGTCTCGGATCGTTTCTTTTTTCCGCCTTGGCGATGGCGGCAGCATGCACGCCGGTCGCCGTGCGAAAGGCGTCGCGCCCCACGACGGGATAGTTCGGCGGGATCACCGTGCCGGTGGCGCGCGCAATTGTCTCGGAATATTTCTTGAGTTGCGAAAGGTCGTGGTCGATCAGGCCAAGCAGGCGCAGGTTCACAAGCATCACTTCCATCGGCGTGTTTCCGACGCGCTCGCCGAGCGCCAGGGCGCACGCGTGCACTTGGTCCGCGCCAGCCGCAATCGCCGCGAGCGAATTTGCGACCGCTAGGCCGCGGTCGTTGTGACCATGCCAGTCCACGCGAATTTTCTCGCCCGAAGGCTTCACCACCTCCTCGATCACGAAGCTCACCAGATTGAACGCGCCGCGCGGCGTCGCGTGGCCCACGGTATCGCAGAGCACGATGGCGCGAGCGCCCGCGCGGATGGCCGTCGAGTACAGCTCCACAACGGTTGACGGGTCGGTCCGAATCGTGTCCTCCGTCACGTACATCACCGGAAGTCCCGCCGCCGCCGCAAATTTCACGGCCTCTTCCGTCGTGCGCTTCAAATAATCGACGCTCCAGTCCTCGACCAGCCGCCGGATCGGGCTCGAGCCGAGGAACATCGCCGCCTCGATCGGCTGCCCGACGCGCTCGCAGATGTCGATCATCGCCCGGATGTCCTGCTTGTGCGTGCGCCCGGAGATGTTCGCGCGAATCTTCATGCGCGATCCGATGATCTCGCGCGCGAGCGCTTCCGTATCGGCGAAGGCGCGTGGGCCCGCTCCCGGCAGGCCGATATTCACGAGATCGATGCCTAGGGCGTCCATCAAGTGGAGGATTTCGATTTTTTCGCCGATCGAAGGGTCGCGCACCGACGGATTCTGCAGGCCGTCGCGCAGCGTCTCGTCATTGAGCATCACGCGCCGGCCGGGAGGAATCTCCAACCCGGCGTGGGTGTTCCAGTCGTAGATGAGTTCGTCGTTCATCGGACGCGCACCGCCATACTCACGCGGAGATTCTACATGAAACAGAACCGGCTGGCGGCGATCGGGGACTAGGATGCCGTCGTCGCGCGGCGACGCGCGGCAACCGACGCAAGGGAATCCGTCGGATCGGGGTACTCGAGCGAAACCAGGTACAGGCCTTCCGGCGGCATCGTCGGGCCGGATCGCGACCGGTCGCGCGCCTCGAACAACTGCGGAATATCCTCCGGCGCGATTCTTCCCTTCCCGACTTCGATCAGCGTTCCAACAATCTTGCGGACCATGTAGCGCAGGAACGATTGCCCGCGCACCACGTACGCGATCTCCTCTCGCCCCGCCTCACGAACGATCTCGGACGAATGCATCACTCGCATCATGTTCCGGTCGCGATCGTCCTCCTCCGATCCGGACGACGCCGCGAACGACGTGAAATCGTGCTCGCCCTCGAAGCGCCGCGCCGCCGCGGCCATCGCCTCTTCGTCGAGCGGCCAGGGATAGTGCAGCGCGCGGCGGTACTCGAACGGCGGGAGCACTCGCCCGCGATAGATCCGGTAGCGGTACGTCTTCCCCTGCGCGAGCCACCGCGCGTGAAATTCCGGGCCGGCTTCCTCGGCTGCAACGATCCGAATCGCCGGCGGCAGCAGCGCGTTCAGCGCGCGCTGAAATTCGAGAGCCGAAAGGGCCGACTGCGTCTTGAAATGCGCCACCTGCCCCAGCGCGTGGACGCCCGTATCGGTCCGACTCGCGCCGTGCACGGTTATTTTTTCCTGGGTGATTTTTCGCGCGGCGTCGTTGAGCGCTCCCTGAATCGTCGGAACGCCGGGCTGCGTCTGCCAGCCGTGAAAGTCCGAACCCTCGTAGGCGATTGTGAGTTTGATGTTGCGCATGACGCCGCGGCAATTATCGCACGGCAGCGCGCCATGAGCGATTTTAGGCTCCACACGGCGGGGACGAGCGGAGAACGGCGCGAAAAGAAAATGGGGGCTCTTGCTTGGGATCAAGGAGCCCCCAAAGGTCGCGTTCCGTGGTCCGGCCTAGGCGAGACCGGACCTGGGGTCATCCATCCTAGCTTCCCTCTCAGAGGCAGG
>CAWEXR010000033.1:0-413832 GCA_963813045.1 uncultured Acidobacteriota bacterium
CCTTACGCACCGTTCCCCGCCGCCAATTTCGTCTGGGCATGCGCAGCAACACCCGCCTTCATTCAATCCACCGATGACATTGGACCCATGCCGCATCCCTTCTTCTCGCAGCATGGTGCGCGTGAACTCAAGAAAAACGCCTGAGCCTCCGGATCTTGTCCGAAAGATGAATCGTGAGGTCTACGATTGATCGGCGTAAAGCCATGCGCTAGAATCCGCCGAGTTCCTGGAAGGGGGAACGGCTCGCATCGTTGTTACGCTGATTCAACTTTGCGCTTTGGGAATGCCGAAGACCCGGCTGATTTCTTGAAGGATGTTTTCTTCGGAGGGGCACGATCCTGTGAGTGGATTGAGGCCAGCGACGATTGTTTGCGCCCTCCTGGTGTCGCTGGTACTTGTGCCTCTGCTGAGTCGTCCGGTAGCGGCGCAAACCGACCCATCGGGTGAATGGGCAAATATCTTCGACGAAGACGAGCCGGAGCGCATCCCCGGACCGGAGATTGGCGACTATCTCGGCCTTCCGATCAATGCCGCGGCCCGCCTGAGGGGCGACAGTTGGGATGCGACTCTTCTAGAACTCCCTGAGAACCAATGCCGGCCACATCCTTCCGATTACGCGTGGCGCGGGCCGGCGTTGCTGCGAATCTGGAAAGAGGTCGACCAGAACACGCAGCGACTGGTGGCATACCGGACGCACATCTCGTGGCAGGCTCCGGAGCAAACCATCTGGATGGATGGACGGCCGCACCCGCCTGATTACGCTCGCCACACCTGGCAGGGTTTCTCGACCGGGAAATGGGAAGGCGACATTCTGGCGGTCGTGACCGACCACCTGAAGGAAGGTTGGATCCGGCGCAACGGAATTCCTCGCAGCGCGAACGCCGTGGTGAGCACGCACATTATGAAGCACGGCGATTATCTGACCGTCGCCGTTGTGATTTACGATCCCGCGTATCTGGAGGAACCGTTTATCCGGACGACCGATTTCGCCGCCGCGCCCCAACAACAAATTGACCCATATCCTTGCGAGTCGGTTGAAGAAACCGATCGGCCGGCGGGCGTCGTGCCTCACCACTTGCCGGGAACAAACCCTTTCCTGACAGAGTTTCCGGCTAATTACGGCATTCCTCCGGAGGCTGCAAGGGGCGGGCCAGAAACGATGTATCCCGAATACATCGCCAAGATGAGAAGCATGAAGAAGTTGCCTCGCCCGGCGGCGAAGCACGCGGACCGGTGACGCGGACGGAGCATTTCGGCCGATGCGGAGCATCAAGCACTTGAAGACGATGTCCAGGCCGTCGAGGGTCGTCGTCGCCTTGGTTCTAGCGGGCACTCTGGGAGCAGGTGTTTTCGGCCCGGCTGCTTCCACAGGCAACGCTCATAAGGCTTCCCCAAACATCCGTGAGCGACAGGACACCACTCGCCCGAACGGGAGCGCCGGCGATTCGCAGATCCACATCTTGCCCGTGCAGGGGCGCGTCTACATGCTGGTCGGCGCGGGCGCCAACATAACCGTGCAGGTGGGCGATGACGGCATACTGCTGGTGGATACGGGCCTCGCGCAGATGAGTGACAAGGTTCTTGCGGCAGTCCGGACCATATCCGACGAGCCCATCCGGTACATCATCAATACTTCGGTTGATGCGGATCACACAGGCGGCAATCAGGCGATCGCCAAGGCGGGAAGTACCATCGCCGGAGGCAACGTTCTGGGCGATATCGGCGAAAGCGCAATGCAGGGGGCGGCGATCATCGCTTTTCAGACGATACTCGACCGGATGAGCTCTTCAAGCAGCAAAGATACCGTTCAAGGCGCATGGCCCACGGACACGTTTGGCTCGCTTCAGAAAAATCTATTCGTCAACGATGAAGCGGTGCAAATTCTGCACCAACCCGCGGCTCATACCGACGGCGACAGCATAGTCTTCTTTCGGCGCTCCGACGTGGTCAGCACCGGCGACGTTTTCACACCGGACAGCTACCCTGCGATCGATCTTCAGCGGGGCGGCAGCATTCAGGGAATTGTGGACGCGTTGGATTTCCTGCTGTATCGAATAACCGTTTCCGGTCCAAAACAGGAAGGAGGCACGCTGATCATTCCAGGGCATGGCCGTCTCTGCGATCAGGCCGATCTTGTCGTTTACCAGGAAATGGCGACCATCATTCGCGACCGGGTTCAAGACATGATCAAGAAAGGCATGACGCTGGAACAAGTGAAGGCCGCCAAGCCGACCAGCGACTACGATCCCGTGTACGGCGCGACTACGGGTGCCTGGACGACGGATATGTTTGTCGAAGCGGTATACAAGAGCCTCGCCACAACGAAAAAAGCAGCCGAGACAGCGAGCCGCCGGCAATGAGCAGGCGACTTCATGTTTTCTGCGCCATGCTTCTCCTTGCCGCTGTAGCGCCGGCTCGCACCGGTGCGCAGAGGCCACCGTTGGCTCCTCCGCAGCCGCCTCGAGCGGCCGCGCCGATCGACCTCACGGGCTACTGGGTTTCGGTGGTCACCGAAGACTGGCGATTCCGCATGGTAGTTCCGGACAAAGGAGATTATGCAAGCGTCCCTCTGAATCCGGAGGGCCGCAAAGTTGCGAGCGCTTGGGACCCAGCCAAGGATCAAGCGGCCGGGAACCAGTGCCGATCCTACGGCGCCGCGGCGATCATGCGGGTGCCCGGACGCCTGCACATTTACTGGGAGAATGACAGCACCCTGCGAATCGACACGGATTCCGGAACCCAGACTCGCCTTCTGCATTTTGATGGCTCAGAAGCGCAGAACGAAGCGCCGACCTTGCAGGGATACTCGGTAGCCGATTGGGAAGGGCAGAGGCAGGGATTCCTCAATCCCTACCTCGGACAACATGCAGGAGGTGGGCGCGGAGAAGGGTATCTGAAGGTCAACACGACAAACATGCTTCCCGGATATCTGCGCAAGAACGGTGTGCCTTACAGCGCGAATGCCGTTCTGCTGGAATACTTTGATTCGTTCAACGAACTGAACGGCGATACGTGGCTTGTGGTCACGACGATTGTCAAGGATCCGCAGTATCTGTTTCAGCCCTTTGTGACGAGCTCGCACTTCAAGAAGGTCGCCGGAGCTTCCGGCTGGGATCCCACGGAATGCCAGTCCGATCAACCCCGCTGACCGGCGAGAATCTCCGGTTTGTTCTGCGTGCGGTTGCACAAGACCGACTTCGGCATTAGGATGCAGGACCGGTCTGCGCAGAGGCGGGCGTTGAAGCGCTTTCAAGCAGTGAGGAGGAAGGCAATGTCTCAGGGCGAGCAAACCCACGCAGCCGCGTCGAATTCGGGCGCTCGGCTGCGTCCTTTCACGTCGCAGGAATATGTCGACAGCCTGCGGGACGATCGCGAGATCTGGATCTACGGCGAACGCGTCAAAGATGTGACTGCACACCCAGCCTTCCGCAACACGGTTCGGATGCTGGCCCGCCTGTATGACGCTTTGCACGATCAGCGCAAGAGCATCCTCTGCATGGAGACCGACACCGGCAGCGGCGGGTACACGCACAGATTCTTCAGACCCGCGCGAAACACGGAAGAGATGGTGGCGGCGCGGGATGCCGTGGCCGAATGGGCGCGCGTGACCTACGGCTGGATGGGCCGCAGTCCCGACTACAAAGCATCGTTCCTGGCGACCTTAGGAGCGAACTCGGAATTTTACAGCCCATTTCAGGAGAACGCCCGCCGTTGGTACAAAAAGGTTCAGGAGGAGGTAACGTTCGTCAACCACGCGATCGTCAATCCCCCGGTGGATCGCAATAAGGAATTGTCCGAGGTCCGGGACGTCTACATGCACGTGGAGAAAGAGACCGACGGCGGATTGATCGTGAGCGGTGCGAAGGTTGTCGCTACAACGTCCGCGCTGACGCACTATAATTTCATCGCCAACAACGGCGCTCTTCCAATCAAGACGAAAGACTTTGCCTTCGTCTGCATCGTGGCCACCAACGCTCCCGGCGTAAAGCTTCTCTGCCGCCCTTCGTATGAGATGGCGGCGGGGGCGGTGGGTAGCCCGTTCGACTATCCGCTATCGAGCCGCCTCGACGAGAACGATTCGATCATCGTCTTCGACAAGGTGTTTGTACCCTGGGAGAATGTCTTTGCCTACGGCGACATCGACAAGGTGAATAATTTCTTTCCGCGGTCAGGCTTCCTGCCGCGCTTCATGTTTCACGGCTGTACGCGACTGGCCGTCAAACTCGATTTCATCGCCGGGCTATTGCTCAAAGCCGTCGATGCAACCGGTGCGAAGGATTTCCGCGGCGTACAGGCGCAGGTGGGCGAAGTGCTGGCGTGGCGCAACTTGTTCTGGGCGCTGACCGACGCCATGGCGCGAACAACCGTTCCCTGGACTCCAGGCTACGTGCTGCCGAATCTCGATTACGGTCTGGCGTATCGCGTCATGGCCAGCACGGCTTACCCGCGTCTAAAGGAAATTATCGAAAACGTCCTCGCGAGCGCGCTCATCTATCTCCCGTCGCATGCAGTCGACTTCAAAGTCCCGGAAATCCGCCACTATCTCGATCAATTCGTTCGAGGCTCCAACGGGTACTCAGCGGTCGACCGCGTGAAACTGATGAAGCTGATGTGGGACGCCATCGGCACGGAATTTGGCGGGAGGCACGAGCTCTACGAACGCAATTATTTCGGCAACCACGAGAGCATACGCTTTGAAGTTCTGATGGTCGCCGACATGATGGGTCAATCCGCGAAATACAAGGGCTTTGCGGAAAAGTGCATGGGCGAATACGATCTGGATGGCTGGACCGTCCCGGATTTGATCAATCCAGACGACATCAATCTCGTGATGAAGAGCGCGAGCCGGAAGTCGTAGGCTGCTCGACGAACGGGAGGAATGCAATCGAACGCCGTCAGTCTTTCGACCCGCTTCAATTCCGCAGCGCCTTGGGGCGATTCGCCAGTGGCGTCACCGTGGTTACGGCGCGTTACGAAGACCGCACGCACGGCATGACCGCCAACGCATTTGTGTCGGTTTCGCTGGACCCGCCTCTCGTGCTCGTGTCGCTGGACAACCGTTCGTACATGCACAAGATACTCCCCTCCGTAGGCCGGTACGGGATCAGCGTTCTCGCCGAAAATCAGGAGCAGCTGAGCAATCACTTTGCGGGACGTACCGTCGAAGGAATCCATATTCGCTTCGTCACGTCGAAAAGCGTCCCTTTGCTGGACGGCGCCGTGGCGCACTTTGTGGTGCAAGTAATCGACGTTCATCCTGCCGGAGATCACACCCTGTACATCGGGGAGGTCGAGTACTTCGAGGCGTATGACGATAAGCCGCTGCTCTTCCATGCCGGACAGTACCAGCAATTACGCGCCGAGAAAATCAAGCCCACGCTTTGGCCCCAAGACGAGTTTTCGCTATTCTCGATTGGCTCTGTCGACCCACCTATCGGCTGAAACAGTTTCAGCTGTTAAACGCAGCGAAATGAGGCGGTTACAAAGGCCCTACAAAATAAAACGGGAGGCAGAAGCCAAAGGCTTCCACCTCCCGGGGTGGGTGGGGTTTGTTGCCAAACACCCAGTAGGAATTTTGGTGTTCCGCGCCTGGATGCCCAGCAAACCGGTCTTTAAACCGGTGCCACGTATGCCCCACGCTTATCACCCTTCGGAATGGGTGTCAACACTATTTGTGGGCGATCAAACGGGGACGCCGGTCGAGGCTTTCCCGAACCTTGCGGGCCAGATCGCGTGGCGAGTAAGGCTTCTGTAGAACTGGCAAGCCCTGCTGCTGCACTTTTTGAAGCAAGGCAAGGTCGGGGCTGTAGCCGGTGGCGAAAATCACAGGCAGATCCGGCTTTTCTTCGCAGATTCGGGCATAGACTTCGGGGCCGCTGAGTTTGGGGAGCACGACGTCCAGCAGCGCGAGATCGATGTGGTCGCGATGGGACCGAAACTCCTGCAGCGCCTGTTCGCCGTCGACTGCCAACACCACCACGTATCCCAGACCTACGAGCGTCTCCTGCGCGAGGTGACGCAAGCCCTCGTGATCTTCGGCGACCAGGAGCGTTTCGGAGCCTCCGTGGATTGGTCGGGTGTTCTCCACGGGGGCGGGCGAAGCCGCGGGGGCCGTGCTGACGGGGATGTAGACGCGAAAGGTGCTGCCGACGCCAGGCTCGCTGTGCACATTCAGAAAGCCGCCATGTTGCCGGACAATTCCGTACACCGTGGCGAGGCCCAGACCTGTACCCTTTCCTATTTCTTTCGTGGTGAAGAATGGCTCGAAGATTCGGTCGAGCGTTGCAGCGTCCATGCCGGTTCCCGTATCGGTGATGGACATCCGGATGTAATCGCCGGGGTGCGCCAGAGGTTGCAGCGCGCAGAATTGGTCGTCGATGGCTACGTTCGAGGTTTCAACAGTCAGGGAGCCGCCTCCCGGCATTGCATCACGCGCGTTGATGCACAGGTTCATCAACACCTGCTCTATCTGGATCGGGTCGGCGCGCACGACCGCCAAGTCCGGCGCGAGACGGGTTTTGACCTCGATGTTGCTGCCGATCACCTTTTCGAGCAGGCTGAGAGTTTCCGCGGTGGTGTGGTTCAGGTCGATATTGCGAGGCTCGAGTATCTGACGGCGCGCGAAGGCCAGCAACTGCCGGGTCAGAGCTGCGGCCCGGTCAGCCTGCTGACGCACCTTTTGGAAGCGGCCATGAAGCCGCGAACCGGCTTCTGTTTCATCCATACCTAGTTCAGCCCAGCCGAGAATCGCGCCGATCATGTTATTGAAGTCGTGAGCGATGCCGCCGGCCAGTTGGCCGATGGCTTCGAATTTCTGGGCCTGAACGAGCTGCTTTTCCAGTCCCAGGCGCTCGGTCACGTCCTCGACGATCAGTTCGATGCACACGTCGCCCCGTTCGGCGTCGCCCGTCTGCCAGCCCTTGAGCCGCACGGAGATAGCCTTGCCGTCCTTGCGCTTCCATTCAACCGTGGCATCCACGCGGCCGGTGCGGAGGTAATCCGCGTACAGCTTGTCCCGCGCGACAGGATTGCAATAGAGCGCCCCGGAGTATTCGACGGCGAGAAGTTCTTCGGCGGAATCATAGCCGAGCATGCGCACGAGGGCGGGGTTGACATCGAGGAGTTTGCCCGCGGGAGTCACCCAATAGATTCCGTAGGTGGCGTTGTTCACGAGCCCGCGGTACCGGGCTTCGCTGGCGCGTAGGGCCGCTTCGGAGCGTTTCCGTTCGGTGATATCTACGATGCTGCCACGTATCAGGCGGCGCGTGGCCGAAGGAAGGCGCACAAGATGCACCTCGCATGAAACCTCTTCACCCTGTGAATTGCTGTGCACCCACTCGAAACGGGAAGTCTCGCCCCGAAGAGCCGAGTCGACGTTTTGGCGGCAGGCAAGCTCGGATGGCCGTCCGTCCGGTTGCTGCGGCGGGCTCAGCTCGGCCAGGCCGCGCTGGAGGAGTTCCTCGCGGCCCAGACGGAAAAGCCGTGTCGCATTTTCATTGCAGTCGACGAACGTACCTTTGTCAACGTCGAGGACGACGATCGCCTCGGGAGCATTTTGAACGAGCGTGCGATAGTGTTCTTCGCTTTCCTTGAGAGCCGCCAGCGCGTGGCTCTCCGCCTCTCGCAGCGATTTTTCCTCCTGCGCTCGGCGAATCGCCATCGGCAAGCGCGCCAGCTGGTGTTTCAAAACGTAGTCGGTGACGCCCAGCTTGATGCATTCGACCGCGAGCTCGTCGCCCAGAGTTCCACTGATGAGAATGAAAGGAACATCGGGACAGATCTCCTTGACCGCGGCCAAGGCGTCCATTCCGGTCCATCCCTTCATTCGGTAGTCGGAGAGAACGACATCGAAAGGCTTCTCGCGCAGTTTGCCCACGAAGCCTTCACGCGTCGAAGCGACGTCCGTGCGAAAATCGATCTTTGACTTTTTGAGATCGCGGAGGCACAGATCGAGGTCGTCGGGATCATCTTCGGCGATAAGCAAGCGAAGCGGCGTGGCCTGCTCCTCGACTTCGATTTTCTTTCGGATGCGCCTGGGCATGGTTTCTCGAGCTTATGAGCTCGTGAAAGCCGCCTCTGGCGGCTGGCTGTTGACCAGGAGCCAATACATGCCGAGCTGCCGGACTACGTCCTGGAATTCGGCGAAGTTGACGGGCTTCTGGATATAGCTGTTGACGCCGAGATGGTAGCTGCGCACCAGATCTGTCTCTTCCTTCGATGAAGTGAGGGCGACAATGGGAATGGCTTTCGTGCGCGAGTCGGCTTTGACTTCGCGCAGGACTTGCAGGCCGTCGACTTTCGGCAGCTTGAGATCGAGCAGAATCAAGCGAGGGGCCGCGTCGAACCGGCGGCCTGCAAAAGCGCCGCGACAAAAGAGAAAATCCAACGCTTCCTCGCCGTCACGCGCGAGCTGAATTTGATTGGCGAGCTTGCTCTTCTCCAGGGCATGCAGCGTGAGTTCGGCATCCGAGGGGTTGTCTTCCACCAGCAGAATTTCGACTACGTTAGGTTCGGTCACAATATGCCTCCTCTATTGTCTTTGCGAGCGGTTGCTTTGGCTGGGGACCCAGCGTGAAGAAAAAGGTGGCGCCCTTATCGGGCTCGGATTCCGCCCATATCGCACCGCGGTGGCGGTGAACGATGCGTTGCACGGTGGCCAGTCCGATGCCAGTCCCCTCGAAGTCCTCCTGCCTATGAAGACGCTGGAAGACGCCAAATAGCTTATCGGCATACTTCGGGTCGAAGCCCACGCCATTGTCACGAACGAAAAACGCCAACGCGCCGTTCGCCTCGCGCGTGCCGACCTCGATGACGGCGTGCCGCCGGTACCGCGTAAACTTGACGGCGTTCGACAGAAGATTAGAGAAGACTAATTTCAGGAGTCCGGAGTCGCAGTCCACCTCCGGCAGCGGCTCGATTCTCCATTCGATGCTGCGCTCCGGTGTCTCGGGCGACAGGTCCGCGATCGCCTGCCGAACCATGCCGTCCGGGTCGACTGCCTGCCGAACAATCTCTCGACGCCCGATCCGCGCGAGGTTCAACAGGTCGTCTACAAGATGTCCCATGTGATTCGCTGCCTGGAGCACGCGGTCGAGGTAGCGCAGGCCCTCCGCGGATATCTCCGTCGCGTGCTCCTCTTTCAGTATGCGAGCGAAGCCGTCGATGTGCCGGAGAGGCGCGCGGAGGTCGTGGGAAACCGAGTAGCTGAACGCTTCGAGTTCCTTGTTAACGCTGCTGAGCTCCGCGAGTTTGTCGTTCAACTGTGAATTGAGTTCTCGGATGTGCTCTTCGGCCTGCCGGCGGTTGGTCACATTACGAATGGCGCTCGAGACCAACGTGACTCCGCCCGTTTGGAGAGGGCTCAGGCTGATTTCCACCGGGAATTCCGTGCCATCCTTGCGCCGGCCATAGAGTTCGAGCTTGGCCCCGATTAATCGGGCATGAGGAGATTGGACATATTCCTGCCGATGGCCAACGTGCGGCCCCTGAAAACGCTGAGGGACGAGGATTTCGACCGGCTGGCCGAGGAGTTCCGCGCGGTCGTAGCCAAAAAGCTTCTCGGTTTGCGCATTGACGAGTTCAATTTGACCCTTGTTGTTTACGATGACCATGGCGTCCGGCGCGGACTCGAGCAGATTGCGAAATTTCTCCTCTTCCTGCTTCCTCCGGGTAACATCGCGGTTGCTTTGGAGAATGGAAATTGGCCGACCGCTGCCGTCCTTGCGCAAGGCCCAACGGCTGGAAACAATGACCTCGGTGCCGTCGCGTCGCCGGTGAACGAGCTCGCCCTCCCAGTGGCTGCTTTCGTACACCTGCGATTCGATTTCGACCAAGGGTTGCGGAAAGACCGTTTTGAGGAGGTCGTGGGAGTTCTTTCCCCGTGCCTCCCGTCTGGACCAGCCATACAGCTGCTTGGCGCCGCGGTTCCAATAGACAATCTCGCGTTGCAGATTGCTGACCAAGATCGCGTCGTCTGTAAGATCCAGCAACTCGACCTGCTCGCGGTAGTCGGCTTCCCGGACGATGGAATCGCCGAACCCGAATAGCCGACGCAAGATTTCCATGCTCTCCTCCCGCGCATACCCGCCAATGGTGCCGGTGTGCGGACCAGGCGCGCAGTCCGGCTCGCAAGAGGGAGAGGTCTCTTGTATTTGGTTCGTGCGAAAGACCCGAGACAACAGAACGCGGTCTTCGGAAGGGGAACTCTATTCTGCGCTAGCGGGTGCCAGTGTCAAGGTTCGAGAAGACCGCTATCGCGCCAGAGTCAACTCCCGCGCCGGTCAGGCTGAAAGTTTCTAGCTGCGACGATCCAGCGGGATGTAGCTGCGGAGATCGTAGCCCGCGTAGACCTGGCGCGGCCGGGCGATCTTCTGTTCGGCGTCGAGCAGCATCTCTTCCCACTGCGCGATCCAGCCCGACGTGCGCGGAATCGCGAAAAGCACCGGGAACATGGTGACGGGGAAGCCCATCGCCTGATAGATGAGGCCGGTGTAGAAATCGACGTTGGGATAGAGGCGGCGCGTGATGAAATAGTCGTCCTCGAGCGCAATGCGTTCGCATTCGAGCGCGATGTCGATCAGCGGGTTGCGCCCCATCACGTCAAAGACCTCGTAGGCGATGCGCTTGACGATCCGCGCGCGCGGATCGTAGTTCTTGTAGACGCGGTGGCCGAAACCCATCAGCAGTTTTTCGCCGGCCTTCACGCTCTTCACGTAGGCGGGTACGTTCTTCACCGAGCCGATCTCGACCAGCATCCGCAGCACCTGTTCGTTCGCGCCGCCATGGAGCGGGCCATACAGCGCCGCGGTGGCCGCGGCCGTCGCGGAATAGGGGTCCACGTGCGAGCTGCCGACGCCGCGCATGGCGGTCGATGAACAGTTCTGCTCGTGGTCCGCGTGCAAGATGAACAGAACGTCCAGCGCGCGTTCGAGCGTCGGGTTCGGGTGGTATTGCAGCTCCGTCGTCCGGAACAACATGTTCAAAAAGTTGCCGCCGTAGCTCAGGTCGTTATCGGGGTACACGAAAGGCATCCCGAGGCTGTGCCGGTACGCGAACGCCGCAAGCGTGGGCATCTTGCCGATCAGGCGGTAGGTCTGCTTCAGTCGCGATTCCGGATTGAAGATGTCTTTCGCGTCCGGGTAGAACGTCGAGAGCGCGGCGACCGTCGATATCAGCATCCCCATCGGGTGGGCGTCGTAGTGAAAGCCGTCGAGGAATTTCTTGATGCTCTCGTGGATGAACGTATGGTGCGTGATGTGGTAGTTCCAATCCTTCAATTGCGAACTTGTCGGGAGCTCGCCGTGGAGAATCAGGTAGGCCGTCTCCGGGTAGGAACTCTTCTCCGCCAGATCTTCGATCGAATAGCCGCGATACCGCAGGATTCCCTGGTCGCCGTCAATGAATGTGATCTTGCTCGTACAGGAGGCGGTGTTCGTGAACGCTGGATCGTAGCTCATCATCCCGAAATCGGATTCGTTGAGCTTGATCTGGCGCAGATCGATCGCGCGAATCGTATCGTTCTTGATCGGAACTTCGTACTGGCGGCCGTTCCGATTGTCGATGATCGTCAGCGTGTCCCGCCGAGTTCCGGCAGTCGCCGACCCAGACTTGGTCGGATCCATTTCCTGACCCTTTCCAGCGGTGGCGGACGAGTGTTGTGCCATACGCGTTTACAATGTACACCAAAATTGAATATGGGCGAACCGGTTTGCATCACGAATCGTCGCATCGTGGCGCATTCCGGGACCATACGGAAGCGTATGGAGAGCCTTTCAGGCCGCTGCAGCTCCGGAATCATCTCCGCTCAGGACCGACACACGAGGGCGCCTTTTCTGTTGATTCGTGCCCGCGATCTTTCCAGTCAGCGTTAGGCCGTTTCAGTCATAGCCACCCCAGGCCGGCCGGCACGGGTCGGAAGTGCTTGCGATGGGGACCGTACAGGCCGGACAACAACCAGGTTAATGCCGACGGCAACGTGGTTTCCGATATCATCGACCAAAGTGAGCTTCGCCGAGACTTTTGGGTCGGCGGATTCTGGGACCGGCTGGTACGAGTAACCGCACAGCAAGCCGTCGACGGGATAGCCGCGCCGCAGCTTACGTCTTTCGTTCAGCACTCCCATCAGGCGGGAATCGAGAAGTTCCGTGTAGTCCTTCAGGTCCCGCTTCGGAATGAAGTCGCGTGCCTCGTAGTCCCAGCAGATTGCATGGCCAGGCCACGGTGGCTTGACACTCCACTCCGTGATGACGGTTCCCGATGGACGATCGGTACCGAGACGCAGACCAATCAGAAATCCGGTGTGCAGCGGGCCGAAGAGATAGACGCGAGTCTCGGCGTACCCAGCCAATTGTTCGGCGCGAAATAGTTTGCGTTCGGGCGCCGAGCGATCGGCGAGAGCGTCGAGAGAATCGAGAGGACAACCGGCCGCCGCCAACTCGACGCCTCGCTGGTGAGAAGCCGCAAAGATCCTACGGGTCATTTTACTCCTCCAAGTTGAAAAAACCTCAACACCTCAACAACCTCAACACCTCCCGAGCCGCGGGGCCGGCAAATTCCTGCGTCTCTCATGCCGGGTTCGCTTCCTTCTTCCATGGCGGTTCGATCGCCGCGCAAAGCGCGCAATCAGCCCTCGCACTAGGTTCGCACAAGGTACGAACGCCGTAGCTTGCAGCAAGCTGATGGATCCGTTGGCGCACTTCATTGGAGAGAACGAGTCCTTTCCTGCCCCCTGGAATGAAGTCCGTCCGCAGGCCCAAAGCGCGCAGCGTCCAACCCATGTTCTCGGGTGACACTTCGAGCATCTCTCCGCGACCGCGCAGAATAGTGTTCACGTCCGCAGTCAGCTCGATGACGGGAAAATATTTGCCCGTGTGGATATGGCACCGCGCGAGAAGGGCCTCGAGACCGATGGCGGTCAACAGAGACGTATGCCCCACGCGAATCTCGCCGTCGATCGGCTTTAATAAAGGCACGAGCCGCGCTTGCAGCTCGTCGTCGCCCACGATCGATGCGCCGAGGCTCTGCGCGAGTACCTGCATTGGTACCGTGAATTGGCTCAGGTCAAATGCTGGCGTGCACACTTTGGCCGAACTCAAAAGCCGGTAATGAAGCAGCTTGGCCTGGAATTCTGCGGCAACGCGCTCGGCATCCGCCGCGCTCATCAGGGGGACATATCCGCGCGTCGGAGAAAGTACGAGCTCGAGCGGGAAACCAGCGCTCGCAGGGTCGCGCAACGGTTCAGGCGCGAATACGATTCTTGCGCAGCTGGCATCCACGGCCTTGCCGCCGGCGGCAATCAACGCGCCGCACCGAATCGATGCGCGGAAAAGATTCAACATATGACGCGTCGGCTGGAAGACCTCTGTCAGCAGCGTGGGCCGCAGATCCGTGAGTGAATAAAGTCCCGTGCCTGAGACATCGTTCACGACGAGAGCGCGCCAACACAGCGCACTCAGTACCTGTTCCAGAGGAGCCGCCGTTGTCGTCGGAGGTGTCACGATCCACAGGAACGGCGCGAAAGGCAGGAAATCGACCAGCCACGTCGCGAGCACAAAGAACGTCACCAGCTCGACAACACCGTTCGCCTCCTGGGTCGCTTGCGAGACCAAGCCGGAAATTTCGGCGAACAGTTTGCGGGGGGATCCGTGCTCCGCGATACTGCGTGGCAGCCGCAGCGAACGCAGGATGGCGGGATCAATGCACAGCGGGACGAAGGTTTGGCCGTCCTTCACGAACTGCCCCGCCATTTCCGCGGACTTCCCGTTCCAGATCAGGAAGTTGAGTTCGCCGGTCGGAATCCGGGCCAGCTCCACGATTGAGCCATCGGAAAAACACGAACCGCCGGTGCGCACCACCGGTTTGTCCTCGCAACGCTCGGATACTTTGCTCCCTGCCATTCGTTCTCCACTCCTGTTCTCGCCCACCGTCTCATTCCGGCGGGCCAAAAACACAAAAAGGGACATGGTGTCGGCGCCTTGTGCCGACTGCTCCACGTCCCTTGAACCGCACCGTACTGCGAACCGCAACCGTGCCGCTGATTTCAGCCTAGAGATTGGACCCTCGCCTTGTCCAGCTCTTTTTGGAGAGACCATCCGACAATCTTTCATTTCATCTTTTGTCGCCACAGGTGGGGGAGTAAACTACTGACAGAAACAGCGTGCAAGAATCGAGGCCGCGATGGCTCGCACGTCACTCAAGGTGAATGGCAAGGCGCACGTCGTCGATGTGGACTCCGAATGCCCTCTTCTGTACGTCCTTCGAGACAATCTCGCTCTGCACAATCCCAGGTTCGGTTGCGGGCTGGGGCAATGCGGCGCATGCACGGTGCTGTTGGATAACCGCGCGGTGCGTTCGTGCCGCCTGCCGGTCTCGCTCGCAGTCGGGAAAGAAATCGTCACGCTCGAAGGACTAGGGTCTCCCGATAATCCTCATCCGGTTCAGAAAGCATTCATCGAAGAGCAGGCTTTTCAATGCGGGTACTGTCTAAACGGCTGGGTGCTGGCCGCAAAAGTACTCTTGGACAAGAATCCCCATCCTGCGGATGCCGAAATGAGGCGCGCGTTTGAGAGTTTGGTGTGCCGATGCGGCAGCCATGTGGGAATTTTCAATGCGGTGCGCAAGGCGGCCGATTCGATGAATAGGAGCGCATAAGGCGATGCCTCCCAAGACCACCCTGTCGAGAAGAGAATTCGTCCGGGATGCCGGAAGTCTACTGATCGGATTCAGCCTGGCCGACGCGACTGTTCTCCCCCGCGCGCTCGAGGCGTCTCCCGAAGATGTGACGGAAACTCCTTCTCCCGGCCGGCTGGACGCGTGGCTGCAAATCGAGAAGGACGGAACGATTCGCGTGTTCACTGGCAAAGTGGAAATCGGAATGGGTGTGGAGACGGGCTACGCGCAAATCGTGGCCGAGGAGCTGGACGTTTCTCCGGGGCGCATCGGCTTCGTGATGGGCGATACCTCGATGACTATCGACCAGGGCGGGGTCGGCGGCAGCACATCGATCATGCTCGGGGCCAAGCCGCTGCGAAACGCGGCCGCGACCGCACGATTCTTGCTTTTGAAGCTTGCTTCCGCGCGTCTCGGGGCACCGCTCGAGCAGCTTCAGGTGCACGACGGAATCGTGAGTGTCCAGCGAAACGCTGCTAGGAGCGTCTCGTACGGAGATTTGGCCGGGGGCGTGAACCTGAATGATGCTCTGAAAGTTTCCGGCCGGGGCTTTGCTTTGAACGTCGAAGGAATCGGGAAGCCCAAGGATCCTGCGAGCTATACAGTGGTCGGCAAGCCACTTCCACGCGTGGACATCGCACCTAAGATTTTGGGGCAGTGGCAATACGTGACCGATGTGCGAGTACCCGGCATGCTGCACGGCCGAGTGATCCGTCCGGTGCGCGCCGGCGCGAAGTTCGTGAGTTTGGATGAAGAGTCCGTGAGGGGTATCACGGGCTACGTGAAGACGGTGGTGGACGGGAACTTCGTCGGCGTGGTAGCCGAAACCGAATGGGCCGCCCTCCGGGCCGCGCAGGCGCTGAAAGTCACCTGGACCGACGCGGAAGCAGCATTCCCGGCGCAGATCCATCTGTACGACTACATGCGGAGCGTCGCACCCAAGGCGAGCAGGGAAACCCTTAAGAAGGGTGACGCTGCCGCCGCCCTGGCAAGCGCGACCAGGAAACCGGAAGCGACATACGAGTGGCCGTTTCAGTCGCACGCAACCATGGGTCCCGGTTGCTCCGTCGCGGACGTCCACCTGGACGGCGTGACCACCGTGTGGTCTGGAGGGCAAAAGCCACACGCCTTGCAACAGGGATTCGCGGAACTGCTGGGCGTACCTGCTGACAAAGTGCGGGTGATCTGGGTCGAGGATGCCGGTTCGTACGGCCGGCCGGGTTTCGAGGATGCCGCGGCGGATGCGGTGCTGCTTTCGCGGGCTGTTGGGAAACCGGTGAGGGTGCAATGGACGCGCGAGGACATGACGGCGTGGGGCACCAAGGGTCCCGCCGTGATCTGCGACATGACTGCGGGACTCGACGCGCAGGGGGAAGTGAGCGCGTTTCGGTTCACGTCGCGCGCGTTTTCCGGCGGCGAGGTGATGTATTTGCCGTCGACAGCTGGGAATTTCTTGGGCGCCCAGCTCACGGGCATTCTCAATACAACGGGAGTGGATGAGTTCGCCCAATGGGGCGAAGAATGCGTGGCCTACGCGTTTCCCAATGTCCACGCGGATGCGCATGTCGTTCCCGCTTTTTCGACTGCGGCGTCTCCGCTGCGCACGACTCACTTGCGCGATCCCGAAGGCCCTGCCACTACGTTTGCCGCTGAATCCTTCATGGATGAACTCGCCGCGGCAGCCGGCGCCGATACCGTGGAATTCCGCCTCAAGTACCTGGACGATGAGCGCCTGAAAAGGGTGCTGACGAAAGCAGCCGAAAAATTCGGCTGGGACCGACGGCCTTCTCCAAAGAAGCCCGGCGGCACATCGGAGATCGCCACCGGCCGGGGAGTTGCACTAACCTTGCGCGGGGAAACGCGCGTGGCCACGGTGGCGGAAGTTGAGGTGAAGCGCCGGACAGGAGCGGTTCACGTGACGCGCTTGGTCTGCGTCCACGACTGCGGATTGATCATTAATCCCGAAGCCCTCCGCGGGACGATCGCCGCTAACCTGATTCAGTCGCTGAGCCGCAGTCTAAAAGAGGAAGTGATGTTCGACGGGACGCACGTGACCAGCGTGGATTGGAACACGTACCCCGTCGCGAGAGCGTCGGACGTTCCGGATCAGGTGGATATTGTGTTGATCAACCATCCGGAGATTCCGCCGAGCGGCGCCGGCGAACCGGCCAGCCGCCCGACGGCCGCCGCGATTGGCAACGCGATTTTCGATGCGAGCGGCGCTCGCGTGCGACGAGGACCTCTCACACCCGAAAGAGTCCGAACGGCTCTTGCCGCGCTTCGACCCACTTAGGAATAAGCTTCTGTACTCCATGGGGGGCGTGGCTAGTCGAGAATGAAGGTGACCTCCATGGTCACTCGGTATTCGACAATCTTGCCCTTCTCGACTTTTCCTTTCAGGGAGAGCACCTCGAAACCGGTGATGCCTCGCAAGGTCTTTGCGGCGCGGCTCACACCCTCATCGGCCGCCTCTTTGAAGCCCTTAGAAGAGGCAGCGGTGATCTTGGTGACGCGGGCGACAGCCATAAGATTCCTCCCTATTTCGCGTCCAGGGCATTTCGGCCGGAGCGCTTCGCGTGAATGTGAAGTCTGTGCCGCCGGTCGGCCCGAGTGCCGTTCTTCCGTGCGGCTTCCACCCTACCCTTCTCCCGTGAGCAGCCATTCGATCGACCTCCCGAATTCCTGATGGATCCTCAAGAGTATCTCCGCTCCGATTTCCTTTTCTCCACGCTCTATGTAAGAAAAATGCCCCTGACTGACTCCTATCTTTCGCGCAAATTCTTCTTGGCTCATATCAAATCCCCGGAGGTCGCGGATTCGCCGGCCCACCGCTTTCCAATTAATTGATCCCCTGCTAGAGCGCAAGAATTCCCCTTGACCGAGGCTTGTCTATAGACATATACTATGTCTTAGGACATATATGCTTCCCCTGGACAGCACAGCCTTTGTACATTCGCGCTCAAGAAAGTGCAAGGAAGGAACCGGAGGACACATGAAACGCAGGACTCGAAGGCACTGGAAGCCTTCTCGCTCAAACGCGCGCTTAGCTCGACGTCTTTGGGGTGAGATCTCAACCGTTACTCTCGAGCGCTTAAGAGAACTGACAGAGAATTACGGGTTTTCCATAGCCGCGGGCGATCTGCTGCTTATTGACGGCCGATGGTACGTCACCCACGCTGGCTTGCTACGCACAGCCGATCGTCGCGGGTGCGCCGCAATTGAAACCTCGATAGAGTTGCATCTGTCCAATTCGACTGCAAACCGCTGGGTCTTCAAGGCCACCGTATATCGAAGGCGGAGCCGACATGGCTTTTCCGGGTACGGCGACGCTGATCCCTCGAACGTTTCTTCCATGGTGCACGGTGCCGAGATGCGCGTGGCTGAAACACGCGCAGTCAACCGAGCCTTGCGAAAGGCGTATGGAATCGGCCTTTGCTCTGTCGAAGAATTGGGTTGGCTTTCCGGGCCGCCGAAATCGGCCCCGGCGTCGGGTGCTTCGAGCGGTTCTCACACTCCAAACGGTTCGAAGAATGGTCAGCCCCGCCTCCGCGACCAACTCTGCCTTCTGATCCGGCGGTACAACCTCGATCCGACATTGGTCAAAGCCTATGCCGCTGACTTCTGCGGTACGCAAACCCTCAAGGGTGCCAGCCGAGACTTGGTTGAGTCCTTCATCTCCCATCTCTCGTCCTCAGCGAAAGAAGACCTCAATGGCCTGATCTGCAAACTCAATTCCTATTCCCAGCCTGTGGAGGTGAAGCCATGAAGCGCCATATCCCGGGTCTGCATTCCCGTCAGCTGGATGGCGACCGACCTCTCGAAGGCCTGTTCCTGGTCCGCGTCGAATGGGCCTCCTACCGCTGGCATCCTCAAAAGGCTTTCCTGATGCTCCGATTCGTGGTGCTGGAGCCTGAGCCTTTCGAGCGCCGATCCTTCTCCGGCCGGCTCTACTCGACCGAACGTGCCCTCTGGAAGCTCAATTGGTTCCTGCGCGATTTCGGCTACGACATGGAACTGCTCAGCCAGGATCAGATGGATGAGAAGGCTTTACTCAACCTTCGCGGCGTCGTCAGGACCACCCACGTAACCCTGAACCGCCATACCTTCCAGAACCTGGAAGCCTTCGCCCCGGCGGCCGAGTGGGAAGAACTCTCTCATTCAGAGGCCAGCGAGACTCACGCACAGGAACAGCGATGATCTACAGCTATACCCAGATCAGCCAGTACCTGCGCTGCCCCCGCAGCTATCGCTACCGCTATCTCGATGGCTGGCGGGAAAAGGACACCCGGGCAGCCATGGTCTTTGGCCGCTGCTTTGAGAAGGCTCTCGGCGCCTACTTCGACGAACAGGACTCAACCGTTGCACTGTTCAAGGAATGGGAAGCCTTCCGTGACACTGCCTTTCGATATCGGAAGGGAGAATCCTGGGATCGGCTCCTGCATCAGGGAGTCCATCTTCTCGAGAAGTTCGTACGGGAGGATCGAGTTCGTGTTCCCAAGGAGAACCTGCAGCTGAAGATCACCCGGACCCTCGAGCGAGGCAATGAGTTCGTTTCATATATTGACGCGATCGGTGAACTCGATGGCCAGCGCTGCCTGATCGACTGGAAGACTACGACCAGCCGCTATGCAGAAGAACCGGAAGGGCTTCTGTCTCTTGATCCTCAGCTCATTTGCTACTCCTGGATCAGCGGCATCCCCGAGGTGGCCCTCGTAGTGTTCGTCCGCAAGCAGCTACCCGAGATCCAATACCTGAAGGCCACCATCTCAGAGGAACAGCGCCAGGAATTCGGCCGTCTGGTTGAGACGACCATCGATCAGCTGGAATCGGGGCATTTCTCCTCGCACAGCGGGATCCGCTTCCCTCAGAACGGCTGTGTGAGCTGCCCTCACCTGGGTCTGTGTCTTGATAACCAGCAGTTGATTGAAGCGAACCTGATCCGTCGGCCGGGAGCGAGTGACCTTGATTGGCTTGACCAGCTTGTGGACTAACAAACTACCGATGGGGCCGAAACTCGATCGCCGGAGGGCTCTGCTTGTCCTGGACAAGATCGACGAGATCCTGGCCTGGGAAAGGGAAAAGGAGCGGGAAAGAGACGTGCGGTGGGTGGATCTAGGGCGATACCTGTGTGAGGTTCGGGCGGGACAGTACTGGAGACTTGAAAACCTGAAATCCTTCGATGAGTTCCTGGAGAAGCGATTCCCGGAATCGCGTCGGAAGGCCTACTACCTGATGGCCATCCACGAGAATCTGACACGAATTCCG
The DNA here is from genome assembly GCA_963813045.1 of uncultured Acidobacteriota bacterium. Taxonomy (GTDB): domain Bacteria; phylum Acidobacteriota; class Terriglobia; order Acidiferrales; family UBA7541; genus Palsa-295. The sequence goes on from CAWEXR010000033.1 coordinate 19,933, forward strand.
AAACCACGGCTCAGGGAGGTAGGCTGGAGTAAGGCGGCGGAGATGGCCAAAGTCGCGCGCAGGGACGGAAAGGACTTCGATTGTGCAACCTGGTTGCACAAGGCCAATGAACTACCCAAAGAGGAGTTCAAGCGGGAGGTGGAACGGCACCTGACGGGGCAGGAAACAGAACCCTGGGAACTGATCTACTTCAAGCTATACAAGAGCCAGCTGCCGGTGATCGAGCAGGCCCTTGAAACAGCCGCCCTGATGCTAGGCAGTGACAAATCTCGCGGGTACATGCTGGAGATGATTTGCGCTGACTTTCTGGCGGGGGCGAATCTCGAGACCGGAAATTCCGACGCCCTCATGATCTCTTTGGATCGACTCTTTGATGCCCTTCCGCAGACCAAGAGACAGGAATTCCTAGACAATGCACGAATGACTGTATGAACTCCGTCCGCCCCAGACGACCGCGGCTGCGGCTCGATCGATGTTCGTACGAAACCCTACACGGACAGGTACTGCGGCGAGATGGCTGGCGCTGTCAATTCTGTGGGTCGCTGCGTGATCTCCAGGTTCACCACATGCAGTCGCGCGGTTTGCTCGGTGATGATGCGGAGGAGAATCTCATCACCCTATGCGTTCGGTGTCACCGGGCAGCGCATTTACGATAGCCTCCCCCGATGGCGGCGACACAGCGTCGCCATCGCACATCCTTCTGCGAAAATCATCGGCACGTGCGTACCGTGACAAATCCGCCAGAAATCGCCGGAGCGGACATGCGGCCAAATCTGCTGATGGGCAGCTCGTACAAACTCCGTGAATTCAGTGGGTTAATGGCTGACTCGGAAGGGTACGAATCGATTCCCCGGCGGACAACGTGTTTCACAGTGGGTGCCGCGCAACGTTCCGAAACGCTGAGGGTTTCTCTCCACGCGTCGCGTCGTTGAAATCGACGGCTTGCTTCTGAGGCGCCATTTCCCGTATGGTGTGGGCGACTCAACAAAGAGAAACGATGAAACGCATACTCGTGATCGAAGACGACAAGGACATTGTCGAGTTGTTGAAATACAATCTCGAGAAAGACGGCTTCCAGGTGACCGCCAGCGGAGACGGCGCCACAGGTCTCGGGCAAGTTCGTAAGACGCCGCCCGATCTTTTGATTCTCGACCTAATGCTCCCGAAGCTCTCCGGACTCGAGATTTGCAAAGAGGTGCGCAAAGACGTGAGTCTGAATCGCCTCCCGGTCCTGATCTTGACCGCGAAGGGCGAGGAGGCAGACCGCGTCGTGGGACTCGAACTCGGCGCGGACGATTACGTGACCAAGCCTTTCAGTCCGCGCGAACTCGTCGCTCGCGTCAAAGCGCTTCTGCGCCGCGCCGAGCCGTCAACGCCCTCGGAAAAGCTCATCGAAATCGGCGCGCTGCGGATTGACCCGGCCGCCTACCGGGTGACGCGCGGCGGAAAACCCGTGCCCATGAGCACGCTCGAGTTTCGTCTCCTCTATTTCCTCGCGGCCCGGCCAAACCGCGTGTTCACGCGCGATCAATTGCTCGACGGCGTCTGGGGCACCGAGCGATTCGTCACGCCGCGCAGCGTGGACGTGTACGTGCGCCGGCTGCGGGAGAAGGTCGAGGTTGATCCGCAGCGTCCCGTTTACATGAAGACGATTCGCGGCGCCGGCTATCTCTTCGAAACCCGTGCGAGCTAGGCTTTTCTGGAAGCTAGGGCTGACCTATTTCGCCCTGCTGCTCGGTGTTTTGCTCGCTGCGTACCTCTACTCTTCCCACGTCCTCCTGCGCGATTACATCCGCTTCGCCGGCGACAACCTCGCCTCTCTTACGAGTCTCGCGCAGGCGCGTCCGCCCCGCCTGGACGATGCAGCCGAGCTCCGCGCCTGGACCGAATGGATGGCGACCAGCGGCGCGCGCGTCACGGTGATCGACAACACGGGACGCGTGCTCGCCGATTCCGCGCACGATCCCGAGACCATGGAAAACCACTCCAACCGGCCGGAAATACAGCAGGCTTTTGCCTCGGGGAAGGACAATCGGTTCGGCACAGTGCAAAGCTCGGTCGCGACCTCGTGTACCGCGCCGTGCGTTACCAGCCGCCGACCGGCTCCGCCCGTGGTGATTCGAATGGCGTTCCCTCTCTCCCAGATCGATTCCTCACTCGCGGAACTTCGGCGAAGGCTGCTTGCCGCTGCGCTCGTTATCGTGCTCGTAGGCGGCGCGATTTCGCTGATCTATTTTCGAGTATTGGCGGCGCGCGTCGAAAAGCTGGAGCGCTTCGCCCACCGGGTCACTCAGGGCGACTTTCGTCCGTTGCCTTCCGAAGGATCGCGTGATGAGCTTTCCGACCTGACGGACGCGTTGAATGAAACGGCCGCGTGGATGGACGGGACAATCCGCTCGCTCAGCGGCGAACGCAACCGATCGAGCGCGATCCTGCGAAGCATGGTCGAAGGCGTCGCCGTGATCGACGCGCAGGAAAGGATCGTCTTTTCCAACCGCGCCTTCTCGGAAATTTTGAATCTCGATCCCGCAGCGATCGAGGGACGCCCCGTCATCGAAGTCGTCCGCAACTCGGATTTGCTGGGATTGATTCGCCGGGCCCTGAAGGGCGAAGAAGGACTCCAGACCGACGTCGCCATCGGGATCGTTCAGCAGCGGAGTTTTTCGATCACGGCCACGCCGGTGCAGGCGCTCGAAGCCGGCGGCCGGCCGGCGGCGGCGCATCTCGTTGGCTGAAAAGCCGTCCGGAGCGGTCGTCGTGCTGCACGACGTCTCCGAACTGCGGCGGCTCGAGCGCGTGCGGCAGGATTTTGTCGCCAACGTCTCGCACGAATTCAAGACGCCGCTCACCGCCATTCAGGGTTTTGCCGAAACGCTGCTCGCAGGCGCGATGGACGATCCCCGCAGCAACCGGCGGTTCCTCGAAATCATCCGAGACCATGCCACGCGTTTGGCTCGCCTGACCGACGACCTGCTCAAGCTGGCGCGCATCGAAGCGGGCAAGCTCGAAGTGGAGTTCTTTCCGGTCCAGTTGTTGGAACAGATCGAACGCTGCGCCGAAATCACGCTGCTGAAGGCTACGAGAAAGCTGATCACGCTCGAGTTGAACGTGCCGCCCGGCCTGCCCGCGGTGCGCGGCGATGCGAGTCTGCTGCGCGAGGTGCTCCAGAATCTGCTCGATAACGCCATCCAGTACACCCCGGAGGGCGGGCACATCCACGTGAGCGCCACCGCCGGAGCGCGCGAAGCCATGATCACCGTCGCCGACACCGGCATCGGAATTCCGCTGGCGGATCAGGAGCGAATTTTCGAGCGCTTCTATCGCGTGGATGCCGCGCGCTCGCGCGAGGCGGGCGGCACCGGTCTCGGCCTGTCGATCGCCAAGCACATCGTGGAAGCGCACGGCGGCCGTCTGTGGGTTGAAAGCGAGGTTGGCCACGGCTCCAGGTTTTCCTTCTCGATCCCCCTCGCAACCTGACTCTTGGGCTGTCTCGGAAGTTTCACGCCCGCTTTATCTCCTTGCAATGGAGACGAATCACCGTACACACGGGATCATAGAGTCAGGCGGCGCTGAGCCGCCGGGAGAAGGCATCGGTGGCAACGACAACGATGAACACCGAAAGCGTGTTTCAAGGCGTGCTGATGAACTACCTCGTCTCACAGGCTCGGACCGTGGAGTCGTCGGTGAGCCGCGCGCTCATGGCTCTGCTCAATAGAAACGAGCGTCTGGCAAGCGAAGTGTTTCTCACCGAGCCCCGCATCAACGAAATGGAAATCGTGATCGACGAGCACGCCATTCGCCTGCTGCGCCAGGGCAATCTCGCCGACCCGGACGTCCGCCTGATCGTCGCCACGCTGAAGATCAACAACGACCTTGAACGGATGGGAGATTTGGCGGTGAATCTCAGCGAGCGCGCGATCTCTCTGGCGGCGATGGAGAGCGTGGAATCGCCGGCGGAGCTCGAGCCGATGACCGTCGCCGTCCGCACGATGGTTTCGAAATGTCTCGGCGCGCTCATCTACCAGAATGTCGATCTCGCCACGCAGGTGCTGGAAAGTGACGACGTCGTCGATCGGTTTCGCGACCGCGTCTTCGACGCGCTTCTGGCGGGAATCGCGAGAGATTCAGCGCAGGCGGCCCCAAATCTCCAGTTCGTTCTGGCGTCGCGCCATCTCGAACGGATCGCCGACCACGCGACGAATATCGCCGAAGATGTCTTGTTCTGGGTGCGCGGGCTCGAAGTGCGCCACGGCCGGGCCAAGCGCTTGGAAGCATCTGCCGGCGACACGACCGCTGCCGGCGCGTAGTCACCGAGTTTTCATGTTCTGATCATCGCCGGTTCAAGGAACACCCCTATCCTCCGCTCCTGCCGGACTCAACCGGACGAATTGGGGTTTCCACTGGAGCCGAAATTCAATGAGTTCTGGCGCTGCGGCGACCGGCGCTGGAAGCAACGCACCCTCGATTCGCCCACCATAGGGGCGCGGTCTGCTCTACCCCCCGAGGCTGCGCCCCTCGCCCCTTACTGAAGGAGCGGTGGGTGCGTTCATCTCATAGTCTTGTGAATGTAACGTGATTGTAACCATCCCAAACGGATAATCTCAGGAGGACAAGTCCACGACCATGAAACGAACTCTGTTTGTTGCTTTCCTACTTGCGACACTGGCGGTTACCGCTCAAGCTCAGTCGGGCACCGTGCTCCTCAACGCCGCGGGAGCCACGTTCCCTTACCCGATCTACTCGAAGTGGTTTGACGTGTACCATACGGCCCACCCTGACATTCAGATCAACTACTCGTCGATTGGTTCCGGTGGCGGGATTCGCCAAGTCATGGCCGGCACGGTGGACTTCGGCGCCTCGGACATGCCGTTGGCCGACGACCAGCTTGCGCAGTTTAAGGTGAAGCCCCTACACTTCCCGACGGTTCTTGGCGCGGTCGTTCCCACCTACAACGTCCCAGGCGTATCGGGCGACATAAATTTTACCCAGAAGGCGCTCGCGGGAATCTATCTCGGGACCATTACGAAATGGAACGACCCGGAGATCGCAAACGCGAATAAAGGTGTCAGCCTGCCCAATGCCGACATCGTTGTGGTTCATCGCTCCGAAGGCAGCGGCACCACTTTCATCTGGACCGATTTTCTTTCGAAGGTCAGCGACGGTTGGAAGAGCAAAGTGGGCAAGGGCTCCTCGGTGAATTGGCCGGTCGGTCTCGGCGGCAAAGGGAACGAAGGTGTGACCGGGCTGGTTAAGCAGACGCCCGGTTCCATTGGATACATCGAGTTGATCTACGCCGTCCAAAACAAAATTCCCTACGGCCAAGTGCAGAACGCCGCCGGGAAATTCGTGAAAGCGGATCTCGCCGGCGTGACGGCCGCGGCGGCCGGTGCGGCGAAAGACATGCCGGAAGACTTCCGTGTTTCGATCACGAATGCGCCTGGCGCGACCTCTTACCCCATATCGAGCTTCACCTGGTTGCTCATTCCATCGCAGATCCAGGATGCGAAAAAGCGGGACGCCATCAAGGGCTTCGTGAAGTGGATGCTCAATGACGGCCAGAACTACAATGAAGGTCTGTCGTACTCGAGGTTGCCGAAGCTCGTTGTCGTAAAGGAACTGAAAGCCATTGCCCTGATCCAGTAGATGTCCACAACGGCCACCACGATGGAACGCGCGGTTCCGCCCCAGGCGGGGCCGCGCGCGTTTGTTCAGCGGCTGCGTGAAGGCGATCAAATCGCCCACATGATCACGCTCGTCTTTGCCGCTGGGATTCTTCTCATCACCTCGCTCTTGGTCTACGAACTCTGGCTGAATTCGCATCTCTCTCGTACCAAGTTCGGATGGCAGTTTTTCTGGACGCGCACCTGGGACCCGATTTTCGACAACTTTGGCGCGGCGCCATTCATCTACGGCACGCTCGTCACTTCGATCGTTTCGCTGGTCATCGCCGTGCCGCTCGGGCTGGCGGCTGCGGTTTTCCTTGCAGAGCTCGCGCCGCGAAGGATGAGTGACTCCATCGCTTTTCTGATCGACCTGCTGGCGGCGGTCCCCAGCGTCATCTACGGCGTGCTTGGCATCTTCATCGTCGTACCTCTGATGCGCACGGTGATCGGGCCCGCTCTAATCAATACGATTGGGAATGTTCCGATTATCGGGAAGTTCTTTAAGGGACCAAACTACGGCGTGGGGTTCCTAACGGCAGGCATCGTGCTCGCCATCATGATCGTTCCTTTCATCATCTCCGTGTCGCGCGAGGTGCTATTGACCGTTCCGCGCGAGCAGCGCGAGGCAGCTCTCAGCCTGGGCGCTACCCGCTGGGAGGCCACTTGGAAAGTCGTGGTTCCCTGGGCCCGCACCGGCATCATGGGCTCGATTTTCCTGGCGCTGGCGCGAGCTCTGGGCGAGACCATGGCCGTGACGATGGTGATCGGCAACGATCCCAAGATCAGCGCCTCGCTGTTTGCCCCGGGCTACACCATTGCCGCCGTAATCGCGAATGAGTTCACGGAAGCCACGGGCGACCTGTACCTCAGCGCGCTCATCGAGCTCGGCCTCGTTCTCTTTCTGATGACGTTCATCTTGAACGGCCTTGCTCGCATTCTCATCGTCGCCACCGAGCGCGGAGGAGGTCATCCTTCATGAGCCGCCTGCGCCTTATTTGGCGGAAGTCGCTGAACGTCGTCATGCTCACGCTCACTGGCGTGTCTGCCTTTGCGGTTGTTTCGGTTCTCTTCTTGATTCTGGGCTACCTGATTTACAACGGCGGGAAATCACTCAACTGGGCCTTCTTCACGCAGTTGCCGAAGCCGGTCGGCGAAACGGGCGGGGGAATGGCCAATGCCATCGTCGGAAGCCTGAAACTCCTGCTGCTCGCCGCCCTGATTGGTCTGCCGGTAGGCCTCATGGCCGGGATCTATCTCGCCGAGTTTGGCGGCAAGGTGTTTTCCTTCGTGATTCGCTACACCACCGACCTTTTGAACGGTGTGCCGTCGATCGTGATGGGCATCTTCGCCTATTCTCTTGTGGTTCTGCCCGTGAAGCACTTTTCCACGCTTGCCGGCGGATTCGCGCTCGGAATCATGGTTATTCCCATCACCGTGCGGGCCTCCGAAGAGTTCCTGCGGGCGATACCCGGAAGCCTGCGCGAAGGCGCGATGGCGCTCGGCGCGAGCAAGTGGCGCACGATCGCGACGGTCGTGCTCCCGGCGGCAAGCGGCGGCATTATTACCGGATGCCTGCTCTCTCTCGCGCGCGTTGCGGGGGAGACCGCGCCGCTGCTTTTCACAGCCTTCGGCAATCGCTTCTGGAGTCCCGGCTGGGAGCAGCCCATCGCCTCGCTTCCGGTTATGATCTACACGTACGCGACTGGTCCCTATGACGACTGGCACCGGCAGGCTTGGGCCGCGGGTCTCGTTTTACTGGGCTTGGTTTTGATTGCAAATGTGGGTTGCCGGCTGGTGATTAATCGCCGGGGTATTCGAGGTGTCTGACATGGCTTCTGCTGCACATGGCAATAGCGCCGCCGCACGACTGGCGCCCGAGGTCGGAATGAGCGAACACACACCAGCGGTTTCGCCAAAGGAGGCGCAGGTGCGCCTTCAGATCTCGCACCTCGATTTCTTCTATGGTGCGAAGCAGGCGGTCTTCGATGTGAATGTGAAGATCCCGTCCAACAAGGTCACGGCGCTCATCGGCCCTTCCGGTTGCGGCAAATCCACGTTTCTGCGGACGCTGAATCGCATGAACGAGACGATCCGCCACAGCCGCGTCGCGGGCGAAGTGCTTCTCGACGGCCAAGACATTTTCAGCATGGACGTCGTGGGGCTCCGGCGACGCGTCGGGCATGGTGTTTCAGCGGCCGAACCCCTTCCCCAAGTCGATCTACGACAACGTCGCCTACGGCCTTCGCATCAACGGCTACAAAGGCCGCCTCAGCGATCTGGTCGAGCACAGCCTGCGTCGCGCCGCCCTCTGGGATGAGGTGAAGGACTCCTTGCAGAAGTCGGCCTTTGCGCTTTCGGGCGGCCAGCAGCAGCGCCTGTGCATCGCGCGGGCGCTCGCCGTCGATCCCGAAGTCCTGCTGCTGGACGAGCCCTGCTCGGCGCTCGATCCCGTGACCACCGCCAAGATCGAAGAGCTGATGTTCCATCTCAAAGATAGCTGTACCATGGCGATCGTCACGCACAACATGCAGCAGGCCGCGCGCTCCAGCGATTTCACGGCGTTCATGCTGGACGGCAAGCTCATCGAGCACAGCGAGACATCGAAGCTCTTTACGACGCCCAAAGACCCTCGCACGGAGGCTTACATCACCGGCCGGTTCGGATGATGGGGGTATTCGGCTCTCGCCTGTTGGGTTTGCAGGGAATTGAGGAATTATGGAACGCCACTGGGAACACGATCTCGAAGAACTGAAGCAGCGCATCCTCTGGATGGGGAGTCTCGTCGAGCGCGCCGTGCACCAGGCGGTCCACGCCGTGCTCGACGCCGAGGAAAACCTTGCGGAAGCCGTGCTCGGCGAGGAAGACGCCATCAACGAGATGCAGATCGAAATTGACGAGCGCGTTCAGCGCCTGCTGGCCTTGCAGGCGCCCATGGCGGTTGACCTCCGCTTTCTCCTTGCCGTTTCGCGCATCAATGGAGACCTCGAACGCATCGGCGATCAGGCCGTGAACATCGCTCAATCCGCCATGCGCGTCCTGCGGCATCCGCAGGTGAAGCCCTACGTCGATCTGCCGCGCATGAGCGAGCTCGCCGAAGGAATGGTCCGCGACAGCCTCAACGCCCTGGTTCGCGGCGATCAGGACCTCGCCCAGAGCGTCCTCCAGCGCGACGATCAGGTCGACCGCCTCCGCGATCAGCTCTTCCGCGAGCTGCTCACCTACATGATGGAAAACTCGTCCGTCGTATTCTCGGCATTCGAGCTGATTCTCGTCGCCAAGAACCTCGAGCGCATCGGCGATCACGCCACGAACATCGCCGAGGATGTCATCTATTTCGTCGCTGGCCGCGACGTTCGCCATCCCGCCCTCGACCGCCGCTGACGATCCGCGGGCCGGTTTCCTGCCGTCGGCTGTACTCGCCGGGACTCGTGTCATATAATTCCACGGCCATGACAGACACCACCGCTGCTGCGCCCAGCATCATCGAAATGCTGCGCGGCTATTCGATTGAAGTGAATCCGGGCGACTCAAAGATCGTCGATGCGGCGCCGGAGCGTCTCGATCCGGGCACCGAAGTGTTCCTCACCTGGATACCCGGCACGAACCCCATGGACACCATTGCTCCGGCCGCGAAACTGCGCCGCGCGGGCCTCTTCCCAACTCCTCACATTGGCGCGCGCCACATTGAGAGCGCCGCTCAGCTCGAGCGGTTTGCGGCGCTCGCTGCCGAAGCCGGTATTGACCGCGTCCTTATTATTGCCGGCGACCGCGACAAGCCCGCTGGGCCGTACGACTCGAGCCTCGCAGTGATGCAAAGCGGCATCCTTCAGAAAGCTGGGATCGTGCGCACCGCTATCGGCGGTTTTCCCGAAGGCAATCCCAACATTTCGGATCCTGTCCTCGCCGAGGCCCTCACCGCGAAGGTGAATTTCGCGCGCAGCGCCGGCCTCCAGCTCAATATCGTGACGCAGTTCTGTTTCGACGCGGCGCCGATCGTCGCTTGGCTTCGCGAAGTCCGGAGCCAAGGTATCGACGTCCCAATCCGCGTGGGCCTTGCCGGCCCGGCGGGGCTCATTGCGCTCACGCGTTATGCCATCCGCTGCGGCGTAGGGAATTCGATGAAAGTCCTTACGGAGAAGCCTTCGTTCGCCAAGCTCCTGGTCGACAAGGGCCCCGAGCCCATCATTCGGGACGTCGCTGCTGGGCTTGGACCCGGAAACGGATCGGCGCTGCCGCTCGGCGTCGCCGGCCTGCACTTCTTCGTCTTTGGCGGCTTCAACAAGACGGTCGACTGGATCAACGCGCAGAGAGCTCAGTAGTTCCCGACCGCCGCGCCCGCTGAGGGAGATTTTGCCCGGCTCGCCGCGTGTTCTGGGTTAGAATCACGCACCGGATGGCTTCCAGCAGTGCCAAGTCGGTCATCGCGATCTATCCGGGCTCTTTCGATCCGGTCACGAATGGCCACCTCGACCTGATCGCGCGCGGCGCGATGATCTTCGACAGGCTGATCGTCGCGGTGGCGCGCAACGCCGAAAAAGAGCCTCTCTTCGAAGTGAAAGAGCGCATCGAGATCATCGAAGCGGTCACCTTCGATTGGAAGAACGTCGAGGTGGACAGCTTCGAGGGCTTGCTCGTGGACTTCGCCCGCGAGCGGCACGCCAACGTGATCCTCCGCGGTATCCGCGCCGTCTCCGACTACGAATACGAGCTCCAGATGGCCATGATGAACCGCAAAATCGAGCCGCAGATTGAGACCGTGTTCATGCTGCCCGGCGAGGCGTACAGCTATTTGAGTTCGCGGCTGGTGAAGGAGCTTGCCCAATTCCACGGACTGCCCAAAGGTCTCGTGCCGCCCCTTGTGGAAGAGCGCCTGAAAGCCAAATTCAGATAGAGTCTTGCAAGTCAGAATTCGGATAAAATAAAGGAGTCAGTCCAAGGGGATCGCACATGGAACCGGCCGCGGGTGTGAAAACGGAAGAAGTATTCCAGCTATCGGATCGCATCAACCGCATCGCCGCATCGCCCACCATGATGGTGGTGCAGGCCGCCGACCAACTCAAATCGAAGGGCGTCGACGTCGCCGATTTCGGCGCGGGCGAGCCGGACTTTCCCACTCCGGAACACATCAAGCGCGCGGCGATCAAGGCGCTCGACGAGAACCGCACGAAGTACACGCCGGTGCCGGGCATCGGCCCGCTCCGCCAGGCGATCTGCGACTGGCACGCACGGGAACTGGGCTCATCCTACCAGCCCGCCGAGTGCGTGGTGACCGTCGGCGGGAAGCAGGCCATCTTCAACGCGGTCTGCTCGCTCGTAAATCCCGGCGACGAAGTCGTGATGGCCGCTCCCTACTGGGTCAGCTATCCGGACATCGTGAAGTACGCGGGTGGAACGCCCGTGGTCGTCGAGACGCGCGCGGAGGACGGTTTCGTCTTGCGCGCGGCCCAGTTGGAAAAGGCCATCACGCCGCGCACCCGCATTGTCATCGCCAATTCCCCCAGCAATCCGACGGGCGGCGTGATTCCGCCGGACGAGCTTCGGAAAATTCTGGCCGTCTGCCAGCGCAAGGGCGTCTGGCTGATGTCGGACGAGTGTTACTCGCACTTCACCTATGGCGATGCGAAGCCATACTCCATCGCCAGCGTCCCGAATTCGAAAAGCGGTGCTGATCATCATCGGCTCGTGCTCGAAGACTTTTGCGATGACCGGCTGGCGGATCGGCTACGCTCTGGCGCCGCAGCCTTTGATCGTGGCGATGACCAAGCTCCAAAGCCAGTCCACTTCGAACCCGACTTCGATCGCGCAGTACGCCGCGCTCGCCGCGATGACCGGCCCGATGGATTCCGTCCCCGTCATGCTGGCCGAGTACGCGCGGCGCCGCGACCGCATCGTCGCGGGCTTGCGCGCCATTCCGGGCGTCACCTGCACGGCGCCTGAGGGCGCGTTCTACGTTTTCCCCAACGTCTCCGCTCGTTTCAATGCGGAGATGCCCACTGCCGCCGCCGTCGCGAAGCAGCTCCTCGATCGCGAGCATGTTGCCCTCGTGCCGGGAGAAGGGTTCGGCGCGCCCGCCTATCTGCGCCTCTCGTACGCCACTTCGCTCGACCGCATTGACGAGGGCCTCCACCGGATGAACCGCTTCTTTGGAGCGAAGTAGCGTCCGTGACTTCGCGTGCCGAGCCGCGCTTGGACCTGTGTCCCGCGCGGCTGGACCCCATCTTCAGCCCGCGGCCCTGGGGCTCGCGTTCCCTCGCGCCGCTGTTCCCCGCAATGTCGAACCTCGCCGAGCCTCTCGGCGAGGCTTGGATGACGGGCGCCGAATGCCGTTTCGCGAACGGCCCGTTTGCCGGAAAAAAGCTCGGCGAGGTCTGGCCACTGCTGCCGCCCGAATGGGCGGGCGCGCTCGCGGACCGCGGCGCCGCGTTCCCCCTGCTCGTGAAATTCATCTTCCCGCAGGACAAGCTTTCCGTGCAGGTGCATCCCGGCGACGACTACGCGGCGCGGTACGAGCGCGAGGCCGGCGGGCGCGGCAAAACCGAAATGTGGTACGCGCTGCGCGCTCAGCCGGGCGCCGAGGTCCTCGTCGGCATGAAGCCGGACGTCACGCTTGAAACATTCAAGCGCGCCATCGCGGAGGGCACGGCCGAAAATTGCCTGGAGCGCGTGCCGCTGCGTGAAGGTGAAGTGGTTTTCGTACCGGCCGGAACCGCGCATACGATCGGGCCGGGCCTGGTGCTCTGCGAAATCCAGGAGCACTCGGACCTCACTTACCGCGTCTATGATTACAACCGGCGCGACGCGAACGGCCGGGCGCGCCCGCTGCACGTCGAAAAAGCGCTCGAGGTGATCCGGTTCGGCCAGCAGGCGGGCGGCAAAGTACAGCCGGTGCGAATCGAGCGCGGAGACCTGACCGAAACTTACTTCGTTGCCTGCAAGTACTTCGCAACCGAGCGCTGGGATTTCTCGCGTCCGATCGGCGCAAGTGCTTCGCCCGAGCGGTTCGATCTCCTGGTCTTTCTCGAAGGAAGCGGATGCATCGAGTGGGGGAACGAGCGCGCGGGATACGCCCCGGCGCAGGTCTGGATGATTCCCGCCGCGCTCGGTGAATATCAACTCGCGCCCGAAGCCCATACTTCGCTTCTCCGCACTTACGTCCCCGGCGACCTCGCTGAATTCAGCCGCCGCCTCGTTGCCCGCGGCGTCCCCGAAGCGGCCGCTTCCCGCATCGTCCATTGCTGACTCCGGCCGAACTCGAACGCCTGCGCGTTGTGCTGGTGGCCACGCGCAACCCTCTCAACATCGGCGCGGCTGCGCGCGCCATGAGCAACTTCGGTTTTCCGAATCTTGGCGTTGTGAACCCATTCGCCCCGGCGTTTCGCGAGGCGCGTTCCGCCGTCGGCGCTTCCGCCGTGCTCGAAGGAGCCGCGAAGTGCAAGACCGTGGCCGAGGCCGTGGCCGGCTGCACTCTCGTGGTGGGAACCACCGCCGTGCGCCGCCGTAATTTGCAGCACGTCGTGCGGCGCCTCGAAGACGGCGCTCGCCTGATCCGCAAACGGCTGGCATCGCAACGCGTGGCGATTCTGTTCGGCTCCGAAAAGTCCGGCCTCTCGAACGAAGACATGAGCCACTGCCACTGGCTCATGCGCATACCCACATGCGAGCAGAACATTTCGATGAACCTGGGGCAGGCGGTTGCGGTCTCTCTCTACGAAATCGTCCGCGATGCCCGGGTGCCCCGCGTGCCCGAAAAACTCGCGCCAGCAACCGCAGCCGAGGTTGAGCGAATCACCGTGATGTTGCTGGAAGCGCTGCGCGCGAGCGGTTACGTAGGCTTGCGCCGCGTGGCTGACGTGGAACAGCGGATGCGCCGTCTGGTCCGCCGTCTCCATCTGCCTGCCCGAGACGCTGTGTTGTGGCTCGGCATTCTCCGTCAGATCGTCTGGAAGATAAATTCCGGCCACGACGTGAAGAATCAGCCGGATCGTGATGCTTAATTCGCGTCCAATGGCGAAGGTCATAGGATTGAAGCGGCGTCATCATTTACTATAGCCACCTGTGAGGCGGTCTAAGAAGAGCGGTCGGGAATCCAACCTCTATCCCTCGTGCGCCGTCCTGCTTGCCGGAGGGCGCGGCACGCGCTTCTGGCCCCGCAGCCGGATGCGAACGCCGAAGCAACTGTTAAACATCATTGGCCGCGAAACGATGCTGCGGGAGACGGCCGCGCGCCTCGATCCTCTCATCCCGCCGCGCGATATCTGGGTCGTAACAAACTCCGAGCAGGCCGCCGCGGTTCGTCGCGAGCTGCGCGGCGTTCCGGCGTCGCACGTTCTGGCCGAGCCTGTCGGACGCAATACCGCGGCCGCTATCGCGCTTGCCGCGATTCATCTCGCGCACGAGCGCGTCGATGCCGTGATGGCCGTGCTTCCGTCCGATAGCTACGTCGCTGACGCCAGGCGCTATCGCAGCCTCGTGCGCGCGGCGCTGGAGCTGGCGCGCGCGCCCGAAAACCTGGTTGTGCTCGGCATCCCGCCGACGCGCCCGGAAACCGGCTACGGTTACATCGAGCGCGGCGCGATAGCGGCGCGGCCAGGCGGCGTTGCCGCCTACAGCGTAAAACGCTTCACCGAAAAGCCCGCGCCGCCGCTTGCGAAGAAATACGTCGCCTCGGGCAAATATTTCTGGAATGCGGGCATGTTCTTCTGGCGCGTCTCCACGTTTCTCGATGCGCTGCGCCGATTCCTGCCCGCGACCTACGAGGCGCTCCTCGAGCTCGGCAAGACCATTGGAACTCCGCGTTACGCGTCCGCGCTGCGGCGCATCTACCCGCGCCTCGAGAATATTTCCGTCGATTACGCGATCATGGAACGCGCCACGAGGACCAAGGGCGCATCGCGCGTGTTCGTGATTCCCGCAAAGGTCGGCTGGAGCGATATCGGCTCTTGGGCCGCCGTCTACGAGCTGCTCGCCGCGAAACGCGGCGGAAACGTCTCAGGCCGGACCCCATTTCGCGCTCGACGCCGAAGGAAACTACTTTTGGAGCCCGAAGAAGTTCGTCGCCGCCATCGGCGTCCGCGATCTCGTGCTCGTCGAAACCGACGACGCGCTGCTCCTCTGTTCGCGCGACCGCTCCCAGGACGTCGGCAAAATCGTCAAATGGCTGGAAGGGAGAAGCAGAAGTCGCTTTTGTGAGACGCGACCACTTCACCCGTCGTCTTTTCGCTCGCGGCTCTTTACACGAACAACCGTTTGAAATTTCCCCGGAATCATGGCAGCTTCGAAAGATGAGGTGTTTGTGAGTTTGCGCAACGCGGAACCGACCAGTGGGCGGTTGAGCGGCCTCCGCGCGCTTTCTAATCGTCACAGTATGTCGAACAAAAGTGGCTGTAACTTATTGAAAACAAAGGATGACAACCCTGTCTAATCGTCACAAATCCGCGACCTCCGAAATCGCCGCCCCCGAGATCAAATTCGGCACCGACGGCTGGCGCGGCGTTATCGCCGAGGACTTCACCTACGACAACGTGCGCAAGGTGGCGCACGCGATCGCGCGCTACGTCGTCCGTGCCGAGAAGCCCGGAAGCGGCGTCCTCGTCGGCTACGACACACGGTTCGGCTCCGAGCAGTTCGCTCGCGTGGCTGCTGAGACCGTCGCCGCGACGGGAACGCCCGTCTGGCTCGCAACGGACGCCTGCCCGACGCCGGCGATTTCGCTGCTTGTGCGGCTACGCGGCGCCGCCGGCGGAATTCAGATCACGGCGAGCCACAATCCCTATCAGTGGAACGGCATCAAGTTCAAAGCCAGTTACGGCAGCTCGGCTTCGCCCGCACTCGTCGCGCAAGTGGAGGCGGAACTCGAAAAGGTTCTGCGCGACGGCGTGCCCGCGCTCCCCCCGCGAAAAGAATTGATTCAATCGCTCGACGTCCGCGCGCCGTATCTTGAAACGCTCGACGGCCTGGTCGATTGGGACCGCCTGCGCGCGTCGAAATTCCGGTTCGTGATCGATCCGATGCACGGCGCGGGCCGCGGCCTGCTGCGGGAGCTTTTCCGCCGTCACGGAATCGAGGCCGGCGAAATTCGCGGCACGCGCGATCCTCTCTTCGGTGGCGTGAATCCCGAGCCGATCGAGCCCCACGTGGAAGCGTTGCGGCGACGCGGTGCGCGAAGGCGGCTACGACGCGGGCTTCGCCTTCGACGGCGACGCCGACCGCATCGGCGCGATCGACCGCGACGGCACGTTCGTCACGCCGCATCAGATTTTCGCGATTCTCCTCTGGCACCTCGCCGGCACGCGAAAGCTCACGGGCGACGTCGCGAAAACATTCTCGACCACCAAGATGATCGACAAGATTGCGGACAAATTCGGCCGCAAGGTCTGGGAGATGCCCATCGGCTTCAAGCACATCTGCGACCGCATGCTCGAAAGCGACATCCTCGTGGGCGGCGAGGAAAGCGGCGGCATCGCGACGAAGCTTCATCTCCCCGAGCGCGACGCCACCGTCAACGCGCTGCTGCTCGCCGAGGTGATGGCGTGGCACGGCAAGAGCCTGGGTGAGCTGGTCGCCATGCTGCATCGCGAATTCGGCGAGCACCACTACGGCCGCGTCGACCTTACTCTGAAAGACGGTCAGAAGGAAAAGGCACTGGAACTTTTCGTGGACGCCGGATTCGACCGGCTTCTCGACTGGCCCATCGTGCGCCGCGAGGATCTCGACGGCGTGAAAATCTACCTGGGCGACATCGGGTGGGTGATGGTGCGCGCTTCCGGCACGGAACGCATGCTGCGCGTGTACTCCGAGACCACGCGCCCGGAAACGACGCAGCGCGTGCTGGACAAAGTCACGGCGCTCGTCAAGAGCCTCTGACTCCCCGCCGAACTTCAGATGATGAGGCTTTTGTAAGCGGCATCGAGGATGCCGTTCAGAAACGACGGAGCTTCGGCGGAAGAAAATTTCTTCGCGAGTTCGATGGCTTCGTCGATGACGACCTTCGGCGGCGCGGTGCCGGTGCGAAGTTCGCAGATGGCGAGGCGGAGAATATTGCGGTCCACGGCGGCGAGCCGGTCGAGCCGCCAGTTTTCCGCGAGCCTTGCGACGAGTTGATCGATCGATTCCGTCGTGGCGACGGCGCCTTCGAACAACTGGTCCGCGAACTTGCGCGTCGATTCGGCGGCGCGCGCCGATTTCCAGAAGAACTCTTCCACGCGCGCGGGATCCTGGCGCGTCATATCCCACTCGAAAAGCATCTGCAGTGCGAATTCGCGGGACTTGCGGCGGAGGGTCATGCTAGCGGCGCCGCGGACTTCGCCGACCGGCCGTTGAGTTCTTCGACAGCTTGCGCGCGAGATGCGCCATCTCGATGGCGGCGAGCCCCGAGTCGTAGCCCTTGTTGCCGCCTTTGAGGCCCGCGCGGTCGATAGCCTGCTCGAGCGTGTCGCAGGTAAGCACGCAGAACGCCATCGGAACGCCCGTATCGAGCTGCGCCAGCTGAATCCCACGCGCCGTTTCCGAGGCGACGTAGTCGTAATGCGAAGTCTCGCCGCGCAGGACGCAGCCGATGCAGATCAGCGAATCGAACTTGCCGGTTGCGGCGAGCTTTTTCGCGGCGATCGGAATTTCGAACGATCCCGGAACGCGGACGATCTCGATCTGCCGTTCCGCGGCGCCGGCTTGCTGGAACGCGTCGAGGGCGCCGGCGAGGAGGCGGTCGGTGATGAAGCTGTTGAACTGGCTCACGACGATGCCGAAGCGGAGCCCGGCCGCGTTCAGCTCGCCGCGTACCGGCTTCGGTTTTCCGTTATTCGCCATCAACGCGCACCTGTAGACACAAGAAGAGCTCCCGAATGCCCAAAACAGGATGTCATGGAGTTGCTAGAGGCACAAGAACGTTGCCGCCGTGGTGGCGCGCCTCGTCCAGCCCGGCTTCGGCGCGGTTGATCCATTCGGTGACGCGATCCTCGGTTTCGTCGCCGGGACGCGAAGAGGTCTGGGCCACAATCGCGCTCACCGTCAGATCATGTGCGCCCCAGGGCGGCCGAACCTCCGCGGCGAGTTGGCGGAGTTTTTCCGCGAGAGCTTGCGCGTCTTCCAGCGACGTGCCCGGCAGAATGAAGACGAGCGACCACGCCGTATATTTCACCGCGATATCGGTTTGGCGGATCGCCGAGGAGAGCGCGCGCGCCAATTGCTCGACGTGCCGCTCAACCGCCGCGTCGCCGTGCTGCCGCAGGAGTTCGCCGCCATGGTCGAGCTGGAGGATGACGAGAGAGAGCGGCGTGTTCTGCGCGCGGGCGCGGTTCGATTCGACCAGCAGGCAATCGATGTACGCACCGCGATTCAGCAAGCCCGTCTTCTCATCGGCGACAGCCAGGGAACGCACCAACGAGCGCAGCCGCGTGTGTTTGACGGAAAGCACGAGCTGGTCGCCCACCGCCTGCAGGAAGAAGCTTTCGTTCGGTTTCCACTTTCTTGCAGCCGTGTCGCCCACGAGCAAGATACCCGCAGGGGTTTGCGTTTCCTTGTCGGTGAGCACGACGGCGAAAGCCGAATCGAGTCCCAATTCGCCCAGCAGAGGCGCCTTTGACGCGTGGAGTTCAATCCCTCCCAAATCATCGGGCGGAGCCTTCGAAACCAGCGAAACGATCGAAGGAATGCGCGCGGCGCCCGCCGGAGCGAGGCCCGACGCGGAGAATTCCGCCGTCAGTTGGGCCGCCTCGCCGGGTGAGCCCACGGCCACGAGGCATCGCGCCACTCCCAGGTGTTTGCTGATCTCCGCTGCTGTCGCGCCGAGGACTTCGCGCGGCGTGGCCTGCCGGTACATCAGGCGGTTGATCTCCGCGATGGCGGTGAGATCGCGGTGGGTCTCCGCCGCCGTGGGCGCAGCCACGACAGGCGCGATGATCTCCGCGGGCGGAGGCGGCGGGGCGGCGGGCGCGGCCGGAGCCGGCTGGTGTACGGGCTTGCGCGGTGCGCCCTTGGGCCACCAGCTTGCGCGTTCGTAGAGCGCGCGCAGGCGTTCGTTCTTTTCTTCTTCGCCCGGGAAGAGCTCGGCGATTCGTTCGAGCCGCTCGACCGCCTTGGTCTGAAGCGAATACTGGAGGAAGATTTCCACCTGCACGACGAGATCTTCCAGCGCCTGCTGCGCGCGAAACTCCTCGGAAACGGGTCCGGCGGTTGCAGCCACCTCCGACCCCGCGCCGGAAAAGCCCGAACTGCGAGTCGAACCGGTCGCCGCTTTGGCGGCACGGGCCATAACGTTTTGCAGAAAAGCGGGATCCGCCTTCCCCTCGAGCTTCGCGATGCGCTCCTGATTGCGGTAGTCGTAGGGATCGATGTCCACCAGCCGGTCGAGCGCTTCGCAGGCTTCCTTCATTTGGCCGGCGGCCAGATAGAGGTCGAAGAGACGCACGAGCGCGTCGAAATATTTCGCTTCGCGATTCAGTTCTTCGTAGAGACGCGCGACCGTTTCAGCCAGCGGCAGCGAAGCGGGATAGGAGGCCGCGAGGCGGTCCACCTGCGCCGAGAGTTCGCTTTCTTTCCGAACGGCGCGCATCCATTCCTTGGTCTGCACGAGCACCGAAGCGGCTTTCGGGTCCTCGCCGGCCTTCAGGTAGGCGGCAGCGACCTCGAAGAGCTTTGCGAAGCTGTCCGGCTTCTGCTTGTAGTAGGCTTCGAACACTTCGCGCGCGCGATCCAGGCGGCCGATACGCAGAAGGCCTTCGCCAAAGAGCGCAAGGAACATCGTGTCCCGTTCATTGGGCGCGAAAGGATCGAGAAGCGCCACGGCGCCCTCGGGATCTCCCTTTCGAAGTTTGGCTTCGGCGAAGAGCAGCGCGCCGGTGCGGTCCTCCGGCAGGAGGCGGTACGCGCGCCCAAAGTATTCGAGGGCCTCGTCGAGCGCGCCTGCCGCCAGCGTCAATTGTCCCGCGCGCACGAAGCTGCGCGCGGCCAGATCGGCGTGCTTGAGCCGCTCCGCGAGTTCGCCCAGAATGACGTGCCGCGCGGCGTTCTCCGAATCGAGCAGCGCGATGCTTTCGTAACACGCCAGGGCGTCAATATCGCGCTGGTGCTGGAGGAAAAGCTCCGCGGCGGCGCCGAACTGCTCGATGGCTTCCGAAGAACGGTTCTGCCTCTGCAGAAGGGCGCCATAGCGCATAAGCCGGTCGGGAGGCTGGGGAAAGGATCGGAGGAAACGGGCGAAGATGGCCGAGGCTTTGGCGGCGTCACCGGCTTCGATGAGCCGGTCAAACTGAGCGCCGTAGTGTTGGGCGGCGAGGGCGGGCTCGTTCAGGCGGGTGTAGATATCCGCGAGCGCCTGCAGAGCTTCCTGGTGGCCGGGCACCTCGTCGAGGACGGCCTGATACTCGGTGACGGCTTCGCGGAGCTTGTTCTTTTCGAGGCTTCGCCGCCCCCGGTCGAGATGCTTATTGGTGTCCGAAGCCATGGAAACTCGGGTGTCCTTCGCGCGGGCATGGCAGGTCAGCCGGCCCTGTCCGTCCTCGTCCGGCACGAACGGGGCTGCGTTTTGTCCAGCGCGGGGTCCAAAGAAAACTATATAACGGACCCCTTCCGGGTCTCACAACGAAATCAAGGGGATGTGCCGATGATGAGCGCGCAGGGCCGCGAGAGCGGCTTCAGCCGGGTGCGTTTGCCTTCGCCGTCTGCCTCGGCAAACGGGTGACCTCGCGCATGGACCGGAGGGAAAGTCCGCTGCGCACCAAGGCAGCGAAGCCAAGAAAGGCGAACGGAAGAATGGTCAGCGCCAGAAACGCAAAGAACGAGAAACCCGCGGCGTCCTTATTAATGTCGAATACGCCCAGACCGAGCACGCAAAAGAATTGGTACGAACCAAGATTTGCCGGGGCATTCGGCAGCGATACGCCCAGATTGATGACGAGCAGGACGACCACGGCCGCGAGGAATGACATCGGGCGTGCGATCCCATCGACCTCGTATTCCAAACCATAGGAACGCATCATCGCCCACAGGCCCAGAACCTGGAAGGCGGGCACCAGCACGGATGTGAATACAGCCGCGTAGAAACTCGGCGCTGTGCCCATCGCGTGCAGATCGACGAGCGCCGCCATGGCCTTGCCCGGCAGGCGGCGCCGGCCGATGTGCGGCTCCGGGCTGCTACCAAGTCTCACTTCCAGATACAGGATCAAGAGCATGAGGATCGTCACGAGAACGAGTGTGACGATCCCGAGGATGTACGCGGTTCGCTCAAAGCGGCGTGGCAGTTGGACGAAGAGGGAAACCACGGCAAGGGACGACGTGGCGATCACCAGATCCACCAGGCGCTCGACGCCGACGGATCCCAGAACACGCCCCAGCGAGATGCCCTCGGAATCCGAAAGCAAATAGCTGCGGAGAAATTCGCCCGGCCGCAGCGGCAACAGGAGGTTTGCGAACAGGCCGGCGTAGACGGCGCGAATCGAACGGGTGAGGCGCACTTTTCCAAAAGGGCTCAGGAGGAATTTCCAACGCAGCGCCTGAATGCCGTAGCTCAGAACTTCGAATCCCATCCCGAGCAGAACCCACCGCCAGTCCGCGTTGGCCATTTCGTGCAGAGCCCGGACAATATGGAAGTGGCGCAAGACCCATACGAGGCAGACGAGGGCAAGGCCGTAGCCGAGAATGAGGAGAATTCTCGAGCGCGACGGCTCCGCTTTGCCGCTCTGGGGCTGGGTGGTCATTTCCACGGTTTCGGGAGATGCAGGCATCGTTGTGAAAAGGGGCCAGTCTACCCGATGGCTCGAGTGCGGCCCAAAGCCTACGACATTGGCCTTCGACAGGCAATGCCGGGATCGCTCCGGGGGACCGCCGGGACCGCTCCCGGACTGCAACCGGCGTATAATAACAAGGACCGATGAGATTCACTCCTCGAAAATACCCGCGATTCCTCCGCCGCGTACTCGGATGAAAACCGCCAAACCTGTGGACCGCCGGGAACGAGTCTTGCTGGTGGGCATCGCCTTGAAGAGGGCGGGGCGCACCCAGGCGCCCTCACGCGGGAACGGTCAACCGGTCGCGAGCCGCGATTCGCTCGAGGAGCTGCAAGAGCTGGCCGAGAGCGCAGGTGCGAGGGTCGAGGGCACTTTGCTGCAAGTGCGCGACGCGATCGATCCGGCGACGCTTGTGGGGCGCGGCAAGCTGGACGAAATCCGCACCGAGGCGGAATTCAGGCGCGTACCGCTGGTCATCGTCGACCACAACCTGACGCCCGTACAGCTTCGCAACATGGAAAAAGGCACGGGGTGCCGTGTGATCGACCGCACCCAACTCATCCTCGACATTTTTGCGACTCACGCGCGCACACGCGAAGGGCAGCTCCAGGTCGAACTCGCGCAATTGAACTATCTGCTTCCGCGGCTGACCGGGCGCGGCGAAGAACTCTCACGCCTCGGCGGCGGCATCGGGACGCGCGGACCCGGCGAGCAGAAACTGGAGACCGATCGCCGGCGGATCCGCGACCGGGTCCGCAAGATCGAACAGGCCATTGAAACGGTCCGCAAGCAGCGCACGACGCGGCGCCGGGCGCGGCAGGCGGTACCGCTTGGGATGATCGCTTTCGTGGGGTATACGAACGCGGGGAAATCCACGCTCTTCAATACCCTGACCAACGCGGGCGTCCTCACTTCGTCCAAAATGTTTGCGACGCTCGATCCGACGATTCGCGCGATTCGTCTGCCGTCGCGGCGCCGCGTGCTGCTTTCAGACACGGTAGGATTCCTGCGCGATCTTCCACCGGGCTTGATTGCCGCCTTTCACGCCACGCTCGAAGAAGCGCAGGAGGCGGCGCTGATCCTTCACGTCACGGACATTTCGAATCCGCACCACGCCGAACAGGACGCCGAGGTGGTCAAGGTTCTCCGCGATCTGGGAATCGAAGATCGCCCGCGCCTGCACGTTCTCAACAAAACCGACCGGCTCAGCGAGGAAGATCTCGAGGCCTTAAGAAACTCCAACGGACGAGGCCAGGACACAGCCTTCGTCTCGGCCGTGACTGGCGCGGGTTCCGAAGAGTTGCTTGCGCAAATCGATGCGATGATGCAGGTGGATTCCCTGGTGCGATTGCGGTTGCGCATGCCGATGGCGGACGGCCGCCACCTCTCGATGGTGCAGGGACGTGGCCGGGTACTTCACTCGGAAGTAATTGACGGACATCTTATGCTAGACGCCGAATTGCCCCAGTCCGCCGCGCGGCAACTCCAGGACTTCATTGTGAAGTAGCGTGGCTGCAGTGGAAATCCCTGTGGAAAAGCGTTGTATGGTTGTTGCCTCCGAAGTGGCCCAGGAGTCGATGGCGAGTCGGGTTCGATGTGGGCTTCGGAGGCGTAACCGACTGCATTGTCAGTAGCTTATCGCCTGGCCAGCGCAGGGAAACCAGGGCACGCACCCGCGTGACTGACCGGATTCGCGTGACTTCCGAATTTGCACAGTGCTGAGGCAGTTTTTGCGCTAAGAGTTACTAGCGAAGGGATTTGGCTTTGCCGTTACATGGCTTGTGGCCGAGTGGGCTGAGTGCCGTTGACTCCGCGCGGACGGGAGGACTATGCTGTATTGTGGTTAGCCCTACGGACGATGATTTCGTCCAGTTCTTTCCGAGAACGACATGAATCTGCCGAACAGCCTCACGATTCTGCGAATTTTCTTCGTTCCGCTTCTCGTCGTCGTTTTACTGACCCGCCAGCCGAATTTCAACTTCTGGGGCTTGCCCTTTCACTTTGAAGTCTGGGGCGTGCTGATCCTGTTGGTGGCGGCGGCCACGGACGCGATGGACGGATACTTCGCGCGCAGCCGACGCGAGATCACGACGCTCGGAATCCTGCTCGACCCGATTGCCGACAAGTTGCTGATCTCGGCGGCGTTCATCTCACTGGTGTCCATGGGGCTGGTTCAGGCGTGGATGGTGGTGATCATCATCGGGCGGGAGTTCATGGTCGTGGGCCTGCGCGAGATCGCGTCGGTGGAGGGCCTGGTGATCCCGGCGTCGGCGCTGGGGAAAGTGAAAATGGTTCTGCAGGTGTTGGCCGGTTGCGCGATCATTCTGACCGCGAATCATCCGGCTCTCAGGCCGCTGGGAGCGACTCTGCTCTGGCTTGTGGTGCTGAGCGCCGTGGCTTCGGCGATTCACTACTTCCAGATGTTCTGGGGCCAGATCAATTCGCGCGTGCAGCAGCGGCGGACAGCCATGCTTATGGTCGAGCCGAAAGAAAAACCGCAGGATGTCCTCAGCAGGTAATCGCGAAAAGACGTTGCTCCTGGAAGTGGCGCGGCTCGCCGTGACCGCGGCAGTGGAGCGCGGCGAAATTCCGGGGGAACTGCCTCGTGACGCGGACCTCAAGGATTTCGGCGGAGCATTCGTGACGCTGCGCCGCCGGGGCCGGCTGCGCGGCTGCATCGGCCAGATCGTCTCCGGTGAGTCGCTCGTCGAAGTGGTGGCGTATTGCGCGAAGGCGGCCGCCCTGGAAGATCCCCGGTTCGACCCCATCCGCCCGCACGAGCTCGCCGAGGTCGAGATCGAGTTGTCCGTCCTCTCGCGGCTCGAAGAGATTGCTCCTGAACGGATCGAAGCGGGCAAACATGGGTTGATGGTCAGCCAAGGCTGGCGGCGCGGCGTGCTGCTGCCCCAAGTGGCAATCGAGTTTCAGTGGACGGCCGAGCGGCTGCTCGAAGAGACCTGCGTCAAGGCGGGTTTCGAGCGGGATGCCTGGAAGGATCGGGCAACGCGAATTCAGGGATTTACGGCGGAGATCTTCAGCGAATCAGACCTTCGCGCGGAAGGACGCTCGACGCGCGAATCTCAGGACCCCTCAAAGCCCGGCTATTCGACCTCGACGTAATCGCCCGGGTAGATCTCCCGCAGGCTGAATGTGATCAGGACGGTGGAAGAGTTCGGGCCCGTGCGCAACACGATTCCCTCACCGACGTCTTCCCGCGGAGTGTTGCTCCAGTCATATTTCTTCGGCGCGCTTCCGAAGCCATAGATCGGGAGGAAAGCAACGTGCAGCTGGTCGTCCTGATCGAAAGCATAGCGAGGGTCCTGGAAAACCGTCTCGTGCTGCGTGCCGGTGTAGCGGAAAATGCGGAAATAATCGCCGATTTTGACGCCTTGACCCGTGCCGAGGTTGACGTAGACGATATCTTCGCGGCCGACTTGGGCCTGAAAATCCTTACCGATGATAATCATGGCCATCGGTTTGCCGTTCGCCGGAGCAAACCGGTCGAAACTGTCTTCCGACTTGAGCGGCGGCGCGGGCCGCTCTGCGAAGGGCAGGAGAGTGTCACCGCGCTGCAGAATGTCGCAAGAATGCTCGATCGTTGCGATCGAAGTGTCCGGGCGCACGATAGTCACGCGGACGCGGCCTTCATCGGCCCAGAGGACGCCCATTTTTTTGAAGATGGTGCTTTGCCACTTGGTCCAGTCGATCCCGTAGGGATCCTCGATTTTTCGGACCACGGAGAAGACGTCGCCGACCTTTACGCCCTGGCTTGCGCCCCTGTTGATGAAGACTTGGTCGTTTTCATTGAAGAGAAGCCGAACGTTGGATTCTACGCCGGTGATGATGTAGGCGTCGTGCGGGACGGACTCGCTGGTAACCGTACCGGAACAATAGAGATCGTTCAGGCTCGGAATGGCCGGCGCATTCTGCGCCGACGCGACCGCTGCGGCCAATACCACCACGAGACCGGCAAGGACAATTTTCCCGCGCATGATGCTCGCTCCTTAAGTCAAATCTGGGCGCCCAAGGGCCAGCGCTCCCCAATGAGCCGAACGTAGCAGAGCGATTGGGGGGCGTCAAGACAATGGTCTCGCGGGCTTTACACATTGTGTACCACATGGTAGAAGCAGGAATTCTCTCTTGCGCCGCACGGCCGGGGCGCGGCAGGGTTTGTCTCCGAAGGGACTGGAAACACAGGATGTTAGGACGAGATAAGGTCTGTGCCGTGGTCGCGGCGCCGGATGCAAGATCTATGCATCGGCAGCTACGGGAGGCGCTTCGGCACACCCGCACGGTCGAACTGCGGCTTGACTGGCTCTCGAGTGATTCCGAGATCAGCCGGTTCCTTCACCAATTGGCCCAACTGGCGCCGGGCAGGCGCCGGGCGACCTTGATCGCCACGTGCCGCAGGCGGAAGGCGGGCGGGCGCTACCGCGGGTCGATTGCCAAGCAACTGGTCCATCTGGCGGACGCGATACGCGCCGGTTGCGCCTGGTATGACCTCGAAGTCGAAACGGCCCGCGAGTGCCCGCCCGAATTGTTGGATGTGCTGCTGGGCGACGGGCGGCAGCTTGCCTCAGCGCATTTCTTCCGGGGCACGCCGGGGAATCTGAGCCGCGTGGCCGCGCAGCTCAGGCGCAGCCGGCCGGACGCCATCAAGATCGCCGCGCAGTGCGATTCGCTGGCGGCCAGCCGGAAGCTGTCGAATTTCGCGCGCACGCAAAGAAACATTGTCGCGATCCCCATGGGAGATGTAGCGCTGCCGGCGAGGTTCCTGGCGCTGCGCGAGAAGAACGGCTTTGCATACGCGCCGGTCGAGAATGCGACGGCGCCGGGACAAATCTCGCTCGAGGATATGAAAAATCTTTATCGCGTTGACGGGCTCGACGGCCGGACGCGGGTCTACGGCGTGATCGGCGATCCCGTCGGACACTCACTTTCGCCGGCCATGCAAAACGAGGGATTCGCAGCGCGGCGGATGAACGCCGTGTACCTGCCGTTTCTGGTTCACGATCTGAAAGATTTTCTCGACTCGGTCGGGCCGCTGGGTATTCAGGGCTTCAGCGTGACCTTGCCGCACAAGGAGCGCGTGCTGCGGCATCTGGACGGCTGCGATCCGCTCGCGGCGCGGATCGGTGCGGTGAACACGGTGGTGGTGCGCGGCGGCGGGAAGCTCTACGGATACAATACCGATTACGTCGGCGTGCTGCGAGCACTCGAGAAGCGCATGCCGCTTCGGGGCAGCCGCGCGCTGATCGTGGGAGCCGGGGGAGCGGCTCGCGCGGTTGCCTTCGCGCTCGCACAGGCGGGAGCTTCTGTTTGCGTCACGTCGAGGCGGCCCGCTAGAGCAAGATCGCTCGCACGAGCGGCGGGCGGTGAAGCAATCGCCCGGAATCGCGTGGCACGCGAATTCTTCGACGCGATCGTGAACGCGACGCCCGTCGGAATGCATCCGCGCGTGGGAGAATCGCCGCTCGAGGCGCGCGAATTGAATTGCCGGCTCGTATTTGACACCATTTACCGTCCGCGCGTGACAGAGTTTTTGCAACTGGCGGCGCGCCGGAAGATCGAAACCGTATCGGGACTCGAAATGTTCGTCGCGCAAGGCACGGCCCAGTGGGAGATCTGGACGGGCGAACGAGCGCCGGTCGATGCCATGCGGCGTGCCGTGGTGGAAGCGCTCGCGCGCGAAGAAAGAGGCGCCGGGCGGAAGAAGGTGCGGACCACTCGATGATTCAACCGGATTTCAAGACATTCCGCCGCTTGGCGCGTGAAGGCAACCTCGTGCCGGTCTACGAGACTTATACGGCCGATTTGCTGACTCCCGTCGGCGCGTACCTTCGCATCGCGCGCGAGGCGGAATACGCATTCCTTCTCGAAAGCGTGGAGGGCGGCGAGACCATCGGGCGGTACACGTTTGCGGGAGCGAATCCCGAAGAGGTATTTCGCGCGCGCGGGCGCGTGTGCACGCTCGAGACCGGTAGCAAGACGGTTCACTTCGACGACAATCCGGTCGAGCAGTTGCGCCGCCTCGCGGCGCGCTATCGCCCGGTGCGCGTGCCCGGACTGCCGCCGCTGATTGCGGGCGCGATCGGTTACTTCGCCTACGACATGGTGCGCCTGGTCGAGCGCATCCCGGATACGGGCCGCGATGACCTCGGGGTCGACGACTGCGTGATGATGTTCTACCTCGGCCTGGTTGCGTTCGACCACGTGCGCCATCGCGTCTGGATCATCCGCAACGTATTCACCGAGGGGCCGGGCAGCCTGCGCGCCAAATACGACATGGCCGTGCGGGAAATCGAACGCACGCGCCGCAAGCTCGAGCAGCCTCTGCCGCCGCAAGCGAGACCCCGCCGCACAAAGCGGCTCCGCGTGCAGTCGAACATGACGAAATCCCGGTTCACGGCGGCCGTGCGAAAGACCAAGGCGTACATCCGGGCTGGCGACGCCTTTCAGGTGGTGATCAGCCAAAGATTTGAGGCGCGCACGCACGCGGACCCGTTCGAGATTTATCGCGCGCTGCGCGTCGTGAATCCTTCTCCCTACCTCTATTGCCTGAAAATCGGCGATCTCTCCGTGGTCGGCAGCTCGCCGGAAATGCTGGTGAAGGTGCAGGGGCGCAACGCCTCTTATCGTCCGCTCGCCGGAACCCGCCCGCGCGGACGCAATGAAAAGGAGGACGCGAAGCTCGAAGCCGAGCTTCTCGCGGATCCGAAGGAGCGCGCCGAGCACGTGATGCTGGTCGATCTGGGGCGCAACGACCTCGGCCGCGTGTGCGAATACGGCTCGGTGAAACCGGAGCGGCTGATGTTTGTCGAGCGCTATTCGCACGTGATGCACCTGGCGTCAAGCCTGCAGGGGCAACTGCGGGACGACGTGGATTGTTTCGATGCGCTAATGGCCTGCTTCCCGGCGGGAACTCTTTCGGGCGCGCCCAAGGTCCGCGCCATGGAGATCATCGACGAGCTAGAACCCACGCGGCGCGGAATCTACGGGGGCGCGATCCTGTATCTTGATTTCTCCGGGAATCTCGACTCCTGCATCGGCCTGCGCACGCTAGTCGCGAAGGGCGGCCGCGCGTACGTCCAGGCGGGCGCGGGAATCGTGGCCGATTCGGTGCCGGAGCGCGAATACGTGGAGTCAGCGAACAAGGCGCGCGCCGTGCTGAAAGCCCTCGAGATCGCCCACCACGGCGGTAGCGAAGAATAGGCGTCCCGATTCTGTCGGGGCGGGCCCAGCGGCGGCGCACATTCTCTCGGGCTGCTACAATACTTGTATGCTCCTGCTGCTCGACAACTACGACTCATTCACCTACAACCTGGCGCAGTACCTCGGCCAGATGGGGCAGGAGCTCCTGATCCGGCGCAACGACCAGATCACGCTCGAGGAAATCGAGGAACGTAAGCCTGAGCGCATCGTGATCTCGCCGGGGCCGTGCACGCCGAAAGAGGCGGGCGTCAGCGTGCCTCTGATCGAGCGCTTCGCGGGCAGGATTCCGATTCTGGGCGTTTGCCTGGGACACCAGGCGATCGGAGCGGCGTTCGGCGGGCGAGTGATCCGCGCACCGAAAGTGATGCATGGGAAGACGAGCGAAATCCGCCACGACAGCAAGACGATCTTCCGCAGCCTGCCGCAGAACTTTCAGGCCACGCGCTACCACTCGCTGATCGTCGAGCGGAAGTCCCTCCCGCGTGAGCTGGAAATTTCCGCCGAAACCGCCGACGGCACGATCATGGGCTTACGGCATCGCAAGATGAAGGTCGAAGGCGTGCAGTTCCACCCCGAGTCGGTTCTCACCGACGCCGGTTTTCGCTTGCTTGAAAACTTTCTGAGTGTCTGAATTCTACGAAGCGGTCTGGGAGTGGCCTTGTTCCGCCTGTGAGAAGGCGACGAGGGCTTCGAGCTTTTCGCGGGCGGCGCCTGAATCGATCGACTTCGCAGCGACGTACACTCCATCGAGGAAATCGGCCGCGCGGCCGGCCGCCACAAGCGCAGCCGCGGCGTTGGCGAGGACGATTTCGCGGTGCGGGCCATGTTCGCGTCCGTGATCGCGATGGGCCATCGAGCGGCCCAGTATCTTGTGAATGATCTCGGCGTTGTGCTTGGCGTCTCCGCCACGAATGGCCTCAAGCGGCGCGCGATGCAACCCGAAATCCTCCGGCGTTACGGTGAAACTGCGGACAACGCCATCGCGCAGCTCGGCAACGTGGGTTTCACCCGAAATCGAAATCTCATCGAGACCGTCCGCGCCGTGCACCACAAACGCCCGCTTCACGCCGAGCTCGCCAAGTGCACGCGCGAGAAGCTCCGTCAGGCTCGCGTCGTAGACGCCCACGACTTGCTCCGTGGCCCCGGCGGGATTCGTGAGCGGCCCGAGCAGGTTGAACACAGTGCGCATCTTCAGCTCGCGGCGCGCCGCCATCGCGTGGCGCGTGGCTGCGTGCATGGCTGGAGCAAACAGGAATCCGATGCCGATCTCTTCGATGGCTTGCGCGACGCGTTCCGGCGCGAGATCGATCCGGACGCCCAGCTCCTCGAGCACGTCCGCCGAGCCGCAGCGCGAGCTGATCGACCGGTTGCCGTGCTTCGCCACACGCACACCCGCGCCGGCGACGACGAACGCAGCGGCAGTCGAAACGTTGAACGTGCCGGACGCGTCGCCGCCCGTTCCGCACGTGTCCACGAGGGCTTCGTCGGCAATTCGCGCGCGGCCGGGAAGAATGGGCGCGGCGTGGCGACGCATCGCGGTCGCAAAGCCGACCAGCTCGTCTACCGTCTCGCCTTTCATCCGCAGGCCGGTGAGCAGCGCGGCGATCTGCGCGTCGGTGGCGCGGCCGGAGAGAATCTCTTCCATGGCGGCATGCGCTTCCGCGCGGGACAAGTCTTCGTCGGCGACGATTTTTTCGAGCGCTTCGTGAATCATTTTATTCCGCTGCTGCTGACTGCCGCGTGGCGGTCTATCTTGCCCGGCTCGCAGGTTCCAAGTACACTGGGGTGCTTTTATCGGTCCACGAATTCTAGCATTTCTAGGCCGGCTTCCGATCGGCCGAAGTCCGCATGAAGATTCACGAATATCAAGCCAAGGCCATCCTCGCGAAATTCGGCGTTCCGGTGCCGCGCGGCGAAGTCGTCTTCAAACAGGAAGAGGCGCGCGCCGCGGCGCAGCGCGTCGGCACGTCCGTGGTCGTCGTGAAGGCGCAGATTCATGCGGGCGGGCGCGGCAAGGTGGGCGGGGTGAAGCTCGCGAAGTCGCCGGACGAAGCCGCTTCTCTCGCCGCGAGCATGCTCGGCATGAAACTCGTCACTCCGCAGACGGGCCCGGAAGGGCGCATCGTCCGGCGGCTGCTGATTGAGGAGGGGCTCGACATCCAGCGCGAGCTTTACCTGAGCGTGCTGGTGGACCGCGCAGTCGGAGCGCCCGTCTTCATGGCCAGCGCCGCGGGCGGAATGGAGATCGAGCAAGTCGCGGAAGAGCAGCCGGAAGCGATCCTGCGCCAGACGATCCGTCCGGAGACCGGGTTTCAACCCTACCATGCTCGAAAGCTCGCGTTCGGCTTGGGACTTTCGGCGGAGCTGGTGAACGCGGCCACGCCGTTCTTGCAGTCGCTTTATCGAGCGTTTCTCGAAACGGACGCATCGCTCATCGAGATCAACCCGTGGGTCGTGACTGGCGGAGGGCGGCTGGTGGCGCTCGACGCCAAAATGAATTTCGACGACAACGCGCTCTACCGCCATCCCGAGTTTGCGGAGTTGCGCGACCTCGATGAAGAAACGCCGCTCGAGGTCGACGCCTCGAAGTTCCGGCTGAACTACATCAAGCTCGACGGCACAGTCGGCTGCATGGTCAACGGCGCGGGCCTGGCCATGGCCACCATGGACATCATCAAGCTGTGCGGCGGAAGCCCAGCGAATTTTCTGGATGTGGGCGGCGACGCGTCGGAAGAGCGCGTGAAAAACGCGTTTCGCATTCTGCTCAGCGATCCGAATGTGAAGGCGGTATTCGTCAATGTCTTCGGCGGCATTCTGCGCTGCGACATGCTGGCGGGCGGCATCGTCAGCGCGGCGAGGGAGCTGAAGCTCGCGGCGCCGGTCGTCGTGCGCATGGAAGGAACCAACGTCGAGCAGGGCAAGGAAATCCTGCGCAATTCGGGGATGAATTTCACGGTGGCGAATGGAATGAAGGACGGCGCGGAGAAGGTTGTGGCCCTGGCGGGCGGTGCGCGATGAGCATTCTGGTCGACACGAACACGCGCGTTGTCGTGCAAGGTCTCACCGGCCGCGAAGGCAGCTTCCACTCGCAGCAGATGAGCGAGTACGGCACGAAGATCGTCGCGGGCGTGACGCCCGGCAAAGGCGGAAGGACGCAGCTCGGCGTGCCGGTGTTCGATACGGTCGCGGAAGCGGTGCGCGAGACCGGCGCGAACGCGGCGATGGCGTTCGTCCCGCCGCCGTTTGCCGCGGACGCCATCCTCGAAGCGGCGGACGCCGGGCTGCCGCTGGTCATCTGCATCGCGGAAGGCATACCGGTGCTCGACATGGTGCGCGTGGCCGCGGCGCTGAAGAATTCCCCGACGCGGCTGATCGGTCCCAATTGCCCGGGGATCATTTCGCCCGGCAAGTGCAAGCTCGGCATCATGCCCGGCTTCATCCACAAGGAGGGCCACGTCGGAGTCGTGAGCCGCAGCGGCACGCTGACGTACGAAGCCGTCGGCCAACTCACCGGGCTCGGCATTGGGCAATCCACCTGCATCGGCATCGGAGGCGATCCGATCATCGGGACGAGCTTTCTGGATGTCATGCGCATGTTCAACGACGACCCGGAGACGCACGCGATCGTCATGATCGGCGAAATCGGCGGCAACGCGGAAGAGATTGCCGCGGATTTCGTCAAGAAGCATGTGAAGAAACCGGTGATCGGCTTCATAGCCGGGCAAACCGCGCCGCCGGGCCGCCGCATGGGACACGCCGGCGCAATCATCAGCGGCGGTCGCGGCACAGCGAAGGAAAAGTACGCAGCCCTGCGCGCCGCGGGAATCCACACCGTCGAGAGCCCGGCGGAGATCGGGCAGACGGTGGCGGACGTGATGCAAACATCGAAGGCTGGTGCGGAGAGCCCGATGGCCGGTAAGACGAAGAAGCGAGCGCGCAAGTAGAGCGACGCGCAATTTTTAGACGGGAGAAAGATCGAATGGCAGCCGAAAGAACCCTTGCAATCATCAAGCCTGACGCAGTGGGACGCGGGCTCGCGGGCGAAATCCTGAGCCGCATCCACGCGGCGAAATTTCAGATCGTGGCGATCAAGTCGCTGCGGCTGACGAAATCCGAGGCCGAGGGCTTTTACGCCGTGCACCGCGAGCGGCCGTTTTTCGGCGAGTTGACGGAATTCATGAGCTCCGGAAAGGCCGTCGTCATCGTCCTCGAAGCCGAAAATGCGATCGCGAAATGGCGCGAGACGATGGGCGCCACCGATCCTGCCAAGGCCGCGCCCGGCACGATTCGCCGCGAGCTCGGCACGA
Source organism: uncultured Acidobacteriota bacterium (assembly GCA_963813045.1). GTDB lineage: Bacteria > Acidobacteriota > Terriglobia > Acidiferrales > UBA7541 > Palsa-295. The sequence goes on from CAWEXR010000033.1 coordinate 52,837, forward strand.
GCATCCAGTACAACTGCACGCACGGCTCCGACGCGCCCGCAACCGCTGCGTTCGAAATCGGCTACTTCTTCTCGGGCTTGGAGCTCATCTAGTCGCGGCCCAGCGCACGGACGTTACACCGCCGGCGTTGCCTCCGGCCCGCTGATTTTCGCGGTGCGGCCGCCGTCCCGGAACTTGCGTTTGTAATAGGCGATCGTCAGCGTGATCGCGGGAGAGCCGACGACCGTCGGGAGAATCCAGAACACAATGTAATACTGTGGCTGCACGAGAGGCGCGAGCAGGTGCCTGCCGCCGAACACAATGAACGCGGTATAGCCCGCAATGCCCGTGCCGATCATCGAGCTGAGGTGCTGATACCACCAATCCATCCGGCTCGCCGGCCCGCGCAATAGATAAGACAGGTTCCCGCCGCCGACCAGAAATCCCACAACGCTCATCGCCATCAATATGCTGCTGCGCTCGTAAATGCCCAGTGCAAGACTTCCAAGCGCCGCCAGAATGACGACCGTATTGAGTCCCCACGCGAAGGGCGTGCGCAGCGATTTCGGATCGCGGCGGGTTCGCAGCACGCTGATTCCCTGCCAACCGGCAGCGAGCGTCACTGCGCCAAGATAGGCGAGAAAGAAAGCCATTTCGCGCGAGGCGCGGATGAATTGAACCGCCTCGTCCGCGGAAAGCGAGCGCGCCAAATGCCGCACGCGCAGTGGCGCGGCAAACGCCAGGCCGCTCATGGTCAGCGCCGTGGCGACGACGATGGCCATGCAGATCGCATAAAACCAGCCGACCCTAACGTGGAGCCGGCCGCCTTTGCTTGCGGCCACCGGAATCCAGAATGCGATTAGCGCGAGGCTGCCGGCGGCGATGTGCGTCCAGCGAAGATCCTGAAACAGTTCGGCCATTGGAGTTCTCCTTCTTCATGCGAGCTTCAATCCGTCGAATCGATTCGTCGCACCACTTTACGTGCGCCTCGAGCGAGTACATGCCTTTGCGGAGCGTCAAGAACACGTGAAACATTTTTGGTGAAAGGGCGTCGGGATACGTCGGATCGTGTTCGGCCCAGTGGCGCTCCGACCCTCTGCACGGCTTCGAGCCTGCTCGCGAACTCCTCTCGCAAGCGCTTCATGTATTGGAGCGTCTTGCCAAGATTACGCGAGCTCATCCATGAAGTAGATCTTCGCCAGAAACAAGATGCGCTCGTCCTTCAACTCTGGAGCCTTGTCCAGCCATTCACGCAGAACGCGATGCCCGGCCGCGGTGGTCTGGTAGACGCGCCGGCTCGGCCCGCGCTTTGCGGGCGCTTCGTGGCTGCGCAACAGACCCTTGCGTTCCAGGCGCTGCAAGGTTGGATAGATCTGGCTGAGCTCGGCGGCCCAGAAATAGTGGATGCGTTCGTCGAAGACGCCTTTCAAGTCGTAGCCGCTCGCCGGTTCGCGGAGCAGGCCGAGGAGGATGTGCTCGAGACTCATGCTCGAGCACTATATAATAGTTTATATAAATAGCAACTGTTATTGGGACGTGGCTCCGGTCCGCCGTTTTGGGCGGGGACTTCAGGTAGAATGGCTCGGAAACGATTCGCATGGATCCGTCGCGCGAACTCGGGAAGCTGCTGCTCGTTTTCGGAATCGTTTTGGCCGGCGCAGGCGCGCTGCTGGTTTTCGGCGCGAGGCTGCCGTTCCGGCTGGGGCGATTGCCGGGCGACATCGCGATTCGTGGCCGCAGCGGCTCGTTCTATTTCCCGATCGTCACCTGTATCCTTGTCAGCGTGGCGCTCACGCTGGTTTTCTGGATCGTGAACTACTTCCGCCGCTAGCGATGAGATAAGAGACCGATGAGCCAGACGCCTCTTTTCGATTTCGATCTGATGCCCGAGCGCCACGTCTGGAAGGTCAGCGAGCTGACCGAGCGCCTCCGCGATCTGCTCGAAGCTGAATTTCCCGACGTGTGGATCGAAGGCGAGGTGTCGAATTACCATGCGGCGCAATCCGGGCATCTCTACTTCACGCTGAAAGACGCGCGCTCGCAGATTCGCTGCGTCTGTTTTCGCGATCAGGCGCGCGGACTGAAGTTCCGCCCGGAGGACGGCCTCCACATCACGGTGCGCGGTTCGCTCGGCGTCTACGACGCTGCGTGGCGAGTATCAGGTCTACGTCAGCCACATCGAGCCGGTCGGCCTCGGCGCGCTGCAACTTGCCTTCGAGCAATTGAAGAAGAAAGCTCGAGGCCGAAGGGCTCTTCGACGAAGCACGGAAGAAGCCTCTGCCGGTGCTGCCGCGCTGCATCGGCGTGGTCACGTCGCCCACGGGCGCGGCCATTCGCGACATCCTGCGCGTCCTCAAGCGGCGCTTCGCGAACCTCCACGTACAGATCTATCCGGTGAAGGTGCAGGGCGAGGGCGCCGCCAAGGAAATCGTTGCGGGGGTGCGGCATTTCAATCGGGTGAAATTCGCGGACGTCCTGATTCTCGCGCGCGGCGGCGGGTCGCTCGAGGATTTGTGGGCTTTCAATGAAGAGATCGTCGCGCGCGCGATCGCGGAGTCGGAGATTCCGGTCATCACCGGCGTGGGCCACGAGACCGATTTCACGATCGCCGATTTTGTCGCCGACCTGCGCGCGCCCACGCCGTCCGCTGCCGCGGAGATCGTCGTGCGCTCGCGGCAGGAGTTCGAACGCCACATCGCCGAACACTACGGGCGTCTGATTCACCACATGCGCTACTTACTTTCCGAGCGGCGGCACCGCGTGCGCGATCTGCAGACGCATCGCGGATTCCGGCAACTCGAAGCGCTCGTGCGGCAGCGTCGCCAGCATGTGGACGAACTTTCGTCCGCTTTCGCGGCCGCTCTGCGCTTTCAGCTCAGCGCGGCCCGCCAGCGCCTGACACGGGCCGGCACGCAGATTTCGTCCTTCGACCTTCGCGGCGCGCGCCGTAGTCCTGCGCCGGCGCATCGAGCAGCAGAGAGAGACGCTCCGGGTGGGACTCGAACGTGTCTTGACGCGGAAGCAGCGGCGCTTCGCCGCAGCAAGGATGGAGTTCGCGCAACTCGACTTGCGCGCGCGGGTCGGGAAGTTACGCCACCTACTCGACGAGCGTTCGGGCGAACTGCGCTTACGGGTCGACCGCGCGCTCATCGCAAAGCGGCGACGGCTCGAAGCCGCCGCGTTGCAGCTCGAAGAGCGGAGTCCGCTCCAACTCCTCGAACGCGGCTACGCGATCGCTTACGATGCCTCAGGGAAAGTTCTGCGCTCGCCCGATCAGGTCGCGCTCGGCGACGACATCTCCGTCCGCCTCGCCCGCGGCCAGGTCGACGCCACCGTCCGCCGCAAGAAGGACATGTCCTAGCGGCCTAGTCTTCGTCGCCGCTGCCGGAGACTTTGAGGACCGCGAGGAACGCTTCCTGGGGAATATCCACGCGGCCGACGCGCTTCATGCGCTTCTTGCCTTCCTTCTGCTTTTCGAGGAGCTTGCGCTTGCGGGTGATATCTCCGCCGTAGCACTTGGCGAGGACATTCTTCCGGATGGCGCTGATCGTTTCGCGGGCGATCACGCGGCTGCCGATCGCGGCTTGTATCGCAACTTCGAACATCTGCCGCGGGATCAGTTTTCGCAGCCGGCTGACGAGTTCGCGGCCGCGCTCGTAGGATTGATCGCGGTGGCAGATGATCGTCAGCGCGTCCACCGGCTCGCCGCCGATGAGCACGTCGAGTTTCACGAGATCGGATTCGCGGTAGCCCGAAAGGTGATAGTCGAGCGACGCGTAGCCGCGCGAAACGCTCTTCAGCCGGTCGTAAAAGTCGAGCACGATTTCGTTGAGCGGCATCTCGTAGGTGAGCATGATGCGCGTCGGCGAGAGGTATTCGAACTTCTTTTGCACGCCGCGCTTCTCCTCGCACAAGGCCAGCACGCCGCCAACGGATTCCTCCGACGTAATGATCATCGCCATCAGGATCGGTTCTTCGATCTTCTGAATCGAAGCCGGCGGCGGAAACTTCGTGGGGTTCTCCACCTCCATCACTTCGCCTGCCGTGTTGGTAATGCGGTAGCGCACGCTCGGCGCGGTGGTGATCAGGTCGATGTTGAACTCGCGCTCGAGCCGCTCCTGCACGATCTCCATGTGCAGCAGGCCGAGGAAGCCGCAGCGGAAACCGAAGCCGAGCGCGACGGAGTTCTCCGGCTCGTAGAAGAAAGCCGCGTCGTTGAGTTGCAGCTTGCCGAGCGCGTCGCGCAACAATTCGTAATCGGTCGCGTTCACAGGGAACAGGCCCGCGAAGACCATCGGCTTGATGGCCTCGAAGCCCTCGAGCGGCGGCGCCGGACGGTCGGCTTCGACCACCGTATCGCCCATGCGGGCGTCGGCCACGCGCTTGATGTTGGCGATGATGAAGCCGACGTCGCCGGCGGCCAATTCGTCGAGCACTACGGGTTTGGGAGTAAGCGCGCCGAGAGCCTCCACTTCATAGACTTCGTTATTCGCCCAGAGGCGAATCTTCATGCGCGGCGCGATACGGCCTTCCATCACGCGCACCAGGACGACGGCGCCGCGGTAGATGTCGAACCAGGAGTCGAAAATCAGGGCACGCAGCGGAGCATCCGAAGAGCCCTTCGGCGGCGGAATGCGCGCGACGATGGCTTCGAGAACCTCTTCGACGCCCAGCCCGCTCTTCGCGCTGATCGAGAGCGCGTCGTCCGCCGGAATCGCGAGCACGTTTTCGATTTGTTCCTTCACGTATTCCGGCTGCGCGGCCGGCAAATCGATTTTGTTAATGACCGGTACGATCGTGAGATTGTGGCGCGAAGCGAGAAAAGCGTTGGCGACCGTTTGCGCCTCAACGCCCTGGCTCGCGTCCACCACCAGCAGAGCGCCTTCGCAGGCGGAAAGCGCGCGCGAAACCTCGTAGGAAAAATCGACGTGCCCCGGCGTGTCGATCAGATTCAGACGATATTCATTGCCGTCGCGCGCCGTGTAGTGCAGGCGGATGCTCTTGGCCTTGATGGTGATGCCGCGCTCGCGCTCGAGGTCCATCGAGTCGAGCACCTGCGCGGTCATCTCGCGCTGGCTGAGCGCACCGGTCAGCTCGAGCAGGCGGTCCGCCAGTGTGGATTTTCCGTGGTCGATGTGCGCGATGATGCAGAAATTCCGGATGAACCGGGGATCCATGGGCGCTCGTGGGAATCGCGGCCCGGCGAGTGTGGCGCTCGCTCGGCGCGCGCCGGCCGCGTCCTTCAAACAATCGAGTGTGCCACAGTTCCCGGTGCGCGGCCAGCGCTCCGCCGATGTCGTGGGTACTTAGAATTGCCTCGCGATGGCGCCGATGACGATGCGGTTCGTGTCCTGGTCGAACAGCAAGGCGGTATTCGCGTCGATCAGGTAGTAGACGAGCGTGTAGGTGACGTCCGGATTCGTTCCTTCAAGGGTGGCCGTTCCGCGGCCGTTGGAGCCGGGCGCCGCAATGGTACTCGTCGTCGCATTGATCGGATCGCTCTTGAAGACGGCGTTCAAATTGTCGATGTCGAGATTGCCTGCGGTCGCGGTCGCGCCGCTCAGCGTGATCTGGCCCTCCGTTTCCGGTTGATAGGAGCCGGCAGCGTTGTGCAGCAATCCTTGGCCAGCGAGGAGCAATGCGAAGTTGCCGGCGGGCGCGCCCGAAAGCCCGGTCGCTTGAGGGAAAGCCATCCCGGCGGAAACCGCGGCGGAGTCGAGCTCAATCATCACCGCCGATCCCAGCGACGTCTGATAGGCGGAAAAATTGGGGCTCGCGGGGCACGCGCTGCCGGAGATCGCCAGGGCGATGCGTCCCGTGGTGGCATCGACGGAGTATGCGCAGGAGGCAGCCGTCGCGTTTGTAACGACCGTTCCGTCGTTGTTTGTGTCGAGCGCGCCGCCGGTAACGTGACCACTCCCGTCCGAGACCAAGACGCCGCCCGCTGCATACGGGCCGACCGTGGCGATGACCGTTCCCCCGGCCGTAAAGACGTACGTGCCTGCTCCGAGACTCGCATTGGTGAAACCGCCGCTCGCGCCGCTGAACCCGTCACCCGCGACGAAAGCGTTGTTGTCTATTTCGACGAGATGCAGATGTGTGCTGTCCACGATGTAGAACGCATATTGCCGTTGCCCCGTCGTGTTGCTTGTCAGCGTGAGCGTCCCGCGCCCCGTGCCAGGAAACACGGTGTCAAACGTGTACGAGCCGTTGAGACTCGTGTCGGCGGTGGTGGCGACGCCGTCGTCGTTGACATCCAGAATCGTGCCCGACTGCGGGATTTGTCCGGCGCCATTCGCCGAAAACCGCCCCGCCAGCGCCATGGGCTTGAATTGCGCGTCGGTGCCGGAAGCGCTGAACACGTAAGGGCCGGAAAGCACCGACACGGAGGTCGTAAGATCGTTCAAGTCCTGCTGATCGATGGTTCCGCTGCCTGTGGCGCTGGAGTCGAAACGGATCAGTAGAGCGTGGTGGTTCGTTGTAAGCGCAAACTGCCATGTCGCCGCCCCGTGGCCGTTGTTGATCGTCGCCGTCGTGCGGCCGTCGGACCCCACGAGGTAGGTCCCGGTGATGGGAAGCTGCACCGAAACTCCGCTAAGGAAGCTTTCGATGTCTTCGACGCCACTCAGTATGTTTCCTTTGCCGTCGGCCACAAAACTTCCGGCAGCCGCCAGGAAACCCGACGTGTCATTGCCCGCGTAGGAAAAAGTGAACGGGCCATTGAAGGAAAGGTCGGAGTAGACGATTTGCACCGTGGCCGTGGCAGGCGTGGCCACCGAGGGATCCTGAGCCGTGATCGTGACGCTGCCGCCGGGCGGTGGAAAGTCGGGCGCGGTGTAAACGCCGCTCAATGGGTTGATCATGCCGACGTCGACGCCGGCCACCGGCGTCACGCTCCACGTCGCGTTCGGGTCATCTACTCCGTTCAGAGTTGCGACAAACTGGTGGGTTCCTCCGGCGGGTACCGTCGTGGTGAGTTCCGTAATCGCGAGGCCTAGCCCACCTCCAATCGAGACGACGGCCATATTGGAAGTGATTGTCGAGGTATTCGTCGTCGAGCCCGGAAACTGTGGCGCCACTGCCGTGATGTTCACCTCATTGTTGTTCGTGCCGGGCGCTACCGCAGGAGCCGTATAGATTCCCACCTGCACGTCGGTGGTGGAGGCGACAATCGTACCTGTCGTCGAGCTGCCGCCCGCTGTGCCATTCACTTCCCAGGTGACCGCCGTGCTTGTGTTGGTCGAGGACCCGCTCGTCAGATTGACCGTGGCGCTGAACTCCGCCTGGCCGTTAAGCGGAACAGTGGCCGAAGTCGGGGTGATCGATATCGATGTCACGGTGCCTGTGCCGCCGCCGCTGCCGCCACCGCAAGCCGTGACCGTCAAAGCGCACGCGACAGCAAAAGCAAAGAAGGACGGAGCTAAGGCTCTCTTTTCCATTTGAAAATCGTTTCCCTTAACTTTGGCTGATTGCGGGCAGACCGCCATCGTATGAACAAGATGCCACAACGCACCCCGCGCTCCTTTGGAGGGCAGTTACGCGGCTAGGGTTGCCAGGAACAGAGCAAGGCGACTGGCACACGGGTAACGGAGGTATTTTCTCCGACTTGGGCGAAAAGTTCCAAGACATTTTGGAGACCTACACGGCGAAGGGCCGACGAAGAACCCGGGAGAAATCAAGGCCTCGGAATGGGAGGGCGGCTGGACGCTGCGAGGACGAGTTGGGAGAGGAATTCGCCCAGCCCTGGGCCGGCGAGTTGGAATTCGCGGTCGCGGGTGGCGCGGTCGAGCCATCCGAGGCAGACGAGCAGCGACACCTGGGACCATGCGTCGGCCGCCGGCCGCGCAAAGCCCACATCCCGGAGCACGTTTGCGATCACTGCCGACCTTCTTCTTTCGACCAGGCTAACCGCCCGCGCGACACGCTCGTCCCGGCGCGCCCATGCTCGGACGGCCACTTCGATTCGGATGCGCCGCGGATCGGAGGTCCCTTGCACGAAATGCGCCCACCGGGTCGCGGCACTGGAGTCTTCGTCGGGGTCCATGGAGTGGAGCTCTTCGTCTTCCCAGCTGGCTAGCATTCTTTCAAGAAGATCGATACGGTTGCGGAAGTGCCAGTAAAAGCTACCTTTACTGACGCCTAAGTCGCGGGCGAGCACCTCGACGCGAACAGCCTCAACGCCCTGGTCGGAGAGCCGGGCGAAGGCGGCTTTGATCCAGTCATCTCGATGGAGGGAAGGGGGTCGAGGTTTAGGAGGCGCTACCATACGGTACCGTATGTGGTGAAGAGTCTATTCGAACTCGACCTGCGGCGTCAAGCCCCGAGGGATCGCTTCATTGGGCGAGCGCCAGCGCGGCGGCTCATGACAGCAGGATCGTCGCCAAAGCCTGTCAGCCATTGCACCGCCGGCTCCTTGCGGAACCAGGTGATTTGCCTTTTTGCAAAGCGGCGGGTGGCCTGCTGGATCTGCCTGACAGCCTCTTGCTCAGCGAGGCGGCCTTCCAGGCGAGCGCGCAGTTGCGAGTAGCCGATAAACTGGAAAGGTTTTGCGTCCGCAGGGACGCCGCGTGCGATCAGGTTGCGGACCTCATCCATCCAGCCATCCTCGATCATGGAGACGACGCGCGCGTCAATTCGAGCATAGAGCGCGGCGCGCGGGGGCAGAAGACCGATTTTCCGGACGTCGTAGCCTTCCAGGGCTGCACGGCCGTCACGATGAATCTCGGCTGCGGGTTTTCCCGCAAGAAGGCGGATCTCGATCGCGCGAATGATTTTCTGGGTATCGCGCGGAGCGATCCGGCGCGCGGCCTCGCGATCCAGGCGGGCGAGGATGTGGTGAAGGTGATCGGCGCCGCGCACTTTGGCCTTTTGGCGCAGCCTCTCGCGAAGCTCTTCAGAGCGCGTGGGGGCGTCCGCCAGCCCTTCGAGGAGCGCGCGCAAATAAAGCCCTGTGCCCGCAGTGAGGATGGGCGCCTTGCTCCGGCGGCGAAGATCATCGAGGACTGCGAGGGCCCGCCGGCGATATTCGCCGGCTGTGAATACTTCGTGCGGCTCGACGAGGTCAACCAGATGGTGGGAGATGCCGCGCTGTTCGGCGGCGGGAACCTTGGCGGTGCCAATATCGAAGTGACGGTAGACCTGCGTCGAATCGCAAATGACGACTTCGCCGCCGAGCTTTTCGGCAAGCCAGATTCCGAGCGACGATTTGCCGGAAGCGGTCGGCCCGAGAACGACGACGAGCCGAGGGAGATTCGTCATCCTGACAATTTCCAGTATCGAAGGAGCAGAACGAGCAGCAGCAGTGCGCCGAGCAGGAGGGCCCCCGCGACTTGGGTACGGTTGAGCTTCACCGGTAGTTGTTTATTTGATCGAGAGGAATATTGTAGACGAACCAGATTCGCAATTCGAGATAAGGCCCGTGGAACTGCGAGGGCAGAGGCTCAAAAGGATTCGAAGCGTGAATCGAGGACATGGCGGCGTTGTCCAGAGGCTCCTTCCCGGACGTTCTCTCGAGAATCGGATCGGGAGGGACGACGCTTCCATCCGGTCTGATCTTGAAGGTCGTGGAGGTGATGCCTTTGTCGCCCATATACGCCGATTCGGGCATCACGGCATACCAGTTGCGTTTCAGGGTGGCGAGGAGCCGCTGGATGTAACTCGAGAAGTCGACCCCCTGCGTATCGGAAAGAATCTGGGCCTGGTTACCCACGCCCGCTCCGCCTCGTCCCAAAGCGCCCTGCGGGCCGTCATACTCTCCGCTTCGTTGGGCGCCGTGGCGAATCGCGTCCTGAATCTGGTCATCAAGCTGTTTGCCGGGAGAGACCTGCGGCAACAGGAGATTGGGACGGTTCGGATTCGGCGTAGGCGGCTGGACCGGCTCGAGCCGCGACGGAGTGGGCGGGGCCTGCTGAGGCTGCTGCGGAACGAAGGATTGCGGCTTCGGCGCCTCGGGCAGGTCCGCCGGCGGCCGCTCGGGAGCGGGAGCAGGAATCGGAGGCTGCTCGATCGGCGGAGCCACCTTGTTCAAAGTTTTGGTATCGATGTGAAGCTTCGGGCTGGGCGGCGGGGCAGTCTTGGGAAGGTCCGGAGGCGTGTAGATCCATTGCAACTGCTTCTTCGCGAGGTCGATTTCGTCCTGGGTGGGAACGTGAGGTGGGAACAGTTTTGGCGAAAAAATCAGGAAGAGAATGACCGCGATGTGCACGAGAACAGAAAGCACGCGCGTGAACAGGTCCGACTTCGGGTCGCGCTTGTCCTCCCGCTCCATCAGGAGGTTCGCGTCGCCGGTGAGGAACATGTCCGCCTCGACGACCTCGCGCAGGGCGGCCGTCAACTCCGGTGTATGCTCGAATTCCAGAACCTCTTCGGGCGCGGCCGGTTCCACGAACGCCGGGACAACCACGCGCGAATCGAGGATCGCGATAGGGACGGACTCCGTGATGGGCGCAAACCGTTCGATCGGTTTGGCGGGCATGCCGCGGGGCACGAGCGTGCGGTTGACGAGAACGTCGAGTGGAAAGTGAGCGGGAATCGTCGTGCGGCCGTCGAGCGGCGGCGCATCCGACAGGCCGGAGGGCACCACGGTCCGTTCGTCCATATAGGTTTCGAGGCGGCGCGGCGCGGTCTTCGGCTCGCCGTTCTTGACGGGGCGCACATCGACCGGGACCAGGGTGCGCGGAATCATCGAGTCTCCTGCGGAGCGAAAGCACCCAGTTGGACGCGCCGCGCGTGGTCGAGGATGCCCGCCATCACGCGATCGGCCAGCTCCAGGGCGCGGCGTCCCGCGGCGCCGTCCACGACCGGTTGCTTGCGCGTGCGAACGGATTCCGCGAAGGCTCGCAGCTCAGCGTGGAGGGGTTCCTCGGGCGTAGCCGGCAATTTTTCAAATCCGATCTCCGGCTGTGTGTTTCCGGGCCGGACGCGAATGCGCAGCGCGTCCTGGCGCGCGAAATCGAGCGAGATGTATTCGTGCTCCTGGAAGAAGCGCATCTTGCGCACGCGCTCGGTGGAGACGCGGCTGGCGGTGACGTTGGCCACGGTTCCGGTGGAAAACTCGACGCGCGCGTGCGCGATGTCCACTTTATCCGTGATGACGGGGATACCGACGGCCTTGAGATCGGTGACGGGCGCGTCGACGAGCGAAAGCAAAATATCGAGATCGTGGATCATCACGTCGTAGACCACATCAATATCGAGGCTTCGCGGCGTAAAGATGCCGAGGCGGTGGACCTCGAAGAACATCGGCCGCGACACGATTTTTTGCGCCGCCGCGACCGCCGGATTGAACCGCTCGACGTGCCCAACCTGAAGGACGCGTCCGGACCTCTGCGCGGAAGCAATCAGATTGTCGGCTTCTTCGAGCGACGCAGCCATCGGTTTCTCGACCAGCACGTCCAGGCCGGCATTGAGGAGGCCGCAGCCGATTCGCTCGTGTTCCTTCGTGGGCACTGCGAGGCTGACGGCATCGATGCGCGCGGCGGCCAGCGCATCGAGGCTGTCGAACACCGGTGCGCCGAATTCCGCGGCGACTTGCCGCGCGCGCTCGGCGTTCGTGTCCATAATGCCCGCGAGTTCGACGCCTTCGAGCTCGCGCCACACGCGGACGTGGTTCCGGCCGAACTCGCCGACACCGACCACGGCCACCCGGATGGGTTTCTCGCTCACGATTTTGTCTGCGCCTCGGCCCGCTCGGGCGCGAACGCCTGAATCGCAATGCCTGCATCGTCCGCGGCGTGAATCAAAGCCTCGCGGTCGAAGAGCAGCGTCCGCCGCGCATCGATCGCGAGCGCGGTGGCATGCGAGCGGCGCATCACGTCGATCGTCTTAGGCCCCACAACCGGCACGTCGAAACGCATGTCCTGGCGAGGCTTGCTCACCTTGACGACCACGAGCCTTTGCCCGCCGGCGATCCGCGCGGCGCGCTCGATGGTTTCGTCGGTGCCTTCCATCGCCTCGATGGCCACGCAGGCTCGGTCGCACACGACGACGGTCTGGCCGAGATCGAGGCCCGCGATCTTGTGCGCGATCTGTCTCCCGTATTCGATATCGGCGGTTTCGGCCTCGTCCGGCGCGCGTCGCGTCAGGATTCCGGCGGCGGGCAGCAGCGATCCAAGAAATTTCGTCGAGTCGACGAGTTCGATGCCTTCATCTTCAAGCACGCGCGCCACGGCACCGATCAGGGAATCGGTGCTCTTCGACGGAAGCGCGAGAAGCAATTTCGCCAGGCGCCAATCGGGGCGAATCGAACTGAAAATCTTGTTGTGTTTCACCTGCCCGGCCATCACGGCGTGCTTCACGCCTTCCTGATGCAGCAGTTCGATTCCACGGCTCAGCTCTCCCAGGCTGATCCAGTGGAACCGGCTTGCCGCGCGCTCGAGCGCGGGCGAAGCCTCCTCGCGAATCGCGATCACGGCCATATCGATGCCGCGGCTGCGCGCGCCTTCGAGGACGAGGAAAGGGAAATCGCCGTTTCCGGCGATGAGTCCCCAGTCCCGAGGCGAATTTTGTGCGGTGGAGGCCATGGTTGTCGCTATTTCGTCAAGCCGCGGTCGCCAACCGACTCGATGAAACGGATCAATGTTGAGACGTCCTCGGAATGAGAGAGGGTTCCGCGCATTTTCTCGATCGCCTGCGAGGTGTTGAGCTTCGAGCGGAGGAGGTACCGGAAAGCCTGCTCGATGGGCTGGATGCGCTCGGGCGAGAAGCCGCGACGCTCGAGGCCGATCTTGTTGATGCCGTAGCAGCGAGTTTCGCGCGGCCCCACGATCATCGAAAACGGCGGCACGTCCTGCGTGATGATGGTGCCCGCGCCGATATAGGAATGGCCGCCAATGCGGACAAACTGGTGCAGGAGGCAAAAAGAGCTGATCGTGGCGTGTTCCTCGACGACGATGTGCCCGGCAAGCTGCGCACCGTTGATCAGGATGACGCGATCGCCGATGACGCAATCGTGGCCGACGTGCGCGTAGGCCATGATCAGGCTGTGGCTGCCGACGCGGGTGACGCCGCCGCCCTTGATCGTCCCGCGATGCACCGTGCAGAACTCGCGAAACTCGTTCGCATCGCCCACTTCGAGTTTGACGCGCTGACCGGTATAGGTCAGGTCCTGTGGGTCGCCGCCGACGATCGAAAAGGAATGGAAGTGATTGTCGCGGCCAAATGTCGACGGACCTTTTACCACCGCGTGAGGCTCGAGAACGCAACCATCGCCCAGCTCGACTTCATCGCCGACCACGGCGCAGGCCCCGACCCGCGCACCCTTTCCCAGTTTCGCGGACGGCGAAACGATGGCCCGCGAATCGATTTCCGTCATTGCGTTTTCCCAGCGGGCTCGGCGGCTGAGGGCATTTCGGTCTCGAGATCAACCATCTTGCACATCAGCGTGGCTTGGGCGGCCACTTCGCCCTGGACGGTGGCGCGACCATCGAGCTTGCAGAAACTGTTTCGCCAGGCGAGGACGTTCATTTCGATTCGCAGCTGATCGCCGGGGATCACGGGGCGGCGAAAGCGAGCGTTATCGATGGCGACAAAATAGAGCAGCTTTTTCTCGCGGTCCGGGACTTCCTGAAGCAGCAAAAGCCCGCCCGTCTGCGCCATCGATTCGATGATCAGGACGCCTGGCATGATCGGTTTTCCGGGAAAATGACCCTGAAAATAGCCTTCATTTATGGAGACATTCTTTATTCCCACAATGCGCTTCCATCGTTCCATTTCTTCGATAGCGTCCACCAGGAGAAAGGGATAGCGGTGCGGGAGGATTTTCTGGATCCCGTTGATGTCGAGGAGCATTGTTGACCTCAGGCGGCTCTTGTTTCTCGCGGGCCGAATCAAACAATTCTATACGAATCCCCGGCAGGGGGGAATCAGCGAGTCCTCGTCCAGCGATGGGCGGTCCCTGGGACGACCTTGCAAAATCGCGAGGTTGTGCATAGGCTCGACGGCTTGGAAGCGCAAACGAAAACCGCCGGACAGGCTCATGCCGATGAAGGCTCTGCTGCGCGAGCTGAGAGGTCGCGAGAGAGAAATCGTGCGGCTGCTCGGGCAGTTCGTGCGTTGCGAATCTCCCAGCTACGACAAGGCCGCTGTGGATCGCTTCGGCGGAATCGTCGCGCGCGAATGGCGCCGCCGCGGAGCACGCGTCCGCGTCTTGCGACAGAAGCAGCGCGGGAATCACGTGCGCGCGGAATTGTGGCTGGGCCATGGCCGGCCTGCCGGACAGATTCTGATTCTCGGCCACCTGGATACGGTTTATCCGCTCGGCGCACTTGCGAAGATGCCGTTCCGAGTTTCAGGCGGACGCGCTTGGGGCCCGGGCACATTCGATATGAAGGCGGGGCTTGCGCTGGCGCTCGCCGCCGTCGACGCGCTGAAGGCCGCGGGGCCTCGCTCGCACAGTGGAGCCGCGCAAGAGGCTGGTTTTCCTCTGGACGTCGGATGAAGAGATCGGCAGCGCGACTTCACGGCGCGAGATCGAGCGGGAAGCTCGACGAAGCGACGCGGTGCTGGTGCTCGAGCCGGCGTACGGGCGCGGCGGAGCGCTGAAAACGGCGCGCAAGGGAGTCGGCACAGCGGAGATCATCGTCATCGGCCGGTCCGCTCACGCCGGCATCGACCCGAGCGCTGGGAATCAACGCGGTGCACGAGCTGGCATTGCAAATCGCGCGGCTGAGGAAGATGAACGATCGGCGGCGCGGGATCACGGTGCAGGCAACTGTAATTGCCGGTGGCACTACCTCCAATGTGGTTCCAGACCACGCGCGAGCGGAGGTCGATCTTCGTTATGCGCACTTGGCCGATGCGCCGAAACTGAATCGCAAACTCCGAAGCCTGCGCCCGATGCTGAAAGGCGCGCGCGTCGAGGTTCGAGGCGGCGTCAACCGGCCTCCCCTCGAACGCACGGCGGCTGTCGGCGAACTTTTTCGCCGCGCGCGAGAGATCATGCGCGAGATGGGCTTGCCGCTCGACGAAGCGTCCACCGGCGGCGGCTCGGACGGAAACTTCACGGCCGCTCTGGGAGTGCCGACACTCGACGGGCTCGGCGCAGTGGGAAACGGCGCCCACAGCCTGGGCGAGCACGTGGTTATCCGCTCGCTTCCCGAACGCGCAGCGCTTCTCGCGGGACTCCTAGCAACGCTCTAGTTTGCTTAACGCAGGTATGCGCGCTTCAGGTAGGCGATGGTCTGCTCTTGTAGGTCGTCGTAGCTCAGGCGCAAGGTTTCGCGCATGGCAGCTTCGGTCGAAGGCGACGTGGCGATGCGCTCGAGCAAGCGGCTAATGTCGCTTACGCCCCCGGCATCGATGATGGACTCCACAACAGCCAGCGACCATGCGTACGCGAGCGCCGCCGAGTTTCCGGAAAGCCCCATCCAGGAACCTTCCATGGAACTCAGCGGCGGCGCCGCGCCCTGACCGGCCGCCTCGACCAACGCTCCAGCGACAGCGGCGCTGCGCCGGCCCTCCATCCATTGCGCGATACCTTCCTGAAGCCACGTGGGGGCGCGGCCGTGCGATTTTTGCCCGACGAAGCTGTGGGTCAGCTCATGTTTAAGGACACGCGCGAGATCGGGAGTCACGTCACTGAGGCCCTGTACAGGGATGCGGAGGCGCCCGTCGTTGAGCGCTCCGACCCAGCCGGGCGCGCGGGTGATGTCGCCGAATGCCTGCTCCGTATATAAGATGACGGCGATCGGCTCGTGAGGCGTGTAGTCGAGCTGCGATTCGAGATCGCGGAAATCGTCTTCGAGAGCGCGCAGGATGCCGCGGGCCAGATCCGGATTGGCCCCGCCGTAGTATTTCAAGTCGAAGTGAGCTGTTTCGCCTTCGCGATAGCTCTCTTCCTCGGTCTTGTCGCGCTCGGCCTTTTCGAGGGCCTGCGCGACATCGGGATCAGGGCGCAGCCGCTCAGCGCGTTTCCATTCGGCGATGGCCTGGTCCATTTTGTTGGCGCCGTAGTAGGCCCAACCCGTCAACTTGGCGACATCCGCCGAATCCGGCGAGGCGCGCCGGGCACGCTCGAGCGGGTCGAGCGCCGTCGTGAACTGGCTTTCGCGAATATAGAGGACGGCGAGATTGAGGAGCAGGCCGACGTTGTCCGGCGCGAAGACGAGCGCCTGACGATATTGGTCGATGGCGGAGTCGGTGTTCCCCTTGCCCAGAAGGAACTGCGCGGCCACATAATGCGCGGCGGCCAGCTTCGCGACCGCGGGCGCGGAGCCCGATCGCGCGTCCGATTCGAGGCGCGCCAGATACGCGTAGTCGACCGCATCGTCATGCACTGCCAGGTGTGCCACATCTTCGTATCCGGCAACCGGCTCGATTTGCGGAGCGGAAACCGGCGGCTCGGAACCGGCGCGCGATGCGGCGGAGGAGTAAGAGAAACTGTCGTGTTCGATTCGAGCGACGATCGACTTGGGAATGGAGAGCTGGCCGGCGGGCGTTTGATAGGTAACGTGATCGGCATCCTGCGTAATGTCCGAGGCCTGAATGCGGCGGCCGTTCTTCAGAACGATCGTGTCGGCCTGCGCGCACGACGACACCACGAGCACGAGCAATGCCGCTACTGGCGTTGCGAAACGCACGCCTCAATCTTACCAACCGGGATTGCGGGCTCCGCTTTTTCGTGCCGGAGCCGATGTTCTAAGTTGAACCGATTTTCTTGCCGCGGCGTGGCGACGGCAATCTCTCCGGCCGCGCCGAAATTTTCTTGATTTGAACTTGCGTATCGGACCCTCCAGTCATATTCTATGGCGTCCTAAATGAGCCGATGGAGTTGTTTAGAGCCAGTTCGACCCAACTTACGGCAGAGTCATACGGCGTTCATACACCGGAGAGTTGGGACTTTGAATCGCGCCAGCATGATTTGGGCGCCGATTTCGATCACGATGCCCCTTCAGAAAATAACAGGCATCTGTTACTAAAGCCGGGGACACCGCGTGGATTCTGAGGGTTCTCAAAAGACAGCCGGAGTTCTAGAGCAAGAGCCGCTTTTGGGGCCCGGCCAGACGTTCGAAACCGTCACCGACAAGATCAGCGCCATCGTGCTGACGCGTCCCGTGACGCCCGGCTGGGTATTCGGCGCTCTCATCAGTTTTTCCCTCCTGATGTTGTTGAACCTGGTAATCACCATGCTGATGGTGAAGGGCGTGGGAATCTGGGGAATTCGAATTCCCAGCGCTTGGGGCTTCGCTATCGTCAATTTCGTCTGGTGGATCGGTATCGGTCACGCCGGTACGCTCATCTCCGCGATTCTCCTGCTGTTGCATCAGAGGTGGCGCACCTCGATTAACCGCTTCGCCGAAGCGATGACGATTTTTGCCGTGATGTGCGCCGGAATGTTTCCGCTTCTGCACATGGGCCGCCCGTGGCTGTTCTTCTACCTGATGCCGTATCCCAATCCGATGTGGCTGTGGCCCCAGTTCCGCAGCCCGCTCGTATGGGACGTCTTCGCGGTGTCCACTTACTTCACCGTGTCCCTGCTGTTCTGGTTCGTGGGCCTGATTCCGGACCTGGCGACTCTGCGCGACCGCGCGAAGGGCCGCGCCGGGAAGATCATCTACGGGATGCTCTGCATGGGCTGGAGGGGTTCGGCGGTTCACTGGTCGCGCTACGAGATGGCCTCGCTGCTGCTGGCCGGCCTGGCGACGCCGCTGGTCGTTTCGGTCCACACGGTCGTGAGCTTCGATTTCACGATCGCGATTATTCCCGGCTGGCATACCACGATCTTTCCGCCGTACTTCGTCGCCGGGGCGATCTATTCGGGATTTGCGATGGTGCTGACGCTGGCGATTCCCATTCGCAAGTACTACCACCTCGAAGACCTGGTGACGATGCGCCACCTGGAGACGATGGCCAAGGTGATGCTGGCGACGGGCCTCATCGTCGCGTATGGCTACGCGATCGAAGCGTTCATGGCAATTTACAGCGCGGACCACTACGAGCGGTACATGCTGATGAACCGCATTCACGGGCCGTACGCGCCGCTGTACTGGATGTTGATTAGCTGCAACATCCTCATTCCACAATCGCTGTGGTCTCGGCGAGTACGCCGAAGCATTCCGCTGCTGTTTGTTGTCTCGCTCGTCGTCAACATCGGAATGTGGCTGGAGCGGTTTGTGATCGTGGTCATCAGCTTGAGCCGGGATTTCGTTCCCTCGTCCTGGGGGATGTACTACCCGACGAAATGGGACTGGGCGACGTACCTGGGTACGTTCGGTCTTTTCTTCTTCCTGTTTTATCTCTTCATCCGTTTCTTGCCGATGATCTCGATCGTCGAAGTGCGATCGCTGGTGCACGAAACGAACGAAGAGAAGCATTCATAGAGAGCGATAGCGGGAATCGATGGCACAGATCTTTCATCGCAGCACGAACCTGATTTCACGCGTCAGCATCTATGGCGCCGTGCTGATCATTGCAGGACTGGGGGGCGCTTTCTACGCAATCGCGATGTCGCCCTGGTACACGAAACAGAACGTATCGCGGCAGCAGCCCGTACCCTTCAGTCACAGGCACCACGCCGGCGAACTCGGAATCGATTGCCGCTATTGTCATACATCGGTCGAGAAATCATCCTTTGCGGGCGTGCCTCCCACGCAGACCTGCATGACCTGCCACTCGCAGATCTGGACGAACGCTTCGATGCTCGAGCCCGTCCGAACGAGCTACCGCGACAATACCTCGCTCGCCTGGACGCGCGTGAACGCGCTGCCCGACTTCGTCTATTTCGACCACAGCATCCACGTCGCAAAGGGCATCGGCTGCACGACGTGCCATGGCCCGATCGCGACGATGCCTCTCACGTACCGCGCCGGCACGCTGTACATGTCCTGGTGCCTCGATTGCCATCGCCAGCCCGAGAAGAATGTGCGGCCGAAGTCCGAGGTGTTCAATCCGTTCTACGAGCAGCCCTCGCGCTCCCACGCGGTAATGGCGGACGGCAAGCAATATACCGATCAGCTCGCGATGGGCCGCCAACTCGTGAAGGACTACAAGATTCAGAGCCTGCAGTACTGCTCGACGTGTCACCGATGAAAGCGAGACGATGAACGAAGACTCCAATCCGAAGAATTCGATCGACCTGGCTGCTGCGCGCGCGAAGCTCGCACGGGAGGGCGGCAAGCGCTTTTGGAAGAGCCTCGAGGAACTGTCGGATACGCAGGGATACCGCAATTTTCTGAAGAACGAGTTTCCGGCCGACGGCGACAAGAATTCTGACGGCATCAATCGCCGCGACGTGCTGAAACTCATGGCCGCTTCGGCCGCCATGACGGGACTCGGAGCCTGCACGAAGCTTCCCATGGAGAAAATCGTTCCCTACGTCCGGCCGCCGGAGGAGATCATCCCCGGGCGGCCGCTCTTCTACGCGACTTCTTTCGTGCAATCCGGTGTTGCCACGGGTGTGCTGGTGGAAAGCCACATGGGCCGGCCGACCAAGATCGAAGGCAATTCCGAGCACCCCGGCAGCCTCGGCAGCACGGACGTCTTCACGCAAGCGTCGATTCTGAGTCTCTACGATCCCGACCGCTCCCAAGTGGTCATTTATGAAGGCCGCGTCAGTAACTGGGGCGATTTTTCCGCGGCGATGGGTAACATGCGAACGCAGTTCGCTTCGAAGGGCTCCGGCGTTCGCCTCCTGACGAGAACGATCACCTCTCCGACGCTCGGAGCGCAGATTCGCGCGTTTCTCGGACAGTATCCCGAGGCCAAGTGGCATCAATACGAGCCTTGCACCGGCGATTCGGCGCGCGAGGGCGCGCGCCTGGCCTTCGGCAGGCCGGTCAACACGGTTTACCACTTCGACCAGGCGGACGTGGTTCTTTCTCTGGATGCGGACTTCCTCGTCTCGGGCCCGGGACATGCGCGTTACGCGCGAGATTTTTCGTCTCGGAGGGATCTGGCCGCCGGAGCGTCATCGAAAGTGAACCGGCTCTACGTCGTCGAAAGCATGCCGACGAGCACGGGTGTTGCGGCGGACCATCGCCTGCCTCTCCGCGCGATGGACGTGGAGGACTTCGCCCGGCAGGTCGCAGCGGCAACAGGCGTCAGCGTGCCGGCGAGTGGAAGCGCGAGTTCGAAGGTTTCGGCGGATTGGGTCGGCGCCGTCGCGCGGGATTTGATTATTCATCGCGGAGCCTGCCTCGTCGTTGCGGGCGAGCACCAGCCGCCTTCGGTGCACGCGCTGGCGCACGCTATGAACGCCGCTCTGGGCAACGTCGGCAAGACCGTCGTTTACACGGAACCAATCGAGGCTGACCCCGTCAACCAGGTCGAATCGATGCGGGACCTCGTCAAGGATTTGCAGGGCGGGCAGGTCGAATTTCTGCTGATTCTTGGCGGCAACCCCGTGTACGACGCTCCGGCCGATCTGAATTTTGAGTCTGTGTTGCGCGGCGCGCTCGATCCGGACACCGGAAAGCTGAAGCTGAGCGTGCATTCGGGGCTCTACAACGACGAGACCGGCGAGCTTTCTCACTGGCACGTGCCGGCCGCGCACTATCTGGAGTCGTGGAGCGATGCGCGCGCGTTCGATGGCACGGTCGGCATCGTCCAGCCGCTGATTGCCCCGCTCTACGATGCCCATTCCGCGCATGAAATCATGGCCCTCCTGACGGGAGATGCCGGGAAATCCGGACACGATCTGGTTCGCGACTACTGGCAGGGACAGCGCTCGGAGAAGGACAAAGCCTTTGAAGTTTTCTGGGAAACATCACTACACGATGGCCTGATGGTCGGCACCGCGCTGCCGCCGATTTCCATTGGCGCGCATCTGGATTTCGCGAGTCAAGCGCACGCGCAGGCCGGCGGCGACCCGAACGCGCTCGAACTCGTTTTCCGCCCCGATCCTTCGATCGGAGACGGCGAGTTCGCGAACAGCGGCTGGCTGCAGGAATGTCCCAAGCCTGTCACCAGGCTCACCTGGGATAACGGGGCGATGATCAGCCCGTCCACCGCGCAGCGGCTCGGCATAATCACGGGCGACTACGTCACGCTGCGGTTCGATGGCCGCTACATGGAAGCCGGCGTGTTCGTGGTGCCCGGCCACGCGGACGACTCGGCGACACTGCACCTCGGCTACGGCCGCCGCCGCGCTGGCAGTGTCGGGACCGGCCCGGGATTCAACGCCTACCTGTTGCGCACTTCCGCGGCGCACGACATGGCGAGCGGGCTGCAGATCGAGAAAACCGGGAAGAAATACTACTTTGCGTCGCTGCAGCAGCAGTACGCCATCGACTTCGAAGGCCACAACGAAGACGTCGAGAGCTCCGAGGCGTTCAACCCCGCGCGCGACCTCGTGCGGATTGCGACGCTCGACGAATTCCGCAAGAACCCGGATTTCGCGAAGCATCGCGAAGAAGAAGAGACGAAGGATTTGACGCTTTACCCGGGCTTCAAATACGACGGCTACGCCTGGGGCATGTCCATCGACTTGAATCGCTGCATCGGCTGCAACGCGTGCGTGGTTGCGTGCCAGTCGGAAAACAACATCGCCGTCGTGGGCAAGGACCAGGTGATGCGCGGGCGCGCGATGCACTGGATTCGCATCGACTCCTATTTCCACGGCGGCCTCGAGAATCCGGAGATGTATTTCGAGCCCATGCCCTGCATGCAGTGCGAAAACGCGCCGTGCGAATACGTCTGCCCCGTGGGCGCCACCACGCATAGCCCCGAAGGGCTGAACGACATGACCTACAACCGCTGCGTCGGCACGCGGTATTGCTCGAACAACTGCCCCTACAAGGTCCGCCGGTTCAATTTCTACCTCTACTCGGACTTCAAGACGCCGAGCCTCTACGGCGTTGCGCAATCCGAACGTCACGGTGCGCAGCCGCGGAGTGATGGAAAAGTGCACCTACTGCGTGCAGCGGATCAATGCGGCGAAGATCCGGTCGGAAGAGGAGAATCGCACGATTCGCGACGGCGAGATCATCACGGCCTGCCAGGCCGTTTGCCCGGCGGAGGCGATCGTGTTCGGCAACATCAACGATCCGTCGAGCCGCGTCGCGAAGCTGAAAGCGCAGTCGCGCGATTACGGTTTGCTCGAGGATTTGAACACGCGCCCGCGCACCACGTATCTCGCGCGCGTGCGAAACCCGAACCCGGAGATTCACGACTAACGCCGCCCGAGAGCGGCAACGAAACGAGATGAAGCGCGAACCCATTTACGGCCTGATGGCGGAATTCGAGACGCCGGAACAGGTTCTCGAGGCGGCGCGCCGCACTCACGGCGCGGGCTACCGCCGCATCGACGCGTTTTCTCCGATACCCGTCGAAGGCCTGGCCGAGGCGGTCGGGTTCGATTGGACGGCGCTTCCGGCCCTCGTTTTTTGCGGCGGCCTGCTCGGCGGTCTCAGCGGTTTCGGAATGTGCTGGTATGCCAACGTGATCAGCTTCCCGCTGAACATCGGCGGAAAGCCCTACAACAGTTGGCCGATGTGGATTCCGATCACGTTCGAGCTGACGATTCTGGGCGCGGCGCTGACGGCTGTGTTGGGCATGCTGGCTCTCAACGGGTTGCCGATGCCGCACCACCCGACGTTCAACGTGCCGCGGTTTGCGCTCGCTTCCACGGACCGTTTCTTTTTGTGCATCAAGGCGCGGGACAAGAAATTCAATTTGGCCGAGACGAAAACGTTTTTGGAAAGTTTGCGGCCCCATGGCGTGTATGAAATCGAGGACTGAACTCGGTTCGCGCAATCGCGCGAAGCAGTCGCGCGCAAGGTGCAGCCTGTCTGCGCGCGGCCTGAGTGTGGCTTGCATGAGCGCGCTCGCGCTGCTGCTTTCCGGTTGCCGGCTCGACATGCACTTGCAGCCGAAATATCTGCCGTACGAGCCGACCGACTTTTTCGGCGATGGACGCTCCGAACGCCAGCCGGTTCCGGGTACGGTGGCTCGCGGGCAATTGCGCGTGGATGAGCTCTTCTACAGCGGCACGGAAAATGGCGTCGAATCGAATCGGTTCCCGTTCCCGATTACGCGGGCGGACCTCGAACGCGGCCGCGAGCGCTACAACGTTTATTGCACTCCGTGTCACGACTACACGGGCAGCGGCCAGGGCATGATCGTCCAGCGCGGATTCCCGCAGCCGCCTTCGTATCACATCACGAGGCTGCGCGAGATGCCCGTCGGGCATTTCTTTCAGGTCATGACGAACGGATTTGGCGCGATGTACAGCTACGCCGCGCGCATTGAGCCCGCGGATCGCTGGCGAATTGCTGCTTACATCCGCGTGCTCCAGTTGAGCCGGAACGCCACGCTTCAGGAAGTTCCGGAAGACGAGAAAGCGAAGTTGGCGGAACAGTCCGGCACTGCGAGCACGCAAGGAGAGCAGAAGGCGCCATGAGTTCTTCGGACACAAATCAGGTGCGGATCGGCCGGGGACAGATGCGCGCGATACTCTTCGGCGCGCTGGGGTTGGCGCTGCTGCTCCTCTTCGGACTTCGCAGCCACCCGACGCAGCTCTTCCGGTCTTACCTCTTCGCGTATATTTTCTGGGCCCTGGTCCCGCTCGGTTGCATGGGCATCCTGATGCTGCACCACATGACGGGCGGTTGGTGGGGTTATCCGCTCCGCCGAATCCTTGAGGCAGGCACGCGCACGCTGCCGCTTGTGTTTGTTCTGTTCCTTCCCTTATTGGCGGGAATGACGCGGCTGTATCCATGGGCGCAGCCGGACGTGGTGGCAGCCGATCCGATTCTCGAGTACAAGAAGCCGTACCTGAACCCCGCTTTCTTTACCGTGCGCGCCTTCATCTACTTCGCCGTCTGGATCCTGCTCGCGTCGCTGCTCAACAAGTGGTCCATCGAACAGGACCGCACAGGCGATCCGAGGCTGAAGGACAAAATGACGAGCTTGAGCGCCCCGGGATTCATCTTGTGGGCAGTGACGCTGACGCTGGCCGTAATTGATTGGGTGATGTCCCTCGAGCCCCACTGGTTCTCCACAATGTACGGCCTGCTTTTCATGGTCACGTCAGGCTTGGTGGCGATGTCGTTCTCCGTGATGGTATTGCGGAGGCTGTCCGATCAGGAGCCGTTGAGAGATTGCGTGGAGCCCAAGCGGTTTCTCGACATTGGCAACCTGATGCTGGCCATGGTCATGTTGTGGACCTACATGGCGTTTTCGCAGCTTCTGATCGTCTGGTCGGGAAACCTGAAAAACGAGATTACGTGGTACCGAGAGCGCGTGTTTGGTCGATGGGCGCCTGTAGCCGTGTTTCTGATCATCTTCCATTTCTTTTTTCCCTTCTTCCTGCTGTTGCAGCGCGGAGTGAAGCGCCGCCTCCACGTGCTCTCGATGGTCGCGGCTCTGTTGTTTTTCATGACGCTGGTCGATATGTACTGGATTGTGGTCCCGGCGTACGAGGTCTTCGCCCCGAGAGTGCACGCGCTCGATCTTCTGGCCATCATCGGTATCGGCGGAGTGTGGGTCGGCGGATACCTGTGGCAATTGAAGAAGCGGCCGCTGCTTCCGCTGCACGATCCGCGGTTTGAAGGAGTTTTGGAGCATCAGCATGGAGATTAAGGGGCCCTACAAACCCGGCACCCCAACGGACCCAGGCCGTGGCTTCGAAGAGCGCGATGCCAACGTCAAGGGACTGCTTCAATTCGCCCTCTGGTTGGCCGTCGTCCTTGCGGTCACCCTGGTCGGAATGAGGTGGACGTTCGATTATTTCAAGAGGGCGGAGCCGCTGGGGCAGACTGCTTCGCCGTTGGTGACGACGACTCAGCGCATGCTTCCCCCGAGTCCGCGGTTGCAGTCTCAGCCGCATCGCGAGCTGGCGGACTACTGCGCGGCCCAGCAGCAGGAAGTGACCACGTATAGCTGGGTGGATCGACAGAGCGGCGTCGTTCACGTTCCTGTGGACCGCGCGATGGATTTGATTCTGGCGCGCGGGCTGCCGGCGCGGCCCTCGGGCGAGGCTCCGAGCTGGAGCAGCCGCGGCTCCGGTGGCGACACCAATTACCGCCGGCGGCAACGACCTGCTGGGGCCTTGCGGCTATCTGAGCGAGGGTTCGGTGGAAGCGGCGCCCATGGGGATTAATGAATAAGCACCTCGGAGACAGGTAAGGCAACGAAATGAGAACGGGAACGAAAGATCGAGCGTTGATCGAATTCAGGGGGCGCGCGGCGCGCACCTGGTTTGTGGGTGCGGCCCTGGCATTGGCGCTTTTGTTGCACCCATCGATCGCGGCGGCGCAGCTGGGCGATCCGATGAGTCCGACGCAAAACATCGGGGTTCGTCCGGAATTGCTCAAGGATGTCGGCATCGACCAGAAATTGAACGACACCATCCCGCTGGACCTCACGTTTCGAGACGAGCACGGCCAGACGGTTGAACTGGCGCAGTTCTTCGGCAGCAAGCCGGTGATTCTCTCGCTCGTGTATTACAGCTGCCCGATGCTTTGCACGCAGATATTGAACGGCCTCGATCGCAGCTTGAAAAACATCCCGATGGGGATCGGAACCGACTTTAACGTGGTCACCGTGAGCATCGATCCGACCGAGCGGCCGGTGCTGGCCGACGCCAAGCACGAACTGTACGCCGGCATGTACGGGCGGCCCGGCGCGGCCGAGGGCTGGCATTTTCTCACCGGGGACGAACCGCAAATCAAACGGTTGGCGGACGCCGTGGGCTTTCGTTATGCGTACGATCCTGATTCCAAGATGTACGCGCACGCCAGCGCGATCATGGTGCTGACGCCCGAAGGAAAGATTTCGCGCTACTTTTATGGCGTCAACTATCCGGAGCGCGACTTGCGCCTCGGATTGGTGGATGCGTCGGAAGGGAAAATCGGCTCGCCGGTCGATGCGGTTCTGCTCTTCTGCTACCACTACGATCCCCACACCGGCAAATACGGGCTGCTGATTTCGCGGGTGATTCAACTGGCGGGGGCGTTGACGGTTTTGCTCGGCGGCATCGCGCTGGTGATCCTCTTCCGCGGCGAACACTACGTGCCATGGACAAAGACATGAGCGAAACGGCGCTGCAGGCAGAGTGCAAAGGATTCTGACGGAACGGTGATGATGGGGCTCGCTCAATCAGGTTTGCAAGGCATGGCTGCGTTATGGGCCATGATCCCGATTCAGCCGCCGGCCGCGTCTTCGATCGCGGAAGACGTCGATAAACTCTACTATCTCCTGACCGGCATCACGTTGTTCTTCACCGTGCTGATCTTCTCGATCATTTTCTACTTCATGGTGAAGTACCGCCGGCGATCCGAGGATGAGGTCACTCCTGAAACGCATACCTCGATGGTGCTGGAGCTGACTTGGACGATCATTCCGTCGCTCATCTGCGTGGTGCTGTTCGTCTGGGCCTCGGCTCTCTACGTCCGCAATTCACGCCCGCCCGCGGCTTCGACCGAAATCTTCGTCATCGGAAAGCAGTGGATGTGGCACATCCAGCATCCCGAGGGCCCGCGCGAGATCGACGAACTCCACGTGCCGGTCGGCGTGCCGGTCAAAGTGACGGCGACGTCGCAGGACGTGATCCACGATTTCTACATTCCCGCCTTCCGCGTGAAGAAGGACGTTCTGCCGGGCCGCTACACCTCGCTCTGGTTTCAGCCCACCGAGACCGGCACGTTTCACCTCTTCTGCGCGCAATACTGCGGCACCAGCCACTCGCAGATGATCGGCTGGGTCTACGTAATGGAGCCTCAGGACTACGCTAACTGGCTCGCCGGCGGCGAGAAGACCGAGTCCATGGCGCAGGAGGGCGAGCGCTTGTTCACGCAGTTCGGCTGCGACAGTTGTCACGTTTCCGATGGCACGGGCCGCGGTCCGTCGCTTGCCGGCGTCTACGGCAAGCCGGAGCAGTTGGCGGGCGGCGAGACGCGGGTTGTCGATGAGTCTTTGATACGCCAGGCCATCCTGGTCCCGAATTCCGTCCATGTGGCCGGCCGGCAGCCGATCATGCCGACGTACCAGGGCCAGTTGAACGAGGAGCAGATGCTCCAGTTGATTGCTTACGTGAAGTCGCTCGGCTCGCAAGAAAGGAACGCGAAATGAGTACGGCCATTGCAGACATCCACGACCGCCCGGCCGAATCCCGGGTGAATTATCTGAATGCGAGCTACGGCATCAAGTCGTGGCTTCTGACCGTGGACCACAAGCGCATCTGTTTGCTCTATCTCGGCACGATCACCTTCATGTTCCTGATCGGCGGCACGGCGGCCGCCCTGATGCGCCTGAATCTCCTCGAGCCGCAGGGAGCGCTGCTCGAGCCCGAGACCTACAACAAGATGTTCTCGACCCACGGCATCGTAATGGTCTTCTTTTTCCTGGTGCCGTCAATCCCGGCAACGCTCGGCAATTTCCTGATCCCCATGATGATCGGAGCGCGCGACGTCGCGTTCCCTAGGCTCAACCTCATGAGCTGGTACCTGTTCATTACCGGTTGCGCGTTTGCCCTCATCGCCATCCTATCCGGCGGCGTGGACACCGGCTGGACGTTCTATCCGCCCTATAGCAGCCTTTACTCGCATACACCCGTCGTGATCATGGCGCTCGGCGTATTCATTGCCGGTTTTTCCTCGATCCTCACGGGACTGAACTTCGTCGTCACGATTCACAAGATGCGCGCCCCGGGCATGACCTGGTTCCGCTTGCCGCTTTTCATCTGGGCCTTGTATGCCACCAGCTTGATCTTCATTCTCGGCACGCCGGTGATCGCGATCACGCTTTTCCTGCTGGGTCTCGAGCGGCTGCTGCACGTTGGCATCTTCGATCCGGCCATCGGCGGCGACCCGCTGCTGTTTCAGCATCTTTTCTGGTTCTATTCGCATCCGGCCGTATACATCATGATTCTGCCGAGCATGGGCGTGGTCAGCGAGCTGATCACGGCGTTCTCGCGGAAGAAGATTTTCGGCTACAGCTTCGTGGCTTTTTCCAGCTTGTCCATCGCCGTCATCAGCTTTATCGTCTGGGGCCACCACATGTTCGTCACCGGGCAGTCCATTTACGCCGGCCTGGTTTTTTCCGTGTTGAGCTTTCTGGTGGCGATTCCGTCGGCGATCAAGGTGTTCAACTGGACTGCGACGCTCTACAAAGGTTCGATCTCTTATCAGGCCCCGATGCTTTACGCGCTTGGCTTTATCGGCCTCTTCACGATGGGTGGCCTGACCGGGTTGTTCTTAGCGAGTCTGGCGGTCGATGTGCACCTCAATGGCACCTATTTCGTCGTTGCGCACTTCCACTACATCATGGTGGGGGGCGCGCTGATGGGCTATCTCGGCGGGATCCACTTCTGGTGGCCCAAGATTACGGGACGAATGTATCCCGATGTGTGGGCGCGCATAGCGGCGGT
Source organism: uncultured Acidobacteriota bacterium (assembly GCA_963813045.1). Lineage (GTDB taxonomy): Bacteria > Acidobacteriota > Terriglobia > Acidiferrales > UBA7541 > Palsa-295. Next base: position 81,119 of record CAWEXR010000033.1, read on the forward strand.
GATCGTCTTCGTGGGTTTCAACCTGACGTTTTTCCCGCAGTTTATCGTCGGTTATCTGGGGATGCCCCGCCGCTACGCGGTGTATCCGGCTGAATTTCAAGTGCTCAACGTGATGTCTTCGGCGGGCGCTTCGGTGCTCGCCGTCGGCTATATTATTCCGCTTGTGTACCTGACGTGGTCGATGCGTTACGGCCCGGCGGCCGGCCCCAATCCCTGGGGCGCCGCAGGACTCGAATGGACCACGCCTTCTCCACCGCCCACGGAAAACTTTGAGGTGCCTCCGATCGTCACCGAGGACGCCTACAACTACCCGATCAAGCAACCTCGCGATTACGCGAGCGCTCCGGGGGTGGCCCGTGTCTGAAATGGCCGTCCACGGCGCGCACGAGCATCCGCCCGGCTTCGCCCACCAGTTCGAGGACATGGCCCAGCAGAAGGACGCGGGCACCCTCGGCATGTGGGCGTTCCTGGTCACGGAAATCCTGTTCTTCGGCGGGATGTTCACTTCGTACATCATCTACCGCTCCTTGCACCTTCCGGGATTCATCATCGGTAGCCACCTGCTCGAAGTGAAGTTCGGGGCGACGAATACGGCCGTGCTGATCTGCTCGAGCTTGACGATGGCGCTGGCCATCCGCTCCGCGCAGACCGGCAAGAAGAAGAGCTCGATCATCTTCTGGTTGATTCTGACGATGATCCTCGGCGCGCTGTTCCTGTTCTTGAAGTTCACGTTCGAATGGCGCGCCGATTATGTCGAGCACATCGTGCCGAGCGCGTATTTCGGCTTCCAGAACCGGCCCGAGTGGGGCGCGAACGCTCCCTACGTGCAGATGTTCATGTGCTTTTATTTCTTCATGACAGGTTTACACGCTATACACATGATCGTCGGGCTGGGCCTTCTGACGGTGCTCGTCATCATGACGGCGCGCAACAAGTTCTCGTCCGAGTATTACTCTCCGCTCGAGATCAGCGGCCTGTACTGGCACTTCGTCGATATTGTCTGGATCTTTCTTTTCCCGCTGCTCTATTTGATTGGCGGGCGTTACTAGGCGTTAGGGGAGGGCGACACAGATGTCGGAACACTCTGGTCACACGGGTCACGTCGTGCCGATCAGCACGTATGTACTGGTCTTCCTCGCGCTGATGGTTGGCACTGCGCTCACGACCGGAGTCGCTTACATCGACATGGGGCGATGGAACACGGTCGCCGCGCTCACCATCGCCGTCATAAAAATGCTGCTCGTCGTTCTTTTCTTCATGCACGTCAAATACGCCACAGGCTTGACGAGAATCGTGATTCTGGCCGGTTTCTTCTGGCTCGGAATCATGATCACGCTCTCGTGTGCCGACGAATTGACGCGCGTGTGGGAAATCAACCCCGCCGGCTGGGGCGGAATCATCCCTTTCCTCCTCCATCTCTTCTAAATTTGGGTTGTTGGGAATCTCACACGATCGTCTGGTCCATCCGTGTCGTCGCCGCCGCGCGAGGATCAGGGGTTGGCCTTGGCGACCACGACGGCACTTTCCTCGGACAGGGCGCGCTGCGCTTCGTCGCGAATGGCCGTGACTTTCGCGTTCGCCGGGCCCGAGGGATCAAGCTTGAGATATTCGTCAAGATCCTCGACGAGCGCCGCTGAGTCGTGCTGCCGCATTTCGATCTGTGCGAGGAGAAGATAGGCCTCGGCGAAGTCCGGTTTTTCCAGAGCGGCCTGGCGAGCTTGCTCGCGCGCTTCCGGCAGCCGGCCCCCGGCATACAGAATCCAGGCGAGCGCGAAGTGACCGGCCGCGTAGGCGGGATCCAGTTCGACGCCGGTCCGCGCGCTGGCTTCCGCCTCGTCGAACCGCTTTTCCCTGCAGAGAGCCAAGCCGAGGCCCGAATGCGGCGGGGCGTAGCGGCCCGCGCTGAGCGCGATGGCCTTGCGAAACGCGGCTTCGGCGTCGGCGCCACGGCCAAGGTCGAGCTCGGCGTTGCCCATCTTGTCGTAGGCCTCGTAGTAGCGCGGGAACGCGCCAATCGCGCGCTGAAACTCGGTGACGCTACCGTCCCAGTCCCGCACGGCGAGATCCTGGTTTCCCTTGAAGAAGGCCTTGCGCGCGTTCTCGGGAATGCTTAGCTCGCGGGCAGACACGGTGTAGGCGCTTGCCGACGGCGAAGAGTTTTGAGAATTCGTCGTCTGAGCCGCACACGAAAGCGGTAGGGCGAAAAGCCCCAGCAAGAGAGACGAAACCACGCGGCATTGATTCATCAGCGCTCCCCGGCGCAACAGCCCTACCTTGGACTGTATTCCCTAGCTGGGGAGTGCCGAGCGCGGAGGCGGGCGCGCGTGCGGCGTCGGATACTTGACCGGAAGTACAGGCGCGCACCTGCCCGGAAGGACAGGCGTTAATTCGTAAAAGCGCGGAAGGCGACGACGGCGTTCAGGCCGCCGAAGGCGAAGGAATTGGAGAGTGCGGCTTCGACCTGAAGCGCGCGGGACTGGTTGGGAATGTAATCGAGATCGCACTCGGGATCGCGCTCGTTGTAGTTCGCCGTCGGCGGCAGGATGCCGTGATGGAGCGCGAGGACCGTGGCGACCGCTTCGAGCGCGCCCGCCGCGCCCAGTGCGTGGCCATGGAGCGATTTCGTCGAGCTGACCCCGATCTTATCCGCGTGCGCCTCAAAAACCTCGCGGATGGCGCGCGTCTCCACGGGATCGTTGCCGGGCGTGCCGGTGCCGTGCGCGTTGATGTAACCCACGGTTTCCGGCGCAAGCCCCGCTTCGCGCAATGCGCCTCGCATCGCGCGTGCGGGTCCATCGACCGTCGGCTGCGTCAGGTGGTGTGCGTCGGAGGTCATGCCGAAGCCGCAGATCTCGGCGTAGACTTTCGCGCCGCGCGCCCTTGCGGCGTCAAGCGGCTCGAGAATCAGCATCGCGCCGCCCTCGCCGAGGATCATGCCGCGGCGGTCCTTGCTGAAGGGACGGCACGTGTCCGGCGCAATCACGCGCATGGCCTCCCATGCCTTGAGCATGCCCACCGTGAAAATCGCTTCGCTTCCGCCCGTAACGGCCAAATCAGCTTCGCCATCGCGCACGAGGCGAAACGCCTGGCCGATGGCGTGGTTGGCGGACGAGCAGGCGGTCGAAATCGTGTAGACGGGGCCGCTGAGGCCGAGGTCCATCGAGATGTGGCTGGCGCCGGCGTTCGCCATCGTCTTCGGAATCGTGAGTGGATGGACCCGGCCGCGTCCTTGAATGTAGAGGTCCTCGAAGCCCGCCTCGATCGCCGCCTGTCCTCCGACGGCCGAGCCGCAGACGATCGCGGAGCGCTCACGCAAGCCGGGCGTGAGTTCGATGCCCGAACTGCGGATGGCCTCGCGGGCCGCGACGACCGAGAACTGCGCGAAACGATCGAGCTGCGCGTCCTTGCCGCCTGCGAAGTGCTTCAGCGGATCGAAGCCGCGGACCTCGGCGCCGTTTTGGATTTTCAGTCCCCACTTGGAGCCGTCGACGGACTTGATCGGGCCGATGCCGGGGCGTCCTTCCCGCAGCGCCTTCCATGTGTCGGCGAGATTCAGACCGAGCGGCGAGACGATTCCCAGACCTGTGATTGCGACCCGGCGCGCCGCCATTGGCTAATCCGCCGTGCTGGTCGAACCGAGCGACGTGTCCGGAGGCGCGGCGGCAAGCAGCTTCTTGACGCCTTCGACGACGTCGTTGACGGTTTTGATCGAGCGGACGTCGTCATCGGGGATGGAGATCTTGAAGGCGTTTTCTAGTTCGAAGAGAAGCGTGAAAACATCGAGGGAATCGATGCCCATTTCCTGGAGGTTGGTCTCCAGTGTGATTTTGTCGGCCGGAATGCGTTTGACAGACGCGAGCGTCGCGATCACTTTTTCCGCTACCGCATCAGCCATCGAGCCTCCCCCCGATTGAAAAACCAGATTCTAGCAGGACTGGGCGCTCATAGACCGATTCTTTTGTTTGCGCGGCATGAAGCGGGAGCTCCTGAAACGGGACCGCGGCCTCACTGGGCGCGCGCGTCTGGCCGGCGATCCATGTTGATCCAGAGTGCGCTTCCGCACACGAGAACGAGCGAAAGCACGACGTACGGGAGTGAAAAGGAGCGTCCGCTTGCGGAGACCAGCAAACGCTCGAGCAGCCATGGAGGCGCGAGCAAACAGAAGGCCAGCGACAACCAGCCGGCTACATTGCGCTGGTTGAGTCTCCTCGCAGCGATTCCAAGAAGAATTCCGGCGGGGGCAAATACAGCTGCGTAGTAGACGTCAGCATACGCATCCAGCTCGGCCGGTTTGACCCTGCGTACCAGCCGCGCAAGAGCCGTGCCGGGTCCCAACCGGTAGACGTGCGATTCTTTTTTCCCATCGATGAACAGGGACAGGTTCGCGCCGTCGTAGGAGTAGAGAATGTCACGCCGCTGATTCGCCGCGAACACGTTGGGGGCGTACCAGGCGAGTGACGCATGCCTCACGGAAAGAGGATTGCGGAACCAAAAGACGAGATTCGCATTTTCCTGGAGGATAGTAAGGTCCACGGGACCCGAGAGCCGCGAAAGGGAAACGATCCGCCCGTCCAATCCCACTGCCGCCCCCGGCCCGCAAACGACGCGGACCGCGAATTGATTTGTCCTTTGAAGGCGGGCGACCAAGTCCGACGCAAGAGCCTCCGATGTGACCCAGGATTTGCCGTCCAGCACCAATTTGTTTGGATCGGCCGGTGGTGGCGTGGCGGACCTCCATGACAGTTCGGGAAGAAACTCCGTCTGATCCGGAAAAGGGGGGGAACCCGCAAAAACGTACGCAGCGACCGGGTCGGCCGACGTCTCGTTCGGGGTTGTTCCCGCCGTCAAGGCCGTTGCGAGCGCATCCGGCAGAGCCCGGTCCCACAACTGCAATTCGAACACGTCTCCCTGCCAAGCCGTCCAATAGTGGCCCGTGGCGTCGTTGCCCACCGTAAGCAAACAGTAGGGATCCCAATTGCTCAGCCGTGTTTGTTTTTGCAAGCGAGCGGAAATCGCAAACCAGCACGCAAAATAGACGACCAGAATCAGAGCGGCTCTTCGCGATGTCAAGAAGGCCGCGAGCCCACCCTCGATTCGAGAGAGGAACCGCAGCACCGCTCCTCCCCAGGCATCGAAGAGCAGCGAACCAACCGCCGCCCCCGTGCCGTTGGTCAGCACGTCTTCCCACCCAGAGTCGCGCCCCGGGATGTAAATCTGAAGAAACTCGATTCCGTAGGAGAGCAGCGCCCCGACGGCCAGGACTCGAGCGACGGTCGCCGCGCGCGGCTGCCCTCGCCCGCGAAGCTTTTGCGCGAGGCCAAACCCAAAAGGAATGAAGAGCAGGACATTCAGCAAGGCGTCCAGCGGCTTCGCGTCCTTGCCCAGCCCCTCCAGGAAGAACGGGGAGGTGTGCTCCGGCGATTTCAAACGAGGCACAAGCCGGAACGGATAGAGCGTGAGAAAGAGTATCCCGACCGCGGCAGCGATCAGAACGCGGTTGGATGGCGCGGGCTTATGCGGGGTGAGCTGATTCTGCATAGTCTCGCGGACAAATCCCTGCCATGCATTTTCAGTCTAGCATGGTTCGAGGTTTGCCCTGTCCTCGCGACCGGTCCGCGCGAATAAGCTGTCACAGGGCCTCGCTCGCCGCCAAGTTCCGATTCGGTCCGCCCCGTCTTCTCCGCTAACTCATTCTCCTAGTGAGTGATAACGATTCGCCGCTGCGCACGGTACAGGCCTCTGGTGACCGACTGGAACAGGCGAAGGGTCCTGCACTTTCTTTGTTCCGCCGTCCAGTAGAAGGACCTCCATTGAGGCCCCTAGACTCTGCGTGCCATGAAGAAAAATGAAAGTCTCCAGATCGCCTGCTCGAATCCACAGAAGCCGGGAAAGTGCTGGTTCCGCCGAGTACCAGGCAGCACGTTTGCCACGCTGGCCGTGCTGCTGGCAGTCATTAACCTGGCGAGCTGCATGGGCTACACAAATGCCTCCTCTTCCCAGGGCAAGCCACAGAGTGTCGCGGCCGGAGTGCTCTCAACCAACTCCACCACGCTGAGCTTCGGAAGCGTCCAAGTAGGCAGCAATTCGACGCAAAATCTGAGCGTTCAGAACACCGGAACGGCCGCAGTCAGTATTTCGGGAGCAACAATATCCGGCGGGGGTTTTAGCGTTGTGAGCGCGCCGTCTACCGCCGCGATGGCTGTCGGCCAAAGCGCCACAATTCAAATTCAGTTTGCGCCGCAATCCACGGGCGCCGCCAGCGGCACTCTCACGGTGACCGGCGCCGCCTCCGATTCGCTCACAGTTTCCCTGAGCGGAACCGGTACGCAGCCACAACTCACGGTCACACCATCAAGCGTCAGCTTCGGAAGCGTGAGCGTTGGCGGCAGCAGTTCGCAGACGGTCACGCTGAAAAACGCGGGCAACGCCAACCTCACAATCTCGCAAGGTGGCGTCACAGGCGCCGGGTTCACCATCCCGGGCTTTTCACCGCAGACGATCTCCGCCGGAAGCAGCGCGACATTCAATGCGGTGTTCGCACCGGCTTCCGCGGGCAGCGTTTCCGGCAGCATCTCACTGACTACGAATGCACCCGGTTCGCCGACTACGATCGCCCTGAGCGCAACTGGCGCGCAATCACAGCTATCCGTCACCCCATCGAGCGTCAGCTTCGGCAATGTGGCCGTCGGGAGCAGTAGTTCGCAGACGGTCACTCTGACGAACACCGGCAGCGCGAGTCTTGCAGTTTCGCAGGGGAGCGCCACGGGCACGGGGTTCAGTATCCCGGGCTTTTCGTCGCAGACGATCTCCGCCGGCAGCAGCGCCACACTCAATGCAGTCTTCACACCGACTTCCCCGGGAGCCGTCTCCGGCGGCATCTCGTTGACCACGAACGCATCCGGTTCGCCGACGACGGTCGCCCTGAGCGCAACCGGCACGCAACCGCAACTGACCGTCACGCCGTCGAGCGTTGGTTTCGGCAATGTCCCCGTCGGCAGCACCGGCTCGCAGACGATCACGCTGAAGAACACCGGCAGCGCGAGTCTCACAATTTCGCAGGATAGCGCGGCAGGCGCGGGGTTCAGTATCGCAGGCCTTCCGGCGCAGACGATTTCTCCAGGAAGCAGTGCGACATTCAACGCAGTCTTCACACCGGCTTCCTCTGGAGGTGCTTCCGGCAGCATCTCACTGACTACAAATGCACCAGGTTCGCCGACGACGATCGCCCTGAGCGCGACCGGCACTCAGCCGCAGCTTACGGTCACGCCGTCGAGCGTCAGTTTCGGCAGCGTCACCGTCGGGAGCAGCAGTTCGCAGACGATCACGCTGAAAAACACCGGCAACGCGAATCTTACTATTTCGCAGGATAGCGCCACCGGCACCGGGTTCAGTATCACAGGTCTTTCGGCGCAGACAATCTCCGCCGGCAGCAGCGCGACATTCAATGCGGTCTTCGCACCGACTTCCTCGGGAGGTGTTTCCGGCGGCATTTCGCTGAGCACGAATGCCCTGGGTTCGCCAACGGCGATTGCCCTGAGCGGCACGGGTTTGGCCGCGACACAGGTGCTCGCAGCAAACCCGACCAGCTTGAGTTTTGGCAGCGTCAATGCCGGCAGCAACAAATCCTTGAGCGTGACCCTGACCAACAGTGGGAACTCGAACATCACAATCTCCGGCGTGAGCTCCACGAGCGCGGCATTCACCGCCAGTGGCGTGAGTTCCGGCCTCGTCCTCACGCCCGGCCAGTCGGCCACGCTCAACGTGCTTTTCGCTCCAGCGGGGGCCGGCAGTCCCAGCGGCACGATTACGGTAGCGAGCAACGCAACCACGGCTCCAACGATCGCCGTGTCCGGCACCGGTGCTCAGGCACCGGCCACTTATTCCGTGGCGCTGGGTTGGGCAGCGAGTGGATCGACGGGCGTGGTTGGCTACAACGTCTATCAGGGAACTGTCTCGGGCGGCCCTTACGCGAAGCTCACTTCGGCGCCGGTTGCGGCCGTTCAGTACACGGATACGACGGTGCAGTCCGGTCAGACGTACTACTACGTGGTCACGGCCGTCGATTCGAGCAACGACGAAAGCACGTTCTCGAATCAAGCGGTTGCCGCGATTCCATAGCGTTCAAGCGCGCGCTTCTTTGGAAGCGCGAACGCAGCAAGCGAATGCTGAAGATAAGACCTGAGCGCGGGGCGGCATCGCCCCGCAGGCGACCCGAAGGACTGTCCGTCCGTACAGAGTTCCCACCTGTCCGAAGTATGTACTTTCGTCCAGTAGTCTCGAACAACTCCCCCGTTTGACAATCGAATTTCGTTGGGGGGTGCGTCCATTCGGCAGAAACTCAAGGCAAATATATCTCTTTGCGGCAGTTCCAACCCGTTCGGTCTTCGGGGTCTGGCCACCGTTGTAGCCTTTTTCGCATTGCTCGGGTCAGCCGGTTGCATTGGTATGACAGGCAAATCGAACGTTGCAGGTCCTTCGGCTGCTGGCGCAACCGTGGCCGTCAGTCCTTCCCCGATCGGATTTGGAAACGTCGTGGTGGGCACCACGAACACGCAGACGGTAAGTGTGTCAAATGGCGCGACATCTGACTTCACGATCAAGGGTGTCAAGATCTCGGGCGCGGGTTTCGGCATCTCTGGGCTTTCGACCCCCCTCACGGTTGGAGCTGGACAGGACGCAACTTTCACCGTCGCGTTCCGCCCAACCTCGCCCGGCGGGGCCTCCGGTCACATCCTCCTTAGTAGCGGCAACAACCCCTTTGGAAGCCTGACAGTCAGCCTGACGGGCAACGGTGTGACAGCAACGACGCAGCTCTCGGCAAACATGTCGAGCCTGAGCTTCGGCAACGTGACCGTGGGAACCCCATCGTCGCAGTCAGTGGTCTTGACGAACACAGGGAATTCGGACGTCACGATCGCGACCGTCTCCGCCTCCGGCACGGGATTTGGCGCGAGCGGCGGGTCGAACACCATCCTGGCTTCGGGCCAGTCTGTGAGCGTCGCGGTCAGCTTCAATCCGCAAGCTGCGGGCGGCGCAGCCGGCACGCTGTCGGTCTCCAGTAACGCGTCGAACCCGCTCCTTCAGATTCCACTTTCCGGAAAAGGCATCGCGCAACCGACGCAGCAGCAACCGGTGCAGCATTCTGTCGCGCTCAACTGGGATCCCAGCGCATCTGCGGTCATCGGCTACTTCGTGTACCGCGGCACCATAACGGGTGGCCCTTATTCGAAGTTGAATTCTTCCGTCGATGCGTCTTCGGGCTACACGGATAGCAGCGTCAGCAGCGGTCAAACGTACTTCTACGTCGTGACTTCGGTCGATTCTAGCAACATTGAAAGCGGGTACTCGAACCAAGTTTCGGCAACCATCCCGTCTCCGTAGCTTCGTTTCGCCCGTTCGTGTCACGTCAGGGCCTCATGCCCGCAGGTCCGCAACGCTTCCGCGGCAGCGGCGCCTGCGGGGCAATCGCTGTGGCATAATAGTCCGCCAGGGGCACAGTGGATTGCGTGCTTCCGCCGGACAAGACCTTGACACCCCGCAAGAGAATTCGAAGGAAGTTGCTCGCAGCGCATCGCAAACTGCGGGAAGCGCGCATGATCGTGAAGGGAATCGCTTCGACGCGCCACCCGCTCCTCGCGCACATCATCCCCATCCGGCGCTGCAATCTATCCTGCACCTATTGCAATGAGTTCGACGATTTCTCGAAGCCTGTGCCGATCGACGAAATGTTCCGGCGAATCGACGGCCTGGGCGCGATGGGCACATCGGTTGTCACGATCAGCGGTGGTGAGCCGCTGTTGCACCCCGATCTGGACGCCATCATCGCGCGCATCCGCAAGAACGGAATGATCGCGGGCCTGATCACGAACGGTTACCTGCTCGTGGCAGAGCGCATCGAGCGGTTGAACCGGGCGGGGCTCGAATACCTGCAAATCAGCATCGACAACGTGCAGCCGGACGACGTCTCGAAGAAGAGCCTCAAGGTGCTCGACAAGAAACTCGAGCTTCTGGGCGAGCACGCCGAATTTCACGTCAACATCAACTCGGTCCTGGGCAGCGGCGTGCGCAACCCGGAAGATGCGCTGGCCGTGGCGCACCGGGCGCTGCAACTTGGTTTCACTTCGACCGTGGGCATCCTGCATGACGGCAACGGACAGCTTCAGCCGCTCGGACCGCGCGAGCAGGAGATTTTTGAAGAGATCATGTCGCTGGGTAAGCGGTCGTTCACTCGCGTGAACCAGTTCCAGCACAACATTGCCGCGGGCCGGGAAAACGTGTGGCGTTGCCGCGCCGGATCGCGCTACCTCTACGTTTGCGAGGATGGTTTAGTGCACTACTGTTCGCAGCAGCGCGGCTACCCCGGTATTCCCCTCGACCAGTACACGGCCGACCGCCGCCAGCGCGAATTCCTGACCAAGAAAGGCTGCGCGCCGCACTGCACCGTCTCCTGCGTTCACCAGATCTCGGTCGTGGACGGGTGGCGCGCCCCGCAAACACTCGATTCGGGGTCACCGGCCAGGTCGGGATCTTTCGTCCAGCTCACCGGTCCGGCAGCCCGCGACTGACGATCGCCGCTGTCCGGAGCGAGTCCCTACCTTGCCAACCTAACAGATGAACGCCACAGCCGAATACGTTCAGCCCGCGACGGAGGTCAACCCCTGGCTCATCGCTGCCACAGTGATGATCGCGACGTTCATGGAGGTGCTGGACACCAGCGTCGCCAACGTCTCTCTGCCCCACATCGCCGGGAACCTCTCGGCGGGCGTGGACGAGAGCACCTGGGTGCTCACCTCTTACTTGGTCTCGAACGCCATCGTCCTGCCGCTCTCGGGATGGTTCTCGGAAATCTTCGGCCGCAAGCGATTTTTCATCGGTTGCGTGGTGATTTTCACCATCAGCTCTCTTCTTTGCGGGATGGCTCCCTCGTTGCCGCTGCTCGTGTTGTTTCGCGTGATCCAGGGCGCGGGCGGCGGGGGTATGCAGCCCACTTCGCAGGCGATCCTCGTCGATAGCTTTCCGCGCAACAAGCAGGGAATGGCGATGGCCATCTACGGCATGGGAGTGGTTGTGGCGCCGACGGTCGGTCCCACCCTGGGCGGCTGGATCACCGACAACTATTCCTGGCGGTGGATCTTCCTTCTCAATGTGCCAATCGGAGTTATCTCGGTTCTGATGATTTCCGTGCTGATCGCGGACTCGGCTCGCCCGCGTCAGAAAGCCTTTGGGAAGGGCTTCAAAATCGATTATCTCGGACTCGGATTTCTGAGTCTGGGCCTCGGTTTCCTGCAGGTCGTGCTGGACAAGGGAGAACGCGACGACTGGTTCGGCTCGCCTTTCATCCTGTGGGCGAGTGTGATTGCCGTGACCTCGCTTGTCGCTCTGGTAATCCGAGAATTGACCGCGGAAAACCCCGTGATCGATTTGCGGCTGTTCAAGGATCGGAATTTCGCCATCTCCACGTTCATGATGTACGTACTGGGGTTCGTCCTCTACGGCACCACGGTCTTGCTCCCTATCCTGCTGCAGACCGTGATGGGCTATACGGCCATGAGAAGCGGGTTGGTCCTGCTCCCGGGCGGTTTGGTCCTGCTTGGCATCCTGCCGTTTGTCGGATGGCTCCTCGGCCGCTTCGAACCGCGCTGGATCGTGATCACCGGACTCTGCATCACGGCGGTGGGCTTGTATAACTTGTCGCATTTCACGTTGAACGTGGGCGAGCCGACGGCCATCAAAGACTGGATCATATCGCGCATGGGCACGGCATTCCTGTTCGTGCCGATCAACGTGATGGCGTTCTACTTCGTCCCTTCGGGAAAAATGAATAATGCCTCGGGCCTGATCAATCTCGCGCGCAACGTCGGTGCCAGCACGGGCATTTCGTTTGTGACCACGATGCTCGCCCGCCGCGCCCAGTTCCACCAGAGCATTCTCGCCGTCAACTTGCAGGGCGGAAGTACTCACTATCACGCGGCGTTGCAGCATTTGGCCCATGCGCTGATGGCGCACGGAGCGGACGGATCGCACGCCGCGGTTGGGGCGCAAGCGATGGTTTATCAGCAATTGCAGCGGCAGTCGACGATGCTCTCGTTTGTGGACAACTTCTGGATCATGAGCGTCATTTGCGTTTGCGTCATTCCCCTGATGTTCTTGATGAAGAAAAAGACGTCGTCGCAGGGCGGCCGTGTCCCGGTTCACTGAGGGAGACAGACATGTACAACGCCTCCTGTCAAGCCTTCGATCGAAAGTGTCCGCTCGAAGTTCCGGCATACATCGCACGCCGTCAGAGCAGTGCGCGGAATTGCTCAATCGTCAGTCCCGCGTCGCGGACGATTCCTCCCATCGTGTATGCGTTGATGGGGTTATTCCTCGGAATGGTTAGAAATCGAACGCCGTCGGACATTACGATGTGCTTTCCCTGGCGCCCGACGCGGAAGCCCGCTTTTTCAAGCGCTCGAACGGCGTGAAGATGATTGACGCCAGCAAGCTTGGGCACGGCTTAGAGTACAACTTCGATTTCCCGGACATCGGCGGTCTCGGTGGCCTCAGCAATAGCTGCAAGATATTCGCCGATGGCAACTCGCATATTTTCGATGGCCTCTTCTTCCGTGGTCCCCTGTGACCAGCAACCGGGCAAGCCAGGGCACGAAATGCTTACACCTTCGTCGGATCGTTGCAATACGACTCGGTATTTCATACGGGCCTCTGCGACACATTATAACGCTACCAACTCGATAATGCGATTTGCCCGAGGTTCTTTCGCTTGCGGTCACTTTCCTTGGCGCCGCGCGACAATCTGTACGAACGACCCGCTGCGCAGTTCGTCCGAGGAAAGTCCCGTGAGGCCTTCCACTTCGTCCGCTCTGAGCGCGCCGCAATTGATCGCCTGCAGGAAATAGCTCAACATGCCCTGCGCCATGGCGGCGTCGTCGAACACGTGCCCCACGCGCGTGGCCTGTGCGGCCTTTTCGATGAAATTGCGCAGCCGCTGGGAAGCCGAGTCGAGGTTCTCGAGGAAAAATGAATACACCGCCGCGTAGCGCGACGGAAGCTGCGCCGGATGCAGGTCCCATCCCTGGTAGTAGCCGTTCGCAAGCGACCGCCGTGCGACGTCGTAGTGCAGCTTCCAGGCGGCGTGAACGGTCGCGCGATTCGATTCGATCTGGAGCGTCGTGGGCGGCGAGCCGTCCTTTGCCGCCCGGTGAGGCGGGATCGGAAGGATATTGACGGGGCCATCGGCGAGCCGGATGCTCGTCCCGGCGAGCGCTATTTGCATCACCCCCCGCGCGAGATCGGACGCGGGATGCGTCATTGCCTGATGTAGCGCTGCGATGCCGAGCGAAGCCGTGTAATCGTACGGGCCAAAGTGCGCTGCGACGCATCGCCCACGCGCCGCGCTTACCAGCGGCAGCGGATTGGCCTCGCCGCGTTCATTAAAAATGGCCTGGGGCGTCTCGATCATCAGCTCGATGCGCAGAGCGCCGGGATGAAGATCGAGCATCGGTTCGAGGCGCGAACAGATGTCGGCGAGCGCCGCGACTTCGTCCGGCAAAGTCACCTTCGGCAGCGTGACGCAGAAGTTCTTCGGCAATTCGCCCCGCGTCTTCGCCGCGAGTTGGGTCAGAAAGATGTCCAGCGTGCGAATGCTCCGCTCGCGAAGCTCTTCGCTGAGCGGCTTGATGCGGATGCCAAGGAAGGGCGGCAGTTCGCCTGCGTTCATGCCGGCGGCGACTTGGTCCGCAGCCGCTGCAGCGTGCCCATCCTCCTCGTCATCGGGGCGATTGCCATATCCGTCCTCGAAGTCGATTCGAAAGTCCTCGACCGGCTCGCGTCGCAGTTTCTCGCGAACGCGGCGATAGACGGTGTGTGCAAACCAGGCGGGCTGGTTCTCGCGGCGCGCCGCCTCGGGATCTGCTTCGATGGATTTCGCGATCGAGCTGGCCGCGTCCCTCGTTTCCGGCAGGCGTTCCGCGCCCGGCAGAGAGATTGCCTTTGCGAACGCGGCGAAATCAGGGGCGTATTCTTCGAGGGACCGCAGCGCGAGTTCGCCCAGACGCCGTGTGGTGCCCGAGCGAAACAGATGCGCTCCGCCGTACACAACGTGAATCGGCTGGCGCTCGGCCGACGCGCCGGGATAGCGTTTCTGGAGCGCTTTGTGGGCCTGCTCGAGGCGCGTCGCAATTTCCTGAAGCGACTCGGGGGCAAGCGTTCTCTTCATGAACCTCTCACGATCGGTTTCGTGCAGGCCGAAATTCGCAGCTTGTTTCTTAGTCGACGCGTGATTCCGGGTTGTCCGAAAGAACGGGACAGGATACATTGGTTTTTCCGCAGGGCGAAACGGAAGTCAAAACATGTCAGAGAAGATCCTGATCGTGGACGACGAATCGTCCGAGCGGCTGGCGCTCGCCACGCTGCTGCGCGGCAAGGGATACGAAGTGCACGATGCCGGCGACGGCGCGTCCGGTCTCGCGGAATGCTCCACGTTTCGCCCGGACCTCATTTTGCTCGACATCGTAATGCCCGGAATGAACGGTTTCGAAGTCTGCCGGCGGATCAAGGCCACGCCCGAAACGCGGCTTACTCCGGTCGTCTTGATCACCGGGCTCTCCGCAACGGAAGACCGCATCGCGGGCATCAATGCCGGCGCGGACGACCTCCTCAGCAAGCCGATCGACTTCAACGAGCTGCTGGCCCGCTCGCGTTCCCTCTTGCGTCTGAAGCAGTTTACGGACGAGCTCGAAAACGCCGAAAGCGTCCTTTTCAGTCTCGCCTACGGCATCGAAGCGCGCGACACGTACACGGGCGGCCATTGCGAGCGGCTTGCCGAAATGTCAGCGCGCCTCGCGGAAAGGCTCGGATTGTCGGAAGAGCACATCAAGGCGCTGCGCCGCGCCGGGATCGTCCACGACATCGGCAAGGTGGTCGTGCCGGACGCAATTCTCCTCAAGCCGGGGCCGCTGACCGAGGACGAGACCGCGGTGATGCGTAAACACCCCGTGGTGGGAGAGCGTATCTGCGCTCCGCTGAGGACCTTTCGTCTCGTTCTTCCCATCATCCGCCACCACCACGAGAAGCACGACGGCTCCGGTTATCCCGACGGCCTGTGCGGCGGCGAGATTCCACTCACTGCCGCCATCCTCCAGTTAGCGGACGTCTACGACGCCCTGACCACCAACCGGCCCTATCGCATGGCTTCCTCGCCGGATATCGCGCTGAGAATCATGGAAGAAGAAGCCGCACGCGGCTGGTGGGATCGCGATCTGTTCGACACCTTCCGCGAGATGATCCGCAACGGACGTACGCCCGCGCCGTCGGCGGGAAAGCTCGGCAACGTGGCGAGCCGTCCATAGCGCGAGGAACTCTTCAGGATGGCCCGAGCCGCTCTTCACCCGCATAGACCACGAATCGCCTGCCACGCAGGAACCCGATCAGCGTGAGCCGCAGCTCGCGCGCAAGCTGTACGGCGAGGCTCGATGGCGCCGAGACCGACGCGACCACCGGCAGCCCCGCCACAATCGCTTTCTGAATGATCTCGAAGCCGCCCCGGCCGCTGACGAGCAGAACATCGTGCGCGAGCGGAACTCGGTCCTTCAGCAGCGCCCAGCCAATCACCTTATCCACCGCGTTATGCCGCCCGATGTCCTCGCGCAGGACGAGCAGTTCACCCTTCGCGTCGAAAAGCGCGGCCGCGTGAAGGCCTCCGGTGCGCCCAAAGACCGCTTGTGACGCCCGCAGCGCGTCTGGGAGCCGTACGAGCACCTCGGGATCGAGCCGAAAGTCCGGATTCGGGGTCTGAAGCGTTCGCGCGCGGACGGAATCGATCGACGCCTTCCCGCAGATTCCGCAGCTCGACGCGGCGAAAAAGTTCCTTCGCATTTTTTCGAGATCCGGCTCCGATCCCGGCTCGAGTTCCACCCGGACCACGTTCCCGCGATTTTCCCCGGCATCGCCCGGGTCGTCCTCGAGCGCAACGATTTGCGCGCGCCGCTGCACCAGGCCTTCCGTGAAAAGGAACCCGGCGGCCAGCTCCAGATCGTGCCCGGGCGTGCGCATCGTGACGCTCAGCGGTTCTTTGCCGACGCGGATTTCGAGCGGCTCCTCGGCGGCAAGATAGTCCTCTTTGCGGCGAACCTGGCCGTCCTCCCATTCGGAGACCTGCGTCAGGTCGAGGCTGCGGGGTTTTCGGGGCAAACGGCATCTCCCACGGACAGGCCGTGTCGGTTCGATCCAGCAATCGGGACCAAGCATACATCGGAGATACCGCCGCGAGCGCCCTCAAAAAAACTGGCTCGTCCCGAAGGCGTCGGGACGAGCCAGGGGGGCGTTGCACTGGTGTGAGGTGTACTACGGGGAACTCGTTCGCCGCCTCACTCGGGTTGGTGCGGGAGCACGACTCCCGTGGCCGGGTCCAGAAACAGCCTCGGCGCGCGCCGGCTGCCGGTGAAGTCGAACAGACCGTTGAGTGTCCCAGCCTTCACGTCGCTGGAGTTTTCGCCGATCTGGCCCAGACTCCAGTTATCCTCGATGAAGCGAAGAATGGATGACTGGTCGGTAGCCTGATGATCGACGTAGTTCTGTCTGGCGTAGGGCGAAATCACGAGCAGGGGCTGGCGAGGACCATAGCCGCACTGGCCCTGTGTCGTCGTAGTCGCCGCGCCGCAATTGGCGGGGCCGGCCAGTTCGTCGTCCCCGACTGCCGACTGGTTGACGATCGGGCCGAGCGCGTGATCGTACCAACCGTCGGAGTCGTCATACGCGATGATGATCGCCGTGTCTTTCCAGTAGAGGCTATTCGCAATCGCGTTGATTACGCCCACAACGAAGTTTTGCTCGTCGAGGGGATCCGAGTAGCCCGGATGGCCGTCCTGATACGCGGCGGCCTTGAGGTAGGTCACTGCCGGAAGCCTGTCCTCGCCGAGAGCCGTCCAGAATGCGCTCAGATCGTACTGGTGATTCGCCCCATCGGTTGAGGTCCCGATCAGCGAAGGGTCCGACGGCTGGACGTGGTGGAGATTCTGCGTGCTCGCGTAGTACTGGAAAGGCTCGTGGTGCGGAATGTAGTCGCCGTCGCTGGAATTGGACGGGTTAGTAGCGTCGTCCCCGGCCAACCCGGCGTGATGCGCACCGCAGATCGCGCGGTTACTGGCGTCAAGACCTGTCGGAGCGAAGCCGCCCTCGAACCATCCCCAGGTGAGGCCCTTAGCGTTCAACAAGTCGCCGACGTTCGTTCCCGCGATCGAGACCATGCTGGCGCCCTGCAAGCCGGGATCTGTCAGCACGCACTCATCGTTTAACGGCCGTACGTCGCCGAGGATCGGACCCGTTGTCAAGCCGTTGGCGATGATGCCGGATCCGCTCGCCGTCTTGCCATTGACTTTCGTCGGAAAGAGAGTTGCGGTGGCAGTCGTTCCGGCAATCAGGTTAAGAGCTCCTACTGTGGACGGCCCGAACATCGTGCTGTAGGAGTTGTCGCTCATGGCGAAGTGTTGCGCGTAGTTCCAAAGGCCGGTGACGGTATTGCCGTCGAAATAGCCCATTACGACGCCGTTGCCCTTGCCGTAGTCATTGCACGGAAACGCCGCCGAATTTCCCGATCCGGTAAACTGCGGGAACTGGTCCATAAGTCCGTGGTCGTCCGCCTGCTGTTCCGGCGTGTAGCTGTGGTTCTGATCGCAGGTTACCGACGCCACGCCTGTATCCATCCGGAACGGCTGGGCGGAATTTGGATTCTGGTCCAGCAACCCGCCGCTCAGGAGGTTGTTGACCCGCGGCGTGTCATTCTTGGCGTTGAAAGCCGGTTCGCCGTCCGGATTTGTCGCGTACGGGTACGTCGCGAAGTAGTGGTCGAAGGAAATGTTTTCCTGGAAGATCACGATAACGTGCTTGATCGGCGTCGTGGTTTCAACGGTCTCAGTGGTGCTCTTTTGACCGCCGGCGTTCTTTCCCTCGCCGGCCAAGAGATTGCTCGGTGTCGCCAGGGCCAGGTTGGAGGCGAGAGTGATGGCCGCCATCCAGCGAACATGCTTCCGGATCATGAGCTCTCCTTGAAGTTTAGGAAATTTCGGTCTGATGCCGTTCCGTCTCGCGGGGCCGTCGCAGTGGGATTCCATCTGCGGAGAGGCGCTCGGAATCAAACGCGTGCATGAGGTGAATACGCGCCCGTTGTTATTCCATGATGACAAGCAAATTAAAAACCGGTCGGTGCGCGACTATTTTTTCGTTTCGCGATTGCGTTCAGGGTGTTACTGCCGTGTTGCTGTCGTCCAAGCGAGCGTCCGCACAGCACGCGTCCTTTGAACCGCGGGAATAAACTTGCCCGCCGGTCTTTGGGATCGACGCGAATCAATCCCATCATTCCGCCGTCTTCATGCTCCAAGAGGTGACAATGATAAACAAATGTTCCGACGACATTGGGATCGCGGAAGTCCATTCGCAATCTTCACGCTGGGATACGCCCGGCTTTTTCCGTCCCAGTAAGCCACGTTGACCGTGTCCCTCAAGAAAGGTTCGTCGATCGGAACTCCGTTCCACTCCATCAACATGAAATGGATTTGATGGATGTGAAATGCATGCAGCTCCTGCGTCCGGTTTTCGATCATCCAGTCCTCCACCTCTCCCTGTTGCACTACGATATTCGGCACTCTGTCGCTCGGATCGAACAGTTTTGGCTCCTGGCCTTCAACGGTGATGTAAAAATCGGTCGGGCTGTTCGGGTCGCTCGGATCCCGTGGCTTTTCGGAGAAATACAGCTTTCTCGTCCGCACCGGAGTGACGTCACCAAGCCAGACCGAACCCGGACGTGCGAGCGGCTTAGGAGAAGCGGCCAATACGACCGCTGGTTCGGGCGCCTCAGGCGCAGCTACGATTGTCGCGAGCGGCCGCGTCGGATCGTTTTCGCCGGCTGGTCCGGTATCGACCGTTCGAGTAACGAAGCTCGCTCTTTGGCCCGCGGGCGGTCCCTTCACAACGAACTCCACTCGCCCGGCCGGCGGCAGCAGAATGTGGCTTTCCCACAGAATGCGGTTTCCCGCCAGGCCGTTTTCGTTGATGGGATTTCCGTCAAGCGACACGACTCCAACCATTTGCGGCGAATTGTTTACCAGCATCTGCAAATCCAGATAGGTGATCGCGGATGCGTTTAGAGACGCGCCAGAGCTGCTTTTCTGCCGGCTTCATTGTGATCGCTGCGGGGGGATAGCTCGGGTAGGGGACGGGGACGAAGTTGATCGATAAGTCTTTTGCCGGCTTTCCGCCGCCCGTTCCCGTGTTCAGAATATCGCCCTCCGCGTCGCGCATAACGATCGGCGGTGGCACGTTCCCCGATTTCACGGGCTCCGCATTTGGATTCAGCAGATCCTGATCCCGTATTACGAAAACCCGCTCCGGCAAGCCTGCGAGCAATGGATTTGCCCGTTCGATTCCCTCGACGATCAAGGCTCCGGAAGCCCCTCCGAGCACTTGTGTTTTTGTGAGGCCGTGCACGTGCGGGTGATACCAGTACAAACCGGGAGGTTCGTCCGGCGGAATCCGAAATCGGTATTCAAACGGCGGATCACCCGGCCGAATCATCGTGTTCAGCACGTCGTCCTGGTGGCACACGGGCGGCACATCCAGGCCGTGGAAATGCACGTTGGTCGATGCGCCGGTCATCTCTCCGTCCGCGCACTGGCCGCGCATCGTATGCGCGTGTAATTTCCGCTCAATCGCCTGCGAAGGAAGACTCACCTCGTTTTTCAGTCTCAGAACCAGCAGATCGCCGGGCTTCAGGCGCAACGTGGGCGCTTCACTGCCGTCTTTGTACACGTAGCAATAGCGGGCGCTCCCGTTCGCATCGACAAACCCTCGATAGGTCAGGTCGACTCGTAGCACGCCATTCCGGCTGCGGAGATCTTTCGGCTCGAGCACCGTGCTGCCCGCCGGAGGACGCGGGCAGATTTCGTGCGAGCCATTCTGCGCGAATACGCATGCTGGCCCCAGGGCCAGCACAACCAGACCAATGAGCCAGATTCGAAGCGATGCCCGTTCCACTTTCAATCGCACTTGTCCTTGAGCAGGCTGTTCCTCGATTGTTAGGGACGAGTGAAGGCTCGGTGAAAACTGCTGGATCGGAGTTCTTGAGGCGCGCCTGGACTTGGCAACCCATTCTCTTGCCTGTTTTTTGCCCTACTGCTAAACTATCGCGGCAAGAGCGAAATTGCCGTTCCCGTAGAAGGTAATCCATGTCTGGACACTCGAAGTGGGCCACGATCAAGCACAAAAAGGCGGCTACCGACGCCCGCCGCGGCAAGATTTTCACCAAGCTCATTCGAGAATTGACCATCGCCTCGCGAACTGGCGGCGGTGATCCAATTACCAATCCGCGCCTCCGGACGGCAATCCTCGCCGCCAAGAACGAAAACATGCCCAACGATAATATCGAGCGGGCGATCCAGCGCGGCACGGGCCAGCTCGAGGGCGAGACGCTCGATGAGGTGATGTTCGAGGGCTACGGCCCGGGCGGCGTCGGTGTCTTGATCCAGGTCGTCACCAGCAACCGCAACCGCATCGTCAGCGAGATCCGCCACATG
The DNA here is from genome assembly GCA_963813045.1 of uncultured Acidobacteriota bacterium. Taxonomy (GTDB): domain Bacteria; phylum Acidobacteriota; class Terriglobia; order Acidiferrales; family UBA7541; genus Palsa-295. The sequence continues at coordinate 101,683 of CAWEXR010000033.1, forward strand.
ATGTCGAAAAACGGCGGAAACATGGCCGAAAACGGCGCCGTCGGATGGATGTTTCACCGTAAGGGCGACATCGTCGTGCCGAAGGAGCAGGCGGACGAAGACAAGATGCTGGGCATCGTCCTCGACGCGGGCGCCGAAGATCTGAAGGACGATGGCTCGTCGTGGGAAGTCACCACGCCTCCCGAGGCGATGGAAAAAGTCCGCGAAGCCCTGGCGGCCGCTGGCGTCACTGCTTCTTCTGCGGAAGTGGGATGGATACCTCAGAACTACGTGAAGCTGAGCGGCGCCCCGGCGCAGCAGATGCTGCGAATGATAGAGACGCTCGAGGATCACGACGACGTCCAGCACGTCTACGCCAACTTCGACATCGACGAGAAGGAAATCCAGGCCGCCGTCGCCGGTTAGGCTAGTTTCCTTCGCGTGGCACTGCCCCGAAAAAACGCTACCCTCGGCTTCGGTCCCACACGTAAACTCGTGCCGGTTGATATGTCTCCTCTTCCCGTTCGCCCTGGCACCGGCAGGCGCAAACTGCGCGTCATGGGGGTAGACCCTGCCGTTGCAGGCGCGACCGGCTTCGGCGTCGTCGAGCTGGATGGCAACGAAGCGCGCCTAATGCACTTCGGCGCCTGGAAGCTGCCGCCTTCCGTCACGTTTGCCGTTCGCCTGCGCGAAATCCACTTCTTGGTCGCCGGCATCGTCGAACAATTCAAGCCGGATGCCGTCGCCGTCGAGTCCGTGTTCGCGGCGCTCAATGTGGGGACGGCTCTGAAGCTTGCCGAGGTGCGCGGCGTGGTTCTGCTCGCCGCAGCCCAAGCCCACATTCCGGCGCATAGCTACTCGCCGCGCGAGGTCAAGTCGAGCGTCGTCGGCTTCGGCGGCGCCTCGAAACAGCAGGTCCAGCAGATGGTGAAATCGATCCTCGGCCTCTCCCATTGCCCCGAACCCGCCGATGCTGCCGATGCCCTGGCGGTGGCGCTGTGTCATGCGCAAACGTCGCGGGCGCGCGAGCGGATGGCGGCGTCCACCGGGCTTCGGCGCGCTTCCGTGGCCGTCGGCAGCGGATCGCGCGCGGCTCGTATCTCTCTCCCGCGCGGGCGATGAATTCCGTTTCACACCGCTTGGATTTGGTGTGCCGCCTCAGCCTTCTGGCTCTTGTTCTGGCGGGCTCTGCACTTGCCCCGCTCGCCGCCGCGCAGACTTCCGCCGACGTCGCGACCGTCACGTTCCGCAAGGTCTTCAAGACGAGCTACCCGGAATACGTGGAAATCAGGGTGAGCGAATCCGGTTCGGCGACGTACGACATCCGCCAGCTCAGTGACGACCCCAATCCCCAGACCTCTGAGCTCGCCGAGCCGATTGTGAAAAGGATTTTTGAACTCGCGGCAAAACTCCACGATTTTGCGGGCGTCGACCTGGAAATGCACCGCCGGATCGCGAATCTCGGGCAAAAGACCTTCCGCTACCAGCGCGGCGCCGAGAGTCACTCAGTCACGTTCAACTACACCCTCGATCAGTCCGCGGCACAGCTCGTCAACGTCTTCGAAAGCCTTACGCGTCAGCAAACCGACCTCTCCGATCTCCGGCGCACCATGCAGTACGACCGTCTCGGCGTGAACGATGTCCTCCGCCAAGTCGAGAAGGACTACGACCAGAAGCTCCTTCCCCAGCCCGAGCAGTTCCTGCCCTCGCTCGATCAGCTCGCCGCCGACAACCATTTCATCGATATCGCCCGCGAGCGCGCCCGCGCCCTCGCCGCCCGCATCCGCTCCTCCCGATAGAGGTACCTCTGCCGGCGTGAATGTTCGTCGCGCCGGCCCATCTTTTTGGAACCTTCGTTGCGTTCCAACGGAAACAATAAACAGGGTTGTTCATGCGCCTCGAGAATGTGCCGATCAAGAGGGGGGATGACGTCTTGCAGGCGGCCGTCGCCGGTACCAGTTATCTTTACTGCAACTTTTCTGTCATGCACGGCCATCCTGCGGAGAGGCTGGTAGCATCTGAGGTATCCGACTATGAGAACACCATACCTAAATACCAATAAAGTGTTGTTGGCTTTTGCTCTATTTTCGCTCGTCGCCCTGCGCACATCCGCGCAGGCGACCTATGCGCAACCCCGCATCGTCACGGCTGTGGACGACACCAAACTGACCGTCCTCCGTGGCAACACGCACCCGCTCGCCCGGCCGCAGTTCGACCGCGGCCTGGCGCCGGCGAGCCTCCCGATGCAGCATATGCTGCTCGTCCTAAAGCGCAGCCCCGCTCAGGAAGCCGCGCTCGAAAGTTTCATGGCCGAGCAGTTGGACCGGTCGTCGCCGGAATATCATCATTGGCTCACGCCGGGGGACTTTGGGCAGATGTATGGGCCCGCGCAACAGGATATTGAAGTGGTCACGAAGTGGCTGGGGGCGCATGGCTTTCAGGTGGAGAAGGTCGGAGCCGGGCGCACCACAATCCAGTTTTCCGGCACCGCGGCCCAGGTGCAAACGGCGTTTCATACGGCGATTCATCAGTACGTGGTCAAAGACGAGCAGCACTGGGCCAACTCGGCCGATCCGGCGATCCCCACTGCCCTTACTCCCGTCGTCGCCGGCATCCGATCGCTGCACAACTTTTATCCCAAGCCGTCGAGCCGCCTCCACCGAGCGTCTTCCTTGCGGCCCGGCTTCACGTTTAACAACGGAGGCCCGTGCGACATCGCCGGAAGCTCGGACCTCTGTTTTGCGGTCGGTCCGAACGACTTCGCGAAGATCTATAACCTGCCGGCGGGCATCAACGGCGCCGGCGTAACGATCGCCATCGTGTCCGACAGCAACATCAACCTCGCGGACGTGTCGCAGTTTCGCACGCTTTTTGGCTTGCCTGCGAATATTCCCAACGTCATCGTCAACGGCACAAATCCTGGCCTAAACGACGACGAGATCGAAGCTGTCCTCGACACGGAATGGTCCGGAGCGGTCGCGACGAATGCGACGATCGACCTGGTCGTTTCACCCTCTTCGCTGGGCGGAGGCACGTTCGGCGGCGACACCTCGGCCGTATACATTATCGACAACGACCTCGCGCCGATCCTGAGCTACAGCTATGGAGAATGCGAATTCGGCCTCGGCACGACTGCCAACACGATGTATAACACGATGTGGCAACAGGCGGCCGCTGAGGGAATCTCGGTCCTCGTGGCTAGCGGAGACGACGGCTCGGCGGCCTGCGATATTGATGAGGTCAATGGGCCGATCACGCAGCCTGCATCAGGTGGGTTGCAGGTCAATGGCGTCGCATCCACTCCCTTCAACGTCGCTGTCGGCGGCACCGATTTCAACGATATCGGAACTCAAAGTACCTACTGGAACCAGGCGCCCGGTACCCAGGCATCCGCGATGAGCTACATTCCCGAGGATGTCTGGAACGACACCTGCACCAACCCCATCGTCTTCCCGCTTATTAGCGCTAACCCGCCGGTTACTGACCCCGTAACCAGTTGCAGCAATTTGTCGGTCCAGCAGGCTGGTTTGGTGGAAGTGACCGGTAGCTCAGGCGGCGAGAGTAATTGCACCATCAGCGGCAACACGCTTTCGAGTTGTTCGGGCGGCAACACGCAGCCCACATGGCAAGCGAACGCGCACGTTCCCGGAACCACGCGGGATCTTCCCGATGTCTCGCTGTTCGCTGGCGACGGCTTCGCGGGGAGTTTCTACGTGATGTGCGAAATGGACACCAGCGCGGCGAGCGGCGGACAGGGCGGAGAACCTTGCACGCTCGGCACGGCGCCGGTGTTCGTCGGCGTGGGAGGGACTTCGGTCGCCGTACAGGCATTTGCCGGCATTATGGCGCTCGTCAACGAGCAGCACGGCGCCCAGGGCAATGCCAGCTCGGCTCTTTACGCGCTGGCTGCCACCCAGTCGAACGGCAGCTGCAATGCGAGCACGCCTCCGGGTGCTTCGTGCATTTTCAACGATGTCACCCTGGGGACGAACTCGATGCCCTGCGCCCCCGGCAGCACCGATTGCAGCACTACCGCAAGTATTCCGGGTCTCCCTGCGGTCCCCGGCACGCGTATCGCCGTCCGAGCTGTGAGGATTCTCTGCGCGTTGTGCATCGGACTCTTGCTTCTCCTCGGCCTCCGCCGAAGACAGCAGCGCTGGATCACCGCCGCAGCGCTATGCGGTACCGCCGTGCTGCTGGTTGTCAGCATCGGATGCGGCGGCAGCGGCAGCAGCGGCGGCAGTGAAGGCGGCGGAAGTACTCCAGGTACCCCGGAGGGAGTCTTGACTGGCTACAACGCGGGAACCGGCTATGACCTCGCCACGGGACTCGGCTCTGTGAATATCACGAACCTTGTGAACGGTACCCTTTGGGCCGGCGCACCTGCGGGCCCCGAGCCTCCGGCAACAATCAACCGCCCGACTGTAACTGCACCGGCCGCGGGCCTCGCCATAACCTTTGCTTTGTGCCTTGGCCTCCTGTACGTCGGTTTGCGTCGGAGGCAGGTCCGCTGGAGCACGGCCGTGCTCCTGCTGGCGTTCGCGCTGTCGATCCTGAACGCCGCGCGCAGCAGCGCAGCCACTCAAGCGGGCAATGCAGCGACTCAACACTCAGTCGCGTCCAAGTCCGCTTCATCGACCCGTCGCTGAGAATCGCGGGCCAATAGGATTCTTTCGGGCCTGCGATTCTCAGCAAACAATAACCCCGGCGTAGCCGACCACCTGCTCGCGGTCGCCGTTGATGTCGCCTGAAGTCGCGTACCGCACCAGCCGCGCTTCCGTCGCGCCGAGTTCGCGCACGGCGACGAGCATCGTCACCGTTGCTGCATAGCCGCACATCGAAATCTGCTCGTTCCGCACTGTGTCGTAGAGCCCGCGCGGGTCGAGCGAAAGAATGCGCGCGATCGCGCGTTCGTCCTTCGCGCGCGTGACCGCGTCGCTTTCGTAGTGATTCATGTCCGAACTGGCGATTATCAGCACCGGCTCGCCCCGTCGTTTCTCCGCCGTCACCACTTGTGCGACCGCGCGCCCCAACTCCTCCAGCACGGGATAGCGGTCGGTCCCCAGCACGACCGGCACGAACCGAAAACCCTTCGCAAGCTTCTGAAGGAAAGGAATCTGCACCTCGAGTGAGTGCTCGCGCTCGTGCGCCACGGTATCTTCGCGCAACCTCGGACACGCCCGCGCCAGCTCACCCGCCAGCGCCGAATCGATCGGTGCCTCGCCGAACGGCGTCTCGAAGCTTCCTTCCGTGAGTATTGCCATGGACTCCCCGCCCGGGAAGTGTCGCGGCCCAAGCAGGATGCTCCGCGCCGGAATTTCAAGCGATGCATAGACCGCTCCGGCCACGTGCCCGGAGTACATGTAGCCCGCGTGCGGCACCACGCATCCAAGCGCCTTGGTCTTCGGCGCGCCGCCCGCGCAGAATTCGGCGATCTGCCGCGCGAGCGTGCGCGGATCGGAAGGGTAGAATGTTCCGGCGACAGCGGGTGGGCGAATCATGGAATATAAGACCGAGGGCCGTGCTCGTGCTGCGAGATCAGAGCGGCTTCGACGGCTTGCCTGCGACTTTCAGCGCCACCGTGTCGCCCGGCTGATAGAAGATCTTCACTTTGTCGCCGTACTGGTAGCCGCCCTGATCGGTGAGCTGTTGCATCGCACCCTGGATCTTCGGCGAATACGTGAAGGTGTGGACGGCGAGCGAATTGGCCTGCTCGCGGACGATCATGGAATGCGCGTCCGCGTGGACCACTTCCGCTTTCAGCCAGACCGGCTTGGGCCGGTCCTGTTTTACGACGATGGGGGTTGAAGTGCTGAGTTGCGCGCGAGCGGGTGCGGCAGCCACGGCCATCGCGGCGAGCGCAGCGGCAGCGAAAATCCTATAGCTCTTCATCGAAGGAAATCTTCAGGGACTTCAGAAATTTGATGTCTTGCGCCGTGATCTCGACTTTCGGCTTGGCCGACTCTTCTTCGAGCACTTCCTCGTCCACACGGATGTGCAGGGACTCCAGGAAGCGGCGGTCCTGGGAGGTCATCTTCGCATCTCCTGTGCGTCGCGCCAATCCGATCGTCGCGTCGAGCTTCAGCACGATGTCGAAGCCGGCGGCGCGAATGCTGGAGATCGCCTCGGCGATGCGCTCGGATTCCGAGACGGTGTCGTTGATGGCGTGTCCCAGCTCTCGCAGCAGTTGCTTCATCCGGTCGTCGAGTTGCAAGGGCGTCACCTCCGCGAAAGCCCTTCCTATCGTAATTCTATGGCCGGCGCAAGTATGAAACAAGGCCTGCTCGCCACATTCCCTTCGTGCCCGTTACCTGTCCAGCCGAGCATGGGCGAATAGCCGGGGAAACCTCCGTTGTAATAGAATCTTCCCATGTCCGCTCGGTTGCTTCCGGCGCTCTGGCGTTCGATAGTCGTGACGCTCCGCGTTTTCTGGCGCGTCACCCGGCAGCTCTTTCACGAGGCCACGGGCGCGTTTTTCGGTGTCTTCGCCGCTTGGGCTGCTTTTGCCGCCTGGAAGCAATGGAAGCAGCGCCCCATTCTCTGGCTCGTGGGCCTTGCAATCGGCTATGCGATAATGATGGCCGGATTCGCCTTTGCATCGTTTCGCCGCGCGCGGCGCGTCCGCTGACTCTTCCGATTGGCAGATGACTGACCAAGCCAAGAAGCCCTCGACCCTCTCCGAGCGAAAGTCCGCGTCCACCACGGGCCTGCCGATGGCGGCTGTCGTCACTCCGGAGGATCTTCGCGGATGGGACCCGGAGCGCGACCTCGGCTACCCCGGCCAGTTTCCCTTCACCCGCGGCGTCTATCCGACGATGTACCGCGGGCGTTTGTGGACCATGCGGCAGTACGCCGGTTTCGGCTCCGCCGTCGAATCGAACCGCCGCTACCGCTATCTGCTCGAGAAAGGCCAGACCGGGCTTTCGGTTGCGTTCGATCTGCCCACGCAGATCGGTATGGACTCCGACCACCCCCTCGCCCAGGGCGAGGTTGGCAAGGTCGGCGTGGCGATCGATTCGCTTGAGGATATGCAGGCGCTCTTCGAAGGCATTCCGCTGGAGCGCGTCTCGACCTCGATGACCATCAACTCGACGGCCGCGATCCTGCTGGCGCTCTACGTCGCGGTCGCAAAACAACAAGGCGCAAACCTCGCGCGGCTTGCTGGCACCGTCCAGAACGACATTCTGAAGGAATACATCGCGCGCGGAACCTATATCTATCCGCTGCGGCCCGCGATGCGCATCGTCACCGACATTTTCGGCTGGTGCCGCCGCGAGATTCCGAATTGGAATCCGATCTCGATTTCCGGCTACCACATTCGCGAGGCCGGCTCGACCGAGGTGCAGGAAGTCGCGTTCACGCTCGCCAATGGAATCGCCTACGTGGAAGCCGCCGTCGCCACCGGATTGCAGGTCGACGAATTCGCGCCGCAGCTTTCGTTCTTCTTCAACTCGCACAACGAATTCCTGATGCAGATTGCGAAGTTCCGCGCCGCGCGGCGCCTCTGGGCGCGCACCATGCGCGATCGCTTCGGCGCGCGCGATCCTCGCTCGACGATGCTGCGCTTCCACGCGCAGACGGCCGGCTCGGCGCTCACCGCGCAACAGCCCGAAAACAATCTGGCGCGCATCGCGCTGCAAAGCCTCGCCGCGGTCCTCGGCGGCTGCCAGTCGCTTCATGCCAACGGCCTCGACGAGGCGCTCGCGCTCCCCACCGAACAGGCGGCGCTGCTCGCCCTGCGCACGCAGCAAGTCATCGCGCACGAGACCGGCGTGGCAAACACCGTCGATCCCGTCGGCGGATCGTACGCGATCGAAAAGCTCACCGACGAAATCGAATCGGCCGCGCAGGACTACATCTCCAAAATCGACGCGATGGGCGGAATGCTGCGCGCCATCGAAGCGGGCTACGTCCAGCGGGAAATCCAGAAGTCCGCGTACGAATACCAGCGGGCCGTCGAGAGCGGCGCGCAGGTCGTCGTCGGCGTAAACCGGTTTCAGAGCGAGCAGGAGCAGCCGATCCCCACGCTGCAGATCGACCCGGCCATCGAGCGCTCGCAGGTCGAGCGCCTGCGCGCATTGCGTGCCCGGCGCGACGCCGCCAAATCCGGCGCGGCAATTGAAGAGGTGGAGCGTCGCGCCCGCTGCACCGAGAATCTGATGCCTGCGATTCTTGCCGCCGTCGAGGCCTACGCCACGGTCGGCGAGATTTCGGACGCGCTTCGCCGCGCCTTCGGCGAATATCAGGAATCGGTCGTCATTTGACAATGCGACGAGTATTGTCATCCCGAAGGAGCATCGCGACTGAGGGATCTCTCTTCCGGTGATCTCCGTGCCTTCTCCGCGTCCTCTGTGTTAAGTTTTTCGTTCTTCAGATGTCGCGCACACCCGAGCACGAAATCCGATGGCCGCGCCGCGTCCGAACCGTCGCAGAAGCTGTGAAATACATCGACGCCGCCGGATACTGCACCCTCTTCCCGGTCAATAATGTTCCGTTGCCTTCGCTCTATTACGCCGTCACGCGGCGCAATGTCCGCAATATCCAGGAGGAGTTCGTTTGGGACCGGCTCACGGAAATGGTCTGGCGCTGGAAAGACGAGTTGCCGCATCGCCGGCGCGTGTTCTATGGGAAGTATTTTCGCGGCCGGGGCAGCTTCATATCCCGCGAACAGCTCCCCTACTTCCTCGCCCTGCGCGAAAGCGCAGCCTTGCCCGGCGATCACGAGCGCTTCTATTCTGACGGGCGCATTCGCGACGATGCCCGCGTGATCTGGGAGGCGCTCGAAGAGCACGGCCCCATGGCGACTCTTGAGCTTCGCCACGCCTGCAAAATGGAGACCACGGCGGGCAACGTCCGCTTCAAGCGGGCGATTCTCGATCTGCAATGCCTGCTGGTGGCGGTGCGCTTTGGCGCGGAGCAGGAAACGGCTGCCTGGAAATCGGGCCGCTACGAATTGACGTGCCGCGCGTTTCCGGAGGAGACGGCCGCAGCGCAGGACATCTCGCCGGAAGATGCCCGCGCCAAGCTCGCCGCGGAAATTCCTCGAATGGCGGCCGAATGCGGAGCCGGTACAATTGTCCCGGCTGTTTGCCTGGTCGAAGGACGAAGCCGCGGCGGCGTACGGCGCGGCTCGCAGCGAAATCCCAACTCGGAAGACGAAAGGGCGGAAATGAAACTGGTCCTCGCATCGGCTTCGCCGCGCCGCGCGGAAATCCTGGGCAATGCGGGCATTGACTTCGAAACGCACGCGATCGTGCTCGACGAGTCCGCGCGCCCGGGCGAGTCTCCCGGCGACTACGTTCGCCGCCTCGCTCTCGAAAAGGCGCGCGCGGCCGTGGACGCGCGAAAGCATTCTGGCGATTGTCTCTTCGTCGGCGCGGACACCACGGTGACTGGCCGGCGACGCAATCCTCGGCAAGCCGGAGTCCGAGGAAGACGCGCGCCGGATGCTGCGGCTCTTGAGCGCGAGCGTCCACGAAGTCCACACCGGCCTTGCGGTGCTGCGATTGCCTGGCGCGACCGAGCGCGTCGTCGAGGAGATCACGCGCGTCTTTTTCGCCCGGCTTTCCGAGGACGAAATCGATAGCTATATCGCCACGGCCGAGCCGTTCGACAAGGCCGGGGCCTACGCGATTCAGGGCGTCGCGGCCCGCTACGTCACTCGCATCGAGGGCTGCTACTACAACGTGATGGGTTTGCCGCTCGCCCGGTTGTGGTCGATCATGCGGGAACTTGGCTGGTGAAATCCACGCGGAAGGAAAAACGGCGGCCGGATGGCCGCCGTCCTGAAAACAATCTGATTCGTCGGAACTCGCCGAGCTACTTCTTTTCCTCGGTCGCAACCGAAGCGGGCGGATTCGTCAGCTGGCGGAGTCGCTACCGGTTGGGCCGGTGGCGCGGGCGCCGGCTGGTCGCCGCGCATGCCTTCCTTGAATTCGCGGACTCCCTGTCCAAGCCCTTTCATCATCTCGGGAATCTTGCGTCCCCCAAAAAGCACGAGGACGACGACGGCGATAATCAACAGATGCATTGGGCTGTCCCACATAGGGTACCTACCTTTCGCGCCCGGGCATGCGACACCCGAGCCCCCCGATCTTACGGTCAAAGTATAACACGCTCGTCACCCGCCCGCCGCGTCACGTGCTCGCGGTCGAGGTACTCCAGCAGCGGGATCGCGTATTTCCGGCTGATCCCGGCGAGGTCCTTGAACGCCGTGATCGGCAGCCGCTCGCCGCGTTCCTTTCGGTACTGGGCAAGCAGTTCCCGCAGCCGCGTCAGCGCCGTGCGATGGAACACCAGATCTTCCACCACTTTCACCAGCACTTTCTCGCGCAGAAGTATCTGCAGGATCTTCTGCGCCCGGGCCGGCTCCACGGGCAGCTTCTCCAGCACCGCCGAGACGCTCGGCACGGTCAGCCCGGCGCGCTCGAATTCTCCCGCGATGATCTCCTTGGCGCGCGCCTCCTCGGGCGAAAGAGCGATTTCGCGCCCGGCGCGTTGCACCAGGTCGCCCGAGACGGCTATCGCCGCGCGCTTCACCAGGTCGCCGAGCGCAGCCTCGTAAAGCTCGGGCCGGGGCTTCCCGGCGCGCCCGCGCAGCTCCTGCTTCGGGATTCCGGGCAGCAGCGGATTCGCGCGATGAAACTGGTCCACCGCTTCGGTGATCGCCGCGGCGCATTTTGCGACCGCCTGCTCCGGCGCCACGGTCAGCGGCTGCTCGCCGAGCACTCGCAGACGCTTCTGCGCGGCCAGCGTCCCCACCGTCGCCCGGATTTCCGGCTCCATCCATCCCGTGCGCGCGAGGATGTCTTCGAGCTTTAGCGGACGCGGCGCGGCGTCCGCCAGTGCCCCCAGAATCTCCTCCCGGCTTCCTGCTTCGAGCGTTTCGAGAAACGCTCGAACCGAAGGATCATTCCTCCGGTGCCTCGCGCCCTTGCGTCGATCACCACGCCGCCTCCGATCGTCACGACCGGAGAAAACTGGCGCAAGATGAACCGGTCTCCCGGGAGAAGCAGGATTTCATCATCCAGGTGCAGTTGAGCCAGCGCCGATTCGCCCGGAGCCAGCTCGGGGTTTTCCAGCAGCGTGATTTGGGCGACCGTTTCGGCCGAGCCTTCGTGAAAATGCGCCCGCGCGCGCTGACGAAGAGGCCGTGCCGACGCCAGAAGCGTGATTCGCGCGTCCAGCCGCCGTGTGGGAACGAAGATTCCCGGTGCGGCCAGAACCATGCCCCGCGTCACGTCTCCGTGCTCGATGCCTTGAAGATTCACGGCGGTGCGTTGCCCTGCAACGGCCCGCTCGATCGGCTTTCCGCCGGAATGCAGGCCGCGAACGCGCACGCGCCTTCGCATCGGGTGTATCTCGACCTCGTCCTTTACGTTCACGGCCCCCTCAATCAGCGTGCCCGTCACCACTGTGCCGAAACCCTTGGTGGCGAACGACCGATCGACCGGCAGCCGAAAATGGCGGGACGCGTCCTTTGCAGGCGCTTCATGCGCCGCCCGCAATAATTCCTCCCTCAGCAGCGTCCAGGCCCGCCCCCGTGCGGGCGCTGACCGGAACGATCGGCGCGCCCTCGAGAAACGAGCCGCGCACGAACTCCTCGATTTCGAGCCGCACGAGTCCCAGCATGTCCGCATCAACCAGATCGGATTTTGTCACGGCGATGATGCCCCGCCCGATTCCGAGCAGCCGGCAGATGTCGAAATGCTCGCGCGTCTGCGGCTTGATGGATTCGTCCGCTGCGACCACCAGCAGCACCACGTCGATTCCGCCTGCTCCCGCCAGCATGTTGCGCACGAAACGCTCGTGCCCGGGCACGTCGACGAACCCGAATCGAACATCTCCGAGATCGAGAAATGCGAAGCCGAGGTCGATCGTGATGCCCCGTCGCTTCTCCTCTTCCAGGCGGTCGGGATTCGTTCCCGTCAGCGCCTCGACGAGCGCGGACTTTCCGTGATCGATGTGGCCCGCCGTGCCCACGATGACGTGCTTGGCAGTTTCCATTCGAAAGCGATTCCCCGGCAGAGATGCTAGCGGAGCGCGGGAGAGATGGTCAAACGTTGTCTGAAGCGAAGGTTATCGCAAGCGGGATGTTGCGGATGCAATTTCTTCGGCGATGGCCAGCGCGGCCGCGCGGGGATTCGACGCCGCCGTGATCGGTCTGCCGATCACGAGATAATCGGCTCCGGCGCGAATCGCCTCCGCCGGCGTCGCCACGCGAGACTGATCGTTCACCGACGCGCTCGCCGGTCCGCACTCCGGGAACCACGATAAGAAAGTTGCGTCCGCACGCGCGGCGTATTGCCCGGGCTTCGTGCGCCGATGCCACGACGCCGTCGAGCCCCGCCTTCTTCGCCAGCCTTGCGAGGGCCAGAGCGCGCGATGCGGGCGGTCCTGAGATGCCCACGGAGCGAAGCGTCGCCGCGTCGTGGCTGGTCAAGATGGTCACTCCGAGCACCGCCGGGCGGTTCTTCTTTCGCGCCACGGCTTCTCGCGCGGCGCGCATCATCGCGACGCCACCGAGCGTGTGGACCGTCAGCATGCGCACCTTTGGCAGGTTCGCCGCTGCAGCGACTGCCCCCGCCACTGTGTTGGGGATATCGTGAAACTTCAGGTCGAGAAAGATCCCGAAGCCCAAGCCCGCGAGCTTTTCCACCGCTCGCGGACCTTCCGCCGTAAAGAGCTGGCTGCCAACCTTGAACAGGCCTGCCGTACCCCGAAGCCGGCGTGCCAAAGCGCAGGCCGGCCCTAGGCGGTCTACATCCAAGGCGACGACTAGTTGCGATGTTCCGAGGCGGGGCGTGGGGGCACCTTCAGAAGCTCCAGGCGGACCTTCGCGATGCCGCGCTGGTCGAAGCCAAGTTCCTGGGCCACCTGATACGATACGTCGAGCTCGCGGCCCTCTATATAGGGACCCCGGTCGTTGATGCGGACCACCTGGCTGCGGTGGTTCCTGAGGTTGACCACCCGCACGATGGAGCCTAGCGGGAGCGTCGGGTGAGCGGCTGTCTCGCCGTACATGTCATATGTCTCGCCGGTAGCCGTCGGCAGACCGTCGAAGTCCTCGCCGTACCAGCTTGTGGTGCACTCCCATACGGCCAGCGGCTTGGCCTGGGCGCTAGAGGTTGGTTTACCTTGCTTGGTGAACGGGCTGGGTGCTGTTTGTAAAGGGCTGCTCGTCTGGCCCGCGGCCGTGGGATTGGCCGATGGAGCCAGAATAAGCATACCCACTGCTAAGAACACCGTCTCGAGAACCACGAAGACCCTAGCTCTCATCTTTCTCCTAACCTTTGTAAAATCAGTATATTATAACCTTCCGAGGCTCCGCAAATCAATCACTTTATGCCCGCAAGGAACCTCGTAAGCTACTGATTTCACTAAGTTTCTCGTCCCGGCACCACATTTCGAGGCCGCCCACAAGCTTCTCCGAAGCCTGCGGGTCCACGAAATGGGCAGTTCCTACCTCCACCGCTGAGGCGCCGGCAACCATATATTCAGCCACATCGGCGGGGCCTTCAATACCGCCAAGCCCTATAATCGGTATCTGAATCACTCGATTAGCCTCGTATACCAACCTGAGTGTTATAGGCCTTATGGCCGGGCCCGACAATCCACCCGTCGTACTGCCCAAACGGGACTTCCGGGTGTGGGAATCTATACACAGTGCTGGATAGGTATTTGCGATCACGACGGCGTCAGCCCCCTCAGATTCGGCGACCTTCGCGGTAAGTCTAATCATTCCAATAAGAGGAGAAAGCTTAACCCAGAGAGGCCGCTTTGCCGCCTTTCTGGCCGCTGCCACGACCTCCGTAGTAAGAGCTGGGTCCACCCCATACTCAGCTCCCCCTCGTTCCACATTGGGACAGGAAATGTTGAGCTCGTAGGCGGCTACCCCCTCCGCGTCCTCCAGGACCCGGATCACCTCTACGTACTCGGCGATCGTGTGCCCGAAGACGTTGGCGACCACGGCGGTGTCGTACTTTCGAAGTTGGGGGAGTTTCTCGGCCACGAACGCCCTGACGCCGATGTTCTGAAGTCCGATGGCGTTGATCATGCCGCTCGGCGTCTCAGTCATTCGTGGTGGGGGCGCACCGGCCATTGGCTGTGCCGAGAGCCCTTTGACAACGATGCCGCCGAGGCGGTTCAGATCGACGAGGTGCGCGAACTCGATGCCGTAGGCGAACGTGCCGCTGGCCGCAAGAATTGGGTTTTTGAGGGAAACTGTGCCGACGGTAACTCGGAGGTCTACCCCCGAGTGCCGTTCTGGCAGGCTTGCCGGCTGGGGCGAACTCAACGACGACAGTCTAACACGAGAGTCAAGAATTCGAATTCGGCGCCGGACTCCGCGGCTGCGAACTCGCCGCCGTCTATGCTAGGATGAGGCACCGATGCGCGTCGTAGAGAAGCGGCAACTACTTTCCGCGGCAGAGATCGGCCGGTCACTTCAGCGGCTCGCCCACGAGATCATCGAAGAGAGCAGCGGCGCAAAGGACCTCGCCCTCATCGGAATCCGGCGCCGTGGAGTCACTCTGGCCGACCGCCTCGTGAAAGCGATTCGGGAATTTTCGAAAGCGGATGTTCCCATGGGTATTCTGGACATTTCGCTCTACCGCGACGATCTCTCGACCATCGGTGCGCAGCCCTCGTTGCAGGGTACGGAGATCGATTTTCCCGTCGATGATCGCGATTTGGTCGTCGTCGACGACGTTCTGTACACGGGGCGCACGATTCGCGCCGCGATGAACGGTCTCTTCGACCTTGGACGCCCCCGGCGGGTTCGGTTGTGCGTGCTGATTGACCGCGGGCATCGCGAGCTTCCGGTGGAGGCCACGTTTATCGGCCGTACCGTTCAGACCAGCGATACGGAAATCGTGGAAGTTCGTTTGCAGGAGACAGATGGTGAGGAGCGCGTTGTGCTCGTCGACCGCGTTCCCTGATTTGTGCCGGGAAGTTGGAGGCGGCAACTAAAGGGAAAAAGTGCAGCACCTGTCACATTTGCTCGGAATCGAAGACCTTACCCGCGAGCAAATCTCTTTTATTCTGGACCAGGCCAAGCCGTTCCAGGAATTCCAGCGTTATCCCCTCAAGAAACTGGCCACGCTCCGCGGCAAGACCGTCGCGATCGCCTTCTTTGAGACTTCGACGCGCACGCGCATCAGCTTCACCACCGCCGCCGCGCGCCTGGGTGCCGATACGATGGCGCTTCAGGCCGAATCGTCGAGCCTCAAGAAGGGCGAATCTCTGATCGACACGGTCCGCACGCTCGAGGCCATGCGGCC
Organism: uncultured Acidobacteriota bacterium; assembly: GCA_963813045.1. GTDB lineage: Bacteria > Acidobacteriota > Terriglobia > Acidiferrales > UBA7541 > Palsa-295. Next base: position 116,943 of record CAWEXR010000033.1, read on the forward strand.
CGACGGCATCGTCATTCGCCACAGCTCTTCCGGCGCGCCGGAGTTTGTGGCCAAGCGCCTGGAAATTCCTGTGCTCAACGCCGGTGACGGCACGCACGAACATCCCACGCAGGCTCTCCTCGACGCGCTCACGATCCGCGACCGCAAAGGCAGGATCGAGGATTGGAACGTCACCATTCTTGGCGACATCCTCCACAGTCGCGTAGCTCGCTCGAATATCCACTTGCTCAGCAGGTTCGGCGCAAAGATTACCTTGTGCGGCCCGGCCATGTGGGTGCCCCGCGAGCTCGAAGACCTCGCGCCCAACGTTCGCCGCGCCACGCGCACGGAAGAAGCGCTCGAAGGAGCGGACGTTGTTTTCGTCCTGCGCGTCCAGGCCGAGCGCATCCACGAGCCCGCGCTTGCCGCCGAGGAATACATCCTGGGCTATCAGCTCACGGCCAAGCGCCTGCGCCTTGCGCGCCCCGATGCCCTTGTGTTGCATCCCGGGCCCATGATTCGCGGCCTCGAAATCGATTCGGCCGTGGCCGATGGGCCGCAATCCGCCGTGCTCGATCAGGTCACCAACGGCCTCGCCGTGCGCATGGCCCTGCTCTACCATCTCATCGGACGCGCGCCCGCGGACGCGCCGCATCCCGCAAAGGATCGCTCGAATGCTTCTGATTAGGAACGGCCGCGTCCTCGATCCGGCGAGCAAGACCGACGCTCTGCTCGACATTCTGCTCGATGGCGAACGCATCTCGAAAACCGGCGCGAATCTCTCTGCGCCAGACGCCGAGATGTTCGACGCGAAGGGCATGATCGTCGCGCCCGGCTTCATCGACCTCCACTGTCATCTGCGCGAGCCCGGCCAGGAAATGTCTGAGACCATCGAGACTGGCACGCGCTCCGCGGCTCGCGGCGGATTTACGGCGGTCTGCTGCATGCCGAATACCCAGCCTGTAAACGACAGCGCTTCCGTCACCCGCGGCATCGTCGAACGCGCCGCGGCCGCAGCCGGCGTGCGCGTCTGGCCGATCGGCGCGGCCTCGGTCGGCAGCAAAGGCGAGGCGCTTGCGGAAATCGCGGCGATGAAAGACGCCGGGATCGTCGCCGTCAGCGACGACGGCAAACCCATCGCCACCGCGCGCCTGATGCGCCAGGTGATGGACTACTGCAATTCGCTCGGCCTTCCGGTGATCGACCATTGCGAGGATCCCTCGCTCTTCGCTGGCGGCGTAATGCGCGAAGGGCCGCAGTCGGTCCGCCTCGGCCTGAAGGGCATTCCGGCGCAATCGGAATCGATTTGCGTGGGGCGCGACGTCGAGGTCGCCGGGCTCACCGGCGCGCGCCTGCACATCGCCCACATGTCCACGCGCGGTTCGCTTGAATATGTCCGCTGGGCGAAGAAGCAGGGCCTGCGCGTCACCTGCGAAGTCACGCCGCACCATTTCACCCTCACCGACGAAGATGTCCGCTATGACACGCGCTACAAAATGAATCCGCCGCTTGCCTCCCGCGAGGACCGCGACGCGCTCATCGCCGGGCTCGCCGACGGCAGCGTGGACGCCATCGCCACCGACCATGCGCCGCACCATCCGGCGAGCAAGGACGTCGAATTCGACCGCGCGCCCTTCGGCATCACCGGATTTGAGACCGCGCTGGCGCTCGGCCTGGCCGAACTCGTGCACACCGGAAAACTCTCGTTGATGCGCCTCGTCGAGCTATTCACCACCGGCCCGGCCCGCGTCTTAGGAATCGAGAGAAAGATCGCTCCCGGTGAGCCCGCCGATCTCACCATCTTTCTCGACCGATCGCGAATGGACCTTTCGCGCCGACGAATCGCCCAGCAAGTCCCGCAACACTCCCTTCGACGGCCGCGCCTTCCGCGGCGCGCCCATGGCCACCATCGTCGCCGGCCGCATTGCCTTCAAACGCTAGCGATCTGTGGTAGATTTTTCTTTCTTTTCCAGAGCTGAAGGCTCCATGACCGAAGCGAACGCCACGACAAATCCGAAGGGCGCCAATGCAAGCGACTACCTCGCAGCCGAGCGAACCTTTCTCGCCTGGATTCGCACTGGTCTGGCGCTCATGGGCTTCGGCTTCGTCGTCGCCCGCTTCGGCCTTTTCTTGGAGCAGCTCAGACTCGTCGAGCCCGGTTTTCAGGCACGCTCTTACGGACTATCGATTTGGTTTGGCACGGCCTTGATCGCAGGCGGCGTCTTCGTCGATATCTTTGCCTCCTGGAGTCACCTGCGGCTGGTGCGCGAATTGAATCGTGGCGGGACGGGTTTCACGCGTCCATCGCGAGGCGCCATCGTCCTCGCTTCATTCCTGGCGCTCGTCGGGATCGCCATGGCCGTTTATTTGATCTCGGTTTAGACGGCGACGAATCGAATTGCCGCAAATCTCGTGTTGCATCGGGAGGGTGCGATGTCTTCTGCTTCAGGAAATGGAATCGTCGGTACGATCAGCAATCATTCGGTGGATGAAACGGTTGCAAAACTGAAGGGAATTCTGCAGGCCAAGGGCGTCACGCTCTTCGCGCTCGTGGATCATAGCGGCGAAGCGGAGAAAGTAGGCCTGAAGATGCGCCCCACCAAGCTCCTGATTTTCGGCAGCCCGAAAGCCGGAACTCCGCTCATGGTCGCGTCTCCGAGCATCGCCATCGATCTGCCGCTGAAGATCCTGATCGCCGAAGACGCCGATGGAAAAGTCCGGATTTCCTACAACGATCCCGCGTATCTCAAAGATCGCCACAATTTACCGGAGAATCTGCTGCAAAACATCGCCGTCGTCGAAACCCTCGCCGTCGCTGCCGCCGAATAGCCCGGGCGCGATCGTGGTGTGGGATTCCGTAGGGGCACGGCACGCCGTGCCCGGCGAACATGCTTGGCACCACGCAGCCCATTCGCGCGCATCGATTTTCGAATTTCCAGTTTCGATTTTCGGTCTTTATCAGTGTGCGGCGGGTTCTGCTGCGGGGTGCATTCCGTGTTGCGGCACTTCGTGGACGCCGCGCGGCGGCGGCTCCTGGTGGAACCGGAAGAGCTGGTTGAGAGGTCCTGCGCCCTTGCCGGTCTGGTACGATTTTTCAATGGCTTTCGTCACGTAGACCTTCGCGAGGATCACCGCTTCGCGCAACTGCTGGCCGCACGCGAGCTGTGCGGCGACCGCCGATGAAAAGGTGCATCCCGAGCCGTGAGTGTTCGGGTTTTTCACGTGATCGCTGCCGAATGTTTCGATTTCGCTGCCTTCGCAGAGTACGTCGATCGGCCTCTCGAGATGCCCGCCGGTCACGATCACGGCGCGCGCGCCCATTTCGAGCAGTTTCTGTCCCGCGGTCTTCATCCCGTTGAGATCCTTCACTTCCATCCCCGTCAGGAATTCCGCTTCGAAAATATTCGGCGTGATCACGCTCGCGCGCTTCAGCAGCTCATCGCGCACGAATTTCAGGCCCAGCGCATCGAGCAATTCGGCGCTGCCCACTGTCGGCCGCGAAACCGGGTCGAGTACCACGTGCGCGTACTTGTACTTGTCCAGGAATTCCGCCACCACTAACGCGTTCGCGCGGTTCGCCAGCATGCCGATCTTCACGCCCGCGATCACGGAATCTTCCGCGAGCGCATCGAGTTGTCCGCGCAGCGTTGCCGCCGGAGTCGCCTGCACAGCGCGCACGCCCTGCGTCGATTGTACGGTCAACGCCGTCACCGCGGCGACGCCGTAGCAGTTATGCGCCGCGAATGTTTTCAGATCGGCGGCCACGCCCGCGCCGCACGAAGGATCGAATCCCGCGATCGTAAGCAGGATGGGCGGTACGTTGTGCCCGTTGGTGTGGTTTGTGTGGAGACTCAATTCGTCGCGCCCTCCGCGCCAGGCACAAATGCCGGCGACGCCCAACGACTGAGCGAGCCGGCAAAGAAAAATGTACGCGCCTTCTCCGTCTCGGCGCAACAACTATCTTTTCTCAGCAGTGGTCAGTTTCCGAGTTCGCCGTCACTCGGGAGAGCCTCGCCAAGAAGGCGGCGCTTGTCACGACGCCTCGCGCCGCAAAATAAAAAGGGCGACCTTTCGGCCGCCCCTGAGCTTCGATTTGCACTGTGTGGCACAGCGCAAATTGCACCGCGTGCTCACCGCCCGTTGCGCGGCCCAAAGCTTCGGAGGCCGCGTCAGACGGTATGCCCGCAGCTATTTCTTTTCCCCGCCCTTTTCTCCACCTTTTGCTCCGCCTCCCGGGTGCGCATCGGTTTTGGCGTTGTGCTTGTCGCGGTAAATCTGGCGGCTCTCGGCATTTTGCTGATGCTCGATCTGATTGTGCTCGCCTGCCGTCAGATGGCCGCCATTCGCCGCACGATCGCTGCGCGCCTCATTGTGGATTCCGGTTTCGTTCTTTTCGATGTGCGAAGTTTCACCCCGCGTGAGCTGCCCGGAATGAACGCCCTGATTGATGCGATTCTGCTGGCGATCCTGGCGCGCGTTCACGCCCATCCCTTCCGGGTGAGCCGGAGTCCCGTGGTTTACCGACGCATAATTGCTGCGGTCGACCCGGGCGGATTGCTGGTGCGAGATTTGATCCGGAGTGCGCCCGAAATGCTGTTCGTTCATCGCGGCGCGTTCCCCGGCGGTCGGCATCGCATGGACGCCGCCCTCGCCGTTAAAGCTGTAGTGGTTGTTGTTGATGGTGGTGTTGTTGATCACGGTGCGATCCTCGTACACGCCGTGGAAGCCAGCGCCCGTGTGCCACACCGCTGTGTTGTACATGAAGTGGCCGCCGTCCCAGCGTCCGCCCCAGAAACCGACGCCGCCGTACCCGAAGCCGTAATTAATTCCGCCGTAGTATCCGACGTGAGGTCCCCAATATCCCCCATGCCAGCCGTAACGGCCGCCCACGAATCCCCAGTAGCCGGGTGTCCACAGCAGACCCGGATGCGGAGGCGCAACCCACAAGCCCGGAGTCCAGAAGTAGCCCGCGGGACCGTAGGCCCAGTAGCCGGGCGTCCAAAGAAATCCTTCGGTGGGGCAGGGCGGCTGCTCATACACCGGCAACGGCGGCGGCGCCACCGTTATCGCAACCCCGACGCCAATTTGCGCGTGCGATGCGGCGGGTATGGCGAAGAGTGAGGCGAAGAGCAAGACAAAGAACGCAAGATGACGAGCCCTCGGCAACGTTCGCATGTACGAATTCCTCCGTTTTCTGGCTGCCTCCCACCGCACCCAAAGCGGTAGGTCGGAAGGCGCGCTAATTATGATGAGTATGATACAAATCCAGCCATTGGCGGACAAAAAAGCACCTCCGCTTTTCCACCGGCGAGAGCCATCCGGACGCGGCGTTCGGCGTTTGAGAGATTCTTATGTAGCTCACCGCCGCCTTCGCGGTGAGGCCTCCCGCGTCAAACGTTGCCAGCCGGTCCCTTGGCCGGCCGCCGCGTAGGCCGGCGGGTTTTCTCCTGCTGGAAGATCTGGACGTAGCGCCGGGCTTCAGCCCGGCATCCCGAAAGCTTCGGGGAGTTACCATCCGCCATATTTGTGTTTACAATCTGAACTTGAGAAGACGTAAGTGCGGAAAGCGAGGCCTAGAATGAGCGCTCTTCAGAACTACCCACGCATCACGCCGTTTCTTTGGTTCGACGCGAACGCCGAAGAGGCTGTCGACTTTTACCTCAGCGTGTTCAAGAACTCTCGGCGTCTCGACCACCTGCGCAACGCGGACGACAGCGCCGGACCGAAAGGCAAAATCCTCACCATCGCCTTCGAACTCGATGGCCAGAAATTCACCGCGCTCAACGGCGGCCCTCATTTCAAATTCACCGAAGCAATCTCGTTCGTCGTGCGCTGCGATTCGCAGCAGGAGATCGATCACTATTGGTCGAAGCTCACCGCTGGGGGTAGCGAGGTGCAGTGCGGCTGGCTCAAGGACAAATTTGGTCTTTCCTGGCAGATCGTGCCCGCGCGCCTCTCCGACCTCGTCAAGAACCCGAAGGCCATGCAGGCCATGCTCAAGATGAAGAAGCTCGATATCGCCGAACTCGAACGCGCCGCCCAGAGCTGACACGCGCCCGACCGCCAGAACGTGGCGGTTGCAACGAACGCGTGCGCGTCACGTGCAAATCTCGCCTAAAAACGGGCGCTGAGCGGAGCCTGGGAATTGCATCGGGTGAAATAACGATTCTAAGACTTCTGGCCCGGAATTGTTCCCGGATGGATCGTAATCGGGACTCGACGGAAACGCGACAGCCTATGAGTTCAGCGGCATTGAAGAATATCCGTTTTGCCAAAGGGATCGCGGCCGTGTGATTCGCGCAATCGTCAGCAGGACCAAGAAACTTCCCGCGCAGACTTCCAGTAACTTCAAATTGTTCGGCGTTTGCACCCCGACGAACGGCGTGTTGGCCGCCACCAGCACTACTTTCGCATGGTTGGCAGGATCGTACTGCACGACGATTGGCGTTCCTTGAGGGTGCTCAGCCACCCACTCTTCGAGCGGCGCAATCTGGTTGCGCGGGTATTGCCAGATTTCGGGCGCAGCGACATTGGGCGAATAGATGTTCGTCACATTCTGCTCGGTGCCTACCGCGTAGCTCAAGCGGCACTGTATGTAGAACTTTCTTCTCCCATTGCTGCTCGTCCGACTTAGATCGCATGCGTCAACGCGGGCCGTCACCTCCGGCCATCGCGCCCGGGCGTGCTCCTGCCAAGCTTGTGCCGCCGTCGCCACCGACACGAAGATCGTGCACAGCCCTAAAAGGACAACCAGCGCCATCAATCCCAGCCACATCAAGGGACTTTTTTGCACTGTTCCCGTCGTCATTTCTGGTCCGGCGAAGCCTTCATTCATGGTAATGTCCGTTTCCGCCCGGTGCAAAACTTCCGGATTTGACGACGCCGATTGATCACCTACAATTTCGCGCGGTTACTCCGCATTTCGCCGGGTCCCGATTAGTCGGCAATCCGGAAGCTGGCCGGAAACGGTGTTCTCGGAATGTGGCCGGGACGCTGGCGGCCCCGTATGTTGAGCTCTTCGCCACCAACAAGTGACGCCATCACGTGGCCCTGCCCGTCCGGACGGTAGAATGATCTTGTGAAATCTATCTCTTGGCGGGTGCAGTTGGGATTAGGTGCCTTGGGGTATGCCGCAGTTTCAGTGGTTGCGGCAGTCTTGCTCTATGGGCGGCACTTGCAGGAACTCAAGTATCCCGCTGACGCATCTGGTGGCATGTGGGCTGCTGGCGACGCAATGCTTTGGATCTTCATCGTCTGTCTCTTCGCTATCCCCAGCGTTTTTCTCGTATGGGTCATCGCAAGGTTTGAGTCCTTTTACAAAACCTATTCGCAAGTTCTCTTGGGTTTCAGCCTGAGCGCTCCTGTTTGTCTGAGTGCGTTCGCTCTCGGCAACAGCTATCTCGCGCAGAGCGTCAGCATTCTCTGTTTGTACAGGCTCATTTGGTCGCCTTTCATTCTCTTTGGAATCGGCGTGAGCCGGTTGGTGGCTCGATTTGATCGAGCCAAGAGGCTGGTCTCGTATGCTCTTCTCATCGAGGGGCTGACACTTGCAATTGCTGTTGCGCTGCTCATCCATGCATGGGGCGGACCCAAGAACCGTTGACCAAAGGGTTCCGTCAGAATGCGCAGAAATAGTTCTCCTGCTTTCTTCCAAATACTTAATCCAAATGTTCCGTTGCCCGGGCTGGATTCCGCCCGAGAAACGGCACGTCCACTAAACTTACTTCCCAATGCCCTCGAATTTGGCTTGGGAAACCATCCCTGATCGCACTCCGCTGTACTTTTTGATACGACACACTGAATAACTGGCTATGCTTGGTCCCTGGCTCACTCTCGTATACTTATGGGACCCATCACTTTCGACGTTGCACGGCCATAGCATCGACGTAGAGGCGACGTAATACGATGTCCCAAGAAGTAAGACGCGCCACTCAGCGATTTCAACCCAAGCCAGAAAATCGCGTCCTTTACGGCGTAACCTCTGCGGTTATTCGGGACTTAAGTTTGGAGGGCGTTTTTGTCTTCGACTCTGATCCCCTGCCAGGTGGGTCAGAAATTATTTTCACACTGCGAGCTGGAAACCAGGACATCTCCCTTGAGGGAGTTGTCCGGTACTCCGTGGATCAGCAAGGGATGGGGATTCAATTTACGAAAGTCTCTTCTGAGTCGAAAAGACGATTAAGAATATTTATCGCCAGTTTGGTTTCGGCTCCTTCCCAACCAGTGAAGGTCTAATCCTTTGTTTTGCGACAATGGTAATTCATAGTCGGCGCACATGTGTGCCGGGACAAACATCCCGCTAACTCCCGAAAAACGGGGTTCGAGGAGATCAGACCACGCGAGCAGCATTGAATAACATCGAATTTCCTCGAACCGGACTTCTGGCCCGGGCTGTAGTGTAGGTCGCCCGGATAGCTTCCGGATGGCCCGTCAACTGCCCGGGATGTAAGACGGCTCGTCCGGAACCGGGAGATATCGCGCCGGCGGAACAATCCTGCATCTGGGATTGTTGTGCGGCGACATCGCTACAGTGTGTCTTGCACATGCTAAACTTCAGCCGGTTTTTCGATTCGTTCTGGAGCGGCTATGAGCGAAGACGACGGCCACGCAAAAGACCTCAATCCCAACCCCGCGGCAACGGAAAGTTCAAGCACTCCTTCAGCAACCCCGGATCTCATGACGACCATCGCCAGCTCGCCATCCGGACTGGCTGGCGGAACGGCAACTCTAGAACCCAAATTCATCGGTCCATACAAACTTCTACGCCGGCTCGGCGAAGGGGGCATGGGACAGGTCTGGCTCGCCGAACAGACCGCGCCCGTGCAGCGCCAAGTTGCTCTCAAGCTAGTCAGAGTCGGCCGGTACGACGACGAACTCCTGCTGCGCTTCCGCTCCGAACGGCAATCGCTCGCCATGATGGATCATCCCGCCATCGCCAAGGTCTTCGACGCCGGAGCGACCCCCGATGGCCAGCCCTATTTCGTGATGGAGCACGTAACCGGCGTGTCGATCACGAAATACTGCGACGACAAGCGCCTCACGATCAGGCAGCGCCTGGAACTCTTTTTCCGAGTTTGCGAAGGGGTACAGCACGCGCATCAGAAAGCCATCATCCACCGCGATCTAAAGCCCGCGAACATTCTGGTCACGGAAGTCGATGGCAAGCCGATGCCGCGGATCATCGACTTTGGATTGGCCAAAGCCATTGGGCCGCAGATCAGTGATGAAACCATGATGACGCGCGCCGGCGACTGGGTCGGGACACCGGGATACATGAGTCCGGAGCAGGCCGATGGCAACGCCGACATTGACACACGAACGGATGTGTACTCGCTAGGCGTGGTCCTTTACGTTCTGCTCACTGGCGACCAGCCGTTCGATGTGAGCCAATGGAAAAAGCAGCCGTTTTATGAAGTTATGCGGCAACTGCGCGAGATTGATCCGCTCAAGCCGAGCACGAAGATCCGCAAGCAGGACGCAGTTACGTTGGCCAAACTGGCTCACCAGCGCCAAAATGAGCCGCGGATGCTGGTCAGACAGGTAAGTGGAGACCTCGACTGCATCGTTCTGAAGGCGCTCGAAAAGGACCGCAACCGGCGCTATGCGACGCCCCTGGAATTGGCCGCCGACGTCAATCGCTATCTGCGGAATGCGCCCGTTTCTGCACATCCGACCGGCATCGCTTATCGCACGCGCAAATATGTCCGGCGTCATCGTGTGGGCGTCTCGGTTGCCGCAGCGGGACTGGTGTTGCTGGTCGGCTTTGTTGCAGCTCAAGCGATTGAGCTGCGCAAGATTCGGCAACAACGAGACCGCGCAGACCGCATCACGCATTTTATGACCGGCATCTTTAAGGTGCCAAATCCAAGCGAGGCGCGCGGAAACACGGTCACCGCCCGCGAAATTCTCGACACGGCCTCGCAACAAATCGGTAACGACCTGAGTAAGGACCCGGAGCTCCAGGCCCAGTTGATGGAAACCATGGCGCAAACGTATACAGGGCTGGGCTTGTATGGCCGCTCGCAAGATTTGACAGAGCACGCGCTGGCAATTCAAAGCTCAATTCTTGGAGAACGAAACAGGGAAACACTGGCGAGCGAAAGTTATCTGGCCCAGATCCTCCGGGCTCAGGGGCATTTGCCCGAGGCGGAAAAGTTGTTGCAAAACACAATTGAGGCCCAGCGCCGGGTTCTCGGCCCCAATGATCCCGACACTTTGGCGTCCATGGATCGCCTCGGTTATGTTTATGCCAACGAAGCACGTCACGCCGACGCTGAGAACCTGTTCCGCCAAACACTGAACGCAGAGCGCAAAGCACTCGGCCCAGACGATCCTCAAACCCTGAGCACTCTGAACGAGCTGGCAGAAATTCTGACGCCGCAGGGGCGGTATGCGGAAGCAGATCAGATTTATGGCGAACTGATCGCAGCGCAGAAGCGAACTCTGGGGCCGGACCATCCCGCGACCCTGCTTTCGATGTCACACGCGGCTGAGAATCTCGAGGAGGAGGGTCGCTTCCCAGAAGCTGAAAGGCTGTATTCCGACGTGATTGCCGCTCAGCGTCGCGTGCTGGGGCCGGAACATCCACAAACTCTTAGGGCAATGACGATGCTTGCTCTCACCATGGTGAAGGAGGGCCGTTACTCCGAAGCGGACAAACTCCAGAATCAAGTTATCGAGATCAAGGCCCGCGTGCTGGGTCCCACCCACACCTCCACGTTTCAGAGCATGGAGATGGAAGCGTTGGGCCTAAGCCGCGAGGGACATTATGCCGATTCAGAGAAAATGTTTCGCGACGTGATCGAGACAGCGGAGAAAACCAGTCAGCCGGCCACAGTGGCCGAGGCTTGGTACAACTTTGCCTGCGCTGAGGCTGCAAGAGGTCGGCCGGACGAAGCATTCGCCGATCTGAACCGCGCCATCGAAAACGGTCTCATCTCACCGGGAGAACTTTCAGCTGATCCTGAATTGAAGTCCCTCCACGCCGACCCACGATTCGACGACTTAGTCGCAAAGGCACGCGCAACCAGCAGCGCGCGGAAAAGATAGGAAGTAAGAGGGGGCTCGTTCCATGTTTCGCCGGCAAGGCAGGATCATTGGCAACTCCTCTCACTTGTCCTGTCCGGATTGTCGGCAATCCGGAAACTATCCGGAAACGGGGCTGTGGGAATCGAAGGATTAGGTTCCGGGAGGGCAGTTGTCAACTCGGAAACCGAAACGAACCACCACCTTGATTGCGCCGGAGGGCGAACTACGGGAAGAGTCCGCGCACCAGCGTCGCATCCGCCACGCGTCCCACCGCCAGAACGTAGGCGCCCGTGCGCATGTGCGTGCGATGCTTGCGCATCGATTCATACACTTCGAGGAACGCGCGCCGCAGGATCGATTCGAGCTTCGCGTTCACTTCCGCGAGCGGCCAGAAGAAGCTCTGTAGATCCTGCACCCATTCGAAATAGCTGGCGGTGACGCCGCCGGCATTCGCCAGGATGTCCGGTAGCAGCAGGATGCCTTTGCGCGCTAGCACTTCATCCGCGTGCGGCGTTGTCGGCCCGTTGGCCGCTTCGGCGACGATTTTCGCCTTGATCTGATCGACGTTGTTGAGTGTGATGACGTTTTCGAGCGCGGCCGGCACCAGTATGTCGCACTTCATCGTCAGCAGGTCGTCATTCGAGATCCGCGAAGTGCCGGGCATTCCTACCACGGTCCCGGAACGCTCCTTGTACCTCATCGCCTTCAGCGGATCGATTCCGCGCGAATTGAATACGCCGCCGCGCGAATCGCTGATCGCCACGATGCGCGCTTTTTTATCGGCGAACAGCTTTGCCACCATCGACCCCGCGTTCCCGAATCCCTGGATCGCGACGCTCGCGCCGCGAAGCGACATCTTTTTCACCTTGCACGCTTCTTCCACCACCACCAGGACTCCGCGCGCCGTGGCTTCCTTGCGCCCCTCGGAACCGCCGATCGAAACCGGTTTCCCGGTGACCACGCCGAGCGTCGAATACCCTTTGGTCATGGAATACGTGTCCATGATCCACGCCATCGTTTGCGCGTCCGTGTAGACGTCCGGCGCCGGAATATCTTGCTCCGGCCCGATGAGCGGGAGAATCTCGGAGGTGTAGCGCCGCGTCATCCGCTCGAGCTCGGCCTTGCTCATTCGCTTCGGGTCGCAGATCACGCCGCCCTTGCCGCCGCCGTACGGGATGTTCACCGCCGCGCACTTCCACGTCATCCACGTCGCCAGCGCTTTCACTTCGTCGACCGTGACGTTTGGATGGTACCGGATGCCGCCCTTCGCCGGGCCGCGCGCCACGTTGTGCTGCACGCGGTAGCCCGTGAAGACCTTCACCTGGCCGTTGTCCATCTTCGTGGGGATGGACACTTCCAGCACTCGCTTCGGCGTGCGGAGGATTTGGCGCAGCCCCTGATCGAGCTTCAGGTACTCGGCCGCGATGTCGAACTGGATCTGCGCGATGCGATGAGGGTTCAGATCCTCGCGCGGCGCGATCCGCGGCATGGGTTGGGGAGCCGCCTTGGCGACGATGGCCATCGTGCCTTCCTCCTGAAGGTGGGAACCTTACGCTGCTTCTATGTACCTACGTACTAGTGACCTTGTGATCGGCCCGGATGCTCGTAAGTCGTGCGAAGGTCGAAGTTTAGCGAAGCGGCAAAAGATGTCAATCAAAACCACGGCCGCTTTCCCCCTATCGAGCAACCTTAAGAGGCCTGTTTTCAGACGCCAGAACCCACGGCATGCCTCATAACCCACTGCATATAAGTGGGTTATAGTACTGGCACCGCACACTGACCGGCGCGACCGGGGCGTTGCAAGCGCTCGGGAATACAAGGTCCCCATAAGGTCATTGACCCTCAGCTAGCGCTCAAGTTACCCTCGCCCGCGCGGCGCGAGCCAAGGGTCCGGGGAATCCGCTAAGGGCCGCCGATGCGTACCTTGAAGAAGGGAGCCGCCAAGCCTGGTGAGTTCGGAGACGGGAGCGGAGGTGAGGGCCTCGGACGCGGCGCTCATCGAGCGAATCATGCAGCGGGATGAAACGGCGCTCGCCGCGCTGTACGACCGCTACGCGGGAATGCTCGCGTCCGTCCTGAACCGGATTCTGCGGGACACGCAGGCGGCCGAGGAAATCTTGCAGGACATTTTCTTCCAGCTTTGGCGGACGGCTTCGCGCTTCGACCCTTCGCGCGGCTCGCTCGCCGGATGGCTGATGGTGATCGCGCGCAACCGCGCCATCTCGCGCCTGCGCCGCCACAATCCGGCCGCGGGCGAAGAACTGATGGAGAATTCGGTGGTGCTGCCGTCCAATTTCGAAAGCGCCATGGCGCAGCAGCAACTGCTCGGCCGCGTGAAAGGCGCGCTCGAAAATCTTCCGAAGGAGCAGCGCGCCGCCGTCGAGCTCGCGTACTTCGAGGGACTGACGCACAGCGAGATCGCGCAGCGCACGGGCGATCCGCTCGGCACCGTCAAGACGCGCCTGCGCTCGGCGGTCGAGACGTTGAAACGCATTTTGCAGCCGGCGATGTCATAGAACACATGTCATCGAACATATGAACGGGCATCCAACTCGCGAAGAAGATTTCGATCTCTACGCTCTCGGCGCGCTCGAAGGCGACGAGAAGCAGGCGATCGAAACGCACGTGGCTTCCTGCGCGGAGTGCGCGCGCAAGCTCGCGGAAGCGCGGGGACGCATCGCGCTGCTCGCGCTCGCCGCGCCGCCCGTCGCCGCCGTCGGCCGCGGTGAAGCAGCGGCTGATGCGCCAAATTCGCGCGGATGCTTCGCCCGCCGCGCAGTGGCCCGCCGCGCGCGAACCGGAATCCGCGCGAGGCGTTTTCGGGCGATGGTGGATCACGGTGCTCGCTCCGGCGGGCGTGGCGTTGGCGGTCGCGACAATCGTCCTGTGGAGCGAGAATCGCAACCTCGACCAGCAGCTTGCCGCGCTGCGCGCGTCGGCGCAGCAACAGCAGCAGCAACTGCACGACGCCCGCGACGTTGCCGACCTCATCACCGCGAACGATACGATCACGGTCGCGCTCGCGCAGCAGCCCGGCCAGCCGAAGGGATCCGCGCACGTGATGTACAATGCGAAAATGGGCATGTTGATGTACGAAGGCGAAATCGCGCCCGCGCCCGCGGCGAAGAGCTATCAGCTCTGGCTCGTCCCGACGACGGGCAAGCCGATCAGCGCGGGCGTCTTCAATCCGGCGAGCGAGCAGCCGGACCACTGGATGATGAAAGTGCCGCCAGGAATGGTACCGAAAGCCTTCGCGGTGACGCTCGAGCCCGCGGGCGGAATGCCGCAACCCACCGGCCCGATGGTGCTCGTCGGTCCCGTCTCCTGACGCCGATCCTGCCTGCCAAACGATGGATGAGAAATGTGCCTTGCCGCATTACAGTGTTTGGGGATATAAACGAAGCGTCCAGCCGGAAGGGCCAGCAGCCTTGTGCCGTACTGAACGTATCCCATCTCCGATAAAAACTCGCACACACGATAACCAGCTGCCGGCAAAAAGAAACCGGCCGGGCAAACCGGCCATATCTCTGAGGAGGAAATCATGAAGAAGGCCATCAGCATGTTCGGTCTGGTCGCGGTGCTCTTCGCCGCGATCGGCCTTTCCGCAACGCACACCACACGCGCTGCCGACGCCAAGACTTGGACGGGCTGGATCAGCGATAGCCACTGCGGCGCCAAAGGAATGAGCGCGGATCACAAGTCCTGCGCCATGACCTGTATCAAGAATGGGTCCAAGTGGGTGTTCGTGAACGGCGCGGACAAGAAAGTTCTCACCATCGAGAACCAGGACGCGGTGAACGGCGACAAGGACCTCGGCCAGGAAGTAAAGGTCACCGGCCACGTAACGGACAAGGGCGACCTGCACGTGGACAGCATCGCAAAGAGCAGTTAGCTCGCAACCAGAAAACATTCGCGGGGCTCGGCGCGCTCTTTATGCGCGCGCTGAGTCCCGTTTTATTTTGTACCCGCTTCGATTTTTTCCACGCCCATGTAAGGCCGCAGCGCTTCGGGAATCACGATCGATCCGTCCGCCTGCTGATAGTTTTCGGCAATCGCAATCCAGGTGCGCCCAACGGCGAGCCCCGAGCCGTTGAGCGTGTGCACGAATTCCGATTTGCCGCCTTTCGGCTTGAAGCGAATCCCCGAGCGGCGCGCCTGAAACGCCTCGGTGTTCGAGCAGGAAGAAATCTCCATGAACTCGCCGGACGACGGCAGCCAGACCTCGATGTCGTAGGTCTTCGCCGAGGCGAATCCCATGTCGCCGGTGCAGAGCAGCACCACGCGGTAGTGCAGCCCGAGCTTTTGCAGCACCAGCTCGGCGCTGCGCACCAGCGATTCGAGCTCGTCGTAGCTCTGCTCGGGCCGCGTGAACTTGAACAGCTCGACTTTCTGGAACTGGTGCTGGCGCTTGATGCCGCGCGTGTCTTTTCCGGCGGCGCCGGCCTCGGAGCGGAAGCAGGCGGTCCAGGCGCACATCTTGATCGGGCAGCGCGTCGGCGTCGAGCGTTTCGTCGCGGTGAGAAGCTGGTCATCTCGACTTCGGAGGTGGGCGTGAGCCACAGGTCGGTGCCCTCGATATGGAACATATCCGCGGCGAATTTCGGCAACTGGCCGACGCCGGTGAGCGACGCGGTGTTCACCAGGAAGGGCGGCAGGATCTCCGTGAAGCCGGACTCGCGCGTGTGCACGTCGAGAAAGAAATTCGCGATGGCGCGCTCGAGCCGCGCGCCGAGGCCCTTGTAAACGGCGAAGCGCGCGCCCGCGATTTTCACGGCCGCCTCGAAATCGAGGATTTTCAACGCCTCGCCCAATTCCCAATGGGGCTTCGCGGCGAAATCGAATTGCGGCGGCGCGCCCCAGCGGCGCACCTCCACGTTGTCCGCCGCGCCCTTGCCCACCGGGACGCTCGCGTGCGGGATGTTCGGAACCGTCAGCATGAATTGGCGAAGCTGTTCGTCCAGCTCCACGATGCGCTCGTCGTCTCGTTTCAACTCCTCGGAGAGGATCTTCATCTGCGCGAGAATCACGGACGCATCGCCGCCGGACTTCTTGAGGCGAACGATTTCGTCGCTCGCTTTATTCCGGTCGGCCTTCCTGCGCTCGGTGGAGGTGATGATCTTGCGGCGGTCGGTATCGAGGTCGCGGAAGGGCGCGAGGTCGAGCGTGATGCCGCGGTCGCGCGCCATCTTTTCGATCGCGTCGAGGTGCTCCCGCACGTATCCGAGGTCGAGCATAGGTGCATAAGGATAGCGGAAGTCAGTGATTGGTGAGTAGTGAGTTGTGACTCGTGATGCGCGGATGGTGAACCGTGACTCGCGTCCCGGCATCGCGCTTGAACCGGGTCCCGCTACCGTCGTCTGAGCACGCTGAGGGCACGCGCCCGGGACACCACATAATTTCGTTGCGCCGAGTCGGTTCGCATTTTCTGCGATAAGAGGTGGGTGAAGCACATCCCCAGCGGGCGCGCTAAAGGGGCGAAAAAGAGCAGAAAAAGCCGGATTCGGGAGGTTTTGCACCATGAGGCATTACCCGACGCACAAAGAGAAGACGCAGCGGGCCATGCAGGCGTACATGGACCTGCTCGAGACGGCGGACTGGCTCAAGGGCGAGCTGCGCGTGCCGCTCGAGTCGTTCGGTCTGACGATCGGAGAGTTTCGATTGCTGGAGCTGCTCAATCGCGAAGGCGCGCTGACGGTTGCGGGCGCCGCAAGACGCCGAAGATCCGATCTGCGCAACATGAAGGTCGTCATCAGGCGACTGGAGGAACGCGGATGGGTGGGGCGGATGATCGCGACGCTGCCGCCGGTGGAGTTCGAGAGAAGCCACCGGCCGAAGTCCCAGCGAGAGCGAAAGCGAGAGGGCAGACGAATGAGCGTGGTGGGGCTGAGGGCGTCGGGAAAGAAGTTCATCCGCGAGGTGCTGCCGCGGCATTCGAAGCTGGTGAAGTCGCTGTTTCGCGCTCTCGATTCGCGAGAGCAGATGTCGCTGAGCCGGATGTGCCGGAAGCTGCGCGAGGGCGATGTGGTGAAGTTTTATCGCGAGATCACCCACGAGGATGAGGAGGATTGAGAGGTCGCTTGCCGGAGACGTGGCTGCTCTATACAGCTTTTGAATCGAAGAGCATATCTTGGAACTGTTCCTTCACCCAGTAATGCTTCGCTTCGTCATAGTGCCAACCGTGCTTTTTGATTAGCTCGTTGAATTCATTCTTACTGATGTGCAAAGACGCGATCGCACCCTTCTTCCAGGCCCTAAGAATCAGTTTATTGAACAGATCCTCGCCATACATGACCGGGGCCTCTAAAGCCGACAAGATATCGGAGACGGCGCTATCGATATCGAACTCCATTGATCGACTCCCGAGTCTCACGGGTATTCCTGTCTTACGGAAGGTCAGGATGAGTTCTCCTGCTAGGACTGATTCATTGCCTTTCTTCTTGTGCATTGACCAAATTGTGTCGCCCACCTGCGGAACGGCAGCTCGCAAATCAGCGCCGTTTTCTGCCGCCGAGGACAAAATGGCATCGAAATAGGCTGTGTTCCAATGCTGGAAGACAACGGATAGCCAGCGATCACGCTTCAATAACTTGAGACATGTTTCGATACTTTCTCCGAGTCTCTTAATATAAGCGCTCTCGGTAAGATCAAGTTCACCTCCAACGATCAATTCGCGCTGCCTGGCCTTCGTACTCGGCATTTTCCCGAGCCAGGCATTCCACAGGGTCGATAGGTCCAGGTACGAGATGTGTCCGCCGTATGGAGGGTCCGTGAAAATGTAATCTACTTTGCCGTTCAAGGCCCTGCCGAGGTCATCGATGTCTTTCGCGTGGACCTCGAATTTGCCAAACCAACCGCCCGTCCGTTGTTTCAGTTCGATTGCCTTGTCGATCTCGACTTTCGCGGATATGACATTTTGCGCTCTTTCTTCAAACGTCTTCCAGAGAGGAAGTTCAACGGGCGCCTTCGCAACCTTGTATCGATAAATGCTGAAGATGCTTGATCCGCCCCTTGATTCAGCCCGACCCTCGGCGGAGAGGAACGTGAGGTTGAGCTTCGTGAGAGTCGCAGACCAGGCAAGCAGCATTCCCGCCCTAGCATGGCGGTCAGAAATATCGTCGATTGCCTGCCGTAGCAGTGCCAGTGCGACGATCTGCTTAGGTGAAAAAAGGTCATGGTAGTACGGCACGTCCGAGGTGCTAGGTAGCGAGATGTTTTTTGGCATCTCTAACCTTCGCTTGAGTATCTCTACCCGCTCGGCTTGCAATGCCTCCAGTTCGTTTAGTTTCAGCCGACATCTGTCTCTAAGTGTTGCCAGCGCGAGAAGGTAGTCGGGGATGGTACCTTTTCTAAGATTAGCGACGCCCTCAGCAATAAAATTTGCTAACGGATTAATGTCGTTCTGGATTCCAGTTCTATTCTCTAGCCACGCCTCAATCGCCGTAACGCCTGAGCCTCCGAATGGATCTAGTACGCTATCGCGCTCTCTCGAATAGCGCAGAATGTAGTCTCTGACTACATTGTAGGGGCGCCGAGTAAAATAGGGATGAACCCCATAGTGCCGCTTAGCGCTTTGCCTGTCTGCCGGTATGGCGGATTCGATTGGGCGAAGTTCGCTGTAATAACTCATTTCTATTGGGCCTGAAATTCCCTTAGATGTTCGCACAATGCGCGTAGTTCTATCACATCTATGTTCTTGGGGACTTGCGTGTGATCGTGGATTGCGCAGAGGAGAACGGCACGTGACAGTTCGTCCTTACCATATTTTCGCTGTTGGTAGCGAAACCCAGAACTATTGCGTTTTACCTCGACTGGGACGGTGTATGTCGGAAAGTCCAAGAACGAGAACTCCGTGATGCAGTCGTAGCCCTTCCCGACGTATCCACCAAGGGCCATACCAAGGTGTCTCAGTGGTCCAGACACCCGCAGGATGTCAGGTTCTTGAATATAGGGGAGCTTGCTCCCCGGCAAGTGGTCTTTAGCAACGCGGCAAATTTCCTTTAGCGACCATGCCACGATTCCTCGCTGCCTTTTGTCGACGTCCTGAAGTTGTAGTTTCCAAAAAGGGCTAACGTAGGAAGTGCTGAAAGTGAGCGGCCGATCAATCGTCGGAATTTCACGTACGGGTTTTCGACCCGCATATTTGTAATTGAGTGGGGTTAGGTAGAATGCGTCATCTCTAATGTCGATGTCGACGTCGATGCGTTCGAAGTTGCCGCTAGGTAGCTTGTACCACTGTCTAATTGCTTCGCCGATACTCTGAGCAGCGCGACCCTGTTGTATTCGGTCATGCCCGACGTTGCCAGGTACCGGCCTTTGGTGATCATCCAGCTTCCGGTCGGTACTGACCGCGAAATAGTCGGTCTTTGTGGCCCCGTACGGCGTGACGAGAGCGACTCGTACTGCTCCTTGTGCCCGCAGGTAAACCTTCACGGGACGCGTGAGGTTGTGGAAGTAGTATTGCGGGCCCCCTGTTTCGATGCTACCGCGCTTCGTCTGCTGCAAATGCATGTTGGGTCGAATTGTCAGGCATTGGGAAGCTGCACGTCAACCCTTTCGGGCTCTTCTTGTTGGCTACCGCTTCTTCGATCAGGCGGCGAGGTAGCGTTTGGAGATTTCGGGGATGGAGCGGGCGCCGGCGAGGCGCATGGTCATTTCGAGTTCGGCGTCGAGGTGCTGGAAGACGGCTTGGACGCCCATCCAACCGCCGAGGGCGAGGCCGTACATCAGCGGGCGTCCGACGGCGACGGCATTGGCGCCGAGCGCGAGCGCCTTGAAGACGTCCTGGCCGCGGCGCACGCCTCCGTCGATGAGGATGATGCCGCGGCCGCGCAGGGCCTCGGCGATGCGCGGCAGGACGGTGATGGTGGCGGACACGTCGTCGAGCTGGCGCCCGCCGTGGTTCGACACCTGCACGCCGGCGCAGCCGTGCTCGACGGCGGCCACGGCAAGCTCCGGCGTCATCACGCCCTTCAGCAGCACGGGCAGGCCCGTGGTCTTCTGAACGAACTCCACATCGTCCCAACCGAGGTCGCGCTTCATCGAGAAGCCGCCATAGGCGCCGTTTTGTCCCGGGAAATTTCCGACGGGCAGCGGCGAGCGGAAATGGTTGCGGCGGTCGGTTTCGCGGTTGCTGGCGACCACCGTGTCGATGGTGAAGACGATCGCGCGGTAGCCCGCGGCCTTGGCGCGGCCGAGCAGTTCGGCCGTCGCGCCGCGGTCAGCGGGCATGTAAAGCTGAAACCATTTCGGGCCGTCGCCGGCTTTCGCGATTTCCTCGAGCGAGAGATTCGACGGCGTCGCGGCGATGTAGAGAGTCCCCGCGGCGCCGGTGCCTTTCGCGGAGCCGGCCTCGGCGGTGGCGTGGGCCATGCCGTGCGCGCCCATGGGGGACAGCACGATCGGCATGGAGATTTTCGCGCCGAGGAGCGTGGTGGAGCGGTCGGCGTCGTTGTAGCCGGCGAGGTAGCGCGGCGCGATGGTGATGCGCTTGTACGCGGCTTCGTTTTCGCGCTTGGTCCATTCGTCGCCGGCCGCGCTGGAGATGTAGCCGAAGCCGCCCGGGGGAATCACTTTTTGCGCGGCGGGTTCGAGCTCGCGGAGGTTGATGAAGTCGATGGCCTTGATTTCGGTGGGCGCGGCGTAGCCAGGGACGGTGCTCGTTTGCGGCCGCGCGGCGCGGGCGGCGGATCGCCCTTGGCGAGGGCGGCGGGCAGGCCGGCCGAGAGAGTCATCGCGGCGGCGGTGGCGGAGAGGAAGTCGCGGCGGTTGCGGTCCATAGTGTGTCCTCC
Organism: uncultured Acidobacteriota bacterium; assembly: GCA_963813045.1. GTDB lineage: Bacteria > Acidobacteriota > Terriglobia > Acidiferrales > UBA7541 > Palsa-295. The sequence goes on from CAWEXR010000033.1 coordinate 137,738, forward strand.
GGCGAGTGATTTTCGCGCCGGATGATAGCACGATCGAAAAGCCGAAAAGCGAAATTGGAAATTCGAAAATCGATGCGGCCTATGGGCGAGAGGGCGCGGATGGCGACGCAGCGGCTGGCGCGCCGGAGTACTTGCTGCGGGTGAAGCTGCGCATTGGAGCGCGCGTTCGCGCGGCGTTCTTTTTGTCGGACCTAAAGGTCCGACCCCCTAAGGTCCAACGCGGAGACGTGAGGATTACCGTTGTTTCAGGGTTGCCGTGGGAAGCGATTCCGTCTCGAGGGTGGCGAGATCGAGAATCTGGGATGCATGTTGAATGTCGATGCCCACAATTCGGCCCTTGTCGTCGAAGTCGGCCACGACGCCGTCCTGAATCTCGCGCGAATCGACGCTCGGGCGCGCGTTTAGATCAATGTAGAGCGAGTCGGTTTCACGGTCGTAATGCAGCTTCATGGTATTGGCCTCAACTACGGTGCAGGAATTTCGAAATCCCTGTCCGGGAACGCATTGTGCACGGTCTCGCCATCCGCCAGCGTAATCACCCTTAGCGCGCGTCCGCCTAGCTCCGGGACAACTCCCCAAAACCGAATTCGCCCGTCCGGTTGGACCAGTTTCGCCAAGGGCTGCGCGAGAATCCTCTCGCACCACTCTACCTGAATATAGGGTCGTTTGCGCAGCACTTGCTCGCGGAAGTACCGAGTCGTTTTCATCCCGGGCCAATCTACCTCAATTTCGGCCGGAGAGAAATTCCTCGCTATGGCGCGGTGGAAACCGACATCACTCGAAGTTGATGAAGACGATTTCGGGGCTGGTGCCGACGCGCATCGGCGGGCCCCAGGTGCCCGCGCCGCAGGAGGTGTACACGAGAAGATCGCCGAGGCGCTTCAGTCCATAGACGAATCGGCCGTAGATGCGCGAGGTGAACCACGTGAACGGGAAAAACTGGCCGGCGTGCGTGTGGCCGGAAAGCTGGAGGCCGATTTTTTCCTCGGCGGCGATGGGCAAGTTGCGCGGCTCGTGCGTGAGCAGGATGCTGGCGCGATCGGGGTCCAGATGAGCATCGCGCAGGATCGCGCGGAAATGCTCGGGCTGCACCGAATCGCGGTGATGCACGCCGACGAGCTGCAAGCCGTCGACGATAACTTTTTCGTTGTCGAGCACGCGGACGCCGGAATCGCGCACGGCTTTGAGGTATTGCGCCTGGTCGCCGAACTCCTCGTGATTGCCGGCGATGAAGTAGGTGCCGAAGGGCGGCGAGAGCTGTTCGAGCGGCGCGGCGAGGCGGCGCGCGTCAGCGGCGGTGCCGTCGTAGAGGTCGCCGCCGATGAGGATGATGTCCGGCGCGAAGCGCGACAGCATGGTGACGATGCGCTGCGTGAAGTGCGCGCCGCGGACGTGGCCGAGGTGCGTGTCCGTGACCAGCGCGGCGACGCGCCCGCGCCAGGTCGCGGGCAGGTTCGGCAGCTTGACGGAAACTTGCGTTCACGCGCGTGAGCGCGGAATTCAGCAGGCCGTACGCGCTGGCGAGCGCGGCGAGGCCGAAAAACGCGAGCGCGATGTCGCGCGGCGGCCAGTGGAGACGCAGCAGCGCCGAGACGCCGAGGACGATCCACGAGGCGCACGCCGCGAGCAAGGCGAAGCTGAAAAAGCCGAGCCAGACGGCCGAGACTGTGTAATAGACGCGCACGAGCGCGTTGGAATAGCGGCGGGCGAGCAGCGAGGCCGTGAGAAACGTGATGGACAGCACCGCGAAGGCCACGCCGAGCCAGGGAGTTCCGTGCGCGAGGCGGCGCCGCCGGGCGCGCGCCAGAAGAACGTCCAGGTTTCGTACAGGAACCAGTGGCCAAGAAAGAGAATGGACTGCACGATTGCCAGAAAAATGATGATGTTGCGCCTTCGCATTCGATAATGCCTCGCTTAGTTAGATGCCGCTGCGAACGCGCGGGACTCGGGCGAGCGATTTCGCGCGGATGATACCACGCGCATCAGATGCTGATCACGATTTTGCCGATGAAGTTGCCGGAGGCCTGATGGCGGAAGGCGTCCGGGGCCTGATCGAACGGGAAGACCTTGTCGATGACCGGCTTGATGCGGTTGACCTCGACGGCCTGAATCAACTGCTCGAGGCTGGCGCGGCTGCCGACGCCGATGCCGTGCAGGCTGGCGCTCTTGAACATCAGGTCGTGCGGGTTGGCGTTGCCCTGCGCGCCCGCGAGCACGCCGATCAGCGCGACTTTTCCGCCCCAGCCGACGCACTGGAAGGAGCGCGCGAGAGTGCCGGCGCCGCCGTTTTCGATCACGCAATCGACGCCGCGCCCGCCGGTGAGCGCGAGCACTTCCTTTTCCCAATCGGGATGCGTGATGTAATTCACGCCGTCGGAGGCGCCGAGTGCGCGGGCGCGCTCGATCTTCGCGTCGCTCGACGAGGTGACGATCACGCGCGCGCCGGCCGCGCGAGCAAATTGCAGCGCGAACATCGAGACGCCGCCGGTGCCGAGGCACAGCACCGCGTCGCCGGGCTTCACGCGCGTGCCGACGGTCATCAGCGCGTTCCACGCGGTGGGGCCGGCGCAGGTGAGCGTCGCGGCCTGCTCGAACGAGAGGCTGGGCGGCGCGGTGACCCAGCCGTCTTCGTGGAGCGAGAGGTATTCGGCGAGCGTGCCGTCTAGCGGAGCACCGAGCGCGGCGCGATTTTTCGGAGGCGCGCCGTCGATCCACACCTGGAAGAAGGAGGGGAGCACGTGGTCGCCGGGCTTGAAGCGCGTGACGGCCGCGCCGACGGCGACCACTTCGCCCGCGCCGTCGGAGCAGGGAATCGTGTCGCGGTCGAGATTGTAGCGATATTTGCCGACGATGATGGCGTGGTCGCGGTAGTTGAGCGAGGCAGCGCGGAGGCGAACGACCACGTCGCTCGGCCCCGGCTTCGGATCGGGCCGCTCGCCGCGGCGCAACTCTTCGACGCGCGTCGCGCCCTTGGGTATTTCGAAGACTTTCATCGATTCGCTCCGCGTGAGGCAAGGTCAGAAGAGATGAATGTGTCCGATGACCACGACCAGAACGACCAGGACCAAAACGAGGACGAAGGACAGCGTGATGGTCAGGGCAGCGGCCTTCATTTCGCGCGCCGCCTTGCGGGCGTCGGCCTTTTCTTTTTCCTGTGAGTCCACGCTGGTAGCTTACTTTGTGGCAGGCGGTTGTCAATGGGCGCGGAGACTCGCGGATGGATGCGAAAAGGCGGCCTGGAACGACGCCAGGCCGCCATATCGCGGATTGCGTGTTGGGCCGGCTGACGAACATCGAGCCGGCCAACGGATCGCACTAGAACGTCAGGTGCAGCGACAACTGCAAGAACCGATTGCTCCCGATGGTGTTGTCGATCACGCCGTAGCCCTTGGAAGGCGGCGGCGTGAGGGTGTAGCACGGTACGGGGTTGAAGCAGGGATTCAACTCGAAGTCCGTGTCGGGCGTGTCCAGAGCTGGGATGATTGAAAAGATTGAACGCGTCCGCCTGGAACTTCAGGCCGAATCTCTCGCTCAGCTTGAAATTCTTGAAGATCGACAAATTGAAGTTCGTCTGGAACGGCGAGCGGAAGACGTTGCGGCCCGTCGAGCCGAATCCGGTTTCCTCCATGTCGCAGACCGGCGTGCCGCTGATTGTCTGGCACGGCGGCACACCATCCTGGCCGGGCTGGAGCAACGGCTCGGTGAAGACGTTCGGATTGACGTACGGTTGGCCGTTCACCAGAGATCCTCCATGAGAACCATTTATGGTCATGCCGGACACTGCCTGGTCGGGCGTTACTCCCGGCGCAAGAGGCAAAATGGGGTTGGTGACAAAATCGTCGGCGCTGTAGAAGAGGCCGCCTGCCGTGCCGGAAAAGTCGATGACGCTGAACGGCTCACCGCTTTCCGCGACCGTGACTCCCGTGACGCCCCAGCCGTTCGCTATCGCATTGACGAGGCCGTGGGCGTCCTTGATGGTCGGCAGATTGTAGAGGTAGCTGATGCTGAACACGTGGGTGCGGTCGAAATCAGACGACGCGTAGGAGCTGCGGGGATGCAAGGGATCGTTGCCGTTGAAGAAGAGGCCGGCCCCGATTCCGCTTCCCTCGTCGAGGGAATGTGAATAGGTGTACGAGGCGTTCACCTGGAAGTTGTGGGTCATTTTCTTCACGACGCTTACTTCCAGCGCGTCGTAATTGGAAATGCCTTCCGCGATCCACGAGTCGGCGTTCGGGTTGATGCCGACGAACTTCGACCGAAGGGCCGTGTTTCCGTCGGACGCCGGAAAGTCACCGAGCGTCGTCTGGACTGCTTCGGTTGGAAGCTGGACACAGGTGGGGGTAGAGTCATTGAACGTAATCGCAGCCGCCAGGGGTCAACGGGTGTAGCCGGCGAAGTAGCCGTAAGAGTAGATCTGGTTGTTGATGGGATTCTGGGGCGTGGCGATGCCCGGCTGATTGAACGGTATCGGCAGTACTTCGTGGACGCCGTGATTCCCCAGATAGCCCAGGGTCATAACCAGATCGTTTCTTCGGTTGCCATTGCAGGTCCAAGCTCCAGTTTTCCGAGTAGGGCAGCTTGTTCGCCGGATCGTAGCCGCCGAACAGGAAGGGACGGGGAGGCGAGAAGGAAATCGGTGAGCAGTAGGCTGCTCCGACCTGCTGCATTCCCGGAACCGGCCCGGCGGTGTCGCAGCCGGACAAGGCCCGCATGTTGGGCACGAGCCCGGCGATGTCCGCGAGGGAGGTTGGCGGAGTCGGAAGCGTGGTCCCGAACGGCACGCTGGAGAGGCAATCCCGCGCGGTTGTGCAACCGGTGGAGCAGGTCGGCGAGGCAGCACCACAGTTGGCATTGATCGGGATCGTGAAGGGTTCCTGGGTCGTCACGCTGAAAGGCCCGCTGATCCCGAGGCCGGCGCTGGCCGACAATTCCGTGAAGTATTCGCCGCGATCGTAGAACATTCCAAAGCCCGCGCGGACGACGAGATTCTTGCGCGGGCTCCAGGCTACTCCGAGCCGCGGAGCGAAGCCCCACTGGCGTCCGGTCAAAGTCGAGTCGCTCACGCCCTTGGTGCCCAGCGTTTTGTTGTTTCCCGCCACGACGATTCCGATACCCGGCGTGCCGTTCACGGGATTGAAGGAGTCGGTCGCGAGATCGTACCCGTAGTCCTGAGGATAGAAATTGGTCATCAGGCCGTTGGCTTCATACAAAGGGCCATCCCAATCCCAGCGCAGGCCATACGTAACGGTGATATTCGACGTCACTTTGAAGTCGTCCTGGGCATACAGGCCGGCCTGCTTGGAGTGGAAATGGCGGTTTGTCTCACCGTCGAGGAGCAAGCCGCTGCTTTGATCCGACCCCAACAAGCCCTCGAGGAAGTCCCCGAAAGTACGAAACGTGAAACTGGCAACATCGTTTTCCTTATTTTCGACGTTGAGCTGCGCGTAATCGAACGTACCGCCGAAGGAAAGCGTATGCTTCCCGAGAACCCAGCTGTACTTGGACGATCCCTCGAATTGATTCTGGAAAACGCCAGCGTTGGCGAAGTTCGTAGAAGGTCCTATGAACAGCTTATTCCCCGAGTGAATTCCCACAACGCCTCCTGTAGCAAGCGTTGCTCCGCCATCTGCATTATCGATGGTGATTCCGGGAAAGCGTTCGTTGTTCGGCAGGGTGATGCCTATAGAGCTTGGCGTAAGAGACTCGCTGGTGGTGGCGCTGGCGATCTGGCGAATAAAGCCGAATCTTTGCTCCCAGGTGGTGTTCGGCGTCAGCACGGTTGTGTTGTCGAGCGAAAACACCTGGCTACCGGCCTGGAGGGTTTGGGGAAACCCGGAGACGCCGCTCACCGCGAACGGGCTCGTCGTGGGGTCGTTCTGAAAATAGTATTTGGCGGCCAAGCGATCGCTTGGGCTGAAATTGTAGTCGATGTTGCCGTTCGCCTGATTCGCCTTGAACGTGCTGGCCGGGCCAATGATGGCGGAATTGTACTTCTGCAGAGAGTTCTCCTGTGCACTCTTTAGTCCAACGCCCTCAGACGGAACGAGAAATAGTCCGTTCTTCAGCTTCAACTGCATCAGCGCAAGGGCGACGGGGTCCACCTCGGCGGGAGTGATGCATTTGCTGCCCGTGCAGGTACCGAGGGTCTTGGTAAAGCCATCGTCGAAATTGGCCAAATTCGCGAGATCCGCCGCGTCGCGGTTCGTGTCGGTCAGCCCAGGAAGCGTCGGAACTCCACTGAACGCCCCATTCAAAGCGTCGCTTATCTGCTGGCGCTGGTAGGAAGCGAAAAAGAATAGCTTGTCCTTGGTGATGGGCCCGCCGAACGTGCCGCCATACACGTTTCTATGGAGCGGTGGAGCGCCGCTGAAAAAATCATTGGGTATTAGAAACGTCGGGGCCGCGTCCATCGCGCTGTTCTGGAAGTACTCGTAAGCCTGCCCGTGATAGTCGTTGGTGCCCGACTTCGTGGTCAACTCGATGTGCGCGCCGCTGTTCTGCCCCATGGTGGCGTCGTACATCGACGTGGTGACCTGCAACTCCTGAATGGTTTCCACGGGGGGCGTGGGCAAGCCCTCACCGATCGAGTCGAAGACCGAAGTGTTGGTTTGCACCTGACCGCCGGCGCCGAAGATCTCGCCGGTGTTCAGCGTGAACCGGCCGTCGGCGATGTTGCTGGCCGAATCTCCGTTGAAGAGGTTGTTCGCGTTGACGGCGTTGAAGGTGAAGCTGTTGCTCGTGTCGCGCTGGCCATTGGCGTAAATTCCCTGGTTGCCGAGACCCTCGTTGCTGCCCGCGCCGGAAAGGAAATCGGCATTGGTGCCGGGCGCAAGGATGGCGAGCTGCGTGAAGCTGCCGGTTCCGAGAGGAACGGACTCGATGACGTCGCTGCCGAGCGTGTAGCCATTCGCGGTGTCGGTTTCATTCAGCAGCGGGCTGGCCTCGACGGTGATGGACGTGGTGATTTCGCCCGGCTGCAGGGCGGCCTTCACGGTGGTCGTCAGGCTTCCTTGAACCAGAATGGACGGATACACGGCCTTCTGGAATCCATCCTTGCTGAAGGTGACCTCATAGGTGCCGATCGGCAGGTCGGCGATGTTGAACGATCCGTCGTCCTTCGTTTGGGCGGTGACCGTCAGGTTCGTGGCAATGTTGCGGACACTCACCGATGCCTGCTGGATTAGGGCGCCGGTGCTGTCCGTCACTTGTCCGTTGATGGAGCCAAGCGTTTGTTGCGCGTGCGCTGACAGCGGAATTAGAGCCAGGACGCCAAGAAGAATTGCCGCACAGACCGAATACAACCGTACCGTTCGCGTTCTCATTTGACCACCCCTCCGTAAACTTGCCCCAGTATTGGCGAGCTATTGCGCTCGCGGGACCTAGCTGTTGAATCCCACCCATGCAAGTGATCCAGCCGCGCACGCGCGGCTAGGGATTGATTAGTGCGCTCACTTGACTGGGGAAAAAACGACAGATGAAGAGTATGTGAACGTAGAGAGTGCGATCGGGAGACACGTCGGGAGTTCATCGCAACTCGATTTCTGGGCGCGCGGGACGCCTCCGGGTTGATCGTGCCGTTCGGTTTGAAACGGACGCGCACATCGGTGCCAGAAAACGAACCGCTTGCCCAGGCTACGAAAAGAGGCCAGATTATGGTTTCGCTGTTTCCGGGAGTCAAGACGGAAATATCTATCGAACGACGATGGTTTTCCCATAGGTCGAGCGCGCGGGTCCGGGTGTGTGAAGCCGAATCGCTCCCGGAAGTCGCTCAATCCGAGGGGCTTGGATTCAAGCGCGGGATCGGCGGCTGGGCCTCCTTCGTCCTGTGACGATTCTTTCATCCGCCAGCAACGCGGGGACGCCAAACAGGATTCGACCGTGGAGTTCGCTGAAGGTATTCTGGAGATCGAATGAAAAAGACTCTCGCCAGAACCATCGCCTGGGCGTGCCTGTGCTGTGCGTGGTCGCTTCCGCTTCGATCCCAGAGCACGACTCCGATTATCGCGGTCGACCACGGGCCCAATGCGCCGGCCCAGCGAGCGAAGCACTACGTGATCCTGGTTTCGCTCGACGGCTTTCGTTACGACTACGCCGCCGAACATGGCGCGCCCAATCTTGAGCGCATGGCCGCGGAAGGCGCGAGTGCGCCGGACGGAATGATTCCCGTTTTCCCCTCGGTCACATTTCCGAACCACTACTCAATCGTCTCCGGTCTGTACCCGGGGCGTCACGGCATCGTGGCGAATAGCTTCTACGACCCGGCGCGCAAGCAGAGCTACGCCTCGAACAAACTGGACGCGGTCACCGACGGCACGTGGTACGGCGGAGTGCCGCTCTGGGCGCTGGCCGAGAAGCAAGGCATGCGAAGCGCGTGCTTTTTCTGGCCCACGTCCGATGCGGACATCGCGGGGGTGCGTCCCTCCTACTATCTGCACTTCGACGCGACCGTTCCTGACGAGCAGCGCGTCGATCAGGTGATCGCGTGGCTGAAGCTGCCCGCGACGCGGCGGCCGCACTTCATCACGCTCTACTATTCGCAGGTGGATAGCGCCGGGCACGACTTCGGCCCCGACAGCCCGCAGACGGCTGATGCGGTGCACCAGGTGGACGCGATGATCGGGAGACTGATCGCGGGCCTGAAGACTTTGCGCCTGCCGGTGGACGTGATCGTGGTGGCCGATCATGGGATGGCCGCCGTCGAGGGCGGCTGGATCGATCTGGATCGCTACACGGACCTTTCGCAGTTCGTGACCGTGAAAAATGGTTCGCTACTATACGCGCCAAATGAGGAAGCGGCGGCGCATGCGTACATGCAATTGCGCGGAGCGAGCGACAAGTTCGTCGTGTACCGGCGCAGCGATGTCCCGGCCGAGTTGCACTTGGACGACAACCCGCGATTCGGCGATCCGGTGGTGATTCCTACGGGCCCTTACCTGATCCGCGCTCACGCACCGGAAAATACCGACGACACGCAGCCGCACGAGAAGGGCGCGCACGGGTACGATCCGTACAAGATGAAGGCGATGCACGCCATCTTCTACGCCGTCGGTCCCGACATTCGCCCGGGCTCGAAGGCGCCGCCATTCGACAACGTGGATATCTATCCACTGATTGCCAGGATTCTTGCACTTCGGATCGGACACATCGATGGCAGCTTGGCGCCGCTGCAGGGCATTTTGCAGGGGGCGCCGAAGAGGAACTAGCGGGCGGTCTGCAACTTGTGGAGGCGCGGGTGCCGCTTGCAACCCGAATGGCCTTCAGGCAATCAAAAGGAGTAAGATAGGCCGTAGCCTCGCACGCTCTCCCGGCCTATCGGGCCATTTTTGGCGGAGGTAGCTGTCATGACGAGATCCACCTTCGAAAGAGTATTGCTCGCATCGATTGCCTCGCTCGTTCTCGCGTTTGCGCCGAATCCCGCATTCGCCAACCGCGGGGGAGGACATGGTGGCGGAGGCGGATCCCACGGCGGCGGTGGCGGCGGATTCCACGGCGGCGGTGGAGGTGGATTCCACGGGGGCGGAGATGGCTTTCACGGCGGCGGCTTCAGCGGCGGTGGGCGCTCCGGTTTCAGCGGTGGCGGGCGGTCGTTTGGCGGCGGCTCGTATCGCGGCGGCGGATTCTCATCGCGCGCCTATGGCGGCTCTGCGTATCGAGGCTCGATGGGCGCTCGATCGTTTGGAGGTCCCCAATCGGGCGCGCGGTTCGGCTCGAGCATGGCCGGGCGTGGTTTCAGCGGAGCGGGCCGCACCTCGGGAGCTCGCAATGCCGTGGCGGACGGCCAATGGCATTCCTTTGGAAGCGCCGGCCGCATGACGAATACTGCGTCTTCCCCGGGCGTTCGTAGTGGCGCAGTTGCAGACGGTCAGTGGCGCTCGTTTGGACGGTCCGGCAGCAGCTTCGCGGCGAGCACACGCGGCTCGTCCGCATTCTCTTCGAGCCGCGGCACGGCGGGTTTCGGAGGCTCGCGACTCGGCAGTTCCACATTCGCGAATTCAGGATTCGGACGAGGACTTGGTGACCGCGGATTTGGATTTGGCAACCGTGGGTTCGGATATGGCGGTCGCGGCTGGGGTTGGGGCGGTTTCGGTTGGGGCTGGGGTTTCGGCTGGGGATGGGGCTGGCCGTATTGGGGATTTGGCTGGGGGTATCCGGGTTGGTATTACCCGTGGGCATGGGGAGGATATTGGGGCCCCTATCCGTACTACCCGCCGTATGGCTATGACGATTTTAGCTACTATACGGACAACTCGACTGACGACTACTACAACCCAACCTATGCCAGCCCCCCGTACGCGCCCAATGACTTTAATTACGATTCTACGCCGAGCGACAACGGCTCAAATTCGCAGGGCTGGCTCGATACGAATCCGGTCACGAACAACGTCGCCGAATCCACGCCTACCGTACTGCTCTATATGAAGGACGGCACGATGTTCACCGCGACGGACTACTGGCTCTCCGGCAGCGAGCTTCACTACGTTGTGAGCTACGGCCCGGAGGGCGCGATGGACATCGGCCAGCTCGACTGGCAGCGCACCGCGAATGAAAATGCAAAGCGCGGTGTGCGTTTCTCGTTGAAGCCGAAGCCGGGAAATTCGAACTCCGCGCCAACGGCGGCGACTCCCTCTCCTGCTCCGCAGCCCGCGCCGCGAATTCAAGCCGCTGCGCAGCTCCAAAAAGGCGCCTGAGTCCGCATCACGTGAACTGCGGGTCGCGGCGCTCGACGACGGCGCGGGCGAGTTCGACAAGCTCGGACACAACGTCATCGGGAAGTTCGTCGCGCGTGAGGCTCTCGCACATCGCGGCGAGACCGATCAACCGCGCGAGATTTCGCCAGTCTTCCGGCAGTGCGCCTCCAGCATGCAAATATCCGGCCGAGAAATGCGGCTCGGCCAAAGGCTGTGAGGCGCGCTCGTAGCGCAGGAAATTGCCGAGGTCGGCTAGCGGAGAGCCCGAGACGGCAAATTCCCAGTCAAGAACGGCGGCCACCGACCATCGCCCGGCCTCGCATCGCAGCACCAGGTTGCGCCTGTTGAAGTCCCCGTGCACGAGACGCGCTTCGTTCCCGAGTGTTGCAAGTTGCCCCGCCCGCGACCACATTAGAGCTTGAATGCTGTCTCGCACGCCAGCCGGCACGCGGCGATGCAGATTCGTGGAAGTCAGGCAGCGATCAACGAAGCGCGGCAGCGGATCGGCGCCGTCGAGCAGCGGCGCCGCGACCGCGAGTCCCGGTCCAAGCCAACCCGCACCGGGAAACGCGAAGCGGCCGATCGCAGCTAGCGTCTCGCCTGCGACATAGGCTGCCTGCGCGAGGGCCTCTCGATCCCCGCCGCGTTTCAGTTGATGGAAGCTGACTCCCTCGACGTAGCGCATCACGATAAACGGCGGGATTTCATCGAGGCCTTGCGGTTCGGCGTGGAGAATTTCCGGTGTAGGAACCGATCGTCCAACCAATCGCATCACGTCGATTTCCTTCCGGCACAACGACGCATCGTGTTCGTAGAGGCGGAGGATGATCCACTCGGGCTTTGCGTCAATCCGAAGCTTGAAATTCGCGTTGCGTAGCCCGTCGAGGAGCGGTTGGATTTCGAGCACACGGCGGCGCGGGAAAGCGGCTTGAACGATCCGGTCCAAAACGGAGGTGTGCAACGTGCGGCGGGGCTCCGAACGGAACCAGCGGGCTTCGTCGCGGGCGCCGGGAATCATGCACGCATTATCGCAGGTCAATTTGAACTTCGCACAGCCGTGCTTCGCCTTGCGGCTGCCTGCATCCCTGCGCCGAAAAAGGCTGTGCTAACATCCAATAAACCATGGCAAACGCTGTCTATATCGTGAGCGCGGTGCGGACGCCGATCGGGAAATTCGGCGGGATGCTGATGGACTTCACGCAGCCGGATCTGGGGGTGATTGCCATGCGTGCGGCGCTGGAGCGCGCGTTCGGGCTGCCGTTGCCGCCGGAGCGCACGCCAGGAGAATTCGACTACGCGCCTTCAGCGGGCGCAGCAAGCAGCGCCCCTACAAACGGCACGTCGCGCCTGCCGTGGCATGTTGATGAGGTGATCTTCGGCAATGCGCGGCCGGCGGGCGTGGGTCCGAACCCGGCGCGGCAGGTGGCGTGGCGGGCGGGCCTTGGCGACGACGTGCCCGCGTTCACGATCAACATGGCGTGCGCGTCGGGGCTGCGCGCGGTGGTGCTGGGCTGGCAGGAGATTTTGACCGGAGCGGCGCAGATCATCGTCGCGGGCGGCGCGGAGTCGATGAGCCGCGTGCCGTACCTGGTCGAGGGGCGCTGGGGATTCAAGCTTGGCAACCAGCCGCTGATCGACGGGATGTACCGCGACGGCTTCCTCTGCCCGATCTCGAAGCTCATTATGGGCGAAACCGCCGAGTTGCTCGCCGAGCAGTACAAGATTTCGCGCGAGGAGCAGGACGCGTTCGCGCTCGAAAGCCACCGGCGCGCCGGACGAGCCGCGACGGAGTGCCACTTCAAGGAAGAGATCGTCCCGATCACGATCACGGACAAGAAAGGCAACACCGCGGTGCTCCTGAAAGACGAGCATGTGCGGCCGGATGTCACGATGGACGCCCTGGCGAAATTGCCGCCCGTCTTCAGCAAGACGGGCACGATCACCGCGGGCAATTCAAGCGGCATCACGGACGGCGCCGCGGCGGTGGTGCTCGCGAGCGAGGAAAAGGTGCGCGAGTTGAACCTGAAGCCGATCGCGCGGATCGTCGATGCGACGATTGCGGCGGTCGATCCGCGCGTGATGGGCATCGGGCCGGTCCCCGCCGTGCGCAACCTGACGAAGCGCACCGGCACGAAGGTGGAAGACTACGACGCGGTCGAACTGAACGAGGCTTTTGCCGCGCAGGTACTCGCCTGCGACCGCGACCTGCACTTCAACCGCGAGCGGTTGAATCCCAATGGCGGCGCGATCGCGCTCGGGCACCCCATTGCCTGCACCGGCAGCCGCATCTTCGCAACCCTGATTCACGAGATCCGCAAGCCATCCGGACAGGGCGGTGGCCAAGAGGCCAGTCCACGGGCTGGACGGCGGGGTCTTGCCACTTTGTGTGTATCCGGCGGATTGGGCGTGGCGGTCGAAATCGAAACGGTCTAATCTCTTGAGAGCCTTCATCAGGGCTTCTTCACAGGCTCTTCGCAGGGCTGACAGGACCGGAGCGATTTGATGCCCCAAGACGGCGGCCGCGGAGTCGAGGTCCTCGGAACACTGGCGCTGGTCGCGCCGAAGCTCGCCGATTTCCAGTTCGTGAAGGTACGCGTCGATGGAGAAGTCGCGCGACTCACGCTCGATCGTCCCGATCACAACCTGCTGAACGAGCGGATGATCTGCGAGCTGACGGCGGGAATCAATACGCTCGGCGAGCACAACGAGATCAAGCTGATTGTTCTCGATTCGGCCGGCAAGACGTTTTGCGGCGGGATCGAGCTCGGCGAATACTCGCAGCGGCGCGTGTTTCAACTGCTCGACGCGTTTCACGGCGCCTTCGCGGCAATGCTCGATACGTCGAAGCCGTTGCTGGTGGTGGTCAACGGGCCGGCATTCGGCGGCGGCGCGGAGCTGGCGGCGCTGGGCGACCTGGTGATCGCGACTCCCAAGGCGAAATTCGCGCAGCCGGAAATCAAGCTCGGAGTGTTTCCGCCGCTGGCCGCGGCGGTCCTTCCCTACATCCTCGGGCCGAAGCAGGCGCTCGAACTCGTGCTGACCGGCGAAACGATCACGGCTGAGCGCGCGCGCGACCTGGGCCTCGTCAACTGGCTGGTGCCGGAAGCCGAGTTGCAGAAGAAAGTGGACGACGTGATCGCGAAAGTGACGGCGCAGTCAGGCCCCGTGCTGACCATGGCGAAGAAGGCCATCCTCGGCAGCCTGGGACTGCCACTGCGCGAAGGCGTCCGCAACTCCATGAAGGTTTTCCTCAACGAACTCGCCGAGCTGGAAGATTCGCAAGAGGGCGTGCGCGCTTTGGTTGAAAAGCGCCCGCCGAAGTGGAAGAACCGCTGATTGGATTGTGCGGAAGTTGACAAAAGCGTCGATAGTTGCGTCCTGTTTGAGCGCGGTGGTGTTGTACTCGACTTCTGCGACCCAGGCGCTGGTCTCCGACGGACATCGTTCGTTTGGCGTTGTCTACTGGCATATCCCGTTTTATGGCACCAAAACTCTCTCTGATTCAACCTGGTGGATTTTTGTCCACGTGTGGCTTTTCTCATTGCTGGTTTCGGCCGTCCTGTGGATTCTGGTGGGCACGAGAGAACTGGTCTCGAGATTACATTCGGCCGCGCATTCGCGCAGCGACAACAGCCATTCTTGATTGACATGACACAACGCGCAGCCTAGACTCACGCACGACAATTGAACTGGCGCGGGGATTTGGAAGGCTGTGAAAATCGGCCACGGTCCCGCCACTGTGATCGGCGCGCTGCGAACTAAGCGAAAAGCCGAGAGTCAGGAACGTACCCGCGCTAGTAGAAGCCGGCACTCTTCGCGAGAAAGAGTGCGGCGATCAGCCTCGCTATACTCGCGAGGCTTTTTTGTTGGAGATGAGATTGTGATTCGAGCCTGGCATCGGCGAATGCTCGTGATCGCGACGGCGGGTGCGCTGCTTTCGAGCGCGGCGCCCCGGTCGTCGCCACGCAAGTAGGGCGCGGGAGACATCCGCGCGCGCGTAGTCACGGATGAAGTCGGGCGGCGCGTGGTAATACCGCCGGAGGTGCAACGGATCGTGACACTCGCGCCGAATTTGACGGAGACGATTTACGCGCTGGGTTTCGAAGACCGGCTCGCGGGCGATACGGATTATTGCGACACGCCGGCGGCGGCAAAGTCGAAGGCGCACGTGGGCAATCCGCAGAATCCGAGCCTCGAAGCGATCGTGGCGCTGCACCCGGACCTCGTTCTGGCGACGACTTCGATCAACCGCCTCGAGACGGCCGACGCGCTAACGCGGCTGGGCATCGCGGTGTACACCAGCAATCCGCAAACCGTGCGCGGCATGCTGGATTCCACCAGACGCATGGCGGATCTGATGGGCGCCTCGGAACAGGGCGCGGCACTCGTGGCGCGTTTGCAGCAGCGGCTCGACGCGCTCCACACACGGCTTGCCGACACGCCGATGGCCCACGTGCTGTTCGTGGTGTGGTTGCAGCCGCTGAGCACAATCGGGCAGAACACGTTCATTGCCGACGCCCTCCGCTACGCCGGCGCCGAGTCCGTGGTGCTTTCGGATCGCAATTGGCCGGAGTTGAGCATCGAAGAGGTGTTTCGCTTGCAGCCGGATTACATCGTGTTTGCCGAAAATCATGGAGAAGACGCCGCGACGGAGCTGGCGGATTTACGCGCGCGCCCTTCATGGCGCGACCTCGATGCCGTGGAGACCGGCCACGTCGTGAACGTGAACGAAGAGGCGCTGCGGCCGTCGCCGGGATTGGTCGACGCGATCGAGCAGCTGGCACATCAGTTGCATCCGGAAGCATTTTCCGCGAAGAACGAAATCCGAAATTCGAAAGGCGAAATTCGGCTCGCATCGGAAGCCGGGGAGGAGAGTGCGTTACATGCGCCCGCTGACACCGCGCCGCGTGTTCACGGTCTGCCTCGCGCTGTGCGGCGTGCTGTTCGTGGCGGTGGTGATCTCGTTGCGCATGGGCGCGTATCCGGTTTCGGTGCCCGACATCGTGATGACGCTCGTCAACGCGACGCTGCGACGCTGGAGCCAGATTCCGCCGGACTATCAGTCGATCGTGCTGAACATACGGCTTCCGCGGATTCTGCTGGGGATTTTGGTCGGAGCTTCGCTTTCGACCGCGGGCGCCGGTTTTCAGGCGCTGCTGCGCAATCCCCTGGCCGATCCCTACGTCCTCGGGGTTTCGAGCGGCGCGGCGCTCGGCGCGATTCTCAGTCTGCTCGCGGCGCCGCACGCACCCGGTCTGATTCAGGCGGCCGCTTTCGCGGGAGCGCTCGCCACGATTGCGGCCGTCTACTTTCTCGGGCGTCGCGGCGGGCAGCTCGATAGCGGCACGCTGCTTCTCGCTGGGATCATCTCGGCGTCGTTTCTCTCGGCCTTGATCATGTTCCTGATGACCACGCTTCCGGGACGCGACGTGCGCGGAATGGCCTTCTGGCTGATGGGTGATCTGACGTCGCCTTCTTCCGTGGATTTGAAGTGGCTGTACTTCCTGCTGGTGATCGCCGTGGGCTCGATCTACGCGACCTCTTCCGACCTGAACCTGATCTTGACGGGCGAGCAGGAGGCGCGGCATCTGGGCGTGAACGTCCATCGCGTGAAGCTCGTGGTCTACGTGGCGGCTTCGGTGCTCACGGGCCTCGCGGTATCCGTGAGCGGAGCAATGGGGTACGTCGGGCTGCTGGTGCCGCATGTGATGCGGATGATGTTCGGCACCGATTACCGGCTGCTGATTCCGGCGTCGGCGCTGGGAGGCGCGATTCTGGTGGTGGTGGCGGACACATTCGCGCGCACGGTGGTGGCTCCGATTGAGTTGCCGGTGGGAGCGATTACGGCGCTCGCGGGCGCGCCGGTGTTCATTTATCTGATGCGGCGGAGGGTGCGATGAGCGCGCCGGCGCAGAATGGCGCGCCCCTCGCGGCGCCCAGACCGATCGCGGCCGGCGAAAGCGTTCCGCGCGTGAAGGTGGAGCAGGCGAGTTACGCCTACTCAGCTACGGATCGCTCCGCGCCGAAATTCACGCTCGGCCCGGCAAGCTTCGAAGCGCGGCAACGCGAGTTGGTCGCCATCCTCGGCCCGAACGCCAGCGGAAAATCGACGCTTTTGACGCTGCTCGCCGGCCTTGCGAAGCCGCTTTCGGGGCGCATCGAAATCGACGGGACGGAAGTCAGCAAGCTCGACCTGCGGACTCGCGCGCAGCGCATCGCGCTGGTGCAGCAGGAAAGCGAGCTGCTGTTTCCCCTGCGCGTTTGGGAGTACGTGTTGCAGGGGCGGTATCCCTACGGACGGCGGCTGCGGTTTGAATCGGATGAGGATTGCCTGCTCGCCGGAAACGCGCTGGCCCAGGTCGGCGCGGACGCGCTCCGCGATCGCTGGATGGACCAGCTTTCGGGCGGCGAGAAACAGCGCGTGATCCTGGCGCGCGCGCTGGCGCAGCGGCCTTCGTTGCTGCTGCTGGACGAACCGACGCAGCACCTCGATATCGGCGGCAAGGTGGAGCTGCTGCGGCGGCTGCGAAAACTGGCGGATGAAAACCGCTACACCGTGCTGGTGGTCACCCACGAACTGAATCTGGCGGCGGAATTTTCCGACCGCATCGTGCTGCTGCACAAAGGCAAGTGCCTGCGCGTCGGCACGCCCGCCGAGGTCTACGAGCGCGACCTGCTCACCGATGTTTTCGAGGCGCCTCTCGAAGTCGAAATGCGCCCGGGAGGGCGCCCGCGGGTGATTTTGCGAGGGACTCACTAAGGAGGTTCGTTCGACAGTTACGCGGAAGCGCTTCCAACTTTCGCAAACGGCGCTCTCTCCAACACAGGGCGCCGTCCACAATCACCCGAGACTCCGCGCACGGGAAGACGGTGAAAAACCGTCGCCGCCGCGCGACTGTAAGGCGGAGAAGATTTTCGGCGCGCGCCACTGACCCGGGTCATTGAATCTCTCGATTCGATGCCGGGACGGGAAGGCCGCGCTGCTGTTCCGGCGATGTCGGGACAATCCGCCAAGCCAGGAGACCGGCGGAGTCTCAATCCGGATGTGCCTGCGACAAGCACGCGCATCGGGACAACCTTCAACTCCCGCGCGAGAGGGAGAGGAGGACAAAATGAGACTTCGTTTTTCTTTTCTGCTTTTTCTCACCGTTCCATTCTTATTTCCCCACTACACGTGTGCGCAGACCGCGAGCACGTCGCACGGATCGAGCATCCACGGAACTGTTTACGATCCGGACGGACGCGCCGTGACGGGCGCAAAGGTCAGCTTGCTTGCTTCGATGGTCGCGGTCGCGCAGACCGAGACGGATGCGCGCGGCGGCTACCGATTCGACGGGCTCCGCAGCGGGACATTCACAGTGGCGGCCAATCTGCCCGGACTCACAAAGGTATCCGGCGAAACCAACCTGCAAAGCACCGACCTCACCATCGACCTGCACCTCGACCTGAGCGCGGTGCAGGAACAGGTGGTCGTCGCCGCGTCGCTCGGCGGAGCGCTCGCGCCGCAAATCGGATCTTCGGTTACCGTCGTCGACAAGCAGGCAATCGAGGACGAAGGCCCCGAAACTCTCGCCGACGCGCTTCGCAACGTTCCCGGCGTCGCGATCAATCGCACCGGGCAGCTGGGCGCCGTGACGAGCGCTTTCATCCGCGGCGGAAATTCCAACTACGACCTCATCATGATCGATGGCATTCCGATGAACGATTTCGGCGGCGGCTTCGATCTCGCTCCGCTGCCGGTGGATGGCGTGGATCGCGTGGAAGTGATGCGCGGGCCGGAAAGCGCGCTCTACGGCGAGAACGCCGTCGCGGGCGTGATCAACGTGATCAGCGAACCGGGCGAGGGACCGCCTCATTTCAGCTTTCTTGGCGAAGGCGGCAGCTACGACACGTGGCGCATCGCCACGAGCGGGGCGGGGCTTACGCACGGCCTCAGTTGGTCTTACGATCTCGCGCGGCTCAGCACGCAGGGACCGGTGCCGTACGACACGTATCGCAATCAGACATCATTTGTGAGCCTGGGCTATTCGCGCAGCCCGCGGCGGCAGTTCAATATTCATTTCTTCGGCGATGCGGGACACGAGGTGAATCCTGGGCCGTGGGGCTCCGATCCGGATGGGCTGTATCCGACAGACCCTGTGACGGGCGGACCGGATTTTGCGGCGGCGGCCACGTTTCAGAAGCAGGATCTCTTCGGCTACCAGGCGAATTACACGGAGCAGTTTTCGAATCGCTTCCAGCAGGTGACGACGGTGAGCGTGGCGACGGATCAGTTTTCGTTCCTCGTCGCCGTTCGGCAATTCATTCACAAAGAATGTGCGCGTCGTCGCGAACACGCGCAGCGAGATCGAACTGTCGCCGAAAGATGCGCTCGTCGCCGGATTCGAATTCGACCACGACACATACGAGGACACCTACGTGACCAATGCCGACGAGGTGCCGTTCACGCTGCCGAGAGATACCTACGCGTTCTTTGCCGAGAATCGCTGGAACGCTGGGAATCGCTGGTTCCTCAGTACGGGCGTGCGCGTCGACAACATCCGCACCGGCGATCTGCCCGCGGATGAAGACGACGGACGGCCGTTCATCCCGGCCAGCTCGATCACGCAAGTCGATCCGCGGATTTCCGTGGCATATCTGGCGCGGCAATCGGGCGACGGATTTTTCGGCGCGACGCGAATTCACGGCAGCTTCGGGACCGGCATTCGCCCGCCGGACGGCTTCGAGCTCGGCTCCACGGATAATCCGGAGCTGAAGCCGGAGAAAAACGTCAGCTTCGATTCCGGCGTTGAGCAGCGATTCTGGGGAGACAAGGGCGTCCTCGACACGACGTTTTTCTACAATCGCTACAAGGATCAGATCGTCACGCTGGGCGGCTCGTTCGCGAATCTGAGTACGTTTTCGTCGGCCAACATCGCGAATTCGCGCGCCTACGGGCTCGAAAACAGCCTGCGTCTGCATCCGATGCGTTCGCTCGAGGTCGTCGCGGAGTATACCTGGTTGAATACGGCGATCCTCGCGCTCGACGGATCGACGAGCGACGTCCAATTGCCCTTCTCGGTGGGCCAGCAGCTGATTCGGCGGCCGCGGAGTTCGGCGGGCTACGACGTGACGTGGACGCACAAACGCCTGATGCTCAACTCGAACGCCAGCATTCGCGGCGCGGTCTTCGACCTCGAACCGAATTATGGCAGCTACGCATGCACCGAATTGAACTTGCCGTGCCTCTTCTGGAGCAAGGGCTACGTGGACGTGAACGCCGGGTTCGCGTATCAACTTCCGCGCGGCGTGCAAATCTACGGCCACCTCAACAATTTCCTCAACCAACACTACGAAGAATCATTCGGTTATCCGGCGCTGCGCCTGAACTTTATTTCGGGAATCCGATTCAATTTCCCGGCCCGAGGCGCCGGCGTCAGCCGGTAGGCTCCGGCCCAGGGGAGTCAACACATGGCGGAACGGATGCTATAATCCGCGTTTCGTCATGAACCGCACTGCGCAGGAGACATCGTTGGTCGCACCGGAAGTGATGGCGCGCTACGAGGCCGTGATCGGGCTCGAGGTCCACGCGCAGCTTCAGACGCTGACCAAGGCGTTCTGCGGCTGCTCGACGAAGTTCGGCGCCGAGCCGAATTCGAATACGTGTCCCGTGTGCCTGGGCTTGCCCGGCGCGCTGCCGATGCTGAACAAGCGAGCGCTCGAATTGGCGCTGCGGGCGTCGCTCGCGATCCATTGCACGATTCAGGAGCGCTCGCGCTTCGCGCGCAAGAACTACTTCTATCCCGATCTTCCCAAGGGCTACCAAATCTCGATGTACGAGCTGCCGCTGGCAACCGGAGGCGCGCTCGAAATCGAAGTCGAGGGCGAGCGAAAGCGCATCGGCATCACGCGCCTGCACATGGAAGACGACGCCGGGAAAAGCCTGCACGAGGGTTTCCCCGACTCCGATCGCTGGAGTTACATCGATTTCAACCGCTGCGGCGTCCCGCTGATCGAAATCGTCTCCGAGCCGGATCTGCGCACTCCGGCCGAGGCCTACGCGTACCTGAACACGCTCAAGCAGATTCTCGAATACACCGAGGTGAGCGACTGCAACATGGAGGAAGGCTCGCTGCGGTGCGACGCGAACGTCAGTGTTCGCCTGCGCGGCGCGGCTAAACTCGGCACGAAGGCCGAGGTCAAAAACCTGAATTCGTTCCGCTACCTCGCGCACGCACTCGAATACGAAATCGAGCGGCAAATCGGCGTGCTCGAGTCGGGCGGAAGCATTCCGCAGGAGACGCGGCTGTGGAACGTCGCCGCCGGGCGCACCGAGCCGATGCGGTCGAAGGAATTCGCGCACGATTACCGCTATTTCCCCGACCCCGACCTGCTACCGGTGGCCATCTCGGCGGCCACGATCGAAGAAGTGCGCCGCTCGATGCCCGAACTGCCCGATGCGAAGGTCGCGCGTTTCCTGCGCGATTACGGCATGACTCCCTACGACGCGGGTGTGCTCACCGCGACGCGCGCGCTGGCGGACTACTTCGAAGCCGCGGTGAATGCGGGCGCACCGGCTAAAGCCGCGGCGAACTGGATTTCGGTCGAGCTGCTCCGCCGCCTGAACGACGCGGCGAAGGACATCGCGGATTGTCCGGTCGCCCCGGTGGCGCTCGCGGAACTGCTCGCGAAAATCGAAAAGGGGGAAATCACCGCCGCCAGCGGCAAAAAAGTCTTCGCCACGATGTTCGAGACCGGCAGGCGCGCGGCCGATATCATAGCGGCCGAGGGCCTGGCGCAGATCACGGACGCGGGCGCCATTGAGAAGATTGCGCGCGAGGTCGTCGCGAGGAACGCGGACAACGCGGCGAAGTATCGCGCCGGGAACGAAGGCGTCTTCAAGTTTTTCGTCGGGCAAGTGATGCGCGAAACGCGCGGTCAGGCGAATCCTCAACTCGTCAACGAAATCGTCAAACGCGTTCTCACCGAGTAGCTCGAAGCGGCTCCCCGAAACTTCGGGACGGAGAATCAACGTGCTCAAAGAAGGCGACAAGGCACCGGGCTTCCGCGTTGCGGCGGACGACGGCCGCACGGTCTCGCTCGCGGACTACACGCGGCCAGAACGTTGTCCTGTACTTTTATCCGAAGGCGGATACTACCGGATGTACGAGCGAAGCGATGCAGTTCCGCGATGCGATCAAGGACTTCAAGGCCGCCAACGCCGCCATCGTCGGCTGTAGCGGCGATTCCGTGGCGGCCCAGGCGAAATTCAAGGCCAAGTACATGTTGAACTTTCCGCTGCTCGCCGACACGGAATTCGAAGTGATCGAGCCTTACGGCGCGCGCCGCATGAAAAGCTTCTTCGGAAAGACGGCCTTGGGCATCGTACGCAGCACCTTCTGGATCGGGCCCGACGGGAAAATTCGCAAAATCTGGCCCAAGGTCACGGTAAAGGGCCACGCCACCGAGGTGCTTCTGGCGATCAAAGCTAAGTAGTTGGCGGATGGGGCTTCAAACGAAATCAGTTTGGCACAGAAACGCACAGGGGTCTCGGCAGCACAGCACAGCGGAGACTTGCTGCGAGAGAGACAGCGCATTGGAGGGGTCCCGTTACACCATCCGGGACGCAAACAGCGCGCTTCGCCCCGCGTTCTTTATGTCGTGGCTAAAGCCACGACCCACAAACATTCGCCTTTATCACACGGACCCCGAAAGCCATCTTTCCATTTTTCTGCGGCTGTGAACCTGTGCGCGGTGAGCAGGCGCTAGACGGTCACGCGAAACGATTCGCCGTCCTGCTCGATAAGGGCGTTGTCGATCAGCCGCGTGCCGCCCACGCGTGCGGCGAGCAAAACGTAACACGTCTTTCGCAGGGCCATCACCGGATCGAACGTCTCCGCGTCCACGATCTCCGCATAGTCGAGCGCCACGCCCGGTTCGCCGTCGATCACCTGCCGCAGCGTCGCGAGGAGCCGAGCCGCATCGCGTTCACCCGCCGCAACCGCGCGGCGAAGGGCTTCGAGCGAGCGATAGAGCGCCGTGGCCGCGCGCCGGTCGCCATCCTTCAAATAGCTGTTCCGCGAGGAAAGCGCGAGGCCGTCCGGCCCGCGCACGATCGGGCAGGCCACAATTTCCGCGTCGAGATTCAGATCGCCGGCCATCTGGCGAATGATCAGCGCCTGCTGCGCGTCCTTGCGGCCGAAGAAGGCGAGCCGCGGCTGCACGATCTCGAAAAGCTTCAGCACCACGGTCGTGACGCCGCGAAAATGGCCGGGGCGCGAACGCCCCTCCAACCGGTCGCTCAGTCCTTCGACCACGACCGCGGTGCGGAAGCCGGGCGGATAGATCTCCTCGGGCGGCGGCGCGAACACGTAGTCCACGCGCAACTCTTCGAGCGCCGCGCGGTCCGCCTCGAGCGTGCGCGGATACTTTTGCAAATCCTCGCCCGGACCGAACTGCTTGGGGTTCACGAAAATCGAGACGACCACTGGCGAGCACTGCCTGTGCGCCTCGCGGACGAGCGAAAGATGGCCCTCATGCAGCGCGCCCATCGTGGGGACAAGCCCGAGGACGCGGTCCCTCGCGCGCGCGTCGCGCGCGACCTGCTTCATCCACGCCGTGGTGTGAATTAATTCCATTCGAGGCGGGCGAGTCCGGGGTCAGTGTCGAAGCAAACGGCCGCGCGTCATCCGCCGGCCTGCGCGGCGCGTTCGCGATAGAACCCGATCAGGTCCGTGGACGTGGCCTTCGCGCCCGACTGCCGGAGCATCGTGGCCACCTGGCCGCGATGGTACGTGCTGTGATTCGCGAGGTGCTGCAACATCTGCCAGAGCGGCTGCGCATGGGCGGCGCCCGCCGTGGTCTTGAACTGCACCACGCGGTGCAGATCGTCCGCTGTAAGCGAGGCGACGTAGTCCACCAGATTGCGATCCATGTCGCTCAAGCCGCGCCGCACCGATTCGAAATCCGGGAAATCGGCGGCGGAAGGAAGCGCGGCCGGTATGCGATCGTGCCAGCGTTCGAGCCAGATCCACTCGGCTCCGTAGATGTGCGCGAACGTGTCGCGCAGCGACCGGAAACTCGAGCCGAGATCGCGCGTAAACTGCTCGGGCGTGAGTCCCGCGCAGGCATCGAGCGTGCGATGATTCGCCCACGCGTTGAAGTCGTAGAGCAACCGGAAATCATCGAGGTTCATGGCAGCGGGCTCCTTTCGAATCGCCGGGGTTTACGGCGCAAGGGGTGTTCCATCAGGCCGTCAGGGGCGCTGGCGCGCGAGCATCTGATCGCGCAGTTCGGCAGCCGAATGATACGACTCGGCATCCGACGGGAATCCGCCGCCGCGCACGTCGGCGCAGTACTCGGCGACCGCCCGCGAAATCTCCGCCGAAAGATCGGCATACCGTCGCACGAACTTCGGCGCGTGGCCTGCCGTCAGGCCAACGAGGTCGTGGAATACGAGCACCTGACCGTCGCAATCCGGCCCGGCCCCGATGCCGATCGTGGGGATGCGCAGCTTTTCCGTGATGCGTGCGGCGAGTTCGCGCGGCATCGACTCGAGCACTACCGAAAACGCGCCCGCAGCTTCGACCGCTCGCGCGTCGCGCTCGATCTGACGCGCGGCGTCCGCCGACTTGCCCTGCACGTGAAAGCCGCCCATGGCGTTTACGGATTGCGGCGTCAGGCCGACGTGGCCCATCACCGGGATCTCGGCCTCAACGAGGCGCGCGATCAGCTCGAGCCGCCGCTCGCCGCCCTCGACCTTCACGGCTTCGGCGCCGCCTTCCTTCACCAGCCGCACGGCATTGCGCACCGATTCGTCGAGCGAGATGTGAAAGCTGCCGTAGGGCATGTCCGCCACGAGCAGCGCGCGGCGCGTCCCGCGGCGGACGGCTCGCGTGTGGTGAACCATCTCATCGAGCGTGACCGGCAGAGTGCTGTCGTATCCCAGCACGGCCATGCCGAGCGAATCGCCCGACGAGCAGAATGTCCACGCCCGCTTCGTCGAGCAGGCGCGCGGTCGGGTAGTCGTATGCCGTCAGGCAGGTGATTTTGTTGTGTGTTTGCGAAGTACCGGCGGAAGACCCGGCGGACGGATGAATCTTGCGGGACAGAATGTCGGGCACGGACACTTTTCCGTTGCCCGCATGCGGTGCAACGCTCATATTTTCCCCCGGTGCCGCTCCCGAGCCTCGGGATGCAGCCCACCTGACGAGATGCTAGCAGAACGGAGCAGGATTCGGCAAAAGGATTCGGGGGCCATCTGTCCTAGGTTTTACCGGACCCGCTTCTGAGTGCACGCCAGGTCTTCGCTACGAGGAAAGTGTTACCGGCCAGTACGACTCCGAAAGTTAGATAGAGGGCTATTTCGAATCCCGGGTGCTGCTCCAAAGTTTGGCGGATTTCCTCCTCCAAAAGGGGATGCGTGACGAGCGAACGCTTATAGGACTGTTCGGAGAGGCGCGCGAACTGCCGATTAATCGTCCGTTGCCAATTGTCGGGTAAGAACGCCGTGAAGAGGTATGCCTCGAAAAGAAGGAGAGCTCCCAGTATGGTTGAAAGCAGGATTGTTCTTCGCGGGTTGTGTCGAGCCATGACGAAGCCCGTTAGATCGCAGCTGTTTCAATCATCGCATCAACTCAGCGGGATAACGCGCTGCCTGCGGCGTGGTTTCCTGATACTTAGTGGCGTAGCGGCTTAGGCCTGCGCGACGGTTACCGGAGGCGGCGCAGCGGGCATTTGCGGTTCGACGCCGCGCCAGCCGACCGCGCGCCCCTGCACGGCTTCCTTGATTGAGCGGAACAGGACCACGTACATCATCTGCCGGTAATAGAAGCGCTGGATGATCAGCGGCGCGAGCAGCGTCCAGTCTTCGTCCTTTTCGAGCGCGAAGGCGACGACGCACGTCAGCAGGTCGATCAGCATGAATAGCGCGAAGAAGATCAGCGAGCGCTCCACGTCCTGCGAGGTCCAGAGCGGCAGCGGCAGCAGGCGCGTCACCTGGAGTTGCGCCAGGCCCCACAGCACGATCGACAGCAGGAACAGCAGGTCGATCACCGGCGAAATCAGCGGCAGAATGATCTGGAACAGGAAAATATTGGGAATGGCAACCCAGCCGAGCGTGCCGTAGCGCGGATTGCCGGCCGCGTCGCGGTGCTTCCAGACCGCCTGGAGCGTGCCATACGTCCACCGGAATCTCTGACGGACGAGCGCATCGACGGTTTCCGGAACCTCGGTGCGGCCGATGGCGTCCTCGTCGTAGAGAATCTTCCAGCCCTTTCGCCGGATGGTGAGCGTCAGGTCCGTGTCTTCAGCCACCGTGTCGCCCGAGAATCCTCCGCTGTCGCGAAGAACTTCCGCGCTCCACGCTCCCACGGCTCCCGGCACGACCGGAATGCAGTTGAGCAGGTCGAAGGCCCGCTTTTCGAGATTCTGGCTGGTGATGTACTCGAGCGCCTGCCAGCGCGTGATCCACCGGTTGCGGTTGATCACTTTCACGTTGCCGGCCACGGCCGCGACCCGCGGGTCGGCGAAGTGCCGGACGAGCCGCGGAATCGCCTGCGCGTCGACGATGGTATCGGCGTCGATCGAGATGATGATCTCGCCAGCCGCCTCGGAGAGCCCGTGATTGAGCGCCGAGGGCTTGCCGTGATTCGTTTGCAGCAGCAGCCGCACCCGCGGATCGCGGCCGAAGTTCTCACGCACGAGTTCCGCGGTGCGATCGATCGAGCCATCATCGACGACGATGACTTCGAGGTTCGGATAATTGGCAGCGAGCGCCGCGCGGACCGTCTCGACGATCACCGCCTCCTCGTTGTACGCGGGAATCAGCACGGTGACCTCAGGCCGGTATTCCGGGTGGTCCTGCGGCGCGGGGCGGAGCTTTTCGATCAGCGCCAGCAGGCCGATGATAAACGCGCGGCCGCTCGCCAGCAGGATCCCGGCGATGAAGACGAATGCGATCCCTCCGCGCAGCCAGCGGAACGCGTCGAACATAAATGCGTCCACGCGCACCATCAGCCATTCGTTGTGCGTCAGCGGCGCCATCATCTGGGAACGATCCTGGCCGAGCAGATTCGAGACGGAAACGAATTCGTATCCCTTCGCGCGCAGCCCGTCGATGATCTGCGGCAGCGCGGCGACGGTATGGCTGCGGTTGCCTCCACCGTCGTGCATCAGGATGATGTTGCCCTTGTTGGTCTCGACATCGGCGAGGACGCGCTGGACGATCGTCTCCACCGGAGGCGGAGGCCCGCCGTTCGGTTCACCCCAATCGTGCGGGTCGATCCGCGCCCCGATGATGACGTAGCCCATCGACTGCGGTATCGGGAGCATCTGGACTTCGCTGGCCGTTTCTGGCTGGTGGTCGATCCCGTAAGGCGGGCGGAAAAGCGTGGTCTTCACGCCCAGGCTGCTTTCAAGCAGCAGCTCGGTGAGGTTCAGTTGAATCTGGAGGTCGGACTTCGAGATGTTGTCGAATTCAGGGTGTGTGAACGTGTGATTCCCGACTTCATTGCCCAGCGCGTATTCGCGCTTCACGATGTTGTCGTACTGATTTGCCGATTCGCCGATCACGAAGAACGTCCCCGGCGCTTTCTTCTGCGTTAGAACATCGAGGATCTTCGGCGTCCAATCCGGATCGGGGCCGTCGTCGAAAGACAAGACAACCTTCTTCGGCGCGGCGCCCATCTGCTGAATCCGCCACGACATCGGGTAGCTCTGAAAGCTCTCGTCATCGAACGCGTCGGAATCCGAGTCGTAGTCGAGTGTCCGGGAACCGTTTTGCGGTGTCCCGGTGATGCGCCAGATGTCGCCGTCGCCTTCGAGGATCAGGTCGTATCCGGGCGGCACGGCCTGGAGCTTGGCGCGCGTGGGGTCATCGGCGTGCGTCGCGTCCCAGATGTCCCACATCGAGGGATCTTCCATCCCCAGCCGCCATACGGCCGTGCCGCGAACGCCCGCGCGTTCGGCCGCCCGCAGTTCGTTGTAGGCCGTCACGCCGTCGAGCATCCATACGTTATGCACGAGATTGTTTTCGTCTTCGTAGGAGTAGTGCAGGTTGAAGGAGTCGGGATCGTAGAGGATATCCGAGCCGGATTCGACCGCCGTGACGACTCCCTGTTGAAAGGTAACCGCCTGGGCCACCGGGTGAGGCACGCGCTTGGAAGCTTTCGGCCAGTCGTATCCGTAGTTGGCGATTCCCATGATCAGCTTGTCTGGCGGCACGAGCTTGACCATGTTGTCGATGTTCTTCACGAACCAGTCTTGCGGCGCGATCGGCCCCGGGTCGGACGTCGGCCAGCGATAGTCGTAGTTCATCATGATGATGGCGTCGGCCTGCGAAGCAAAGTACTTGTAGTCGTAGCTCCAGTCGGCCGCGGGAAGCGCGACCATCAGTTTCAGGTTCTGGGCGTGCAGCGCGACGGAGAGATCGTGAACGAAATGCTGAAAGTCCGGCTCGCTCGACTGGGGCAGCGATTCGAAGTCCACCACGATGCCGGGTTGATGCTCGGCGTCGGCGAATTCCTCGAGCTGCGTCGCCAGCTTTTCCCGCGCCGCCGGATTCGCCAGCATCTGGAGCGTTTCCGGCGGGCACCAGACATTTTTCTTCGCGTCGTAATTATTCACCATCGACATGACGGGCAGTTCGACGGGAGGAGTCCGCGCCTGCAGAGACTGCAGGAAGGCCCTCAGCTTCGGATCGGTTTCTGCGTCGAGCGTGCCGTCGGCCGAGATAGCGTACAGCGCCTCCGGGATCAGCAAATCGATATCGCGATAGTGCAATTGCAGCGAGGCCAGGCTGGTGTAGTCGTCGCTCACGTAGAATGCGGCGCGCAGCGGGTCGTAATTCTGGGGCACTTTGCCGAGCGCGGCCACCTTGCGCTTCCGGCCGCGGTAGGTCTTGGGCTTCGCTTTCGCGGGAATCGCGCGCAAGCTGCTGTGCGTATCCGGCCGCAGTATCTCCGGCAATTCAGGATTGCGGCCGATGTTCAGGAGGAAAACGACGAGCACAAACGTGAAAAAAGCTCCCCCGATTTCCAGCGCGAGCCGGGTTCGGCGCCAGCGGCGGCGCTCCTGATCGTAGAAAATGGGCTTGCGTTCAGGCACGAGGACAATCCAAGCTAGCCATCCGTCGGCAGGCTGTCAATGACTCCCTCTTTTAAGATGCGCGCGAACGTTACTTCGGCTGCACTCGCCGGACTGGCGCTGCGACTGTTTTTCGTTCTGAAATTCCCCGCGACGGACTCGGGCGATGGCCCATTTTACATCGAGCTGGCCTGGAATTGGCTGAAGAAGGGTGTCTACGGGTTCCCGCTCGACGGCCGCCTCACACCGGTCGACATGCGCATGCCCGGATACCCCGCGTTTCTCGCGGCGATCTTCGCCTTCGCCGGAAATTCGCAACGGGCGGTGATGTTCGCACAGGTCGTGGTCGATCTCGCCACCTGTTTTCTGATCGCCCTGATTGCGGCGCGGCTGGCGCCGGCAGCGACACGCCGCCGCGTGGCGCTCGCGGGATTGTGGCTGGCTGCGCTCTGCCCGTTCACGGCGAACTATGCGGCCGTCGTCTTGACCGAGACGCTGGCCACGTTTCTGACGGCCCTCGCGATCCTGATTTTGATGGGGGTTCTGCTCGAAGCGGATCGGGGAGAGACGCCGGACCCGGCGAGACGGCGCGCGATAAGTCCATGGTTTCTCGCGAGGAGTCGTCGCCGGATTCGGCACGCTCTTCCGGCCGGAGACACCGCTGCTGCTGGGCGCGATGGGGCTGGTCCTGGTGGCGAAATCGTTCCGGCCGCGCGATTGGAAGAAGCTGGCGCGGAGCGTCGCGCTGATGGCGGCCGGGCTGCTCCTGCCGCTGCTGCCGTGGGCCGCGCGCAACTGGCGCACGCTCCACGAGGTGCAGTTCCTCGCGCCGCGTTACAGCGAACTGCCCGGCGAATTCACGCCGCTCGGATTCAGCGCCTGGACCCGCACGTGGCTCTGGCGGTTCGGCGACGTCTACACCACGCTCTGGAAAATCGACGACCAGGAAATCCCGATGGCCGATCTTCCCCCGTCGGCGTTCGATTCACCGCAGGAGCGCGCGCGGGTGGCGAGCGTGCTCGCGCGCTACAACGAGACTTTCTCGATCACGCCCAGCGAAGACGGCGAATTCGGCGAGATCGCCCGCGAACGAACGGCGCGCCATCCGCTGCGCACGTATCTCAAAATCCCGCTGCTGCGGGCTCTCGCGCTCTGGTTCACGCCGCGCCTGGACCTGCTTCCTTACTCCGGCCATCCGTTTCCGCTCGGCGAGGAGTGGGAATACGACCGCGAGGATTTTGTCGCCACGCTGAGCCTTTTCTTCGTGAATTGCGCCTACGTCGCTCTGGCGCTGGCCGGAGCGTGGATCGCGCGGGGCCGGCCGGGATGGGCGCTGCTGATCGCGTTCATCGTCGTGCGCACGGCTTTCTTCGCAATTTCCGTCGATACGCCCGAGCCGCGCTACGTGCTCGAATGTTATCCCGCGATCATCGCCCTCGCCGCGCAGGTGTTTTCGGGACCGCGTGATCTTGCTCATCGCTCCTCGACCGGCTCGGGATGAATCGTCACTCGAAAAATTTGAGGGAAGTGCTCCTTCACGCGGTCTTCGAGCGCCGCCGTGATGTCGTGGACTTCGGTGATCGGCAAGCTGCCGTCCATGGCGCAGTGGCAGGAGACGAGGATTCTGTGCTCGACGCTGCGGACGTGGACTTCGTGGCAATCGACGCGCTCGCGATACTCCGACGGAAGCGAATTCAGGAAATCCTGCACGGCTCGGGCGAGCTCCTTCATCTCCGCCGCGCCGGGAATGCGCGCGCCGAGCGGCTCGATGTGTATATTGACGAGCGCCTGCGGATCGGTGGCGGCGCGGATTTCCTCTTCGAGTTCCGTCGCGTGCCGGTGCGCCTCGCGGAGGCTCGATTCTTCGTCCACCTCGAGGTGCAGCTCGACGAAAAGCCGGTTGTCGAGGTGGTGCGCGGATAGTTCGTGGACGGCGAGGCCGCGGCGCTGGGCGATCGCTCGAATCGTCTCGAACAGATGCTCGTTGGTGCGGGCGCGCGGCTCGACGTGCACCACGACGTCCGCGGGAACGATCCGGTCGATGTTGCGCTCGACGGCGTCGCTCGCCGCGTGCGCCTGCTCCAGGCTTGCCGTGCGCGGGACGCTGATGGTCACGTCCACGAAGTAGCGCTGGCCGGCGCGGCGGACGCGCACGCGCTCGGTTCGCAGCACGCCCTCGGTGTCGTCCACGGCGGTCATGATCCGTTCGCGCAGGCCGCGCGGCGCCACGTCGAGCAGGGCGTCGATGGTGCGCCGGCCGAGCCGCGAGCCGATCCAGATGATCACGCCCGCCACGCCGAGCGCGGCCACCGCGTCCAACATCCCGAGCCACGGGATGTGGTACTTCAGCCCCAGCCACGTGCCGGTGATCCCGAGGACGACGACGAACGTGCTCCAGACGTCGGTCGAGAAGTGCAGGGCGTCGGCTTCGAGCGCTTCGCTGGGATATTTTTTCGCCACGCGATTCAGCGCGCGCGCGCGGACGAAATCGATTCCCATCGTGAGCGCCAGAATCAGGATCATGCCGAGGCTCAGGCGAACGGCGGCCCCACGGAAGAGCAGCCGCTGAAACGCTTCCCAGATGATGTAGACCGCCGTCAGGAGCAGCAGGCCCGTCTCGACGAACGCCGAAAAGCTCTCCACTTTTCCGTGGCCGTAGAGATGATCCGCGTCGGCGGGTTTGTCCGCCACGCGGACGGAAAGATAGGTGATGACGGCGGCGACCAAATCGAGAATCGAGTGCAGCGCTTCCGAGAGAATTCCCAGGCTGCCCGTCACGACGGCGAGAATCACCTTCAGCGTGACGAGCAACACGGCCGAGCCCACCGAACCGAGCGCCGCCATGCGCTTTTCGCGCGCGGCCTTGTCCGGGCCATGGGCCGGCGTGGGTGCCGGTGCGTTCGTCGCTGTCTGCGCCGCCATTTCGGGGATTATACGCTCCGGCGCGGCGTTCTCATGACGCCGCAGAGGCCCCGTTTAGTGACGGGTAGCCGAGAGGCTGGAAAATTGAAATTCGAAATTGGAAATTCGGAATTCGGAGCGACCCTCGCGAAGCACCCCGATTCCAGTGACGGGTAAGAGGCACACCGATTCGCGTCCGGCAGGCGTATAATGCTTGGAAAAGTTGCAGGTGAGGTTGTTCGATGACCTTCGAAGAAAAGCTCCTCGGGAAGGTTCGGGAGTTGCCTCCTGAGAAGCAGAAGGAAGTTTTGGAGTTTGCGGACTCCTTGAAACTCCAGGAAAGCGGCAAGAAGCCTTTGCGCAGCATGGAAGGGCTCTGGGCCGATCTCGATATCCGCATTACAGAGGAAGATATCGCCGAGGCCCGACGCGAAATGTGGGGCAGCTTCCCGCGAGACATCGCGTTGTGAGCGTAGTGCTCGACACCCATTCGGCCATCTGGTATTTCCATCGTTCGAAAGAGCTCTCGCCGCCGGCCCTCCAGGCCATTCGTCACTCCGTGGATAGTGGACGGCGCTTGTTTATTTGGGCCATTTCGCTGGTGGAGACGATCTATCTCGTGGAACGCGGGCGCTTGCCCCTGGAGGCGTTGCGTCGCCTGGAGTCTGGTGCCAGGTCCACCGCCTCCGGCCTTCTGATCCAGCCCGTGGACGAAGGCGTGGCCGAAGCCGTCTACAAGATTCCGCGTGATTCCGTCTCCGACATGCCGGATCGCATCATCGCCGCGACGGCACTCCATCTTGGCCTGCCCCTTGTCACGCGAGACCGCCGTCTCCAAGCCTCGGGTATCAAGACAATCTGGTAGATGCGCGCGGCAACTGCTTGCTGCAATAGAGTCAGCGCATAGGTAGCGCGCTACGCGCTATCTTGTTGTGTCGGAGCTTCCCGACAGAGTACGTCGGGACGCAAAGAGCGCGGAAGCTCCGACCCCCTAAACGGCGCCAGAAATGCGCCTGTGGCAGCAAGGTACGCGCGCCTGCCACGGCGGACGCAGACAGCGCGCCTGCCACGGCGAGCTACATTCTGCGATAAAGGCAGCGGAAAGGTACGCGCTCCGCGCGGCCGAATTACGTCGCGGCTGAAGCCGCGACCTACAAGGACGTGTATCATCGGGGCCGAAGCGAAGGGCGGGGAGACGAACATGCGACTGAAGGACAAGGTAGCGATCATCACGGGCGCGGGGACGGGGATCGGCGAGGCGACGGCGCACAAATTCGCGTGGGAGGGGGCGCGCGTGGTGCTGGCCGGGCTGCCGGGCGATCCGGTGAAGGAGGTGGCGGACGCGATCGTCGCGAACGGCGGCGAGGCGGAGGCGTATCTCGGCGACCTGGCCGAGGAGGCCGCGGCGCGGGCGTGCGTCGATGCGGCCGTGCGGCGATTCGGGCGGATCGACGTGCTGGTGAACAATGCGGGAATCTTCATCGCCAACGCGGAGACGGACGCGTACCGCATCGAGGACTTCGACCGGACGATCCGCAGCAACGTCCGCACCGCGTTCCTGATGACGAAATTCGCGCTGCCGTACTTGCACAAGACGCGCGGCAACATCCTTTTCACCGGCTCCGAGGCCGGGATCAACGGCTCGGCGAGCTTCACGCCGTACGGCGCGAGCAAAGGCTTCGTGCACGCGTTCGCGAAGGGCGTGGCGCTGGAGCAGGCGAAATACGGCGTGCGGGCGAACTGCGTGTGTCCCGGCCCGATCGACACGGCGTGGACGCGCGGGCTCGGCGGGCCGCTGAGCCTCGAGATACAGGCGACGATCGGCGGGATGGTCCCGCTGGGGCGGCGCGGCAGCCCGGAGGAGATCGCGAACGTGTTCGCGTTTCTCGCGTCGGAGGAGGCGAGCTACGTGACGGGCGCGCTGCTGCTGGCGGATGGCGGCGTCACGCCCGCGAAAGGCAGCCCCGGCGAGATGGTCCCGGAGGAATTGCGCGAGATTCCGAAGGGCGTCCTGCCGCTGCGGCATTCGCACGAAGGGCTGCGCGGCAAGCAGGTGTACGTGGCGAAGAAGTAGATCGCGCTGCGCCCGTGTGCGCGGCAGGCCGACTACTTGCTGCGATAGATTCAGCGCATAGGTAGGCGCTTCGCGCCATCTTGTTATGTCGGAGCTAAAGCTCCGACCCCCTAAACAGCTCCAGGAAATGCGCCTGCGCCCCGGAAGGTGCGCGTCCCGCCACGGCGGACGCAGACAGCGCGCTTCGCGCGACGAAATTGTGTCGCGGCTCTCGAGGCAGGCTCAGGACAAGTTCCGGTGCGATCTAGCCAAGGAGCAAGAGCGGCGGGACTGGCTAATACATGCCGCGGATGAATCCTTCAGCCGACCAAGGGGCAGAAGCGGGATAGCGAAGGGAGATCCCTCGCTCGCGTTGCTCCGCTCGGGATGACAATCCTCGTCGGATTGTCACTTTAGTGGCGGGGCCGGGACGAGCGGGAGGCGGCGCGGCTCGCCGTGGAAGCCGCGGACCTCGACTTCTTCGAGCAGAAACGAAGGCGCGACCACGGTGCTGGGAATGCCGGCCTGCGCCGAGCCAAACGCGCCGAGCGCGCTACCGGCAAGCCCGTCGCTGGCGTTTTGCATGTAGGTGAAGACGACCGGGTCGCTGCCGATCGCGAGAATATTGCGAATCGAGCGCAGCGTGAGGCCTTCGATCGCGCCTCCGCGCACCGGCTCCGCGCGGCCGTCCGCGATGTAGACGCGATAGAGCGAGAGCGGCAGACGCGAGCCGCTGGCGATTCCTCCGCCCAGCTCGCCGATGAAATCGGCAAAATCCTCCTGGCGGAGAGACGAGAGCGCTGGATTGTCCATCTGCTTGACCTCG
The DNA here is from genome assembly GCA_963813045.1 of uncultured Acidobacteriota bacterium. Classification (GTDB taxonomy): domain Bacteria; phylum Acidobacteriota; class Terriglobia; order Acidiferrales; family UBA7541; genus Palsa-295. Next base: position 172,269 of record CAWEXR010000033.1, read on the forward strand.
AGGCACCACTCGTGGCCGTCGTCGCGGCAGGCGTCGAGGAATTTCTTGCGCAAGCCCGCGGCGTCCAGCGCGCCAGTGGCCTGGAAGACCAGATTGCTGCTAAGAGGCCGCGGATCGGAGAGCACGGCCGAGCGCGCGTGGCCGTTGGAGGCTTGAAAATCGGGACCGGGCCGGCGCGACATCAGCAGGTCTTTCAAAATACCGTTGTCGACCAGCGTGACGCTCTGCGCCTTCACGCCTTCGTCGTCCACATCGTAGCCGCCGAGCAGCGGCTGGCCCTGAAAATCCTTGAGCGTGGGATCGTCGACGAGCGTGACGTTTGCGGGCAGCACGCGCGTGCCGACGCGGCCGCTCCATTCGCTGCGTCCTCCGACGCGTTCGATGAAGGCGTCGAAATCCTGCCCCACGGAAAGCGGCGGACGCGCGCCGGAAAGCGAAGGCTCGAGCGCCTGCGCGAGCGTCGAGGCGGCTGCGGGCGCGTCGAAGAGCATCGGGCCGGTGTAGTCCGGCACGAGGGCGCTGGCGCGAAACGCCACCAGGTCGGCGGCGCTCTGCGCGAGTCCTTTTGATACGGCCGCCGCGTCAGGCAGGCCGGCGGGCTGCGCGGCGTAGGACGGCGTAGAAATCGTGCAGCGGCATGCCGTCGTCGGCTTCGGTATCGAGCGCCGCTTCGATGCCCGCGAGGCTGCGCGTGGTGCGGATCGTGGTGCCCTCGCTGGTCATCAGGTACGTGGTGGCGTAGATCAGGTAGTAGCTGACGCGCGTGCCGTAGAGCTGCGGGTAATCCTTCAGGACCAACGAGGCCGCGCGAGCCTCATCGTCCCAGTTGCGCGATGTCCAGTCGGGCTCGATCCGCGGATCGACCTTCACGAGCGGCGGCGCCTGCGAGAAGTCGTCGATCTCGGGCGGCTTCGTCAAGCTGCGGAGAAAGGCCTGCTTGAGCGACATCTGGGTGACGGCGGCCTTGTAACGCCTGGTCGGTGGCGAGCCAGAGATCCTGGCGGAGCGAGTTGTAGTCGCGGTCGATGCCGACCTGACCGGTCGAGCCGAGGAAGCCCTGAAAGCCGTCCTCGCTGAGGAAATTGGAGCTGTCGAGGTGATAGTCGCCCACGCGCACATCGACGCTCATCAAGCGGCTGCGGCTGAGCGAGCTCGAAACGAGCGCGCCGAAGGATGCGCTCACGCTGCGGACGTCGAGGTCGACCAGGCGGTATTCGATGTAAAAGGGCTTGTCCGATCCGGAAAGCGACAGGCGCAGGCGCGAGCGCTCCATCTCGTCGTGCATGGCGCGAAGCGTTAGATCGTTGTCGCCGGACGGCACGGGCGCCTGCGCGGCGGGGAAGCCGGCGCAGGTTTCACGCCGCTCCGAAAGCAGCCAGCGGCAGGGCGAGCGCGGCGAGCAGCAACGTGCATGTGGCGATCTTTCTCACTGCGCTCCCTTTGATTCCGGATCGTGCGCGGGCGGCGGCAGCATCGGCGGCCTGTCGGTGGAGGTCTCCTTCTTCTGCACTTCCATTTCGGAAATCAGCATCGCGGGAGCCACGGCCGAAACCGGCACGCTGCCGGATTCGGCGCCGCAGTAGCCGTTGAAGATGTCGGGCGTGTCGCCGGTGGCCACGATTTTCGTCAGCGAGACGAGCGGGGTGCCGACGATGTCCACGCCGCGGACAAGCTCATCCGGGCGGCCGTCGGCGAAGACCTTGTACACGACGAGCGGCTGCACCTGAAACGCCTGCGGATTGCCGCGGCCGGTGAATGTGAAGCCGCCGGCGATGTCGTCGATGAGCAGGCCGAACGGCTTGCCCTGCTGCTTGATAAGCTCGATCAGCTTCTGCCGGAGCTGGGCGTCCGTCATCGTGTTCGTGCTCGAAACGATCAGGTTGCCCTGGCGCGCCACGGGAACGAAGCCGAGCTGGCGGCGGCCGTGCCCGTTGGAATGCGGAATATTGATGAGCGGCGAGCGCGACATCAGGAATGTTTTCAGCACGCCGCGATCGACGAGCGGGACGTTCTGCGCCGGCACGCCTTCGTCGTCGTAGGGATAGTAGCCGAGCAGCATCTGGCCGCCGAACGAAGCTTCGGTCGGATCGTCCTTGATCGAAATGAAGTCCGGAAAGATCTGCTCGCCGATTTTGCTGGTGAACGTCTGGCCCTCGTTGATGTCCTTCTGGCGGAAGCCTTCGGCGCGATGGCCGAAGACTTCGTGGAAGAAAACGGCGGCGGCGCGTCCGGTGAGGAGCGCGGGACCGGCGTAGGGATCGACGAGCGGCGCTTTGTCGAGCGCCTCGGTCTCGTGAATCAGGATCTGAATGCGGTCGAAGACGGTCTTATCGTTCGGCGTATCCTTCGGATCGAGCCAGTCGAAGTTGGCGTAGCGCTGGATGTCCATGCCGTCGGGAGCCTTGCTTTGCACGAAGAGTTCGAGGCGGTAGTGCATCTGGCCAAAAGCGAGCTTGGTGCCTTCGGTGTTCACCTGGTATTGATTGGTCGCGAGAGCCGTGAACGTGGCGATGGAGTTCAGGACCGCGGGCGATTTGCTGAATGCGGCCGTGTATCTCCGCACGCGCTCTTCCCAGGGCTTGCGGTCCACGTGGATCTCGACGCGGGGGCCGATGTAGGTGTGCGGCTCCTCGCGCGAGAAATCGGGCGCGGCGCCTTCGGCGGTCTGCACCTGCACTTCCTGGCTGGTTTGGACCTTGATAAGGGCCTGCGAAGCGGCGCGATACTGGCGGTCGGTCTCGCGCCAGATTTCGCGGCGGAGGACGGGAATGTCGTCGTCGAGCACGGCCGACGTGCCGGGGCTGGTCCAACTCGGCGGGCGGTCGGCGAGCTTGTGGGTGTTGTCGAGCTGGTAGCTCCCCACGCGGGTCTGCACTTCGAGCCATCGCCCGCGGTCTTCGGTGCTCGAAAGCAGCGCGCCGTTCGAGCCGGAAACGTCGGCGTACTGACGGTCGGTGACGGTGTAGCTGATGAAGTAGTCTGATGGATCGGCCTTGGACAGAGTCGGCAGCGAGCGGTCGAGCTCGTCCTGCATGGCGGTCAGCACGGCCGGCTGCGTCTGAGCCTGCGGCGGACGGTTCGCAGCCAGGCAGGCCCATGCTGTAGCCAGAAGGGCCGCGCCGATCAGAAAGGCTCGATGTCTCGGTTCACGTTTCATCGTTGCGCAAAGTCTTACAGTTTAAGGTAGGATGCCCTCGATTCCCAAACGAAAAGCCCGGATGCGTTTCGCGACCGGGCGACGCGGGAAGCAGCGACAGCCGGAGCGGAGTCCAGAAAGGAAGTTAGATGCGCGCTCTCGTCGTTCGGAGGTATGGACCACCCAACGTTCTTGAGCTACAGCAGGTGCCCGATCCCCAGCCAAAGGCCGGAGAAGTCCTGGTGCGCGTGAGATCCATCGGCGTCAATTTCGCGGACCTCCTCCAGCGCATGGGCATCTATCCCGGCACGCCCAAGCCGCCGTTTGTCCCGGGCCTGGAAATCGCCGGCGTGGTGGAGAGGATCGCCGAAGGCGGCAAGCCGGGGGAAGGCGAGGGACTTCGGGTGGGTGACGCAGTGGTCGCGCTTCCGCAATTCAACGCCTACGCGGAGTGGGTCGTTGCGCCGGCCTCGCAAGTTCATCGCCTGCCGGCGGGCATGACGTTCGACGACGGCGCTGCGATCGTCGTGAACTACCTGACGGCGTATCACTCGATGTTCGTGATGGGCAATTTGCAGCCGGGCGACCGAATCCTGATTCACGGGGCGGCGGGAGGCGTGGGAATTGCGGCGGTGCAGCTCGCGCGAGCGAGGGGCCTGGTGATTTTCGGAACGGCGGGGCCGGCGAAGCAGGAATATCTCCGCAAGATCGGGGTGGATCACCCGATTGATTACACCCGGGGCGACCTCGTTCAAGCTGTGCGGCAATACGCTCCGGACGGCATCGAATTGGCGATGGACGCGATCGGCGGGAAATCCTTCTCCGAGAGCTACGAGTGCCTGGGCCCGGTCGGACGTTTGGTGGTTTACGGTTTTTCGGCTGCGGCCGGTCCCGATGGGAAGCGGAATCCGCTGCGCGCCCTGCGCGCCTACGTCCAGACTCCCAGGTTTCATCCGCTCAAATTGATGGCCAAGAATGCAGCCGTGATCGGCGTGAACCTCGGAGGAGTGCGCTCGCGCGGCGCGCTCCTGCGTAGCGAGCTCGACGAAATCTTCCGCATGTACGCCGAGGGGAAAGTCAAACCCGTGATCGGCAAGACATTTCCTCTGGAAGAAGGCGCCGCGGCCCATCAGTACATTCACGAGCGGAAGAACATCGGGAAAGTGATTTTGTCGGTGAGGTAGCGCCGCGCTATTTTGAGGACACGGGGGCCGCTTCGGGCTTCGCGAAGAGCGCGTCGTTTACGCTGGGATTCAGTTCGAGCTGCCGGATCGTGGACTCCATGTACCTCACACCGTCGCGATACACGGTCGTCGAGAACGCGAACTGCCGGCCGTCGACCGCGCGGTAATCGCTCCAGCGTTGTTCGTTGTCGGAGGCTCCCTGCGGCCCCGCCGACTGGTAACGCGCCGCAACCAGCAGGTGAGTGGCGGGATCAAAATAGAGCCTCACACCTCCCCAGGGTTCCTGGACCGCCACTCCGGACACTTTCTTGCCGTCGATTTCGTCTTCGCCGATCGATTGGCCCGCGATCTTGCCAGCCAGCACTTGTTGGTAAAGGCCCCAGCCGCCGCCGAAGAGTGCAATCGCGCGCCCAAATTCGCCGATCATCGGCGTGGCATCCCGCGTCTGGCCTCCCATCTGCAACCACGCCGACTTCCCGTCGGAAATCTGGACGGCGCTCATGCCGCCGGTGGTGATCTCGCCGCGCGCGCGGTCCGGAAACGACACGAACCATTTTATGGTTCGCGACATCGAGGGCGCTCCACCGCCCGGCCCGATCAACTTTCCATCCTCGGTCATCTCGAGAGCCTTGAGCGATGCAAGCGCATCGCCGCCGGCAGCCTTCGCGGCCGCCATAAGAATTTCCTTGCCCTGCGCGAGAGACTCCGGCGTCGCCGCGGCCGCCGAAGCTTTCGGTTTCCGGAGATCCGCGGCCAGCAGGTCCACTTCCTCAAACGGAATCTCCTCGTACTGCGCGTCTGGGAACGCCTTCTTCAGGGCGTCGCGAAACGAGGCCACGTTGCCCGCGAGGACGACGTCGAGGTCCTTGATAGTGAGGTAGCGCTGCGCCATCTCGCGAACCTGCGCGGGCGTCACGCTCCGGATTCGGTCCGGATACGTGCGGTTATAGTCCGCGGGCAGATCGAAAGCCGCCGCCATGAGAACGCGATCCGCCACTTGCTCGGCCGTTTCCGATTGAATCGGGTAGACGCCAGCCAGATAGTCGCGGGCGAAATCCAACTCCTCCGGCGTCACCTCGCCCGTGGACATCTTGGCGATCAAGTCGACGACGAGCCTGGTGGCCTCGACGGTGGCCTCGGTGCGCGTGTAGGTGCCCACTCCGAAGGCGCCCGCGAAACGGTGCGGTGTGAAGGAGGAGTACGCGCCGTACGTAAGACCCTTCTTGACGCGGACTTCGGTATTGAGGCGGCTGTTGTAGCCGCCGCCGAAAACCCGATTCATCACTTCGACGGGGATGTAGTTCGGGTCGCCCCGCCGGATGCCCAGCTTTCCGGCGCGAATCTGCGTCTGCACGGAATCCGGCTTATCGATCAGCCAGATGTGCAGGCCGTGCACGGCTTCCGGCACGGGCGGAACGGCCGCCGCAACGTCGTGTTTGGGCCAGGCGCCAAAGTACTTCTCCGCCGCGGCAAACGCTTCCTCGGGGGTGATGTCGCCGGCAAAGGCGAGCAGGGAATCGTTGGGCGAATAGCCGGCGTCATGGAACTTCACGAGCTGTTCCGGAGCAAACTTCCGGACGGTTTCCGGAGTGCCCTCGGCAGGCCAGCCGTAGGGCGAGCCGCCGTACACCACCCGGTCGAACACCGCCGACGCAAGGTAATCCGGATCCGAATACTGGAGCGTCAGACCGGAAAGAAGCTGCTGGCGCTGCCGGTCGAGCTCGTCGGCGCGAAACGCGGGGTGCAGCACGACGTCCGACATCAGGTCGAGTCCGGTGGACAAATCCTTCTTCACGACGTTGAGGATCACCGCCGTCGAATCTCTGCCGGCGGACGCCTCGAGCGAGCCGCCGACGAAATCAATCGCTTCGGCGATTTCTCGCGCCGAGCGCTTTTCGGTGCCCTGCGTCAGCAAGTTCGCCGTCATCTGCGCGACGCCGGGCATTCCCTGCGGGTCCTTGATGCTGCCCGCCGAAAGGATCACGAGACGCGCGGCAACCGCGGGTTCGCTATGATCGGTGACCACGAACACGCGCAGGCCGTTCGGAAGCGTCTTCATGGCGGCATCGGGAAAGTGAAACGGCCTGGGCGCGCCCGGAGGCGGCATCTCGGGAGCCAGCCTTACGCCGGGCGGCACGACGCCCGTGCCATTTTTATCCGCGGGCTTATCTGCGGGCTTATTTGCGAGCGCGGCGGGTGGCTGCCCGCCTTGCTGCGCGAGCGCCGCCGTCGTCGCCAGCGCAAAAAGCGCCACAAGAAAAATCCACGGTCTGATTGCACGCTTCATCAGTGCTCCTGGTATGAATCTCAGCCAATCTACTGGGCGGGCGCAGCGGGCTTCACGATCAAAACCGTGGCATGTTCCGGCACGAAATATTCCTTTGCCGCCCGCTCGATGTCTTCCGGCGTCACTTTCAGATACCGCTCCAGCTCGGTGTTGACCAGGTCCGGATTCTTGCCGATTACGGCAGCCCCCTCGATCGCCACGGCCTTTTCCTCATCGGTATCGCGGCCGAGAATGAATCCGGCGACCTCCTGATTCTTCGCCTTTTGGAGTTCCGTCGCATCGACAGGTTTGTCCTTCAGCCCGTCGAGAATCGCGACGACCGCCTTCTCGCCGTCCTGAGCCGAGTGTCCCGGATTCATGATGGCGTACGCCCAGAAAAGATTTGGATCTTCGCTGAAATCCCCGGAACCGGCCGATTGCACGGCGATCTGGTCCTTGTATACCAGCGATTGGTAGAGGCGGCTGCTCTCGCCGCCCGCGAGAATGTTCGAAGCCAGGTCGAGCGGGTAGGAGTCCGGAGCGTATCGGGCCGGAATCTTGTAGCCGATGACCACCGCCGGGAGCGGCGTGTTCGAATACGATTTCTCCACTACGCGCTCGGCTGTCTGCGGCGGCTCGGCGTTGTCGGGCCGCGGGATGGGCGTTGCCGAGGGCGGAATACCCTCGAAATATTTCCGCGACCACTCGAGCGCTTGCTTGGAATCGAAATCTCCGACGACGACGAGCGTCGCGTTATTCGGCTTGTAGTAGGTGTCGTGGAAATCGCGGACGTCCTGCAGCGTCGCTTTGTCCAGATCGGCGATGCTGCCGATCGGGGTGTGATGGTAGCCATGGACGGTGAAAGCGGCGGCGCGGAGATCCTCTTCGATCGAGCCGTAGGGCTGATTGTCGACGCGGACGCGGCGCTCTTCTTCGACGACCTGCCGCTCGGATTCGAAATTCGCTTCGTCCACGTTGAGGCTGCCCATGCGGTCGGCCTCGAGCCAGAGGACGCGCTCGAGATAGTTGCTCGGGAAGGTCTCGAAGAATTCCGTGGTGTCGTCGTCGGTTTCGGCGTTGTCGAATCCGCCGACCGCTTCGATGATGCGCGAGTGCTCGTCCGGTCCGACGTGCGCCGAGCCCTTGAACATCAGATGCTCGAAAAGATGAGCGAAACCGGTGTGGCCGGGCTTCTCGTTCTTGCCGCCGACGTGGTACCAAATCTGAAGGTTGATCACCGGAACTGAGTGGTCTTCGAGCAGGATCACTTTGAGGCCGTTCGACAGCGTGTTCGTGGTGAAGTTGAGCTTCGGCGGGAGAACTTCGGTGGCCTGGGCTCCGGGCGGTGGCTCCTGCGCCGGTGCCGGCGCCGCAGTCACAGCCACTGCCGCCGCGAACAACATCCCCGCGATCATGCCAGTTCGAATCGATTTCCCCGCGTAAGCCTTCATCTCGATTGCTCCGATTGGCCGGCATTGCGGCGCGCTTGCGTGATGCCACAGCCGCACTCCGCCCTCAGCGCCCCTCGACTTAGACGCATCCAGCCGGGAAAGAGTAGCACCTGGCGGCCCTGCGTTGCGAGAACTCGCCCGCGCGATGCGCCTGTTTCCCGATTCGCACGGCGCGCAATCGAAAGTTTGCGGGCCCGCAGCCGGTGTGTTGCTATGGAACTGGTAGCCAAACGGCGCCGGCAGCGGCGCACGCGCGAGGTGACCATGCGAGCTGTGGCGAGTCTGGTTGGGCTGCTTGTGGCGATGGCGATTGCCGTGATGATTTACAAGTATTACCTTTCGCCGGCGCAATCTCCCGGCGTGGCGACGCCCGTCCAGACGATTGACGCCGTGGGCGTGCAAAACGACCTGCTCGGGATCGCGCAGGCCGAGCGTGCCTACCAGGCCGAACATGGCAAGTACGCTTCCATGGACGAACTCACTTCGAGCGGCGCGATGGAAATGAGGAAGGCCGGCCGCGGCGGATATACGTACGAAGTCGAAGCATCCGACAACAGCTTTCGCGCAACCGCGCAATGCGGAGGCGTCCAGGGCTGCCAGAATTACGCCGTGGACCAGACCATGACGGTGCAGCCCGCGCCCTGAGCCGCGATACGATCCAACGACGCCATACGTGCTAAAATGGCGTCGTCGTGCAGAAGATCCTCCAGAATCTCCTCGAACTGCAAAGCGTCGACGTGCGGCTGCACGAAGTCCGCGCCCAGCTGGCCGCTCTCCCGAAAAAGATCGCGGAAGTGGACGCGCGCGTCGCAGCCGCCAAGGCCACGCTCGAGCAGAGCAAGGCCGCGCAGCTCAACACGATCAAGGAGCGGAAGAAGTACGACCTCGACGTGGAGCAGTGGAAGGAAAGAGCCCGAAAATACAGAGACCAATCGTCCCAGGTGAAAACGAACGAGGCCTATAAGGCCCTCCAGCACGAAATCCAGAACGCCGAAGACGAAATGGCCAAGGCCGAAGACCGCTTGCTCGAGCAGATGGTGGCGGCCGAAGAATACGACCGCCGGGTCAAGGCTTCGGACAAAACGCTGAAGGAGACGGAAGAAGCGGCGCGAGGCCAGCGTTCCAAGATTGACGCGGAAAAGGCCTCGACCGAAAAGATTGTTGCGGAACTCGAGGTGGAACGCGCGCGCGCCGTGGCGGATATCCCGGAGAATCTGCTCGACCATTACGACCGGATCGTCAAGAAGCACAACGGCATTGCGCTCGCCGAAGTGCGCGAGGAAAAGTGCGGAGCGTGCGGGATGAGGGTCCGGCCGCACGTTTTTCAGGAAATGCGGCGCGCGGGGACCGAAGAGATGTTTCACTGCGAGACCTGCACGCGCATCCTCTACTACCATGAGCCGGACGCGTCCGCCGCGCCGGCTGCCGCTTCCGCGTCGCAGGCCTCTTCCCGTGAGAGCTGAGGCTGCCTCTCGCATTTCTTGGGCCGCATGAGCCGCCCGACGAAGATTCCGCCGCACACCAGCGCCCGGCTGTTTTCGGATTCGCACCCCCCGGCGCCGCCCTCGGGAGTCCACGTCGCCAATATCGACGGCGCTTCGCGCGGTAATCCCGGCCCCGCTTCCTACGCCGTGGTGATGCGCGACCCCGGCGGAAAAGTGGTTCTCGAGCTTGCCAAGAGGCTCGGCCGCGAAACGAACAACGTGGCCGAATACTACGCGCTCTTGGCCGCGCTCGATTACGCTTCGAGCCACAACATCAACGCGCTGCGGATTCGCAGCGATTCCGAGCTGCTCGTGCGCCAGATGCAGGGGCGCTACAAAGTGAAGAGCGCGGACCTCAAGCCGCTCCACGAGAGTGCCTCGAAGCTTGCTCGCCAGTTCGAGTACTTCGTAATCGAGCACGTCCGACGCGAAAGCAATCGCGAGGCGGACGCCCTGGCCAATGTCGCGCTCGATTCGGGTGGGTTCGGCCCCGCGGCTCACGAAGCTTCGGCCTCGCCGGCGCCTCGCCCCTCGCCCAGTCGCTCGCGCGTTCACGCGCGTTTCGCCAAAGGCGTTCTGATCCCTGCCGAGCCGCTCGATCTTCCCGAAGGCGCCGAAGTGCTGCTCGACATTCGCAACGTGCTGAAAGGCTGAGGCCTGCCGCTCGTCCTCGTTCGCTATCTTTTCGCAACACATGGTACCAATGCTCCATTGCCAGCTTGGTTTCCGAGGGTTAATCTGTTAACTCGGAGGGTACGTGACAATATCGACTGAGGCGCTGCCGATCGTTCTCGTTCTGGCTGTTTTGGTCGGCATGTTCGTATCGGTGCAACGGCAGGTTCCGTCAACCCGCGTGAGGCTCTGGACATATGCCTGGGCGCTTACGTTTCTGCACTTCTTTGGGAGGGTCATCGAGACCCATTCCGGCCCCTTCAATCAGTTCATGACGGCATTTGACTACTCAGCCGCCGAACTTTCAGGGATCGTGTTTCTCTGCTCGGCGCTGTTCAAGGACGACGAGCAGAAGAAGCGCGTTCGCCTGATCCTGGCACTGGGCGCGCCCCTCGCGATTCACGCGTTTGCGGTCGGCTTCAACTGGGGAGTCCCCTGGATTCAGGCTGGTTTGCTGGGCGCGTTTTTCCTCGAAGCTACTGCTTTTACGCTCTTGCTTCCGGAGCGCCGGTCGCCGCTCCAGTTTGTAGGGCGCTGGCGCTCGCCGGTGTGGGAGCCTGGGCCGTTCGAGACCAGTTGCACGGGAGCCCGGTTATCGCCGTCACCGCGATCCTGATGCTCGCCTACGCGCTCTCGGGAGCGCTTTTCTGGCGGCTTTATCGGCGCCGGTCGCTCGGCGTGATCGCCGTGACGGCGGGGTTCATGGGATGGTCCCTGGTTTTCCCGGCCGGCGCGCTGCTGATGATCTTCGACCCCGAAGCTGCATGTGCATCTGGATCTTTGGAACGTGCCGAGGCTTTTCGTCGCATTGGGGATGGTGCTGACGCTTTTCGAGGATGAGTCCAGGATCGTCCGAAAACGAAGGAAGCGCACGCAACAGAGAACGTGTTGCTCGAGGGGCTCTCGCAGATCACGTCCCGCCTGTTGGCCGCAAGCGATCCGGTCGCCTCATGTGCGGAGGTTGCCCCGGCAATCGCCGGGTTGAGCAGCTTCCAGCGAGCCGCGCTGTTTCTTCTGGGCGAGGACCGCAAGTTCTATCTGGCCAGCTCGAGCGGATTCACGGCGCAGGAAGAGGAGACGCTGCGGGAGCACTCGAGCAACTACGCGATCGAGTCGCTGAAGAACCGCTCGCCGGAGCGCTCCCTGGGAAGCAGGTCCTTGCGGATATCAGGGGATTCCGCGCTGGTGATGATCCCCATGGTCTCGCGCCGCGGCTCGCACATGGGATGCCTTTACGTGTCCGACTCGAAGGACCCGGCCGGCGTGAGCTAGTCCGAAATGGTCGACCTCGAGCTCTTCGCCGCGGACCTGGCCGTGACGTTCGAGAACCTGAGGCTGCATCAGCAACTCGTGCGTTCGAGAAGCTCGCGGGGCTCGGGCAGCTTGTTGCCGGCGTGGCGCACGAACTCAATGATCCGCTCACCGGCGTGATCGGCTACGCGGACCTGCTCCAGGAGGAACTGCGGGGGCACAAGACGGCCGCGCGCGTCGAAAAGCTGGCTAACGAGGCGCGCCGCATGCAGCGGATCGTCGACGGCCTGCTTCGCTCGGCCGCCGGACCAATTCGATGCTGCGTTCGTCCGATCTGGTGACCTCGCTGCGGGACGTCGTTCAGCTTCGCGAATACCCCTACGCGCGCGGGGGATCGAGGTCGAACTGGAGATCGATCCGAAGCTTCCGCCCGCGGCCATCGGAGAAGACGAGCTCAGGCAGGTCCTGCTGAACATCCTGAACAACGCGATCGACGCCGTCCAGGGAAGACGGGCGGGCAATTGATATCCACGTGTCGCACCATTCCGGACGGGTCGCGATTCAGTGCGACGATTCGGGTCCCGGGTTCGCCGACCTGAGCCGCGCTTCGACCCGTTCTACACCACGAAGCCCGTCGGGAAGGGAACCGGCCTGGGGCTCAGCATCTGCTATGGCATCGTGCAGGAATGCCACGGCGAGATCAGCCTCTCAAACAACCAGCCTTGCGGTGCGAGGGTCGTCATCGATCTGCCGGTTGCTGCACCGCAGCCGGCGCTCGTCACATCGCCCGAGTATCATGAGGAGTATCCGCTGCTCTCAAAGCGTGCCGTATAGCCGGCCGCATTCCGATTCGTGTCCACTCCCGCACAACCTGATTGACGCGCGTTCGCCGCACGGTTATGTTGCTGGCATCGGATTCCAGGCTGGCGAAGGGGGCTGCATGTCTTTCGACGAGGCAATCAGTTTGGCTTCCAGGGACGAACGATTCATGGCTACCGTCTACTCCATGAACACGCTCCTGATTCACCAGGGCATATTCAGGCCGAATTCGAAGAGTTGTTCGTGGAGTGGATGAAAAAGAGCAGCGCAAGAAGACACCGGAAAAGAAACCTAGTGTAATGTCCCATAAATAAGTGGCAATAGTATTGCTGGGAATATAGGCATCTCCGATGCAGAATGGGGGTGCTTATGGCCATGGGACGACCGAAGGCGGCGTTGGTTTTAAGTCCAGAGCAGCGCGAGCAGCTGGAAGCTCTGGGCAGTTCGCGTTCTCTTCCGGCGGGGCTGGTGAGCCGGGCCAGGATTGTGTTGTTAAGCGCAGCGGGCAAGACAAACTTGCGGACCTGCGCGTCAGCTGGGGCTGGCTAACGCCACGGTGGGCAAGTGGCGGCGGCGATTCCTGGAGCAGGATGTGTCCGGATTACATGACGAGTTGCGCCCGGGCCGTCCGCGCCCGATCGAGTGATGAACGTGTGGCGCAGTTGGTTCGCAAAACGCTGGACACGAAACCGAAGGACGGCACGCACTGGAGTGTCCGGCAGATCGCGCGCCAGACACGACTATCGAAATCAACGGTGCACCGCATCTGGCAGGCTTTCGGTTTGGAACCGCACCGACAGCGGCGTTTCAAGCTCTCGAACGACCCATTTTTTGTAGAGAAAGTACGGGATATTGTAGGGCTGTACTTGCATCCCACCGGAAAATGCGGTGGTTCTATGCGTGGATGAAAAGAGCCAGATTCAGGCGCTGGAACGCACGCAGCCGATGTTGCCCATGGGACTGGGCTACGTCGAGGGTGTAACGCACGATTACCGACGTCACGGAACCACCACGCTATTTGCTGCACTGGACACGGCGAAGGGCCAAGTGCTGACGCAATGCCGGCCGCGTCACCGGCATCAGGAATATCTGGACTTCCTGAGAGAGATCGAGAAAAACGTGCCGGAGGGATTGGATGTACACCTCATCGTGGACAACTACGTGACGCACAAACATTCGCGAGTCAAACGCTGGCTGGCAGTACGGCCACGATTCCACGTGCACTTCACCCCCACCTATGCCTCCTGGCTGAATCAAGTGGAGATCTGGTTCAATCGAATTACCCAGAGGGCCATTCGCCGCGGGACGTTTCGCAGCGTCAAGGAACTCGTCGAGAGAATCGACCAGTACGTCGAACCTCAACAAGAACGCGCAGCCTTTCGTCTGGACCGCCACGGCAGATTCGATCTTTGCGAGTTACAGCGACTATGTGGAACATCTTCCGGGACGGCACACTAGCTCCGAGGCCGCTTTGTCCGCCGCGCGGCACTAGATACGTCCTTCCAGGTTGGATGCTGGCAGTCCGGCCTCTTGCAGCAGTGGTTCCCAATCTCGCAACGGACACACGTACAGTCACAGCGCGGCGGAGGTTCCTTCTTCGCGTACCTCTTGGAGTTTCCACCGTCGTCTCCTCTTGGCGTCGTCATCTAAACGCCATGGGCGTGCGTGTCAAGCAGACCCTGCCGCGCACCCTGCTCAGCGCGCAGCACGAGTGCCCATCAGAAGTGTCAAGATTGACTAAGCAGCGGGCTGGATTGCTGGGTGTGGCTTCCAGACGTAGGAGCGGTAAAGCGTATCGCGCTGGGCCGGCATGTAGCCGGCGTCGGATATGATCCGGCGAAGCTCTTCTTCATTCGTGCGGTTGCGCACGCCCGCGGCGTAGACGACGTTCTCTTCGATCAGGATGCTGCCGACATCGTCCGCGCCGAATTGCAAGCCAACCTGGCAGACTTTGATTCCCGGCGTGAGCCAGCTCGATTGGATGTGGTCAATATTGTCGAGGTAGAGCCGGCTGATGGCCAGCGTCTTCAGATAATCGAATGCCGTGGTTTCCGGCACTTTCTTGCCGAGCGGCGTATTTTCCGGCGCGAAAATCCAGGGAATAAACGCGGTGAATCCGCCTGAATCTTCCTGAATCTGGCGGATCTTTTCGAAGTGGTTCACGCGATGGTGGTATTCTTCGCCGCAGCCAAACATCATCGTCGCCGTGGTGCGCATGCCGAGCTTGTGCGCCTCGCGATGCACCGTTTCCCATTCTTCCGATTTGCACTTCAGGCGCGCGATGCGGCCGCGAACTTCGTCGTCCAGAATTTCCGCGCCGCCGCCCGGAATGGAGACGAGCCCGGCGTCGCGCAGGCGCACGATCGTCTCGCGAATCGAAAGCCCGGAGACTTCCGCGATGCAGGTGATTTCGGGCGCGGAAAAGCAGTGCAGGTGAACCTGCGGGAAGCGCTCGTGAATCGAGCGCAGCATATTCTCGTAGAACTCGATTTGCAGGTCGGGATGCAGGCCGCCCTGCAGCAGGACGCCTGTGCCGCCGAGTGCGAGCATCTCCTCGATTTTTTCGTAGATGGATTCGAGCGGCAGGATGTAGCCGTCCTTCGCGCCGAGCGGCCGGTAAAACGCGCAGAAGGAGCAATATTCGGTGCAGAAATTCGTGTAATTAATGTTGCGGTCAATCTGATAGGTGGCGACGCGAGGGTCGGTCTTCTTGCGGCGGACTTCATTGGCCGCCATGCCGATGCCGATCAGGTCATCGGAGTTAAAAAGGTCGAGAGCTTCCTGCGAGCTGATTCCCATCGAGTCTCTATTCGTCGCATTAAATCAGCCAAATCGGGTCATTCCGCCGCACAATTCCTTCACCCAGGACGGTCGCCGTAGATTCCGGTGCAGCCGCCATGATTCCGGGCCACGCATGCTCAAGAAGTTCGGGGAAATGAGAAGCGTCGTCAGGATCGAGCGTAATCATGATGCAGCGCCCATCCCGTTCTTAAGCGGCATGACGCTGCACCGTGTCGCCGATGCGAAGCGTACGGCCGATCAGACGTATCCTCGAAAAACGGAAGGTCGTCGTCCCACTGCGCGTAAAAGTTTGCGCGAAACCGGCGCGGATCGAGATTCCTTGCCCGTCTCTTCCGAGAGCGCGCGGATCGTGCTCAACCCGATTACGGAAATCGGTTGCGCGTCGGTCATGCAGCGCTCGGAAAAGCGCAGGCGCAGCGAACGCTCGAATCGCTTTTCCAGGTATTGCGTGAACTCCGGGCGAGTCCGCCGCGAATCAATCGCCCTCGGGCGTGACGATCTCCGCCGCGTATTTCTCGGGGAACGGAATCTCCACGGTCGGCGGCGCTGGGTCAAGAAATCGAGGACGAAAAAGTATCCAGTCGCGGCCGTGGCGCGCCGTCATCCAGGGAAAGCTCGTGCGATTGTCGGTTTCGACGAACGCGTAGACGCGGTCGCCGGCGAGTCCCGCAAACGTGACGCGTGCTTCTTCAAGCCCCTCGCCGGACATGCTCTTTACCGGATAGCGGCGAATGGAGCTTATCGTGCCGATGCGTTCCACACCGTCACGCGCCCCGGCGCACGGTTGAATGCGCAGTCGCGCGCGGAAATTCCAGCGGTTTGGCGCGCGGGATCAATCCTGCGGCAGCGGCCTTCTCGAAAGAAGAGCTGCAGACCGGCGAGATTTTCTTCGTCGAGATCGAAATGAATATTGTCGGTCAGATAGCGCTCGAGCGCTCGCGGCGGCAGATCGAGCTTGATCGAGGCGGCTTCGGAGATTTCGCGGACTCGTTCGAGGCCGTACTGCTTCGACGCCGCGAAATCAGCCATCACTTCGGGAGTGATCGCGTCGCGTCCGCCCCGCCCACATCGCGAGCACTGCGGGCTTGCCGGTCATCTCGCGCCACTGGTGGATCACGTCGTAGACGAAGAGCGTTTCGAAGCCCGGCACGGGCATGTCTTCCGGATCGCCCTGGCAGCACTCTTCGCCGCTGGGCGACTTTCCGGCGAGCGCTTCCATCTTCAGCGAAATCCGCAGGGCGGGATCGCCGATCAGAAGCGCGGCGTCGGCCTCCCGCAGCATCTCGGAGGGGTCCGGAGCGGCGTCCACAAATTCCGGGGCGATCCTCCAGTGCTCTGCTGCGAGGATGCGAACCAGCGCCGATCGTGCTGCGCGAACTCGTGTCGAGCGCGATCCGCTTCGCCATTTCGATCGGCTTCTTTGCGACCACGAGCAGGCTGCGGACTTCGCCCTTCGACGGCGATGGCCATTCCCGGCAGCGCGACCACGCCATCCATGCGCTGGTATTCGATCGAGGGGATGATTGCGAGGTCCGCGTCGCCCGCGCCGCAGCGCTTCGGCGCACTGCGAGGGCACGGTGAACGAGAGGTCGTACTTGCCCGCCAAGCGGCCCGTCCGTGAAGCCCCAGACGAGCGGCGCGGTGTTCAGGAACTCGACAATCGGAAATGCGCAGTTTCCTCAAGCTCCTCTTTCGCGGCAAATGCGAAAATATAGCACATCAGCGCCCTTCTTAAGTGATCCGGGCCATGCGCGCCTTCGCCTTGACGCGCTGGGTACGAATCAACGCATAGTTCACCCAGCTTGACAGCCACGCCGCGTCGCTGCGTAGGCTCTCGCGCGGGCTTCCCTCTCGATGGACTCCGACCATTACTTGGGATGGCTGGCGCTTGCGTTGACGCCGGGTCTGGGCGCGCGCATGGCCGGGAAACTTCTCCGCGAATTCGGCAGTCCCGACGCAATTTTCAACGCATCGCTCACGGCGCTGGAAGCCCAGCGCTTGCCGGCGGCGGTCGCGCAGGCCCTCCATTCGCGCCGGCCGCTGAGCGATGCGGCGAAGGAACTGGCGCAGGCCCAGGCCGCCGGCTGCCGCTTGCTCACCTGGGACGAACCCGAGTATCCGGCGCGCCTCGGGAGATTTACGATCCTCCGCCGCTTCTCTATGTGCGCGGAAACATTGAACTTCTG
The DNA here is from genome assembly GCA_963813045.1 of uncultured Acidobacteriota bacterium. Taxonomy (GTDB): domain Bacteria; phylum Acidobacteriota; class Terriglobia; order Acidiferrales; family UBA7541; genus Palsa-295. The sequence goes on from CAWEXR010000033.1 coordinate 189,520, forward strand.
AACCGCCACCTGATTTCGATCGTCGGCTCGCGTCGTCCGACGCCTTACGGGAATCAAATGGCTGAGCGGCTCGCGAGGGACTTGGCCGATCGCGGGCTGGTGATCGCGAGCGGCCTGGCGCGCGGAATTGACGCCAGCGCGCACAAAGGCGCGCTCAGCTCGGCGACCGGAGCGACGATCGGCGTGCTCGGCTGCGGGATTGACGTGGTCTATCCGAAGGAGAACAAGAAGATTTTCGAGGAAATCGAGCAGCGCGGCGCAATCATCAGCGAGTTCCCGATGGGGACTTTCCCGGCGCCGCAGAATTTCCCGATTCGCAACCGGATCATCGCCGGAATGGCGCTCGGGGTCGTGGTCGTCGAGGGCGCGCAGTATTCCGGCTCGCTGATCACGGCGCGGCTGGCGATGGAGTTCGGCCGCGAAGTCTACGGCGTGCCCGGCAACGCGACGCAGCCTTCGAGCTTCGGCCCGAATCAGCTGATCAAGCAGGGCGCGAAGCTGGTGACGGGCTGGGAGGACGTGGTCGAGGAGCTTCCCAACGCCCGTCCGAGCGGAGTTGATGCCGGTCGAAACGGCCTCCCCCGAGGAACGGGCCGCGCTGATCGAGGAAGGTCTGGCGCCCGCCGAGAGGCCTCTATACGAGCTTCTGAGCGTGGACGAAGCGCGGCATGTGGACGAATTGGTCGAAACTTCGGGCCTGACTTCCTCCGAAGTGCTGGCGGCCCTATTTGACTTGGAGCTCAAAGGCGTGATACGCCAGTTACCTGGTAAGCAATTCCTGAAAGTCCTGTTGTAATTATCCAGGGCACAGCAGGTTAGGATGGTAGCTCCCGCAGGGTGGGGGAGCGCGTTGAACCACGGCGCTCTGCGAAGCGCATCAGTTCACCAGGAGAAGAGTCGGAGTCCACGAAGGAACAAAGAGAAGAATGGCAAGATCACTCGTAATCGTCGAATCGCCGGCCAAGGCCAAGACCATCAATAAGTATCTCGGCCGGAACTACAACGTGAAGGCCTCGTACGGCCACGTGATGGACCTGCCGAAGAAGACCATCGGCATCCTTCTGCCCGGCGAAGAAAACGGCAAGAAGAAGAGCAAGCGCAAGAGCAAAGCCAAGGCGAGGAAAGGCTGCGGAGAAGAAAGCCGCGAAGCCGATCGTCGTCACCGCCGAGAACATCTTCGAGCCGACCTACGAAGTGATTCCCGAGCAAGCTGAAGGTGATCGGCGAGCTGCAGAAGGCCGCCGCAGACGCCGAAGCCATCTACCTGGCGGGCGACCCGGACCGCGAAGGCGAGGCCATCTCCGCGCACCTGGCCGAGATCTGAGCAAGCCGCGAAAGTACACCAAGGTCGTCGCCGAGGCCGGTCAGCCGAGGCGGATGCAACAAACGGAAAACGGGGACAAATCCGAAGCCAGCGCCAAGCCGGCGAAGAAAGCAGGAGAGCGAGACCCGCTCGGCTCCTCCAAGATTTATCGCGTGATGTTCAACGAGATCACGCAGAAGGCCATCAAGGCGGCCTTCGAGCATCCCACGCAGGTGAACGAGAATCTGGTGGACGCGCAGCAGGCGCGCCGCGTGCTCGACCGCCTCGTCGGCTACAAGGTTTCGCCGCTTCTCTGGGACAAAGTTCGCCGCGGCCTTTCCGCCGGGCGCGTGCAGACCGTCGCGCTGCGGCTGATCGTCGAGCGCGAGCGCGAAATTCGCGCCTTCGTCCCCAAGGAATACTGGACGATCCACGCGCTGCTCGACGCCGGCGAGCCGCCCGCGTTCGAAGCCAAGCTGATCAAGTACAACGGCGCAGGATATCGAGATTCCGGATCAGGCCGAGGCGCAGCGCATTCTCGCGGCCGTCGATCACGCCATCTGGCAGGTGGCGAGCGTCGCGCAGAAGGAAAAGCGCCGCTTCGCGCCGCCGCCGTTCACCACTTCGAAGCTGCAGCAGGCCGGCTACAACCGCCTGCGCTACACCGCGAAGCGCACCATGATGCTCGCGCAGCGGCTCTATGAAGGCGTCGAGCTGGGCGACGAAGGCTCGGTCGCGCTGATCACCTACATGCGCACCGATTCGGTGAACGTTTCAGCGACGCGCTCGCGCAGGTGCGCGACCACATCGGCTCGAGCTACGGCGCAGAAGTATCTTCCCGAGAAGCCGAATTTCTTCAAGTCCAAGAAGGACGCGCAGGAAGCGCACGAAGCGATTCGCCCGACCGACGTGGCGCGCACGCCCGAAAGCGTTCGGCGCTATCTCGACGACGACATGTTCAAGCTCTACCAGATGATCTGGCAGCGCTTCGTGGCGTCGCAGATGGTTCCGGCGGTTTTCGACCAGACCACGATCGACATGGACGCGAACGACTACACGTTCCGCGCCACCGGATCGGTGATGAAGTTCGACGGCTATCTCGCCGCCTACCAGGCCGTGAAGGAAGAAGAAGAAAAGGAAGACGAAGGCGACTCGACAGGCGAACCGCTGCCCGCGGTTCGCGAAGGCGAGCAGCTGCGCCTCGAAACGATTCGCCCCGATCAGCACTTCACCGAGCCGCCGCCGCGCTACACGGAAGCGACGCTCGTGAAGGAGCTCGAAGAAAAGGGCATCGGCCGCCCGTCCACGTACGCCGCGATCATCTCGACGATCGTCGAGCGCGAGTACGTGAACAAGGATCAGGGCCGCTTCACGCCCACGCTGCTCGGCGAAAAAGTCAGCGATCTGCTCGTGAAAGCGCTTCGAGGATATTTTCGACGTCGGCTTCACCGCGCGCACTGGAAGACGAACTCGACGAAATCGAAGAGGGCAAGCTCCCTGGCGCACGTCGGTGAAGGAATTCTGGGACCGCTTCGAGGTGGACCTCGACAAAGCCTCCGGCGCGATGGAGTCCTACAAGGCGGGCATCCCGACCGGCCAGAAGTGCGAGAAGTGCGGCGAGGGCGAACTGCTCGAGCGCATCAGCCGCCACGGATTTTTCCTCGGCTGCTCGCGCTATCCGGAGTGCGATTTCACGCAAGATCTTGCCGAGCCGGGCAGCGAAGAGCTCGAGAGCGAGACCACCACGCAGTATTGCGACAATTGCGGCAAGGAAATGGCCATCAAGCGCGGGCGCTTCGGCACGTTCCTCGCCTGCACGGGCTATCCGGATTGCAAGACCACGCGGCGCCTCGTGAGCGGCACGAAGAAAGGCATTGCAGCCGGATGTGCTGCTCGACGAGAAATGCCCCACCTGCGGCGCGCAGCTATTGCGGCGCCACGGCCGCTTCGGCGAATTCATCGGCTGCGAGAAATATCCGAAGTGCAAGTACACGCGGCCGATCACGCTCGGAATCAAATGCCCGAAGTGCAACGAAGGCGAATTCGTCCGCCGCGGCACATCGAAGGGACGCGGCCGGGGACGCATCTTCTACGGCTGCAGCCGCTACCCCGATTGCGACTTCACCACGCCCCACGAGCCGATCGCCGAGCCGTGCCCGAAGTGCGGCGCGCCGTTCGTCGTCGAAAAGCGCACCAAGCAGGGCAATTTCCGCGCCTGCATTCGCGAGAATTGCGATTGGGAAATCGCCGCGCCTGAGCCGCCTCCGGTTCCGGACCCGTGTCAGCGCAAAGCTCGGCGCCCTTCGTGCATCCGCAGGAGCCCGGAGCCGAGCCTCGGCGCGGGCATCCCGGCGAAACCCTGACCGTCTACGGCAAGCGGAATCTCCGAACTTCAGTGCGCGGCTTCGGTCTTCAGCGTCTCGTCTGTGTTGCGCCAGCAATCGTAGAGGTACTGCCAGTGTTCATCGGCGCCGTTTTTGCGGCTTACGACGGCGGTGCGCTTCAAGTCGTCGGTGTAGCGGATCGCGAAGTCATCGGGTGGTGCGGATTTTCCTCGCAGCCATGCGCGCGCTTCTTCCTCTGAATGAATCGCGACATCCGGCGCGCCGGCGTCCGCGACGCTGTGGCTCAACTGTTGCCGCAGGCAATCTTCGGTTGGCCCGCAGCAAGTCTTTGCGGGCCCCGATGGATGTTGGCTGCGGCTCTCGAGGCTCTTGATCGCGCCCTGCAACATCTGCGTCTGATTTTCGGGCGCAGGCAGCGTGCTCCAATATCGCAGGATCGGCAGCGCAGCCGGATCGCGCAAATTTTGGACGATCCACCAGTTCTGGTTGCGCTGCGGATGGGCGTTGAACAGCCGCAACAATCGGAAAGTATCGTCGTCACTCACCAGCCCGGCGAGATGGTAGAGCAGGTGATTCGACACCCACGGATCCCGCGGCCGCGCGCCCGATTCGAGCCAGCCGAGCAGCGTGTTCAGTTCGGTCTCGTCCATTTTCGGCGGCCCCTGGCCCTGCGCGTCATCTTCCTGTTGCACGAGCAGCACGTCCGCCGGAATCCAGATGTCCCAGTAGCTGCGATACGTCCGGCCCATGCGGGTGTCAAGATTTCCGTCGAGCAGTTCCCACTGCACGTACTGCATCGAATCGGTCTTGAGCAGATCGAGCGCAGCGGGCGCGAACTTGCGGCCCCAGCGGCCCCACGCGTTGATCACAATCTGGTGGCGCTCCCAGACGTTGTCGGTTTGCGTCTCCAGGCGTTTCCAGTAGTCCACCGTTTTCGCCGAGCGCAGCCCGAGCGATTTCAGCGCGATCACATGCTCCATCATTTCGCAGCTCGGCGTGTTGGTATGGACGATTGCTTCGAGGGCCTGTATCTCCGCCACTTCCTTGTTGGGATCGATGTTGGGAGCAAAGAATCCGAGCCAGTAGGAAGCCATCGCCGATTTCTGATCGCAGCCGCTTTGGACGATCGTCCTCAAGTTGTCCTGCGTGCGTTGCGCCGGGGGAATCACGTTCCACCGGTCGTGCACCTCCGAGAGGACGGGATAGTCTTCGTCCGCGAGCGCCGTCTCCGCCAGATTGCGGTTCGGTCCCTTTTCAGCGTATTGCTGGATCAGCCCGATGGCGCTCTGCGTTCCGATGTTGCGCAGGGCCGAGAGCACCACCGCCTGCTTGTACTCGCTTCCGGTCAGCAGGTGGTTTCCGAGAATGCCGATCGCCTGCTCCTGGTTCCCGCTCATCACCATGGCATAGACCATGGCGAACACCGTTTCCTTGCCGCGGAATTCGGGAAGGCCCGGAGGCGGCTGGAAAGCATTGCCGTCTCGCACCAGATGATTGAGCACTCCGTCGAGCAACTCGTTGTAGGGGATCAGACCGAGATTGTCTTCGCGCAGCACGAGCAGCGCGGAACGCGCCAGCATCTCGGTGGTGTACTCGGTGTCGCTGCTTTTCGCGATCTTCTTGATCTGATCGACGCTGAGGCCCTGCGGCGCGCCGATCTGGATGCGTTCGCAGCAGCCGTTGCGGCACCGTGTCGCGCGCAGCGGTGCCGACCGGCAAGGCGAGAAAAGCGATCAGCAGCGCCAGCGCCGCCAGGCTCGGCCCGGAGCAAGATGCCCGGCGCCACGCGGCGCACAACTTCAAGGCTTCGCTTCCTTCGGTTGCGTGCGATATGTCAGCAGGATCGTTCCGGTGAGATGAATCGTCATGTTGCCGAGCAGGTCTTGAGGCTCCTGCGCGCGCTGCATGCGGTTGTAGGAGAATTGCCAGGGCATGCTGCCGCCACCGTCCGGGCGAAGCAGCGTCTCCTCCGAACGAACGTTGAATGCCTGCAGGTCGAGGTCGGCGGGCGGCTTGTCAGGCGCGCAGTCGGACGCGGCGGCAGCGGGCGAGGCGCACCACTGCTTCCATGCATCCGCCGTGCAGCGTTGCTGCATGTCGCGCAGTTTCGCGTCGAAATCGCTCACGCGGAAGCGGATTACCGCCTCGCGCCGATTGTAGTTGTTCAGCATGTTGTCGCCGAAGCGGTCCAGCCCGAATTCGATCAGCTTTTGCAGGATCGCATCGACGGGAGCGTTCGCGGGGAACTCCGCCTGCAGGCGCTGCACCACCTGAAAGGGCGGCTCGGGGTCTTCCCGGCCCGGCTGCGGAGTCTTGAGCGTGCGCACGCGCTCCATCAACTCAAGGTGTCCGTGTTTTTCCTCCACGTAGGCGCGGATCAGCGCTAGTTGCTTGTCGAGCTGGTCGACTGCATCGGTGGGCTTGATCGCTCCGCTCGAGACTCCGCCCATTATCACCGCCGTGTCCGACGTCATCTCGGCCGTACACGTTCCGCTCAACTGGAAAAACTGCTGTCCCTCGTAGCCCCCGGCTTGCACGGGCGCACTCATGACCACGGCTGTTTTCTGTGCTCGCGCGGCGCCGCACATGAGTCCAATCGCCACGCACACGGATAAGAGGGAAGGCTTCAACTTACTTTTGTTTTACTTTGGCGGCGGCGGACTGTCAACGATTGCCCCGCCGGACGTGAACCAAGAGTAATTCTTCCGCGAAGCGCTTTTGCTCTAGCGCGCGGACTTCGCTGAATTCGCCACGGGGTGTGCCGGCACGGGCAGCGCCCACGCGTAGACCACGCTGTCCATCGGCGTGATCACGTATTGCCGGCCATCCAGCTCGTACGTCATCGGCGCGGATGTGCTGATTCGGCCGCCGTACACGTGCCAGAGCGTCGCGCCCGTGGCCGGATCGAGCGCAAGGATTTTTCCGGAATCGTCGGCGGTGAACAGCAGGTGCCCCGCCGTGGTCAGCACCGACGGCCAGCCGCCCCCGCCCGGGCTGCTCAGATCGCGCGTCCAACGGATTTTGCCGGTTTGATAGTCGATCGCCTTCAGCACCGACTTCGAATGCAGGATGAAGTCGCGGCCGCCCCAGCCTTCGACGTGTTTCCCCGGCATGGTCACGAAGTAAACGCCGGAACTCTCTTTCGCCGTCGCGTAAAAAAGGTCTGTCTGCGGACTGAAACTCGGCGCCATCCAGTTCGTTCCGCCCACCGCGCCCGGCGATGCAAGAGCGCCATCGAGGTGCGGCTCGGTTTCCTTTTTCGGAATCGGCTGGCCGCGTTCGTCGAATCCCGCCACCCAGTTCACCGGGATATAGGGCTCGTGGACCAGCGCCTGGCCGTTCGTGCGGTCGAGCAGGAAATAGAGGCCGTTGCGGCTCGCCTGCGCGAGCATCTTGCGCGGCTTGCCCTTATACGTGCCGTCGATCAGAACCGGCGTCTGAATCGCGTCCCAATCGTGCGTATCGTGCGGCGACGCCTGAAAATACCACGCCAGCTCGCCGGTATCCGGATTGAGAGCGACGATCGTGCAGGTGTAGAGATTCGCGCCCAGGCGCGCGTCCGGCGCTTCCACCGGGTGCGGATTCCCGGTGCCCCAGTAGGTCAGATTGAGCTCCGGATCGTACGTGCCCGTGAGCCATAGCGTTCCTCCGCCGTGCGTGATCACGTCCGTATCGTGCGGCCACGTATCCCAGCCGGGCTCGCCCTCCTTCGGCATCGCATCCCAGCGCCACTGAACTTTTCCGGTCATCGGATCGAGCGACTCGAGCCAGCCGGGAATGTCCGCCACGTCGCCCGAGATCGCCACCAGCAGATGGTCGCGAATCACCAGCGGCGCCATGCTCATGAAAGCCTTGAACGCGATGTCGGCCAACTCGGTGGACCAGAGCGTCTTGCCGTTTCGCGCGTCGAGGCAGTAGAGATACCCGTCGCCGGTGCCGAAAAAGATGCGGTCCTTATACATGGCAACGCCGCGGCTGCCGCCGCCCAGCGTGTAGCCGTTGAACGGATGATCGAAGTGCCAGATCTGGCGGCCGGTGCGCGCATCGACGGCCCACGCCTGGTTCGAAACCGAGAAATAAAGGATGCCGTTCACTTCGAGCGGCGTGGCATAGACGGCGTTCTGCGCACGCGTCTGGAAAGCCCATGCGAGCGTCAGCGAGCCTACGTTGTCCTTGTTGATCTGCGTGAGCGGGCTGAAACGCCGGCCGGTGTAGTCGCCGTTAAAAGTGGGCCAGTTATCGGTGGGAGGCTTCAGCAGCTTTGCGGGATCGAGTTCCTGCGCGGACAAGCACGCCGCGCACACGAGAATCAACAGAAGTTTTTTCACCGAAGAAGTCCCCCAACCTGCACGAAATCAGCCGTCAGAACGCCTGAGAGGATATGCCTGTTACATCCATTTGTCGATGGAGACGCTCGCTCGATAAGTCAAATTCCCCACCTGGAAGAACGGGTTGGTCTGCCCGCCGGCGCAGACGAGAACGATGTTGTCGGGCCTGGGCCAGTAGGGAATCTGGGTGTCCTCCGGGCAGCTGTACCAAGTCTTGTAGGGCTCTTCACCTCTGAGCGCACGCGGATAGTGGAAGGTGTAGACGAACGCGGAGTCGCGATAGAGTTTCGCAGTGCGCGTGGTGTTCTTCCACAGCCACTCGGTGAGTTTTTCCTTGGTGTCGTAGCCCTGCTCGACCAAGCGCTTGATCGTGAGCGGATCGCAGATGACGAGCGCGTCGAACTGGCTGGTGAGGGTCCGGAAGATGTCACTGATCTGGTCGTCGAACATCGGGTTCTCGAGAACGCCCGCGCGGCGCGCGCCGTGTCCCTGGCGCATGTCTTCGCCGGCAAATAGGCTGACGACGTTGTCCTCTGGCTTGAAACCCTTCTGCACGTGGAACGGAGTCCACGGACTCTCCTTCTCGTTCTCCGCGATGACGATGTTGTTGTAGTTCGTGTTGTTTCCCTGCGAGCCCATGTAGGTTTCGCCGGGGATTCCGCCGTTGCCGAGGTTCTTGCCGAGCAGCGTCCAGGCCCTGCCGATCGTCGCGTTGGGCTGCGCGAATGGCCCCATCGCGCCGATTCCGTAATTCATGTTCAGTTTGTCGCGGATCGGGCCGTTGATCACCATCGAGTACGCGAACGAGGTAGTCGAGCTGCCGAGCGCGGCCATTCCGGTCGACGCGATCGCCAGCATGATGGGGAAGTATTCCGGCTCGCATCCGGCCATCACCGCGTTCACCGCAACCTGCTTCACCGTGAACGTCCACGGCGCGAACGCTCCGGCCGCCATCTTGCCGACGACTTCATCGGGCGGATGGCTGGTGCCCTTGAGCATCGCCGCGACTTTTTCTTCTGTCGGTATGATCACCGGCAGAAAATCCGTCATCCCGTTGTTCAGGTAGAGCGATTGCAGATTGTCCAGAGTGTCCGGCCCGTACATCGGCGGCCCGACGGAAACGTCCATCATCCCCGTCTTCGTGTCGTCGGCCGAAAGCGGCACCGTCAGTCCATCGACGATCTCCTTCATCAGCGGCTTGCCGCTGACCGGATCGTTCCCTTCGATGTACGCCATGAGTTGTTCGGGCGTCTTGCCCCAGACGGGGTGCGGCGTGAACGCGGTGCGGATGTGCGGCATCCCGCGCTTCCCGGCGTTCGATTTCGCGAGGTCAGCAAAGGCACGCGTGGCCATGGGAACGGCCGGGATGCCCATTTTTTCGACTGTTATGCAGTGACCGACGGTCGCTGGTGTGCAGCTGCTTCAATGGCCGATGGCCATGATCGCGGCGTTGCCCTTTTCCTTGATCTCTTTCCACAGCGCGGGATCGTCCTCCATGTAGGGTCCGGCCTTCTTGCGGAATACGACCGTGACGCCGGGCATGTTCTTGTTGAACCATATCTGCATTTGCTGCAGCAGCATGCCCCCGCCCATGAATCCCGTATCGACGAGGTAGATCGTCTTGCCGTCGAGCGTCGCGAGGCGCGGCGCCATTGGAATCAGCTTCACCGGCGGCGGCGTTCCCTTGGGATTGAGCGCCATTACTTGGCGCTCCGCGGCGTCCTTCGCTTGAGCGGGAGGAGTCTTGCTTTTCTTTTGCGCGCTGGCCGCGGAACCAGCCAGCAGCGCCGGAGACATGCCCAACAGCGACAGCAGCTTTCGTCTGTTCATTGCAAGGATCTCTCTTCTGCGATCCTACGCCCACTTGTCGATCGAGATGCTGACACCATAGCTCATGTTAGCCGCTTGCGGATAAGCATTCGTCTGTCCGCCCGTGACCACGATATTGAAACTCTCGGCCCTCGGGAAGTGCGGAATCAGCGCGTCGTCCGGCAGCTTGTACCAGGTTGCCCAGGGCTCGTCTCCCCGCAGCGCCCGCGGATAGTCGAACAGGTACGCGTAGTTCCGGCTCTTGTAATCCTTCACGGTCTGCGTCGTGTTTTTGTAGAGCCAGTCGATCAGTTTTTCCTTCGTGTCGTAGCCTTGCTCCTTCAGCCGCTTCGCCACCAGCGGATCGGCGATCACCAGCGCGCCGAAGAATCCCGTGAACGTGCTGAAGAGATCGCTCAGTTGATAATCGAACTGCACGTTCTCGTTGGCGCTGCTCCCTCGCGCCACCTGGCCCGGCACGACGCCCAGGCCGCGGAACAGGCTCACCACGTTTTCCTCGGCCTTGAATCCTCGTTGCACGTGGAACGGCGGCCACGGGCTATCCCCCTCGGCTTCCGCGATCACCACGTTGTTGTAATTGAGGTTGTTGCCGACCGAACCCAGGTATGTGTCGCCGGGAATTCCGCCGTTTCCCAGATTCTTGGACATGATCGTCCAGGCGCGTCCGATCGTCGCGTTCGGCTGCGCGAACGGTCCCAGCGAGCCGATCCCGTAGTTCATGTTCAATTTGTCGCGGATCGGCCCGTTGATGATCATGGCGAACGCGAAGGAATTCGTCGAGCTGAAGAGCGAAGCGATTCCCGACGACGCAATCGCCAGAATGGTGGGGAAGTATTCGGGCCTGGCACCTGCCATCACCGCGTTGATGGCCACCTGCCTCACCGTGTAGCTCCACGGCGGATACGCGCCCGCGGCCATCTTCCCGACCGCTTCATCGGGCTTGTGGCTCGTGCCGGTCAGCATTTCTTCCACGGCTTCCTCGGTAGGGATGATGATCGGCAGGTAGTCCGTCATCCCGTTGTCGAGGTAATACTGCTGCAAATTTTTCGGCGTGTCCGGGCCGTAGGTCGCCGGGCCGGTCGATACGCTCACCATGCCGGATTTCTTTTCATCGTCGTTCAGCGGCACCGTGAGCCCGTCCACGATTTCCTTCATCATCGGCTTGCCGCTCACGGGATCGGGGCCTTCGACGTACGCGCGGAGTTCCTCGGGCGTCTTGCCCCACACGGGATGCGGCGTGAAGACAATGCGTTCGTGTGGCATGCCGCGCTTCGCGGCATTCAGCGTGGCCAATTCCTTGAATGCCTTGGTGATCATCGGCACGCTCGGAATGCCCATCTTTTCAGTTGTTATGCAGTGACCGACGGTCGCTGGGGCGCAGGTGCTTCAATGGCCAATGGCCATAATGGTCGCATTGCCTTTCGCCTTGATCTCCGCCCAGAGCTTTGGATCGTCTTCCGCGTAGGGGCCTGCCTTGCGCCGGAACACGATGGTCACGCCCGGCATATTCCGGTTAAACCACAGCTCGACCTGCTTCAATATCATGTCCGAGCCATGGAATCCCGTATCCACCAGGTAGACGGTCTTGCCCTCGAGCGTGTCGAGGCGCGGCGCCATCGGGATGAGCTGGATCGAGGGAGGTGTTCCGCGGGGATTGACGCCAACAATCTTGTAGTCGTCGCTCGACTTGGCCTGCGGGGTCTTGGACTTCTGCGCATCCGCGGACGAACCCGCCAGAATCGCCGGAGACATCCCCAGCAGCGAAAGCAGTTTTCGCCTGTTGATGTTCATCATCCCCCCTGAACTGGCCTCTTCAACTTATAGTTCTGCAACGTATGGATTGCAAGCGGTTCGCAGCGTACGTTACGTAGACGGATAGATCCTGTTCGAGGTTTCCGGCCCCGCGGGAAGGTGTTGATTCTCCGCATCCGTAGGGGCGGGTTTCAAACCCGCCCTTACTTCCCTTTCTTTCCGCTTACAAATCGAGACGCTCGCCTCGCTTCCGGTGCCGCGCTGCGGGAACTTTTGGCGTGGGAGTAACGTATGTTTGAATATGCGAGAGGAGCCTCTGATGCGACGCGATCGGCGAACAACCACAGAGTACTGCTACCGTCGACTAGCGACGGGAGTGGCCGTGCTGGCAGGAATCATCGGTCTCATGGGACTTCGTGCTGCGGCGCAGGGGCATGATGGCGCGGGTCTTGTGGTGAGCGGAAAGGCCACGGCCGAAGAAGTTGGCCTCCCACTCTATCCCGGGGCGAAGCCCCACAAGGACAACAAGGATGATTCGGACTCGGCGAGGCTTGGCCTGTGGGGCGGCGGTTACGGGTTCAAGTTGGTAGTGGTGAAGATGGAATCGAACGACGCGCCTGCAAAGGTCGCGGAGTTTTACAGGAAAGCGCTGGCGACTTACGGCGCAGTGCTGAATTGCACCAATGGTGGGACGGGAGACTCGGGAAAAGACGACTCGTCCAAATCGCTGACGTGTGGCGATGACAAGCCCGAGAAGGGCGGAATGCTGTTCAAGGCCGGCACGCCACGAAAGCAGCGCATTGTGGGAGTCCAGCCGAACGGAAACGGGAGCATCTTTCAGCTGATCTACGTTTGGCTCGAAAGCGGATAGCAGCCTTCACCGGGACGACCGCCTTTTGGCCCGAGGGACCTCTCTTCCAACATCCTTACGTCCACTTATCGATCGACACGCTCGCCCGGTAGCTCATGTTCGCCACCATGTGATACGGGTTCGTTTGCCCGCCCACGACCACGAAGTTGTAGAAGTCGGGCCTCCGATAGTAGGGAACCCGCGCGTCGTCCGGAGTCTGCGGGTCGGGCACCCAGCGGCCGCCGAAAAGCGTCGATCTCGCATCCTTCGCGGAAATGGTTTGATTTTTCTGGAGCCATTCCGCGAGCTGCTCCTTGGTCTTGTAGCCCAGTTCGACCAGCCCCTGCGCCACGAGCGGGTCGCAGACGATCAGCGCCCCGAAGAGCGGCCCGAACGGCGTGCAGTTGTACGCAATCGCCTCGTGATACAGCGGCACGGGTCTTACGCCCAGGCCGATGCCTCCCTGTCCCTGCGAGATGCTGAATCCGACGAATACGCTCACCACGTTTTCTTCCGCTTTGAAACCCTTCTGCACGTGTAGCGGAGTCCACGGACTCGCCTGCTCGTTCTCCGGGATGATCAGGTTGTTGAAGTTGACGCTGTTCCCGAGCGTGCCGAGGTAGGTCTGCCCCGGAACTCCGGAATTGCTCAGGTTTCTCGAAAGCATCGTCCACGCGCGCCCGATCGCCGCGCTGGGCTGGGAGAACGGACCCATGGCGCCGATTCCGTAATTCATGTTGAGCTTGTCGCGGATCGGCCCGTTGATCACCGCCGCCACCGCGAACGAATTCGTCGAGCTCGAAAGCGCCGTGAGTCCGCTCGCCGCGATCGCCAGCACGGTGGGGAAATATTCGGGTTTGCAGCCTCCCATCACCGCGTTGATGGCCACATGCCTTACGGTGAACGTCCAGTCCGGGTAGGATCCCTTGGCTGGCGACATCGTGCCGACCACTTCGTCCGGCTTGCGGGTCGTGCCCTTCAGCATCGCGTCCACTCTTTCCTGAGTGGGCAGCACGATCTCCATGAAGTCCGACATCCCGTTGTCCATGTAATACTGCTGCAGATTGTCCGCGGTATCCACGAACACGGGTGCTCCGATGGAAGGCGTCACCGATCCCGTCTTCTGTTCCTCGGCTGTCAGGGGTTGGGTGAGCGCGTCGGTCACTTCCTTCATCAGCGGCTTGCCGCTTACGGGGTCCTTCCCTTCAAGGTAGGCGTACATCTCTTCGTCCGTCTTGCCCCACACGGGATGCGGCGTGAAGCAGATGCGTTCGTGCGGCATGCCTCGCCCCGCGGCGTTAGAGAGCGCGAGGTCTTTGAACGCAATCGTGACCAGGGGAGCGGTCGGAAAACCCATCTGTTCGAATTTTATGCAGTGACCGACGGTCGCTGGGGTGCACGTGCTTCAATGGCCGATCGCCATGATGACAGCGTTGCCGCTGGCCTTGATCTCCGCGTTGAGCTTGGGGTCGTCGTCGGCGAACGCCCCGGCCTTCAATCGGTACACGGTCGTCACGTTGGGCATGTTCTTTTTGAACCATATCCCGACCTGCGCGAGAAAATGGTCCGCGCCGGGGAATCCGTCGGATACGAGGAAAATCGTCTTGCCGTCCAGCGTGTCCAAACGCTTCGCCATCGGAACGAGCTGGATCGCAGGAGGCATGCCGCGAGGATTCAGCGCCTCGATCTTTTCCGGTCCAGCGGACTTCGTGTTCTTGCCCTTCGCTTTATTCTGCGCGTCTGCGCTCGCGCCGGCCAGCAGCGCCGGAGACACGCCGAGCAGCGACAGCATCTTTCGCCGGTTGACCTTCATACGCTCACCTCTCTCCCAATCCCGTTGCCGACGTACCATTTATAGTCCCGCAAGGGTCGAAATTGCAATTGACGGTCCGCTTCCTGTTTGATGTCCTACAACCCTTCCATCCCGAAGCGGTCCCGAGATTCCAAAACGGCTCTAAGATTAGAAACTCTCTAATCCGCCTCCCACCGAATTTCTGATTTTTCCGTGTTTTGCGGATGCCGGTGTTTTGGCAGGCCGAATGCGGTGAGGTGCAGTCTTTTCAGGCGTACACAGCGAGAAGAGGAGAAATCTAATGAACGTTGGTTACGCGATCCACGAGTATCTGATAAAGCCGCTCAAGGTGCCGGTCCCGGAGTGGACGGCCAAGACTGACCCGACGATAAGGAAGGTGCCGGATGACAAGCCAGTGGCCGGAACGGAGAAAGTGGAGGGGTAGAGCGCCCGGGGAAAACCGATTTGTTCCACCATGGCTTCCAGGACTAGGGCCTCCACAGCAGTTGGGCGGCGCCGATAAGTCCGAAGCCGGCGCTGTAACCTACAGGACAGAGACTTTGATCGGCTGGCGTGGCTGGTCTCTGAATGAGGGAAAACTCGTCTCTCTCTTCAACCCCGTCGAATGGCCGGTTAGAAAGCCTTTCGTCGTCGAGGACGACAACTGGCACCTTGCCGACGGCGCGCTGAATGTCCAGGGTATTCATGCCCTGAAATTCCGCTTCAGTTTGAACGAGCTGGCCTACGAGTCTCTCAGAGTCCTCGGTTCGGTCCATCTCTGGGGGCGTGTCATCGAGTGCGAGGCTGGCTATCGCGCGCAATGCGCGTATCCGAAGATGTTGATCGTATCGACGGACACGGATCCCATCCACGTGATGGAACTCGAGCGGGACTACGGTGTGGAGGTTCAATTCCCGAAGGACGAATCCGAGCAGCGAATATTCCCGTTGCCAGAGATCACGATCCTACCGGTCTCCCAAAATCCAGGTCTCATCCGAACGGGGCATTTGCGTCGCCGGTTTCGAGCGTAAATCATTCCGCTCACGTGCAGCGGCGCAACAAATCTTCGTGATCCGCTCTACGCCCACTTGTCGATCGAGATGCTGACGCCGTATGAGAGGCTTCCGCCCTGAAAGAACGCATTCGTCTGCCCGCCCGCCACCACCACATTGATATCGTTCAAATGCGGCCACCGCGGGATCACTGCATCGTCCGGCATTTTGTACCAGGTTGCGTAAGGTTCGAGCCCCTTCAGCGCACGCGGGTAATCGAATCCGTAGGCAAAATCGCGGCTCTTGTAATCTTTCACGCTCTGCGTCGTGTTCTTGTAGAGCCAATCGATCAGTTTTTCCTTCGTGTCGTAGCCGCGCTCCTTCAGGCTCTGCGCGATCAGCGGGTCGGCCACCACCAGCCCGCCGAAAAATCCGGTGAACACGCTGAAGAGGTCGCTGAACTGTTCTTCGTATTTCGGCGTATCGGTGCTTGTGCCCCTCGCGCCTTGTCCCGGCACGATGCCGAGTCCGCGGAACATGCTCACGGCGCTTTCCTCGGCCTTGAAGCCTTTCTGCACGTGGAAGGGAACCCAGGGGCTTGCCGCTTCGTTTTCGGCGATCACGATGTTGTTGTAATTCAGATTGTTGCCCTGCGATCCCATGTACGTGTCGCCCGGAATGCCGCCGTTGCCGAGGTTCTTCGAGAGCAGCGTCCACGCCCGCCCGATCACGGCGTTCGGCTGCGCGAACGGACCCAGCGCGCCGATGCTGTAATTCATATTCAGCTTGTCGCGGATCGGCCCGTTGATCACCGCCGCGTACGCGAACGAGTTCGTCGAGCTGAAGAGTGAAGGCGTGCCGGACGATGCGATCGCCAGCACCACCGGGAGGTACTCCGATCTGCATCCCGCCATCACCGCGTTCACGGCCACTTTCCTCACCGTGTACGACCAGGGCGGGTACGCGCCCGCAGCCATCTGGCCGCACATCTCCTCGGGATCGTGGCTCGTGCCCTTCAGCATCGCCTCGACTTTCTCTTCGGTCGGCAGAATGATCGGAAGGTAGTCCGTCATCCCGTTGTCGAGGTAGTAGTCCTGCAAGTTGTCGGCGGTGTCGGCAAAGATCGAAGGTCCCACTGAAGGCGCAATCGTTCCGGTCTTGCTCTCCTCGGCGGTCAGCGGCTGCGTCAGCGCGTCGATAATCTCCTTCATCATGGGCTTGCCGGTGACCGGGTCCGGTCCCTCGACGTACGCGCGGAGCTGCTCGGGCGTCTTGCCCGCCACGGGATGAGGCGTGAACGTGATTCGCTCGTGCGGCATGCCTCGCTTGGCCACGTTCAAAATCGCGAGGTCTTTAAAGGCTCTGGTGACCAGGGGAGTGGTCGGGATTCCCAGTTTCTCAACGCTGATGCAGTGACCGACGGTCGCTGGCGTGCACGTGCTTCAATGGCCGATGGCCATGATCGCCGCGTTGCCCTTTTCCTTGATTTCCTTCCACAGTGCAGGATCGTCTTCCGCATACGGCCCGGCTTTTCGCTTGAAAACAACGGTCACGCTGGGCATGTTTCGGTTGAACCAGAGTTGTATCTGGTTCAGCAACATCCCGCCGCCTTCGAATCCGGTGTCGACGAGATACACCGTTTTTCCATCCAGGCTGCTCGGCCGCGGCGCCATGGGAATCAACTGAACGGACGGCGGCGTCCCCTTCGGATTCAGCGTCTGAATCTTGCCGTCGCCGCCCGCGGCACTTGCGCCGCTCGCCGTCTTCACATGCGGCTTCGATTGCTGAGCCTCGGCGGTCGCGCCGGCCAGCAGCGCCGGGGACATCCCCAGCATCGACAGTATTTTTCGCCGATTGATTTTCATGTTTTCACCATGTGCGTCCGCGTTCGCTTCAACCCGCCGGTTCGCGGCCGCTCGTGTCGCGCCTCACTGCCCCGTTGGAAACGGAGGAGGCGGAGGCGTGTTTGGTGGCGCGGGAATTGGAAGGTTCCCGTCGAGCGCGAACGTGTACATCCTCGCTTTGCCCGCGCGGCCCGACAGCACCGTGACGTACTGCTTCCCGTCGATCATGTACGTCGCCGGATTCGCGAACCCGGGAAGGAGCTTGGCTGACCAGAGCTTTTCGCCCTTGTCCGCACTCAGCGCCACGAATTCCCCGTCGCCCGTAGCCGCGAACACAAGGTTCCCGGCTGTGGTCACCGTTCCGCCGCCGTTCATCTTGGGAATCCGCCAGCGCTCTGTTTGGGTTGTCGGATCCCAGGCTGATAGGAATCCTCCTGGCGGGCCCATCGGTGGAGGTGGCGGAGCCGGCTGTCCGGCGGCCGGTGGAGGCGGCGGAGGCGGCGGCCTGAACACGATTCCCCAGTTGTACGCGCCGAGCTCGGGCTTGAACTCCGGCGCCGAGATGTAGCGGAAGTTGCTATCCAGCGCCGGAATGTATGCCAGCCCCGTGTTCGGATTGAACGACATCCCCGGCCAGGCATGTCCGCCCGCCGGACCCGGTGACACCGTCACGTCCTTGGTGTCGTAGTGGACATTTGGGGCTTCAATCGGGCGCCCCGTCTTCGGATCGACGCCCGTCGCCCAATCCACCTTCACGTACGGCGCGGCCGAGATGAACTCCCCCGTCTTGCGGTCGAGCACGTAAAAGAAACCATTCTTGGGCGCCTGCATAATGACCTTGCGGGTCTTCCCGTTGATCTTCAAATCGGCGAGCGTCAGGCCCTGCACGGAATCGTAATCCCACTCATCGCCCGGCGTGGTTTGGAAATACCAAACCTGCTCACCCGTCTCTGGTTTCAGGGCGAGGATCGAGCATATGTACAGATTGTCCCCGCCTTGCGGGCTGCGATATTTGTTGACCCACGGGCCGCCCTGGGCCGTCCCCAGGTAGAGAAGATCGAGTTCGGGGTCGTAGGAAATCGCGTCCCAGGGATTTCCGCCCCCGCCCAACTTCCACCAGTCTCCCGTCCATGTCTTCGCCGCGGCTTCCATGGCCTTGCTCTCGAATGGCTTCGACGGGTCGCCCGGAACCGTGTAGGTGCGCCACAGTTGTTTGCCGGTTTCTGCGTCGTACGCCGATATGTAGCCGCGCACGGCGAATTCGCCGCCGCCGTTGCCGATGATCACCTTGCCTTTGACGATCAGCGGCGCGCCCGTAATGCTGTAGTCTTCGTTTTCACCGGCCGTCCGGACATCCCACACGACCTTGCCCGTTTCCGCATCGAGCGCGACGAGTCTCGCGTCCAGCGTGCCCACGTACACTTTGCCGTCATAAACCGCGACGCCGCGGTTCCCCGGGCCGCAGCAGATGCTTGGTCCGGTGCGAACCCTGTCGGGCTTTCCGGCTGATCCCGGCGGAAAATTCTGGTGGCCGATTTTCGGGTCCCAGCGCCACTTTTCCTTTCCTGTTTTCGCGTCCACCGCGAAAACCACGCTCCACGGTATCGTTCCGTAGAGCGTTCCATTCGAGATGATCGGCGTGGTTTCGACGGTTCCCGCAAAGGAGCCGGTGTCGTAATACCAGGCCAGCCCCAGCCGCTTTACGTTGGACGCATCGATCTGCTTGAGCGGGCTGTAGCGCCTCTCCGTATAATCGCGGCCGTTCGTCAGCCACTCGTCTGCGTTCTTGACGGCGCTCTTCAGCGCCTTGTCGTCCACGGGCCGCGACTGCTGAGCCACGGCCGCGGAGGCCGGCAGAACCAGCATGAAACAAACGAACCAGTGCTTCACCCCACCCAGGTTTTGCATTAATGGTCCCTTTCGTGTGTATTGAGGCACGCGGGCCGCTTCCCGGCAAAGCCCGGCGTATCTTTGCTCATCATCGGACGCGATGCAAGAGTTGAGATGTGCGAGATGACATCGGGAAGGTAACCCCGTGGCCGGTGATTTCTCGCCGGCCGCGGGATTTGTTCTCGCGTTCTACGCCCACTTATCGATCGAGACGCTCAGCCGGTAGCTCATGTTCGCGAGCTGGTGATACGGGTTCGTTTGGCCGCCGCAGACCACGAAGTTGTACGCGTCCGCCCTCGACCACTTCGGTATCACCGAGTCGTCCGTCAGGCTCGCCGCTTCGGGGCCTCTCGGGAGGCCGCTGAAGAGCATCGACTTCACGTCCTTGACGGTTACCGTGGTGTTCTTCTGCAGCCAGTCGGCGATCTGGTCCTTGGTCTTGAACCCCAGGTCGCCCAGCCCGTTGGCCACCAGTGGGTCCAGGATGAACAACGCGCCGAATAGCGAAGCGAACGGCGCGACGTTGGCGGACATCGCCACGTTGTACAGTGGAATCGGCTTCACGCCCAGACCTTTGCCACCCTGTCCCTGCGTGATGTTGAATCCGAAGAAGAAACTGATCACGCTCTCCGCCGGTTTGAAACCTTTCTGCACGTGGAAAGGAGGCCAGGGGCTGTCCTTTTCGGCTTCGGGAATGATCAGGTTGTTGTAGTTGATGATGTTGCCCTGCGAGCCCATGTACGTCTCGCCCGCGATTCCGCCGCCGTCGAGGTTCTTGGACATCAGCGTCCACGCCCGCCCGATCACTGCGTTCGCCTGGTTGAACGGACCCATCGCGCCGATTCCGTAGTTCATTTGCAGTTTGTCGCGAACCGGCCCGTTGACGACCGCCGCCGAGACGAGCGAATTCGTCGAGCTGAACAGCGCCGATATTCCCGTCGACGCGATCGCCAGGAGCGTCGGGAAATAGTCGGGAAGCGCTCCCGCCATCACGGCGTTCACGGCCACTTGCTGGACCGTGTACGACCATGCCGGAAACGCGCCCTGCGCCGGAGTCATCTTGCCCACCACTTCGTCCGGCTTGTGGCTCGTGGCCTTCAGCATCGCATCCACTTTTTCCTGTGTCGGCAGGACGATCGGCATGAAGTCCGTCATGCCGTTGTCAAGGAAATACTGCTGCAAGTTGTCGGACGTGTCCGTAAACGTTGGCGCGCCCACCGGAGGAGTGACCGTGCCCGACTTCTTCTCGTCATCGGTCAGCGGTTTTGTGAGTGCGGAGATCACCTCGGGCATCAGAGGCGTGTTGTTTACAGGATCGTTCCCTTCGAGGTAGGCATACATCTGCTCGTCCGTCTTGCCCCACACCGGATGCGGCGTAAAGCAGATTCGCTGGAGCGGCATGCCTCTTTTGGCGGCGTTGGTTTTTGCCAGGTCTTTGAACGCGATGGTGACCATGGGGGCGGCGGGAATTCCCATCTTTTCGTACGCTATGCAGTGACCGACGGTCGCTGGGGTGCACGTGCTTCAATGGCCTATGGCCATGATCACTGCCTGGCCCTTCTCCTTGATCTCCGCATTCAGCTTCGGATCGTCGTCCGCGAATCCGCCCGCCTTCAACCGGTACACCGTGGTCACGCTCGGCATGTTTTTCTTGAACCAGATCGACATCTGGTTCAGGAAAGCGTCCGCGCCCGGGAATCCGTCGGACACGAGATAGATTGTCTTGCCATCCAGCGTGCTCAGCCGCGGCGCCATGGGTACAAGCGTAATCGGAGGCGGTATGCCTCTCGGGTTCAGCACCGTCAGCTTGGGCTCGGCCATCGCGCCCTTTTTCTTGTCTTTCGTGGTCTTATCTTTCGCCTCGGCCGCCGTTGCTCCAGCCAAAAGCGCGGGAGACATTCCCATCAGCGACAATATGTTTCGCCTGTTGATCTTCATGGACGATCTGTCTCCTTCTGAATGACTTCGCGGCACTTCACAACACTAAGGACGTACCTCGCCGCCCTCCGGTTACGCTGCATTCCCGACCCCAACCTTATCGCCATTCGACGCACCTTTGCAAGCCGGCCGGCGGCCATGCACGCTCGGAATTAACGGCCCGGTGGTGGGTCAGTTTGCAGCCCAATACGAGCCCGTTGGCTTCCCAACGCTGGTTCTCGGCCCGGATGTCGATGACACTTGTCCAGTAATCCGACTAATCAGGAGTTAAACCCGAACTAAAGCCTCGCCCTGCCTACTTTCTGCCGCCCGCTTCAACCGCGCCAATGCTTCCGCCACTCCCTCATGCAGTTGCTTTGAGCCGAATCGTTCCAACAGCCATCCCCACCATCCAGGTGAGAAGGTAAAGTTTCAGCCAAATGAAACACGACAATGTGCAGGGTCGAGCGGGATACACGTAACGTGATTGTGGACGGTAATCCCCCAAGGCAACACGGTGGTCAAATGAATTTGGCGTTTGGCTTGGTCTACTTCCTCCACCATCACATTCACATTCCAGTCCTTTCCAAGGGCAGTGGCCCGGGCGTAAATTTTCTGGCCTGGCGAAGCTGGGCCTTCGGGCACAACCGAGCACGTTTGGGCATCCCACCAGAGAGCATAATTAGCAGGTTCTGTGAGGAAACTCCAAACGCGCTCGACAGGGGCGTGTATGGTGGCAAGGGGGCAGACGCTGACGCTCATAGCCTAATATAGCCTTAAGACCGCCCGGACATGTACTTTCCGACCGCGTAGGTCAGTCCTGATTAACGCGGTTACCAGAGAAGTGTCGTGATTTCAACTGGCTCATTGCCGGCCAGACATGCGTGCCCGGAATTAGCCGCCTGGCTACTTGGCACGGCCGTTGCGCCTTGCGCGATTCAGCCAGCCCGGCAAGTTGTGATATGTCTCCCATCGTATTACCCTGTCTGGGTTGCAGAGAATCGGATCGTTCCCAGACGATTCAGAGCTTGAGATTTGCCTGCTTAGGGGGACGACGATGACAATCCACCGCGCTTTCGCCAGGCTGCTTCTTCTCTCCGGTCTTCTTTCTCTTTTGATGCCCGCCCCATCGCACGCCCAGAATCAGGTCCTGGGAAAAGTCCAGTTTGTCGGCAAGACCAAAGCCGACAAGACCTCCGGTGTATGGATCGACGGCCAGTATGTCGGCTATGTCGATGAGCTCAAGGGCGACAAGGAAGTCCTGCTTCTTCCCGGCCAACACGAGATTTCCGTCCGCCAGTCGGGATACACGGACTTCACTCAGACGGTCGTCATCGAACCCGCGAAGGAGATCGTGGTGCCGGTGGCCATGGAAAAAGATCCTCGCGCCCAATTCTCCAGGGTCACGTCCGAAATCAAACTGAAAGTGACGCCCGACCGTGCGGCCGTTTTCGTCGACGGCGCCTTCGCCGGCACGGTTCACGACTTTGGCGGCGTGGGTCGCGCGATGCTTGTCAGTCCCGGAAAACACGCCGTCAAAATCGACCTGCCCGGCTTTAAGACCTTCGAAACCGAGGTGGACTTGTTGCCCCGACAGAAAGTCACGATCAAGACGGATTTGGTCGCGGGCAGCATCGCCGATGCCGATCCCGCCGTGAAGAAAAATTAGTCCAGCGCCGCCACTCCCTCGCCACTGGTCGCCTTCCGGGCGGGCTCTTTTATTGTGCCGGTGTTACTTGACAGAGTAGTTAGCGAGTGATAGTTTCCCCGCGATTTACCTGCGAGTTGTGTTCCGATTGACGGATCCTCATTTCGTCGACACCGGCGAAGAACGAAGGCACGAATGCCTAGAAAAGCTCCCCACTGCATCGTCATCGGCGCGGGCCTCGCCGGCCTTGCGGCTGGGTATCAATTGACCCAAAGGGGCTGGACGGTCGATATCGTCGAAGCGGAGAATCGCATCGGAGGCCGCGTCTTCTCGCATGAATTCAAAAAACAGGCCCCCGGCCTTTGGTGCGAACTCGGCGGCGAATGGATCGGCGACAACCACGCGCGGATGAGGGCGCTATGCCGCAAGTTTAGGCTGCCTTTGCGGAAGCATCGCTACTCTTTCTTTTTTGCCGATAAGCTGAAGCCTTCCCGCGTCTATGACCCTGGCGAGTGGCCATTTTCCCCCAAGCGGGGAGAAGCCTTCGACAAATTTATGGCCGAGTATCGCGGCTCCGACGTGATTCACCAGAAGGCCTGGGACAAGTACGACTGGTGGACTTGGCTCCAAAAGTTGGGTTTCACGCAAACGGAATTGCTGCGCCGCGACCTTATGGACAGCACCGATTTCGGCGAAACCATCCGGCTCACTTCCGCGTATGTGGCCGCGGGCGAATACGCCGGCAGCGACAAATATGACGACATGGATTGGAAGATCATCGGTGGAAACCACCTGCTCCCGGAGAAGCTCCTTTCGCGCATGGGCTCCCGCGCCAAGCTGCACCTGAACCGGCGGGTTTTCGAAATTCGTCAGGAAAATCACAAGGTCCATGTCAGGCTGGCCTGGGTCGACAACGGGCAAGGCGGGCGCGCGCACGCTCCGCGCCCACGTCCCATGGCCGGCGACTTCTGCATCTGCACGGTACCGGCGCGTTCCTTGAATCGGATCCGGTGGTCTCCCCCGCTGCCCGAAGAGAAAGCCCAGGCCGCCAACCAATTGCAATATTGCCGGATCATGAAAACGGTCGTCCTCTATCCGAAACGATTCTGGCCGGAGCCTCGCAAGGGCGGGTTTTCCGTTTTCACCAGCGGCGTTTCCGATTTCTGTTTTGACGCCACCTACCGTCAGACAGGAGCCATGCGAATCCTTTGTAGTTACGCCGTCGGTGATAAGGCCGACGACCTGTGCGCACAGGCGAATCAGGACCCAGGCGACCTCGTGAAATGGATCACGAACGACGTCCTGATAGCCACCGGACAGAAGCCCGACACGGTATGTGCCCTCGCCAGCAAGCATCAGCCCTGGCAGGCGGAGTATTCCCAGGGCGCTTACGCCTTCTACCGCTCCGGCCAATGGTTCACCGTTCGTCCCCTCCTTGCGCAGCCCCACGGCCGCGTGCTTTTTGCCGGTGAGCACCTCAGCGAGGATTGGCAGGGCTTCATGGAAGGTGCCGTCGAAACCGGTGAAGCCGCTGCGGGTCAGCTTTAGAGCTCTTGCGGGTTTCGAACGCTCTCCTCTCCGCCCAGCCTGCCTGCTCGGCCGGCAATAGCCCCTTCCATTTCTGCGCGAACTACCCCTTGCAACTTACCTTCCACGTGCTAGCGTGGCTTCTAGGCCGCCATGACCGAGCGCGAAAAACTGGCGATCCGCGCTTTCCGCGCTCCGGACAATTCTGCGGAGCGGCGAGGATCGTCATCCCGCTTGCCCCGGCGAAGGAAGGGAGCGACCAACCGGAGCCTAGGGATCTCTCTTCGATTTCGATTCTTGTATGCCGATTGAGCGCGAAAAACTCGAAGCGGACGTCCTCATCATCGGCGCGGGGCCGGCGGGCCTTTCCTGCGCCCTGCACCTCGCCAACCTGATCGAACGGCACAACGAAGCGAAAAAATCGCCCGCGCTTTCCGCCGAGAATATCTACGTCCTCGAGAAGGCTCGCGAAATCGGCGCGCATCAGCTTTCCGGCGCCATCATGGACCCGCGCGGGCTTCGCGAACTCGTTCCCGACTTTGAAAAGACGGCGCCGCTCGACACACCCGTCACCGGCGATGCCGCCTACTACTTCACGGAGAAAAGCTCGTTCAAGCTCCCCATCACGCCGCCGCCCCTGCGGAACCACGGCAACTACGTCATCTCGCTCAATAAGCTGGTGAAATGGCTCGGCGGCCTGGTCGAAAAGAAGGGCGTAAATCTCTTCACGCAGTTTGCCGGGAAAGAGCTTCTCTACGAAAAGAATGGCATCGCAGGCGTCCTCACCGAGGACAAGGGCGTCGATAAGAACGGTAAGCCCAAGGACAATTTCACTCCCGGCTACGAATTGCGCGCGAAAGTGACCGTGCTCGCCGAAGGGCCGCGCGGCTCGCTCACGAAGGAGATGGTCAATCGCTTCATGCTCGATGGCCTCAATCCGCAGGTCTACGGCATCGGCATCAAGGAATTGTGGGACGTGCAGCCCGGACGCATCGCCACGGGTTACGTGGCGCACACGCTCGGCTGGCCGCTCACCTCGGACCTCTACGGCGGCGGGTGGATTTACGGTTTGCGCGACAACCGCGTCTCGCTCGGCATGGTGATCGGTCTCGAATATCATGACCCGCTCTTCGATCCCCACGCCGCGTTTCAGAAGTTCAAGACGCATCCATTTGTGAAGAACATTCTCGAAGGCGGCAAGCTCGTCCGCTACGGCGCGAAGACGGTTCCCTACGGCGGCTGGTATTCGATGCCGCGCAACTATGTGGACGGCGGACTGATCGTCGGTGATTCCGCGAGCCTCCTGAATTCGCAGCGCCTCAAGGGAATCCACACCGCGATCAAGAGCGGCATATTGGCCGCGGAGACGATCTACGAAGCCCTCTGCGTGGGCGACACATCCGCAAACGCGCTGAAAATGTATCCCGAGAAGATCGAGCAGAGTTGGCTGAAGAAAGAATTATGGGGCGTGCGCAATTTCCATCAAGGATTTCACGACGGCCTGTGGAAGGGCCTGATTCACGCCGGCCTTCAATTCGTCAGCGGCGGGCGCGGCCTGATCGATCCGATGCGTGCCGAGGCGGGCTATGAGGAATATTCGAAGCTCAATCGCGACGCCACGCTCGTCGACCAATCGACGCGCTTCAAGGGCGACGGCATTCTCACCTTCGATCGCCTCACCGACGTCTATCACTCCGGCACGCGCCATGAAGAAGACCAGCCGTGCCATCTCATCGTGCTCGAGCCGGATATCTGCGGCGGCCGTTGCGTCCGCGAATTCGGCAATCCCTGCCAGTATTTTTGTCCCGCGGCCGTCTACGAAATGGTCACCGACAAAGGCGCGCCGAAACTGAAGATCAGTGCCGCGAACTGCGTCCATTGCAAGACGTGCGACATCGCCGACCCCTACCAGATCATCAATTGGGTTCCCCCCGAAGGCGGCGGAGGCCCGAACTACGAAGGAATGTGACAATCCGACAAGGATTGTCATCCCGAGCGGAGCAACGCGAGGGAGGGATCTCTCCTCGTGTGACATCTGCGTTTCTGGTTTCTTGCCGGCTGAAGGATGTACGAGCCGATGCCCTTACCCCCCAAAAACCCTCTTCAACGCCGACCAGAAACCGCCCTTCTTCCTCTTCTCGCTCGGCGCATCCTTCTGCTGTTTCGCCGGCTCGACTCCCAGCGAGTGCTGCACCGCCGTAACGAATTCCGGCGGCTGAACGTGGCCCGAGAATCCCCAGTCGGGCGAAACCTGCGCCGTGCGAATCAGCAGCGTCATGTCCGGCGTCGGGTCATCCGGCGGCACGGGATCCTTGTTTGAGAAAGTCAGCGCGGGTAGCACGGCCGCGTACGTCGCCGTCGAAACCGCCGGGGCGGCGCCCGCGGGAGTTTCCTTGGCAAGCGGAACCACGGGATGCGCCTCGCTCGCCGGAATGCTGTACTCGATCCGTGGCGGCGGAATATTTGCTTCGGCGCTTGGCTCGCCCAGCGGCGCTGCGGGCGTCTGTTCGATCGTGGGGGGCGCCGCGAGAAGCGGCGCCACGCTGGGCCTCACCGGCGGCGTGGGAGTAGCGTCCGCATACTCCGGTATGGGGGGAGGGGGCGGAGGAAGCGGCTGAGCTTTCGGGGCCACGCACTGGCAGCTTCCGGGCGTGCCCGCCATGGGCGCCAGCTTCCCGGAATTGAGGAAGAATTCGCCCGTTTGCGGCACGATCAATCGTTCGCCCGTGAACTGGTGTTCGAGCTGGATCGCGCCCGAGCCCGCCACCACGCAAAGCGAATCGTCGAGGTTCAGCCCCATCGTGACGTCGCGCGCGCCACCGCTGATGTCGATCGGCGTGCCGATGATCGTGGGCGTGAAAATGCGCAGAGAAGTCTTCGCCGGCAGTCGCACGCGCATGCGTCCGAAATTGAGCGCAAGCGTAATGGCTTCGCCGGACTTCAGCACGGTGATCTTGGCCGGGCCGCAGATGTCCACCTCGCCTCCGGCAAAAAGCGTCATCCGCGCCTGGGCGGAATGGACGGTCACCACGCTCCCGTTCGACACGTAGATGCTTGCCGCGGAGGTCGACGTCTGGGTAGCCGCTGCAACCCCACTCTCGACGGAAACGTCGTCGCCCTCCACCTGCCCGATGGCCTCGGGCGGCGCCTGCTGCGCCCGCGCCAACCCCGGCCACAGTGCCAGCATCATTAGCAGGAAGGCGGCGGCAATTCCGCGAGCGGATTGGAATCGGGGATGCATCGCGACCGCCCTATACTATACAGCAGTGGAGAATGCCTCGAAATCCGGCGCGCCGCGGGAACAGAGCGCGAACGCGGGCGCTCAGCTCGGCGTTCGTCCGCACGACGCGCCCACCATTTCGCTGCCGCGCCTTTCGCGCTGGCGCAGAATGCAGATTCCCGTCATCGCGTGGGTCGTCTACGGGTTCATCCGGCTCATCGGTCCGACTCTGCGTTTCGAACTGGTCGGCGTCCACAATGCCATACAGATCCGCAGCACCGGGGAGCCGGGAATCGGAGCCTTCTGGCACCGATGCATTTTCCCGGCTATATGGATCTGGCGCGACCGAGGCGTCGTCGTGCTCAATACCGTCAACTTCGACGGCCAGTGGACCCGCCGCGTTATCGAACGACTCGGATTCGGCACGGCGCAGGGCAGCTCGACGCGCGGCGCGATCGAGGGTCTCGCGGCCATGGCCCGGAATCTTGAAGCCGGCCATCACGTCGCCTTCACGATCGACGGGCCGCGCGGACCGCGCTACGTCGCCAAGCCTGGCGCCGTGATTCTCGCGCGCCGCACCGGGAAGCCGGTCTCCGTTTTTCACATCGCGCTCAGTTCCGCGCACACGTTCAAGAAATCCTGGGACTTGTTTCGATTGCCCTATCCGTTTTCTCGCGCGGTGATGTTCGTGGCGCCGCCGATTCGCGTTCCCGCGGACGCGGGCAGCGAGATGATGAAACAGAAGCAGGCCGAGGTGCAGGCCGCTCTCGAGCGCGTTCGCGACCTGGCTGAATCGTGGTTTGGGTTGAGCGAGGACCAGCGCGACCGCCTGCGCGAAGAATGGTCCGAGCCGCTGGGTTAGACGCTTCGCATTGGAGCTTCGCGCCCCCGCATGGGCGCGCGCAGCGTTGTCATCCCGAACCCAGCCGCGTTTCTTGCGGGTGGCGGTGAAGGATCTGCTTTTCCGACTGCCTCGGGCCCGCCCTACGCTTCGCCGAGCTTCACCGTGACGGTCATCTTCTTGCCGTCGCGCACGATCGTCAGGGTAACGCTGTCGCCCGGCTGCGCGCGGTTCAGCAGCAGATTCAGATCCATCTGGTTCGTCACGGGTTTCCCGTCGATGGCGATCAGCACGTCGCCGCCGATGCGCAACTCCTGCAAGCCTGCGAGGACAACCTTGTTCCCTCCGCGGATGCCGGCTCCGGCGGCCGGTCCTCCGGGCGTCACCCGCTCGATCAAAATGCCTTCCTGCACTCCGAGATCGAGCGCTTCGGCGAGCCCGGGCCAGATCGCGCGGCCTTCAGCGCCGAGCGTGGCGCGGCGGACGCGTCCTTTCGTGATCAGGTCCTCGGCCACGCGGCGCGCCGTATTGACGGGAATCGCAAACCCGATTCCGGCGGTCGTCCCCGTCGGCGCGTAGATCGCGCTGTTGATCCCGATCACTTCTCCGTGCGAATCGAGCAGCGGCCCGCCCGAATTGCCGCGATTGATCGCCGCATCGGTCTGAATGGCCTCGTCGATAAACGTGTTTTCGCTGGTCTGCACCGTCCGACCCAGCGAACTGACGACTCCTGTCGTGAGCGTGCTCTGAAATCCGAAAGGGTTGCCGATCGCCAGCACGCGCTGGCCGACCAGCAGGTTGCGCGAGTCGCCCAGCGGCAGCGTCGCGAGCTTGCGTCCGCGCGGATCGATCTGGATCAGCGCGATGTCGTTGCGCGTGTCCGCACCGATGTACTTGGCCTTGAAACGCGTCTGGTCGCCCAGCGTCACCTCAATCGCCTGCGCGCCCTCCACCACGTGATAGTTCGTCAGGATGTGCCCGTCCGTGTCGATCACGAAGCCCGAGCCTGCGCCCTCGACCGGCACGGGATTGTAGAAAAAGTCGTATTGCACCGTGCGCGTGACGATGTTCGCCACGGCCGGCGATGCCTGCTTGTAGATGCGGACGTTTTCCGCCTCGGTGGGATCGAGGCCGCCTTCCGGCGCCGCCGCGCGCAGCGCCTCCACCGATACGGGAGCCTGGTGGCCGTACCGCGATCCTGCCCAGTACGCGCCCAATCCGATGATCAGGCCTACGGCAAGCAGCCGCCACGCGTTCCAATGATTGTGACCCTTCGTCATGATCAGCCTCTTTGATCTTTCGGCGGCGCAGTCGCCGCTTGTTTCAGCTTCGCAATAAGCAGCTCCACCTGCTGCTCGGTTTCCTTGATCGTGCCCGAGCAGTCGATCACCTCGTCCGCCAGGCGGCGCTTTTCGTCGATTGGCATCTGCGACGCGATGCGTCGCCGCGCGTCTTCTTCGGAAAGGCCACGCGCCTTCAGGCGCTCAAGTTGCTGCTCCGGGCGGCACCAGCAGACGACCACACGGTCAAAATACTTGCCCATACTCGCCTCGAGAATCAAGGCGGCATCCTCGAACGCCATCTCCGGGCCGCCGGGACGATCCAGCGCCGCGAACCATTTTCCGCCGACCTCGCGAATCCGGGGATGAATGATCTGATTCAGGCGCGCGCGTTTTTCCGCGTCGGCGAAGACGATGGCCCCGAGTTTTCGCCGGTCCACGGCGCCGCCCGGGCCGAGGATGCCTTCGCCAAACTCGCGCACCACCTCAGCGTAGACAGGCTGGCCCGGCTCCAGGAATTCGTGGGCGAGGGCATCGGCATCGAGCACTTGATAGTCGCGGTCGCGCAGCAGGGACGCCACCGTCGACTTCCCCGAGGCGATCCCGCCGGTGAGTCCGACGCGCAGCATCAGGGGTGTGACGAAACCGCGGCGGGCGCGCGCGCGCCGCGCCGCATTCGGGCGGCTTTCACGGTGTTGCTCATGAGCATGGCGATGGTGAGCGGTCCCACGCCGCCCGGCACCGGCGTGTAAGCGCCCGCGACTTCGACGACCTCCGGGTGAACGTCGCCCGCGAGAATCGAGCCTTTCGCGCGAAACGATTCGAGCTTCGCGGGAAACTTCGCGAAGATGCGCTCCGCCTCGGCCGCGTCCTTGATCACGATCTGCCCCACGTCGATCACGGTGGCGCCCGGCCGCACGTAGTCCGGCGTTACCATCGCGGCCTTGCCGATCGCCGCCACAATGATGTCCGCGCGCCGTGCGATCCCCGGCAGATCCTTGCTTTTCGAGTGGCAGATCGTGACGGTCGCGTTTGCGTGCAGCAGCAGCAGCGCCTGCGGCTTGCCCACGATGTCGCTCCGGCCGATCACCACGGCGTTCGCGCCTTCGATCGGAATGTTGCTGCGCCTCAGGATCTCCATCACGCCCGCGGGCGTGCAGGCTACCAGCCCCGGCCGCCCCGCCACGAGACGCCCCACGTTCACCGGGTGAAAGCCGTCCACGTCCTTCTCGGGAATCACCGCGTCGAGAATCTTCTTCGAATCCACCTGCTTCGGCAGCGGCATCTGCACCAGAATTCCGTCCACATCGTCCCTGCGATTCAGTTCATCGACCACGGCCAGTAATTCTTCAGTGGTAATCGTCGCCGGCGGCGTCAGATAGAAACTCGCCAGGCCGAGCTTTTCGCACGCCGCGACCTTGCTGTTCACATAGAGCTTCGACGCCGGATCGTCGCCCACGCGCACGGCCGCGAGGCCCGGTTTGATTCCCGCCTCGGTAAGCGCTGCGATTTCCGCCTGCAACTCGGCGTAGATTTGGTCTCGAATGGCGTTGCCGTTGAGGATTCGCGCTGACAATGTGCACTCCTGTTGTGGTTTTGTGCTGCGTCCGAATCCGCAATCATAGCATACGCAATTCGGAGACCCGCAAGGCGCTGCAAAAGCCGGCAGCGGGTTGTCTCCGGTAACCGCGTTCATCAGGCACTAGCCCGACAGTTCGGCAAATGGCTGCGCCGCCCGACGGTTGAAAACCATCTCTTTCAGAGATAGCATCATGCCGCATGATCGTGATCATGTGAGGCGATGACGCCTTGCATTCGCACGATCCGCAAGAAGACTGACCTGATGGGGAGGGGTGCATGCCGGGAACGCCGTATCCGAAAGAGCAGATGCATCGCATCGCCTACACGAAGCTTTCGGAAGGGCAGATTGCAGACAAGCTAGGCCCGGTCGCTGCGAGCGGTCCGACAAGCGCCTCGCCGCTGTCCGACGTGTTCGCCGGAAAAATGATCCGCATCGTCACCGACAAAGGCCCGGCACTGGCCTACACGTTCAGCCGGAACAACCGCCTTTCGCTGGCTGAGAATGGCGGCGGCGCAGTGGAGGCAGGATATGGCGCGCTGACTCTGGGTAGCGTCGTCTTCTTCTCGCACCTGATCCCGGCCACGCAGCGCGGCTACGCCGTGGTGATCGGCCAAGACACGAACCTGGCGACGGTATTCGAACTGTGGTTCAGCGGTTATCAGGACAATCGCGAAGTGCAGCGCGAGATTTATTACGGCTACGTCGAGCAAGCGGGGCAGGAGGCTCCGAAAGCTCGTCACGTCACGACGAACCGCGTCGAGGGCCATGGCTTCTACTGGAAGCAGGACAATGGCGCGGAGACGCTCGAGTTCTATCCCTCGGCGGCCTACTCGAACTTTGTTGAGTTGTCGCGCCTGGGCGGCGAACTCGGGTTCTGCGGGCCGTCAGACTACATCAAGATCAACGACGACCTGTACATCTATACGCGTACCGAATGTGAATTCTCCGGCACCTTCACGGCTTACGTCATGGACCTGAACCGCGTCGAACAGGTCGGCATGCGGCTCGGCTTCGACGCCAACGACTCGCTGGAATATTACGTCTTCCGCGGCAAAGGCGAGTGGCTGGGGCAGCTCGCCCAGTTCGAAAAGTTCGGCGACGAGAGCGGCTCGCCGGTTCCAGCGCCGGCCGCCGGCCAGACTCCGGCGAAAGGCGCGCGGCGCGTCTATCGGCCGTTCCTCACATTGCCGAAAATGTCGAAGGCCGAAGTCGACGCCACCTGCGCCAGGAAGACGACGGCGTTTCCGGCGCGCACCACAGGGCCCGGCGCAGGCATGGGCGGCAATCTCGGACCGAGCACCGGCTGGCTGGCCGGCAAGACGTTCACCCTTCGCTACGACAACGCGCCTGCAATGGAATACCGCGTCGACGACGCCGAAACGCTCAACTGGCGCAAAGCAGGCGACACCAATTGGACCAAGGCGCGCTACCAGGGCTGGGAATCGATGCCCGGAGTGATCATGTTCGGCCACCTGCTCGAAGGCACGCCGAACCATGAAGGGCACGCGATCGTCGCGGATTTTGACCAGGGCTTGGTGACGTGTTTCAACGGGTATCTCAACACGCCCTACTTCGCCAACGAGGCGGGCGTGAAGACGCTCTTCGGCGTGATCGAGATGGAAGGCCTGATTCCGCCGAAGTATAACCGCCACCACTTCACCGACGAGATGGTCGGGGGCGCGGTGAGCCAGAACTACGCACCGGGCCTGACGTCCATGCACCTCTACTCGACGCCGCATTCGCTCTCCTGGATCATCTTCACTGGTTCCGATGCCGGCGGGTTGGAGTGGAGCGGGCCGGCGGCCTACGTGAAGATTCGCAACGGTCTGTATTTCATGTATTGGCTGGAGGAGGCCTGCAACGGCACGCTCGGTACCATCCTGGTCAACTTGCATACGATGCGCGACGTTGGAGTTGGCTATCACTGCGGCGCGGAGGGCTTGAGCATGAGCGGAGTCGGTGCGCACGAGCGGCTCGCTGGCCGGTTCGACATCAGGCGCTTCTATCAGGTGAAGGCATCAGGGGGTGTGGCATGAACACCGACACCACTTCCACGCGCCGGTCGTTCCTGAAGGGCGGCGCGCTGCTGGCCGCGCCCCTGGCCGCCGCAGTGCCCGCTGCGATCATGGCGGACGATGAGCTGAAGGCGCGCCTGGCGAGGCTGGAGGACGAGGCCGCGATCCGGGAGCTGCATCAGACTTGGCTGCGGCGGATCAATACGGGAGCGGGCGATGCCACGGCGTCGCTGTACGTTAATCCCGAAGCCGCCGCGCTCGACCAAGCCGTGCGCGGTATCGCGGCGGATCACGCCGGAGAACCGGACGCGATCGAGGTGGCCGCGGATCGTAAGCGCGCTGCCGGGCGGTTCCACGTGCGCCGTGGAAATCGAAACCCCGATCGCGGAGGACTGCACGCTGGCGCGGATGGCGCACGCGCAAGGCAGCGGCTTCGTCCGCCGCACGGAGCGCCGCGTGGTGAAAGTCGAATACGTGAAGGCATCTGGCGCGTGGGCGATCGCGAAGGTCGAGTTCGGCGTCGCTCTAGGTCTGTCGTCTCGCTTGCTGCGGTCTCAGAACCTCGCACTTCAGGTCACCCGATCGACATGAGTGACCTCGCCACGTTGTCGTGCCCAAAACAGTAGCTGTACAATGATGTCTGCATCGACCACTTTGCGCGGGGATCGCGGATGATGTTCGAAGTTTCCGAACGCAAGCAGCTCGAGCGCGCCATGCGCGATGCCGGCCGTCTCCCGCCCGGACAATCCGCCACGCTCAAGTGGCCGGTGCTCCATGAGGGCACGGTGCCGCAGTTTGACCCGCGCACTTGGGACTTTCAGATCACCGGCCTCATCGAAAAGCCGCGGCGGTTGAAGTGGGACCAATTCACGCGCCTGCCGATGAAGCAAGTCACCGCGGACATGCACTGCGTCACGCGTTGGAGCCGCTTCGACGTGCGCTGGGAAGGCGTGCCGTTCACCGAGGTGGCGAAGCTGGTCGCGCTGAAGCCCGACGCGAAATACGTGATGGTCCTGGCCGAGCAGGGCTACACGTCCAATGTCCCGCTCGACGATCTAATGCGCCCCACCACGCTTTTTGCGCTCAAGCACAATGGCGAGCCGCTCCCCGCCGAGCACGGCTATCCCGTGCGCCTCGTCGTCCCGCACCTCTATGCGTGGAAAAGCGTGAAATGGGTTCGGGGCATCCAATTCATGGCTCAGGACGCCCCCGGCTTCTGGGAGGAGAACGGCTACCACATGTACGGCGACCCGTTCCGCGAGCAGCGCTTCAGCGGCTAGATTCAACTCGCTCCGGCTAACGCCACGCCGTACGTTGTCATCCCGAACCCAGCCGCGTCCTTTGCGGATGGGGGTGAGGGATCTGCTTTTGCTTTCAACTCTTAACTTTGAACTCTCAACCGCTCAGTCCTCGTCTTCTTCATCCACCGCCGTGATCTCCATCACGAATTTCACGGCGTCGCCTTCCTCGAGCTTCCGGCAGAGACGCTCCAGGTTTTCCTGCTCGCGCTTTCCGAGCACGCACATCTGGGCGCGCAGGATTTTCGCCCACTTCGGCAGGATCCGCTCGATGAGCTCTTTTCCCTCGCGGGTCAAATGGACGATTGCCTTGCGTCCGTCGCTCTCGTGGGCGCGCCGAACCACCAGCCCCGACCGCTCCAGATTCCTGGTTACGACGCTGATCGTGCTGTCGCCGAACCGGATGCTGTCAGCCAGCTCTCCCGTCGCCATGGGCCCGAAAAGACGCAGATGCTCGAGCACGCGAAACTGGCTCGGACTCAATCCCAACGACTCGCATTGGCCGTCCAGGACCATATCGAGCGAGTGAACCGCGCGCGCCAGACTCATGTACGTTGCCATCGCGCGCGCTTTTTTGTTATTTTGTGATTCGGCCATTTACGGCTCCTTAAGGCGCTAAAAGCAGCCCAATTGGCGCATTTAGCAGCCAGAACTGTCACCATAAGTGAAGCATGAGTTCGTTCGGACTGGTGGGACTTTTCCCTGTGGAGTGGTGCCAAAAAGGAGAAGCGCCCCAATCTCGGTCGGGGCGCTTCCATTTTCGAATTTCCAGTTTCTAATTTCTGCTGCGTCCCTAGTAGATGTCGTACTGCTCCCAGTGGAGGGTCGGGTCAGCCTGGATGATGACGCTCTTTTTCGTCCAGCGCTCGAGTTCTTCGACGAGCGCGGACTCGCGCGTCTTGAGCGCCTTGGCGATTTCCGGATGCACGCGCAAAGTGAGGCTGCCCGAATCCATCTCCGGGGCCATCTTGCGCGCCTCGGTCTGGATTTCGTAGCACAGCGTCGGGATCGACTTCACCATGCCGGAGCCGGTGCAATAAGGGCACGGCTGGCAGAGCGTGCGTTCGAGCGCCTGCTTGGTGCGTTTGCGCGTAATGGCGATCAGGCCGAATTCGTTGAAGCGCAGCATTTTCGACGGCGCGCGGTCCGCCTTCAGGGCGTCTTCGAGCGCGGCCATTACCTTCTCGCGGTTACGCCGCTCCTCCATGTCGATGAAGTCGATGATGATGATTCCGCCCAGATCGCGCAGCCGCATCTGGCGGACGATTTCCTTCACCGCTTCGAGGTTCGTGCGGACGATTGTGTCTTCGAGGCGGTTGGAGCCTTTGCCGACGAATTTGCCGGTGTTGACGTCGATCGCGACGAGCGCTTCCGTGTGATTGATGACGATGTAGCCGCCCGACTTGAGCCACACCTTGGGCCGCAACCCCTTGTCGATTTCCTGCTGGATGCCGAATTCCTCGAAAACCGGGTTCTCTTTCGTGTAGAGCTTCACGCGGTTGACGAGCGCGGGCTGGAAACGGCTCATGAAGTCCACGACCTTCGTGTACTCCTCTTCCGAATCGACCCAGATCGCCCCGTAGTCGGAGCTGATGTGGTCGCGGAGCATCCGCTCGACGAGATTCAGATCGCGGTGCAGAATCGCAGGAGCCTTGCGTTGTTCGGAGCGAGTCTTGATTTCGGACCAGGTACGCGTGAGGAACTCGACATCGGCGCGAACTTCTTCCGGCGCGGCGCTGGCCGCGGCGGTGCGGACGATGAAGCCTCCGCCCGAGGCGCCTTTCGCCTCGTTCACCAGATGGCGCAGCCGCGAGCGTTCCTCGGCCGAGGCGATCTTGCGCGAGACGCCGGTATGGTCGAGCGTGGGCATGTACACCAGGAAGCGCCCTGGCAGTGCGACGTGGCTGGTGATGCGCGCGCCCTTCTTGCCGAGAGGCTCTTTGGCGATCTGGACGATGATCTCCTGGCCCTGCTTCAGCATGTCGGCGATGAGTTGCGGGCGGCGCGGCTGCGTGCGGCTGTGGCCGTGACCCTGGTGTGGTCGGCGGCCGCGATCGTCGCGGCGCGGGCCGCGATCGCGCCCTCCGCGGCGGCCGGGATGCTGCATGCGCGAGCGGAAATCATCGCGAACGCGGGCTTTCCATGGCTGCTGCTGTCCTTGGGCGATGGGACTCCCGCCGGGAACCGGCAACTCGCCCTCGCTCGGGGCGACTCCCGCCTCGGCTTCCAGCACGTGTTCGGTTTCCGCAAGCGAGTGGAGAGCATCCTGGGTCTCCGCCTCCGCGTCCGCCTGGTCCTCGGCCGCCGCTTGCTCCCGTTCCAGCTCATGCTCCGAATCCGGCGGAGGCGCGATCATTCCTTCCGTTTCCGCGTCCTCTTCTTCTTCCTCGAGCGCGTGTTCTTCGGATTCAGAGGCGCCGGCATCGCCAGCCGCGTCCGCCGCAAAACCTCTCTCCTGTACTGCACGCGCCAGTTCCTCGCTTTGCGCCTCGGCGACGTGCTCGGCCAGCGCGGCGGCTTCGTCGTCGCTTAGCTCGGCCGTGGCGTGATCTGGGTGCGTCTCTTCGGCTTCGCTGATTCCGCGCGTTTCCTCGCCTTCGTCCTCTACTTCTTCGTGCTCCTCATGTAACGCAGGCGGGGCCAATGAGTTCATCGTCTCGAGAACAACAGGCTCCGCGTGCCGGAATTTCGCAAGTGTTTCGCCCGGCAGAGGCTCGAGGCCGGACCCAAACGAAGAGCGGAATTCGGCTCGGGCCGG
This sequence comes from uncultured Acidobacteriota bacterium, assembly GCA_963813045.1. Taxonomy (GTDB): domain Bacteria; phylum Acidobacteriota; class Terriglobia; order Acidiferrales; family UBA7541; genus Palsa-295. The sequence continues at coordinate 226,532 of CAWEXR010000033.1, forward strand.
AGGATGGGCCGGAGGCTGAGTTTCAACGACGGGCTCGAACGATGCGGGCGAACTCGGGGCAGGCGATTCCTGCACCGGCTCGAGCGCGGCACTCGATGCCGCCGGGACCGGCGTCTCTTCAACCGGCGCGGCGCCGGGCAGAGGCTGCTCTCTGAACTTCGCGAGAGACTCTCCCGGAAGAATGATGGAAATGTGGCCTTCGGGCGCGCCCGGTTCGCTGGAGCGATCCTCGAACGGCCGAGGAGACGCGTATTTGGAGGGAGGCAACTCGCGGCCATAACGCCGTTCGCCTCCGCGGCCACCGGCACCTCCGCGACCGCCTCGGTTGAAGCGACCGCCGCGGCCCCGGCCACCGCCGGCTCCGCCACCGTGCCTGCCGAAGTCGCGCCCGCCGGGACGAGGGCGGCTTTCGAAGTGCTTGCGATCGGGCGAAGACCTATTGAGTATTGGCGGCTGCGAGGTGGGTGCCGGCGCGCGTGGCTCTTCGGCTGCGGGGCCTTCGAGAGGCGCGCTCGCGGCAGCCGGTGCAGGCTCGACGTCGGAGGGCTCGAGGGCCGGCGCCGCCCCGCCGTTCGCGGGAAACACCTGCCCGCCCTGGTCCTCCATCTTTTGAATCTTTTCCTCGGCGGTGACGACGACGTGGTCGTCGAACTCTTCGATGCCTTCGAGGAAGTCGCTGACGTAGAGGAAGGCGTCGCTATCGAGGCCGATCTCCACAAAGGCCGACTGCATGCCGGGCAGCACGCGCGTCACACGGCCTTTGTAGATGCTGCCGACTAACGCAAACTCTTTTTCCCTCTCAACGTAATACTCACAAAGCTGACCTTCTTCCAGAATGGCGACCCGCGTCTCGTGCGGGTTCGCCGATATGACCATTTCCTTCGACATGTAAAAACTCCTCACGGCGCATCCGAGTGCGGCGGCGCAAAGAAATTGCTCGCGCGCCGCAGCCGACGTGGCGGAAGGCGAAGCCTTCAGCGCGCCACGACGGGCCGCCCAGGAAAAAACCTGGTTGTTGCGGGATGACTTTCCTCACTCGATGCGTCCTTCAATCAAAGCTGAATTCCCGGGCCCCGGCAAGGCCGGGGAGCGGGCACTAATTTGCCGGAGCTCAGTTGACGAACCGCCGCATGCGAACGTTCATCACCAGGCCCAGAGCCAAGAACACGAAAGCAGTTGCCGATCCACCGTAGCTCATCAGCGGCAGGGGAATGCCGGTGACCGGCATGTATCCAATCACCATGGAAGCGTTGACCAGAACGTGAAAGCCCAGGATGGCAGTGACTCCCATGACCACGAACATTCCGGCCTTGTCTTTCGCTTTCTGCGCGTTGTCCACCAGCCGCAGAATCAAACCCAAGTACAAAAGCAAGACGACGCAAACTCCGATGAAACCCTGTTCTTCCGCGAGCGCCGCCAGAATGAAATCGGAATACCGAACGGGCACGAAGCCCAATTGGTTCTGGCTGCCCTTGCCGAATCCTTTACCCCAGAATCCACCCGAGCCTACCGCAATTTCAGACTGAAGAATCTGATAGCCGGCGCCGCGCTGGTCTTCCTCCGGATGCAGGAACGTCTGGATCCGCTGTTGCTGGTACGGTTTCAGATGACGCCGCATGTTCCAGCCCAGCGGGACCAGCAGTGCGATTATGATCGCGCCGGCCGCGAGGTGTTTCCACTGAATACCGGCGAGAACCGCTCCGACAACCGCAACGGGAACCAACACCAACGCGGTCCCCAGGTCGGGCTGCTTCAAAATCAAAACCATCGGAACCAACGTCAAAGCGCCGACCTTGAGCAAATCCCGGAGCGTCAAGCGATCCGTGCGCACTTCCGTAAAGTAGCGCGCCAGCACGATGATTATAATCAACTTCATGATTTCTGACACTTGTAAAGTGACGCCGCCCCCGAGCGAGATCCAGCGCTTGGCGCCGAGGCGGGAGAAGCCGATGAGCAAGACCACGACGAGGCCGGCGATTCCGATGAGGTACAGCGCGGGCGCCTGATCCATCAGCGTGTGATAATCGATGCGGGAAATCACAAACATTCCCGCGAGCCCAACCGCAATCCACATCACTTGCTTCCACTGGAGGCCCGCCATGCCGCTCGCATGCGTGGAGGAATAGATTTCGAGCACTCCGATGGCGCAAATGGCGCCGACAATCGCCATGAGGGTCCAATCGAACTCGAGAACGCGCGGGTTCTCTCTCATCGCGGCTGAGCTCCTTGCGCGGCGGAGGCGGGACCGGGAGCGTTTGGCGGAGCGAGATTCTCCGCGGTCGAGGGCGGCGGAGGCGTGCGGCCGTTTTTCTTGTCGTAGTAGGCCTTGACGACGTCGCGCACGATCGGCGCGGCCGACGTGCTACCCCATCCGCCAGCCTGAACCAGCGCCGCAACGACGATTTCCGGGTTGCGGCGGGGAGCGATTCCAACAAACCAACCGTTTTCCTTCAATTTCTTGCCCAGCTTATGCTGCAGGTCGAAACCCTCGACTTGAGCAGTGCCGGTCTTGCCGGAAAAGTCGATGTTTTGCAGTTTTACGAGTCCGGATGTGGTGCCGTCAGGCTCGTTGACGACTCCCCACATGCCGTCGGTGACCTGCTGGACCGTTTCGTCCGAGAGCGGGAAAACAGCAGGCGCCGACTCCGTGGCGTTCTTCAGCAGGTGCGGGCGGATAAGCGTTCCGCCGCTGGCTACCGCCGCGATCATGCGAGCAAGCTGCACGGGCGTGGTCATGACGGCGCCTTGCCCGATGGACACCGAAATCGTGGAGCCCGGATACCATTTGTGATGGTAGACGCGCTCGACCCAGTCCTCGGATGGAACAAGGCCAGGCTCCTCGCCGGGCAGATCAATTCCGGTGCGCTGGCCGAGGCCGAGGCCCGATGCATAGTGCGAAATCCGGTCGATTCCGAGGAGCTTGCCGACGTTATAGAAGTAGACGTCGCAGGACGCGACGATGCCCTTATGAAGATCCACGGTTCCATGCGAGTGGTCGCAATGGAAGGTACGCCCATAGAAGTTGGCGTAGCCGGGACAGTAAACCGTGTAGTTGGCGGGGATCGCCTTCGACTCGAGCATCGCGGTGGCCATGACGACTTTGAAAACGGAGCCGGGGGCAAGCTGGGCCTGGATGGCACGGTTGAGCAGCGGCGTTTCCTTATCCGTGTTCAGGGCGGCCCACTCCTTCGGCGGGATGCGAACGGCGAAATCGCTGGGATCAAACGTCGGGCGGCTCACAACGGCGAGAACTTCGCCCGTTCGAGCGTCCATGGCGATCAGAGCGCCTTCCTTATTGGCGAAGTCGGCTTCCGCGACGGCCTGCAAGTCGTAATCGATGGTGAGCTGAATGGGCTTGCCGGGAATCGCTTCAACGTCGTCGAGCGTGCGCATCATTTTGCCCACGCTGTTGACCACGACGCGGCGCAGGCCGTCCGTGCCAACGATCTGATCGTTGTATTCCTTTTCCAGGCCGGCCTTTCCTACGATGTCGCCGGGGCGATACTTGTCCGGATTCTTTTCAAGATCCTGGGGCGAGACTTCGCCGACGTACCCAACGGTGTTGGCGAGCATCTCTCCGTGGGGATAGCGGCGGCGCTGGACCATCATCAGTTCCAGGTCCGGAATGTCGGCGCGATGTGAATCGACGAAGGCGATGTCCGCTTCCGTGGCGGCCGGCTTGATCACAATGGGCTGGAACTTGGGTTCGTACTTCGCGGCGTCGAGCTGCTGCTGCAAATCTTCCTTCGCGATCCCAAGGCCTTCCTCGATCTGCGGGAGAGTCTTCTCGACCTGCTTTGGATCGTCGCGAAGGAGAAGGATGCTGAAGGAAGGATAGCTATCGACGAGCACGCGCCCCTCACGATCGAGCATGGCTCCCCGGGGAGCAATGATGGGAATGTAGCGGATGCGGTTGCGTTCGGCCAGATCGGCAAAATGCCCCGACTGGACGACTTGCAATTTCCAGAAGCCGATCAGAAGGAGAACGGCGAAAGCAACGAACAAGTAGGAAAACAGGGCAAGTCTTCCCTGGGGAATCTTCTGGTCGTTAACGTTCCATCCTGCCAACGGAACTCCAGCGCGGCGGGTCGTACGCGGCCCTACATGCGCCCTGCCATCCGAATCGGATCGGGGTGACCTTCCAAACTACCACCGCGCCGGAGCCCCCGCAACAAGGCCATGCCCTTTGTGTCAACGAGCGGTTAATTGAAGGTAAGGCGAACGCGAGGGCGGGCGATTTCAACAGCCGCCCGAAGCGTTCACTTTTCGTTCACACGCCATTTACACAGACCCGCTAGCGTCTCGCCCCGCGGTACGAAGTTTGCTCGATCACCAGGAGGATGCATGTCCCGACAAGCAGCAGAACATCACCACAAGGCAGCAGAACACCACGACCACGCGGCCCGGCATCATCGCGAGGCCGCCCGGCACCACGAGGCGGGCAACCACGAGACCGCGGCGCATCATGCGCACACAGCTCAAGGCCATCTCCACCACGCCACGCACCACGCATCGGAGGCGGCAAAGCTGCATGCCGAACATCACGGCAACAAAACGAAGGCGGCAACTGCCTAGTCGCGGCAGGTGGGCTCGGGGGGTTGCACTTGGTCCTTATCAAGTGGCCGAAGCCCAGGGTGAGGCATTTCGGATTCGGGGATTTGCAATTCCAAGGCGAGGTGAAGAATGGCTACGGGAACAACGGTACTTGACACGAAGATAGGAGGAGGCTCGTCGCGCGCGGGTCGAGTGGGGGTCCTGATCTTCGGGGTCGCCCTCATCATCGGGTTCATCTACGCAGGCGGCCACCTGTTATCCGATCTCGCGGAAATCCACGCGACGAGCTACCTGCCGTTCGTGCTGCTGGGAATCGCGCTGCTGGTGGCGCTGGGATTCGAATTCGTGAACGGATTTCACGACACGGCGAACGCCGTAGCCACGGTGATCTACACGCACTCGCTCGAGCCGCACATCGCGGTGGTGTGGTCGGGCATGTGGAACTTCATCGGCGTGCTGCTCTCAAGCGGGGCGGTGGCGTTTGCGGTCGTCTCGCTGCTGCCGGTGGAATTGATCCTGCAAGTTGGAAGCAAGGCGGGATTCGCGATGGTGTTCGCGCTGCTGATCGCGGCGATCATCTGGAACCTGGGCACGTGGTATTTCGGGTTGCCCGCTTCGAGCTCGCACACGCTGGTCGGGTCGATCATCGGCGTGGGCATCGCAAATCAGTTGATGTCCGTGAAGACGGGAACGAGCGGCGTGGATTGGGGGCAGGCCACGAACATCGGGAAGTCGCTGTTGATCTCGCCGATTGTCGGTTTCGTGGTGGCGGCGCTCCTGCTGCTGCTCTGCAAGGCTCTGATTCCCAATAAGGCTCTGTACCAGGCCCCCAAGGGGACCGAGCCGCCGCCGTTCTGGATTCGCGGGCTTCTGATTCTGACGTGCACGGGCGTGAGCTTCTTCCACGGATCAAACGACGGACAGAAGGGCATGGGGCTGATCATGCTGATTTTGATCGGGACGGTGCCGACCGCGTACGCGGTGAATCACGCAATCACGGAGCCGCAGACGGCGGACTTCGTCGCCGTTTCGACGCAGACGGCGGACGTGCTGGGGCACTACGTTTCACCCTCGGCGGTGGTGGGAGACTCGCGCGACGAAGTGACGGACTACATTCGCTCAAAGAGTTTCACGCCGAACACCATGCTGGCGATGCGGGAACTGGTAAACGGAATCGGCACGGAGATGGCGCTGTACAGGCAACTGAAAGCCGTACCGCAGGACAAGGTTCGGAACTTCCGGAACGACATGTACGTAGTGAGCGAAGCGCTGCGACTGATGCAGAAATCCGGCAACCCGAAATTTTCGACAGCCGACGCCGCGGTGATCAAGAACTACAAAAAGCACATCGACAATGCCACGAAATTCATCCCGAGCTGGGTAAAGGTCGCGGTGGCTCTGGCGCTCGGCATGGGCACGATGATCGGCTGGAAGCGGATCGTGGTCACGGTGGGCGAGAAGATCGGCAAGGAACATTTGACCTACGGGCAGGGCGCCGCAGCGGAGATCACGGCGATGGCGACGATCGGAGCGGCGGACTGGTTCGGATTGCCGGTGAGCACGACGCACGTGCTTTCGTCCGGCGTAGCGGGCACGATGATGGCCAATCACTCGGGATTGCAATGGTCTACCATTAGAAACGTGGCGATGGCGTGGGTGCTGACGCTGCCAGCTTCCATTTGCCTTGCGGCGCTGCTGTTCTGGACATTCCGCACGATTTGGAGCTAGCTTCGATGCGGCGCGAGAAAAGGAGAGCACATGCTACCTCCCAAGCTGATTGCTTCACCGATTGATTTCAGCGGTTACTCGCAAGAGGCTCTAGAGACGGCGGCGGACCTTGCAAAGCAGTTCGGGTCCGAGCTGCTGTTGATTCATGCCGTACCCGCGATTCCGAGGCTGCCCTCCGCGACCGAGATTTTTCAGGAGGCCGAGTACGAAACCGCGCTGCACAAGGATGCGGAGGAGCGCTTGCAGAAATCGGTGAAAGAACTGGCGCAGAAGGGACTGCGGGCTAGGGCGGAAGTAGGGGTTGCGAATGACGTTGGAATGGAGATTCTGCGGATCGCGGAGCACAACGGCGCGGACCTGATCGTGATTGCGACGCACGGGACGACGGGCTGGCACCGGCTGGTGTTCGGATCGGTGACGGAGAAGGTGGTGCGTCTGGCGTCGTGCCCGGTGCTCGTGCTGCGAGCACATCCGCAGGCAGGGCAGGATGTGTTGGCGAAGGGCGCCGGAGCGGCGACGGTATCGCGCTGATTGCGGGGGAACGGGAACGAGGACGCCGCGCCGAGTGGCGCGCTAGGACCGGCGGCGGAGGCGGTCGAGCAGAGCGAACAGGGCGACGCCGAAGGCCGCAGTGGCCACGGAATCCAGGAACAGCCGCAACGTGAACAAGGGAGCCGAGTGATTCAGCAGGACGCGCTGCTCGACGCCGAAAATCACCTGATGAAAATGGAACAAGACGAACACCAGGCCGAAGCGGCTTAACGGGTGCTCGGTATCAATACGCCCACCGACGGATGACGCCACGTAGCCCACGAGGGTCTTCGCAATTCCATACAAGCCGATCGGATTGTCGGGGCTGAGCGCGTCCTGAAGGATGCCGATGGCCGCCCCGAGGAGCAACCCGCTCGCGGGATTGCGCTTGCTGACGCCGAAATAGATCGTGATCAGCAGAGGCAGATCGATGAGTTCGGACCAGCGGCCGTACTTGTGAAGGAATGCCTGAAGAACCAACGCCAAGAAGGCGGCGACGATCACCGTGCCGCCGTAATACTTGTGCACCTCGATATTCGAGTCGGACCGCGCTCCGGCGTTCAGCATGGAGGCCATGTCATTGCTCCGGGGCGGGGGGCGGCGCGGGCGCAGCCTGAGTCTGGGACGTCGCGGCGGCGGGCGATTCCTGGACTGCCTTCAACGTCACATCCTGGCGCGAAAGCAGGATGAGGACATCCTCCAATTGGTCGAGATGCACGGCCGGCCGCACGCGGATCACCTGAAAGATGATCCCCGGTTTGGTCTCCGCCACAACACCGACGGGCAAGTCCTTCGGAAAGATGCGGTCTTCGCCGGATGTGACGATGATCTGGCCGGCGTGCACCTTCTCGTCGTTCGCGACGTAGTCCATGACGGGCTCGGGATCTCCGGTGCCTTTGATGACGCCGTGGGTGCGCGTATCGGCAAAGAGCACGCCGACGCCGCTTTCCTTGTCGTTGATGAGCAGCACCTGCGCGGTATTGTTGGCAAACACCTCGACGACTTTTCCGACGATGCCCTCCGGAGTGATCACCGCCATATTGCGGCGGATGCGGTCGCGCTCGCCGCGATTGATGAACAGAATGTGGGACGTGGGATCTGCGCTCGCGCCGATCACCTGGGCCGCGAGCAGCGGCACCTCCGGATGGGCTTCGCGGAAATCCAGGAGCACGCGCAGGCGCTGGGCTTCGCCGGCCTGGCTTTCGAGGTCGCGGGTGCGGAGGCGCAACTGATCGAGTTCGCTGCGCAGCCGCTCGTTTTCGGCGTGGGCGCCACGCAGCGCGATGTAACCGGTCCAGATGCCGCGGAACTTGGAGGAAGTCCAGGTTCCGGCGCGGCCCGCGGGAGTCACCAGTTCGTCGGCCCAATAACGGACCAGGGGCACGTCGCGTTCGCGCTTGATCTGAAAGGCGAGCAACAGAACCTGCGCGAGAACGACGACGACGAGCAGCGCCAGCGGACGTTGACGGAGTTGAGTGTCGAGCATTCTAGAGACTCGATGACAGAGGTCTTGCTCAGTCGATCGAAACCAGGCGCAGCAAACGGAAATCGCTGAGCATTTTTCCGGTGCCGAGCACGACGGAAGCGAGCGGATCGTCGGCGATCGACACGGGCAAGCCGGTTTCCTCGCGAATGCGCTTATCGAGATTCTTGATAAGCGCGCCGCCGCCGGTGAGGACGATGCCGCGGTCGCTGATGTCGGCGGAAAGCTCGGGCGGCGTGCGCTCGAGCGCCACGCGAATCGCGTTAACGATCGTCGAAATGTTTTCCGAGAGCGCTTCGCGGATTTCGCTGTCGTCAATCGTGACGGTGCGGGGCACGCCCTCGATCAGGTTGCGGCCCTTCACTTCCAGAGTGAGCGGCTTTTCGAGCGGATACGCCGAACCGATTTCGATCTTGATCTGCTCGGCGGTGCGCTCGCCGACCAACAGGTTGTATTTGCGCTTGAGGTAGTGCATCACCGACTCGTCCATTTCGTTGCCGGCGACGCGGACGGAACGCGAATAGACGATACCGCTCATGGAAATGACGGCGATATCCGTGGTGCCGCCGCCGATGTCCACGACCATGTTTCCCGAAGGCTCCTCGATGGGCAAGCCCGCGCCGATTGCCGCGGCCATGGCCTGCTCGACGAGATAAACCTCGCTGGCGCGGGCGCGATAGGCGGAGTCCTGCACGGCGCGCTTTTCGACGGGCGTGATTTCGCTCGGGACTCCGATCACGATGCGCGGGTGGACCAGGACGCGCCGGTTGTGGGCCTTCTGGATGAAATAGGTGAGCATCTTTTCGGTCACCTTGAAGTCGGCGATCACGCCGTCCTTCATGGGCTTGATGGCCACGACGTTTCCGGGCGTCCGGCCGAGCATTTCCTTGGCTTCGCGGCCGACCGCGACCACGTCTCCGTTGGTTTTATTGATTGCAACGATCGAAGGCTCGTTGACGACGATTCCTTTGCCACGGGCAAATACCAGGGTGTTCGCGGTTCCCAAGTCGATGGCCAGGTCGGAAGAAAACAGGCTGAAAACCGACCGCATGTTGTAGCCGTTCTTTGTCAATTGCCTCTCCCTCAGATTCCCATGCCGCGCCGCTGCGGCGGCGCCCTGCTACGGCCGGTTTTCTCTTCTGCGAGTGCCGTTCTACGGAATGACTACGTCGACGCGCTTGATGGCCGTTCCGCCGCGACGGTTCTGCCCCGTGATGACAATGGTGTGGTTGCCGCGCTCCATTGCCGGCGTGAAATACCGGAAGTGGCCGTCTTGCTGAATGTCCGCCACCTCTTCACCATTGATGATCAGGGCCGCGCCGGGCTCGGTGCGCCCGATGACTTCGACGACGTTCCCGTGCAACTCCGTGTCGTCCACGTCGAGCAGCATCTCCTGTTCCTTGCCCTGGGCCACGAGCGTGAACTTGTAGGCGTCGCCCGGGTCGCTCACGTTGTTCTTTTCGTCGATCGCGCGCACCCGCCAGAAGTAGTCTCCGGGATCGAAACCGGCAATATCGACGGACGTCGCAGCCGTTTTTCTTTCCATGACGATGTGACTGAACATCGTGGTCGTGCTGGCCTGGAAGTCGTATAGCTTCGCCGTCGCCGACGGTTTCCACGCGAAGTGAATCGGATCACGCTTCGGGTCGGCCACAATGATCGGCTGAAGATTGAGGGGTTCGGACAACTGCGGAGGAGCGAGGACCTGAGTCTTGGTGATGGCTCCGCCGCCGGCCGGCATCGTCGCCCGCTCGTACTGGCCGATATCCACGTGCTCGTTTCCGCGGTCCAGTTCCGCGCTGCCGGAATCGACCGTGACTTCCTGTTCCTTCGTGGTGGGATCGCTGCGCACAGCCGCCCGGCTATTGGCGCGAATGGACGCCACAGCGTTCTCGAAGGAAACCTCCGCCTTCGATCCCGGCACTTGCCACGTTCCGGTGGACAAGTCCACCTGGCCGGTGTCCAGATGGACGCCGACCTGCGAGGCGCGATCCTGCGCGACCGTGTTTTCCTCGACGGTCACAAACGTGTCGCCCTTTACGGTGTACTGAGTTCCGTCCGCGAACGCGACGCGGGCCACGCCATCCTGGCCGGTCTGGACTTCATCTCCCTTGTCGAGGGTGAGCTGATAATCCGCCGTTACCCACTGCAGAGAGTTGACCTTCTTCACCTGCACCTTGCCATCCAGGTTGACGAACCGGGCCTGCCGCGACATCGGGTTGGCCGTACCGCCATCGCGCGGTGTGACCGCGTCGGAAACCCGCTGCAACACTTTGGATGAAATGTCGGGGAAAACGAGGTAGGCGGCTCCCAAGACAATCACCAGCAGAATAAGCGCGTACAGGACGACGGTACGATATTGCACCGTGTGCCAATACACCTCGACCCGCGAGATTTTTTGCTTATGTTCGGCGACAGTTTTTTCGCTAACCAGATTCATTTTGGGTCGTTTTGGCAATTTAGCACACGGGTATAGGCCTTTCAACACGCCGTGGAAACAGTTGCGAAAGGCGCACTACCCCTCCATTTGGCTTGAAAAAACATGGATGCTCGCCAAGAGATTCCATTTTGGAGGTTGACCGCAACGGCCCGATTTAGGGAGACTAATGCCGTTCCAACCAGTCAGAAGGCTTTCAAGCTGGGTTGCCGAGACCAGCTCCGGCGGGTTGGAGCGGCACCAGCAACCGGGCTGGAGAACGTCTCTCTCGTTCTCCGGATTGCCTGCGCACGTTCGCTCCAGGCGGTCGGCGAAAGCTGGTAAAATGAGAGTCCGCGAGGAACAAGCAAATGAGTAATCCTGAAAGACAAACGATCGGCGAGCTTCTGCCGCCGGACCGCTTGATGCTGACGCCGGGACCGTCCTGCGTAGACCCGCGTGTTTATCGCGCGATGGCGGCGCCGATCGTGGGCCACATGGACCCGTGGTTCACGCAGACGATGGACGACGTCCAGACGCTGCTGCGCCGCGTTTTTCAGACGCAGAACCGGATCACGTTTCCGATCTCGGCTTCTGGATCGGGTGGAATCGAAGCCGCGGTGATGAACCCGCTCGACGCGGGCGATGAGTGCGTCGTCTGCGTGAACGGAGCGTTTTCGGAGCGCATGGCAATCGTCGCCGAGCGCATCCCGGCGAAAGTGATTCGCGTCGAGGCGCCTTACGGGCGCACGGTCGATCCGGCGGACGTGCTGCGCGCGGGAAAGGGCAGGAAAATCAAGTTCGTGGGGTTGGCGCACGGCGAGACCTCGTCCGGCATCGTGCAGCGGATCGAAGACTATCGCAAGGTAGCGGACGAGTTGGGCGCCCTGCTGGTGGTGGATACGGTCGCGAGCCTCGCGGGCGTTCCGCTGGACGTGGACGCACAGCGCATCGACATCTGTTTCAGCGGCTCGCAGAAGGCCATTAGCGCGCCGCCGGGAATGGCGCCGATCACCGTCGGCCCGCGCGCCGAAGAAGCGATGCAAGCGCGGAAAGAGCCGGTGCGGAGCTGGTATTTCGATTTGACGACGGCGATGAATTACTGGGGCAAGGATCGGCTGTACCACCACACACCGCCGATTACGCTGATCTACGCGCTACGCGAGGCGCTGCGCGCGGTGCTGGAGGAGGGTCTCGAAGCGCGCTGGGAACGGCACCGGGAGAATCAGCAGGCGCTGATCGCGGGGCTCGAAGCGATGGGACTCGAACTGTTCGTTTCCAATCCGGCGGACAGACTTGTGACCGTCACGGCGGTCAACATTCCCGCAGGGATCGAGGACGGCAAGGTGCGGAAGCAGTTGCTCGATGAGTTCAACATCGAAATCGCGGGAGGCCTCGGACCGGTGAAGGGCCGAATCTGGCGCATTGGCCTGATGGGCTATTCGTGCCAGAAGACGAACGTGCTGCTTTTCCTCGCCGCGCTCGAAAAGACGCTGCTCGATCAAGGATTCCGCCTGCCCGCGGGAGCGGGCGTGTCGGCAGCGATCCAGAATTACCAGCATGCGACGCAGCCCGCGGTAGCGGGCGCGAGGAAATAGGGCGGAGATGGCAAAGGCAGATGCGGTCCCGACGATTCCCAACGCCGGGGCAATGAGCGAATTCATCGGCGCCTTCGACGTGCCGTCGAAGGTGACCGATTTCGTCTACCGGTGCCGATTCTCTCACTGCTGGAACGGCATCGCGACGCGCCACAGCGATACGATGGATTGCAAGTTCATCGTGGACGGCAAAGGCGTGGTGCTGGGCCTGGCGCATCCCGGTTTCGTGACGTTTCGCGAGCGCGCCAGCCGGAATCTGAGTGACCGCGAAGCCAGCTACATCGGCGCCCAGTATCTTCGCGAGCGGCTGGAGCAAGAAGACGAGCACACGCTCTACGATGTTTCCGCCAGGGACGTTCTTCGCATCATCGACAGGCTCGGGATTCACTGATCGCCTGCCGTTTACACGCGCGATTCGCCCGCCGCTCTCCATGCCTTAAACCAGCCGTGCTCGCGCAGGCCTTCTTCTTCGATTTGTCCGGTCCACGCTTCGAGGATGCTCGAGCGATTCAAATAACCGACCATCTCTCGCGAATCGGCGCGAGCCACGACCGGCAGGCGGCCAATGTTGTTCCGCAACATGCGGTGCAGCGCGTCGCCGACGAGCTCATCGGGATACGCGACGATGGGGGCGTTTGAGCCCGCTTCAAGAACCGTCAGCCGCCCTTCGGGATCATTTTCCAACGCGCGCAGCAGATCTCCGTGCGTGACGATTCCGGCAAGACGTCCGTCGTTTGCGGCGATCGGGAGTCCTTCCGCAAGGTTTAACGCAGGTTCGTCGCGAGACGCGCGTTCGGCACGCCGCGCGTCGTGGCCGATGCGGCGAGCCAACTCCGCGACTGTCATGTCCGCCGGAATCGGCTGAACGTCCGTCCTCATTACTTCCGCGACGCGGACCATGTTGACCACGCTGGCCTCGTATTCGCCGGGCACATGGAGACCGCGGCGCGCGAGCTTCTCCGTCATGATGGAAGTGGGCAAATAGCGGAGCGCGATCAGGTCCGCGATCACACAGCCGAGCATCAACGGAAGGATGGCATTGTAATCGCGCGTAATTTCGAATGCAAACACGATGAACGCAAATGTGGCGCGCGATGCGGCACCGAAAACGGCCGCCATGGCGACAAGGGCATACGCTCCGGGCGAGAGGTGTGCGGCCGGGAAGATGAGATTCACCGCCATGGCGAAGGCACCGCCCAGAGCCGCGCTCGACATGAACATCGGCGCGAGCAGACCACCGGAGGTTCCCGAGCCGAGCGAGATGACGAGCGCGAGGGCCTTAAAGATCGCAATTAGGATGAGCAGCTTGAATGCGAGGTTATTGTTGAGAATGTCGGAGATCGTGTCGTAGCCGACACCCAGCACTCGCGGGATGAAGAAGCCGATGATTCCAAGCCCGAGCGCGCCGATTGCCGGATGCCACAGATCGTTGATGGGCAGCCTATCAAACTGATCTTCCACCCAGTAGAGCAACCTCGTGAAGCCTATGGCCGTCCCGCCGCAGATCACACCGAGCAGGACGTAGAAAGGCAGGCCGTGCAGCGGGTCGAAATTCACATTGCCCATGGTGAACATGGACTTCTGGCCGAGCAGGACGGCGCGGACGCTGGTCGCCAGCGTGGTCGCAATCACGAGGGGAATGAAGGAGCGCGCCCGAAACTCGAAGAGCAGCAATTCGATTGCGAGGATTACGCCGGCGAGCGGCGTGTTGAACGTGGCGGCCATGCCCGCGCCGGCTCCACAGGCGAGCAGCACCTTGCGCTCGGCGGCGGTCGTTGAAACCCACTGCCCTACAAGCGATCCCAATGCGCCGCCCGTCTGGATGATGGGGCCTTCGGCGCCGAAGGGGCCTCCGGTCCCAATGGCGATCGCGGCGGAAAGTGGCTTGAGGATTGCGACTTTCGCTTCGATCCGACTGCGAGAGGTGAGCACGGCTTCCATCGCTTCCGGAATGCCGTGGCCTTTGATTTTCTCGGAGCCGTATTTGGCCATGACGCCGACGATGAGGCCGCCGATCACCGGGGTCACGATGATCCACAGTCCGATCGTGGTGTGCTCGGGGCTGCGGAGATGGAACGACCATTGGTGGTAGTAGGCGAGATTCGTGAACAGGCCGATCAGGTCATATAGAAGGTAAGCGACGATTCCGGCCAGGACGCCGACGAGCGCCGCCAGAAGCGAAATGTACCCGATGCGGAAGCCCGCGGAACGCGAGCCCTCCCTGCCCGGCACTGCACGTGCTGAAGATGTCACGAAAAAGTCTCCTAACGTCCGCGCCTCGTCCGAGGCGCCGAGCTGTCGCGCGCGACAACCGAACGGAGCGCTTCGATCAATCTTGGTCCGGCTGTACGCAGTTCGTTGCGATGTGAAACGGAAAGTCTTTCGAGAAGCCTTTCGCCGCGGCGCGTGAGGAACAGATGGACTTCCCGGCCATCCGCCCGGCTGCGGGAGCGCCGGATCAGCCCTTTGGTTTCGAGGCGGCGGCTGAGTTCGACGGCGGTGTGATGGCGGACTTGCAGCCGCTCGGCCAGGGTGCCGACTGTGGCCGTCGCCCAACGCGGCAGCCCCTTGATCGCCAGCAATGCCTGGTGCTGCTGCGGCTGGACGCGGGAGGCGCGCGCGGCCTCTTCGCTGAAATTCAGGAAGCGCCGGATCTCATAGCGAAACTCCGCGAGCGCCTTGTAATCGATCTTTCGTACGGATCGTCCGGCCATCCCACAATTATATCGTATGACGATATAAAGGCTCGAGAGAAAAGCTGGGCCCCGTTCCAAGCAATCGAACAAACGGGCCGGGCAGAAGAACTGCGGGTGCTACAGCGAACTCCCGTGTGAGCGAGAGTTCGAGTGGGACGCGGAATTTACTTCCTTGGCTTTAGGGCAATGCGAAGACGTGCACGCTGTCGGCGGCGACGATGGCGACGTACTGCTTGCCGCTCTTACCCTGATAGGTCATCGGGTTGGCGTTAGCGTTTTTCCCCAGGTTGGTGACCCAGAGCTCTTTTCCTGTCTTGGAATCGACGGCACGGAAGCGATTGTCCGGCGTTGCGCCGATGAACACCAAACCGCCCGCCGTCGCGATGGGGCCGGCGCTGCCGCCGCCGCCTGTGTTCTGCTTGCCCGGCGGCAACCCCTCCGTAATGCCGATCACCGACTGCCAGGCGATGTCACCCGTGTTTGCGTTGATCGCATACAGCTTTCCCCAGGGCGGTTTCTGGCACGGCCAGCTTCCGATCACCTTGCCGTTAGCGTCCTTCACCGGCGCGCTGAAACTAAAGTAGGGGCCGGGGCCGTCGACACTTCCCCGATCATATATTTGCGTCGAACCTTCGTTGCCCCGGCCGTAGACCAGACCGGGCTTTTTCTTTTCGAGCCAACCGACGAGCGACATGTCGTGCGTCTGCACGAAAATGTAGCCGGACGGGTCGGTAGCGACGCCGCCCCAATTCGTGCCACCCGTTCCTCCGGGGAATTGAATCGTGGTCTTGGGAGGCGTGCCGTCTTCGTGATAGAGCCAGCCGGTGAAAGGTCCGGCGTTGTAGAAACTCCCGCCGCTCTTTTCGAGCAGGGCCTGGCAGGCCTTCACGTGCTCGGGAGTCGTGTCGTCGGCGGTGACCATATCCTCCGGCTTGTAGCTCATGCGAGCGAGCGGAGGAGGCTTCAAGGGAAAGGGCTCAGTGGGTGAATACCACTCGCCGGGGACATCACCCTTGGCAACGGGACGCTCTTCGACGCCAAACACCGGCTTGCCGGTTTCGCGGTTGAGGATGAACATCAAGCCGGTTTTTCCGATCACGGCCATCGCGGGAACCTTTTTCCCGTTCTGCACGATGTCAACGAGACCCGGGCCGGGCGGCAGATCCTGATCCCACAGATCGTGATGGATCGTCTGGAAATACCACTTCAACTTGCCGGTATCGGCATCGACGGCGACGATGGAATTGCCGAAGAGGTTGTTGCCCGGACGATCTCCACCGTAATAATTGGGAGAGGGTCCGCCGATGGGCATGTAGAGAAGATTGCGCTTTTCATCGACCGTCATGTACCAGCCCCAGACATTCGTTCCGGAGCGGCCCTTCCAGCCATCGTCCAGCCACGTTTCGTGGCCGACTTCGCCCGGCTGCGGAACCGAGTGGAAAGTCCAAAGAAGCTCGCCCGTACGCGCATCGAGTGCGCGCGTATCGCCGGCCGGCCCGATGGGCAGTTCACCGACGCTCGCTCCCAGGAAAACAAGATTCTTGTAGATCGTGGGGACGCCGTTGTAACCCACGGTGAGTTCGACCACGCCGTCCTTGCCGAACGTCGGCACAGGCTTGCCGGTGGCGGCGTCGAGAGCAATCACTTTGCGGCTGAAGGTGGTGAAGATGATGCGCGGGGGATTGTCCTTGTCACCGGGCCAATAGGCGACGCCGCGAGTGGGTCCTTGCACGACATCGTAGCGCCAGATTTCTTTTCCGGAGTCGGCGTCGAGCGCGAAGACGTGTCCGGTGCCGGGTATGTACATCACGCCGTTGACCGCAATCGGCGTGACCTCCAGGCCGCCGCGCTCGGACAGTGTAAGGGTCCAGGCCTGCGCGAGCTTGGTGACGTTGCTCCGCGTTGATTTGCTTCAGCGGCGAATAGCCCGTGCCGCCGAGATCGCGGCGATACATCGGCCAATCGACGGCATTCTGCGCCCGGCCCGCCGGCGCGAGCGGCGCAAGGAATATGATGACAACAGCCAATTTCGTTATCTTAGAACGCATCGATCGAGGTCCCCCTCCCCAGAGTCGGGCAGAATACTACCAGCAAAATCGATGGGACGCGCGGGTTTCTGCGGCGGTTACATGCGTCCTATCGGAGCAGCCGGGGCAAAAGTGCGGGAACGCGGCGGGCGTAGTCGTCGAACTGCGCGCCGAACGCGTCGCGCAGGAGTTTTTCTTCGGTGCGAATACGAATCATCGGTGCCGGCGAGGAACACGATGAGCCCGCCGAGGAGGGCCTGCCACCGGCTGACGGCGAGAGCGGAGGCTAGGTACATGCCGAGCATGGACAGATAGATCGGATTCCGGACGACGGCGTAGGGGCCCGCCGTGATCAACTCGTGGCCTTCAATCACGCGAGCGACCAGCGCCCACTGCTTGCCGAGAGTTCGCGCTGCGGCCCAACACAGCCACACGGAAGCGAGTACCAGCGCAATCGTCACGCCGGTGAGGAATTCTTCGGCAAGTTTTGACATTGGAAGGAAAGGCGAGAAGTATGGCCGGAAAAATCCAAAACAGATGGCGTAGGCGGCGCCCTGCAACAGCATTCCGAAGGTCGATTTCCAGTCGCGCTTCGCCGCGCCGCTAGCGGAGCCTCGCTTGCCCAGAACGACGATGACGACGAAGCCGAGCCCGCCGGCGACCACGACGAAATACGCGAGTTCGGCGAGCGGGTCGGAACGGGAGACCATGTGCAAGAACAGACTCTGGTTCACCGCAAGGCTTTCTTCAAGATGGCGATTTGTCCGGCGTGGTAGAGGTCGTGTTGAACGACGCCGTGCAGGACGATGTAGCGAGAGTCGGCGACGCCGGGGCAGCGTTCGTCCAACTGCGCGTCACTCAGGGCCGCGACAAAAGCGCGCAGGCGGGCGCGGCTATCCGCGAGGTTTTCGAGCGCGCGTTTCCAGGCCGGTTCGCTCACTTCCCAAACGGGCGGCCAATCGCGCGCGGTGGTGATTTCGACGGTTTCGCCCTCGAGGCGCTGCTTCACGATAGCATTCCACGCGGCAATGTGATGGACGAGCTCCCAGATCGAGTGCGCGCCGGCGACGGCGTGCTTTGAAGCGTCTTCCGCCGGCAAGCCGTCGAGCAGGCTCATGAGAGAAGGGCCGTGCCAGGCATCGCCGGAAAACGCCCGATCCATCTGGTCGAGGATTCTCTCGACTTCGCTCATGGATGTACCCCGTGGAAAAGCGTAAGGCAGGCGCGGCGGCATAGCAAGCGGGCCGTGAGGGGAGCGCGTGGGTGCGAGGTTATGCGATGCCTGGAAAAAACAAAAGCAGATCCCTCACCCACATCCGCAAAAGGCGCGGCTGGGTTCGGGATGACAACAGGATTCATGGGCGGCGCGGCGGCAAGATCGAGCGCCGGGCGCAGCAAGCAGCGCCCCTACAAATTCCCTGGCTTCGGCCGAGCGGGTGCTAGAACAGCTTGGCGGAGTCGAGAAGAATGGTGACGGGGCCGTCGTTCGCAAGCTCGACGGACATGTGAGCCTGGAACACGCCAGTCTCGACGCGCATGCCGAGCGCTTTGAGCGCGCGCACGAATTCCTCGTAGAGCGCCTTGCCCTGGTCGGGCGGAGCGGCCTGGATGAAACTGGGGCGGCGCTGGCCGCGCGCGTCGCCGTAGAGCGTGAACTGCGAGACGGCGAGAATCGCGCCGCCGGTATCGAGAAGCGAGCGGTTCATCTTGCCCTGGTCGTCGTTGAAAATCCGCAGATGCGCGATCCTTTCAGCCATCGAAGCGGCTGTTTCCGCGGAGTCTTCGCGTCCCACGGCGACGAGGACGACGAGTCCCGCGCCGATTTCTCCGGTGACGCGGCCGTCCACGGTGACTCGCGCCCGGCTCACTCGTTGAATCACGGCTCGCATGTTCCGGCCGCCGATTCTACACCGCCGGATCGCGACGCGGATCGGGCTTCGGAGTCCTGGCAACAACGCGGATTCTGAAACCGCTGGGCCATTCCGTTTTGAGGTCGCGCGCTAAGAGGGGTTCTCGTTACATCGGGAACTGGAGCGGGGTGCCGCGCTCCTGATTGACGCGCACTGTCTCGGCGGAGTCGAGATCGGCCAAGGCAATCGTGCGGCGGCCGCCCTCAACGGTGATGTACACGATTTTATCGTTCGAGCGAGTGAACGCCACCGCCTGGATCTGGGAGCCATTCCGAAGCACAAGCGTGAATTGACCGACATCGGGCAGCGGCTCTGGAGTTTCCGTCGCGGATTCCGGCTCGGCCTGCGCGTCGGGCTGTTGGGCTGCGGGAGCCTGCTGTAAGACAATGATCTGCGGCTGCGGCGCCGGTGCCGGCTGGTCAGATGCGGTAGGCTCCTCATCAGGCGCGGGGTATTCGCCTCCGCCATCAAAGAGGTAGAAACCGGAGCCTGCGAAGCCGGATGCGCGCGTGCCGCGCAAGAACCGCTCCGCTGCGGCCAGCCGCAATTGAGTCGCGGGATCAATGAAGGCTTTTATGCCCAGGTCGGCATCAATCGCGGAGAGGTACGCGTAGTCGAATCCCGGCGGAGGAACCGGATCGAGCAATTGCTGTAGTGTGAAGGACGAACTGCTCGACAGCGCAAATCCATTTGAAGTTGCGCGGGAGCTCGCGCCGGCGAAACCGCCATTTCGACGGGTGATCGGGCGCACGCTACGCACTGAGCGCGGTTGCACGGTGGCCACACGCGAGGACGACACCGGGGCCATTCGCTGCGCCTCTGCAACGGACGAGCCTGCGAGAGAAAATCCAAACACGATTACCGCGGCGAGCCCAAACTGAAGTTTGGTTGTCATAGCTGCCTCGCTTCTATCCTATCAGACGCTTTGGCCGGGGGCGCGGTTGCATCCGGGCACGGCCGGGTTCGAGTGGGGCGACGCTTGCTTTTCCCCGTGCGCGGGATGTGTTATAAACGTCGCTCCTAAGGAGCCGGAGATGGCTTGGCCAGCGGGTGGTATTTCATCGGGCGAGCCCGCGGGGCCGAGTGTTGGGCCGGCCACGGCGGCGGGCGGAATCCATGGGGAGCAGGAGTGCGCTTCCGAATACTGTCCGCGCTGCTCGACGCGCCTTGGTGCACGAAGCTGCAAGCTGATTTGCCCGAGTTGCGGCTATTATATGTCTTGCTCGGATTTCTACTGAGGAAAGGGCACGTCCTGCCGCAACCTAGCCGGCGGCTCATTATCCAAACCAGCGCAAGAACGAATTTGAATTCTTCGAGGAGGCACGAACGTGGCACTGCGAATGACCGATCGAGATGTGAGCGGAGTGAACGTGCTGGACATTGAAGGGCGGATCGTACTGGGCGAGGAGAGCAACGCGTTTCGCGAGAAAGTAAAGAGCTTGCTGGCGGCGGGGAAGAAGAAGATCGTGCTGAACCTCGCCAACGTCACCTATATCGACAGCGCGGGTCTTGGCACGCTCGTCGCGACGTTCCACAGCGCGCGTTCGCAGGGCGCCACGCTGAAGCTCGCGAACCTCGGAGCGAAGTTCAAGGAAGTGTTGCAGGTGACGAAGCTGATGACGGTCTTCGACACCTACGACAACGAAGCCGCAGCGATCCAGAGCTTCTGAAGTAGTCCGTAGGGGCGCGCCGGCTTCCCATCTTGCGGGCGCCGGCTGGATTCTTCGGCGCGCGGCAGGGGTTCAGGTTCCCGCCGCGCGTGCCTACTTTGAAGCGCTACTTCGATTCTTTTCGCACTCGTCCGTTCACGCGCCCATCCAGCCGATAGATCGCGATTCCACTCAGGAGTTTGGGGTAGAAGTCCGTGGACTTTTGCGGCATGACGTCGCCGCTCAAGGCGATGTCGATGACTTGCTTCACGCGCACGGGATTCAACAGAAATGCGATCTGCGCTTCACCACGATCCACGGCGGAGAGCGCGGCCTCCATCTCGCGCTCGTAGCGGATGTTCTTCTCCGATGCGACGTCCTCAGGCGTGATTCCGAGACCCTTTTCGAGCACCAGGCGATGCAGCAGGACGACGTCGAGCTCGCGCTGCGCCGGGGAAACATTCGGCAACAGATCTTCGATGTCAATGCCGCGGCGCAGCGCGAAAAGATAAAGAGCCGCAGCTTCCTTCCCCGTACCGGGATAAACGCCGATCGCGCGGCGGCCGTGGTTCTGCCCTTCGAAGTCCTTGCGGAATTCAGCGTAACTCATCTCGCGCTCATCGGCGCTCGCGAATGGATAGGAGTACCAATCGAAATAGGGTGTCATGGTCTTGCGGAAGTGGTCGAAATCGAACTTCGCGAGATGGGCGGCGAGGCGATGCGTGGGCAGAATCGTCAGGCCCTTGGAATGCGAGTTGACGAACGTCGCCATGGCGAATTCGTATGCCGCAAAAGGATCGGCCGCGCCGGAGCGGGCGCGGCATTCGTTGCGGTAGTTGAGCGCCGTTTCATAGCGATGGTGGCCGTCGGCGATGACGAGCTTTTGCGGGGCCATGGCCTTCCGAATGCGCTCGACGAACGCCGGATCGGCGACGGGCCAGAGGCGGTGCGTCACGCCATATTCATCACACAGCTCGATCGGGGGAGGCGTCCGGGCGGTTTGCTCGAGCCACGAGTCGATCTGGCGCGAGGGATCGTCGTAGAGCAGAAACAACTGGCCGGTCTGAGCGCGCGTTTGGCGGAGCAGCTCGATTCGGTCGGCCTTGGGAGCGGACAGCGTGTGCTCGTGCCGGAAGACGACGCGCGCGTCGTAGTCTTCGAGGCGGGTAAGGGCGATGAAGCCCACGCGCACGCGGCGCGTGTGGCTCCCCGGCACCTCGAATTCCTGCGCGTAGACATAGATATCGGAGGTCGCATCCTGGAGGAGAATCTTTTCGGCGATCCATTCGTCGATGGTTCGCGCGGCGCGCGTGTAAACATTGCGCTCCGGAGAGTCGCCGGGCAGCACGCGGCCCTTTTCGATGGCGATCAGGTTGTAAGGGCTCGC
The DNA here is from genome assembly GCA_963813045.1 of uncultured Acidobacteriota bacterium. Classification (GTDB taxonomy): domain Bacteria; phylum Acidobacteriota; class Terriglobia; order Acidiferrales; family UBA7541; genus Palsa-295. Next base: position 248,511 of record CAWEXR010000033.1, read on the forward strand.
GACGTAGTAGCGGTCCTGCATCGCCGGAGTGATCTTGTCGTACGGTTGCGTGAGGACGTCTTTCAGGGCCACGCGGTTCGTGTCGTAGCGGTATGCGCGAAAGGGTTGAATTTCAGCCATGTGGCCTCAGCGTTAAATTGTGGCTTCTGTGGACAAGGCATTGTAACAGCAGGAGTGCAGAGCCCAAAAACCGACGACGGAGAGTCCGCCTGAAAATGAGTGCGCGGGGATCGTTACGACGCGTGCCAAAATTCAGGGGCGGCAACGGGGAAAGCGACGCCGACGCGGGCCTTGCCGTGGCCACCACGGCTGACGTAAACGACGCGGCATTCCCGCTCGGCTTGATTGCGAGTGTTGGTGAGGAAGAGCCGCTGGCCGCTCGCGACGGAAGTCTCGACCGCCATCTCGCAGCCATGCTCGCTGACGTTGATCGTTTCCGCTTCTTCGTGGAAGGGCTGTTTGTCCGCACCCGAGCCGTAGACGAGAAGCGCCGCCGCGTATGGCCGGCGCAGACTTCTGCGGCGATCGACGCGGTCCCGAGCGCTCGTCCGCGGTTCGGACCTTTGCCGCTGAGCTTGTTTCAATGCCTCCCAGATGCGGCTCAAGGGAACCCCTCGACTCCCGGCGGGTTTCGGCCGGTGTGCCAACAATAGCCCCGTTCCTGGGCCCGCGTGAAAAAGCTTGGGCCCGTTTCCGTTTTGGTAACGGGGGGCCGGCGGATGAACCCGCCGATTCGCGGGGCGCTGCGTAGTAAGATGAAGGATTCGCGATGGAGCGCCGGAGGCCATGAACGAGGACAGCAACGGGCAGTTTGCCGGGGTGCGCGTGGTGGTCTTCGATCTCGACGGGACGCTGATCGATTCGAAAGTCGACCTGGCGCAGGCGGTCAACGCCACGCTGCGGCACATGGACCGCGCACCGCTCGCGGATGAGACGATTTTCGGCTACGTCGGGAACGGCGCGTCAACCCTGGTGAGACGCGCGCTCGGCGAGGGCGCGACGGATGAGGAAGCCGAAAAAGGCCTGGCGCACTTTCTTTCCTACTATCGCGCTCACATGCTCGACCATACGGTCGCCTATCCGGGTGTGCGCGAGGGGCTCGAGGGGCTGAAAGAGCGCGGGCTGGCCGTCTTGACCAACAAGCCCGTGAGGTTCAGCCAGGCAATTCTCGAAGGGCTGGGACTCGCACGCTATTTCCGCTACGTGTACGGCGGCAACAGCTTTGAGACGAAGAAGCCCGATCCGCAGGGCGTGAACGTTCTGCTGCGCGACTTTGCGGCGGCGCCGCGCGAGGCGATGATCGTGGGCGATTCGGACGTGGATGTGCGGACGGCGCGGAACGCGGGAACGTGGGCTTGCGGAGTCAGCTACGGATTCGGCACGGACGGCCTGCGCGCGCATCCGCCGGACTTGATGCTCGACAATCTGGTCGAACTTCCGGCGCATCTCGCCGGAAAGAGGTAACCCGCGGTACGGTTGGCGCGTTTCAGGAGTGTGGCGCGCTGAATCGATCGGAGTCGAGAGGTGTGAATGGGCTTGCGTAGATTTGGCGGTTGGGTGCTTTTGATTGTCTTGCTGGCGTGCGCGGTCATTGGCTACGAGGGCTACACGCATTTCTTTCGAATTCCGACGAATGTCGCCTATGTGACGGAAGAGGACGGCGGGATCAGCGTCATTGATTTGAACAAGCTGGAAGTGGTGAAGAAGATTCATCCGCAGGATGTCGCGCCGAGGGGACTCGGCCTGACTCTTGACGGCAAGTATCTGGTGACGGCAAATAAGGATACGGCGGATGCGGCCGTGTTCGATACGCGCCGGATGCGCCTCGTCCGAAAGCTCCATGTGGGAGACAATCCCGAATTCGTGAAGCTCAACCCGAGCGGCAGTAGCGTATTTATATCTTTCGAGCCGGGCTCGACAGCCGGACCACCCAAGGAAACCGCTGTTGGCGACGAAGAAGATGACGACGCAGACGAACCGCCCGCGCAGATCATGGAGTTCAATACACAGGACTGGTCGCCGGGGCGCAGTTTCGTGGCCGGGAAGGAGACCGAAGGGCTGGAGTTCTCTCCGGACGGAAAGCAGCTCATCGTCGCCAACGAAGCGCAAAACACGATCGGCGTTTACGACGTCTCGACTGGGAAGCTCCTGCGGGAGGTGGATCTAAAGTCATACGGGCGACGCCCTCGAGGCGTGAAGGTATCGCCGCAGGGGAATTCGTATGTGGTGACGATGGAAGGATCGGGCACCCTGCTTTTGCTCGACCAGAATTTCAATGTGACCCGCTCCGTATCCACGGCGGCGAAGCCGTACGGCGTTGCTTTCGACCGGCAAGGCAGCCGGATCTTCGTCGCCGCGGCGGCAGCGCGAAAGCTTCAGGTGTTTTCATCGGACTCGCTGCAACTGCTCGGGGAAGCGCCGATCGGCCAGCGTTGCTGGCATTTCACATTCACGCCGGACGATTCGAAGTTGCTGTTTGCGTGCGGGCGGTCAAACAACGTGTACGTGATCGACGCGAAGTCGTATCAACCGATCAAAGTGATCGGCGGATTTCAGACTCCGTGGGGCATTTTGACGTATCCTCGGGCCTACGGCAGCCTCGGCCTGCCGTGACACCGCCGAGGCTCAACCATCGGATTTACGCGCCGCGGTGAGGTTTGCGCGCGCCGCGGGCGCCGTCCCCCGGCATGGAGCCAGCGAAGACGTGATCCCATGAAGATGCTGTTGTTTGGCGCGAGCGGAACTGCGGGCGGTGCGGTGTTGCAGGCGTGCCTGGACACTCCGGTCGTGGAAGAAGTGCGGATAATTGTGCGGAGGCCGCTGGGGCGGACGGAAGCGAAGCTGCGGGAGGTGGTGCACGCGAATTACCTGGATTATGGCGCGGTAGCGGAGGCGTTCGGGGCTGTGGATGCGTGCTTGTTCTGCCTCGGGACATCCGTGACCCAGGTGAGCAAAGAGGCGTTCGTGAAGATTTCGCACGATTACCCGATTGGAGCCGCGCGGATGTTGAAGGCCGAGAGTCCCGATGCGGCGTTTCACTACATTAGCGGGAAGGGAACTCGCGCGGAGAGCAGCACCTTCTGGTCCAAGGTAAAGGGACAAACCGAGAACGAATTGATGGAACTGGTGGAAGCGGATTGCTGGAGGCCAGCGTTTATCGATGCTGAGCCGTCGGCTAGCTTGCCGAAAGTGTACGGAGTGCTGCGGCCCGCGCTGGGGTTGTTGAGGCCGTTCCGCTCGCTCTATGTGGCGGGGGAAGATTTGGGGAGAGCGATGTTGGAGGCGACGAAAGAGAATATGCGGCGGCGCGTGATTGAGAATGCGGAGATTCGGGAATTGGCGGAGCGATTTGCAGAAGCGGGCAATTTCCACTAAGGGTCAGGAAACTGAGCCGCTGCCTGTTTGCCGGAGTGCGCGCGAGTGCTTGACAGAGAAAATTTCGGTGTGATAATCCGCAGCGGTTGGGTGCTTTACGGGGGGAGTGTACATGAGCGCGATCCGGTCACTGTGCGTGGCTGCACTGATGCTGGCTTTGCCGGCCCTTGGCCGGATCACGCTTGAGGCGCAGATCCCGCGCGACCCCACACCCGTTGTTGCCAAGACCTCACCTGCCGACGTGGCCGCAGGGAAAGTACGCTACGAGGCGATCTGCTCGAGATGTCACGGGCTCGACGGCGGCGGCAGCGACGGGCCGAGTCTTCAGGGAGCGCCGGAGAGACTGGGCGACCAGGCGGTGGGCGACATCATTCGCATGGGAATTCCGGGCACGGGAATGAACGGCTTTGGGATGGCCGCTGATGAAGCCGGGCAAGTCGTGGGCTATCTGCGAACGCTCGGGAAGACAGCGGACACGGAGGTTGCCAAGGGCGATCCAGCGCGAGGGAAGACGGTTTACGACGCGAGCGGGTGCACCGCATGCCACATCATCAGTGGCGAAGGTGGCGGCGTCGGCCCGGAGCTGACGCGGGTCGGCGCGATGCGCGGACCCAGCTACTTGCGCACGACGCTTTTGACTCCCGGCGCGATTCTCCCGAAGGAAGGCGGCGCGATGGAGCGGGGCCGCTTCACGCAGTTCCTGTTCGTCCATGTGGTGACGAAAGACGGCCACTCCGTGGACGGGACGCGCGTGTACGAGGATTCGTTCACGATCGAACTGAAGGACGCCGCGGGCCGGTTCCACTCGTTCCCAAAACTCGACTTGCAGAAGCTCGAGAAACTGCCCGGGAAAAGCGTGATGCCCAGCTTCAAGGACACGCTGTCCGCGACACAACTGGACGATCTGGTTGCATACCTGGCCAGTTTGAAAGGCGCCCAATGAAAGCCATTCGATACGCCTTGGTCTTGCTTGCGCTGGCAACCTCGCTTCCGGCTTTCGGGCAAGTGCCGTATGAACGCATCGTGAAATCGGATAGCGAGCCGGCGAACTGGCTCACATACGGCGGCAACTACTACGACCAGCGCTTCTCGGGTCTCAAGCAATTGGATCCGCAAAACGTTGCTGGGCTAAAGCTGGCGTGGGCATACCAGCCCACTCGCCCCGCCGGAAACGTCGAAACCTCTCCGATCGTTGTGGACGGCATCATGTACGTCACCGAGCCGCCGAGCACGGTGACGGCCCTCGATGCTCACACCGGCGCCAAGCTCTGGACCTGGTCGCCCATTCTGAAAAATGTGGTTGCTATCGGGCTCTTTCAGACGAATCGCGGCGTGGCGGTGATGGACAATCGAGTGTTCGTCGCGACGATCGACGCACATCTGGTGGCCCTCGACGCGAAATCCGGCGCGGTGATCTGGAACACGGTCGTCGCGGACAACAAGATGGGATACGCGATCACGGGTCCGCCGCTCGCGTTCAACGGAAAGATCATGATCGGGACCGGCGGGAGCGAAGCGGCGGTTCGAGGTCTTTTAGATTGCTACGACGCCAAGACGGGCAAAAGGCTCTGGCGCATTTGGACCGTTCCGTTGCAGGGCGAACCCGGCTCGGAAACGTGGGGGGATTCGGTGCCGGCCGGCGGCACCACCTGGAATGCCGGTGCATACGATCCCAAACTGAATCTGGTCTATTGGGGCACGGGCAATCCCGCTCCGGACTGGAACGGGGACGATCGCCCCGGCAGTAACCTTTATACGTGCGCGCTGCTCGCGATCGATCCTGATACCGGGAAAATGAAATGGTATTTTCAATTCTCGCCGCACGAAACGCACGATTGGGACGCGTCCGAGCCGCCGATTCTGTTTGACGGGACCATCCAGGGCAAGCCGCGAAAGCTTTTGGGGTTCGCGAATCGTAATGGCTTCTATTACGTGCTCGATCGTGAGACGGGCGACTTCGTCGCGGGCATGCCTTACGCAAAGCAGACGTGGGCGAAGGGGCTCGACGCGAAAGGGCAGCCGATCGTGATACCGGACACGGGCCCCAGCCCCGAAGGAAATCTGGTGTTCCCGAGCATCACCGGCGCGATCAACTGGACCAGCAATTCCTATAGCCCGATCACCAAACTCTTCTACGTCGATGCGCGGGAAATGGGATCCTATTTCGTGAAAGGCCCCAACACTCACTGGGAAATGGGAAAATTTCCCATGGGCGCGGGAGGGGAGCGCGCGCTCAGCGGCGACGACGCCTATGGCGCGATCCGCGCGCTCGATGCGACGACCGGAAAAATGAAGTGGGAATTCCGGTTGCACTCGCCGTCTTGGGTGGGCACGCTTGCGACCGCCGGCGGGCTGGTCTTTTCCGGAACGGATGAAGGCAATTTCTTCGCGCTCGACGCCGAAACTGGGAAGCCACTCTGGAATATTTATCTCGGCTCTTCGCTCCGGTCGAATCCGGTGACGTATTCGGCGGACGGGAAGCAGTACGTATTCGTGACGGCCGGCACTACGTATTTCGTGTTCGGCTTGCCCTAACAAGAGCCTCAGGCGACCCGGTTTCTTGTCGTGCGCAAATCTCGATCGAACATTCGAGGAGGCGGAGCAATGCGACGCGAATTCCTGCGACTTCTGTGCAATAGCGCGGTGATGATTTTGGCCGTTGGCGTTTTCGCGATCATGCCGAGCCGGGCTGCTGCGGCAAAAGCCGCTCCGCAAAACTCTGGTGCAAGCGCGTGCGATCGCGCGTGCCTCGAAGGTGTTGTCGATCAATATCTGACGGCACTCGCCGCACGCGATGCCTCCAAGGTGCCCTTTGCGGCGAACGTGAAGTTCACGGAGAACACCGCAAAGCTGAAGCCAGGCGAAGGATTCTGGGGCACCGCAAACGGCCAAGGCGCGTTCAAGCTTTACTTCGCAGAGCCCGAGGCAGGGCAGGTGGGCTTCATCGGAGTCATGAAGGAATGGGACAATCCCGTCATCTTCTGCCTCCGCTTGAAAGTTAGCGACGGGAAGATCACCGAAATCGAGGACTTCGTCGTGCGCGACGCCAACGCGGCGAAGAACCTGGACGCGATGAGCAAGCCGAACCCGCTGTTTCTCGAGGCGGTTCCCGCAGCGGAGCGCGAGACGCGCGAGCAATTGGTCAAGACTGCGAACCTGTATTTCTCGGGATTGCAGAATAACGACGGCAAGGGCGTGTATCCCTTTGCCTCCGACTGCAACCGCATCGAAAACGGCACGCAGACGACCAACAATTCCGAAATTTACAAAACGCAGGCGCCCAGCACGGGCTATCCGATCATGAGCCTGGGGTGCGAAGCGCAGTTCAAAACGGGCTTCTTCAAGGTGGTCACGCGGATTCGCGACCGGCGCTTCCTGATCGTGGACCAGGAGCGCGGGCTGGCATTCGCCTTCGCATTCTTCGACCATGCCGGCACGGTGAAATCCGTTACGCTGACGGACGGCGCCACGTTTCCGTCCTCGCTTCGTCATCCGCTGACATTCGAGATCGGCGAGCTGTTCAAGATCGAGAAGGGGAAAATCCACGCGATCCAGGCAGCCCTCACGCAGGAGCCGTATGGAATCGAGTCCGGCTGGGGGCCGGCGCCTCCGCGCCCCGCTGCGCACGCAACCGAGGTGCAGGAAGAGAGCTGCGAACGCAAGTGCCTGAACGATCTGGTGGACCGGTACCGCGCAGCACTGATCGACCACAGTCCTGCGCTGTTGCCGATGACGAGCGATGCGCGCTATACGGAAGACGGGCAGGACCTGAAATTCGGCGACGGACTCTGGGGAACGTTGACCGGCTGGGGCAGCTACAAACTCTATATAGACGATCCCGAGGAAGGCGAGGTCGGTTTCGTCGGCGTCACGGACGAGGCGGGGATGTCCGGATTGCTGTGCGCGCGGCTGCGCGTGGTGAATCACAAGATCAGCGAGATCGAAACGCTCATCACCCGCAAGGAAACCGCCGCGGGCTTCACACGTCCCGACGGTTTCAGCGATCCTAAAGTCGAGCCGAGGCTCGCGGGATTCTTCGAAGACGTGCCGGAGGCGGAGCGCGAGTCGCGAAAAGACCTGATCGCGCAGACGGATTTGTACTTTGACGGCATCGAGAAAAGCAGCGGCAGCATCGTGCCGTTCGCCCCGGATGTGATTCGCGTCGAAAACGGTACTCAGACCTGCCCATCAACCTTTGGCGCGGCCTCGAGAAATGGCCAGCCCGTTGGCTGCGCCGCGGGTCTCGACTCACACATTTTCGAATACATCTATCCGATCAGCCCGCGGCGCTACACGGTGGTCGACCGGGAGCGTGGCATCGTGATGGGCGCTTTCATGTTCAACACCTCGGGGAAGGTCAAATCCGTGGATGTGCCCGGAGTCGGCAGGGTAGATGAATCGGCCGCCGCGCTGCGTCCCTTCAGCGAAGAAGTGGACGAGATTTTCAAAATCAAGGACGGCAAGATCGACTCGATCATCGCGGTGATGACGGGCTTGCCGTACGGGGACGCATCCGGCTGGCCCGACAATTAGATAGTGCGGTCGAACGTTTTCACTAAGCTGTACAGGCCAAGGCTCGCGAAATCCCGCATAGCCCCGTAATTGACATTCGGGACGCCGCTGTCTATCGTGCCTGTTCAAGGACGACTGGAAGCAAGAGGGGGAGCTGTGAAGAACAAAACCAATTGGCTGCTGGCGACTGCGCTTCTGGTCGGCGGCTTGTGCGCGGCCGGATCGGCGGCGGCGCAGGTGACTCTGGAGGTGATGGATCCGCGCGGCGAGATTCCTCCTCCGCCCACGATCGGAATCAATCCGCGCGTGCCGGATTTGGCCGGTAAGAAGATCGTGCTGGTGGATAACGGCAAATTCGGCGCGGACAATTTTCTCGATGTGATCGCGCAGATTCTGAAGCAAAAATATCCGAGCGCGACGATCGTGATGTACCCGAAGCCATCCGCGCAGACGATCACCGACCTGCCCAAGTGGTACCCCACGGTCAAGCAGCAGGGCGACCTGTTTATCTTCGGCGTCGGTGATTGAGGGAGCTGCACGTGGTGGGGTTCCCACGACACGATTGAAATCGAAAAGGCCGGGATGCCGGGCGTTTACTTCACGACGACTGAATTTCTCGACGACGCGAAGTCCGCGGCGAAAGACCGTGGCATGCCGGGGATTCGCATGATCGCGCTTCCCGCGGACACCTACTACCGCGCTCGCGCCACCCACGAAGAGCTGCAGCCCATCGCCGCTGCGGTGTTCGATCGAATGGTGGATGACCTGGTCCGCCCGCTAACCGCGGAGGAGGCCAAGCCGTCGCAAATTCAGAAGCAGCGTGAGAATAGCAATATAAAGGTCACCGGCACGGACTATCAGGACGCCTACCAGAACGTGAACGACCTGTTCCTCGATAGCCGCTGGGCCGATGGTTTGCCCATTGTTCCGCCGACGCCCGCTTTGGTGAAGGCCATGCTTGCCGCCACGACCCGCTCGCCGGACGAGGTTCTAGGCCAGGTGGCTCCGAAGAACGGAACGGCCACGGTGGAAAAGATCGCCGTGAATTCCGTGATGGCCGGGGCGAAGCCGGAATATTTTCCGGTCATTCTCGCGGCCATGGACGGATTTGTGGACAAGCATTTCGATCTCACTCACGTGCAGGCGTCGACCGGTTCCTTCACTCCCGTCGTCATCGTGAATGGCCCGCTCGCGAAGGAATTAAACTTCAATTCCGGAATCGGCATGTTGGGGCACGGATGGAGGGCCAACAGCACCGTTGGCCGCGCGCTGCGGCTCTCTCTATTGAACATCGGGCAGACGTGGCCGGCCGTAAACGACATGGCGCTGACCGGCCGTTTCGAGGCCTACACGTTTTTCACGTTTGCGGAAGACGAAGCCAAAAGCCCGTGGGAACCGTATCACGTCAGCCTTGGCTTCAAACCCGAGGACAGCACCGTCACAGTAGCTACTTCCGGCACGCCGGCTGTGCTTGGCGGTGGAGCAGTCGCGCCGTGGACAGCTCAAGGAATTCTCGACACGGTCGTCGCGCGAGCCAGCAGTCCTTTCCTGTGGGTCCACTCGCAGACGTTCGTGCTGGTGCTGCACCCGGACTGCGCCTACGAGTTGGGCAAGATGGGATACACGCGCAAGAGCTTGCAGCAGTGGCTCTACGATCACACGAAAATTCCGTATGAGAAGATCGTCTCGGCGACAACCGGATTCGGCCACGATAGCGCCATCAAAGAAATCCAGGCGTCGATCGATGACGGCCGGATTCGCCCCGATCGCGTGCAAATTTTCAAAGATGCGTTGAGGCCCGGCGGTAAAGTTCCGATCGTGCAAAGCCCCGACGATTTTCACATCTTCGTCGCAGGCGGCTCGCCGGGCTACAGTCTGCTCTTCAGCTACCCGGGGCCGAACTGGGCGAACGAGACGAAGTTGATCAGCGGTGCGACGCTCACCAAGTCGGGTCATTAGATGCGGGGGGAATCCAGGTGAAGAAGCTTGCGTTGATCGTGGTCGCTGCCTTCGCTATCTTTTTTTCCGCCAGTGCCCAGCAAGTTTCGCCGGGTGGCCCCGGCGCTCGGAACCCCGAGAAAGAGGCGGCGCAGGCTGCGGCGGCCGAACGCGGCCGTGCGCTGTTCAAGCAGAATTGCGCGGTGTGCCACGGCGAGGACGCCACCGGCGGCCGCGGACCCGATTTGATCCGCTCGAGCGTTGTCCGCCACGATAAGAACGGAGATTTGATCGGCCCTGTAGTCACGCAGGGGCGCGCCGATCGAGGGATGCCTGCGTTCCCGTTAGGGCAAGATCAGATCGCCGATCTTCTTGCATTCATTCAGGCGCAACTCGATCTATTCGATCTCCACACGCGTTACGCCCCCTATCCCAACGACATTCCGGCCGAGCGGCTCGCGACCGGCACCGTCGAAGCGGGCAAGGCGTTTTTCAACGGCGCGGGCGGATGCTCGAAGTGCCATTCGCCGACGGGCGATCTGGCAGGCATCGCCACGAAATACACGCCTCCTAATTTGGAGCAGCGTCTGCTTTACCCCGGCGGTGTGCCGCTGAGGGCGATTGTGACCCTGGCTTCGGGAAAGCAGTTTGAAGGCACGCTCGCTCTGAACGACGATTACAACGTGGCGATCCAGGGGAAGGACGGCTGGTATCACTCCTGGCCGCGCAGCACGATCAAGAAAGTGGAAGTAACCGACCCGGTCAAGGCGCACGCGGAACTGCTCGACAAATACACCGACGCGGACCTGCACAACATTTTCACCTATCTAGAGACCTTGAAGTGAAACGGCTCGCATTTCTGGTCGCACTGATCTGTGCCTGTGCGACGTGGTCGCAGGCGCAGGAACTCGATCCTGCCGCTCTGCGCAAACCCCCGACGGATATGTGGCCGACGTTCAACGGCGATTACACGGGCCGGCGCTTCAGTCCGCTGACGCAGATCAACAAAGACAACGTAGGGTCGCTCACGCTCGCCTGGGCGTTCCAGTCCCACACGACGTCTCTCGAGTCCATGCCGATCGAAGTGGACGGCATTCTGTACGTCACCGCCGCGAATCAGATGTGGGCTGTCGATGCGCGCACGGGACACCAGATTTGGCGTTTCCAGCGTCCGGGCGCAGTCGGCGGAGGCAGCAAGGGCGCCGCAATGTACAAGGACCGGCTGTACATGACCACGCCGGACGACGTGCTCTTGTGCCTGGATGCGCGCAACGGAAAACTGCTGTGGCAGGTTCAGATCGACGATCCGGCGCTCAAGGCTTTCGGCGCGGTAGCGCCGCTCGTTGTTCGAGATCACCTCATCGTGGGCACATCCGGCGATACCGCCGACCTTCCCGGTTTTCTCGAATCTTTCGATCCCATGACCGGCAAAATCCAGTGGCGCTGGGACACCATGCCCAAGAGCGGCGATCCGGCGTGGGACACCTGGCCGCACGATACGGACGTGATCACGCGCGGCGGCGGCATGACGTGGCTGACCGGCACCTACGATCCGGAATTGAATCTGCTGTATTGGGGAACGGGCAATCCGCATCCGGTCGAAAACGGCGACACGCGCGTTGGCACGAATCTCTACACCTGCACGATTGTGGCGCTCAACCCCGACACCGGAAAACTCGTGTGGCACTTCCAGACGTCGCCGCACGACACGCACGATTGGGACATGGTGATGACGCCCGTGCTGTTCGACGGGATCTTCCACGGCAAGCCGCGCAAGATGCTGGCGCAGGCCGGAAAGAACGGCTTGTTCTTCGTGCTCGATCGAACCAACGGCGAAGCTCTCGTGTCCGAGGCATTCGTTCCGGCGAACTGGCTTTCGGGTTTCGACAAGCGCGGAGAGCCTATTCCAAGACCGGAGAAGGACCCGCAGCCCGATGGCGTCCTCGTCACCGGCGGTGTGGGAACCAACTGGCAGGCGCCGAGTTTTGATCCTGAGACCGGCCTCTTCTACGTGAATTCGCGCGAGTCGATGGGCATTTTCTATTTGACCATGCCGGGAAAGATGGCGGAAGGCTGGGCGGGACGCGATTTTTTCCTCTCCTCGAAGTCCATGCTAAAGGCGATCGACTATCAGACGGGCAAGGTTCGGTGGACGGCGAATACGGAAGGTCGCGGCGGACAATCCGGCATCCTCACGACCGCCGGTGGTTTGCTGTTTACCGCGGACAGCTCGGCGAATCTGGTTGCGCTGGATGCAGCCACCGGGAAATCTCTGTGGCACATGTATCCGGGAGGGTCGCTCGGCACCGGCCCTCTGACCTATGAACTCGATGGCCGTCAGTACGTGATTTTCCCCGTGGACGGCGTGGTGTACGCATTCTCACTGCCCGGGCGCTCCGCGCGCTAGGATTCCGCGTTCCCAGATTGTTGAAACCCACCCCATTCGTCTGCGTCTATCGAGACAGCGGAGACGAAATGGAGCGGATGTCGCTCGGCGACGATAAAAACTGTTGGGTTTCTGGGAAGCAGCCAAGGGCGCTCAACTTGACACCTTGTGGGGCCGTGAGTAACATCCACAGGTAACTGAAAAAAAGAGGTTTGGAGGCAGCTCAAACGCTATAAATGGAACCTTTTCTCCAGCCCGGGAATCTAACTACATGGAAGGGCATCTCGGCGTACGAGATGTAGGGAGGGCTTTATGAGCATCGGCAAATGGCTGGCGGTTGCGTGCTTGGTTCTGTTCGGCGCGGCTTCCTGCGTCCCGGCGGTTTCCGCTCAGGACGATCTGGGCGTTCCCGGTATGGAAGCGCCGCCGCCGCAGTTCATCGCGCCCGCCGACGTCCTGAAGATGATGCAGAACAAGGACACGAGTTTCGTGCTCGTCGATACACAGCCGGAAGAGGCCTTCGCCGATGGACACATCCCCGGCGCCATCAATTATCCCTGGGTGCAACAGGTCAGGCCGCCAATCAGTCTTCCGCGCAACAAGATGCTCGTCCTCTACTGCCCGTGCAATCATGACGAAGACTCGATCGACATGTACAAGAAACTGTCGGAGTTCGGCTACCTCAACACAAAGATTCTCGAAGGTGGCTGGTACAAGTGGGTGGCGTTGAAGTATCCCGTTGACGGAACCGACGCCGCCAACGCCATCAAGATGGCGGAAGCGGCCGCGGCAAACGGCAGCACCACCGATGCGTCGAGCGCAGCCCCTGCGTCAGCGGCGCCTGCCGCGACGACCACGTCAGCCACGAGCGGCACGATCGTTTCCGGACGTCAGGTCGGCGCGGTCACGCCGTCGCTCCGCGTGATCGACGTAACCGGAAAATACAAGGGCCAAGACACCTGCTACGTGTGCGAGTACGGACCGGCGCCGACCGTGATCGGCTTCTTCCAGAAGCCGAGCGATCAGGCGGCGGATTTGATCGTCAAGATCGATGCGCTCGTGAAATCGCACAAGGATCTCAAGGGCTTCGTCGTGATGACTGAGGGGCCGGACACGAAGGCGTGGCTGGAGAAGCTCGCTGCGGATAAGGGGATACAGATTCCGCTCGTGTATTTCGCAAGAGGGCTGCAGGATTCCGGCATGCGCGTCTATAAGCTGAATCCGGCTGCCGATAATACCGTCCTCGTGAATATCAATCGCCAGGTCGTCGCGAATTTCGTCAATGTGGATGACAGCACGTTCGCGCAGGTGCAGGATGCCTCGGTGAAAATGCTCGCGTCGGCCCCCGCGACTTCCGGTAGTGGCCAGTGAAAACGAGATTTCGTTTTTCGACGCTCGCCTTGGTCGCGCTCGGCGTAGTGACTGCCTTCGCTTTCACCGGGCCCGCGGTTCCCGCGCAGTCCTCGGAAGCTGATTTGAAGGCCGTTCAGCCGCAGGACGTGAAAGACCTGATCGCAGCGAATAAGGGGAAGATCGTCTTCCTCAACTTCTTCGCCACATACTGCGTCCCTTGCCACACCGAGTTCCCGGATATTGAAAAGCTGCAGAAGAAATATCCGGACAAGCTGCAGGTAATCGAAGTCTCGATGAACGATCGGACCGATGCCGCTGAAAAAGCGGAGATGCTCAAGTATCTACAGGAGCAGAAGCCGCCTTTCGCCGTCTACATTGCTTCCTCAACCGACGACGATTATTACAAAGCCATCGACCCGCGCTGGGCGGCTCAGGGCGAGGCGCTGCCCATGACCACGATCTACGACCGGGACGGCAAAGAGGCGCACTTTTATCAGAAGGCGCTGTCGTTCGCCGAAATGGAGCGCGACGTGACGCCGCTGCTCGGGCCGTCGTCCCATTAGCCGGCTGCGCGGTCCTCGGCAAATGCGGCCGGTGCTTTCAATCGGCCAATCCAGAAGCGGAGCCTCAGCAGCGACAATCTGTCTCGGCATACTTGCGCTTCTATTTCTGCCCGTAGCGCTTCGGGCGCAGACCGATTGGCGCTACCCCGGGAACGATCCTCAGTCCACGCGCTATTCCTCGCTCTCTCAGATCAACACACACAACGTCACCAAGCTTCAGCGTGCGTGGACGTTTCACGTGGGCGACCCTGCGGGTAACGTCAATTCCGAGGGCGCGCCGCTGGTGATCGACGGAGTGATGTATCTTGACGCGGGCAAGAACGTCTTCGCGCTCGATCCCGTCACCGGCCAGCAGATTTGGAAATTCGAGACCAAAGGCACGGGGCACCGCGGCCTCGCCTACTGGCCCGGCGACAAGCAGAACTCTCCGCGCATCATCCTCGGCGTTTCCGGAAACCAGATGCTCGCGCTCGACGCGAAAACGGGCAAGCCCGCCGAAGGATTCGGCGAGGGAGGCTTCGTCACCGGCGTCAGCCCCGCTGCCTCGCCCGTGATTTACCGCGATCTGATCATCACGGGGGAAAACAGAGTCGAGATGGTGCGCGCGTGGGACGCCCATACCGGCAAGCTCGTCTGGACTTTCAATACGAAAGCCCAGCCCGGCGAGCCCGGCTACGAAACCTGGCTTGGGAAGAGCTGGGACGCGAAGTTCGGTACCGACGTCTGGAGCTTCATGACTCTCGACCCCGAGCGTGGCCTCGTCTTCGTGCCGATCGCTCCCAGCGGAGGGACTGAATTCTACGGCGCCCTGCGCCAGGGCAACGCGTTGTTCAGCGATAGCATCGTCGCGCTCGACGCGAACACCGGAAAGCTCGTCTGGTATCAGCAGCTCGTGCACCACGATCTTTGGGATTACGACGTGGCTGGCGCGCCCACGTTGTTCGACGTCAAGCGCGACGGGAAGACGATCCCCGTGGTCGCCGAGTTCGGCAAGCCGGGTTTGCTCTTTCTCTTCGACCGCACGAACGGCAAGCCGCTCTTCGGCTTGGAGGAGCGGCCCGTGGCGCAGTCCGATGTCCCCGGCGAAGCCACTTCGCCCACGCAGCCTTTTCCGCTGAAGCCGCCGCCGCTCGCTCCCATGAGCCTCACCAAGGACGACATCTACGATCTCACGCCCGAGCACGCCGCCTTCTGCAAGGATCTCTGGGAAAAGGACAATTTCTACAACAAAGGACCGTTCACTCCCTACGGCGACGATCCGAACAAGATGGCGGTGATCTCTCCGGGGCGCGAAGGCGCGGGCAACTGGGAGGGCGTCGCGTTCGACCCCAAGCTCGACTACATTTTCGGCACCACGAATTTCAATACGGCGCAGGCGGGACGGCTGGTGAAAGTCGAAAAAGAAATTCCTTCCGGCGGCATGTACGACAAGGTGAATCCCGCGCCGGGTTCGCGCTATAACTCGCGCTACTGGGATCCGAAGTCAGGCTGGCCGTGCATCAAGCCGCCGTGGGCTGAAATCTTTGCCGTCAACGCCAAGACCGGCGACATCGTCTGGCGCGTTCCGTTCGGCACGGTCGATGCGCTTGCCGCAAAGGGTTTTCCGCACACCGGCGCGCCCAATACCGGCGCGATGATCGTCACGGCTGGCGGCTTGATCTTCGTCGGCGCGACGAATGACGGCCGCTTCCGCGCGTTCGACGCACGCACCGGCAAAGAACTATGGACAGAAAAGATCGATGCAAGCGCCCACACCATTCCGGTGACTTACAAGGGGAAGAACGGCAAGCAGTACGTGGTCGTCGAGGCTTTCGGCGGTCCCGGCATCGTCGCCGTCAGCGGCTACTTCAACGACGCCCCCGGCGACTCCGTCATCGCTTTCGCTTTACCCTGAGTTCGCCGTCATTTGCCACCGACAGTTTGGTCAGTCTCCAGGGCCGCTCGGGCCCGTCCTGCCTGCCATGCATGCCAGCCAATTGCTGCCGCCAGATACAGCAGAAAGAGATAGGGCAGCCAGTTCTTGGGCGGCTCCGGAACCGGATAGAGCGTCCCGGCAAGCACCATCGCCATGGCCGCGACGGCCAGAACCGCGAGCAGCACCGTGCCGAACGTCAGGCTGCCCAACCGGCGCAGATACCAGGGCAGCGCCACGGCCACCAGCGCATAGACGGTGATGAATCCATACGTGGCCAGCGACCCCATCCAGTCGTAGATCGTCGCGCCGTCGATCCTTGCTGCCGCGAGCGCTACCGGCAGAATCATGGTGACGGCGCCGGTGGCCAGCACGGCGGCGTGCGGCGTTTCATTGCGACGGTGCGTCCTGCTGAGCGCGCGATGCACGATTCCGTTGTGGGCCATCAGCAGGAGAACGCGCGCCGCGGCGGTGACGCACGCCAGCGTGCAGGCGAACATGCTGACCATCGCGCAGATATCGATCACCGGGCCGAGCCGGCGAATGCCGGCTGCCGCGGAAAGTACGCTCATCGGCGCGGCGCTCTGGCCCAGCGAACCGGCCGCCGCCGGGAAGCCGAGAACCTCCGTGTAGGCCGCCGCCATGAAGAACAATCCGGACAACACGGCGCTCTGAATCACGGCGCGGGGAATGGTGCGCAGCGGATGCTTTGCCTCTTCGCCCAGCGTGGTGGCGCTTTCGAAGCCCACGAAGCTGAACATGGCCAGCACCAGGCCCAGCCGCACGCCGGAAAAATTCACGCCGCGCAGCGTGAACTGCGCCGGATCGATATGCACGCCGTGCCGCCACAGCAGCACCGCCAGCAAGATGCTGATCAGCAGCACGGAGAAAAGTTCGCCGTAGACCATCAGCCGCGCGGAGACCTTCACGTCGTGGTATGCGATCCAAATGGAAACGAGCACGGCCAAAATAGCCAGGGGAATGGCCGGCGCAACGAGGCCCAGGAATTCGGCCAACACGACGTTCGCGTAATCGACAAATCCCCCAACCACCGAGGCGCCCGTGGCCACATAAGCCAGGAGCAGAGCCCATGCCGCCACACTGCCCAGCACCGGCGGCAGCGAGGATGTGGCGTACGAATAAAGCGATCCAGGTGAGGCCGACTCACGTGCGAAGCGCGCGATGCACAGCGCCACCAGCAGCGTGCAGATCGTTGCCAGCAGATACGACAGCCACGTTCCATTCCCCGCCGTGGCAAACACCAGTGGTACCGTCAGCGCCGCCGTACACGTCGGCGCCATCGTCGAGATCGACTGCGCCAGCGTTTCGAGCGGCCGAAGAACGTGCCGCTGCAAACCATAGTGAGGTTGGCCGGCTTCAGCCGCGGTTTCGCGTTCGGCCGGATGCGCCTGCGGCGTGGTCTCCTGCGGCAACGGACAAACCCTCCCGCAAATAAGCTTTGGTTTCTCTGTGGCGCGTCCAGTTTGCTTTGGCGGAATCGTTGAGTCAATCGTTTTGGCCCGTGCTACGTGGCGATGCTAGACTCTGCGCATGAATCCTGCACTGGACGCGAACGGTATGCTGGCTGTTGCGATCGAGCAAGCGCGCATCGGACTCGCCGAGGGAGGCATTCCCGTCGGCGGAGCAATCTTCCGGTTCGATGGCACTCTGGTGAGCGCGGGCCGCAACCGCCTGGTTCAGAACGGCGACCCGTCGATGCACGGCGAAACCGACGCCTTCCGCGCCGCGGGTCGCCAGCCCAACTTCCGCGACCTAATCCTGGTGACCACGCTCGCTCCCTGCTGGTACTGCACGGGATTGATCTACCAGTTCCGCTTCAAACAAGTGGTCGTCGGCGATAGCGTCAACGCGCAGGGCGGCGTCGCCTGGCTGCGCGAAAAGGGATTCGACATCCTCGATCTGGCCTCGCCGGAGTGTATTGAGATGATGGGCGATTTTCGGCGGACGCATCCGAAACTCTGGAACGAATGCATCGGCGATGGTTAAGAGAGCAAGCATCAGGTTTGCTTTACCCTGAGTTCGCCGCGACGAACGAAGGGCCCCGCAGTTTCCTCCGTGTTTGATCTGAGCGTAATCCAGGCGGTTTCCATTTCCGTAAATGGAATCGACTCCGTTCCGCTTTGGTACGAATTCGCTTCACAAGGCGAAACCACTATTAGCGGAACGTGACGAACTCAACTTGTCTTCCCCTTCAAAATCAATGCTCTGGCAGGGTGGCGCGATCGAAAGCAAATGTGACGGTTCATAAATCTGCTCTGGAACAGGTTTTGCATGGTCTTCGCCCGAGGGGGAAGCGCTCCTATCAGGACAGCATTCGCCACAACAGACCAAGCTCTGCTGTCGTCCCCGCGGTTCTTCTGACAGAGAAAATTGCCGCAAGCAACTCAGCACGAACCGTGGCCTAAGTCTGTTATGGGGACAACCGGGGCAACTCAGCCCGTTCGGACACGCTCGCCGAGGTGCAAAAAAGACGGCCTGAGGAGGTCACGGATTTTGAACGTACTGCGGCTATGGAATCGGAAAGGGAACGCCTTGTTGCCGGTTGAACAGGAGAAGCTAATGCGCGAATCCAAGGTTGGGAAATTATCGTTGCTGGTCTTCGTATTAGTTGCTCTTGTGACCGGGTGCGGGCGAGAACAGGCGCCCGTTCTGGGTCCCGCGGTCGTTGCCACGACGCCTGCGAACGGCACTGACGGCGTCCCGGTCGCACAGGTCATTACGGCAACCTTCAATGAGGCGATGAATGCTACGACGATAAACACCTCGACCTTTACCGTGACAGGACCGGGCGGAACCATAGTGACTGGCACAGTCACATACTCCGGAACCACGGCAACGTTTACACCAAACGCAGTTCTAGCCGCGAGCACGCAGTATGCGGCGACGATTACGACGGGAGCTAAAGATCCGGTGGGAGATCCGCTGGCCAGCAGCTTTGTCTGGACCTTCACGACGGGAACGATCCCCACAGTCATCTCTACGAATCCTTTGACTGGCGCGATCAACGTAGCGTTGAATCAAAAAACTACCGCGACCTTCAGTCAAGCCATGAACCCCGCTACGGTTATTGCGTCGGGGACGTTTACGGTGGCGGTGGCGGGTGGAGCGGCAGTGCCGGGAACGGTGACATACGTGCCGGCAACCAACACAGCGACGTTTGCACCCACGGCGAATTTGCTGCCCAGCACACAATACACGGCCACCATTAACACGTCGGCGCAAAGCGCGGCAGGAAACGCCCTGGCAAGCAATTATGTTTGGAGTTTTACTACGGGCGTTACCGCTGACCTGACGCCACCAACAGTGATTGTCACCATCCCTGCCTCAGGGGCGATAGGAGTGCCCACGAACCAAACAATCACCGCAACGTTCAGTAAGGTAATGGACCCGGCAACGATCACGGCATCGGGGACATTTACGGTGGCGGTGGCGGGAGTAGGCGGCGCTGCTGTACCGGGAACCGTCAGCTACGCGGGTTCGATAGCGACCTTTACTCCAACCGCGAATCTGGCGGCCAGCACTCAATTCACTGCCACCATCACAAACGCCGCCAAGGACCTCGCCGGCAACGCGTTGGTAGCTGGTGCTGTGCCCAATCCCTGGAGCTTTACAACAGGCGCGGGGGTGGATACCACACCGCCTACGATAACTCTCACCAGTCCGGCGAATGGCGACATCGGCGTCCTGCTCAACAGTGCGGTGAACGCGACATTCAGTGAAGCGATGGATCCGGTAACGATCACCGCTCCAGGTACGTTCACTCTGGCGGTGGCTGGAGTCGGCGGCGCTGCCGTCGCCGGAAACGTCACCTACGATTCCGTCAGTCAAATCGCAACCTTCACACCCACAGCGAACCTCACAGCCAGCACGCAATATACGGCCACGATCACGAATGCGGCAACGGACTTGGCCGGCAATGCGCTCGCTACGGGAACGACACCGAATCCGTGGAGCTTTACCACCGGCACCACCGTCGGGCCAGCGCCCCCTCCTCTCGGAATCGCCGCGACTTTTGGGAGTTTTGGAGGCAACGCCGGCATAACAAACCAGGGAATCAACACGGTGATCAATGGAGATATCGGGACCACCGCCGCTTCTACGTTGGTGACAGGATTCCACGATGCGGGACCAGGATGCACTTACACAGAGACGCCGCTCAACATAGGAACAGTGAACGGGAATATATACACCGCTCCCCCGCCTCCGACGGTCGGGTGTCCTTCCGAAGGCACTGCTGCCACGTCCGCGATCGCAACGCAGGCCGCAAGCGCCGCCCTCGCCGCGTACCTCAATCTTGCTGCACGACCTGGAGGTGCGGATCCGGGCGCAGGCCAACTCGGCGGACTCACCCTCTTTCCCGGCACATACACGGCCGCACTCGGCTCGTTCATGATCACCGGATCAGCCCTGACTTTGGATGCTCAAGGCGATGCGAACGCCGTCTGGGTGTTCCAGATGGCGAGCACGCTTACTGTGGGCGGTCCCGGAGCTCCGGAAAGCGTCCTCCTGATCAACGGTGCACAGGCCAAGAACGTGTTCTGGCAGGTGGGCAGCATGGCGACCATCAATGGCGCAGGCGGCGGCACCATGGTGGGCACCATCATCGCGTCCGCAGGAGTCACGTTCTCCACCGCCGGCAATGCAGCGATAACGACGCTCGACGGCAGAGCCTGGGGACTCAATGCGTCGGTAACCATGGTGAACACGGTGATCAACGTACCCGCTCCATAAAAGGAAATGATTGAGAGGAAACACAGAGCGGCTTGCTTGATGGATGCGAAGCGAGGATCTGTGGCCTCGCGTCGCAGGAGTCAGGCGTAACTGAGGGGGACAAGCATGAGATCAGCAGCGCGATTGATCGCTACAATGGCGGTTGCTTTTGTGATGGTGCCCGCGCTGTATGCGGATGACGGAGCGAACCCGAAAACAACAGCGAAGAACGATGATTCTGCTTCCGTCGCCGCGCCGGCCGTTCCCCCTAAGACCCAGCCGGATACCGCTGAACCTCTGCCCGTACGATCTTCTATAAGTCCGCAATCACAGGCCGGAGCTTTTGCCCAGCCGGTGGCTGCAATGCACAGATGGGACGCTTCGGAAGAGCACACTCCCACGGTCGAGTGGTTCTTGGGATATTCCTTCTGGCGCGCTATGCCGTCGTTCAATGACCGTATGGGCTACCTGCACGGCGGAAGCACCTCCGTCGCGTACAACTTCAACAGGTATGTAGGGCTAGTCGCGGATTTTGGTGGGTATGACAATAGCAGGCTGACGCTTTTCACCCCAACCGCAAGCGAAACGTTCCATTCGAACGGGAGTGCCTACACCTACCTCTTCGGTCCGCGCTTCTCTTTCCGGTATGAAAGGTTCACTCCATTCTTCCACACGCTATACGGAGGAGCGCATGCGAGTTCGGTGACGATTTCCGGATGTACCGGGACTCCGATTTGCACGCCCCTCGGCTCCGACAATGCCTTCGCCACGATGTTAGGCGCCGGTTTAGACATCAAAATCAGCCGTCACGTCGCTCTGCGCCTGTTTCAAGGCGATTTCCTGATAACCCATTTTAGGAGTCCTCTCTCGAGCAGCGGCGAACGGGGATGGCAGAATAACGGCCGATTTTCTACAGGAGTCGTGTTTCGCTTTGGCGGGAGCCCCGCTCCGCCGCCTCCCGCACCGCTGACGGCTACTTGCTCGGCAGACAAGGAGATGGTCTATGCGGGATCCGGTGATTTGGTTGTCGTGATCGCGCAGGCCAGCAATGCGGGCCAGAATCCTGTGAACTATTCCTGGTCGGCAAGTGAGGGCGCCGTGGAAGGGACTGGCCCCGAAGTCCGCTGGAATTCTGCGGGCAGGCCACTAGGCACGTACACGATCAAAGTGCGCGTAGACGACGGCCGAAGCGGCGCGGCAGCTTGCTCCGTCAGCGTTCGTGTCGAGCCGCGGCCAAATCGTCCGCCCACGATGAGTTGCTCCGCGGACCGTGGAGCCGTGACGGTCGGCGAGCCAGTGGAAATCACTGCCATAGCCAGCGATCCCGACAATGACCCATTGTCTTTCTCGTGGAAGGCCAGTGGCGGGACATTGGAAGGCTCGGGATCGTCCGTGAGATTTCACACGGCCGATCTGCCGCCTGGGTCGTACACGATAACAGGTCGCGTGGACGATGGCCGCGGCGGAACAGCTGATTGTGCAGTAGCTGTTGATGTGCGGGCGGCTCAGCCTCCGGCAGAAGTGAAGGAGCTTGAAACAAGGCTTGCTCTTCACAGCATATACTTCGCGACCGCTAGGCCGACGGTTGCAAATCCCACCGGGGGTTTGGTCGATAGTCAGCAGACGGTTTTGCTTTCACTCGCCAACGATTTCAATCGGTATCTCACATATAAGCCCCAGGCCCATTTGGTCCTCGAGGGTCACGCGGATCGTCGCGGCTCGATTGAATATAACCAGACCCTGACAGAGCGTCGCGTAGCACGTGCCAAGAGCTTCCTGGTTGAGCACGGAGTTCCTGACGCGAACGTCGAGACTCGGGCTTTGGGTAAGCAGGAAAATCTGAACGCCGAACAGGTGAAACAACTGGTTGAGGAGAATCCTGACCTGAGTAATGAGGAGCGGCAAAGAATCGAGAGCAACTTGCAGGTGATTGTCTGGGCCAATAACCGGCGCGTCGACGTTTCCCTCGACACCACGGGACAGCAGTCCGTGCGTCAATATCCGTTTAACGCAAAGGATTCCTTGGCGCTCATCAGCACGAAGGGCGGAGAAACAAAGCCACCGGCAAGGTCAGCGCCCAGGAAGAATCCCAACCAGCAGCCGGCTAGATAGCGCAGGTTCCGTTGAAGAGATGGCCTACACTGGTCCTGATAGACGCGCCTGTCGGACACGTGTTTTTCAAACGGCGAGCGGTCGGTGACCTTCAAGGGGAAGAACGGCGAGCAGTGCGTCGCCGTCGAGGCCTTTGGCGGCCCCCGGCATTGTCGCCGTCAGCGGCCACTTCAATGACGCTCCTGGCGACTCCGTCATCGCGTTTGCTCTGCCGTAGACGCCGGCCTCGCATCGAGCCTGCCGCGATTCATCGCAGCTTCGCGTATTCTGCTTTGGCCTCCTTGAGGATGGGGATGTCAGGATCGGCGTCTTTCCACAGCACGAGGAAATCTTGATAGGCCGCGCGGGCCTTGGCCGGGTCGCCCTGTAATGCAAAAGCGCGGCCGAGGCCGAGATGCGCCAGGGCGCCGATCGGCCCGTTCTCGACAAAGCCGCGGTTGTCAACGATCATCTGGAACTGCGCGGCTGCTTCCGCTCCCTGATGCGCCGACAGATACGCTTCGCCGCTCACGTAGACCGGCACCATCGTAGGAATGAACTGGTTGATCGGACAAATCAGCGCGTGCGACGAAACGCTGCGCAGATTCCCTACGCCTTCCTGCGTGTTTCCCAGGCGAATTGCCAGAATACCCCGGACGGCCGGAAGCGAGCCGAACCGGATGTATGTGGCTTCGGGAAAACGCTTGCTTAGATCGTCCGCAAGCTTTTGGGCTTGTGGTGCATCTCCCAAGAGCGCCCACACCATGGCCGCCTGCCCTTCCAGCTCCCTGTCGGTCATGACGCCGCCCGCATTTTTAACCGCCGTTCGCGCCTCGAGGAGATTGCCGAACAGCGCCTCGAGAAGCGCGGCGTTCATCTGATAGGTGGCCGTCACGTTGTTCGCTCCTTGTAGTTTGGCGGACGCAATGGCGCGGCGCTCCAGATCACGAGCACGCGAAAGATGGCCGCCGTAGGCGGCTGTATAGGATTGCGCTTCATCGGAGATCCCGGGAGGACCTTCCCACGGACCAGCCAGTTGTTCTGCCATTGCCGCCGAGTCGTTCTGGAAAAAGGCAAGATAGTACAGCTCATCCTGGAACACGGCAGGATTGACGTGCTTGGCTTCAGCCTGCTGAATCAACGCGCGTGCTTCATCCATGCGACCAAGATTGATGTAGGCCCAGACGACGTTACGGTAAGCAAGGGGCGTCGGAGCGAGCCGCAGCACCTCGCTGAAGCCGCTTAGTTGCTCGTCCAATCGGCCCGCGAAAAAGCCCCAGGAGCCGAACGCGACGTAAGCCGCTTTGTCGCGCGGGAAGAGCTGCGTCCACTGGTCAGCGATTTGTGCGGCTTTCTCGACATCTCCGATTGCGATGGCATTGTATGCGGCGGAGATGGACAGCTTCTCGCGGTCGCTCGTGCGATCGCGCAAATCATAAGCTTTCCGGACGTCGATGGCAGCCCGGTCATTCTCACCCAGAGAAAAGTACGCGACCCCCTCCGTGCCATAGGCCGTCGCGAAATCCGGATCGATGCTCACCGCTCTCTCGACGAATGATATGGCGGATGGGTAGTCGTTCCTCCAAAGTGCCTGGCTTCCCAGGGACCAGGCTTGCAGGGCCTCGAGCGATGGGGTCGTGGCTTGGCCCAGCGGGACATCGAACTCTTGGAGTGAGGCGCGGGACTCCCCGAGCTTGGAGCGCAATCCGGACGCGGCCCGGCCGAGGGCGGTGATTACCTTCTCCTTTCCGTCCGCGGTGACCTGTTCGCCTGCAAATGTTTCGCCGCTGCTGCAATTGAGAGCCTTGAGGTCGAGTACGTACTGGTTTCCCAGCGCGGCGATCGAACCATCGATCACCGTCGTCGCATTGGCGCGCTGGCAGATTTCTCGCGCCACGTCCGGCGTCAGCGGCGCATCGCGCGGCTTTTCCATCAGCCGTAATACCTGGCGGATTTGATCGTCGGAAACGAGTTCGAGAAACGGCGTTTGCTGGAGCTGCACGGAAAGTCCCTCGCGGAGCGTTACGTCAAACACAGGATCGCCCGTCGTGTTCGTGAAATCCGCGACGACGATGGAGTCTTTTTCTGTCAGCTTTGAAGAACGGTGGAAATAGAAATAACCGCCGGCGCTGATCGCCACAACACCGATGGCAGCGGCCATAATCGCCGCCCAACGCGTTCCTGGGTGCCGGCGCGCGGGAGAAATCGAAGTGCTGGCTGTTGGCTCCAGCGGAGCGATGAATCGGTAACCCACGCGAGCCAGAGTTTCGATATAGAGCGGATGATCCGCCGAATCGCCTAACGCCCCGCGCAGCCTCTTTACGGCGTTATTCACCCCATGCTCGAAGTCCACGAAGGTATCCGCTGGCCATAACCGCTGCTGGAGTTCTTCGCGGGTAACTACTTCGCCCGCATGTTCTAGAAGGATGACCAGGATGTCGAAAGGCTGACCGGGCAGCCTCACCCGCGCGCCGTTCTTACGCAGTTCGCGCGAGGTGAAACTCACCTCAAATGAGGCAAAACGCACGCTGCGGGTTTGGTTTGGAGGCTGCGACATTGCCGTCCGATCAGATGCCGGGAAGTTTACCACCAAATACTCAACCGCTGGGTGTGAGTGCTGCTGTGTTTCTGCTCTCTAAATCCTTATATTTAAGCAGCTTGCCTTGATATCCTCGTGCTACCTCCATGCTACCTCCATGCTACCTCCCAGGGATTGATCGTCAGACCTGAAGGGCACAAGGTGTGCGACATGTCCGCAAAATCTCAAGAAAAAATGCGGACTCCGGCGAGCCACGAACACGCGCACCGGACAATCACGAGGAGGACGACGACTATGAAACTCGGAAATGTGCCAAAGACAGCCAAGGTAGCCTTGTTTGCGATCGCGCTTCTGGCGACCTGTTTGTCCGCCAGTTCGGCGAATGCTCAATCGGCGTTTAACGGCAAGTTTATATTGACCGAGAAAGCCCACTGGGGCGCGGGGGTCATTCCGGCAGGCGACTATCAACTCTCAATTACGGCCACCGGCCTCCCATCGACGGTGGTCATTCGGGACGCCACGAGCGGCAACTCGGTTGCCAGGCTGTTTCCGCAGGTACGAGAATTGAGCACTAGGGGCGACAACGAACTGCTCATTGGCACGCGTGGAAAACAGCGAGTGATTTACGCCCTCAGGGTGCCTCAGCTGGGTATGGTTTTCATTTCGGATCCCGCCCTCGTACGAGGAGGAAAACAGTGGGAAGCGCGCAAGACGCAGGTTGTTCCGGTGGTCGTTGCCGCGAAGTAGCGACAGCATGGCCGTCGCTGCCTTATTCGGATGGGGGACCGGATCTCTCACGCCCGACTGGTTCCGGCCCCCATTTGTCTTTCAGATCTCGAATGAAGCGCTAGCAGACCTTGGCGATTGTTCCCGAGTGACGGCTTACTCGTGTGTAATGGGCATGATAAACACGCTGGCCGGACAAGTGTTCTTCACACGTCGAGTGGCCCGAGGTTGAGTTGCTGATTCTTGGCGTCCTCCAGTCTCGGCTGTCGAGCGCAGGTACAATTCGGCCGAATTTCCCAAGAGTCCACAGGCCTGCGGTCTTGACACGGGGCCTCCCGTCAACAAGTATGTTTGCATGGTCCAAAAGACCGCAGTCGGCGAGCAGTTTGGCGGCATCGAAGACGGGGCGACCCGGATCCCACTGCTCCGCCCGATGCCGTCACGAGGGTGGTCCAGCGACCCGGCCCCGCCGCAATTCCGTAATTCTAATCGCGAAATTCCAGAATTAGAATCTGGTCTAAATTGTAGAGGACAAACGATCGCGGCCCTTCCTAATCGCGAGTTTCTTCGGGGTAAGGCGCGATGAGCACGGAGCCGAAACTGGCATTCATCTATCAGGCGTCGCCCACCCGGGTCGTCTTCGGAACGGGAAGCCTGGAGAAGGCGCCGGAGGAAATCGCCCTTCTCGGCGCCACGCGCGTATTGCTGATCGCTACTCCGGGTCGCGGGAAATTGGCTGGCGAAGTTGCGGCGCGGCTGGGCGCAAAGGCCGCCGGCGTTTATGATCGCGCGGTGATGCACGTGCCGGTCGAAACCGCGGAGGCAGCGCGCGCGGAGGCGCAGCGCCTGGACGCCGATTGCTACGTCGCCATCGGCGGCGGCTCAGCCACCGGTGTTGCGAAGGCGATCGCGTTTGTGACCGGCCGCCCGATTCTGTGCGTCCCCACGACCTATTCCGGATCGGAGATGACGCCGACCTGGGGGCTGACCGAAAACAGCGTCAAGAAAACGAGCCGCGACCCGCGCGTGTTGCCAAGAACCGCGATCTACGATCCCGCCTTGACCATCAGCATGCCCGCCATGCTTTCCGCCACCAGCGGCATGAACGCGATGGCGCATTGCGTCGAGGCTCTCTACGCGCAGAACGGGAATCCGGTCGTGTCCTTGCTCGCGGAGGAAGGGATTCGCGCGCTGTCGAGGGGTCTCCCCGAAGTGGTGAAGGAACCAACGAGCATGGAGGCTCGTTCGCTCGCGCTGTACGGCGCGTGGCTCGGAGGCACGGTGCTGGGAGCCGTGGGCATGGCGCTGCACCACAAGCTGTGCCACATCCTTGGCGGCGCCTTCAACCTGCCGCACTCGGAAACTCATACGATTCTGCTGCCGCATGTGACCGCCTACAACGCCGTGGCCGCGCCGCAGCCGATGGAGCGCGTGGCGCGCGCCGTCGGCGGAAAAGGGGGCGCAAAGTCCGCCGCGGCGGGCCTGTACGATCTCGAAGCCGCGATGGGCGCGCCGCTGTCGCTGAAGTCGCTCGGATTGAAGCAGGAAGGACTGGATCAAGCGGCGGATCTCGCCGTGCGGAACGCTTCCTACAATCCGAGGCCGCTCACGAAAGAGGGGATTCGCACGTTGCTGGAGGACGCGTTCGAGGGTCGGCCTCCGCGCGTTTGGTCCGCGTGATCGTGCAGAGGCAAACGAATGCCATGCCGCTGCTATTTGGGGGTTTGGGGCTGTTGGGCGGCGGCGGGCGCGAGCATCGCCGGCGTGACGTCGAGTGTGAGCCGTACAAAGCGGCGCTCATGCCTGACTTTGACTTCCCGCAATACCGCGGCGAGAAATGCGGCTTGCTCCTTGCTCATCTGGCCTCGCGTCTTGGGATCCATGAGCGTCATCGAGCCGAGCATGCGGAAGCCGTCGAGAAGCGTGGCGATCTCGACGGCGCTCGTGGTCGAATCGCATTCGCCCTCCAGCACGATCAAGACGATTTCGCCGGCGGGCTCGCCCACCAGCGTGAGACTTTGAATGCTGCGAGCCATTTGCCCGAGCTGGGGAGAACTCCGGAAATTCGCGTAAACGCTCGCGGGCAAATTGTCCGTACGAGCGATGGCGAAGATCGGCGCTGCCGCCACGCGAGTGATGCGCGCCTGCATTGCCGGATCGCGCGGAGTGGAATTCGAGACGTCGAGGAGTTGCGCTGCGTCTTTCCCGCTGGCGAGAATGATTCGAGTCGGCGAGAAAAACTCGAACGCGACGGGCGGATTTCCCGGAACTTCGTAGAGGGATTGCGCCCCGCGCATTGTGACTTTGCCTGTGCGCAGGACATACGCCTTGATCTTCTGCTCGTCGAACCGGCCGTCAGCGATCGCCACGGTCCGGTTCGCGCCGGCTCCGGGGGACGGCGCCAGGTAGCTCTCCGGCCAGAATGCGATTGCGACGCGGTCGAGATCGCGGGTGTAATCGAAGCCTGTGTTGCGGACGAAATCCTGGTACTCGCGATCTTCGGCAGGATTCGCATCGGCCAGTCCCAGGACGGCCCCGAGCGGCGAGCTTTGCAACTTCCGGAGAGCCGTTACATCTATATAAGCAATGCCTGGGGCATCGGCGGGAAGTTGGCTCAGAATGTCCGGGGTTACGCCCGTGCCGACGCCTGCGATCAGCCCGGGCGGCGCGCGGTGCAAGCGGTGAAGATAAAGGCCGGCGCCAGCCGCGGCGAGGCAGCCGAGCACGACGACGGCGCTCAACGCGCGTTTTGTGGCGGACCAGGGCATGGCAAGACGGCGATACGAAAACGAGTACCGTTCCAACTTCTCGAGTCAAGTGTCTGAAAGGTTCGACAGACTGCTAACGTCTCGCTTTTTGTCCGTCGGAATTCGGAGTAACAAGTTGGAACGGCACTAGTGTAATGTCTTGGCGGGCGATTGCGAATGGAAAAGGAAGCGGGACGGTTGAACCGATTGCTCGTTGTCATCTCGTTGAGCTTGGTGCTGGGCGTCTGCGCGCAGGCCCAATCATCCGCACCGGCCAACGCGAAACCTTCGGTCGCGGCGGCGATGCCGACGGTCGACCAGGTTGTCGATCATTACATTCAGGCCACGGGCGGGCGCGCCGCGTGGCAGCAGGCGCTGTCGCGCGTCTCCAAGGGGACGATCGAAGTGCCGGCGATGAATTTGTCTGGCACGATCGAGATTTACGAAAAGGCCCCGGACCGGATTCTTTCGATCATCCGGGTTGCGGGAGCGTCTTTCCGGCAGGGTTTTGATGGGACAACCGGATGGACCGACGATCCGCAAAACGGAGTTCGCGAGCAGACCGGCGCGGAGCTGGCCGAAACGCGGCGGGAAGCGGATTTCTACTATCCGCTCGAGTTGAAAAAACTCTACGCAAAGATGACTGTTACCGGCACGGAAAAAATCGGCGATCGAACCGCGTACGTGCTAGAGGCGGCCGTGCCGGAAGGCGATCCGGACAAGTTGTACTTCGATGTGGTGACGGGCTTGCCGCTTCGAACCGTCAGTCACCGTCACGGCCCGGACGGCGTCACAGATCTCCGCGAAGATTTCGAGGACTTCCGGGACGTGGACGGAATTAAGATGGCCTTCGTAATTCACGAGGTCGCGGGAGCATCCACGATCACGGTCAAACTCGACGAGATGCATCACAACGTTTCGCTGGATGACGAGCAGTTTGCAAAGCCTGCTGCTGAATAGGGCATTCCGGAAGCTGGTAGGTAAGAATAACTCGAATGGTGGCAAGCCTTTTGCTAGGGCCAGGGAAAGCCCCTTGCAATTTGAATGCCTCTGTGATAACTTTACTCGGTTTGCGCAGGGCTGGCGTAGCTCAGTTGGTAGAGCATCTGATTTGTAATCAGAGGGTCGGGGGTTCAAATCCCTCCGCCAGCTGAGTTTGAGGGAACCGGGATTTTTTTGGCTGGGGAGACAGACGGATTCCTCGCAACAAAAACGAACAGGGCTGGTGTCTTTGGACACAGGCCCTTTCTGCATTGCGGAGTACCTCATACAGCAGTCCGGTTCAGTTCTGGCCAGGTTCATGGGACACGATTGTTGTGTCCCGAGTGTTTTTGCGGGACGCGGTGTTGGCGTCTCCAGTTTCGCGAGTCCGAGGGGCTCGGCCGGACCCTGGAGATCGGGCCCGGATGGTTTCGTGGGACGGGTGGGTGAGTGGCTAAAACCAGCAGACTGTAAATCTGCCGCTCCTTGCGGGCTACGGAGGTTCGAATCCTCCCCCGTCCACCAGCGTCTCGTGCAACGGACAGTTCCCGGTAAGCACTGGAAGGTTGCGGAAACAAGGGAGACCGGTTCGAGCCTGGGTAGCTCAGTTGGTAGAGCGCGTCCTTGGTAAGGACGAGGTCACCGGTTCAATCCCGGTCCCAGGCTCCAGATGCAGCGGTTGGGCCAAAGGTATTTTGGAACGAGCGGGGGTAACTCAGGGGTAGAGTCTCTGCCTTCCAAGCAGATGGTCGCGGGTTCGAATCCCGTCCCCCGCTCCATCGTACGACAGCGGCGAAGAGCAGGACGCGGCAGCGACCGCGAAGCCCCTGATGCGAGGGTGACGCGAGATGGCGAAGGAGAAATTCGAGCGAAGTAAGCCGCACGTAAACGTGGGGACGATCGGGCACATCGACCACGGGAAGACGACATTGACGGCGGCGATCACGAAGGTGCTCTCGAAGAACAACCCGAAGGTGGCGTTTCGGGCGTTCGACTCGATCGACAACGCGCCGGAAGAGCGGGAGCGGGGGATCACGATTGCGGTGTCGCACGTGGAGTACGAGACGCCGAACCGTCACTACGCGCACATCGACTGCCCAGGTCACGCGGATTATGTGAAGAACATGATCACGGGCGCGGCGCAGATGGACGGAGCGATTCTCGTCGTAGCAGCCACCGATGGTCCGATGCCGCAGACGCGGGAGCACATTTTGCTGGCGCGGCAGGTGGGCGTGCCGGCGATCGTGGTGTTTCTGAACAAGTGCGACATGGTGGACGATCCGGAATTGCTGGAGCTGGTGGAGCTGGAGGTACGGGAGCTGCTGAAGACGTATCAGTTTCCGGGGGACACGATTCCAGTGATCAAGGGGTCGGCGCTGAAGGCATTGGAGGGTGATGCGAAGTGGGAGAAGTCGATATTGGAATTGATGGAGGCGGTGGACAAGAACATTCCGCTGCCGGTGCGGGAAGTGGACAAGCCGTTCGCGATGCCGATTGAGGACATTTTCTCGATCTCGGGGCGCGGGACGGTGGTGACGGGGAGAATCGAGCGTGGGAAGGTGAAGGTAGGAGAAGAGATCGAGATTGTGGGCTTCCGACCGACGATGAAGAAGACGGTGACGGGCGTGGAGATGTTCCGGAAGCTGTTGGACGAGGGGCTGGCGGGAGACAACGTGGGGTTGCTCTTGCGCGGTACGGAGAAGGACGAAGTGGAGCGTGGGCAGGTGTTGTCGAAGCCGGGATCGATCACGCCGCACACGAAGTTCAAGGCGGAGGCGTACGTGCTGACGAAGGAAGAGGGCGGGAGGCACACGCCGTTTTTCACGGGGTACCGACCGCAGTTTTACTTTCGGACGACGGATGTGACGGGGGATGTAAAGCTGCCAACGGGAGTGGAGATGGTGATGCCGGGGGATAACGTGTCGGCGGAGATCGCGTTGATCACGCCGGTGGCATTGGAGAAGGGGCTGCGGTTCGCGATCCGCGAAGGCGGCCACACGGTGGGCGCTGGCGCCGTCACCGAGATCATCGAGTAGACGACCATGCGCGAAATCATTACATTGCAATGCAACGACTGCAAGAACCGCAACTACACAACCACGAAGAACAGGAAAAAGCATCCGGACCGTTTGGAGATTCAAAAGTTCTGCAATACGTGCCGGAAGCACACCGCGCACAAAGAGGTCAAATAGGCCGGGGCGGAAATTAGGGGAGTAGGTTCAACGGTAGACCGCCGGTCTCCAAAACCGGATGTGGGGGTTCGAATCCCTCCTCCCCTGCCAGCTTTTGCATGGCGGGTTGGGACGCGGCGGTTGGAATCGGCGGGCGAGAACAGGTTGGGATATGGCGGACGCGGCACGCACAAACCGGGACGAGGAAAGCCACCGCGTCAGCGGATTTTCGCTGATGGAGCCGGTTGGGAAGCTGGGCGGCTACTCCAAGCGGCTTGGAAGCTTCCTGCACGACGTGCGCGTCGAGATGAAGCAGGTGAACTGGCCGTCGCGCGCGGACGTGGTGTCCACCACGATCGTCGTGATTGTGACCGTCACGTTCTTCGGATTGTATTTTGCCTTGACCGACGGCGTGTTCAGCAAGGCGATTGGGTGGTTGATTAACTATGTTAAGCGGTGAAGGAACCGGAATGGCGAAGCAGTGGTACATCGTCCACACCTATTCTGGGTTTGAGAAGAAGGTGAAGGAGAGCCTGGAAGGCCGCGTGGCGGCGTTCGGGCTGACGGACAAGATCGGTCAGATCATTATCCCGACCGAATCGGTGGTCGAGGTGCGCGGCGGCAAGAAAGTGATCTCGCCGCGGATGTGTTATCCGGGATACGTGCTGGTGGAGATGGACATGGACGACTACACGTGGCACGTCGTCCGCTCGACGCCCAAGGTGACGGGCTTCGTCGGCTCCGGGCAGATGCCTTCGCCCCTCACCGACGAGGAAGTACAGAATATTTTGAATCGGGCCGCCACCACCGCCGAGAAGCCCAAGCCGAAGCTGTCGTTCGAGCGGGGCGAAAAGGTTCGTATCAACGAAGGCGCGTTCGCAAATTTCACGGGTGTGGTCGAGGAAGTGAATTCCGACCGCAGCACGCTGAAGGTTTCGGTCACGATTTTCGGCCGATCGACTCCGGTGGAGCTGGATTTCGCGCAAGTTGAGAAGGTCGCTTAAGGGGACACGAGCGATGGCGAAGAAAATCCAATCGACGGTGAAGCTGCAGTTACCGGCCACGAAGGCGACGCCGGCGCCGCCCGTGGGCACCGCGCTTGGCCCGCACGGCGTGAACATCATGGATTTCTGTAAGCAGTTCAACGCCAAGACTTCGAAAGAGCCGGACGGGATGATCATTCCCGTGCTGGTGACGATCTATAGCGACCGCACGTTCACGTTCATCCTGAAAACGCCGCCGGCTTCGGAGCTTTTGAAGCGCGCGGCGGGAATCGTGAAGGGTTCGCCCGAGCCGAACCGCAACAAAGTGGCGAAGGTGACGCGTAAGCAGGTGGAAGAAATCGCCAAGACCAAACTGCCCGACCTGAACACGACGAATCTTGACGCCGCCATGCGGTCGATCATGGGCACGGCCCGCAACATGGGCATCGAAGTGGAAGGCTAGAATCAGGAGACAGACGCATGGGCCGCAGCGCAAAAGTCGGTGGAAAGAATATCGATCGCGCCCGCAAGCTCGTTGAGGCGCGACCGTATCGCCTCGAGGAAGCGGCGGAGCTTCTTCGCAAGGCGCACTTTGTGAAGTTCGACGAGACGGTCGAGCTGGTGCTCAACCTGGGCGTCGATCCGAAGCAGTCGGACCAGATGGTCCGCGGCACCGTGGTATTGCCGCACGGGCTGGGAAAATCGAAGCGCGTGCTGGTGATCGCGAGCGGCGAGAAAGTCCGCGAGGCGGAGGAAGCAGGCGCCGATTTCGTCGGCGGCGACGACATGGTGCAGAAGATTACCGAGGGCTGGACGGACTACGAAGCCGTGATCGCAACGCCGGACATGATGAAGTCCGCCGGGCGGCTCGGCAAAGTACTGGGTCCTCGCGGGCTGATGCCGAACCCGAAGACCGGCACGGTGACATTCGATGTCGCGCGCGCGGTGAAGGAGATCAAGGCCGGCAAAGTGGAGTTTCGGCTGGACAAGACGGGTCTCATCCACTCGCCCATCGGGAAGATCAGCTTCGCGGCGAAGACGCTTGCGGAGAATGCGCAGGCGTTGCTGGGAGCCGTGGTGAAGGCGAAGCCCGCCGCGGCGAAGGGCAAGTTCATCAAGAAGATCACGCTGACTTCGACGATGGGTCCGGGGATATTGATCGACCACGCCGAGGCGGAATCGGCCACAGCGGTGGCGGCATAGCGAGAACCAGGCCGGAGGAAGTTGGGATGAAGAAGAAAGCCGAAAAGAAGACGCAGGCCGAAGAGCTTCGCAGCCAGCTTGCGACTGTTTCAACCGTCATTCTCTCGACGTTTCAAGGGATCACGGTCGAGCAGGATACGAAGCTGCGGCGCTCGGTCGAAGCAGCGGGCGGCCACTATCTGGTGGTGAAGAACACAGTCGCCGAGCGCGCCGCCGAAGGCACTCCCGCCGAGCATCTGCTGAAGGGCTTGAAGGGCACGAACTCGATTGCGTACACGAAGACGGACCCGGTCACGCTCGCGAAGATTTTGACGAAGGTCGCGAAAGACGTTCCAGCGTTCCAGTTTCGCGCCGGATGGGTCGAGGGCCGCGTCATCTCGATCCAGGAGATCGGACAGCTCGCGCAGCTTCCGAGCAAGGAAGAGCTGATCAGCAAGATCATGTTCATGCTCAACGCTCCGGCGCAGCGCGTGGCAACGGCGCTCGCAGCGCTGCCGCGCAATCTGGCGGTGGTGACGAGCGAAGCGGTAAAGGCAAACAAATTCGGCGCGGGCAATTCGGCATCTGAAACAGGGCCGGGACCTGAGACCGGGGCGACACCTGAAGCAGGGCCGGCACCCGAAAGCGCTCCGGCGCCCGAAGCAGCTCAGTAGTCAAAATTTCTGGTCGATTCGCTTTTCATTTTTTGAGGAGGAGAGAAAACGGCATGGCTAGCAAAGTGGAAGGAATTCTCGAGGAAATCAAGGGCCTGACGCTGCTGGAGGCTTCCGATCTGGTCAAGAAGATGGAAGAAGCCTTCGGCGTGTCAGCGGCTGCAGCGGCTCCGGTGGTTATGGCAGGTGGAGCGGCGGGCGCCGGCGCAGCGGCGGCCGAGGAAAAGACTGAGTTCACCGTGGTCTTGACCGAGGTCGGCGCGAACAAAATCAACGTGATCAAGGCTGTCCGCGAAGTCACCAGCCTCGGCTTGAAAGAAGCCAAAGACCTGGTCGACGGCGCCCCGAAGACCGTGAAGGACGGCGTCAACAAGGACGAGGCCGCCACGATCAAGAAGAAGTTCGAAGACGTCGGAGCCAAGGTCGAGATCAAGTAGTGGCAGCCCTGAACGGCCAAGAGCCGGGCTGCAAAGGAATTCGCGTACGCGCGCGCTCCTTAGAATACAGACTATCAAGACACGTCCTTCCCGGACCGGCAAGGCAGGTGTATGCCCGCACTGCCGCTTTCGGCGTCATTCCAAAGAGGATCATCAATGAGTCATCGTAACGGCAATCGCGTCATTCGCGAGCGGGAACGCCTGGACTTCGCCAAGATCAAGACGACGGTCCAGATTCCCAACCTGATTGACGTGCAGAAGAAGTCCTACCAGCGCTTCCTGCAAATGGACCTGCTGCCGAGCGAGCGGGAAGACACGGGCTTGCAGTCCGTCTTCACGTCCGTGTTCCCGATCCAGGACTTTCGCGGGCTGTCGCAACTGGACTTCGTCGACTACGCGATTGGCAACTGGGAGTGCAAGTGCGGCCACCTGCGCGGCCTGCACCACTTGCGCGCCACCTGCCGGAATTGCGGCGCGTCCGTGGTGACCAACCCTTACAAGACGGGCGACGTGATCTGCGCGAAGTGCGGCACGTTCAACAAGAACACTCCGACGTTCTGCAACAAGTGCGGCGACCCGGTCACGCTCCAACTGAAGTACGACGTGAACGAGTGCCAGGAGCGCGGGATGACGTACTCGGCCCCGCTCAAGGTGACGATCCGTCTGACCATCTACGACAAGGATCCCGACACTGGCGCAAAGTCCATCCGCGACATCAAGGAGCAGGAAGTATTCTTCGGCGATATCCCGCTGATGACCGAGAACGGCACGTTCATCATCAACGGCACCGAGCGCGTGATCGTGAGCCAGCTCCACCGGTCGCCCGGCGTCTTCTTCGAGACCGCGAACAACCGCAGCTATTTCCTCGGGAAGATCATTCCCTATCGCGGCTCGTGGGTCGAGTTCGAATACGACACGAAAAACATTCTGTACGTCCGCATCGACCGCAAGCGCAAGTTCCTCGGCTCCATTTTCCTGCGCGCGCTCGGCATGAAGTCGAATGAGGACATCCTGCGGACGTTTTACCAGGTGGAGCGCATATCGGTCCGCGACGGCGATCTCTTCTGGAACGTTTCCGAGGGTCTGCTCGACCGCAAGCTCACGCGCGAGATCAAGCATCCGAAGTCCGGCGACGTGCTCGTCGGCGCGCACAAGCGGATCACCGAGGCGCTCTACAAGGAACTCGTCAAGGCGCGCGTAACGCAGGCGGAGATCGGCGGCGCCGATCTCGAAGGCGCCATCACGGTCGGCGAGTTGGTGAACCGGCAGACGGGCGAAGTCCTGCGTCGAAGCGAATAAGCCGCTGACCGCCGAGATGTGGACCACGATCGCCGAAGCCGGGATCACGGAAGTGGATGTGTGCTTCCCGGACCGCGACGACGTGGGCATCATCGTCGCCCGCACCCTCGAAAAGGATACGATCCATTCGCCCAAGGAAGCGCTGATCGAAATCTACCGCAAACTGCGTCCCGGCGATCCGCCGACGCTCGAGACGGCGACCGCGCTCTTCAACGGCATGTTCTTCGATCCGCGCAAGTACGACTTCAGCAAAGTCGGCCGACTTGAAGTTCAACATCAAGCTCGGCATCGAGACGCCGCTCGACAAGCGCACACTCGATCCCGGCGATTTTGTGGGCGCGATCAAGTACCTGCTCAAGCTGCGCAAGAACATCGGAACCGTGGACGACATCGATCATCTCGGGAACCGCCGCGTCCGCGCGGTGGGCGAGCTGCTCGAAAACCAGTTCCGCATCGGCCTGGTCCGCATGGAGCGCGCGATCAAGGAAAAGATGTCCGTGTACCAGGAAATGTCCACGGCCATGCCGCACGACCTCGTGAACGCGAAGCCCGTAATGGCCGCGATTCGCGAATTTTTCGGCAGCTCGCAGCTATCGCAGTTCATGGACCAGACGAATCCGCTCAGCGAAATCACGCACAAGCGGCGGCTTTCGGCTCTTGGCCCGGGCGGTCTTTCGCGCGAGCGCGCAGGATTCGAAGTGCGCGACGTTCACCCGACCCACTACGGCCGCATCTGCCCGATCGAAACGCCGGAAGGCCCGAACATCGGTCTGATCAGCTCGCTTTCCTGCTACGCGCGGATCAACGAGTTCGGCTTCATCGAATCGCCCTACCGCAAGGTAAAGGGCGGCCGCGTGATCGACTTCGTGCTAATCGTCAATTCCGGCGACAGCGAATTCAAGGCCGGCGAAATCGTCGAGCGCGAAAAGGTGGAAGCGACCAACGAGGAACTGAAGCGGCGGCGCATCGTGGTCGAGCCGCACTGCTTCTACCTCTCGGCGTGGGAAGAGGACCGCTACGTCGTCGCGCAGGCCAACGCTTCGCTCGACGAACGCGGGAAGATCACCACGGAGCTCGTGAACTGCCGCCAGGCCGGCAACTTCGTTTTGAAGAGCCGCGAAGAAGTGGACTACATCGACGTTTCGCCGAAACAGCTCGTCTCCGTGGCGGCGAGCTTGATTCCGTTCCTCGAGAACGACGACGCAAACCGCGCGTTAATGGGTTCGAACATGCAGCGCCAGGCAGTGCCGCTCATCAAGGGCGAGGCGCCGCTCGTCGGTACCGGCATGGAGCGGGTCACCGCGCGCGATTCCGGCGCGGTCATCGTGTGCCGCCGCGACGGCATCGTCGATCAGGTCGATTCGGAGCGCGTGATCGTGCGCGTCGAGTCGGACCAGTCGGGCGTGCTGAGCCGCGAAGTCGGATCGGATATTTATTTGCTCACGAAGTTCAAGCGGTCGAACCAGAACACGTGTATCAGCCAGAAGCCGCTGGTGCGCGCGGGTGACCGCGTGAAACAGGGTCAGGTCCTCGCGGACGGTCCTTGCACCGACCGCGGCGAGCTGGCGCTCGGGCGGAATGTGCTTGTCGCATTCCTTCCCTGGCGCGGGTACAACTTCGAGGACGCGATCCTGGTCAGCGAGAAGCTGGTCAAAGAGGACTACTACACTTCGATCCACATCGAAGAGTACGAAATCGAGGCTCGCGATACGAAGCTCGGTCCCGAGGAAATCACTCGCGACATCCCCAACATCAACGAGAGCTTCCTTCGCAACCTCGACGAAAGCGGAGTGATCCGCATCGGAGCCACGGTCAAGCCCGGCGACATCCTGGTGGGCAAAGTGACGCCCAAGGGTGAAACCACGTTGACGCCGGAAGAGAAGCTCCTGCGCGCGATCTTCGGCGAAAAGGCGGGCGACGTTCGCGACGCTTCGCTCTATTGTCCGCCTGGAATCGAGGGCACCATCGTCGACGTCAAGATCTTCTGCCGCAAGGGTGCGGAGAAGGACGAGCGCCACAAGGCCATCGAAGGGGCGCACATGGCCAAGCTCGAAAAGAACCTCGCCGATGAAATCCGCATTCTTACCGACGAGCGGCTGAAGCGACTGAACGACCTGCTCGGCGGGCAGAAACTTGTCGCCGACTTGCACGACGAACGCACCAACAAGCGCCTGCTCACCAAGGGCACGGAGCTGACGCGCGACATCCTGGAGAAGGTTTCGACCCGCAACCTGAAGCGTCTCCGCCTCAACGACAAGGACCCGCTGCTCATCGAAAAGATCGACGAGGTCGAGGAAATGACCTCGCGGCAAATCGACGTGCTGCGGAAGATCACGGACGAGCGCATCTCGAAGCTCAAGAAGGGCGACGAACTGCCGCCGGGCGTGATCAAGCTGGTGAAGGTCTACATCGCTATGAAGCGCAAGCTTTCGGTCGGCGACAAAATGGCCGGGCGCCACGGCAACAAGGGCGTCATCGCGCGGATCGTTCCCGCCGAGGACATGCCCTATATGCCGGACGGCACGCCGGTCGAAATCGTCCTGAACCCGCTCGGCGTTCCTTCGCGCATGAACGTCGGCCAGATTCTCGAAACGCATCTCGGCTGGGCCTCGAAAGAGCTGGGGGAGCGCATCGGCAAAATTCTGGACACCGAAGCGCGCGCGGAATCCGTCCGCAAGTGGTTCAAGGACGCCTTTGGTCCGACTTCCGTCTGGAAGACGATCGCCGATCTCGACGACGAGGCTCTACTCGATCTCGCCTACAGCTTCCGCGAGGGCGTTCCGTTCGCGACGCCGGTGTTCGACGGCGCCCGCGAGTCGGACATCCGCCACCTGCTCGAGTTCACCGAACTGCCGGAGAGCGGCAAGATTCCGCTCTACGACGGCATGACGGGCGATGTCTTCGCGCAGAACATCACCGTCGGCTACATCTACATGCTGAAACTTTCGCACTTGGTGGACGACAAGATTCACGCGCGCTCGATCGGTCCGTATTCGCTGATCACGCAGCAACCGCTCGGCGGCAAGGCGCAGTTCGGCGGGCAGCGCTTCGGCGAAATGGAAGTCTGGGCGCTCGAGGCCTACGGCGCCGCGCACATCCTGCAAGAGCTGCTGACGGCGAAATCGGACGACGTTTACGGCCGCGCCAAAATCTACGAGGCCATCGTCAAGGGCGAGCCGGGAATCGAACCCGGCGTGCCCGAATCGTTCAACGTGCTGGTGCGCGAATTGCAGTCGCTCTGCCTGGATGTCGAGCTGATGAAGCGCCAGAAGCCGCAGTTGGAGAAAGCGGAAGCGGCCGATTGATCGCGCCGCGGCCGGGAATTTTTCCGGTCGCGGTTCACAAGACTCTGCAATGGTTTTTTTTGGTCCGCCGCAGCGGACAGGAGGATCGCCCTTGTATCGATCAAGCCCTTATGACCGTGCCAGCCAGATCGCGGATTTCGATTCGATTCGCATCAGCTTGGCGAGTCCGGAAAAAATCCGCTCGTGGTCGCACGGAGAGGTAACGAAGCCGGAAACGATCAACTACCGCACCTTCAAGCCGGAGCGCGACGGTCTGTTCTGCGCCAAGATCTTCGGGCCCGTCACGGACTGGGAGTGCCTCTGCGGCAAGTACAAGCGCATGAAGCACCGCGGCGTCATCTGCGACAAGTGCGGCGTCGAAGTCACGCTCAGCAAGGTCCGCCGCGAGCGCCTCGGCCACATCGAGCTCGCTTCGCCCTGCTCGCACGTCTGGTTTTTCAAGGGCCTGCCGAGCCGCATCGGCTACCTGCTCGACATCACCATGCGCGATCTCGAGCATATCCTGTATTTCGAAACGTTCGTCTGCGTCGATCCCGGGGAGGTTCCGGGGATCAAGCAGAAGGACATCATTCCGGAAGAGAAGCTCCGCGAGCTCCAGCGCGACTTTCCCGGAAAATTCCAGGCCGGCATGGGCGCCGAAGCCATCAAGGAGCTTTTGCGCCGCGTGGACGTCGAGAAGCTTTCTGCCGACCTGCGCGATCGCATGAAGGTCGATCCGAGCTTGCAGAAGCGGATCAAGTACGCGAAGCGCCTCAAGGTACTCGAAGCGTTTCGCAAGAGCGGCAATAAGCCCGAATGGATGATTCTCGACGTGATTCCGGTGCTGCCGCCGGAGTTGCGCCCGCTCGTGCCTCTGGACGGCGGCCGCTTCGCCACCTCCGACCTCAATGACCTCTATCGCCGCGTGATCAATCGCAACAACCGGCTGAAGAAGCTGATGGAGCTGCACGCGCCCGATGTGATCGTCCGCAACGAAAAGCGCATGTTGCAGGAAGCCGTGGACGCGCTCTTTGACAACGGCCGCCGCGGCCGCGTCCTGCGCGGAACGAACAATCGCCCGCTCAAATCCCTCTCCGATACGCTCAAGGGCAAGCAGGGACGCTTCCGGCAGAATCTCCTCGGCAAGCGCGTGGACTATTCCGGCCGCTCCGTCATCGTCGTTGGCCCCGAGCTGAAGCTTCACCAGTGCGGTCTACCGAAGAAGATGGCGCTCGAGCTTTTCAAGCCGTTCATTTATCACAAGCTCGAGGCCGCGGGCCACTGCACCACGATCAAGCAGGCCAAGGAGCTGGTGGAGGCGCAGGAATCGATCGTCTGGGACATTCTCGAGGACGTCATTCGCGAGCACCCGGTCCTGCTCAACCGCGCTCCCACGCTGCACCGCCTCGGCATTCAGGCTTTCGAGCCGGTGCTTGTGGAAGGCAAGGCGATCCGCATCCATCCGCTCGTCTGCACGGCGTTCAACGCCGACTTCGACGGCGACCAGATGGCCGTGCACATCCCGCTTTCGCCTGAGGCGCAGGTCGAAGCCTCGGTGCTCATGCTCAGTTCGCACAATATCCTGTCACCGGCCAATGGTTATCCGCTGGCCGTGCCGACCCAGGATATGGTGCTGGGCATCTACTACATGACCAAGGCCAAGCCGCAGGCCAAGGGCGAAGGCCGCGCGTTCGGTTCAAGCGAGGAAGTCGTGATGGCGCTCGAAGCGGGCGAAGTCGAACTGCTCACGCCGATCCGCATGCGCTACACAGGTGAGGTGATCGATCTCACCAACGCCTATGACGATCAGGACGTCTCGCATACCGAGCCGATCAACCTGAACAAGCAGTTCCTGCACACCACCGTCGGCCGCGTGATCTTCAACGACCACCTGCCGTCGGACATGCCTTTCATCAATGGCTTGCTCAAGAAGAAGGGCGTGCAGGCGCTGGTGCAGTACTGCTACCTCCGCTTCGGGCTGGAAAAGACCGTGGTGGCTCTCGACAAGCTGAAAGAGCTTGGCTTCCTGTACGCGACGAAGGCCGGCGTGTCCATCGGCATCAGCGACATGGTCATCCCCAGCGTGAAGTTCAAGCTGGTCGACACCGCCGAGCATGAGGTCGTCAAGGTCCAGCAGCAGTATCTCGACGGCGCCATTACCAACGGCGAACGCTACAACAAGGTCATCGCCATCTGGTCGGACGTCACTGAAAAAGTCGCCGACGAGATGTTCAAGGCGCTCGAAGAGCAGGATAAGCAGGGCGTGATCAACCCGATCTACGTCATGGCCGATTCCGGTGCTCGCGGTTCGAAGCAGCAGATCCGGCAGCTTTCCGGGATGCGCGGCTTGATGGCTAAGCCCTCCGGCGAAGTCATCGAAACGCCGATCACATCGAACTTCCGCGAAGGCTTGACCGTGTTGCAGTACTTCATCTCGACCCACGGCGCCCGCAAGGGCTTGGCCGATACGGCGCTCAAGACCGCCGATTCCGGCTACCTCACGCGGCGCCTGGTGGACGTGGCTCAGGACGTGATCATCAACGAGTTCGATTGCGGCACGGCTGACGGAATCTACGTTGAGCCGATTCTCGAAGCCGGCGTCGAAGTCGAGCCGCTGCGCGACCGCGTCGTTGGCCGCGTTTCGCTCGAGAAGATCAAGGACTACGAAGGCAACGTGATCGTCGAGATCAACCAGGAAATCACCGAAGAGCTGGCAAACGCCATCCAGGCCGCCGGCATCGAGCGGGTGAAGATTCGCTCGGTGCTCACCTGCGAATCCCGCCGCGGAGTTTGCGGCCGCTGCTATGGCCGCAACCTGGCCACGGGCCGCTTCGTCGAGATG
The DNA here is from genome assembly GCA_963813045.1 of uncultured Acidobacteriota bacterium. Classification (GTDB taxonomy): domain Bacteria; phylum Acidobacteriota; class Terriglobia; order Acidiferrales; family UBA7541; genus Palsa-295. The sequence goes on from CAWEXR010000033.1 coordinate 291,237, forward strand.
GGCGAGGCAGTGGGCGTCATCGCCGCGCAATCCATCGGCGAGCCCGGCACGCAGCTCACCATGCGGACGTTCCACATCGGCGGCACGGCCACACGCGTCACCGAACAGTCGAAGGTCGAAGCCCGCAACAACGGCTTCGTGAAGTTCATCGACTTGAAGGTCGTCGAGGGCCGCGGCAAGATCCTCATCTCCATGAACCGTTCCGGCCTGATCGCCGTCGTCGACGAGAAAGGCCGCGAAAAGGAGCGCCACCACGTCGTGTATGGCGCGCGGCTCAAGGTGGAAGATGGGCAACCGGTCACGCTCGGCCAGACCATGTGCGAATGGGACCCGTACACTTTCTCGATCCTGACGGAGTCCGCCGGCACGATTGAGTTCAAGGACCTGCAGCCCGGCATCACGATCGAAGAGCAGGTGGACGAAGTCACCGGACTGTCGCAGCTGGTCGTCACGCTTCCTCCGGGCGATGAAAAACATCAGCCGACGATTCAGGTCCGCGATTCGCAGGGCCGCGTCCGCAAGAAGTACCTGATGCCCTCGCGCGCCCACTTGATGGTGGTCGACGGCGACGACGTGCAACCGGGAGACGTTCTCGCCAAGATTCCGCGCGAGACCACCAAGACGAAAGACATCACCGGCGGTCTCCCGCGCGTGGTCGAGCTGTTCGAGACGCGCAAACCCCGTGACCCCGCTGTCATCAGCGAAATCGATGGCGTCGTGAAATACGGCGAGATCGCCAAGGGCCAGCGCAAGATCTACGTCGAGAGCGAGGATGGAAAGACGACCAAGGAGTACTCCATTCCTCGCGGCGTTCACATCAACGTGCAGGAAGGCGAGCACGTGCGGGCAGGCGAGCCATTGATCGACGGTCCGCTCAACCCGCACGACATTCTCGCCGTCCTCGGGGAAAAGTACACGCAGGCCTACTTGGTGAACTCGATCCAGGAGGTCTACCGCCTGCAGGGCGTCAACATCAACGACAAGCACATCGAGACCATCGTTCGGCAGATGATGCGCTGGGTAAAGGTCGAAGACGTGGGCGATACGACGTTTCTCCTCGAGGAGCAGATCGACAAGTTCCGCTTCCGCGAGGAGAACGACCGGATCATCCGCGAAGGGGGCCGCCCGGCCACGGGCCGTCCGCTGCTCCTTGGCATCACCAAGGCGTCGCTCTCGACCGATTCCTTCATCTCGGCGGCGAGCTTCCAGGAGACGACCCGCGTCCTCACCGAAGCGGCCATCTCCGGGAAGGTCGATTACCTCCGTGGCCTGAAGGAAAACGTCATCATGGGCCGCCTGATCCCGGCGGGCACGGGCCTGGAGCGCTATCGCAATATCCAGCTCCTCACCGAGATTCCCAAGGAGGAGCCGCAAGCGATGGAGCCTGATCTCACGCCCGAAGAAGCCGCGGCGCTCGACTTCCTGCGCAAGGATACCGACGCTGTGGCCGAGAGTTAAATCAGTCTGCCTGGTTGGGGCGGGCCTCGCCGCAACGCGAGACTCGCCCCACCCGTAACACTCCTCCACTCAATAAGATCCGCCCTCACGGCTCTTCATCGACTGCTATTACCCAACTTGGTATAAGCTAGTTTTCTTTTTTCCGTTTCGAGTCCCCGGTCTGTAGAATTTTGTTGGCAGCCTCTGGGGGCGGAACTTTCGCGAACATAAGCGACAGACCGAGCTTATGCCAATGCATCCATCAGGAACGCGCGGCATACCGAACGCACCCGAATCTCCTTCCGAACCGCAAATTGACAAGCTCGTGGAGGTCATCTCCCGTTCCCAGCATAACTACCGGGAGTTGATCGATAGTCTCGATCAGGCCGTCTTTACGCTTTCCATTGACGGCGAAGTGCGGGTGGCGAACCGCCGCCTGTCGGAAATCCTCGGCGTTTCATTCCCGGATTTGATCGGTCACTCGATCGGCGAATTCATCGAATCGCCCACTCTGGAGGAAGCCCGCCGCTCGCTCTCGGTGTTTGCAAACGGCGCTTCGTGGTCGGGAATCGTTCCAGTTTGCTTGAAGAACGACACGAACATCCGCTACTTCAGTTGCTGGTTTCAGGCCGTCGTGGAAGGCGATCGGATCGCGGCCGTGACTGGCTGGGCCCGCGACGTCACCGCTCAGCAAGAAGCCGAGATGCGCTTCACCGAGTTCGTGCAATCGCTCGACACGGGAGTGTTCTTTTCCACGAGCCAGGGGCAACTCATCGATGCAAATCCTGCCCTAATTCGGATGTGGGGGTTTGACAGCCTGGAGGACTTGCAAAGATACAACATCCGCGACCTGTATGCGGACCCTGCCCAGAGGGATCAACTTGTCCGCGACACGGCGGCAAATCGCTCGGTCCAGGATCGGCACATCACGTACCGCCGCAAGGACGGAACGCTCATGCAAGGCCGCGCGTCAGCTCTGGCCATTCGCGATCACATCGGCCGGCTGGTTCGATTTCAGGGCATGATCGTGGACGTCACGGAGCGGCTCGAAATCGAACGGAGGCTCCATCGGGAACAGGAATTCAACCGCCGTCTTATCGAGAATTTTCCTGACTTGATTGGCGTGGTGGATCTCGAGGGCCGCTTCACTTTCGCGAGCGAGCGCGCGAAAGAGATCCTGGGATTCACGGCTGAGGAGCACGTAGGCTACCGCATGGGCGGGCGAGCGCATCCGGAGGATAAACCCCACCTTGCGGAAATGCTTCAAGCCATCATTTCCGGCCGGGAGAGCTCCGGCCAACTCGATTACCGGGTGCAGCACAAGAACGGCAGTTGGCGAACCCTGCGAGGCAGTTTCGGACCGCTGTTTGATGAAGAGGGGAAGATCAACGGAGTGATCTCATCCGCGCGCGACGTTACGGAATCGCTTTTGATCGAGCAGCAACTCGCCCAAAAGGAAAAGTTTGCGGCAATGGGCGAGATGATGACCGGGGCGGCGCACGAACTGAATAACCCGCTCACAGCCATTCTCGGCGTCAGCGACCTTCTCCGTGAGCACGCGCCGGACGACGCCGCGCGCCGGCGCGCCGACCTGATCCTGCAACAGGCCCGCCGCGCCGCAAGTATCGTCCAGAATCTCCTTTCCTTTTCGCGGCGGTCGCCTCAGGGCCACTCGAAGGTCAACTTGGAGGAGATTGTCCAGGATGCCCTGAAGTCTCACCAGGAAAAGCTGAACCAGAAGAACGTTCGCGTGGCAGTCGAAGCGGCGCCGAATCTCCCCGCAGTCGAGGGCGACCGAAAGCTCCTCGTACAGATCTTTTCGAACATCATCGCGAATGCGGAGCAGTCGATTGCGGGCGTCCAGGAAAGCGGGAATCTGGTGATCTCGTTCGCTCGGGAAAACGAAACGGTCCAAGTGACCTTCGCCGACGACGGCGCGGGCATTCCCCCAGAAAACCTGGGCAGAATCTTCGACCCGTTCTTCAGCACCAAGCGTCCGGGCGGTGGCGGCGGACTCGGTCTCACACTCTGCCTCGCCGTCGTCAAGGAGCACGGCGGGACGATCAAAGTGGAATCCACACCCGGGGCCGGGGCCACATTCCGTGTCCTATTACCCGCTGCCCCGGGAGCTGTTCCGCTTGCCGCGTCGCCGGCTCCGGCTGCAAGGAAAGTGTCGCCGGTCAGCGAAGCGCTCCAGGGACATACCGTCCTCGTTGTGGACGACGAAGAGGGAATCCGGGAAGTCGTTCAGGAAGGGCTGTCCTTGAAGGGGATGACGGTCGGAGCGGTCGAGAGTTCCGAAGCGGCGCTGTCTTATCTGGCGTCGAATGAGTGCGAGATTATCGTTTGCGATTTCAATCTTCCCGGCATGAGCGGAGACCAGTTTTCCAAGCAGGTCCGCGCGCAGCATCGCGATTCGCCGCCGCGCTTCGTTTTCATGACCGGCGAACTGCTCGAGCCGGAAGCCTTTGACCGCTTCCGCGCAGAAGGCGCGCGCCTCCTGCAAAAGCCCTTTCACGTGTCGGCGCTGGCCGAACTCCTGGCGGAGCTGCTCCAGCCGCAGCCGTCCTCGGTTCGGTAGGCCGTTCCAACTTGTCATCCCGAATTTCGAAGAGCCGCGAAACGTTAATAGTTCCTCGAGCCCCTCAGTTATTCGGCCCAAGAAGTTGGAACGGCATTAGGGCGCGCCCTCAGTTGGCCTTCGCTGGAGGTGCCGCCCCGCCATCGATACCGAAGTCCCAGACGTACAAGCTGATGCCCTGATCTCGAACCACTTCCGCCAGTGCATACTCGCCCGCGGCGAGCGGCTGGCTCAGCGTGAAGCGATAAACGCCTCCGGCAACTTCCCAGCGCTGCATCGATACCGTGTTCGCCGACTCCGCCTGTTCGCCGAACATTTCGTCCACATGCTCGATCTCCCGGCTGCCCGCATGAACCTTCGCGCGAATCAGCACCATTTCCGGCTCGCGCGTGTCGGCTGTGCGCATGTAGAACTCGGGCTGACCGTTTCGAACCCGGAGCGTGGCGCGCTCGCCTTTGATCGAGATGTTGTGGCGAGTCGGAACGACGGGAACCGGCACGAGCACCTGCTCCAGGAAGTGCCCCTTGCTGAGTTTTGAGTTGATTTCGGCCTGCGCGAGCGAAGAAAGTCCGCGACCGTCGAACACGAAGAGGCCCGCGCCCGGCGGCAGGAAGACTCCCGGCGCAGCCTCGAGGCTGGCGTCGATATCCACGGTATCGGCGTGTCTCGCTTCCTCCTGGCGATGCACCTTCGAAACGGCCGCCGCATCGCGCTGCGCCTCTTCGGCTTCCAGCTTCCTGGTCGCCTCCCAATCCACCAGGTCGGCGGGCATCTGTTCCCATTGCGAACTGTCGAGGCTGTAATACCGGACCCGGTCGCCTTCAACCTTGTACTCGCGGACAAGCTGGAAGCTGCCGTCCTTCAGCACGAGCTTCGTCCCGTGTGGGAGCACCGGCTTGGTCGTTGAGTCGCTCTGGGTGTTCCCGGAAGCTGTCGAGGGCGGGGGTACAGGTTGCTGCGCCGCTATGGGCGAAGCGAGACAGGTCGCCAGGGCCAGCACCGCCAACCCTCCTGCGAGGGCCGTCGGGGTCCACTTGATGTCGTCCCCGCTTCCTGGCATAGATGATCCCTGCTGAACGCTAAGATGCCGCGACGGGCAATTCCGTTGAGCGGAACCCAGGATAGCCCGCTACGGCGGTTGTCACAACCATTTCACAGAAGAAGCCCTGGGGGCAGGCGGAGAAATTCGACGATGCGGGAGGGTAAGCGCGGAATCAGTGCTCGCAGCGAGCGTGAAGGACGGCCATGATCGCCAGATCGGAATTCGTGAAGAGCCACTTTTCGGCTCCGGAGCCGGCCGCTTCGCCAGACGAACCCGGCGTCCCGAGATGCTTGTTCCGGGCGAGGCCTCGAAGGTGCTCGCGGCAGATTCCGGTGAGACTGGTGGCCTCTTCTTCAGTGAAGACCTTTTGGCTCGACCTGACTCGGACCATTTGGGCCTCTCGATCTGTAAGATGCTACAGCAAGGCTAAACGCCGCCCGAATCGCCTGCAATAGTCGTTCCGTACTAATCGCACTAGACCTTCCGATTGCCCGCCTTTCCCGAACTCTGGCGCCTTCTATGGTTTGAGCGCGGGCGAACGAACTCAAGCTTGCATCGCGCTCGCGACCTGCTCGGTACAAGAATGGAAAACTTGGCCCATTCTTAGAATTTTTCTACAGTTTCATGAATTTGTTGCGTACGGCGTGATGTGCGATGTAACCAAACGTTGACATTCCAAGCGGCGGAAAAACGAAAACGTTCACGCGCCGGAGCCACCGGCCTTCTCGAACGCGGCGGCGATTTGCAGGACGCGGTCTTCGCTGAAGTGCGGGGTGAGGATCTGCATGCCGACCGGAAGCCCAGCTTTGGTTTTGCCGCAGGGCACGGATATACCTGGAACGCCAGCGAGCGATCCCGTAACCGTATAGATGTCCGCCAGATACATTTGCAGAGGGTCGGAGGTCTTTTCGCCCAGGCGAAACGCGGCGGTCGGCGACGTCGGCGTGACAATCGCGTCCACTTTCCGAAACGCATCGGCGAAATCGCGCGCGATCAGCGCACGAACCTTCTGCGCCCGCAGGTAATAGGCGTCATAGTAGCCGGCCGAGAGGGCGTAGGTGCCGAGCATGATGCGGCGCTTCACTTCGGGTCCGAAGCCACGCTCTCGCGTCCTGCGGTACATTTCGACGAGCGTTGAGCCCGGGACACGCAGGCCGTAGCGCACGCCGTCGTATCGCGCGAGGTTGGAACTGGCCTCCGCGGTCGCGATGATGTAATACGCGGCGATAGCATAGTCCGTGTGCGGCATTTGCAGCGGAATCCGGCGGCAGCCCAGGCGCTCAAGGAGCGCGATGCCGGCCTGGACTTTTTCTTTCACCTCGGGGTCGAGTCCCGCACCGAAATAGTCCTCCGGCACGCCGATCCGGAGCCCTTGCACCGGCTTTTCGAGCTCCGCCGCGTAATCGGGCACAGGGACCGCGGCGGAGGTCGAATCGTTGGCGTCGTGGCCGGCGATGACCGCCATCACCGCGGCGGCATCGGCAACGTTCGCCGCGAGCGGCCCGATCTTATCGAGCGAGGACGCGAAGGCGACCAGGCCGTACCGCGAGACGCGGCCATACGTCGGCATCAGGCCCGGAACCCCGCAGTACGCCCCGGGCTGGCGGATCGAGCCGCCGGTATCCGTGCCGAGCGCGGCGACCGCAAGGCCGGCCGCAACCGCAGCCGCCGAGCCGCCACTCGAACCCCCCGGAACGCGGTCGAGCGCGACTGGATTCCGCACGGGACCATAGGCCGAGTTCTCGTTCGAGCCGCCCATCGCGAATTCGTCACAGTTTGTCTTGCCAAGGAACACGGCGCCCGCTCGATTGAGGCGCTCGACGGCCGTCGCGTCGTACGGGGGAACGTAGGATTCGAGAATCTTCGAGCCGCAGGTGGTGCGGATGCCGAGCGTGCTGATTACGTCCTTGATCGCGATGGGCACTCCTGCGAGCGGCGGCAGAGCCTCGCCCCGCGCCACGGCGGCGTCGATCCGGCCGGCTTGCGCGTAGGCGCGTTCCGGAGAAAGAGTGAGAAACGCGTTCAACTCGCCATTGCGGCGGTCGATCCGGCCGTAAAACTCGGCAGCCAGCTCCCGCGCCGAGACTTTCTTGGCCTGGAGCGCGGCGCGCACGCCGGCAACCGTCCATGCGTTGGGCGCGCTCATTTCTCGATTACCCTGGGGACGCGGAAGAAGGGCTTTGCCGCGTCGGGAGCGTCTGCGAGGACCGGCGCCGCAACGTCGCAGGGCCGCAGCACGTCCTCGCGCAACTCGGGATGGCTGTCACCGGAGCCGGCGTACAGCACCTGCGTCATCGGCTCGACCTTCGCGAGATCAAGCTGGTTCAACTTCTCGACGTACGTGAGGATGCCGTCGAGCTGCTCGCGATACTTGTCCGCCTCTTCGGGCGACAACCCGAGATGGGCCAACTCGGCAACCCGCAGCACATCCTCGCGGCTGATTTTCATGGGAGACTCGATTCCGCGGGTGAAAGCGCCTGGGAGAGGGCCGGTTTCATTGGCGGGTAAGCGGCACCGTCGTCCTTTGTTTGCAATGACTTACGCGCGTTTCTACTCGAGAGGCACTTGCGGGTAGAAAACGGCAGTAAGGATGAGGCAGAGGAGGCGGGGGAGACGGACGGCTGACCTTTCCCGCTACCGGGTCCTATTTTCGACGAAGCGCCGTCTCCGCGCACCGGGGGCTTCGTTCGCCTCCCGTCGCGCTCAAGTCTGGTCAAGCTTTTCATCCGAATTATCTTAGTAGAAACGAGTCGCAATGCAAGCCCGAGTCCCTGTGGACTTTTGACGCGGAGGCCGACGATCCCAAAATCAAGTGCAGGTCCGCATCGAGATGTGACAACCGATTCTTTGCAAGAGCCTGGTGGCATGGGTATACTGCTGCGCGGAACGGTGGGACGGGTTGCGGCTTTGCTCCGCCTTTCCGGCACACGCATGGGCGCTTTTCTTCATCACGGCGAACTGACCTTTAGACCCCGGCCGAGCGTCAATCCCGGCTTCACTTGAATGCTTGCCTAGCTTGCGTCCGGCGGCCGCTTCCCAGCGACAAGACTTAGCATCCGCGACACACAAAGGATCCGCGACGGCGCGTTGCCGCATCGTCTGCCGGATCTGCTTGTAGAAGCCAGGCGGAGGACTCATGCCAGACATACAGAGCGTATTGGCAGCGAATGAGAAAATCTCGCGGGAGACGCTCGGTCCGCGCGCGGATGAAATCGACCAGTCGCGCAGGTTTCCGCGCGAAAATCTCCAGACGCTGGGAAAGGCGGGCGTGCTCGGGTTGATTGTGCCGGGGCAATATGGCGGCGCAGGAGGGACGCTCGCGGAAATGTCGCGGGCGCTGGAGTTCGAAGCTCAGCACTGCGCCTCGACGGCCATGATCACGCTCATGCACTTTTGCGCCATGGCCGTGGTTGCCGCGAAGGGCAGCGACTCCCTGAAGCAGCGGGTGCTGCCCGCCGCAGCGGGTGGCGAGCATTTGGGGACGCTGGCGTTCAGCGAAGCAGGTTCGGGCGGGCACTTCTACATGCCCGTGAGCGAAGTGCAGAGCGTTGACGGCGGAAAGCGGCTGAGCGCGAGCAAGAGTTTCGTGACGAGCGCGGGCGAGGCGGACAGCTACGTTGTTTCGACGCGGAAAGCCGGCGCGGCGGGCCCGACGGACGTGAATCTTTACCTGATTCCCAAAGGCGCCAAGGGTTTTACGTCTCAGGGGCGCTTTGAGGGCTTAGGACTCGCTGGGAACGCGAGCGCACCCATGTCGCTTGCCGATGTCAGGATCGATGACGACACGCGCGTGGGCGCGGAGGGCAGCGGATTTCAGACCATGCTGGAAGTCGTGCTGCCGAATTTTCACATCGGCGTCGCGTCGATATCCATCGGCATCGCTACGGCTGCGTTTCAGACGATTACAGCGCGACTGACCGCGCGAAAGTACGAACACGCCGGCGGCGCGGCGCTGGCATCGATACCGCGCGTCCAGTTTCTTGTAGCCGAAATGGCGATCGAGCTGAATTCGGCGCGCGCCTATCTGAGCGAGACGATACGCAAAGCCCTGGCGGGCGATCCAACGGCGATGGTTGACGTGCTGGGGGTGAAGGCGAAGGCAGCGGAGGCGTGTCTCGGCGTTGTCTCGCGGGCCATGACGCTTGGGGGCGGCTGGGCTTTCGGGCGGCGCGGGGGACTTGAGCGTATGTTCCGCGATGCTCAGGCGGCTGCGGTGATGGCTCCGTCGAGCGACGTGATCAAGGATTTCGTCGGAAAGGCGTGCCTCGGATTGCCTCTATTCTAGGAGGCGGCTGAAAGGAGGGAATATGGCAGGCTCATCCCGCCGGGCGGTGCGCGTCGGCGCCGTGGCTTACGATCCCAAGGTGGTGACGATCTGGGAAGGATTCAAGGAGTATTTCGCCGGTCGCGGCGTGGAGATCGACTACATCCTCTATTCCACGTACGATGCGCAGGTGGACGCCAATCTTTCCGGGGCGGTGGACGTCGCCTGGAACTCGCCGCTCGCCTGGGTGAAGAGCCAGATCGTCAGCGGGGGCGCGTGCCGCGCGATCGCCATGCGCGATTCGGACCGCGACCTGACCACGAAGATCATCGTCAGAGCGGATTCGCCGATTCGAAAGCTGGCGGATTTGAAAGGCCAAAGGATCGCCGTGGGCGCGTCGGATTCGCCGCAAGCGACGCTGATACCTTTGGGATTGATCGCGGATGCGGGGATCGATCCCGCGAAAGATTGCCGCGTGCTGTACAACAACGTGATGGTGGGCAAGCACGGCGATCACGTCGGCGGCGAGCGCGACGCCGCAAAAGCCCTCGCCGGGGGCCAAGCGGACGCTGCGTGCGTGCTGGATGCGAATTATACGGTGTTCATCAATGAGGGCACTCTCGATCCCGGCACCACGCGAGCGCTGGCCACCACGCCTCCGTTCGACCATTGCAACTTCACGGTGCGGACGGACGCGCCTGCGCAGCGGATCCAGCCCTTTCTCGACGAGCTGCTGGCGATGAGGTTCGAAGACCCGGCCGTGCGCGTGTACATGGAACTCGAAGGGCTCAAAAAGTGGCTCCCGGCGCGCACGAGCGGTTACGCGCAGCTCGAAAAGGCGGTTCAGCGATTTCATTTCTACGGCGGTGCGGCCTCGCGAGCCGGCAACTGAAGGGATTCGATCTCCGCGTGCAGCCGGCCATGCCAGATTCCAAACCCAAGCAGCAACTGGACCTCGACGATCTCGCGCTTTACGAAGGCGCAACCGTGCTCCTACGCCGTGCGCTGGCGCAACTCGCGCCGGGCGAATGGCTGGAGGCGCGGGGCGATTCCGCCGAGCTCGCCGAGCATCTTGCGGCGTGGTGCCGCAAGGAAGGGCATCGCTGCGAGGCGAAACAGGGCGCCGCCGGAACCTACCTGATCGAAGCCTCCGCCTCGGCGCCAGTGACCGTCACTTCCCGCAAGGAAGTCTCCGAGGTCGCGGAGCCGAGTTGGGGTCTTGCGCCGCGCGGCGCGCGGATCGAGAGCGGCGGACCGGAGTTTGCTTTCACGTTGCGGCAGAAGCGCGACGTCTGGGCGCGCGAGTTGAACAGCATCTTCAAGCAGGCGGCTGCCGGGCAGTGGTCGGCGGCGCGCGACATTCCGTGGGCCGATCTGCCAAGGCTGGCGCCGGAGGTGGAAGGCGCCGTCGCGCAGATCATGACGTTCCTGACGGAGAACGAGTTTGCGGCTCTCTACGTTCCCGCGCGGTTTATTCCGCGCATTCATCCGCACTACCGCGAAGTGATCGAGGTGCTGGCGATGCAGGTGGTCGATGAGGCGCGGCACGCGGAGGCGTTTACGCACCGCGCGGAGGCGGGCGGTGCAGGGCTCGGAACGACGGCGACGAGCGGACAACTTTCGCTCAAGACTTTGCTCGAAGAGCCTGACTTCACGACCGCAACTTTTCTGCTCTGCGTGATGGGCGAGGGGACATTTTTGACGCTGTTGAAATTTCTGGGCGAGCACGCGCCCGATCGCGTCACCGGCGAACTGGCGCTATTGGCGCATCGTGATGAGGCGCGCCACGTGGCGTTTGGCACGGAGCACCTGAGATACGTGTTCGAGCGCGAACCGGAGAAACGATTGTCGCTGGCGGCCGCGGTCGAACGTCGCAGCCGGATGCTGGCGTCGATATCGGGGCTGAGCCCGTATGTCCACGACGCGCTGGTGATATTTGCGGGAGGCGGCATTTCACCGGCTCAGGTTCGCGCCGGCGCGCGGCACGTGGCGGAACTACACCGCGAGATGGATCGCGCACGGCGAGAGCGATTGCAATCGCTGGGGTTTGAAGCGGAAGCGGCGTCGGAAATGTCCGCGTATCACACAAAGAATTTCATGTAGGCAGCCGCCGCCGGAGGTGTGGCGGAGCCTTTGAGCTTACGCGCGACGGCGGCGAATGAAGGGAATGTGCTCGTTGTCGGCTTCGTGGGAGATTCGATTGGGCGCCGGTTTTGCGGCGACGACCTTAACCTGCCGAACCAGATTACCGCCCCAGGCCTGATTGATCCGGCCGCAGACTTCGCGCTGCAAAGATTCGATCTGGTTCTGCCAGGCCTTACCATCGGCCGTCAATTCGAGACAGTTGGCATCGCATCGAACCGGCCGCGTGTGCGCCGCGAGGGCTTTCCCAACGATCGCGGGCCACGCGCTCGCAAGCCAGGCGAACGCCGCTTCGGGCCGCTCGAGCCGGCGCACAACTCGTCCCAGGAATTCTCCCGCACGTTCCATAGAGTCCGGGGATTCTAGCACAACGCGACTGTGGAAAATTTCGTGCGCTTGCGCGGGGGATTTGGCCGTGCGAAAATTGCGAAGTACTGCACTTCGAAATTCTCTGATGATTCTTGCGGCGACGCCGCGGAACGCCGGGGAAGCACGGCTAAGGCGATATCGTCTAAGGGTTAGGACGTGGCCCTCTCAAGGCCAAAATCCGGGTTCGAATCCCGGTATCGCTACCAAACTTCAAAAAGCTGCAAATTTCCCAACAAAACTGAGGATTTCGTAACGGGAGCGGGAATTGTTACCACCTCTGTTACCGTTTCGGGTGAAAAACCCCGGTTGCTTTTCCCTTCGGCTGAGTACTATCTGGAAGGAGAAGCAGTCGTGAACACTGTAACTGTGATGATTCGAGCAAAACTCAACGGGAGGTACCCCTACCCGCCTGCGGTCTGGAGTGGGAACGGTCGCCTCAGGCCGGATGTCGCTCTTGTGAATGCCAAGGAGCAGAAAGTCGAAGGCCAGTACTATCTTCGCTTCACGGAAGGTAGCAAGCGTCGCTTTGAACTGGTCGGGGGCGACGCAGCGACGGCTGCGGCTGCCGCACAGAAGAAGGAGGCGGCGCTAAGGGCGAAGGCAGTCGGAATCGCCGTGGTCGAGGAGACCAAGGGAAAACGCATCAAACTCGCCGACGCCATCGCCGAGTACAAGGCGGAAATCAAAGAGCACAAGGCCAAGAGAACCTACGTCGCTTACGCCTATGCACTCGACCTGTTCACACAAGGATGCCGCAAGACCTTCGTAGACGAGGTCGGACGTGGCTGCATGATGGCGTTCGCTGCCGTCCTCAAGAAAGAGCGTAGCGAACGCACCGTGCTCAACTGTCTTCACTACGTCTACACATTCTTGAAGCGGCATGGCAAGGCGGGAATCATCGGCAAGAACGACTGGCCGAAGTGCGAAGATGTCGAGTACGAGATTTACTCCGAAGACGACGTGAAAAAGATGCTGGCCGCTTGCGAAACGCTTTCCGACCGTGCGCTCATTTTCTTCGCTTCCGGCACCGGTTTCCGCTATGGAGAGGTTGCTCATGCCGAGAAAGGCGACGTCCGTTTTGACGACGGCATGGTCGAGACCCGATCGAAATCGGCATGGAGATTCACTACGAAGGACCACGAGCAGCGCATCATCCCAGTCAGTGACTCGCTGCTCGAAGTGTTGAGGCGTCATTGCGCCGCACTTGACGGCACCTTGCTATTCCCGTCTCGCCGGGAAGAAAAGCCGGACAAGCACTTGAACCGCACGCTGGAACGAATTGCCAAGCGTGCAGGGGTCAAGCTGCCGAAAAAGCCGATGCACGCATTTCGTGCGCTCTATGCCACTCGTCTTGTCCGCGAAGGCGTAGACATCTACACCGTGCAGCGTCACCTCGAGCATTCCGACATCGAGACAACGCAAGGTTATCTGCGGGCCGTAAAGCGGAACGACCCCAAGTTGCGGGAGCAAGTCAACGCCGCCTCGTTTTGACGAGACCGAGAAAAACTGGGGGGAAAGAAGACGAAACTGAGTATTATTGGATTGTTCCTTGAGTGAATCGGTTTGCCAGAGCACGAACTGGAGCCGACCAACGGAGAGAAGACTCAGGGGACGGCAGAAATCAAACGAACCTGCCTTTCGAGCATTTTCGGCCTGAAGGCCCACGCTTCCAGAGCAAGCGGCCCACGGCAAATCGAAAGGCACGGCATTGGCACGCAAGAATCTACTGAAAATCAAGCAGGTGGCAGTGAATACCAGGCGAAGATTTCTAGCGGTACGGTGTGGCTTGACGATGAAAGCGGCTTTCTGTAGGTTGAGTTCGTGCCTTCGGAAGTGACCAAGTACCTATCGAGGATCGGTCGCCGAGGCGGACGCTCGAAGTCCGCTGCGAAGTTAGCTGCGGTCCTTTCGAACCTTGAAAAGGCTCAGGCAGCCCGGCGCAAGTACTCGCCGTGTCCGCGCTACAAGAACCGGAGCCATCGATTTTCGCCCGCGACCGGACGTTGCCCGTGCGGATACGTTAAGCCCACGTCTGGAAATTGATTCGCGCGTACTTCGAGGGCACACCGGGCCGCTTCCGACATAGCGACGTTGCAAGCGCTCTCAACAAAACAACCGCGCGGCGCTGACGCCGATTTCTATCTACTATTGGGTGACGGGCAACCGTTGTGACGAAGGGTGGCGCGACCTCCAGCCGAGCAGAAAACGTGCACTGATCGCCTCCTCGCTGCACTGACACGCGCAGCTCCCACGATCCCGGACTTGGGAGATTGACTGTCGCCGCATCGAGCAGCTTATTCGTGGACCGGTTGCGGGTCGCACGAATGCTCTCACTTCTACCGCTGCCGTCGGCCGGTCGAACTGCGAGATCGACTGTGGCATCGAGAATTGTCTGACCGGAGTCGCGATCCTGCACCAGCACACTGACGTCAGCCGCGCCCGTGGGCAGCGGGCCCGGCGCGGTGAAGACGCTGACGCGAAATGGCCCCGAGACTCCCTGCATGCGAATAACAGCGCCATCCGTGTCGATTGTGTCGGGCGCGAGCCAACCATATGCGAGAGCGGCAAGCGGAAGCGTCAACATTAAGGCAGGGAGCACAAAGCGCGCGAAACGGGTTTCGGGCCGAGCAGGCTTGCGCTCCGGTTCTCGTTCTAGCGGCGAGGGAGAGAGTAATTTCGCCGTGATGATTACAGCCGGAATCAGGAACGCAAACGACCCGATCACCCACATGCTCACTCCGGCGGCGACCTGATCGCTCTGAGCGGATATTCCTCCAAGCCTCGGAACGGTGACATACCACGGGTACAAGACGCGGTCAGAGAAAGCCAGAAATGCGGAGAGCGCCGAATTAACGAAGTCAGCGAGCAGAAGATAGACAGGCATTGTCCATCGCGGCCATTGGGGCCCGCTGGGCCACGGCTGAACTACGGGCCACCAGAACAAGAGCGAAGTCACGAGGAAGCATGCGTGTTCGGTCTCGTGCCAGCCCGATGACCGCAAAGCAAATTCGTAAGCCGCGGGGATGTGCCAGCCGAGCATCGCTACAGCCATCAGGAGCCAGGCCGTGGCCGGATGCGTCAGTCGCCGGCCGAGCCGCTGAATCGGAGACCAACTGAGAATCGGACCCAGCAGGTCCCGCGAAATCCACAGCGGCATGCCATGAAGCAACGGAATCGCCGGATCGCCGAGAAGGATGAGGGGCGGCACGATCATCATCAGGATCATGTGTTGAAGCATGTGGGTGCTGAGCAGGAACGGATCGAACGTATCGATCGGGGACGCAAGCGCAATTTCCAGGGCGGCGATGCCGCCGACAAATGAGATCAAGCGCCAGCCCGTAAACCGATGGGGCATCGCTGCACGAAGCGCCCGCCATCCGCGGAAATACATAAGAACTGTAAGGAGATTGATCGCGGTAACGTAAGGCGGAAAGGACCACGATGCGAAAACGGCTTGAGCTACAGGATACATCAGTGGTGTCTATGCATGAACCAGCACCAGAAATGCGACGCGCTTCATGACGGCCGATTCCCCTCACCCTCTTCTCCCATCATTCCGGGAGTTTCGACCCCGGCCCGCGCGGCGAGTGGATATTGCCACGTAGGGATGCGCATCTGCCGTATGACCACAAGCCCTGCAACAACTCCGAACGCGACTTGAGAAGCAAGGAACCACCACCAATTGATGCGCGCGTTGAGGAGTGGGTTGACGATACCGAGAACGCTATAGAGCAATCCCGTCCACGCAAGCGGTGCAAAGACTCCTCCCAGTAAAATCGGTCGTCGAGGAAGCATCGGAAGGACTGCGCCGTATAGAAGCCCCACAAGAATGGATCCGGTCAGATGCAGCAGCGTGGCCACGACGAAAAGCTCGATGTGAAAAGCCGACAGCCATTCGGTGCCCATCTGCGTTTCCGCATAGACCACCCCGCCCAGCAAGTTAATCGGATACCAGACACTGCCATGGCTCAGCACGCCGTACAGGATGGCGAGAGCTGCCATGGCGGTGCTGCCGGCGAGGCCGCCCTTGATGCCCGCCGAAATGGGATAAATTTCGAGTGGCAGGCGAGCGCGATGAGGTGCCTGAGCTGCCGCGATGCGAGCCACTGTGCGGCGCGACGTGGCAATTTGGACGGGTTTCGCTTCAAGTCGAACGTTTTTGTGCCGGTCGCGAGGGAGCACTTGAAGTAACCAGCCGACGCAGCCTGCGAAACTGAGACATCCACCACTAATGCTCAACAAAGGGCTACTAATCAGCCCAGCCATGACCAGCGTCAGTCCCAGCGCGAGCAAGCCCGGCCAAATACTTGGCGCCGGCAAGGGCACGTACGCCGGCATCGAAGGTGTCCCCAAATTCGATTCGCGTCCCGAGCTCATGTTGGCCTCATTCATCGTCCTTCACTTTCATCTACCCACAACATAGACCACGGTGAACACCACGACCCACACCGCATCAACAAAATGCCAGTAGATGGCGAGGACTTCGCACCTTCCGGAGTGCTCGCGTTTCACCTCGCCTGCCAAGCCAAAAATCGCCACGATAATCAGTCCGATCAGCCCCGCGGTGACATGCGATGCGTGCAGTCCCACCAGCGAATAGTACGTGGTGCCGAAAAGATTCGTCTGGATGGTGAAGTCCTCCTGATAGATCAAGTGGTGCCATTCACGCCCAGTCCCGGCAAGAAAAATGGCGCCGAGAGCGAGCGTAATGAGCCAAAACACGTTGAAGCTGGCTGTCCTGCCCTTGCGCAGCGCGGCGATGGCCCAATGCATCGTAAGGCTGCTCAACAGCAGGCAAATCGTAGTGAAAATGGGGACATGAAGTATCTGTCGGGGCGTGGGCCCGTCCAAACTCTTTCCGATGTAGAAAATATATGCGGCGACGAAAATCGTGAATATAGCTGATTCCGCGATAATCAAGGAAAACATTCCCACGCGCCCGCGCGAGGGAAGCTCCCACCGAGTGTTACTCGCCGTCATGAGCATCGGTGTTGCGTTCATCGGTGTCAGCAGTCCTTCCTATCCGTTACTCATACTTCCAGTCGGGATCATCGGGATGCTTGAGGTCCCACAGAGGTCTGCGGCTGCGCACGGCCGGGAGACTGGCGAAGTTGTATTCGGGTGGTGGAGAGGTGGTGGCCCACTCGAGTGTCCACGCGTCCCACGGGTCGTTTCCGGCGAGGGCGCCTTGGAAGTACGACTGAATCATGTTGTAGACGAAGACTAAGATTGCAACCGCCTGAAAGATTGCTCCAATCGAGGAGATCATGTTCCAGGTCTCCCAGCCGCGGCCGGCTTCGTAGGTATACACGCGGCGCGGCATCCCCAGCAGCCCCGGTATGTGCATGAAATCGAACGTGAGGTGAAAACCGATCACGAAAAGCCAGAAGTGCCATTTTCCCAGCGTTTCGTTCAGCATCCGGCCGGTCATCTTCGGGAACCAGTAGTAGAACGCCGCAAAGATCGTGAAAAGAATGCCGCCCACAATCACGTAGTGAAAGTGCGCGACCACGAAATAGGAATTCGAGAGCTGCCAGTCGAAAGGCGCCGTGGCCAGCATAATGCCCGTCAGGCCGGCGATCAGGAATTGGAACAGGAAGCCGATGCAGAAAATCATCGGTGTCGCGAAACGAATCTTTCCGCCCCACATCGTCGCCAGCCAGTTGAAAATCTTAATTCCCGTCGGAACCGCCACCACCATGGTTGTGAGCACGAAGAACGCGTTCCCATAAGAGGGCATTCCGACTGTGAACATGTGGTGCGCCCACACACCGAGGCTCACGAACCCGATGCCCACCGATGCCGCCACCATTGCCGGGTATCCGAACATCGCTTTGCGCGAAAATACAGGAACAATCTCAGAAACGAAGCCAAAGCAGGGAATGATGAGAACGTAGACTTCCGGGTGGCCGAAGATCCAGAAGAAGTGCATCCACATGACCACGGAGCCGCCTGCCGATGTGTCGAAGAAATGCCCGCCCATGTAGCGGTCAACCATCAGCATGAGCTGGGCCGCAGTCAGCGGGCTGATCGTGACCAAAACCAATCCGCCCATGACCAGGTTCATCCATGCCAACAGCGGCATCCGGCTGAGCGTCATTCCAGTGCAGCGCATGGACAAAATCGTAGCAATGAAATTGACCGCCCCGCCGATACTGCCGACGCCAGCCAGCAGTAAGGACAAGGTCCAATAGTCCGTGCTGTGGCCCGGGGAAAAAACGGGCGAGGTAAGCGGCGCGTAGGCGAACCATCCCACGTCCGGCGCGCTGCCTGCCTGCGAGATTCCTCCACCGGAGAAAAAACTGGCGTACAGGAAGAATCCGCCGAACGCCGTCATCCAGAAACTGAAGGCATTCAAACGAGGGAAAGCCATATCCCGGGCCCCGATCATCAAGGGCACCAAGTAATTCCCAAAGCCAAAAAGAATGGGCATGGCCACGAAAAACACTCCGGTCGTGCCATGCATCGTAAACAGCCGATTGAACACTTGAGGCGAGAGGAACGTGGCGTTGGCGTGTGCCAACTGGATCCGCATTAGAATCGCTTCGATCCCCATGATGACCAGGAAGAGCAGGGCATAAACGATGTACATCAACCCAATCTTCTTGTGATCGGCCGTAGCGAGCCACTCGTAGATGACGTGCAGCCGGTCTTTGCGAATCGTCAAAGGTATGGATTCGGATGCCATAACTTTTTTCGGCCCTCTCCTCTGTTCTTAGTGGAGCGTCAACAAATAAGCCGTGATCTGGTCCAGTTCGTTTTCAGTGAGTTCGGGGGCCGGCATCAGCGATCCGGGTTTGAAGGTCGCAGGATTACGAACCCACCGCCGCAGGTTTTCAGGTGTATTTGATACGGCGCCGGAAGCCAAGGTGTCGCGGCTCATCAAGTGCGTTAAGTCGGGTCCGACGACACCAGCAGCCGCTGTTCCTCGCACGGTGTGACATGCGAAACAGGCTTTGAGCATGAATAGCGCACTGCCCGCGGCCACGGAAGGATCGGATACGGCCGGCTGTTGCTGCTCATGCACCCAGCGATCGAATTCATCGCGACTCTGTACGTACACGCGCTGGAGCATCTTGGCATGCTGCGTTCCACAGTATTGCGAGCATTGACCGAGAAACAGCCCCGACTCCTGGGGGTCGATCCACATGGTGTTGGGGTGGTTGGGAATCAGATCGGTTTTCCCGGCAAGGCGCGGTACCCAGAAACTGTGATCCACGTCTGCAGACAGCAATCCAAGGAATGTCGGCGTGGGGCGGCCAGGCTCGCTTACGGGGACGTGCAACTCGTTGGCCGCGACAAACCCGTATTGTGGATAGCGGTACTCCCACCAGAACTGGTGGGCGACGACGGTCACCTCGATCGTTCCCGGAGGACGGCGCGCGTCCTGCACGCGGTGGATGACCTGTGCTGTGGTGAGAAAGAGCACGACGACAATCAGCACCGGCAGAACCGTCCAGGCCAGCTCCATTTGGTTGCTGCCATAAATCTGCGGCGGTTCCGAGTCATCCTCTTCCTTTTGGCGGAACTTTACAATTGCGCAGGCGAGCAGACCGAAAACGACAATAAAGATGGCGCACAGGATCTCGAGCTCGAAAATCGACAGGCGATAAATGGAGTAAGCAGGTGTCGAATCAGGCGCAAAGATATTGGTGGGACTGATTGGATTGCTTTTTGTGCCCGCTAGAGTCCGACTGACACCGCTGAGGAACAATAGAAGGATGCTCGTCGCGCAACGCGACGTGGAGATAATGACATTTTTCTGTCGTGTCAAGACCTACGCCCCGCCTCATTCATAGAGTGCTACCTTCAGGCCGCATTCTCCAGGACTAACAGTCCTGTTGCGGTGTTGGAGACGGCGATATGGTAGCTACTGTGAATCTTGGTAACTTTTCCGGAGAGGGCGCCGCGCATCGCCAGCCACAGAATAAATTCCGCGCCTTGCGCCCCCGCCTCGCGCACCAGTTCATGAATCGAGTAGCGGGTGAGGATTTCCGGTTCGCTCACGATCTTGTCCAGGCACAGTAGATCGAACCTTTTGTTGATGAAGCCGGCGCGTTCGCCATCGAGCTGATGAGACATGCCGCCCGTGCCAAGCACCACGACTTTCAGATCCTTGGGGTAGGATTCGATGGCGCGGCCGATTGCCTGGCCGAGCTTGAAGCAGCGCAGCGGTGAAGGCAACGGATGCTGCACCGTGTTGATGCATACGGGAATCGTCTTGACGCCTCCGTACGAATTGCTGGGCCAGAAAAGAGACATGGGGACGGTGAAACCATGATCCACGAGCATCTCCTGGCAAGTGGTGACATCGAATTCGTCGTTCACCAACGACTCGATGATGTGCCAGGAGAGCTCGGGATCACCCTGGAAGGAGGGGGTTTGGGGTATTCCCCAGCCCTCGTCGGCATTTTCGTACTTGGAGGCCGCTCCGATCGCGAACGTGGGCATTTTGTCGAGGAAGAAGTTCAGACCGTGGTCGTTGTATATGACAACGGCAACGTCCGGCTTAACCTCTTGCAGCCACGCCCGTGCCGGCGGGTAGGCGGCGAAGAACGGCTTCCAATAGGGGTCATTGAGCAGTTCCTTTTCCCTTGGAACCGCATTCCCGATTGCGGGGATATGAGATGTCGTAAGTCCACCAACGACGCGTGCCATGTTCACTCTCCTTGAGTCTTGAGCCTCTTTTTGAATTCTTCCACGGTCATGCCGGTTTGCTGCGCGCCTACGTCCTGGACGGTCAGACCAAAAATTCCGGCAAACTTAGCAAGGTAGTAGATACATCCTCCCGCGTGGATCATGGCCAGGACGTTGCGCTCTTTGATAGCCTTGCGCTGTTCGTCAGTGAGGCCGTACTTGGTGCAATAAGTATCTTCGTCCCTCAGGAACTCCGCTCGATTCTCGGCCTTGTTAAACGAGTAGCACATCTTATTAAGGGCGTAGCCCTTCATCGCTGCCTGCCCATCGAACATGTAGGTGCCTGGAATCGATGTTTCGTGATGCGTCAGTAGGATCATTCTGTGACTCCTGGAACCCTCGTGTATCAACGACCCACTCTGGCGTGAGCGACAACCCGAGTGGAAACTGCATTCATCTTCACTGACCGTGCGCCGAACCGCCGTAACCGCCGTCACCAATGCGTGTGACCCGGGTCACACCGGGGACGCAAAGGCGAGGCGGGATATGCGAATGCCGGGCACGCGTTCACTCGGCTGCGGCAGCCTGGGCCTTAAGGCCCAATTCATTCCGGATGACCACCGTTGAGCCTTTCGTGGCGATGAGCATCTTGGTCTTGAAATCGGTCATCGTGCGCGTGACCGTCTCGCGGGAAATGCCGACGATCTGAGAAATCTCCTCGTGCGTCAGACCCAGATTGAAGCGCTTGCCTTGGGTTGTCCGCTGGGCATTTGCAGAAGATTCGAGCAGGAACTGAGCAATCTTTTCAGCGGCCGATCGGAACAGCCCGAGGTAGCGAATCTCCTGACAAGCCTGACGGTAACCTTTGCCGAATTGCTGCATGGCGCCCATGGAGATGTCTGAATGCTCCCGGACCAATTTCAGGAAGTCGTCTCGTCGCACAAAATTCACCTGGCAGGGCTGAAGCGCCTCAGCCGTCAATTCGTACGGCTCACCCGAGAGCGCAGCCTGCATGCCAAATATTTCACCCGGCTCGCAGATTCGCACGATCAGGGTCCGGCCGTCGGACGAGCTCATCGTCAGCTTCACTCGACCCTTGCAGAGCATGTACACGCCGCGTGGAACTTGCCCTTCAACAAAGAGCACTGCGTCCGCCGGGTAGCTACTGGTGAATTTTGTGGCATTGAAAGCCTGGAGCGCGGAGCACGGCAACTGGCAAAAAAAACCATCTTTCCGCAGTTGGCACGTCTTGCAGTCGTCTGACAGTTCCATACCGTACGGTGCGCGCATGTTATTCTCCTTTTCGATCCGAGTGACGCTCGTTGAGTGTTGAACCGTCTTGCCCCAGAATTTGACGCATGAATCCCGAAGCCCTCATAAGAGCCGCACCTTGTTCCCGCATTTTGAGAAGCAGCGCGCGGCCCCCCGAATCAGCGAAATTGACCGCGCCTAGATCGACGACGATCGGTTGACCCCCCGCGCTCTTCTTTGCTTCGACCCAGGCCGTCCTGAGCACTTCGACCCATGGCCCTTCTACCTTTCCCTCGAGCTTCAGTGACATCGAATTCATTCCGTCCTGTGACGTGATTCTCAGCACGCTGCCTCTGTTCATACTTCACGGAGGCAAGAATCGAACCAACTGGCCCTGGAGTGGTGTCCCTCCGTAGAGGGCTTTAGAATTAGGGAGATACAACCTGAGGGCAGCGCCGAGCTGCTCTGGAGAGACGGATCAATAAGATGGGATATCGTCAGATGACGAAATTTCGTCACTGTCATCTATCGCGTGACGCGCGTCACGCGCAGCCGTAACAAGCGTCACGGCGCACGAACCCTCTGTTCGCTAGCCTAGATATTAAGGAGGGTCAACATGCCAGACGGCGGAACGCCCCGTGTTCTCATCGTTCACAACGACCCGCGCCAAGCGAGGGCGCTACAGTGCCTCGTGGAAAAGGGTAGGGGGTTTTCCACGCGATCAACTTGGAGTGGCCGAGAGGCGCTCGAACTCGTGAACACGGACCAATTTGATGTTTTACTGATCGACAGCCACATCCCCGACCTGTACGTCGGCGAACTGATCGACCGCGTTTCGTCACTTCCCCAGGCGCCGCCGATATTGGTTATGGGGGACCGCCTGACGCCGGCCGGTATCACCCGATGTGCGTCTCGAGGGTTGTGTTGCGTGGTTGATAAGAACAGGCCCCACACGATACTCCAAACCATGGTGGCCTACGCGGCCATGCGCAAACCGGCGGATGGAACCAAGCAAGGCGATTCGCCGGAAGCATCTCGAACGGAGAAAGACAATGCAAATGCAAACGACTGAAAGGAAAGCGGGCATCAATCTGAAGAGCATCGTATTCGCGACGGACTTTTCTCCGGCCGCGATGAACGCACTTTCCTATGGAGCGGACTTGGCGCGTCGCTTCGGCGCCAAGCTGCACATCGTGAACGCGACGGAAGTGACCAACCACGCGCTGCCCCCGCAAACGTGGCGCAGCCTGGACGAAGCGCGCAATCTGGAAACGCAAAGGCTGCGGGATTCACTGCAGACTCAATTCCCGAATGTCGAAAACGAGATTCAGGTGTGGGAAGGGACCGTGGAGCACGTCCTCGCCGCGTCCGTCGACCGGGCGAACGCGGACCTCGTTGTGCTCGGCACTCGAGGCCGCACCGGCGTCGGCAAACTGCTCCTTGGATCCTCCGCCGAAGAGGTTCTCAGAAACGCCCCCTGCCCCGTTCTGACGGTCGGTCCGCACGCGCTCAAGCAGCAGCCTTGGTCACTGAAGGAAATCCTCTACGCAACCGACTTCAGCCCTGCATCACTTTCGGCTGCACAGTATGCGGTGGCGCTGGCGCAGGAGTACAGGGCTAGACTCACGCTTCTGCACGTCATCGAAGACCCGAAGGTAGGTGAGTTGGTTCAGTCATCGGAACTTACCGCGTCTTCCTTGCGCCTGCTGCGCAACCTTGTACCTGCTGGAGCGATCATGTCGTCTGAACCACGATTTGAAGTCTCGCAGGGTGCACCAGCGGACAAGATTCTCGAGCTTGCCGCACAAGTCAACACGGGATTGATTATTCTTGGCGCGCGCAAACCATCCGGGGTTCCCGGGGCCGCCACGCATCTGCCGATCGCAACGGTTCACAAAGTTGTCGCTCAGGCACCCTGCCCGGTCTTGACCGTGCGGCACACAGCATCAACAGCATCATAGGAATAATCAGGGACTTCGCCTGCCACTCACTCTTGACGAGCACAATTCCGCCGGCCATTGTTTTGAAAAGGGTTAGGCCTGTGCCCGAACAACCAAGACGGGGCAGGGAGCGTGATGCAAAACCTCTTGGGACACACTGCCTAGAAGAAGACCCTGTATTTTCCCGCGTCCGTGACTGCCCATCACGATGAGATCGGCGGGCCAGTTGGTTGCTACCTCAATGATCTTCGAAGCAGGCTTGCCGGGCTCGGCGAATTCGGGAACGGAGGAGGGGGCAGCCGTGCGCTCCCGAAATGTCGCGAGAAGATGTTTCGCCACCCGTTCCGACATCTCGGTCAATCTGTCCGCCGGTATCCCCCACATGGCGCCGGGGCCGACCGACGGGTCAAACACGGTAACGAAACCCAGTCTTGCGTTGAGTGACTTTGCGAGTTCAATACCGACGTCGGCGGCGTGCGCCGCAAACTCACTGTCATCCACGGCAATGAGAATCCTTTTGAAACTCACCTTAGACTCCTGACTATTTCCCCCCTGTTCAACGACCACAATGCAATAGACAGCCAGGATCGGCTGTGACGCAGGTCACAGGGCGCGGTGACGCCGTTGACCATAGAGCCGCGGGAGCAAGACCGGCGGCAATTGCAATCGCAACCGCGAACGTTTCCCACTGGTCTTTGGCTTTTTCAATTTGCCGGACTTTCTTAAGCCCTCGTTTTTCTTTGCCGATCCGTTCCCAGAAGGACTGCCATTCAGCTCTGCGCCCATGCGCTAAGCCCTCCGGGAAGAGCGCGATTCCCGTTTTTCTCTATGTCGTTAAGTAGTGACGAAAGGCACGTTAGGGAGTGATATGCGTCACAGAGAATTTGCCAAGCCTCGGTGCAATGTGAGGCCGGGAGGCGAGAGATGAGAACCGCCGAGGTAAGCACTCCCGCAGCTGTGAAAACGATTCTATTTGCCACCGACTTCTCGGACGCCGCGAAGAGGGCGCAGTCTTATGCGACGGGCTTGGCAAACCGGTTCAGAGCCAACCGGTTGAGAGCCAAACTGTTTATCGTGCACGCAAAAGAACCGACCAACTATGCCCTTCCTCCCGAAAGCTGGCGGAACGCGGACGAGGCCGAGGCGCTCAGAATGCAAGAACTGAAAGAATCGCTGCTCATTTCCTTCCCAGATTTGGAAAGCGAGTTTTGTGTCGGTGAGGGCAGCGCGTGGCAAGTCGTTGAATCAGGCCTAGAGAAGAACAACGCGGATCTTATTGTCCTTGGCACGCGAGGACGGACTGGAGTAGGGAAACTGCTCCTCGGGTCCCAGGCGGAAGAGATCTTTCGTCGTGCTTCGTGCCCGGTCTTGACGGTCGGTCCCCATGCACAAGGGATTACGGGAGCGGAAGAAGAACTGAATGAAGTTCTGTATGCGACGGACTTCAGTACGGAATCCCGAGCGGCGGCTCCCTACGCTATTTCCATCGCGCTGGCGCTCCAGGCGCACTTGAGTCTCTTGCACGTGGTCGAGGAAAGGAAGGCGGGTGAATTGGTTGATCCGACGGAGCTCGCGGCGTCGTCCGGGCGTCTGCTTGGAAGTCTCGCCCCCGAGGACGTGAAGTTCTGGCGCGAACCTAGCTGCTTTGTAGAAACGGGCGCGGCAGCGGAGAAGATTCTCGAAGTCGCCGAGAACATTCCCGCGAGCTTGATTGTCCTGGGAATTCGCGAGCCGACGGGTATTCCCGGCGCTGCGACGCATCTGGGAATCGGCCTAGTGCACAAAGTGATCGCTTCTGCGAAGTGCCCGGTTCTGACAGTGAGGCGCTAACGTCGGGGATGGCCGACATCCAAAGCAGTTGATTCTGGTCAACCTAAGAACGCCGATCTTGTCACAGGATCTAAACCAGGAGGTGAGTTATGGCAAATGTCACGGTTGGCGTTCGAATCAGCTCTCAAGAATGTCCTCTACCTGACAGACTTCTCGGAGCCATCCGAGACGGCGTTGCCGTTCGCCATATCGGTCGCTCGAGAGTACGGAGCGAAGGTGCATGCGTTTCACGTGCTCATCCCGGCCGTGTACACGTATATGTCACCGGAAATGGTTGAAGCCGCCCTTGAGAACCAAGACGAGATAGCCCGGGAGAGCATGCAGCGGGTGGAATCGCAACTCGCCGGCTTACCGCATGAATCCGTCATAGAGCGCGGAACCGGGATTTGGCCGGGCGTCGAGCGCGCGATCAAGGACTATGCGATTGACCTAATTGTGCTTGGGACCCACGGACGTACGGGAGCGCAAAAGCTGCTACTGGGTTCTGTGGCCGAGGAGGTCTTCCGCCGGTCACCCGTACCAGTGCTCACGATCGGACCGGCGGAACGCAGCGGGGCACACAAGGCTGCGAAGTTCCGTCACGTGCTTTTTGCAACGGATTTTACGGCGGAGTCACTTGCGGCGGCCCCCTACGCCGTTTCGATGGCGCAGGAGAATAACGCTGGATTGATTCTGCTGCATGTGATGGAAGGAGCCGGAAATTCGGCCGACCGATCAAGCTGCCGAAGATGCCAAGTCAAATGCAGCGTATCAACTGCACGAGATCGTCCCCGCGACGGCTGAACTCTGGTGCCGCCCGGAAGCAGTGGTTAAATTTGGGAACCCCGCTGAACAGATTCTCAAGACCGCGAAAGAGCGCGATGCTGATTTGATCGTTCTGGGAGTGCGGGACGCGCGCGGTCGGATAGGCGCGGCGACCCACCTGGAGCGAACTACGGCGCACAAGGTGGTGGTTCATGCCACGTGCCCCGTGCTGACTGTCCGCGGCTGAAATGAGGCAGCGCGAGGGGGCTTGTCAAAACCGGTGGCGCCAACCATAGTGTGGGTGTGAATCCGCAAAGTGCCCCGCAAAAGGACTTCTCCGGCTTTCGGAGAGACAAGCCCCCCTCACTTGATGCCATCTTTCAGCCCCGCTCTGTCGCCGTGATTGGAGCGACGGATCGCGAAGGCAGCGTCGGCCACGCCACGCTCGTCAACCTGAATAACAGGTCCTTCCGGGGAAAGATATTTCCGGTGAATCCCCACCATTCTCAGATTCTCGGTCTTCATTGCTTCGCGACGGTCCGCGAGATACCAGACCCGTTGGATCTGGCCGTCATCCTAACTCCCGCCGCAACCGTGCCTGGCATCGTGGGCGAATGCAATGACGCAGGAGTGAAAGCGGCGGTCGTCATCTCAGCTGGATTCAGGGAGCACGGTGCCGAAGGACAGGCCCTCGAAACCGAGATAGCAGATCGATTGCTGCGCGGGCGACTGCGGTTGATCGGTCCAAACTGTCTGGGTGTGATGAATCCACTGATCGGACTCAACGCGACATTCGCGCAGACGATCGCGCGACCGGGGAATGTTGCGTTTCTAAGCCAAAGCGGGGCCCTGCTGACAGCGATATTGGATTGGAGCCTTCAGGAGGAAGTCGGCTTCAGCGCGTTCGTATCGACTGGCTCTATGCTCGACGTCGGATGGGGCGACCTCATCGACTATTTTGGAAACGACACAAATACACAGAGCATTCTGATTTACATGGAATCGGTCGGAGATGCACGGTCGTTTCTCTCCGCAGCGCGCGAGGTGGCGATGACCAAGCCGATTATCGTCATCAAGGCGGGCCGCTCGGAAGCTGCCTCGAAAGCAGCGACGTCACACACGGGCGCCTTGACCGGCAGCGACGAAGTATTCGACGCGGCGCTGCGCCGTTGTGGCGTCCTTCGCGTTCAGAGCATTTCGGACATCTTCTATATGGCCGAGGTTTTGAGCAAGCAGCCACGTCCGCGCGGGCCCCGGCTGGTGATCGTAACCAACGCAGGAGGCCCGGCTGTGCTTGCCACGGATGCCTTAATCGAGGAAGGCGGGCTACTTGCGCCCCTTTCGGGCGCGTCCCGCCAAGCGCTCGATGGCTTCCTGCCGCCACACTGGAGTCACGGAAATCCGATTGACGTCCTGGGTGATGCCGATCCCGAGCGATACGCCCGAGCGATCAAAATTGCGATAGAGGATCCAGAAAGCGACGGCCTGCTCGCAATTCTCGCCCCACAAGGAATGACGGACCCGGTGGGCGTCGCGGAACGCCTTAAGCCTTATGCGAGCGGGCATGGCAAGCCATTGCTGGCGAGCTGGATGGGCGGAAAGTACGTCCAAGCAGGTGATGCGATTCTGAATGCGGCCGGAATCCCCACATTCTCCTATCCTGACACTGCGGCGCGTGCTTTCGCTTACATGTGGCGCTATAGCTATCACCTTCGAGGTCTGTACGAAACACCATTTATCGCGGACGATCCGAGCGTCGCCAAGGACCGTGCGGGCAAAGCGGGAAGACTCATCGATTCCGTATTGGCTCAAGGACGTACTCTGCTGACGGAAGTGGAATCGAAACAGATCTTGGCTCTTTACGACATTCCCACGACAGTTACGAAGATCGCGCGCGATGCGGAGGAGGCCGCAGGACTCGCATCTGAAATCGGGTTCCCTGTCGTCCTGAAACTTCATTCCCACACGATCACGCACAAGACCGACATCGGCGGTGTGAAGCTGGATCTTGAGAATCCGGATGCGGTGCGAAAGGCATACGACGAGATTAAATCCAACGTGACGTCACGGGCCAGCGCCGGCAGCTTCCAAGGTGTGACGGTTCAACCGATGATGCGACTAGACGGATACGAATTGATATTGGGAAGCAGCGTGGATTCGCAATTCGGCCCGGTACTTCTGTTCGGGTCAGGAGGAGAACTCGTGGAAGTCTATCGAGACCGGGCGCTGGGCCTGCCGCCACTCAATTCGACGCTGGCGCAACGTTTGATGGAGCAAACCAAGATTTGCGGCGCGCTGAAAGGCGTGCGAGGACGAAGGCCGGTGAATATGGAAGCCCTCGAAGGAGCTCTCGTAAGGTTCAGCTACATCCCCGTTGAACTCCCGCGAATCAAGGAGGTTGACATTAATCCCCTGGTGGTCTCGCCGAATGGATTGTGCGCCCTGGATGCTCGAATGGTGCTGTTCGAAAGAAGCGTGGCGGACAATGCTTTGCCGCGGCCTGCCGTGCGGCCCTATCCGTCGCAGTATGTGTCGCGCTGGAAGATGAAAGATGGCCGCGAGGTCGTGATCCGGCCGATTCGGCCTGAGGATGAGCCGATGATGGCTCACTTTCATGAATCTCTCTCTGCTCAAACGGTTTATCTGAGATATTTTCACATGGAAGCCTTGAGCGCACGCGTCGCGCACCAGCGCCTGCTGCGAAAGTGCTTTATTGATTATGACCGCGAAATGGCGCTTGTCGCCGAGTGCCTGGGCGACGCGGCGGAACGTCGCGAAATCCTGGGAGTCGGCCGTGTAACCCGTCAGCGGGATCCGCAAGAAGGCGAGGTCGCCGTTCTTGTGACAGACGGCGCGCAACGTCTGGGGGTCGGCACGGAATTGCTCCGGCGCTTAATCGAAATCGCGCGCAACGAACAGTTCCAATCGATCATAGCCCACATCCTACCGGATAATGCCGGGATGAGGGGGCTCGCGAAACGTTTCGGCTTCATGGTGGAAGAGAGCGCCGACCCGGCGGAGATTACCGCCATCCTCAGACTCTGACCCTCCGCGTTTTTGGCCTGCTGTGTGCGTCGCAATCTCCAGCCAGTCCCTTCGCACGCGAGTCAGATGTCGGCACGGGAAAATAGCGTTCGTTTCGCCAATTCGACCAGCAACAAGTAGGTGACTGTCGAGATCGCAAGGAACGTAAAGAACGGCGCGGGCAGAGACGTGAAACCTAGACGGTGAGCCAAGGGCGAGTCGGGAATCCAGGTTCCCAACTGGAATAGGAGGCGCCGTCACGGCGTCACATGTGCGTGTGGTCGCCCATCGGTGATAGGAAGTCGAAACTAAAAGTCTTTTCGGGAGATTCGTAGTTTTTGCATGCGTGAATTGAGTGTGGTGCGATTCATGCCCAAGCGCTCTGCCGCACCTCTGGGTCCGCCGACCTTACCCTTAGTTTCTCGCAGAATACGGAGGATGTGTTCGCGCTCAATATCTTCAAGCGCTGCGGATCTCTTCGTGGAGGTTTCGTTGCCGCTGGCAAGCTCAATCAAAGAGATCCGCAGTTCCGGCCCTGGGGAGAGAATAACTGCCCGTTCGATAACGTGTTCGAGTTCCCTGATGTTGCCCGGCCACGAATATCGGCAAAGCGCCTGCATCGTTTCGGGCGACACCACATCAACTCTTTTTCCCAAACGTTTCGCGAACTTAGACAGAAAATAGTGGACGAGCAACGAGATGTCTTCGGCCCGCTCCCGAAGTGGTGGGACTAAAACGGGAAATACGCTTAGACGGTAGAAGAGGTCGCTGCGGAATTGTCCCGCGGCCACCAGCTTCGCGAGGTCGCGATTCGTCGCAGCCACGATGCGCACATCGGAGGTTATTGTACGGCTGTTTCCGAGGCGCTCGAATTGCTTTTCTTGGAGCACGCGCAAGAGTTTTGGCTGCAACTCGAGCGGAATTTCGCCCACTTCGTCCAGAAAGAGCGTGCCCTGGTGCGCGAGCTCGAATCTGCCAATCCTTTGCGCGATGGCCCCCGTGAAGGCGCCTTTTTCATGACCGAACAGCTCGCTCTCCAGCAACCCGGCCGGCACGGAAGCACAATTCACCGTGACAAATGCTCTCGCGCGCCGCGGGCTCAGATCATGTACCGCTCTTGCAAGGCTCTCTTTGCCTGTGCCTGTTTCTCCCAGTATCAAGACCGTCGAATCAGTCGGCGCCACGGTTTCGATCTGTTTCAACGCACGCTTCAGTATTTTGCTTTCGCCGACAATTTCCCCGAACCTGCTCTTCGTCTGCAACTCCTCCTCGAGGTAGAGCTTTTCCTTCTCGAGTCTCGCATTCAGATCCGCCATCCCCTGGAACGCCAGCGCATTGTCGAGCGCTACCGCTACCTGCCCAGCCAGCTGCACCAGTGCTTGGATGTCTTGTTCCCCGAAGGCCGTCTCCTGCCGGCTGAATAGATTCAAAGTGCCCAGCGGTCCTTCCCTCCCGATGAGCGGAATCCAGCAACCGGACTTCACCGATGCCTGCACCAGATGTCGCGGCAGTTCGCACGGGAATTTCTCTCCCGGCGTGCCCTTGAGTATCAGCGGTTTGCGCGACACATACGACCAACCATTGGGTGAACCGGTGATAGGGATGAGAATCCCTGTCGCTAGGGGCGTTAGGCCCCGCGCCTCGCCAAGCGAATGAATCCGCAACTTTTTTGTTTCGCGGTCGTACAGGGTTAGAGTTGCGTAGTCGAATGGCTTGACCTGATGTGCGCACAAGCCAATCGCTGCGAGCAACTTCGACATGTCGAGATTGGAGAGCAGGGCATTGGTGACTTCGAGAATAAATGCCTCGCGCACCCGTTTTCGTTCGGTGATATCTCGCGTGACTTTACTGAAACCGACAAGCTTCCCTTCTTCGTTGTGCAGGGCTGTGATCACGACGCTAGCCCAGAAACGCGATCCGTCCTTTCGAAGGCGCCAGCCTTCGTCTTCCAATCGGCCTTCGCGGGCGGCGATCTTGAGCTCTTCGTCCGGCTTTCCGCTTTCGATATCCTCGGAAGTGTAAAAGCAGGAAAAATGCCGGCCGATGATCTCACCGGCATGGTATCCCTTGATCCGCTCCGCACCTTCATTCCATGTCTCTATGTTTCCCTGCGGATCCAGCATGAAAATCGCGTAGTCTTTCACCTCCGCGATGAGCCGCCGAAACCGCTCCTCGCTCGATCGCAGCGCTTCTTGGATTTGCCTCCGCTCGGTCATGTCGCGGATGGCGCTGACGACAAACTGGTCCTCGGATTCCTCCAGGGGGCTTAAGCTGATTTCCACGGGGAAAGTACTGCCATCTTTGCGGCGACCTTTCAACTCGAGACCCGATCCCATTTCGCGCACGCGAGGGGCCGCGCTGTATTCCGAGCGATGTCGAACGTGTGGGGCCCGAACTGCTTCCGGAACTAGAAGTTCTACCGGCTGACGCAAAAGCTCGTGTGGGGAATAGCCGAACATGCTTTCGGCATGCGAATTCACAAAGGCGATGCGCCCGGTCCGATCCACGATCACCACGGCGTCGGGAACTGACTCCAGCAGTCGCCACCGGTCAGGGGGTGCCGACTCTGGATTCGCCCGGCCCGTTGTCTCTTCTTGCGCCACAGTGCAAAGAAACTAGCACTCTGTGTTGCAATAGAGCAAGCAATGGTCCATCGGACTTCGAATGCGAAAATCAATCTCGGCGACGCGCTGTTGGTAACGCACCATCTCAAGAACACTAGCCCAGGTTGCCCGTTTTCTCATTCCCGATCTGCTTATTGATCGAGTAAACTCCGAATCGCTCATCCCTTCTCTGCAGGTGACCGACCCGGATCCTACGGGATCCTCGCGCGGATTGGCGCAGGTCGGATGGGAGAAGTCTATCGCTCCACAGACACCAAGCTGGATCGCGAGAGCGAGAGCCCAACATGGAACACGAGCACACCCGCGAAGCCATCCACCGACGACTCGCGGCAGGACCCCACTACAGCTATCTCAGGGATTGGGTCTATGGCGGCATCGACGGCACCGTGACAACATTCGCGATCGTAGCGGGGGTCGTTGGGGCTCATCTATCACCGCGTATAATCCTGATCCTCGGTGGCGCCAATCTGGTTGCGGATGGTTTCGCAATGGCGGCGGGCAACTATCTAGCTACTCGAGCGGAGCACGAGGAAATCCACCACGCTGAAGCGGTTGAGCGCCGCCATATCGAGGCCGTTCCGGATGGCGAACGGGAGGAGGTACGCGAAATTCTACGGGGAATCGGGATTGTTGGCGACCTGCTCGACCGAGTCGTTGCGGTGATCACGGCGGACCACGATCGCTGGGTTCGCATCATGCTCCGCGGGGAATACGGGCTGCCGGCAGCGGTGCGTTCGTCCTGGCGAGCCGCTGGCTCGACGTTTGCGGCATTTCTTCTTTGCGGCCTAGTCCCGCTTGTTCCATTTGTCGGGGGTCTGAACAACGCCTTCTGGGTGGCCTCGGCGGCAACAGGCCTGATATTCGTCTTGATCGGTGCTCTCGAGAGTCGATGGTCGAACCGGTCATGGTGGCATTCCGGCCTCGCGACTCTCGCCGTCGGGGGCGGTGCTGCCGCTGTAGCCTACGTAATCGGGGCTTGGCTTCGCGACCTCACCCGTTGATCCGTGGCGCTATTATCCCGGCGTGTGACTGTTGCCGGATCGCCGGGCTTCCAATCGGGATTTCGAGTCTTACCGGACCCGATTGGGGTTGAATCAACCACAGATAAGAAGATAGGCTAGCGAGAAAGAGACAGACGTCACACGGACAGGCGCCACGAAATCGGAGTACACTGGAAGGTTGAGGAGGAAATTGTGGCGGTTCGACTTTTGGCTCCGCTCCGTGCGCTGTTATTGATCGCTTCGATTGCTAGTACTGGGCGAAGCGTCGACCAAACACAACTTCCACCGACCTATATGCCGTCGGGTGAGCAAACGTACAAACAATACTGCGCCGCCTGCCACGGTCCGGACGCCAAGGGAGACGGTCCGCTGGCGTCCGTACTCAAGACGCTCCCACCAGATCTGACCACACTCGCAAAGCGTCATTTAGGCAAGTTCCCGTATGACTATGTTGCGAACGTCCTGGAATTCGGGCCAGGAGTTTCTGCTCACGGTTCGTCGGATATGCCTACCTGGGGCCCTATCTTCCGATACTTCGACAAACAAAACGAAAGAGTTGTGCGGCAGCGCATTAAGAACCTCTGTAATTACTTGGCTTCGCTGCAACGGGAGTAACCGTTCGTCATCACCCATACGTATCCATTCATGGATAAAGCAGAAATCACGTGTCTGACTAGGGTGTTTATTCGGGATTGGGAACATTTAGGCGGCGACACGCACCGTTACACACCTTTTGCGTGGGAACGAGAGTGACAGGACGTTTATGAAAATTCAAGTCCGGTTGTGGTGCTTATTAGTCGCGGCGAGTGCGGCCGTGGCGGTAGGGCCGGGAACCAAAGCGCAGGCGAGTTCGCAGAACACGCAGCGTGGGGCGGGTTCGGAAAAACAGCAGGATTTGATCCGGTCGCTAGAAGGCGCGGACTTATACAAGGCGTACTGCGCGTCGTGCCACGGCAAGACTGGCAAGGGGAACGGGCCGATGGCACCGGCGCTGAAGGCGACGGTGCCGGACCTGACGGCGATTGCAAAGGACAACGGAGGGGTTTTTCCGGAGGCGCGCATACGGAGAATCATCATGGGCGAGGGGATGATCGCGTCGCATGGGTCGCGGGAAATGCCGGTGTGGGGGCCGATCTTTCACCAAATAGAGGAGGACGTGGACCGGGGAAACGTCAGGTTGGAAAATCTCGTGAAATATCTGGAATCCATACAGTCACTCCCTTCCTCTAACGAGGTACGGCGCAAGGCGGTCTCGGCCGAAAATGTGCCAACTGGTGCGCAGCTCTACAGGCAATTCTGTGCTGTCTGCCATGGAAATGATCTAAAGGGAAATGGCCCGGCCCCATACCCATTCAAAGACGTGCCGCCCGACCTGACCACGCTCGCCCAGCGTCACGGCGGCAGTTTCCCTGACGCCTATGTCTCGGACGTGCTACGGAATGGCGTGTCAATGCCCGACCATGGACCGGCCGAAATGCCCATCTGGGGAACGGATCTTAGAGCTGGGACGGTATTGGATGCAACTCAAGTGACATTGCGGATTGCAAACTTGAGTGAATATCTCAAGTCTTTTCAAGCAAAGTAGGACGGCGAGCGCCGTAACAAAGGAATCGAGTTGCCAAGAGGCTTCCTGCCAACTGAACATGAGTATGGAATCCGCGGGCTAGCGGGATTTTCCGAAGCTAGGACTCTTTCAGCCTAGCGCATCTGCGAAAGAGGAGCATTCCCAGCCTCTTTCCTGCTGTATAATCCGCGCGATTACCGTCATGCCCGTTGAAATCTCAACCAGCCCTGCGCAGGACGCTGCCGCTCCCCGCCCGCGCCGGCATTTTCTCTGCGTCACGCTGTGCGTCGCAGCGGTCGCGAACGCGCTCGTCCCCGCGGTTTTCTTTTCTGCAACGAGCTTCTTCGGGCACACGGATCCTCGCTATCGCGCTCTTGTCGCCTCCGTGGTGTTGGTCGAATATGCGATCGCTTTCTTGCTTCTTCTCCTGCACGCCAATGTGGGCTTTGCGAGCGGCTACGTCGTCGCCACCGCCGCAGTCGTTACGCTGGGCTCTGCCGTACTCGCTTTCTTAATCGTGGGTTTTGCCAGTTGGGCCTCGAATGCGCTCTACGGAGAAATTCTCGTCCTCGGAGGGCTTGCTTTCGCAGTCTTGTCCAATGCCGTCTTCTTAAGCGCCAGCATCCGCTACGCCCGCGCCATACACCCTCGCCTGCACCTGGGCGGTTTCGTCCTCGGCATTGGAGCCTCCCTCGCTCTCCTCTTTCTCTACGCCCGCATCCTCCGGTAGCGCAGACGATTAGAAAGGTTGCGCCCGAGTGATGGGACATCCGAAAGCAAATCTGTCAGTGTCCCACTTGTCCCGTTTCCGTGTTATTGGGAGGTAGTCTGTTACGACCGAGGCAAAATGGAGGGCGGCTCCAGCGCGGAGGGCCGCCCTCGGTCCTGCTTTCTCTGAAGGAAGGTCACCTCAACGGTCAAGCCTTACGTTGGCGGAGCTTTTGGAGTCGGTATGCTTCCTGCCGGTGTCCCCTCTTGCCCTCTCCCGTTGGGTGTTCACTCCCTCCTTGCAATCTTCTTAGCCTTTTTATCCCAAGTCCGATGTGTTCCCGGTCACATGAAGCGGTGATCCGCGTCACTAGCCAAAACTCCTTCAACCCGATTCGTTCAGAGCGGTTCGGATGTGACGCGCGTCACATGGTGGCGTGATGCGCGTCGCGGCGTGACCCGAGCGTCGGCGACTATAAACAAGCGTTCAAAGGAGACTTGTAAGCTCCGCGAGGCTGTGGGGAGGCGAAGAGAGGAGGGCGCAATGTCGAACACCACATTTGAAGTGTTCCGAGAGGCTGTCTGGGAAGGACATCCCGTCTCGGCCGCAAGCATCCATGCGCGAACTCGCGCGCAGGCGCAAGCGACGTTCCTCAAGGGCATGCTGGAAATACCCTCCCAATATCAGAGGCGGAACCCGCTTGAGTGGGCGGTGTCGCTGACGGTTCACATCATCATCGTAGCTGCCGTGGTGCTGGCGCCATTCTTCTTCACGCAGGCGATCGATCTTCGCAGCTTCCAAACCACGTTTCTGGTCGCGCCGCCTCCCCCGGCCGCGCCGCCTGCGCCAGCTGCTCAGATGCAAAAGCTCGCGAGGTCTCTGCCTCGAATGCTCCAGACGAGCCATCTGATGGCTCCCGCTGTGATCCCGGCAAGAATCCAAATCGTTCGGGATGAAGCCCCGCCCGACGCGGGCGGAGTGATCGGCGGTATACCCGGAGGGCAGGCCGGCGGAGTTCTTGGCGGAATCATTGGCGGAGTATCGGACGTGAAAGTTTCACCTCCGCCTGCTGCAAGGAAGATCGTGCGAGTCGGAGGGGATGTCAAACAACCGCAGCCGATTTCCACTCCGCCGCCGGTATACCCGGCGGTCGCGCAATCCGCGAGGATAGAGGGAGTGGTAATCATCGATGCGGTGATCGACGAGCAGGGCGATATCGTACGAGCGCGGGTCCTCGAGGGTCCGCCTCTGCTGGTTGCCGCGGCGCTTGAGGCAGTGACGCGCTGGAAGTACGAACCGACTTATCTCGACGGTCAGCCGGTGGAGATCGAGACGCACGTGGAGGTCCGTTTCCACTTGCACTGATATCCCTGCCGCGCCGAATCGAGTCATCTTATGCAGATTTGTGATGCCAATCACGATTCGGCAAGGGGATCGGGGCAACATCTAGTCAGAGAGAGAGGTGGAACATGACAACAATCGCAAAGAGCACGCGGATCATTTTGAAAAGTGTTCTTTATTTGACCGATTTTTCGGAACCTTCCGAAGCCGCCTTGCCTTTCGCCGTCGCGATAGCGAGCGACTATGGCGCCAAGGTTCACGCGCTGCATGTATTGACACCCGTGATTCCGGAGACTTGTACGGACGCGATCCATGCCGATGAGGAGTTGGCCAGTAATGAAATGGCGAAGGTTGATTCCCAACTCAGTGGAGTTGCCCACGATACGGCGATCGAGCGGGGGGTTGGCGTCTGGCCGGCCATTGAGCAAGCAATTCGGGAGCGAAATATTGGTCTGATTGTGCTCGGCACACACGGTCGGACTCACGCTCAGAAGCTCTTGCTCGGATCCTTCGCGGAAGAGACCTTAAGGCGCTCGAGCGTGCCTGTGCTAACCATCGGACCGCATGTTCGAAAGAGCAAAACTACCAGCGGCGCCTTCCATTCGGTATTGTTCGCGACGGACTTCAGCAAGCCGTGCGAGGCTGCGGCACCGTTTGCGGTTTCGCTAGCGGAGGAAAACGACGCTCAGTTGATCTTGCTTTATGTGGCGCCCAAGCCGGGAGGAAACGAACAGGGTGAGCTTGCGATCGCTGATGTAATGCAGCGTCTCGGCGATATCGTTCCCAGTGATGCTAGGAGATGGTGCCGTCCGTCGCCCATTGTGCAGTACGGAGACGCGGCTGACCGAATTCTTGAAGTGGCTATCGAACGCGGGGCGGATTTAATCGTGCTGGGGGTTCGGGACGCTGGGGTCCACCTGGGAGCGGCGACACATCTCGAGCGGGCAACTGCTCACAAGGTGGTGGCGTACGCGCAATGCCCGGTTCTGACGGTGCGCGGTTAGGAGGCTTCGTCGGGGGCTGCACAACGGCATCGCTGATGGCGAGAGAAAAACCAAACGAGCGGCCAAGAAAGCCGCGCTGGCGCACTCCAGGAGATTGATTCGAGAACGCAGGCGCAAAGCGCGGTGGAACGAGGTAACGGTAATCCATCAGGACATCCGGCGAATCGCTTGAATGTTCGGCCGGAAAGCGGATGGCGGAAAGGAGACAAGTCATGAAAGTTCAAGACGTGATGATGGGCACCCCGGCGTATTGCAGTCCGGAAATGAATCTCGGCGCCGCCACGGAACTGCTCTGGAATCGCAACTGCGGCATCCTGCCGGTTGTGGACGGGCAACAGAAGGTGGTCGGCGTCGTGACAGATCGCGATCTTTGTGTGGCTCTGGGCACTCGGAACCGGCTCCCGGGGGAAATCACCGTAGCGGAGGTTGCGAGCAGACAGGTTTACTCGTGCCGTGCGCAGGACGACATTCACGAGGCGCTGGAAGCGATGGCCAAGAACAAAGTGCGTCGATTGCCGGTAATCAGCGGGGATGGGAAGCTGGAAGGCATTCTGTCGATGGACAACGTGGTACTCCATGCGGAATCGGCTGGTTCAGGCCGAGGCGCGGAGCTTTCGCGCGGGGAAATCGTCAACACCTTGCAGCGAATTTACGGCCCGCAACTTCCGGAAATAATCATGGCTCGCGGGACTGCGGCCTGAAGGAAACAGCGCGCCACGATGATGGAGAGACTACGCGACCGCAAACAGGCAGGAGAGCTACTCGCGGAGAAACTCTCGGCACTGGCGAATCGCCCGGACGTGATCGTGTTGGGCTTGCCGCGGGGTGGTGTGGCTGTTGCCTGCAGCATCGCGACTTCTCTTAGGGCTCCCCTGGACGTCTTTCTCGTGCGCAAACTCGGTGTACCCCGGTACGAGGAATTGGCCATGGGCGCGGTCGCGATGGGCGATGTCCAAGTGGTCGATCCAGATGTCGTTGAGGAGTTTCATGTGTCCCGGGGAGAAGTCGAAAAGGCCGTGGAGCGCGAAACTCGGGAATTGCGGCGCAGGGAAGCCGCCTTCCGAGGTTCTCGCCCGGTGCCGAATCTTCACAATCGTACAGTGGTCTTGGTTGATGACGGCATAGCGACCGGTTCGACGATGCGTGCGGCCATCGAGGGAGTCAAGAAGCTCGGGGCCGCACGGATCGTTGTCGCCGCCGGTGCGGCGCCACTTTCGACCTGCCTGCTTCTCCGTCCTGAGGTGGATGACCTCGTCTGCCTTCTGACACCGCGGGAATTTCGCGCTGTGGGGGTCTTTTACGAAGACTTTCCGCAGCTCACCGATGACGAGGTATGCAGATTGCTTGATGACGCCTGGCAAACGGGCGCGTCCAGGGCGGCGTAGAGCTATTGTCAGGCAGGAACGGATCGGTACTGAAGGCCTGCGCGGCAACGACGTAGGGAACGGGTCGCCGACATGGCGTGGTCGTGGGAGCGGTGAAACATGGAGACGAGTCGCAAATACCAAGTGAGGGCAAAGTGCACGAGACCCAGGTCCGGCGTCGTTGCATCGGATAGCGTGCCCCGGCCGATCAGTTTCAGTACCCCGCCGGAATTCCTTGGAGAGCCGGGTGTTTGGACGCCGGAGCATTTCTTTGTGGCGGCCGTGGCGACGTGCTACGTGAGTACTTTCTCCGGCATGGCGGAAACATCGAAGTTCGCCTTCGCTCTCCTGGAGGTCGAGGCAGAGGCGATTCTGGAGAAGGATGAAAATGGCTGGAGATTTACGGAAGTCAGGCTGCGCCCCGTATTGAAGATTGCTCGCGAGCAAGATCGCGAACGGGCTGATCGCTTGTTGGCGAAGGCCGAGCGGTCGTGTCTCATCGCTCGCTCGATTTCTTCCAGAGTAACCCTCGAACCTACCGTTAGCGTTGTTCCGGAAAGTGTCGGTTCCGAAACGGTGTCCTGAGCCGATATCGGCCGCATGTCGAGACTGACAAGCGTCTACTCAGAGTCTTGTCGGCCTATGATCTGGTAACGTGCAGGTTTCGAGTCGGTGCCCCTCACCTGGCCGAATATGCTGCTGACGGCAGGCTTTGCGTTTCTGACGCTGAGTGCTCGCCTGGGCTGTGTGCTGCGACGAGCGCCTGTCCGAGGCTCAGACCACCGTCGCCCGAGGGGACCTCGGAGTGAGTGAAAACTTCAAAGCCGCCGGATTTCAGCTTGTGAATCAAATGTTCGAACACAAGCAAGTTGTTGAAGGTGCCGCCGCTCAGGCAGATCCGATTGATCGAGGACTCCTGACGCAGTAGGCACGCAAGGCGCGCGAGAATTTCGACGAGTCCGTTGTGAAAGCGGCGACTGATTGTCGCCGTGGACACCTTCCGGCGGAGATCCTCGACGATGGCGCCGAATAATGGAGAGGGGTCAATCTGCCAGCACGGGTCTTCGCGACGAATGTCGAGAGGGTAGCGACCGGTTTCGCTCGATGAGCGTGCCGCCATTTCCAGCTCAATGGCGGACTGTGCTTCGTAGCTCACTTCTTGCCGAATTCCAATCAGAGCGGCGACGGCATCGAACAAGCGCCCGCAACTCGAGGTTAGGGGAGAGTTCACGCGCCGCGTCATCATTCGGACGATCAACTCCGCTTTCCCGCGATTCAGTCCCTGGACAAAGGGGATATTCAGGTCAAAGAAATCCTCCCCAAAAGTCTTTGCCAAATAACTTACCGCCATGCGCCAGGGTTCACGGATTGCCGCTGCGCCTCCGGGAAGCGGCGCGTACACAAAATGCGCGGCGCGCTCGAAGCTGGCGTATCCTCCGATCAGTGCTTCGCCACCCCAGATCTGACCGTCGGTGCCGTAGCCGGTGCCGTCTAGAGCCAGCCCAATAACCTGTCCATCGACCAAGTTCTCCGCCATGCACGCGGCGATGTGTGCATGGTGATGCTGCACACCGACAAGACGCACGCCCTTCTGTGCCAAGGCCCACTTCGTCGAAAAGTAGTCTGGATGAAGGTCGTAGGCGATGATTTCCGGTTCGATTTCGAGAATCCTGGAGAAATACGCGACGGCATCGCAAAAGAAGCCGAAAGTTTCGATGTTTGCGAGGTCACCGATGTGCTGGCTCAGGAACGCCAGGTCGTGGCGCGTCAGGCAGATGGTATTTTTCAGTTCTCCTCCGACCGCAAGAATCTGCGGAAGATCCTTGTGCAATCGCATAGGCGCCGGTACATATCCCCGCGACCTGCGGATATGCTTAGGTTTCCCGGCCGAGGGACGAACGACCGAATCGTCACAGCGTAGAAGAATCTGTCGGTCGTGTACAAGAAAGAAGTCCGCGATGCACCCCAACCGATTCACCGCCTCGCGGTTGTCAATCGCAATCGGCTCTTCGCTCAGATTTCCACTGGTCATGACCAATGCTGTAAACCTTCCCTCCGCAAAGAGCAAGTGGTGCAGGGGGGTATAGGGCAGGAACAGCCCGAGGTCCCGTTGGTTGGGCGCCACGGTCTCAGCGATTGCAGTGTCTGCCGTTTTCGGCAGCAGCACAATGGGCCGCTGCCGGCTGTTCAGAAGTCTTTGTGCTTCGACATCGATCTCGCAAAATAGACCGCCGGCTTCCAGATCCCGCACCATCACGGCAAACGGCTTTTCGATGCGCCGTTTGCGTCGGCGCAGCCGTTCAACCGCGGCTGAGTTCGTAGCATCCACTGCGAGGTGGAATCCTCCGAGGCTCTTGACGGCGACTATCTCGCCGAATTGGAGGTACTCGACGGCCGCCTCGATGGGATCAGGTGCTTTGATCGGGAGACCCTGGGCGTTCCACAATTCGAGTTGGGGGCCGCAATCCCAGCAAGCATTTGGCTGTGCATGGAAACGACGGTTTTGCGGATCCCCATACTCCGCGCGGCATGCGTCGCACATCGGGAATACCGACATCGAAGTCCGCGGCCGGTCGTAGGGAATGTCTCGCACGATCGTAAAGCGGGGTCCGCAGTTCGTGCAATTGATAAAAGGATAGAGATGCCGGCGGTCCTGAGGATCGAGTAGTTCGCGAAGGCAGTCCTCGCAAACCGCGACATCAGGGGAGATCAGCGCACTCACATGCTCGTCGGTGTGGCTCGGCAGAATTTCAAAACAGCGATCTGGCTTGCACGGTATCTCACGAACCAACACCCGGGTGATTTGTGTAAGCGCCGGAGCCTCGCTGGGAAGGCGCGAGACGAAATCCTCGACCAACTCCGGCGGGCCCTGAATTTCGATGGTGACCCCCGCTGCCGTGTTGCTGATGTTTCCGCCGAGGTTTCGATCATTCGCGAGGTGATAGACGTATGGCCGAAATCCGACTCCCTGCACGATACCAGAGACCTGGATTTCCTTGCGGACTTGCATGACGCTTCAAGATGCCGGCACAGCAGCGCGCGAATTTTCGCGCTTGCGATCCAGCCAAGCGAGCCATTCCGTCATTCCCTGACGCGTCTGGCAGGAGACACGAACAATGTCCATGCCGCGGTGGACGCGCCGCGCATTTTCTTCGGCAGCAGTGATATTGAATGGCACATAGGGCAGGAGGTCGACTTTGTTCAGAATCAGCAGCTCCGACTTGAAAAAGATCGACGGGTATTTGAGTGGTTTGTCCTCTCCTTCCGTGACGCTGAGAACGACCAGTTTTGCGGCCTCGCCCAGATCATAGCTCGACGGGCAGACGAGGTTGCCGACGTTTTCGATCAACAACAGATCGACGTCTTCCAAGCGCCAGTCCAGAAGCGCTCTTTCGATCATCCGGGCATCCAGATGGCATGTCCCGCCCGTCGTAATTTGCTTCACGGGAAACCCAAACCGCGCCAGGCGCTTCGCGTCGTTTTCCGTCTGAATGTCCCCGGTGAGAATTGCCACCCGTTCGCCGCGGTCGAAGCTTTCGAGGGTACATTCGAGCAGACTGGTCTTTCCAGATCCTGGTGAGCTGATCAGGTTCAGGCACAGAATATTGTGTTCGGCAAAGCGCACCCGCAAGTCGGCGGCAATGCGATCATTTTCCTTCAGGACCTTACGTTCCAGCGGCACGCGCTCCATTTTCGACCTCCAGATAGGCGAGCTCGAGTTCGTCGCCTCCCAAGAATTGTGATTCCGTCATGCCGCACTCTGGACATGCCGAATCTTCTCTCGCTGCGGCGTACGAATGTCCACAGGCCCGGCATTGATAGCGGCGTGGGCAGTATTGAATCTCGAGTGCAAGCGGCTCCAATTCTGTCCCCCGCACGAGAGCTTCAAAACAAAAACTCATGGCGTCCGGGTCAACGCCCGCGAGTTCGCCGATTCGCACTCCCACCTTGTAAATGTGGCCGTCCGGGAAGCGGCGTGTTTCCACACGAACCGCATCGAGCACCGAATTGGCAATACCCATCTCGTGCATCGGTTGCCCTCAGCAGATTCTCGGCAATTGATCGCCAGAGAGCAGATCGACAATCCGCGATGTGCCCAACTGCGTTCGCAGAGTGACCATCGTCAGATGGGAATCCGTGACCGCCCCGATCATCTGTGCGTTGCGGCCCAGCGGATGCTGGCGCATTGCCTCGAGAATCGTTTCCGCGGCGAGGGGATCAACAATCGCGAGCAACTTGCCTTCGTTTGCCACGTACAGCGGATCGAGTCCTAGCATCTCGCATGCGCCTTGGACCTCCTCGCGGATCGGAATCGCGTTTTCTTCAAGCTCAATCCCCACGCGCGACCGGGCCGCAATCTCGTTCAAGGAACTCGACAGGCCGCCGCGCGTGGGATCACGGAGACAACGAATTTCAGAACTCGCGCGAATCATGTCGGCAACAAGGGTGTGCAGCGCTGCCGTGTCGCTCGCGATGGCACTTTCGAATTCGAGGCCTTCCCGCTGGGACAGTATCGTGATCCCATGGTCTCCGATCGTCCCGCTCAGCAGCACGCGATCTCCTGGGCGTGCCTGATCGGCGGAAAGTCGCACCGCGGAGGAGACGAGCCCGATTCCCGACGTGTTCACAAACAATCCATCGCCGCTACCTTTTTCCACTACTTTTGTGTCTCCCGTGACGACGACGATGCCCGCAAGGGCAGCAGCGACGCGGATGGATTCCATAACCCGGCGGAGGGTATCGAACGGAAGCCCTTCTTCGAGGATGAGTGCAAGACTCAGAAAGAGAGGTTCGGCCCCGCCCATCGCCAGGTCATTCACGGTACCGTTCACCGCCAGCGTTCCGATGTCACCCCCGGGGAAAAATAACGGCTTGACGACGAAAGAGTCTGTCGTAAACGCAATACGGGATCCGCCGATATCCACGATGGCTTGGTCATCTAACCGTTCGAGCACGGGATTTCGAAGCGCGGGAAGGAGGATATTTCGCAGGAGATCCCCGCTCATTCGGCCCCCGCTTCCGTGGCCCAGCAGGATCGACTCCCGGGCCGCAATCGGGACTGGGCAATTCAAGGCCACCTCGAGTTTCGTTTCTTGCGGCATCAACGGTTCTCACGCGCTGCCATCGCATGCCGGCGATATAGGTAATAGGCGGAGCACGCGCCTTCGGAAGAGACCATCGGAGCGCCCAGCGGATTTTCCGGTGTGCAGCGCGTCCCGAACGCCGAACAATCCGTTGGTTTCTTCAGGCCTTGGAGTACCTCCGCGCTAATGCACTCCGCGGGCTCGTCCGCAGTCACCCCTTCGGTCCCAAAAATCCGATCCGCATCGAATTCCGCATATTCGACCCGAAGGCTGAGACCACTCTCTGGAATTCCGCCGATCCCGCGCCATTTCCGGTCGCACACCTCGAACACTTCCGCCAACACCCTCTGAGCGGGCAGGTTACCTTCGTAAGTCACGGATCGGACGTATTGGTTATGGACTACCGCGCGCCCTTCCTCCAGCTGCGTCACC
The DNA here is from genome assembly GCA_963813045.1 of uncultured Acidobacteriota bacterium. Classification (GTDB taxonomy): domain Bacteria; phylum Acidobacteriota; class Terriglobia; order Acidiferrales; family UBA7541; genus Palsa-295. The sequence continues at coordinate 335,621 of CAWEXR010000033.1, forward strand.
AGCATCAGGATCGCTTCCAGCAGATCAAGTGGTTCAAAACCGCCTACAACAATCGGTACATGGAACTCGCGGATGAGGTCCTCGTATTCGCGATAGCCCATGACCGTGCAAACGTGGCCTGGGCCAATGAAGCCTTGCACCCGATTGCGCGGTGAACTCATGAGCGCCCGAATCGCGGGGGGCACAAGAACGTGGGAGGCGAGCATCGAGAAATTCCTAAGTCCTTCGCGTTTAGCTTGCCAGACGGCCATGGCATTCGCCGGAGCCGTCGTTTCAAAGCCGACTGCGAAGAAGACCACCTTGCGATGCTGATTCGCGCGGGCGAACTTCAGCGCCTCGGTTGGAGAATAAACCACGCGCACGTCTCCGCCGCTGGCCTTCACATGAAATAGATCGGTATGTGAGCCTGGCACACGCAGCATGTCGCCATATGAAATTAGGGTCACGTCAGGGCGGGAAGCGATTTCGATGGCTTTGTCGATTGTTTCAAGAGACGTGACGCACACGGGGCACCCGGGCCCGTGGACCAGCTCAATTTCGGCGGGCAGCATCTCGTCTATGCCGTAGCGCATCAGCGTGTGGGTTTGCCCGCCACAAATCTCCATTAACACCCAAGGCCGCGTGACCCGCCGGCCCATCTCGGCCACAATTCCTCGGGCAATGCTTTCATTGCGGTATTCGTCCAAGTACTTCATACACTCCCTCGGAGTCCAGCCGACCGTCTAGGCATCTTCCAAATCCGAAGCCAATTCACCCTCGAGCAGTCCCATGGATTCCAGCACCTCGTAGCTCCGCTCAGCCTCTTCACGGTCCACGCGACTGATTGCGAATCCCACATGCACAATCACGTAATCTCCGACAGACGCTTCGGGAACGAAGTCCAGGCAGGTCTCTCGTGTGATCCCGCCGAACTGGACGCGTCCTACGCGGATTCCGTTGTCCATTTCACAACTGACGATTTTCCCGGGAATGGCGAGGCACACGTTACTAGGCTCCTTCTTTGCAAGGCTCCGGAGGTTTCCCGTCCAGGGATTGCCTGGGCGGCAAAGATGGCGAGCGGGGTTGCACACTAACGTCCGGTGATTCATTCCAAAGTTGCAGCTGTGCCAAGGCTGCATCAACGAGGGGCGCAAGCGCAGCGTCGACTTCAGGAGACAAAGACGTGCCCCAGTCCATATTGCCCGGTTGCACGCCCAGCACGACAATCTCCTGAGGACGGGTCGACACAAGAAAGAGAGCCGCGATCAGATCGGCGACGCCCAATTGATGAGCGCTCCATCCGCCCGTCGTGCCGAGCAAATCTCTCCCCGTCATCCGAGCGAGCGTTCCAGGCGTCTTGCCTGAGTCCAGGGCATCAAGGAGCAGCACGCGGGATGCATCCGAAGCGTAGGGAATCAGTTCGAGCCCGATCGTGCCGCCGTCTAGAATTGCGACGCCGGCGGGCACTCCTGGATGCGCTTGTAGCAATCTCGCGGCATGCACGCCGACACCCTCGTCTGAAAGGATCGTGTTGCCCACGCCTATGACCACTATGTCCCCAAACAGCAAACCTTCCACGTCACGCTCTTGATTGAGAATTCGGTCCACTAACCGGGCGCACCGGGATCTCGTCCGCTCGCGGCTCGGCATCCTCGCCGCCCTCCCCTGCTATTGCCTCCCGCAGTTCGTGTTCGGGCACAAACTTGTATCCGCTGAAGATGCTCTCCATCACGCCGTTCTCCTCCTCAATCGAAACCAGGATGGCGGTGTAGAGATGGTGAATGAAGAACATCCAGAATCCGAACATCACAAGAAAATGAATCTCACGCAGCCATTGGATATCGATGACATGGGGAATCCAGCCAACGAAGAAACTGAGCGTCCTGCTTCCTACAACCCGAGAATAGAGAGTCAGCCCCGTAAGGATTTCCACGAACGCCATACCGTAGACGGCGGCGTATGCGGCTCCCGCCGCCGCGTTATGACCGATATGAGGAGTTGGCGACCAAGCCATGAATCCGTAATACCGGAGCGTCCCGACGAGGTCCTTCAAACGTTTCCTGGTCGTGGGGATGAACTGATCCCAGCTCGACCACTGATTGCCGATAAACATCCAAACAACCCGTATCAGAACCGCGCAGAGAAACGCGAAGCCGGAGAGCAGGTGAACAAAGCGCATCGTTCCCATGGCGTAGGCAGTTTTGCCGTGCGGAATGACGAAAGGAGAGTGCATGTAATAACCCGTGATGGAAAGAGACACGATCGTCGTGAAGATGATCCAGTGCGCGAATCGCACGGGCCATTCCCATACGTACACCCTCACCTGTCCATGCGCCGGCCTCTGCCATTCCGCTTCGTGCCCGTGCCGCCTTCGTGTCTTCTTCATACGCAGCCTCGATCGGGTCAGGCTTCCGCGCGAGCGGAGACGTGCCCACGAGCGTCAACCACATGCACGGCGCAGGCCAGGCATGGGTCGAAGGAGTGGACCGTGCGCAAGATCTCGAGTGGGCGATCCGGCTCAGCGATCGGCGTCTTGAGGAGCGCGGCTTCATAAGGCCCGCGCTGACCGTGGGCATCTCGGGGGCCCGCGTTCCACGTGGATGGAACGACCGCCTGGTAGTTCTTAATGGCCTCGTCTTCGATCTCCACCCAGTGCCCGAGCGACCCGCGCGGCGCCTCAAAGAAGCCGAAACCCTGTGCGGTTTGAGGCCATGTCTTCGGGTCCCACTTTTCACCGTTATGGATGCGCACGTCGCCGCTCGCCATATTGTCTCGAAGCTGCTCAATCCAGCCGACGAGACGGTCCGCGAGAAGTTGAGTTTCCAAAGCGCGCGCAGCAACGCGCCCCAGGGTGGAAAATAGCGCAGCGAGCGGAGCCTTCAGCTTGGCGAGCGTGGCATCGACTAGGGCCTTGACGTCCTGCTGCCCCGACGCATAGGCAACCAGCAGACGTGCCAACGGCCCGACCTCCATCGCTTGATCTTGATAGCGCGGAGCCTTGAGCCAGGAATACTTGTGATCCACTTCGAGGAAGTCGTAGGGAGGCGTCGGTCCCGAGTACTTCGGATTGGTCTCTCCTTCATACGGATGTTTTGCCACCTGGTCTCCGCCTGAATACTCGTACCAGGAACGCGCAACATATTCCGTGACATTCGCAGGATCGACGGGGTGAACCTTCGATAGATCGCGATTCAGGATGATGCCCCGTGGAAGAAAGAAGTCCGCTGGATCTTTAATCGACCCTTGCGGATAGCCGCCATAACACATGTAATTCCCAACGCCCGCGCCGAGTTCGAACCAGTCGCGATAGAATCCCGCCACCGCGAGAACGTCGGGAATGTATACCTGATTCACAAACGCGATCGCCGACTTCGCCACCTGCAATAGGAAATCCATTCGTTCCGGGTTGATTGTCGCGCCGGGCTCGTTCGGGTCCATGGCAGTGGCCATGCCGCCGACCAGAAATGTCTGCAAGTGAGGATTCTTGCCGCCGAGAACCGCGTGAATCCGGATGAACTCCCTCTGGAACTGCAATGCCTCCAGGTAGTGTGCAACGGCCATGAGGTTCGCTTCGGGCGGAAGATGGTAGGCGGGATGTCCCCAATAACCTGCGCCGAATAGGCTTAGTTGCTTGCTTGCGACCAAGGCGCCAACGCGATCCTGAACACTCTTGAAATACTTGTCGCTCGACATAGGCCAATCAGAGATCGATTGTGCGAGCTGCGATGTTCTTGCCGGGTCTGCCTTCAAGGCCGAGACCACGTCCACCCAATCGAGCGCGTGGAGATGATAGAAGTGAATAACGTGATCTTGCACCGTCTGTGTTGCAGCGATGATGTTCCGAATGAGTCGGGCGTTGTCGGGAACTTCGATGCCGAGAGCATCCTCGACCGCGTTGACCGAGGCCAGCGCGTGTACCATCGTGCAGACACCGCAAATGCGCTGCGCCCAGATCCATGCTTCACGCGGGTCACGTCCGCGCAAAATCAGCTCGATTCCACGGAACATCGTGCCCGAACTCCACGCATCCGCGATCATCCCGCCTTCAACTTGAGCCTCGATGCGGAGATGTCCTTCAATTCGCGTGACCGGGTCGACCACAATCCGTGCCATTGATTCCTCCTAACCCCCGGGAGAATCCGCCGGTTTGTTTGTCTCGTCGGCTGTCTTCTTCGGCCGGATTTTGTCTCGCACGAAATTGCCTGCCACTTGGGCGACCATCGCTGCGGCAACGGCTCCGGTGGCGACCCATCCGATCTCGGCCGCCGTGACATCCACTCCGAACCCGGGTACCGATGGCAACCGTTTGTAGAAGGGTGATTTCGTATCCCAAAAGCGATGCGAAGCGCACGCAATGCAGCCGTGACCGGCCTTCACCGGCCAACTCGTTCCATCATTCCAGCGGACGGTGGGACAGTTATAGGTTGCTTCAGGACCTTTGCAGCCCATTTTGTATAGGCAATAGCCCTTGCGGTGGCCTTCGTCGCCCCACTCCTCAACGAAACGGCCCGCGTCGTAGTGGGCACGGCGCTCACACTGGTCGTGGATGATGTCGCCGTAGGCAAACAGCGGCCGGTTGTACTGGTCGAGAGCTGGCATCTCATGGAAGGTCAGATAATGAGTCAACACCGCAGCCGTATTCGCAGGATTGTGCGGGCAGCCGCCTAGATTGACAACCTTCACGCCGGGAACCGCTTCCTGCAACCCCACGGCGCCAGTCGGATTTGGATTCGCGCGAACCAAACCTCCATCCCACGCGCAAGCGCCGACCGCGATGTTGGCTGCCGAATTGGTGCAGACATGGGTTGCGATTTCGAGGGCGGTCTTGCCTGCAATCGTGCGGTAGACACCGCCATCCGCCATTGGGATCGCACCCTCCACTACAGCTATGTATTCGCCCTTATGCTCCCGAACCACTCGTTCGAGGGCTTCCTCGGCCTGTTTTCCCGCGCCCGCCATGATCAGTTCGTGATACTCCCAAGAGAGAAGCTCCAGCACGAAATCAGCGACTGTCGGGTTGCTTGTACGCAACATCGATTCCGAGTTGCCTGCGCAATCTTGAAACTCAAGCCACACGAGAATCGGTCGGTTTGCCTGTGTGAGTGCTTTCATGACTGCCCCGAGGTATCTTGGAGGCAATGCCAGCGCCGCAACCATCGAAGTGCAGAACGCCACGAATTCACGACGGGACACACCACGAGATTTAAGGGCAGCGGATAATGATGAATGCATCACTCACCCCCCAAAAAACTAAAATGGACCTCGACCAACGACGTCAGAGCCTGCTCATTCCGCATCCCTCGGGCATCGTTTCCCGGCAGCACCGCTTACCGGCTGCGGAGTATGGCACGACCAGCCCTCCCGGTTCTGTGACCGCGGTCACAATCACCCGTGATGGAGGCGACGGTGATTCATAGGCGTCCGTGAGAGCTTCCAGCCATAGGAGGAAGCCATGCAGAGACGCTCCCAGCAGCGGCGCTTTCGCGGAACGAAGGCGGGAACTTTATTCGGAGAGCCGATCATAGATCCGCTGGGACACCTGAGTGCCCGCTATCCGTTTCCCGCTCGTTTGAACGACCACTACGTCGCGAGGCTCCAGGCGTCGAATGTTGGGGTATCGTTTTCCAGAGGGGCGATTCTGTTCGAGGCGGGCGACGAGCCCACTGGTGTCTACGTCGTTTTAGAAGGGCGCACCAAGCTTTCCGTCAACTCCGCGCAGGGGAAGACACTTGTGCTTGGTTTCTTCGGGCCGGGTACGATCCTGGGACTGGCAGCTGCAATCTTGGGACGGGCCCACGCGACCACTGCGGAAACCCTAAAGCCGACCAAGGTCCTTTTTGTGTCTCGCCAGGAACTCGCCAGAGAAATGCAAGCCGACGTGAGGGCCGCTCGCCAAGCTGCAATGCTCGTGAGCGAGGCATGCTATTTCATTCTCGCCAAAATGAGCGATGTCGACCTGTCCCAGTCCGCCGAGCAAAAGCTTGCACGGTGCCTCCTCGGATTACTCGCTCCCAACACAGAGTCCGGCGGTGAAGCACCTCCCCGACTGGGTCTAAGCCAGGAAACCATTGCGCAGATGGTCGGACTTTCTCGAGAAACCGTGACTCGGCTTCTGGCTAGGTTCCGGAGGGGGCGAATATTGGACTGGAAACGTTCGGGGCTTGTCATTCGAGACAGAAGCGCTCTCGAGAAGCTCGCCGACTTCTCGGACAAGGCCGTGGGTATCGGTGGGACTGCTGCTGGAGACAGCGGCGTTTCGACTCGTGGCGAGTCCCCTTTCGACTGACCGACCGATTCGGGTCATTGACTTGAAGTTGTGCCTCGACTCCCGGTCAAGAGTTGGTTGGGCAGCACGTACTCAGAATTTCTGCCTAGCAATAGGAACCGGGCCACACGCAACAATAATTTCAAAATGTGACGCCGGTCACATTCAAAACGCGGTAGATTTGGCCAAAATGGCCCCTTACCGGATGTTCTTGATCCGGTTCTCTGAAAGCCACCTGAGGGAAGCCAATGCCACGTTTGAGAGCGTTCTGCTCGGCGGCGATTACAACTCTTATTCTGCTTTCTGCGCACCAGTCTGTGCTCCGCGCGCAAGAGAAACAAGCCCCGAAAACCAAGCCGGCATTGGTGGCCACGACGGGTGAGTCACAGGCCGCGACCGCGCAGTACGTCGGCAGTGAGACGTGCAAGGCCTGCCACGAAGATATTTACAACGGCTGGGAGAAGAGCCCTCACTGGAAGCAGACATACAAAGAAGGTGGCATCGCGAGGCACGGCTGCGAGGATTGCCACGGTCCCGGTTCAGCTCACGTCGAGGGCGGTGGTGACAAGACCAAGATTTTCGTCTTCGCGGAGCATTCCCCGCAAGAAATCAATACGCGCTGCCTCACCTGCCATGCTTCCGGGCCAACTCACCTCGATAGCGCCAATTCGTTCCACCGGCAGAACGAGGTAAGCTGCATCGACTGCCACTCGCCGCACCACGCGGCAACGAAAGAAAGCCTACTGATCAAGGCGCAGCCGGCACTTTGCTATTCCTGCCATCTGCAGCAGAAATCCCAATTCGATATGCCATTTCACCATCGTGTAAATGAGGGCCTGATTCAGTGCACCGACTGCCACCAACAGCACGGAACGGCTGGAGTTTGGGAGTCAGACCATTTGGTGCGGCAAGTCCGAACCTCGGATAACGGGGATACCGTCTGTTTCAAGTGCCACAAGGACAAGCAGGGGCCCTTCGTGTTCCCACACTGTTCCGTGAAGTTGGAAGGATGCGCGACCTGTCATATCCCGCACGGTGGGGCAAATACTCACATGTTGAAGTACAGCAACGTCAACCTGCTCTGCCTGCAATGCCACACCGCAGCCCACTTCGGACCCATCACGACGGCAGGCAACAACGGCCAGCCAACTGGATTTGCGGTGATGAATGGTCCGGTTCCGAACAACGGTATCTATATACAGGCCTGCACAATATGCCACACACAAATCCACGGATCCAACTTTAGCGATATATATTTCCGATAGGTTGAACATGACGAATGTTTGCCAATGTGCGAGGCGCAGCAAGTCAAGTCATGGAACTGACTGGCGGAAACCGCAACTCTCATTCGTTGGGATGCAAAATCATGAATGAGCGCATAGGCATCAGATCGCTTAGTTTGCTGTTCGTGGTGGCAGTGTTTTTCTTTTCGCCCACTTCTCGCGCCCAGGATAACTCCGACGAAGTCAAGGGAGTGGACTCTGGTAACTATAACGTCCAGCAGACGGTGGAGCTTGGCTATCGGGGAAACTGGATCAACGGAAACCAGGATACGTATGACACGTTCGTGAATCTGGGTTCCGGCCCGCGTTTGCTCGATTACACCCTGGACATGAGGTCCATCAACCACCAGGGGTTCCTCTTCGACAACCTCAATTTCAGCAACTTCGGCTATGGCGGCGATCCGAACGACGTCTCGCGCCTGCGGATCGAAAAGAATAAGTGGTATGAATTTTCGTTGGTGTTCCGCCGCGACAAGTATTTCTGGGATTACAACCTGCTGGCGAATCCATTAAACCCGGTCCCGATCCCCCCGACGGGCGCCCCTTCCACGTTCGCGATCACCAATCCCTCGTTCACCTCTACGAATTCGCCGCATTCACTCGATCTCGTGCATCGCATGCAGGATTACGATTTGACGCTGCTGCCGCAATCCCGCGTGCGCTTCCGGCTCGGATATTCGCGCCATGTGGAGGAGGGGCCTGCGCTCACTACGGAAGACGCCACCGTCGAAATCCCGATGGCGCAGAATTTCGAAGAGACGACGGACGCGTATCGTATGGGCGTGGATTTCCGAGTCCTGCCGAAGACCACAATTTCCTACGATCAGTTCCTTGAATGGAACAAGTACGATACCAACGACTCGCTTGCCAACACGCCATTTCTGGTATCAACAAGCCAGTTTCCCGGCACAGTGCCCGTGAATTTGGGAATCAACTGGTATTACGCCCCTACTGGGACTGCTGCCGGTACTACTCTCACTAGTGCTGGCGCTCCCGGCGCCGCTAGCCTAGCGACCGTCCCTTGCGCCGCGCCGTTCCTGTCCACAGGTTACGTAAACAACAGCAATCTTTCCACGAGTTGCAAGATGGTCCAGTCGTATACGAGGACTGCCCCCACGCGGAATTTCATGCCCACGGAGCGGCTGAGCTTTCAGTCCACATATATCCCAAGGCTTGAGATGTCGGGTTCGGCCAGCTACAGCAACAGCACCAATAGAGTCGTGAACCTCTACGATTCCATAAACGAATGGACGGCCTCCACGACAAGTCAGGTTCGCGACTCCATCGTTTCAGGTCCGGCAAGCGCCAACGAAATCTTCGCGCACGCGAATTGGTCTGCCATTTATTCGTTAACCCAAAAACTTCGGCTCGTCGATTCCGTTCATTATGACCAATGGCAAAATCCTGGAGTCAATCCCCAGACGACCACGACTCTATTCGCCACGGCTGCCCCGTCGGGGTCAGGGGAGTTGGCATACTGCTGCCAATAGCACAGTTTGCGCTGCCGGGGGTTGCTCCCGGGCCGGCAGTGCCGACATTTGCCAGTATCTGTCCGGCGGCGTCGTACGCGAGCACCACGACGGGCACCTGCCCACAGCACGGCACCGCTACAACCGCTGACGCTGCAACCACCTTGACGGAGAACTTCCTGGGGCAAAGACGGCTATCGAACACCATCCAACTCGAAGCCGATTTGACCAACCGCATCACCGGTCGAATCGGTTATATGTACGAGGATAACCGAATCGGCCAATCCTTTGGCAGTCTAACGCTGAGTGATACCTATTACCCCGGCGGGGGCGGCACGGCGATAAATGACTTTCTGGCGTTGCGCGGGAATTGCGGATACCTCGCCACGGGGACGACTAACACCACGGGCGGTACGTGCACCCCTAATCCAAATGGGGACCCCTCATATTTATGGACTGCTTCTGCTGCTACGATAAGTACGGCTCTTAATGTGCCTCGCCAGGTATTCCCGATCGGCGAGCAGGTAGGTCTCGCCGGCCTGACGTGGCGGCCGACGGATACGCTGCGAATCAATAGCGATTTCGAATTCGGATATAACAGTTACTCGTACACGCGAATTTGGCCGCGGCAAATCCAGAGCTACAAGGTTCACGCGAATTATCGACCGCGGACATGGGCGACCATCGACGCTGCGGTCGATATTCACGAGAACCGCGACAACGTCTATCAAGTCAACGACCTCGAGCACGGCCGGACGTACAGTATTTCCATGATGCTGGCGAAGCCGGATTCCAAGTTTGCCTTCACCGTCGGATATAATTTCACCGATATCCAGTTGCAGAACTACGTTTGCTTCAACGACGGTTTCGGGTCGATGACGAACGTTAATGGTGGAATCGGGCTGCCAATATTTCCATCGACGGGACCGGGGTCGTGCGCCCTCGCCAATACTACGCCGGATAACCTTCAGGGTGGAACGGAGTTCTATTCCAGCAAGCAGCATTACGCCTACAGCAACGTGATGTTCAAACCGGTGAAGCGAGTCACAATGAGCCTCGGATATGCCGCGACATTTGTTGGCGGCGGCTCGGGGGTGCTCAATCCGGTGGTGGGGCCCGGGCTCCTGCCCTTAGATCCGCTGGAACCTGGCGGCACGCTGGCATTCAATTACCAGAAGCCTTTCGCTTTGATCCAAGTCGACATTTACAAGGGCCTGAGTTATAAGACGGAGTGGAGTTATTACGGATACAACTCCAAAACACCGACAAATAACAGTGTTCCCATCACCGGCGGGACTTACGCGCTTGAGCCGATCGGGGCGCCAGATTTCAACGGTAGTACAGCGACCTTCTCGGTTCGCTATGCGTTTTGAGGTACGGCGACGAGAGGCCACTGTAAGCGCGTGGTTGTTCAATTGCCAAAGACCGTACATGACATTCCAGGTCAACCTGTATAAGGGTTTGAGCTGTAAGTGGAATTATTGTGGGTGCGACGGCGAGGCGCCGTATGCGATCCCGGGACGGGCGCCAATCGCATCCCTAGACTTCGACGGCAATCTTGCGACCTTCGCGGTCTGCCACGCCTTCTGAAACAAATCTTTCAATCTCGCGAGAAAACGATTGTCGAACGAATCGACGAATCGAGAGGGCGAGCCAAAACGACGGCGTTTTCTCGAAGTATTTCTTGGCACCGGAGTGATGGCGTCATTCGCTTCTTTCTTATATCCGGTCCTACGGTACATCATTCCCCCGAAAACGATTGAGCTCACCAGCGACAATGTTTTGGCGGCGCACGTCGGAGACCTGAAGCCGAATACAGGGAAAATCTTTCGATTTGGCAGCCGTCCTGCGCTGCTCGTTCTGACTTCCGACGGCAAGTATCACGCCATGACGGCTATCTGCACGCACCTGGGTTGCACCGTGGAGTATCGCAGCGACCTCCACGATGTCTGGTGTGCGTGCCATGGCGGGCTGTATACGGTGGATGGCGGTAACATCAGCGGCCCTCCCCCGCGCCCGCTTGAGAGCTACGATGTGGTCTTGAAGGGCGAGGATATCTACGTTCGCCGCTCGGGGAACGCCTGAAATGGACATAGTCAGCGGACTCCGGAAGTGGCTCGACGAGCGATTCGGCTGGCACGAAATCCGCGCCTTCATCGAACACAAGACTGTTCCGCTCCATCGCTACTCGTACTGGTATTTCCTCGGCGGGATGACGCTCTTTCTGTTCGTGATTCAAGTGTTGACGGGCATCCTCCTTCTTCTCTATTACCGGCCAACCGCAAACGAAGCCTACGAGAGTGTGCAGTACATCATGACGCAGGTTCGCTTCGGCTGGCTGATCCGGTCGATCCACTCCTGGAGCGCCAATCTGATGGTTTTCACCGCGGTGGCGCATATGTTCAGTGTGTTCTTCCTGAAGTCCTACCGAAAGCCACGGGAACTGACCTGGCTGAGCGGGATGCTGTTACTGTTCCTGGTTCTGGGATTCGGTTTCAGCGGATACCTACTCCCATGGAATACATTGTCCGTTTTTGCGACGAAGGTGGGCACGGACATCCCGGGACAGATCCCAGTGGTTGGGAAATGGATCCTGATCTTCTTGCGCGGCGGAGAAGACGTGACGGGCGCAACGCTTACGCGCTTCTTCGGTTTCCACGTGGCTGTCCTGCCCGGGATCGCCACGCTGATGATCGGACTCCACCTGCTGCTCGTGCAAAGGTTCGGGATGAGCGTGCCCCCCAGCGTTGAGGAGGAGTGGAAGACCAGACCAGCCGAGCAGCGCGAGATGCGGTTTTTCCCAAACTTCCTTCTTCGCGAGCTGATGGCGTGGTACGTGGCGCTGGCCGTTTTGGGCGGCCTCGCGGCGCTGAAACCGTGGGAACTCGGAACGAAGGCCGATCTGTTCGCTTCGGCGCCGCCCGGGATTCGTCCGGAGTGGTACTTCATGTTTATGTTTCAAACGCTGAGAATGCTTCCGGCAAAAATCGGCTTCATCGACGGCGAATTATTGGGCGTGCTGTGTTTTGGCGCCGCTTTCCTGGTTTGGACACTTTTACCGTTCTTCGATCCCGGTCGTCCCGGGCGACTGCAGCGGTTGATTACGGGCATCGGCGCCTTTGCTCTTGCCTACGTTGCGGTCATGACCGTGTACGCGTACGTCGCCAGTTAGATCGAGCAGCCCGAAAGTAGTGAAGCGAAGGCCGTGTGGAGTTGGTTTAAAGTGCTGGACAGCATCACCACTTGTAGCGAGCGGGCACTGCACTCGGCCACGAGAGTGGCGTTACGCGCTTCCTTGTTTGTATTTTCGATTCTTCTGTTGACAGTGCCCACCCTTGATGCGCAGACCAAGAACAGTTGTCTCGATTGTCATTCCAAACTGGATGCCCCTCTTGGGGTTGAGGAAGAGCAATTTTCAAGTAGCATCCACGCGCAAAAGGGAATGAACTGCACAATTTGCCACGGTGGCGACCCTTCCAGTGACGATATGGAACAGGCGATGGGCAAGGCCTCGGGATTCAAAGGACACATTGAACGGGCGCAGATCCCGTCGCTCTGTGCGAAATGCCACTCCGACGCCGCGTACATGCGAGGGTTCGATCCATTGCTACGAACGGATCAGTTCAGTGAGTACCAAACGAGCATGCATGGCAAGCTGCTGGCCAAGGGGGACACGCATGTCGCCGTCTGCACGGACTGCCACACCATGCATAACATTCGTCCACCGAACGACCCCCAGTCGTCCGTATATCCGGTGAACGTTGCCCAGACCTGCGCCCATTGCCACGCTGATGAGAACTACATGAAGCAATACAAGATTCCGATCAATCAATTCGCGCTCTATTCCACGAGCGTTCATCACCATGCGCTCACGGTTCAGGGGGATTTGAGCGCACCGACTTGTTCGACGTGCCACGGCAGCCACGGGGCTTCGCCTCCGGGCATCGCCTCGGTCCAAAACATCTGCTCCACATGCCACGTCTTTCAGGAGCAACTTTTCAACTCGGGGCCGCACAAAGATGTATTTTCCGCGATGGGCCTTCCCGGTTGCATCACTTGCCACACGAATCACGGGATCCAGCATCCAACCGATGCGATGATCGGAACGGGGCAGGGGGCGGTCTGCACGAATTGCCATACCCCAGGGGACGCGGGTTACACAGCAGCAGGCACCATGCACGACGACCTGGGGAAGCTCAACGACGCGATCCACCGCTCCGATGAAATCCTCAGCCGCGCTGAGAAGGCGGGGATGGAAGTCGGTGAAGCCAAGTTGGCGCTTGCAGCGGCCCAGGACAACCTGACGAAAGCCCGCGTCACGATTCACTCGGTTCGTCCCGAGGCTGTGGACCAAGAGATCAAGGCGGGATTGAAAATCACTGACAATACCTGGCAGCAAGGGCACAGCGCTATGACCGAACTCAAATACCGCCGCGAGGGACTGCTGGTGTCTCTCGCCGCCATTGTGCTTGTGCTGATCGCCCTCGGGCTTCTTATTCGCAGGATGGAATCGGGACAAACGGGAGTGTCAAAGGAGAGTCGACAATGAAGAGAGTAAGCTGTGTGGCGCTGTTCCTCACATTCATAGTGTCTCCCGCGGTATTCGCCAATGGAGCGGCGGATGCAAGCGCAGGCAAGGATGTGTTTGCAAAGCATTGTGTCGCGTGCCATGGCGCGGATGGGAAAGGGAACGATGCGGTCGCCAAGGCAATGAAGGTGCCCATTCCGCCGTTGGCGTCCAAAGAAGTGCAGGCGTTGAGCGACGCCGATCTAAACAAGGTGATCACGGAAGGCAAAGGAAAGATGCCACCGGCGAAGACTCTAAGCAGCGCGGACGTGGGGAGCGTGGTAGCATTCATTCGCAGCCTCGCCCACAAGTAGCGGTTGGGTGACATCATTTTGAGCGTGTAATAGGCGAGAAGGGATAGGTCGGCTTTAGCGGCAGCACGGCCACTTTTGCATTTCGATAGGTGTTTTGAATGGAAGGCAAGCGCGCCCGAGAGAGGGACGCGTGAGCTTGCCAGCATCGTCTTTTGGGAGGGCAAATGAACGATTCGAAGGTCCGACTCATGCGTTTCTTGTTGCTCGCGGTTGTGGGACTCTTCCTCGCGGCCGTGCCTGCCCGCGCTCAGGACGCGGCCGGACTGTTTAAGGCAAAGTGCGCTGCTTGCCATGGGGCCGACGGCGGTGGCAACACTGCCGTGGGAAAGAGCCTGAAGCTCCGCGATCTGCGCTCTGCGGATGTCCAGAAGCAAACCAATGAGGAATTAACCGCCATAATCACCAATGGCAAGGGCGGCATGCCGGCCTACAAGGACAAACTCACTGGCGATCAGATCAAGGAGCTGGTCGCCCACATCCGGGACCTTGCCAAAAAGGGATAGGCACTCGACAACCGGACCGCGCTGGTTTGTGATCCCGCAAGAATCGGCCGCTCCGAATCCAGGAGGTCCCATGTTTGGGCCTACGGGAATTCTGATCGCGCTCATCGTCCTCACCATGGTCTTGGCGGTTTTCTTCCTCGTTCGCCCCGCTGTGACAGCCGGACCGAGAGAGAAAATTCTGGCGTTCATTGCCCTTTTCATTCTGCCAGTCCTTTGCGTCGGTGGAGGAATGTCCACGCACATGCAGCGTTCCGAACAGACTCGATTCTGCATTTCCTGTCACGCGATGGCGCCCTATGGCCAAAGCCTCTACGTCGACGATCCCAATTACATACCCGCCGCACACTTTCAAAACCACAGAGTCCCCGTGGACACCGCCTGTTACGCCTGCCACGCCGATTACACCATCTACGGCCCTCTGAAGGACAAACTCCAAGGTATAACCCGCATTTATATGCAGTATGTGAGTACGCCACCCAAAACAATCCTTATACCCGGCGGCTACAGCAACCTGCAGTGCTTGCATTGCCATGCGGGTGCACGCAACTTCGAAGCAAGCCCTGTTCATCAGGCCATCATGGATTCACTGAAATCAAACCAGATGTCCTGTGTATCGAGTGGCTGCCACGATACCGTACACAACGTCGCGGAGCTCAGTCACGTGAAGTTCTGGAGGCCTCTCCAATGAAACTCAGTGAAATCGGAATGAAGCGGCTGCTCCGCATCTCGAGCGGCCTGATTGTTCTAGGCCTTAGCGTCGAAATCGTCAGTCTCCTATGGCTTCGTCCGCTCTCGTTCGTCCTTTTCGCCTTCGTCGCCGCGGCAGTCGTTGGCTTGGGAATCCTGGTCTTTCTGGCGTCGCTCGCCTTTGTCGCGACGCCGCCCACTGGGGAGGGTGGATGAATTGTACCCAAGATCCTCATCAGTCTCAGGATCGGTTCACGACTGAGGCCGCGTTGCAGAGTACCCCGGATGCGGTTCCAAAAATCTTTCACGATCCCCGCCTTCGGTCGGTTGAGTGGCGCGACCTCATATCCGTAACGCGACCTGAGATCCTCGTGGAACTGTTCCTCCCTGCGGTGTGGCTTGCCGCATCGCTCGTAGTTGCCGGGACACGTCACTATATTTTGGCGCTTGGCCTGTCTTTCATATTTTTTCTCACCGGTCTTCGGCTCGTTCACAACGCCTTTCACTCTTCACTTGGTTTGTCTTGCCGTGCCACGGACACCCTGTTGTGGATCATCAGTCTGGTTATGTTGGGATCGATGCACGCAGTGCAGTTCAATCACCTGAGGCACCACAGACTCACACTGGGCGAACACGACGTGGAAGGCAGGCACGCGGAGATGCCTGCTTGGCGCGCCCTGCTGTTCGGCCCGGCCTTTCCGTTCTTCCTTCACATTACGGCGCTTCGGCACGGTAGTCGGAAACTACGCGCGACCGTCGTCTCCGAGCTACTCGTGAACACAGCGTGGGTCGCCCTGGTATTCCGGGTATGGAATAGCAGCACGCTCCGGTATCACGTGAGCGCGATGGCGATAGGGCAATGTCTGACGGCTTTTTTCGCGGTATGGACGGTGCACCACAACTGCGACCGTACGCACTATATTGCCAGAACGCTGCGCAACAAGATCAAGAACGGAATCACGTTCAATATGTTCTTGCACATCGAGCATCATCTTTTTCCGCGTGTGCCCACGTGTCATCTGCCCGAGCTTTCGCGCCGCATCGATCGCGTGGCGCCCGAGCTGAAGACTAAAATTGTTTTTTGAGCAAGTACGCGGCGGCACAATCGCCGCACTAACCGGAGGAGCCCATGCAAATGGAAACGCTGTCTTGGCTTTTAGTGCTGGGACGAATTCTCTTCGTTACATACTTTATTTCCATGGGCATGAGCCATCTGCTCAACTTCCCGCAGCATTCGTTTCTTCTTGCGAGGAAAGGTGTGCCGCTCCCACGGGCAGCCACAACCCTCACTGTTGCGATGATGATCGTTGGAGGAGTGTTGGTGCTGTTCAACTGGCATCCGGGAATTGGAGCAGCCTTGCTATTCGGCATCATCTTTCCAGCGCCGTTCTTCCTGCATCGCTTTTGGAACGAGACAGACTCCTACCTGCGACTCAGCGAGTTTGCACACCTGATGAAGGATCTCTCTTTGGCTGGCGCGGCCCTTATTCTACTTGTGCTCCGTTAGCGCGCGGACAAGAGCGACGGTGGTCACGATCTGGTTCTAATAGGTTAGAGGGAAGCCGCACCGCTCTAGTTCGGCTGATTCGAAATCTGCTAGTCGGGTAGTCCGGTTAATCGGGAGGTTGCCGAGCAGGGACGGTAGTAATTCGCTACGCCGCTGGCTCTTGCGATTGCGCAGTTGGCCCTTCGAGCTGCTGAATTGTCCTGCGAAGCCAATCGAGCACGGCTTCCTGAACATCCGATGCGTCCCCCGGTCCCCCGAGAGTCGCCACCGTTTCTCCGCGTTCGTTCAGCGCAATATGGTGGCACGGAACCGCTTCTCTCGCTCGCGCGGGCCGGAAACCTTCCCCGTGTCGGCTTGTATCCACCTAGTTCGTAGAACTTTAGCTCCAACTTCAAAGCCTTGAGCAAGACCTGCCGTTGATTCTGTCTCATCGTACACCGCTTGCAGCTCTCGCCTCAAAGCGCTACTAAACACTATTTAGCCTGGAGTGACTGGATGTAGTTCGTCAGGTTTGTAATCCGCAATGTCACTTGAGTCTCATCCAATCGGTTGATCGTAAAATCGGCTCCCCAGATAGGCATTTCAGCCGGCCCATGTGCTGGCATTACGACACCGTTTCTCAGTACATTTGAAACATAGGTGTCGGGGAATTTGCCGCCGTGACGGCGGGCCAGCGTCGTCAAGTCGGGCGGTGCTCTGAATGGGTAAGGCGCAGGGCCACCCCCTTTCAAATCATTTCCGTGGCACACAGCGCAATGTTGGCTGTATAGTTCAGCTCCGGACGGAGGATTCGAAGCCGCGATCGTCTGTATTGATTCCAAGTACTTCACGAGATTTTCCAACCTCACATTTCCCCGGTCTACATCCGATTCAATCTGATGAAAGATGGGGCCCCAAATAGGCATTTCCCGTGAACCGTGTGCCGCCACGACTTTGCCGCCCATAATCACTTCGCGCACGTACGCGGCAGGAAACTGCCCTCGATTATTCCTGGCCAGGACAGTCAAATCGGGCACCTTGGCCTTCAAGGCAGATGCTGCCGGACCTGTTCCTGTGGCGGCCACACCATGGCAGGGAGCACAATAGGCCCGGAACAGGTTTGGTCCTTCGACAGAGCGAATCAGCGGCGTAAACTGCTCCTCCGCATTCGGGGGGGTCTGAGTTTGCTTGCCGGCTCCGCGGAGGACAACACTCGTGAGTACAATGGCCAGTGCGAGCTGCAAGGTCCTCCTAAATCTCTTGTCTGCCCCCCTCACCGTAGTCTCCCTCGCCTTCAGCGATTATCGTTGTGCGGGCGCAACGAAGCCTCTTAGCCACGCACCACAGTGCTTCGGCAAGCATATCCGCTTTAATGTTGCCTCGATCCCCGTCCTCGAGTCAGTGATTGGCATCACATACCCGCGTTGCCCCGAATGCCCTTCAGATCGCTAACGGGGGGCCAGGCCGCTCACTATCTTGTAAGTCCGATCCAGAGCCACATACCCGCGCTCGCCAGCACCAAGATGCCCGCAATCACCGCGAGGACGATGATCACCTTCTTCAGGCGATCCATCTTCCCGATAACCACCCGTTGCTCGGAGGCCATCATGGTCTCTTCAGCCCTGTTGAGGTACAGTTGGTCTTCTTCTCTCGTTGACAACATATCCCCGTAGATCACCAGGATCGTCAGGACAGCCGTGGTTAGGCCACACGCAATCAACAAGTGGGACAGCGGTGCCGGTATTCCTCCCATTGTTACCTCCCTCGGGCGCGCTTACTTTCACAGATCCACGCCGTGATGCCAATGTTCCACACTTGTACGTAGCTCTCCGTGACTGCCGCCACAGTAGGATGTGCGCGAGATCACCAAAGCTATTGGCGAAAACCATTGAAAACAGACCGCATAGTGAGGCAGTGCGCGGCGAAACGATGTGGACTCTCCCTCGGAGATTCTGCGGCAGGCTTTCCGCCGGTTGATTTTCTCGCGCGACGGAGCGAGTTGGAAGTGCCATTCGGAGCTCGCCATCGAATTGCGGGCGGATCCCGACGCAACTGAAGGGCTATCGGTTAGGGAAGCCGTCTCGCGGCTGACGTTACGGCGCCGAGCCCTACGGTCGACGCGCCGGAAGACGATCGAGTTATCCACTTGTTTTCTGATGAGTTCGCCCAGCGTCGAATTGATCAGCCTCGGCCCTGCGGCCTGTCATCCCGGCTACATGAATGCAATAGAGAACCTTTGGAGACGGCTGGCTCGCGTGCCGAGGTTGTTCGGCGGCGTAGGCCGTTTGCCACCAGAGAAAGCGCCTCTCTAGTAACCCGTAAGCTCGTTTTCTTTCGGACATATACTGAGATGTATTTGGCAACTCCTCGTACTGCCCGCTCACGATCACACAACTCCACGATTTGGTATCAATGACCTCGTCTACCTCTACGCAAACGTGCGGGTTCGAACGCATCCGCTCAATCTTTCGGCCGGGCGTGGAGAACCCGTACAGGCGGTCGGGTTCATAGGCAAAATAGATAGGCACAACATACGGGCGGCTGTCCTGTACGCACGCAAGTCTGCCAAAATCTATACGGACCAAGAATTCGTTGCACTGCTTAACGGTCATCTCTTGGATCAACATAACTGAACTCTCGTTGGACGGGGTAAACCGCAGCATTAGCTTTAGGCCGAAGCCGAAAAGCAGGCTGTGACCTGCATCACAAGTTTTCGTGACGCTCCCGGCGTGTGATCGTCGGGCCGAGAAACGTCAAGGAGCTGGCGCGCAGCTGATACCACGGATTACCGGACATCAGGCGATTTCCTGGCCGTTGAAGAAGTCAATGAACGAAGTACGGCAGCCCGGGAACTGACCTGAGCCTCCGGCGGGGCACCGCCTGGGAAATGCTATTCTTCTTCGTCCTCGCCCATTTGCATGGTGAGGTAACGCTCGTAGCCGAGTTCCTTGATTTGGTGCATTTGCGCTTCGAGCCAGTCCACGTGGTCCTCTTCGTCCTTCAGTAATATCACGAAGAGGTCGCGCGAGCCATTGTCCTTCTCCGCGACAGCGACCTGGATGGCGGCGTTATAAGCCCGCACGGCGCCGAGTTCGAGATCGAGATCGCTTTGCAGCATGTCCTGCACGTTCTTGCCTACAGTAAGTTCAAGCGGCTTCATGGAGGGTGAGCCATCGAGAAAGAGGATCCGTTCCATGAGCGCTTCGGCGTGCTTCATCTCCCCGATGGACTGCTTCTTGACGTACTCCGACAGCTTTTCGTAACCCCAGTTTTCGCACATCTCCGCGTGCAGAAAATACTGATTGATAGCTGTGAGCTCTTCGCGCAGGGCTTTGTTGAGCTCTTCGATGACCTTCGGCGAGCCTTTCATACCGATTACCCTCCTGAGAGAAGGCGAGTGTAACGCAGTTGACAAGGTAGCTCCTGGTTTTTCCTCCTCTTTCCCACCTTTGGAGCAATGCGCCGCCACTTGTCCTTTTCGAGCCTCGCGTCTGGCTGCATCTGTGCGTAATTCACTTCGCGTGTGTGTCGGTTTCCATTGCAGGCGGCATGTTCTGCGGAGCCATTGTGTTCGTGATCGTGCTGGTGGTGAGGAAACGCTAACCAAAGTTGCGGCCCGCCTCCCGCTTGACCCGAACCCACGAATTGGCCGGTGAGTTCATACATAAAGGCGATCCGTTGCGATGGCTCGCGGTGCCTTACCGCGAGAGCGAATGCGCTGGTAGTCAGCGATTTCTCTAGCCTCACGCCGCTGGCTCTTGCGATTGCGCGGGTGGCTCTTCGAGCTGTTTAATTGTCCTGCGAAGCCAATCGAGCACGGCTTCCTGAACGTCCGATGCGTCCCCCGGTCCCCCGAGAGTCGCCACTGTCTCCCCGCGTTCGTTCAGCCGAATATGGTGGCACGGGACCGCGTCGTCTCGCTTCTCAATCGGGACGAAATCGATAAGCCAGCATTCCGAACAAGCATGCTCTTTCACTGGCAACCCATAGTTCAGGCACGAAGGAGAATCCCGGAAGACGGAAAGCTCTTTGCGCGACTCCGGTGTGCTTTCGTGAAAGAGGAACGCCGAAATCGGATCATTCTCGCTCGCGCGCGCCGGAAACCTTCCCCGGACGGGTTTGTACCCGCCGAGCTCGCAGAACTTCAACTCCAACTTCAGAGCACTGAGCAGGGCCTGCCGTTGATTCCTTCCCATCGTGTACCTCCCAGCTCCCCCCCCACAGCAACAGATGAACTCGATTTTCTAATATTGCTGTGACGCGCGTCACATTCTCGGGTGATGGCCTCCCTATACTTGATGTCGTTTTTTCTCCGATGATTGATAAAAGACGGGAGGAAATGGCAATGAAGGGAATTCTCAGGTAAAGGGCTGGCGCATGGCGAATTGGAGGTCGCTAGTGCGCTCGAAGGCAGCGCCGAGTGAGAATTCGTGGCGGCCGTGCCATTCGACAGGGGGAAGGTACAAGTTCGCGAGGCCTTCGTAGCGGCGGACGGTGGCCGAAGACGTGAGGTAATAATTCCCCGAGGCGCTTCCAGGGAGCTGGACGTAAGGAGGAGCTCCGAACGGCAACGCATCGGAGGCGAATTGAAGGAAACCGAAACCCGCTTCGAACAACATGCCGTTGGACTAGGTGTTTTGTTTTTTCAAGTCGGGCCGCCGGCGCCGGCGGCCTATAACCCTCTCGTTCCACCAAACTCGATTTCACAGCCCGAGGGTGTGATGTAAACTCTCTCATTCGCCGTGGTACAAAAAGTCGGTCGGGTCAATACTGCTTCTACGAGGTTTCCGATGGCAGAAGTAAATTGGTTACCCACGGCGATGAAATTGAACGGGAGATGTGGGAATCGTTGCGGCCGCACTTTCATCGCTACGAGACGCTCTGGCCAACCCACATTTTCCCCCTACGCTCTCCGGGGTCTATCTATCTGAGAAAGGGCATAGACGAGGATTTTGAGACCCTCGCCATGCGTAATCACACGACCTTTGTAAACGTTGCTCGTGCCTTTCAAAAGATTGAAAGCAGGAGCGAAGACTACAAGTTCTCGGAAGAAATCTACGCGAACTTGCAGCGTGCAGCGGAAGTCGTGGTCGCAACCGACGACGACACCGCGATTGCGAATCTTCCACTGCTCGATGCGGTGGCGGATACGGTCGGCGGAAGAACCGCCGAGAAGCTGATCGCCAAGGTCAAGCCGGGAGGAGTGTTTGCTTCGGTTCTCGGGGCACCGCAGAACGTCGCGAAGTACCCATCTGTAAAGGTGGTGCCAGTATTCTCGAAATTCGACAGGAAAACGTTCCAGTTCATGGCCGAAGCGGTGCGAGATGGCAAGCTAGTAATCCCAATTAGCCAGAAACTGCCACTCAGTGAAGCGGCCGAGGCTCAAGCAGCGGCAGAAAAGGGTGGTGTCGGGAAGATCTTGCTGGTGGCTTGAACTCTTTGCTGGACATGCAACGTCTAAAGGAAAACTCGAAATGAAAAAAGATCGCCGCGGACTTAATCCCGCTTCGAAACCAAGTGGTGACGGATGTGTGGAATGCCTGGCGTCACCGAAAGGTTGGTGGTTTCATCTCCGTCGGTGTGCGGAGTGTGGGCACATCGGATGCTGTGACAGTTCTCCGAGTCAGCATGCATCAAAGCATGCGGCGGCAACAGGGCATCCGATCATAACCAGCTTTGAGCCGGGTGAGGACTGGTTCTTCGATTACGAGAAGCGGGGGATGATTAAAGGCGTGGAATTGCTTCCGCCGCACGCGCATCCCGAAAGTCAGCCCGCACCTGGACCCGCAGGAAGGGTGCCAGCCAACTGGGAATCGCTGCTAAACTAGCTTCCCGCTATAGGGTAGCCAGCAGACGAAACGCTTCCTTTAGACCGTAGCCGTTTCCGGCCGCATCCTAATTTATCGACAACAGGAGGCACCGCATGAATCTACCTGACGCGCCGATTGCACACGAAGGCTTCTTCGCAACTCACTTCTTCACCGTGAGCGACCAGGACAAACGTTCGCCCGTCGCAGCGATCCACCAAACCCGGATCGTAAACATAGATTGCCTTCGGACGGACCTTAGCGGGAGTCACGGTCGCACCTCTGAGCCAGACCAATATTGCCACACGCTAGGCGATGATGCAGGTGCGAATCACGACGATCTGCCCGACCATGAACGGCATGGGCATCGCGGTTGCCAACTTTTTGCCTCGATCTCCCGCAAGAAGACCGGCAAGCGAATCACGGAAAAGTGCATCGGCACGCTCGGTTTCGAGTGCTCGGAAATGCGCTACTCCAAATGCAGTGTCCGAGACATTTTCTATCGAAGTCGGTGTAATACGATTCCCTCCCGACGGGTGGCCCGCCCTTTAAGGGGAGTGTAGCGTTAAAATATCCTCAAAACTCAACTATGCGGAACTGCTAGCAGACGGCTTCATTCCTCGTCAGTGTTCCGCTGCCGATCACGGCTGATGTGCAGGAAGAAATAGAAAATCTTCGAGGATCGACAGAGCGTTGCTACGTTGAAACCCTCGACGGAAAAACCGTGAGTCTCGTTGCGTGCGATTCACTTGTCTCTCGACGCTCTGAACGTGCTAAGCAGATTTTGGCGGAATTGAAATCGCAGGTCGGCGAGATGCTGTGACGACATTGGTGCTCGATGGTGCCGGACGGGTTTATCCAGATGGCGACAATGAGCAAACGACGAGCGCGAGTTTGTTATCTGTGCGGCAGAGCGTTCGGCTCTGGAGTCCGTACTCTCCGCCAGAATTCTGTTACCATTTTGTTACCGTTTTTGGCATACTTCGGCACGATTGGAGACGAAAGTAGGTGAAAGCGTACTAAAGTCTCCGTTGCTCAAGTGAAAGAAAAGGCAAGGATTTCCTCAGTTTTGTTGCATTTTTGAGTTTGCTGCTGCCGAATCCCGGTATCGCTACCATGTTGAGATTGCGCCGCGAGTCGAATTCTTCCCCAAAGCAGGGCCCGCGAATTGCACACCATCGAACAGACGGGCTCTGTGATCGAAGGAAGACTATCTGGCCATTGTAAGCCACTCGTGCTGGATCACCAAAATTGCCGCGAATCCAACAGCGAGGTAGACGGCCAGGCAAGTAACCAAGAAAACGCCGGCGATCAACGAGCGTTTCGTCGAGGGTCTTGCCGGCGGCAACTCCTGACGCCCTTGGACCGCGGGGCGCGGATGTGCCAACAAGAAGGATTCGAGTGCAGCGGCGGAAAACCTTGATTCAGCGTGGTCGGCCATGGCGGGAGTCTAGTCATGCCTCGCAAGACAATCCAATTCAAATTTGTTTTCGAATACATCGCCTTTACCGATAGCAGCCCCGACACCGGCGTCGCGTCATGTGGCGAAAGAGGCGCCTACAGTGCGAAGCGGGCGCTCGCCAGGCTTAGCGTCCATTGTTGAATCGGAAAAGCAGCAGGCGTGGTCTAATATTCGCGACTCTTCTTGATCCCCCAGGGGGAAAAATGTCTTCTGCACCAATATCCAGCGCACTCGACGCCGGCACCCAGGCTTTTCCGGTCCTGACCGCGGCTCAAATCAGCCGCGTTCGCGCCGGCAGCAAGCTCCGGCAGGTTAAGAAAGGCGAAATCCTGTTTGAGCTGGGTGACACAAATGTCCCGTTCTTTGTCCTGCTTTCCGGGAGGATGGAGGTCGTGCAGCCAGCTCTTATCGGCGAGAGCCCGGTGGCAACACACGGCCCTGGCGGGTTCACCGGCGAGATGACCATGATCTCCGGACGGCGCTGCCTCGTGCGGGGTCGCGTCACGGAGCCCGGTGAGTTTCTGGAACTGAGCGGAGATGGCTTGCGGTCGCTCGTCGCACGGGACGCCGAGCTGAGCGAGATTTTCATGAGGGCGTTCATCCTGCGCCGGTTGCAGCTCATCAGTCGCGGCCAGGGCGACGTGATTTTGATGGGGTCGCGCCACTCGCCGAACACCTTACGCCTGCGCGAGTTTCTGACCCGGGTGGAACATCCGCACACATACATCGATCTCGACACGGACGAGACTTCGCAGGAACTTCTCGACCGTTTTGATGTCAAGCTCGACGAGATTCCCGTGGTCATTTGCAACGCTACCTTGGTGCTGCGAAATCCCTCGATTCAGGAATTGGCCGGTTGCCTGGGGCTGAACAGCCCAGTCGACGAGTCTCAGGTCCGCGACTTGATAATTGTCGGTGCCGGACCCTCCGGTCTGGCAGCGGCCGTGTACGCCGCGTCGGAGGGCCTGGATGTGCTCGTAATCGAAACGGCTTCTCCCGGAGGGCAGGCCGGATCAAGCTCCAAGATTGAGAATTACCTGGGCTTTCCCACTGGAATCTCCGGTCACGAATTGGTGGCGCGCGCGATCGCCCAGGTAGAGAAATTCGGGGCAAAGATGATGGTGGCGAGCAGCGTCGCGCGTCTGGATTGCGAAAAGCGTCCGTACAAGGTCGTCCTGGACAACGGCAACAGGCTCACAACGCGCGCCGTCGTCATCGCTACCGGGGCACAGTACAAGAAGCCGCGCATCGCCAATCTGGAGAGGTTCGAGGGCCAGGGAATCTACTATGGTGCGACCTTTATGGAGTCGCAATTGTGCGAGCAAGAAGACCTTATCATAGTGGGTGGAGGGAATTCCGCCGGACAGGCGGCGGTTTTCCTTTCGCAGACGGCGCGCAAGGTGTACATGCTGGTGCGCTCGAGCGGCTTGTCGGACACGATGTCGCGCTACTTGATCCAGCGAATCGAAGAGAACCCGGCAATCGAATTGCACTACAAAACCGAGATTGTCGGTCTCGAAGGCGACACGCATCTGGAACGTGTTACGTGGCAGGACAAAACCAACGGCGAGACTTCGATCCACGAGATTCGCCATGTGTTCATCATGGCTGGGGCGCACCCGAGGACCGAATGGCTGCGGGACTGCATGGCGCTCGATGACAAAGGATTCATCCTAACCGGGCGGGATCTGGATGCCACGACTGGCGCCCCGGTATGGACGCTAACCCGATCTCCGCAAATGCTGGAAACGAGCCTACCCGGCGTGTTTGCGGTGGGCGACGTCCGTTCGGGCAACATAAAACGCGTGGCCTCGGCTGTAGGCGAAGGAGCGATTGCCATACACCTTGTCCACCGCGCCTTGGCTGAGGTTTAGCGGAGATCAGCGCTCCGAAACCTTTGTACGACCCTGCTTTTCCGTTCTTGCCCTTGCTGGGTTTGTTCTCGATGGGCCCGTTGTTTTCGCTCGCGGCGTCCGGACCGAAGACCCTCGAAAATGTAGCGGATCTCTGAGGGCTTGCAAGGCCCGATAGTAATACAGCGGAGTCGGGCGTTTTCCCTTGAACTTTAGCCTCTTCAGGAACTCGATCTCTTCCTCGGCAACGTCGCCGCTCATCGAAGAGTTGCGAAAGAATTCTTTGAGTCCGGACTCTTCCTCAAGCGGCGCGTCAGTTTCCATTTCCACAAATTCGAGCTTCTTGAGGTGCCCGGGGGCCAGTCTTCGATTCAGCACGATCTCGATCCCAAAGTTGGTCAGGTCAATATCCCAGGAATCGATCAGTGGATCGAGAAAGGAGCCGCAATTCTCGACGGAAATGTTGAATACGTCGGTATCCAGGAATTCGAGGACGTTGACGCGCATTTCTTCGTAGCTTCGACCGTTCAGTCGAGCGACCAGTTTGAGCCATTTTTCGTTTTCCAATTCCTCCTTGGCGACTTTCTTGACGACATCCAGGAGCTTCTGCGTGGCGAGCCGCTCCAATTCGCCAAAGGGCTGCTTTTCAAATATGGAGCGTATTTCCTTTTCCTTCTCGGGAGCGCACTTGCGCAAAACCAACTCCCGCACTTCCTTGAATAGGGGCGCAGGCGGATCGGACAGCTTTTTCTTCAATTCTTCCGTGCGCTCATGCCCGGCCACCTCCGAAAGCTTGCCGGGAGGGAACTTCAGGAATTTCCCCATCTTGGCGTAAATGTCCGTGCGGTCGGGTGCGGGTGGTAACTTCTTTCGCGTCAATAGTTGGGAAATATAGGAGTCCGTAACTCCGGTGGCGGCTGCCAAGTCTTTCTGCTCAAGCCCTAATTCTTCCAATCGCTGTTTGACCACCAGACAAACGTCCACAGGATGCCTCCCGACGATTAACTGATGGAATTAACTGACGAGGATATTCTCAGAATGTGATTGACAGATCAAGTTAATTGACTCAATATGGTTAACAGTCTGAGGGATTCTTCAGCTGACCTAACAGTTGGAAGTTATCTGAATCGCCCCTTGGCCATGAGAAACCAACCAAGGAGACCCACATGTATGCACGCCGAGTCTATATGCACCTGAAGCCGAACAGCCTTGCCGAGTTTACGCAGAGGATCGAGAAAGAAGTCATTCCGAACCTTCGAAAGCAGAAGGGGTTCCAAGACGAGATCACGTTCGTTGCTCCGTCAGGAACGGAAGCGTTCGCGATCAGTTTGTGGGACCGAGCGGAAAGCGCGGAGGCTTACAGCCGCGCGAGTTACGCCGAGGTGGCGAAGATCCTTGCCACAGTGGTTGAAGGACCACCCCAGGTGGAAACTTTTAACGTTGCCAACTCCACGTTCCACAAGATTGCCGCCGCTGTAGCGGCCTAAGAGAAGCTGCTTCCTGAGTGGGGCGGGAAGTTCCGCCCCCTCAGTGGTCGGACGAGCCAAGCCGGAGGGATCCAATGGTCACGAAAATCATGGGTGGATTTCCACTGCGGCGCTGTTCGTGGTCGTACAGGCCCATCGTGCCGATTGCGCTGACTCGCCGGATGATTCGATGACTGGATTCAGTTTGCCTTAAGCAAGCCACTCTTAAGGCGTGAGCCTGAGGATATGGAGTCTTGCGTCAGTCGTGCAAGACTACACCTAGCAGGGAAGCTATTGGCCGCTCTCTTTCAGCGTTGAAAAAAGATCGACGTTAGGGTCGAGCTTCGGACACCTTTTCCGTCTCCATGGGACAGTCGAGCATGTTTCCCGAAATCGGAGTGATCTGTACGCCGCCTGCGCTCGGGATCTCATAGTCCTGATAATCGATTGTCAGCAAAGCATGCCCCACAATGCGCACCTGTGTATTGGTCTCACTTCGCGCCGGGAGCCAGAACTCGCCTATCTTTTCATAGGTGACGTGGACGGCATTTCGCTTCGTCCACCACGAGGGGTTCTTAGCTGGCTGGCCTTCCATCTGCGTGACGGCGAAATCCTGCCCCTCCACCCAAATCCGGCCGCGAAGCAAGAATTTGTTTTTGGTTCGCGGCGTAACCTCCAAAATATAGAACTCCCGATCCGAAATCCGTTCATAGCCTATCAGGCGGAATTCGTAATTTTCCGGATCGATTGCTGTTTGCCCGCGCTGTGTTTCCTGCGTCGCTTCTACCTCCGCTTGGAGAAGTCGCTTCAAAATTCGTCCCTGCAAGAGATCTGAGCCGCTCTCCGAAAGGATGCAGAAGTTCTTTTCGTCCGGCCGCTGGTAGGTCATCGCCACAATCAGCGTGGCGCTCTTCTTGGACAATCCCTGATATTCGAGATCATAAGTGCGGGTCCCACGGTAGCTCTCCAGGTCCCGGGCGCGCTGCGCGTTCCTTTCCACCATTCTTTGCACCACTTGCTCTGCCGTGAGCGGGGTCACAGATGCCTCTTGGGCGGCGGAAACATTCGTCGCGGGTTCGGCGAGGAGCAAGCACGTCACCAGGCCGATCATCGGCATCAGTCTTAATTTTCTGTCTCCGGATGTCATCGCGCGTTCCGCGTTTGCACGTAGCCGTACCCCGACTCGGCGGACTGTCTGCATCGCCACAATCCAGCTTCACCAGAGCAGCAGTTTAGAGGCCCCAAAGGGGGTTGTCTGTTCCTTTATGCACACCTGACGCGATGCGGGAGAGCGCGAAGCTATCGATCGGGCAGCGGAAAAGTTTGGGTCGAATGGCGGACGTGGCGCCTTGCGTCAGTCGTGCAGGACAACGCTCAGAAGAGAGGTGTTGATGTGGAGGCCGCCGTTGTACTTAATGAAGCCCAGTTTTCTGAATTTGTTCATGAAGAAATTCACGCGTGACCGCGTTGTGCCGACCATTTCCGCCAACATCTCCTGCGATATTTTGGGAAGCATCTTTTGGGGTTTATCTTCCTTGCCATAGCGCGCGAGCAGCAGCAACGTGCGAGCTAGCCGCTTCTCGCTCGAGTTGAAGAGCTGATCGACCAAATCCTCCTCAACTCGGATGTTCCTAGAGAGCATGTGGGAAATAAAACGATCGGAGAACGCGTGTTCGACATGAAGGACACGAATCATCTCATTCTTTTCAATCACGAGTGCCGTAGTCGGCACAATCGCAGTGGCCGTCCCGATCCGAAGGGATTGACCGGCCAGGCATCCCTCGCCAAAAAAATCGCCCGGCCGCAAAACCGCCACGACGGCTTCTTTGCCAGTTTCATTTACGACTGAAAGCCTCACCCCGCCTTTTTGAATGTATAGGACATTCTTACCGGGATCGCCCTGCGAGAAGATCGTTTCCCTTTTCTTGAACTCCACAACCTTCCTGGCCACGCCTGCCGAATCGAGAAAATCCTGTGCGTTGAATGCCGTCTTGGCATTGCCTTTGAGACGAGTTGAAGCTCCAGTTGGCATGCTTTTCAAGCTCGTATCGTATCGCACGTGGCGGCAGATTCGCAACCATGGCGCGAATGTGTGCATAAGTGAACAGATACCAGCCGGCGCCTCTTCTAAGATGCTGGCTTGTAGGTTAAGCGATGAGGACCAAGGCGAGACAAGTCCGAGAGCTTGCACCTGAACAACACTGGATGTCGCAGGTCCCTTCCCACTTTAGCCGGCACTAGCAGTTCTTGGTCGACACGGAAATGAATGCAGGGCCTTGGAACCGGCCGGAGTGTCTGCCTGCGAAGAGAAAGAGGTCATTAGATCATGCCGTTACTTCAAATACTGTTGGTTCTAGTCGTGGTGGGTGTTCTGCTTTGGCTGGTCAATAGCTTCGTGCCAATGCAGGGAACGATCAAATCCATCTTGAATGCAGTTGTAGTCATCGCCGTAGTTTTGTGGCTGCTCAACATTTTCGGACTATTCCACTCTCTCTCCCGGATCCACGTTGGGGCGTGAGCAGGCCTTAATGAGCGGCAGGGGGATGAACTGTGTGTGGTGAAACGCAAACAACAAATCGCGCCGGTAGACCAACGCCGGGCGCATAAATTCGGTGTAATGGAGGCAACAATCATGAAAATACCTGGAGTCGTTAGTACAGCAGCCCTGTTCTTGCTTCTCGGAACTACCGTTCCTGCCTTTGCGCAGGAGGGGCACGACCAAGATGCCAAGCCGGGAAAGCAGGAGCAACAGGCGAAGCCGGCACAGCACGAGGAACAGGCGAAGCCGGCAAAGCAAGAGGCACAGGCGAAGCCCGAACAACGTGAAGAGCAGCCTAAGTCCGCAAAGCAGGAGCAACCGGCCAAGCCAGCACAGCACGAGGAACAGGCGAAGCCAGCAAAGCAAGTGAAGCAAGCGAAGCCTGAACAACGCCCCGAGCAGGCTAAGTCCACAAGGCCGCAGACACAAACCAAGCCGGTAAAACAGGAAGAGCGCGGCAGTGCGGCAGGCCATGTTCAGCGGACTGCGGCCGAAGAACAGACGCAGCGTGCAGTGCCGGCACTGCGGCTCAGCACCAGAGGCAGCGGCCGCATACCTGACGATCGCTTCCGTTCCAATTTTGGGCGTGGGCACGAATTCCGCATCGGCAATCCAACGATGGTCGGCGGATACTCGCGCTTCCAGTACGGCGGCTATTGGTTCGGATTTGTTCAGCCGTGGCCGGTGGGCTGGTACTACACCGACGACGTTTATGTTGATTACATCGACGGCGGGTATTACCTGTGCAACCCGTCGTATCCCGGCGCCCAGATTGCCATTAGCGTCGTGATCTAACTATCTTTCCCATCCAGCTTCTGGGGCGACTGCGATGCACGCGGGTCGAGCCGCCCCGGCAATGCTGAGGGAAGGGTGGAGCTGTATTCATACATTCGGCTGGGAAAAAGAGAGGGAACAATGCTCGGAACTATATTGATTGTGATCCTGATGATGGCGCTCCTGGGTGTGTTGCCGCGGTGGTCGCATAGTCGGAACTGGGGTTATGCCCCGACGGGGGGAGTAGGATTGATTTTAGTCGTCATCGTAGTTCTCCTGCTTCTCGGCCGTCTCTAGGGCCCGTAGGTCCGTGATGTCCCTGACGGAGCCCCTCCCGTCCATGGGATCGTGCTCAAACGAGGCCGTAGCCTGCGAAGGCTCGAGGGGACGGGCCTCCTTTCCTTTCAAGCTTTGCGATCCAGAGCAATTCCGAGGTGAAACATGGACGAATCCAAACGACAAGCAGTCCGGTTCCTGGAAAAGGAAATCAAGACGTATATAGCGCTGGCGATATTTCTGTCGAAAAGAGGCATCAAAGAACGCGTGCAAGTCGGAGACAAGGAATTCGTCATAAGCCCCACGTACTACAAGGAAAGAATGAGAGAGGCCCGGAAGATCGTAAATGAACTCAGAAAGCTAAATTAGAAAGCGCTGATGTGTGCATAAGTGAACAGATTACTCCTTTACTGTGCACTAGCATTTTGGCTTCAGCTGCCAGCCGATCCTTAAGACTCCGGAGGAAATGGACATGAAGATTGTAAAGACAGTTCTAGTTGTGCTAACGCTCACATTGTTTGGCGCCATATTCGGTTCGGGGGTTCGCGCCGACGATTGGAACAAGAAGACCGTCATGACGTTCAGTCAGCCGGTCGAAATCCCAGGGCAGATCCTGCCCGCCGGCACCTACACGATCAAGCTCGTGAATTTAGACTCCGACCGCCACATCGTACAATTCCTGGATGCGGATGGAATTAAAGTGATCGCCACGGTCCTCGCGATCAACAACTGGCGGCTTCATCCAACCGGCCAAACCGTAGTCAAATTCGCGGAGAGATCCGGCGATAACCCAGAAGCCATCAAGGCGTGGTTTTATCCTGGTGATAACTTCGGTCAGGAATTCGTTTATCCCAAGCATCGGGCGATTGAGCTAGCCGTGGCAGCGAAAGAGCCTGTTCCGGCGATTGCAGAGGAAATCGCCCCCGCCGACCTGAACACCGCTACGATTGTTGCGGTTACGCCGGAACAGAAGGAAGTGCCGGTAGCCGAAGCGATCGCGACCACTCCACCCGCAGCGGCGGCAGAGACAACGACGCCTCTCGTCGCGCAGAACACCGAGACCTTGCCGAAGACGGCCAGTCTGGTTCCGCTCATTGGGTTGTTCGGCTTGGCATCGCTCGGATGCGCTTTTGCCGTGAAGCGATTCGCAATGGAACGTTCATAACGTATCAGCCTCCAAGGCGCCGCGGGTCTTATCGTCGATGACCTTTATCCCGCGGCGCGAGGAGACTTAATGACTCTGGTCGTGCGATCCAAGAGACGCAATTCGTTTGGGCGCTTCTATCGTGGTGCTGCTTTGTTGTTCTTTTGCGGCATCTCCACCTATTGGCAGTCCCTGTCACCGCAGTCCGTATCGCCCAACGCGGCTGGCCGATCCACGATTTTCGCGAGGACGGAACTGGTGGTGTTGCCGGTCAGCGTTACCGATGCAAACGGAAATTTCATTTCCGGCCTGAACGAGCAGGACTTCCGCGTGTACGAGGACGGAAAACTGCAAAGAGTTACTTCGTTTCAGGAGGGAGATACTCCAGTGACCGTGGGCCTGATCGTTGATCACAGCCGCAGCATGGGCCCCAAGCTACCAGAGGTAGCGGCGGCGGTTTCCGCCTTCGCGCAATCCAGCAATTCGCAAGATGAGATGTTCGTCGTGGATTTCAACGACGACGTTTCGGTTGAGCTAATGGACGGAAAGGCTTTTACCAGCGACCCAAAGGAGCTCGCAAAAGCCGTCTTCTCAGTCCGGGCGCGGGGACGAACCGCGCTCTACGATGCGGTGGCCGAAGGGCTCGTCCACTTGCAGCTCGGCAACTGGGACAAAAAAGCTCTGATCATCGTCAGCGACGGCGGGGACAATGCCAGTCAGCAAAAATACTCGCAGGTTCTGGCGCTGGCTCAGCGGTCGCAAGCGGCGATTTATTCCGTCGGTCTGGTGGACGCCGACGAGGACGAAGAGAACCCGGATGTCCTTCGGCGACTCAGCAAGAATACCGGCGGCGTCGCCTTCTTTCCGATGTCCTTGGAAAGCGTCACGGAAATCTCCAAACGAATCGCGCAGGACCTTCGCGAAGAGTACACGCTCGGGTTCGTTCCGGAGAAAACAGACACTAAAGATTCCTTTCGAAAAATAGCTGTGAAAGTCGAGGCTCCGGGCCACGGGAGAGCTTCACGTGCGAACCCGGCCCGGCTATTTCAGGCCGGAGTTGAAGCAAGATCCCGCAAAGCTTGGGAAGAGTGCGTCGTGAATCCTCGCGATCCAGTCGCGAAAACACCTCGGAAGACGAGGATGCTGATGCTGCGCGCAACGCACTACGTTCTGCTGACTGCCGGTCTGTTCGGACTTGCCTATGCCGGCTACGTCATCGCGGATGCTCACACCTATCAGGTGATTGAACAATCCAAGTTCGAGGGTGTGAGCCGGGGCGAGGAGCGGCCTCCGGCGGTTGAGGGAAGCGCTATCGGAGAGATCGAGGTTCCTCGCCTCGGGCTGAAGGCTATTTTCGTCGAGGGCGATTCGCCAAGAATCCTGCGGCGCGCGGTCGGCCACATGTCGGAAACAGCTTTGCCGGGCGAATGGGGCAACATCGTTTTGACCGGTCACCGCGACAGTTTCTTTCGCCCGTTGCGCAACATTCGACAGGGTGACGCAATCACGCTCAAAACACTCGATGGCGACTTCCAATATCAAGTGGAATCCACGGCTGTGGTACTTCCGAACGATATTCAAGTCCTGCAGCCATCGAGCGAGCGAACGCTGACGCTGATCACCTGCTTCCCCTTTTACTACGTAGGCCCGGCGCCCAATCGCTTCATCGTCCGTGCCCTCCAGGTCGGACGACTGCCTGCGCAATCCTCCGCCGCTGAGGCACCTGTCCCCTTTTAAGCGACAAAACGACGAAGTCAGATGTGTGCACAAGTGAACAGATACCCGTCCGCGATGCGCCTAGGATGAGGTTGTGAGCGGGGGCCCCGGCTCCCACTGCACTAAGGAAAGGGAATAAGGGTCAATATGCTCGGGACAATCTCCACAGGTTCACTCGCCTTCTGGCTCTTGGGAGTCGTTACCTCTTGCACGCTTGGTGGGCTCATCCACATCCTGCTGGTCCTGGCGGCCGTGACGATTGTCATCAGGGTCATCCAAGGTCGAAGGATCGCTTCCTGAACGCGGAGCTGAAAACATGAAATCACTCTCTCTTGTCGGGATCTTGCTGGTCGTTCTGGGTGCGCTAGCCCTCGCTTATCAGGGCATCACTTACACGCGTCAAGAAAAGGTCCTTGATGTCGGGCCGATTCATGCCACGAAAGACACGCAGGAACACATTTCTCTCCCTCCCGTTCTGGGAGGACTGGCGTTGATCGGAGGAGTAGCTCTAATGGTTGCCGGCGCCAGACGAAAGGCATAACGAAAAGCTTCAGTTGGGCAAGCTTCGAGACGTAGCTGCACTCAACGAGTCGTGCCCGACTAACGGCGCGGTCTAAAGCGCTTCACAAGGGGTTCGGAGAGTACCGCTTCGGCGGCCGCAATTCTGATCATGGAGGTCAGCGATGATACGTAAATCAATTCTCGTTTTGTGTTTGGGACTGGTTGCAACCGCACCACTTTTTGCAGGAAACAAGGAACAAAAGCGACTTCACAATGCCGGGGTCGTGATGCACGAAATCATGAACGTACCCGACAACATCCCTCAAGAAGTAATCCAGAAGGCTGAATGCGTCATCGTTTTCCCGTCGGTTCTCAAGGCAGCCTTTGTGGTCGGCGCAAGCTACGGCCGCGGAGCGATGGTTTGCCGAACCGGAAAGGATTTCAGGGGACCGTGGGGCGCACCAGCAATGTATGCGCTTGAGGGCGGCAGCATTGGATTCCAAATCGGCGGGCAAGCTACCGATCTCGTTTTGTTGATCATGAACGACAGGGGCGCGAGTTCCATTCTCGACAGCAAAGTCAAATTGGGCGCCGATGCTTCTATAGCGGCGGGCCCTGTGGGCCGCGACGCCGCGGCAAATACGGATGCGTACATGAGAGCGGAAATACTTAGCTATTCGCGTTCGCGCGGTCTCTTTGCCGGCGTTTCACTGGAAGGTTCCACCCTTCGGCCGGATGATGACGCGACCGCGGACGTTTATGGCCGGAAGTTCACGGCAAGACAAATCGTGTTAGGTGGGGAGGCAGTGGTTCCTCCATCGGGGCGTCTCTTGGTTTCAGTGTTGGAGAAACATTCACCTCGAGATGACTCGAAATCCGCAGGCAATTAGACGCCGAGGATTTCCCGCTCTTCCTTGATCGAGGCGAAACGCGGGCTTCGGGAAGAGCGGTACTCGGTTTCGGCACACCAATACAGATCCTTCAAAGGCGGCAAGGGGACAGCGGCAGGAAGGAGAATCAGGTGCGAGACACAATTGAGGCGGGGAATATCCTGATCAAGGAAGGCACGCTCTTGCCCGAAACTGTGCGGATCGACAGCGAGCCTTGCGTGCCAGGATGGAGACTCGTCAAGGGTTTTGATGGATACGGACTGGACCGAGAGATCCGGAAAACAGGATGGACATTCTTCTGTTTGGCCGGGGAAATCAAAGCGACCGTATTCGGTATCGACAAGCAGAAGATGGTGCGCAGGGCCATCGAGCGCATCCTCGCCAGCCCAAAGTCGGAGAAGTTCAATTCCTTGGGAATCACGCGAGTGACTTTCGTGGGCTCGGAACGTTTCCCGTTGGTTCGCTATGTGACCGTATTCGCCCGGGCGCGACAGATTCAGGAAAGCTTGTTTCTCTGCCAGGCGAAGGATCTTCCGGAACTGAAAAGGAAAAGCGGGCACCCGAGCCAAAGCGCAAGAACTGCGAACGGCGCGACGCCCCTTTCACAGGAACGTACGAAACAATCCGTTGTGGTATCGGCCGTGAGCCAGTAATTGCTTGAAGGAGAAATAACGCAGGAACACGAAGACGCTCCACAAAGGTAAGTCGCGCGCTTGAAACAAGCGGCAGACGATCTGCAGGCGTTCCGGCCGTAATTCCCCGATTTTTCACTACTCGTCGCCGGAGCTTCTCGCCGTGTCGCTCTCCTCTTTTCCTCTCCACTTTGTAGTCCTCCCATGCAAAGCGTGCCAACGAAAATTGTCTCCGAATAGGGGTTCAGCGTCCGGGGCATTTGGTGCCGTCCAGACGCGAATCTTTGCGAACTGCAACAAATCCCCGAGACCGAAGGGGAATAGAATCTAACTTCTTGCTCGGCATAATCTTCAGACAGTGCACTTTGCTCACTTAAAATATGCCCGAAGTGCGACCTTCGCGTCGTCGGCACATGCTGCGTATCGCTGAATAGGAAACATTGCCTGCAGAGCGCGTCGTTCTTCGGATGGAATGCGGGGCAACGTCCGTTCGGCATCGTCTTGCTTTTGACGGAGCATGAATACGCAAGTACCGCCTGGTTGGTGATTAATCCCGATCCAACGTGGTCCTATAACCTCTTCGGAGATGGTTTGTCGAATCACTTCATCGAGATATTTATCATCCTGTGCAAATCCTTCGCCCATGTCCCGTTTGGCTCCTCCAAATAATCTTTCCTCAATGGTCCTCATCTGCCCGTCCTTTTCGAGGAGCCAAAGACTCTTGAACTCGTCGACTGACACGACAAGCCGCCCTTCAACCGGTCCGCGGACCTCCTGAAAGTCGTAGACCGTTTGCCCTTGGAAGTTCTCTTGCCTAATCCAGCGCCAATCATGTTTACTGGCGATTATTTTGACGATCGCGCTCACCCTCTCGATGATAAAGAAGGGTAGTTCCATTGATCGGAGCAGCGTCTCCAGATGCCGGTGCATTCGCTCGGAGTCGCTTCCTGCGCGTGCGGCAACAAAGAGCGAGGCCACCATAGCCAGTCCGGCGATTGTAGCGAGATAAAGCCGTAGCCGCGTCACTTGGCCATCGGCAAAGATAGCTCCGGCCGCCGCCAGACCAGTTAATACTTGCGCAACGTATAGTGGGTTTTTCCAGGCTGTTCGCACCGTGCACGCTCCAGATTTATCCGATATCTCCCTCTTGTCTCGTTTCTATCGCCGCCCTCGTGACGTACCTTCTGGAAGGCGGAGTCGCGCACGGAGTGCCGCCACTTTATCACTGTCAACGCCTGTCACGCGGGCCCATGGTGGATTTCCGTTTCCCCGGTTCGAATCCGTTGCGTTTGTCGTATCGTTCAAAGGCTTGTCGAATCGAAAAAGACAGCTGGAAGATGATCGTGAAGATGGCATCGTTAACCGATCGCTAGTGCTACTAAAATTTCGACTGATTCAACGAGGACGACCTCTTGGTTGGGGCGGGTTAAACCGAACCCGCTCCGAATAGATATCGCTTTTCTTCGTAGGTTCGCAGGGCGAAAGCTCCCGCCGGACGAGAGCTCATTTCGTTCACCACGGCCTGAACTTCGCTGGGCATTTCGGCAAATGATGGCATTGGGCCGCCATAGCCACGAGGCAGGACGACAGGTGCCGCGGCCACGGAAAAGGCGAGGTCTGACAACGTCAGTCGATCGCCGACGAGGAATCTTCTACCCGCTGCAAGCCTAGCGTCCACTGTATCGAATATGGTCCTGATTTGGTCAAGGCTTTCCTGTGCCTTCTTCGGGCTCAATCCCAGCAGGGTTCTGAGCAACCACGAAAAAGTCGGGTACGCTAACTCGACGGTTTTTCGTTCGAAATTGGGAGTGCCCAGGGTCAGGGGCCGAATCATGAGGTCCCGATGGGGGAGCAGGTGGAAATAGGCGAAGCGAGCCGTTGCGAAAGCCAGTGAGTCGTTAAATAGAGTCCAGTCGCTCTCCACTTGGCGCCTCTGGCTCTCGTCGTCTGGCCACAGACGGAGTTCGGGCACGCACCGGCTATCGAAATAGTTGGCCATGGCTCGGGGGCCGACCAGTTTGAACGAATTACTGTAGAGCAACGGGAAGATGACCGAGCTCCCGTGCCAGAGCGTCACGAAAAAACAGAAAACCAGCGTGTGCCGTTCCTCCTGATGTCGGATTCCGTAGTGTTCGACGAGAAAGCGACTTAACTCACTGTCGAGGCTCGGAGGAAATGTGATCAGGACCGGATCGGGTGCCGTGCTGGACTTCTTCATAGGTCAGACACGCCTTCACAAAATCGGGACGCTCCCGGCACCGCCCGCAACGACGTACGTGGCGGTCGATCACAGGCGGACAAGACGTTTTAGTGAATGGTGCTCGCAGCTACCAAAAGCCCGCTCAGGTCAATCGAACAGTACACTCATAGTGGAAGGAAACGGCCCGCTATAGTGTAACTGCCCCGCTTCTCCGGCCGCCCGCCGCAAGTGGTTCCGCTTCAGCAGGGGCTTCAGAATCCCCGGTATCTGTACTCGGTTGATGTACTGCCCGAAGCACGCGTGCAGCCCATAGCCGAAGTGCATGTAGATGTAGTCCGGCCGGCCGGTCCGAAACTCGTTCGGTGCCTCCACGATCCTCTCGTCGAACATGGCCGATTGGGTCGCCGCCACTACGGATGCGCCCTTCGGAACTAAAGTCGCATGCATCGTACCCTTCGCTACCGTGTAATCTTGCGCCGCGATTCGAAACAAGCCGGGATTATTCGGGTTGAATCGCAAGGCCTCGAAGACATACTGCGCCAATAGGGACTCGTTATCCGACCGTGCGGCTTCCTGGGCTTTCGCTAATTCTGCGGGACGCTTCAGTAGTTCATCCAAGGCCTGCGTGCAGCACTTCGACGTGGTTGGAATCGCGCCCACGAACAGGCCGAGAAGATTATTGCGAATCCCCAAATCATCCATTCCCGGCACGCCGGCGTTCTGCAGCGCCAGACATCGCCCCAACACATCGTCGGGCTGAGGTGTTTCCACCCGCGAGGCCTGTGCCTTGCGCTTCGTGATCGATTCGTCCAGCCACGACCGCGCCTTGGCCGCAGCATCGCGCGCCGCCTTGTCGACTGCCGGATCGTTGTTCTGATCCGTGAACAGGTATTGGAAGATCACCGTGCTCCAGTCGCCTAATTCTTCGTCCGAGGGCGAAGGGCACCCGAAGTACGCGGCGATCCATCGCGTTGGCACGATTCGGCCGAGCTGACGCACGACGTCGATTTGGCCACCTGAAGCCGCTACGAGGCTTTCCGCCATCGCGGCCACGAACGGCGCGATCTGCCCAGCGATAGTCCTGCCTTCGCACGACCGTCCGCATATGCGACTCGTCGCGTTCATACTCCGGCGAATTCTGCATTCCAAGAAAGAAATTGCCACCGCCGCCGACGATCTCCATCTTCTGCTTTGTAGGTCACCTGAAATACGTCGTCTCGCGACAGCACTTCCTGCACGTCTTCGAATCGCGTCACCAGCGCGGTGTTTTTCGCGACGAGCACCGGCTTAATGTCGCCGCAGCACCGCAAACAGCGGCTCCGGATTCTGCGGTCAAATGCTGCTTTATGCGGTCCAAGAACGACATCACATCAGCCTGCACGCCATCCAGCGCCGCCATCCCCTCAGCTTCGACGCGTTCAAAGGCGCTTTTCAACCTGCCGATCGTATTCCATTTTGCGATTTCCCTCTCAACGCGGATCGACCGAATTCGTCGCAATCATTCGCAGGGCCGTGATGCTCGGAACGAAAAAATAATCTCCGCCGCGCAGTTCCACGAAAGTCGGCAAGCCTCCGCAGATGAACGGCGGGTTCGAGGGATCCTCCGCACCTTGGATCACGAATTTCCCTTTGCCTTCGTGATTGCCGATCAGCATGTCCTTGTCATTGCCTTGCCGCGCGTCGTTGCCGTACTCAATCCACTGCTGCTGCACGAATTCGAATTGCCGGAAGAGGCTGGCGTTCAGCGCCATGAAGACGATGCCGTGCTCGTCGCTGTCCCGCACCGGCTGATCCTCCGGCGTGTACGGCCCGTATGCCAAACCGCGCCGCGTGATGCGCCGACGATTGATCAGCTTTCCGTTGAAGCCGAACGCGTCCCGAGGATTCGTGCGCCGAACATGGGCCCCGATCGGGCAACGCAATCCCTCCAGGTCTTTGCCGAAGGTGAAGTTCACATTTTGATCCTTGCACTTCACAATCTTCGGGTCTTCGTGCTCGGGCGACAGTTCGACCGGGGTGCCATCGCGCCAACGGCCGATGAACTTCGACGCCAGCTTCTCCTTGCCGCCCGGATAAAGCTGCCCCTTCTCATTCAGATACCGCCGAAACGTTTCGACATTTTGGTGGAGTCTCCGGTAAACCATGAACGTGCCGTTGTTCGCCAGCAGATGCGGCACCGGCGCGACCGGCCACTCGCCGGCCTCGTCCGCGTACTCCGAGCAGAACCTCGCCCGTCGCGAGCGGCGCCCACTTGCCGTCCGGCGTCAGCTTGCCCTGCCCCGGCTGGGTGTCGCGCTCCACACCGAGATAATCGGGATTGCCGAACCCGTCCGTATAGCCGAAATGCTCTTTGGTCGTATACTGCCCATCGATCTTGAGCTGTCCCGCGTCCTGCGATCCGATCGTGGTGGCTCCGCGCGTCGCATCCATCAGCTTCTGCAACTCCGCACACCGCTTTTCCAGTTCCTCGGTCGATTCCGCGTAGACGCCCAGCCAGGCATCCACATGTATCTCGCGCCAGATCTTGATCCCAGTGCTCGGGAGAATTTTTGCCTGTATCGCCCAGGATCAGCCCGCGCGCCTTCATGCCTTGAACAAATTCCACGGGAAAACTTTGCAAGCTCGCCTCAGGCAAATCGAGTTTGACCAGACCTTTATAGGTGAAGGCAACATTCACCGTCGTGCGTGGCTTAGCGTCGTCCCAGCGCTCGCCGGTGGTGATTTCGTCCACCAGCTTTCCGATGAACTCCCTTCCCGTCTCGCGTGAAATATCAAGAAACAGATATCGCGCGAACGGGAAAGTATATCCGCGCAGGACAAATCCCTGGATGTCGGTCGGGTCTAGTTTGCTCATATCAACTCGTCGGCGAATTCCTTGCCGTGCGTGATGGCCGGATGTGGGGGAGGCGAGTCATTCAGCGCTTTGACGAATCGCTGAAACGCTTCCTGCAAAGCGTCCGCCGGTTTGCCCTGATTCTTCTCGACGAAGGCAGCGACTGCGCTCTGCGTTTGCAACGCGCGGAGCGTCTGCTGCACCGTTTTGTCATTCACGTCCGCGAAATAGAACGTCGTCTCGACCTGGCACTTTCTCATGTACGCCTTGAACGCGGCCACATTCTCCACTCCGGGATAACCTATGCAGTGTTGCCACACGGCGTGCACCGTGTCGGAGATTTCCCGCGCCATGCGCTCCAGGTAGGTATCGAGATCACCGTCGAAATTCGATTCAAATATCAGGTACTTGGCCTGCAGGTGCTCTTCGCAAGAGGGCATTCCCTCGTACACCACGTCGTCCATTACGACCAGCCTGGCCAGATGCGTGCTGGATACTCTTGCGAAGGGACTGTGCTCGTGGCGCGGCAACTTCGCCAGGTACATACGCAGGGCGAGGCTGTGCGAAATTTCTACGCTGCGGCTCATCCTTGATGGGCGAAAGAAT
Source organism: uncultured Acidobacteriota bacterium (assembly GCA_963813045.1). Taxonomy (GTDB): domain Bacteria; phylum Acidobacteriota; class Terriglobia; order Acidiferrales; family UBA7541; genus Palsa-295. The sequence goes on from CAWEXR010000033.1 coordinate 376,873, forward strand.
CGTCAATCCGTACACGCTGCCGCTTTGGTTCGCCATGGTTCTCGCTACGTCCCCACGGGCGGTTCACCCGTTTCTCCGAGGTCGCGCTGCACTTGTACCAGAAACTGCCGATATGCCTTGGCAAATTCCGCCGCGGGCACCTCGGGGCTGCGTCTCGAGAGGTCATCGAACGCCGCCTTGCACGCGGTGGGCTGCCTTCACATCGTTGGTCGTCGCGTGGGGATACGCGTCGTAATAGTAGTCGGTCTCCAAATTGCCCGCGTGCGATGTAGTTCTTTGAACGGCGTCACCGGCATCGCTCCGGCATAGGCATCCCCTTATGGTTAGGCGCGAAACCAGATCCCATATACAGCCCGAAAAGAACTTGATGTGCAAGGATGAACAGGACTGCGCGGACCCATTCGACCACGTTGAGGTATATCTCCAGAATGCGCTGTTTGCCGAGGACGAATTCGGCCACCGGTACCAGTGTGACCTCTGCGCGCTTGCGGAGGATAGAGCGGCCCGTTCCGAAGAATAGGTTTTTTACGAGTTGCTGCGTAATGGTGGAAGCTCCGCGAGTGCGATCGCCTTCCAAATCGTCTTCGGTAGCGATTTGGATCTGATGCCAATCGAATCCATGGTGCTGGTAGAAGTGCGCGTCCTCTGCGGCGATTACAGCGTGCTGGAGATCGGCCGAGACTTGGCTGAGCGGAATGAATTTGTAGCGTTCGCGATACGGCGTGTGGTGAATCCAGGCCTCCAAGCGGCGCTGGAGGTGCACCGCGGTTGTCGGTGGGTCGATCCACCGGGCGGCCACGAGGATCAGCGCGGCGAGCGACCAAAGAAGCACCACGCCGATGACAAGCCATCGAATAAAGGATCGGAGGAAGCCCGTCCGAAGCGGAGTCTTGGCGTGTGTGGTGGGCATTGCAGTCACATTTCAGAATAATAGCCTGGGCTGGGTTGCCGCTGATGGATGATCTTGTGCGCCCGATCACAGAGTGCTGCGTTCTACTCAGGCCACTCGGGACAAAGCCCCTTGGTCCTGAATCACATTGAACCCACTACAAAGATAAAGTGGGATCAGTCCCGAGAAGTCCGGTTGGAGGAAATGCGGCGATACGGAGAACCGCTAGCGATCCGACCTCCTCGAACCCCGTTTCTAGCTCGCAGCGGTCAATCATAGAGTCATTCGATTCCTATTCCTCACTGCCTCCGACGCGATGAGGCAGATGGTCCGCGTCTAAACGGCTTTGATCTCGCCACCATCGATACGCACAGAAGCGCCGGTCATCCACTTCGCTGCGGGCGATACCAGATAGCTCAGCAGATCGGCAATCTCCTCCGGCTTCCCAAAGCGGCTGATGCCGGCTTCCTCCGGAAACTTCTTGATCGCTTCTTCCACGCTAAGATTGTGAGCCGGCGCCCACTTTTCAAAGAAGGACTGCCGGCGTCCAGTCATCACGGCGCCCGGCACGACGCTGTTGACCTGTACTCCGTCCTTGATTCCCTGCTCGGCGAATGCTTTGGCGAGTGCAATGATGGCTGCGTTCGTTGCCGCGACTGCCGCAAATCCGGGTTTCGGATCGAGAGCCGCGCTTCCGGAGAGCAACACTACAGAGCCATTCGAAGCCTTTAGAGCATCCCAAGCGCGTATCGTCAGGCGCCGGGCGCCGTGCAACTTCAGCGCCATACCGTCGTCCCACTGCGCGTCCGTCATCTCGAATAAATCAATCTGTGGCACCGCGCCGGCAATGTTGAGCAGCGCGTCGATTCTGCCAAAGCGTTCAAGAGTGCCTTTGATGATGATCTCTGCCGCTTGTGGTTCGCGCAGGTCGAGAGGGTAGACCATTGCCTCGGCTCCCACGGACCTGACGTCAGCGGCGGTAACCTCTAGCTTGTCCTTGTTTCTTGCGACCAGCACGACGGCCGAAAAATCGCGTGCGAGCCGGAGTGCCGCCGCTCGTCCGATGCCTTGGCTCGCACCGGTGACGATGGCGACAGATTTGATCGCCATAACATTGCTCCTTCCTGACCTTTCTACTTCGCCAGGCTCGAGGGTTCTATCGCGAAAGGGTTTCCCGAGCAGCTTCCAAGATCGCGTCGATCACGAGATCCGCCGCTGTGTACATCGGAGAATGGTCTACGCGCTTTGACCGGACAGTCGCTCCCATGCGATCGGCCATAAAGCGCTGGGTCTTGGGGTTGATCATTCTGTCCTCTTCGGCGAGCAGAAACCACGACGGCTTCACTTTCCATGCCGGCGCGGGAGCCGGCTCTTGAATGCACTGCAGCGCAATTGGTCGCTGCACTGCAGCCATGATGCTTGTTTGGTCGGCCGAAGCTTTGTGAGCAACGGCTTCCCGAAACCCGCTTTCCGGCATCCAGATAAAGCCATGCGCATCGGGTGTCAACTTGGGGGCGTTCGGATGAGGTTCGCCGCGATAAAACACCTTTGCAACCGTCTCGCCCTGATCGGGCGCGAGCGCGGCAATATACACCAGGGACTTAACTCGGTCCTCACGCGCCGCCGCAATCACAGCGCCTCCGTAGGCGTGGGCGGCTAGGACGAGTGGGCCGCTCGTTCGTTCGAGTGCACCATTCAAAGCGGCGGCGTCGTCACTTAGCGACGTGAGCGGGATCGGGGCACAGGTCACCTTAAGGCCCTGCCGCTGTAGAGGGAGAATGATGTTGTTCCAACACGATCCGTCGGCCCATGCTCCATGCACCAGAACGATGGTCGAGTTCTCTGGAAACGTATTCATCCCTGGACTCCGCTTTCTCCGCTCCGGCGCACGATGCCATTGGCTTCGAGGAAATCTTTCATTGCGGATGCGATCTCTACGACGTGTGTCTCTGTCGCAAAATGTCCGGTATCAAGGAACTGAACCTTTGCATTGGGCAGGTCTTTCCGGAACGCCTCCGCTCCTGCAGGAATGAAAAAGGGATCATTCTTGCCCCAGATCGCGAGCAAAGGCGGCTTCGATTTGCGGAAATATTCCTGGAATTTCGGATAAAGCTCCACATTCGACGCGTAATCCAGAAACAGATCGAGTTGAATCTCTTTGTTTCCCGGACGCTCGAGCAGCGCCGTGTCCAATGTGTACGATTCGGGTGGAACGCTTTCCGGATTGGCTACGCCGTGCGTGTACTGCCAGCGCGTTCCCTCGAGTGTCAAAACATTTTTGCGGATGACGTCGCGGTTCTCTGCCGTGGGTTCAGCCCAGTATTTGCGAATCGGGCCCCAGGCATCGCCAAGACCTTCTTCGTACGCATTGCCGTTCTGCGAAACGATCGCTGCGATTCGGTCGGGGCGAGCCATCGCCAAGCGGAGACCTGTTGGCGCGCCATAATCGAACACATAGATTGCATAGCGGTTGAGTTTCAGTGCTTGCGTGAAGGCCTCTATGGTCGACGCCAATCCATCGAACGAATAAACATATTTTCGCTCGGCCGGAACTTCCGTAAATCCGAAACCGGGAAGGTCCGGAGCGATCACGCGGTAATCCGTCGCGAGGCGCGGAATGAGTTCGCGGAACATGAACGATGAGGCCGGGAATCCATGTAACAGGAGAACCACGGGAGCGGATGCATCACCGGCAGCCCGATAAAACACTCGGACGCCATCGGCTTCGACCCTGTGGATCGTTGCAGAAGGCACGGTGTAGTGAGCCTCTGCGCGCTTCGTTGCTGTCTGCGAATCCATGTCACTCATAAAGCCTTCTCCTCGTTCTTTGCGTGGATTTACTGCCGAGATTGTCCGGTAGTTCGTTATGCGAATTCAAATCTTCGTCGCTGTGTCGTCGGCGAAGGTCTCGACACATTCGTGATCGGCCCTGCAAGCCGAGTCCATCCTGAATCCTGCCGTTAGAACCGCTCCAGCCGTGCCACGCCGAACACCGCATGGAATCGCTCGCAGTAAATCGTGACTGCGTTGTATTTCGTGAGGTCGACGGAAGCCGGCAGATCGTAATTCTGGTCCCCTTGATTCCCTTTTAGAGACCCGAGTTCAACGCTATCCAGCTGCCCTTTCACGATCTGTTCGGTGAGGCCGCTGTCATCGCTCCGTGCCAGCAGCACGTGAACGTCCGGGCCATTCGAGGTCGTGAAATCGGTCAGCCGCAGATACTGCTTGCCATCGGCGGTCTTATAAATTGTCGCCCGCCCGCTCGTTTGGTGCGCCTTGCCTTCCAGCCGCCCGGTATAGAGCGGCTGAGGATCGGTGCTCGAACTAAACGGAGCCGGCTCATCCACCTTCTGGTTAACCCACAGTTTCTCCGGGCGGAATGCCCACCAGGCCGCGAAGAGCACCGGGAGACCGACAGCGACCACGATCCACTTCCGGCGCGAAATCCAGGAACCTATGTTTGCAGCCATGTTTCTTCTCCTTCGCGTGCCTGAATCGGGCAGGTCGGCCTGCCCGATTTGCATGAATTGTGTGCGAGAGACCTAGAACTTCTCGAGAGGCGCAGCGCCGAAGTTCGCGTCGAACCGCTCGCAGTAGATCGAAACGGTTTGGAATTTGCTGAGATCCGTCCCGCTCGGAATTGTGTAGTTCTGATCGCCTTCATTCCCCTTCAGCTTGCCCAGCTCGACGCGTTCGGTGTTGCTCTTCAGAAAATTAGCGTCGTCTTCCGCGTCCTTGAGCGCGACCAAAATTACGTGAACGTCGGGTCCGTTTGAAGTCTTGAAGTTTGTCAAACGAAGAACCAGTTTCCCGTCCGTTTCTTGGTAGATCGTGGCGCGGCCCGAAGTGCTGTGAACTTTTCCGTGGAAGGTTCCCGTTTCCAGTGTCTTTGCTTTGCTATCCTGTGCATTTCCCAACGCCTGCATTCCGAATGCGAACGCCAGCGCACCGAGTGCCAGCACTATCCTTACATTGCGAATCATTTTGATTTCTCCTTTGCGGTTTCGTCCCGATGAGCGCCTACTGGCGCCCAACTCTCACGCGCGATAGGAGTGATTTGCCGCGCGAAGGTTACATGGACGCGCAAAAAAATTCAGGGTTGCCCGGAAGCACCCGAAACGCGCTTTGCTGGAGGCCTGGATCGCAGTTCGCTTTTCAACAAAAGGTGGGGCTTACACGAAATTCCGGACGGCAAGCGCGGACGTCGTCAGCTGCGGTCTGTTCGCAGTTTCGCCATCACGCGGTCTATGATCGGGTCGGAGACGCTTCGGGGTAGCTCGAATGAGCTGCTATCCGTCACGATCTTTACCGTCTTGCGGCTGGAATCGTAAAGCACATGGCAAGCGCGGCACTGGGACAGATGCAGTTCTAGTTCCTGACGAACCTCAGGCGATACCTGGCCCTCGAGGTAGTCTGCAAATTCAGCGAAGAATTCCTCGCACGTGATCATCGAGCGGCCCTCCTGACGATGGTTGTGAAGTGAGGCGAGAGCGACTCTCGTAGCATTAGCCGGCCCCTCAGCAGCCGCACCTTTACCGCCGGAACGCTAAGCCCCAGCTGGCGGGCAACTTCATCGGTCGAAAGTTGCTCGATATCCCGCAGCATTACGACAACGCGATACTTTGCCGGAAGCCTCAAGATCTCTCTTTCAACGAGCTCCCGCATCTCCGATTTGGAGTAATCTTGCTCCGGGTCATCCTGCCAGGCCCTGACTTGGCGCGGCCGAAAGTCCTCCTCTTCGCTGTACTGGCCTTCATCCAAACTTTCAACGTTTTTGCGGCCGCGCAATTGCCCAAGCGCCGTATTCCTGGCGATACTCACCAGCCAGGTCGAAAACTTCGAGCGGCCCTGGAACCCACCGATGTGCTTGAACGCGCTCAACAGCGCATCTTGCATGGCGTCCTGCGCATCGGTTGTGTTACCCAGAATCGCTACCAGAGTCCGGTAAATCAGCTGGCTGTGGCGGCGAACCAATTCTTCGAAAGCGTCCAGCTTTCCACTCTGCGCCTCGACGACCAGTTCGGCGTCCGGGTCCAGGAGCCTGGTGGGAGAACAGGCAACAGTGACCAAGTCCGATGGGACGGTCGTCGGCAGCCAGAAGATGCATTTTATTTTCTTCAAAGAACACGGGTGGCTCAAAATCTGGCTCGATCCCCAGTCCCATCTGGAGGGTATTCGCGAAGTTATTCAGAGCCGTCACCACCGCGCACTCCAAAATCTGTTCGTCGGTGAATCCTAGTCTCCGAAGATTTTCAACGTCCCCGCGGCAAATCTCCGGACCTCGCGCTCCCAGTTTGACGGCGAAATCCAGCATTGCCGCATCGGCTTTCGATAGGTTGGCCCCATGATGGTCCACCGCGATCTGGTCGCCCTCCTCCGAGGACATCCCCAACCCTCTCAGCAAGTTGCAATGCATCGCGACGCAATACGAGTTCAGGTTCGCCGCCGATACCGCCAGCAAAATGCACTCCTTTTGCACCCTGGTCAGAACGTCTTCTGGCAGGAGAATCCTGCCGACCGCCTCCAGCTCCGCTTCCAGCAAGTCCGGCCGCAAAGTCTGAGCGCGGAAAAAGTTCGGTATAAACCCGTGGCTCTTCTGAAGGACGTCAAAAGGTGTAAACGTTCTGGGGCTTAGATAGGGCGCGGGCAGGTGTGGTCCTTTGCGTCGCGCCCGCTCACGAATGTCGTCCGACATTCCATGGCGGCCTCCCTCGTGCGGGGCATCGCTATTCGTCACAGCAAGTTCTCGTGGTTCAAAATCCGGCTTCGGACCCAACCCTGCGGATAGCGTACAGCGGTAGACGCCTAACGCCGCAGCCAGGACCGCTTCCAGGATCGCCTCGTCCGCGAATCCGCATGCTCGAAGCGCTTCGACGTCTTCCCAGCCTACGGACGAAGCGTGATGCGCCAGTTTGAGGCAAAATTGAAGCGAGGCAAGGTCCGCTGCCGAGAGGCCCGCTTTCCGGTGGTCGGTCAAAAGATCGTCGATTTGACTGCTGGATATCCCAAGCGAACTCAAGATCTTGCTGTCCATGCCCACGCAATAGGCGTCCTGGCGACCGGCCGCAATACTTAATAGGATTCGTTCCTTCTGAATCCGGGAAATCGCTCTTTCCCGAAAACGCACTGCGCTTGCGAGCATCGCGTGGGCTTCGATGACGCGAGGCAGCAAAGTCTGTGCTTTCAGGAGATTGGGAACGAATCCGACCGATTCCCGAAATATGACGAAGGGAGCGAAACCGTCTTCGAGTTGGACTTCGCTGAGAAAGCTCATTCTACCACCGTAACCTCGAGCGGATCGGGAATGGCCAAGTGTACGTCTTCCGCTTCCCGGCGTGCAACCGTAGGCTCGTTCCCGACCGGCGAATCGAATTCTCCGCATCTTCCTTCCCGTGCGCCTCGTCTCATCTCACGAAGTCAGCCGGTTAGCTGCGGCGATCCTTGCTCGTGATTCGAGATGCCCCATGGAAAACGCACCACGAAAGCGCATCCTCATCCTCGGTGGGGGTTTTGCGGGTCTCACCGTCGCCATGGGGTTGGAGAAGAAACTCGCACGGGACCCTTCCGTTGATATTACGCTCGTCAATCGTGAGAACTTTTTCTTGTTCACGCCGATGCTTCATGAGGTCGCGACCAGCGATCTCGATCTCACCACGATTGTCAGCCCGGCCCGCAAAATGCTGCGCCATGTCCGGTTTCTTGCGGGAGAAGTCGATCGCATCGATATCGAGAATCGCAGAGTCATGGTTTCTCATGGATTCGATCATCATCGGCACACACTCGAGTTCGATTTCCTCGTCTTGGGCCTGGGCGGTGTGACCAATCTCTACGGCATCCCGGGGCTCCGCGAGCACGCGCTCACCATCAAGACTCTGGGCGACGCCATGCGACTGCGCAACCACCTGATTGCCCACTTGGAGGAAGCCGACAGCGATTGCTGCAAAGTGAAAGAACCGCTGTTGACGTTTGTCGTTGCAGGCGGCGGATTCGCCGGGGTGGAGACGGTCGCGGGAATCAACGACTTCGTTCGGGCGGCGCTTCGTTCCTACCCTAACTTGACGGAAGACATGCTCCGAATCGTTCTCGTTCATGCCGGCCCGGTCATCCTCCCCGAATTGGACGAACGTCTCGGCGCCTACGCCCAGCGAAAACTCGCGATCCGCAAAGTCGAAATTCTCCTGAACGCAAAGGTGGAAGGGTTTTCTGGTCGGGCCGTCCAGTTGGGTGACGGGCTTACGATTCACACCGACACGCTCGTTTGGACCGCCGGGACGTCCGTGAATCCTCTGGTCGACACGATTCCCTGCGCTAAGGAGAAAGGCCGTCTGCTCGTCACCGAATCCCTCGAACTTCAGGCTTGGCCGGGCGTATGGGCTCTGGGTGATTGTGCGGCGATACCGGACGCGCGGACACGGAAATTTCACCCACCGACTGCGCAGCATGCACTTCGAGAAGCGGAAGTCGTCACGCACAACGTGATCGCTGCGGTCCGCGGAAAAGAGAAAAAGCGTTTCAGTTTTATGACCATCGCGCAGCTCGCGGCCATCGGCCGGCGGACCGGCGTCGCGAGCATCTTCGGGATCAACTTCTCGGGTTTTATCGCCTGGTGGCTCTGGCGGACCATTTACCTCAGCAAACTCCCGCGATTCGAGAAGAAACTGCGAGTCGCGTTCGACTGGACCCTTGACCTGATTTTCTCCAAGGACATCGTTCAGTTTCTGGACGTCCGCGCGCCGATGATTTCGCGCCCGGAGGCCGACGCGTCTGATCAATCCAAGACAGTGGCAGCCAGGATCGTATGAAGTACCGTGCAGGTCAGCTAAGACGCGGACGTTGGCCGCGTGTCTGCTATGCGATTCGGCCTAGAGGGTTGAGCCGCGTGAAGGGGGAATTAACCCAAAGTGTTCGGTCCGTCACTCGGTATACGGTAATGGCCGGAAACATTTCGTTAGGACGAATTCAAAAGGAGGGACGCAAGATATGAAATCGAAAAGCGTGGCAGCAGGTGTGGGAGACACGGAACATGAAGTGGCTGAATCTGAGAAGACGCAGCCGCTCGCGAACGGCCCGAGTATCGAGGAAGTTCGGCAGCGAGCGTATGAATTACACCTCGAACGCGGTTGTATACACGGATGGGACCAGGACGACTGGCTTCAGGCAGAGCGAGAGTTAATCGAGAAGTTTCAGGCACGCTGAAGGCATTTCGCCGAGCGAAACCTAGCGACGTGCAGTCTCTGCCCATAGGTGTGTCGCATGAAACGCAAAGCATCGTTCTTCTTGGGGCTTGTGCTGGCGACAATCGGTTTCTCCGTCAACTCGGCTGCGCAGGACCTCAAGCCCATCAAACTTGCGCCACCGCCCAGCCTTGCGACGATTCGGTAGTGAGAAACGCTCCGCCCGACGAGGGGATCGGGAGCCACAGTTGGCCCAACATCCTATGTGTCGTCTCAAGTGGTGGTAGCCAGGAGGAGAACGAGGGCGATTCCGGGCGGATGACGGTGTAACCGGAAGGTTCCGGCGTTCGCGGTCCAGAAGTCCGGTCGTGGGAAGTTGCCCGACGACGAACTTCCTGGATTGACTCATCACTGACTGTCCCATCTGACCCTGAGGACCGAATTGTACCGAATGCACGGAAAAGACTGGTTGAAGGATCAAAGGAATTTCTGGCGCAAGTGCTTCTAGGTGCTCGAGATTCATGAGCGCATGCTCATAGCTGATTACGACAGAGCGTCTGCCTTTCGGTGGAAAGTCAGTGCCTCCAAAATGGTATCGTTGCCCGCGATAAAAGATTTAGAATCAATGTAGCCAACGCGCCCGTAGCACAGATGGATAGTGCATCTGCCTTCTAATTCTTCTCGCACGAAGAATCAATAACTTACACAGAATGCGATGAAACGATACTGAGTGCTACAAGTGTAACGATTCCCGACGCATGGCAAGAATGCTGGATACTCAGTAACACTCGGTAGAGTTTGGTGGTGGGCACAAAATTGGGCACAGGCCCTCCTCTAGGGGTGTCATAAGAAATCTCCGAGCACCCCTCACGCGTGGGTCCCGTCGACGCGGGGCCTATCGCGCAAGCCTATTTCCACGTGACGGTGGAAAACACACTAAGCATGATTTCAGGGAATGGTCGATTGTACTTCACGGGTTCAGCGGTTGATTTCCAAACCATCCTGAAGGTCATTCGCCCAGGTGTCGCTATCGAGTCCAACGCCCGGCCATCTTGGCCGATCGACCTCGGCGACGTCCCGCATATTTTCCACAGGCGTCAGTTTTTCCACAGCACTTTCCGATTGACACGAATGCTACGTTGTGGATCCGTGGGAATCAGTTTGCACATAAGGGGAGGTGTCGAGTCTGATTTTTCCTTGACGCCGTCGTTTGCGGGTACCAGAATACGCCGTATTGGGGTGGGATCGGATCCGACTGAAATTTCCGCCCTTAAACAGAAACGCCCGCCACTAAGAATGGCAGGCGGTTCTGGCTCACGGACGTGACCCGCGAGCGGATATCCGACTGCATGCTACCGAAGACTCCGCGAGCTGTCAAACCCCGTTGAGGAAAATTAGAAGCCGTAACCGACTGACGAAGTAGGGCAGGGATGCCCGAAACAACGATCTTTCGGGGAAACTGGCTTTTTCTGCCCGTCCCTCCGTTCGATCCCCCGTCTTTCATGAGTGAGCCGGTCGGCCACTAGAGGCACCAACAGGATGGCAGAGCTACCAGGCGACCTTCCGTGGCGAGACTTTGAAGGTCCTACAGATACTGGATTATCGGATTTTCAAGGCCAGTGCGGGGTCGGCCAGAACATATCGGAACCCGAACCGTGATCCTGAGTTTGTGACTTTTCATGAACCCCACGGAAAGCGCGGAATCCCGAAGGGCACTCTGCGGTCCTACATTAGGCAGTTGAAGATGGAGAAAGAAGAATTTGTGGACCTGCTCTGAAAACAGATTTTGACGGGGAGTGAGAGGCTCAAACGCAAGCGCCTTTCGACGCAACCGATTAGACGCAATCCAATACAGCTCCCTGGTCCAGGGGCACCAACATCTTTACGAGGGGGTTGTCGGCGACGATCTCGTTCACTCTGAATCTGAGTTGCGCCTTCTTTTCTAGGAATGAAATCAGTTCATTGAGCTTTCCGGCCTCCTCGACGCTTTGGAAATGACTAACCAGTGCATTAGCCAGATTGCTGGTCGCTTCCTCAAAAGTTTCGCCGAATACCGCGACAGGTAAATGCTGCGCGGTCGCGTTCCATACGCCGTCCTCTTTCCAGAATCTGCATAGCACGGGGATGGGCTGCTCGATGTGACGTGCCAACCGTTTCTTCCTACCGAACATGTGTCCTGCTCTCGCCATAGTCGGGCACTATCTATTAGACATCATTCCGGGCAATTGGGATGCCATCGGAAAGTTCGGTATAAGACAACTAATCCGCAAGACTTAGCCGCCAAGAGCCAACCCAGAGAATCCCACAATGACCTTGAGTGTCACCACTAGGATAAAGGCTGAGCAGTGCTGCGCAAGGGCTTTGCCCTCTCCGCGCGTCTTAGATAGCAACACGCTATTGGGGTGTCAAGTGAAAATTAACCCATAGAACAAGGCCCCAAATACAGTATGCCAGGAAAGCTAGCCCCTAGCTAGGCTATGTCAGCGACAAGGCTCTTGTGCGGCAGGGGCCTTGCCGTAGGGGAACTGCAGCAAGCTGGGAGTTCGGCGTGTGTGAAGTGGGGTGGTCCCTTTTTTCCCGTCCCTATCCGCTATCCCGCTCACGCGTTGAGTCCATTCCAGTACGACTTTAGACTTGAAACCTAGGTCTAATCTCCTTCTAAACATTCAGAGCTAGCTCAACCGCGATCCAACTCATCAAAATTCTCACCAAGCGACTGGCCAAAATTACTTGAACTTCGATTGGAATGGTGCGATTTAACATCCCGAGCCCCACATCTCGTGGCCAAGTGGCGAACGATTTAGCTCGCTCCGATGTAGCCGCCATTGCGGCATGAATTTGTCCATCAACGCCGTAAATCGATCGTTATGATGCCGCGCCAGGAGATGTACCATCTCATGGACGACAATGTATTCGAGGCAATCCTTTGGTTTTCTTGCAAGCTCCGTGTTAAGGCGAATAGCGCGGGAGCGAGGATTGCAACTGCCCCACCTGGTCTTCATCTGCTGCACGTAAAATCTGTCAACCGTGACACCCATTACGGGCGCCCATCTTGCAACAAGAGAAGGAAGAGCCGCTTTTATCTGTTCACGATAAAATCGGCCCATAATGGCTTGTTTCTTATGTTCACTTGTTCGCGGACGCACCCGCAGGAGCATCTTGCCGGGATTTAACTGCACACCAGGCGCAGCGTCCATCTCAAGTACCTGTAGAAGGTAGCGCCTCCCCCAGACGTAATGGCTCTCCCGGTCCAGATATTCTCGCGGAGTTTCACGTGGCTGCCCTTGGAGCGTTAGCTGCTGCCGCCTGATCCAGTCAAGTTTCGAGATCGCAAAGATGCGGATGGCGTCGAGGTTCATCCGCTTCGGTGCGGAAATGCGCACTCGCCCAGTCGGCGGATAAACGCTGAGGTGGACGTTCTTGATGTCCTTGAGCACCACGTCTATCGAAATCCCGCCAAGATTGAGCTGCGCCTCCATCAGTATTCCCTCTGCGCCTTAATGACTAAGAAGATGCGTTCGACCTCGCCTACATCCTGCAAGATGTCGTACAGGGCTGCCTTGATAGTCTGTTCACGGGGCGAAACGCCTCGCCAGCCATCAGGGCGCACTTCCCGTACGGCTGCGTCGATTTTCAGTGCTAGTGTTTCGTCCTGGCCGAGGTTGTTCCAAAGGGCCCGCTTGCCGGGCGTATTTAGCCTCTCTGGTGTTTCCTCCGATTGTCCAGCTTCAACCTTCTTCGACAGCTCTGCGATCCGCTTCAGGTATTGCTCGTATTCGATGGCCTTGGCCTTGCGCGCAGCAATGATCTCGTCCAAGCAGCGTTGACATTTTTTCGTAGTAAGCCGGGTCGTTCAGGTGCTCCTTGATGATCTTACGACGAACGTTGTTCTCGATGGTCTCCGCGATGGCGTTCTTGATTACCCTTGAGGCCACCGAGTTGCGTCGCAATGGCACTTGGCGATGCCGGTCTTCACGATCAGCTCCAGAAGGCTCATGTTGTCGAAAGGCGAAATCTTGCGTGGTTCGTCGGCCTCGATATAAGTATCGAGAAGGTGACGCATGTCGGCCTCGTAGGCCTTGAGGTCGAGCGTCTCGCCGCTGGCCTTGCGGATTATTTCGCGGACGTTCAGGAAGTGATCGAGCTGCTGCTTGATGCGGGCGATGTCAGCGGCGGTGTAGCCAGCGGGCTCGAATTCGTCGGCAATGTTGGCATAAGCACGCACCAGGGCGACTGTCGCCTTGTAGAGAGCCGCCCGCTGCGGTTCGCGATCCTTGAGGTCAGACGGAATCTCGGTATTGCCGCAGAAATAGTGGATGTGCTCTAGCTCGCCCTTGGGCGGCTCTACTGGCTCGCAGAGAAGCACGAGAGTCTCCAGTGCCTGATCGAGTCGTTCCTTGCCCTTCTTCAGCCGATCCTGCAGCAGCACCTCGGGATCGGGCCCCCCTGCACTGTGGTCCAGCTCAGAGGTGTAGACAGCGATGGCGTTCTCAACCTTCTTGAATAGGTTCTTGTAGTCCACGATGTACCCGAAATCCTTGTCTTCGCCATCCAGCCGGTTGACGCGGCATATGGCCTGGAACAGACCGTGGTCCTGCATGGACTTGTCAATGTAGAGATACGTGCAGGGCGGCGCATCGAAGCCGGTGAGCAGTTTGTCCACCACCACGAGCAGCTTCATGTTGGCCGGTTCCTTTGTAAACAGGGCCTTGGCCCGTTCTTCGTAGGTCTCCGTCTTGGTCATGCCCGGCTTAGCTTCTACGTCCTTAAGCAGCTCGGTGTAAGTGTTATAAATGAACTGCTTGTCGGTCTCGGTATTGGCCCCGGTTTCCTCCAGCGTTACGTCTTTGGTCGACGGGTTGTAGGACGTCACAACCGCGCATTTACCCCTGAACGGTGTCTTCTGGAAGAGCGTGAAATACTTGCATGCATCGTAGATGCTCGACGCCACCAGGATCGCATTGCCGCGCTCGCTGGACAGACGTGGCTTGACGCTGAAGTCAAAGACGATGTCCGCCACCACGCGATCCATGCGGACTTTGGAACTAAGCACGTTCTGCATCGTGCCCCATTTCTTCTTCAGTTCGTCTTTTTGCCAGTCGTTGAGGGCTTTGGTTTTGGCCTCGAACCAAGCGTCAATTTTGTCTTCGGAGCCAAGGCGCTGATCGATGTCCCGCGCTTCATAGACAAGATCGAGCACTACCCCGTCCTCCACCCCCTCGCTGAACTTGTATGTATGGATGTAGCCGCCGAATACTTCAAGACTGGTTTCCCTATCCCTTTTCAGGAGCGGCGTGCCAGTGAATCCAATAAAGACTGCGTTGGGCATCATCGCCTTCATGACGCGGTGTAGTTTTCCGCTCTGTGTGCGGTGGCATTCGTCCACGAACACGAACACCTCACCCACCGTCGGACTGGGCTGGGCTTCCAGGTCCCGGACGAAGGCGTCGAAGTCGTCCACGCCCTTGCGGCCGAATTTGTGCACGAGCGAGCACAGCAACCGCGGTTTGGCCTGGCCGAGCTGGTTCATCAGGTCGTGGGCGCTGCCAGTGCGTTTGATGACCTCGCCCATCTCGGTGAAAACCCGTTCGATCTGTTTATCCAGCTCGTCGCGGTCGGTGATGATGGCGACGCGAGCATTGGGGTTGTTCTCTAAAGTCCATTTGGCCAGTAGCACCATCACAATGCTCTTGCCGCTACCCTGGGTATGCCAGATAATCCCGCCCTTGCGCTGGCGCGCATGCTCCTGTGCCGCCTTGATGCCGAAATACTGGTGTACGCGCGGCAACTTCTTAACGCCGCCGTCGAACAACACAAAATAGTGCATCAGCTCTATCAGCCGGTGCTTGCCGCACATCTTCAGCAGATACTTATCAAGCTTAAAGCGAGTGTTGTCCTGCTCGTCTTCCTTCCATTTGAGGAAATACTTCTCCTCCGTTCCAATGGTGCCGTACTGCAGCCCCTCAGAGTCGTTGCCGGCAAAAACGATCTGGACTGTGGCGAAGAACGACTCGTTGAACTCTTTCTGCTGGTTGGAGAGCAACTGTCGGATGCCTTCGCCGATGCTGGCGCGGCTGTTCTTCAACTCCAAGACACCGATGGCGATGCCGTTGACGTACAGCACCAGGTCCGGCCGCCGCTGATGGTTGCCCTTCAGCGTGACCTCTTCGGCCATGGCAAAATCATTCAGCTCCGGCTCGTTCCAGTTGATGAGGTGTACGGTCTCGGTGACCTTGCCAGCATCGATCTTCACAGGCACGCCATAACGCAGCAGGGAATAGACGGCCTGGTTGTTGCCGTAAAGCGTGCGGTTGTGGTTATCCGCTTCTGTGCGCAGCTTGTGCAGCGCGACACTGATCTGCGCCGGGGTATAGCCGTTCTTGATCAGCCACGCCGAGAGCAGGCCTTCCTCGATGTTGCTGTTGTCGTCGCGGTCGGTCCAGTCGCCGAGATAGCGATACTGAAGTTCGTCACGGAAGAGGGCGATGACGCGGTCCTGTGTGGCGCGTTCGGGCTGTCCAACAACATGCACAGGGGGAACAAAACCGGACATCTGTGTTCTCGGAAGAGCGGACATCGCCGGACCGTTGGGTTCCGTCAGACGGTTCCTGCTTTCTGTTTCCCATTCTGGACCCAACTTAACTATCAAGCCGTCGCGAAACAGGCTACTACCGTCTTGCTGGGTAGCCTCGTGAGTGTTCATTCGGGAAGCGAATGAAAGGATTGCTGACCCGTCATGCGCTCGAACAGCGGCCAAGACTTCGCGATGTAGTCCGACATAAACAGCGGCATCGCGAAACAGCGCGACGGTGCCGCCGAGCGTTTCAACGCTGGGGCCTCCACGCTCGATAAAGCTAACAAGCGGCTCATAATAGGCGTCAAAGAAGGCGAAGGCGTCGAACGAAAAGTCCGCCGCATTTTCGTCTGCCGGAGGATCAACCCACAATAACTCCCACTCATTGGAGCGACTTATGTAGGCCGAAGAAACAATACCATGCGTCACTTGGCGGTTATTGACTCGCTTTACGGCAGTGGCTTGTCTCTTCCAACTATTCAGGTCCGACCTTCCTGGAGACGACGACCTGCCCTTGCTCTCAAAAACGAACCACTTGGCACTCGTATCTTGTCCAAGAAAATCCGGTCTTTGTTTCGTTCCTTTACTGCTGATCTTGAATTTTGGGTCGAGACGCTCGAAGTCCACCAGCCAGGGGATGGCGAGTTTCAAGTGGGCGGCGTGCGCACAAAGGGCATTACCAACATAAAACGACTTGTGAGCTTTGTCGGTGCTCCCAGCAGCCAAGTGTTCTGGCGTTGGGACTAATGTTGAGCCAGCCATGCTAACGGCGCTTTTCAGGGCACTGATGCGCATGTCGATGTCTGCACGGGCAGCGATAGTCTTTGTCGAGAGCCTTGGGTCTCGGCCTGCTCCGATAACGGCGCGGATGAGCGCTTTCACAGTGAAGGCCAGCTTGGAGGTCCCGTCTTCGACCTTGGAAAAATTCTTCTTGGTGAAGGTAATCTGCTTCATACAAGCCGAATCCTTCCCGTGAGCAGCTCCTGCATCATGCCCTGCTTGATCTGCTGGGCTTTTGCGAGTTTCGCCTCCAGCGCAGCAATCTCAGCGTCCATATCGGACAGGGCGGTGGCAATGCCTTCCTGTTCGGCTTTGGTGGGCGGAAACGGGATTATGGCTTCCCGAACTTGTTTCAGACTTATCTGTGGGTATGCCTGACCAGTCGTTATCGATGTGAAACGCGATCTGCTGGCAGGTTGGGACAGGAAATGGAAAACATACTCGGCATGCGCTTTCGGGTTCGTAACCCGCACTTTGGCAATATGCTGGTTCAGATTGGCTTTCCCAACGCCTCTTAGTAACACGACGCGACCAACATTGCCCGTGATTGTGACTAAAATATCTCCATCTTCCACTTCGCTCCTGCGCAAGGCCGCATGAGCCGACGGAGAAACGAACATTGATTGGCCGAGGTCGAGACCCCTCTCAGAAACGCACTCACTTCGCAGAAACAGGACGCCTGATTGCTCCCATTTGAAGCCATAAGTGGTTGGTGTCGAACCCTTGGTTATAAAGGCACATACTTGCGCTAATGCTGTTGGCTCCCAATCCTCGGGTATCACCCCAACCTCGGTCTGCTTGTAGCCGGGCACCTTTTCAAAACCCGGCAGGCGCTTCTCGCCGGTAAGCAATTCGTGCATAGCCGCCAATTTGAGGTCGCGCTTCTTCGTGATGAGTTTCTCTAGCGCGCCGATAAGCGCATCCGCGTCCCTCAGCGCCGCCGCGATGGCGCGCTGTTCGGGGAGGGATGGGCGGACAACTCTTAGTTTCTCGAACTTTCTTCGCTGAATCCCCTTCGCAGTTGAACCAGTTGCGTTCTCAGAAAGGACGCTCTGAAAGCGTTCCGACCGCATCACTTGAAAGAGAAACTGACTGTCCGACTGATCTGGATTCAGCTGAAGAAGCACCGTGCGCTGGCTAAGGATATATTTCCGAGCATCAGGAATTTGTGCAATGTTTCCGAGCGGCGCTTCCATGGTAATAACGATGTCGTCCTTTGCGGCATCTCCATTCGTCATCCATCGCTTGTACAACGCCTCAGAGCCCCAATTGCACTCCTCTTCAAAGTCGATGTAACCCATCTTGACGTTGCGGGCTGACAAAGCGGGAATGTCTCCTCCACCCCAATCCATGCCTAGCTTCCGAGGTGTTCGCCCTCGATAGTCGAGGATGTTGCGTGAAACGTCAGCAATGGTTCGGGTCTCCCAATCCTCTGGGATCACACCCACTTCGGTCAGCTTGTAGCCGCTCGGCACGCGCGGCTCGACCGCAGCGTATCCCACCTCAGTGACATTTGAGGCGTTCGACGTCACCATGCGAACCCCATCCGTTTGAGATGTCCGTTCACCCTATTCTCTAGATCAACCACGCGGCTGACCATCTGCGGCAGCGGGGTTTCGTAGCGTTCGGCCAGTTCCTTCACGCGCCGGGTCAGCGCTTTGCTGATCCGGTCCATTTCGCCGTGGATGGCGGCATCGAGCGCGGCGAGCCATTTGTCATCCACCACCAGCGTCTTGATCTCGGCCTCGGTGAGTACCGAATACTTTGCCTCCATGTTGCGATCCAATTTCTCAACTGCCTGCTTGAGGCAGCTTTTGGCCTCCGACTGCTTTTCGAGCACGGCGCCATAATTGTCCAACGCGGATCGCTCGTCCGCGAACTCGGCGTCATTCCCGATCTCTTTGAGGCGTGCCTTCACAGCCTTGGCTGTGATCTTGCGTTTGTCGCCTTCCCCCTCGACGACTTCCTCCAGCAAGCCTCCCTCAGCGCCCTGTTCCTCCCTTTGTTCATCGAGTTGCCGCTCCATCTCGGCGAGTTCTTGCTCGATGGCCCCGATGGATGCGCGTTCGGGCCCAAAGTAGCGGTCGATCAAGGTTGGCCCAGGTATTAGGTCACTTTTGAACCTTTGCTTACCTTTCTTGAAGTCGTGTCCCTCGGGCCAGACCAGTTTCCCGTCCTTGTTCTTGAACTGCACGACTTCGCGGACACGTGTCCCCGCTTTCCATCCGTCCGCTGCAATGATGTAGCAATCGTCCTGCAGGGTCTGCGCCCAGTAGTCCATGAGGTGTTGGTAGATGTCGTAGGGGTCGATGAGCGGCTTGTCGGCATAGTGGGCGAGCAAATCCTCGGACAGGCGGGCGATGACCTCCTTCGGGTGACAGCCTGGTTGCAAAGCTTTGAGCGTTTTGGCGGTCTTGTCCCGCCAGATGGCAAAGTGGGCGTTCATGCCCGTGATAAAAGCCGCGAACTCGGGATGCTCGTAAATGGTGGGCTTGATGGCTATCTTCTCCACCGCGAGATCAACATAGTCGGGGCGACTGGGTTTGAACAGCGCGGTCTGAAGCGTCGGACAAATGGCCCAGTAGCGGCTGAGGGCTTCGATATCGGACACAGGGATGCCGCCTTTCAGATGGCCGGTGATGTTCTGCAGGTCCTCGGCCGTCTGGCTGTCGATATACAGCGGCAGGTTCAGGTTGAACTCGTTTTTCTCGATCTGCTCAACGCTGACCATGCGTGAATATTTCCGGATCGCGAGCCGCTGGGTGAAGGCGTCCACGATTTTGTGGATGTCCTGGGCACGCAGGCGGTTCTTGGGGCCGTCCTTAATAAAGCCGCCGCAGGCGTCGATCATGAAGATGCCCTTGCGAGCATGGGCGTCTTGTTTGTCGAGGACGACGATGCAGGCGGGGATGCCGGTGCCGTAGAACAGATTGGCAGGCAGGCCGATGATGCCCTTGATATATCCCTTGCGGATGAGGCTACGGCGGATGTCGGCTTCGACATTGCCACGGAACAGTACGCCGTGCGGCAAAATGCACGCGCCTTTGCCGGTGCTCTTGAGAGAGCGGACGATATGCAGTAGGTAAGCGTAGTCGCCCTGCTTGGCAGGCGGTGTGCCGAAAGGCTGGAAGCGTTGGTAAGGGTCGTTGAGCGGATCAAGGCCCGTGCTCCAACGCTTGTCGGAAAAGGGCGGATTGGCGACGACGTAGTCGAAGGTCTTGAGCGTGTCACCGTCCTTGAACTTGGGATCGGCCAGAGTATTGCCTTGGACGATGAGTGCGTTGGGGTTGTGATGAAGGATCATGTTCATACGGGCAAGGCCGCTAGTGGCGGCGTCCTTTTCCTGCCCGTAGAGCGTTACGTTGGCGCTGGCTTCATCGCCCACCTTCAGCAGCAGCGAGCCAGACCCGCAGGTGGGGTCATAGACGGTGGTGGCGTTGGTAGTCTTCGCGTCACGTATGCCAATAATTTGCGCCATGATACGGCTTACTTCGGCTGGGGTGTAGAACTGGCCCTTGCTCTTGCCGCTCTCCGTCGCGAAGTGACGCATGAGGTATTCGTACGCATCGCCCAGGATGTCGTCGCCCTCGGCGCGGTTCTTCGAGAAGTCGAGTGCCTTGTTCTCGAAGATGGCGATGAGATTGGTGAGTCGCTCCACCATCTCCTTGCCACTGCCGAGTTTAGTCGCCTCGTTAAAGTCCGGCATGTCGGACCTGGACAGCGTTTTGTTGGCGTTGACCAGGGGCGCGATGATCTTCTTATTGATCTGGTCGCCGATGTCCGGCTTCCCCTTGAGCGCGACCATGTCCTTGAAGCTCGCGCCCTTCGGGATGGTGATCGGGGCGAAGGGCTGTCCGGCGTACTTGTCGCTGACGTATTTGATGAACAGCAGGACGAGGACATAGTCCTTGTATTGGCTGGCATCCATGCTGCCGCGAAGCTCGTCGCAGCTTTGCCATAGTGAGCTGTACAGCTCACTTTTCTTAATTGCCATTGCCTATTTGCCTTCTCTGTCCAGGCTTGTCCCAGTCGGCAGAAAAGAGTCTACATCACAGCCATAGGATCTGAAATTGCGCTGGCAAATCTAAGGTGCACTGTGCAACCTACGGCGGCTGTCACTGATCCGCTGACCGAAGTGCTAAAATCTGATTAGTGCGAATCGAAGGATTGAAAAATTATCGGCACCGCCCGTTCATCGAGGACTTGCCAGAGCCCTATCGCTCGGACGCTTGGGAATGGCATGGCCGCATGCTGCGGAAGCGGTGGGCGCTGGAGAAGCCGATGCGTGGACCGTGGCTGCGAGCGATCCTGGTGGGTCAGGCCAAGCGGCTAGCGTTGAACCCGCCCACGTCAGCGTGGGGACGCTCCATGCTCGCCAAGCGTGGTGACTATGCCACCCAGCAACGTTATCGTGCTAGTGGACGCGTAGGCCCCAAGCATCCCGCGCGTCGTGGCGCTTCCATTAGCGCATCATCGGGTAGCCACCGTCTACAGCTGCAAGTAGAAGCGGAAGAACGTGAGCATTTGGGACTGCCTACGAAGCCTCGACGCAAGCTCCTGTACATTGACTAGGAATTGTTTGCTAAGGGTGCAAATGTGCCAAGCCCCTCCGATTTCTATAAGAAACTTGCTGAAGGCAATCCCGCAATGCAAGTGGGGATGCCGTTTGTCGATTCGTTGCGGGTCAATTACTGGTTGAAGCTCCGCGAGATTGCAAGTAAGCAGCTTGCCGCCAGAAGTCGGATGTCCGGCATGATAGTCGCGCCGGATAAGATTAGCTTTTACCTGGGCAAGACTCACGCTGCAGTCGAATACTTTGGCCCCACCAGCGTTCCTTCCAAACTTAGCGGCGATGACGCGACGATGTTTGCATTTACAGACTGCCGCGAGGACGACGACTTAGTGGAGAGCATCGTGGGGATGAGATTTAGGGGGACCGGCGCCAAGCTGGAGCTTGCTCCCAGGGTTCCTTGCACGAACTTCTTCATTCCCACCAGCGCGGCAGCCACTGCGATGATGATGGACAACGGTTGGGACGTTACAGCGGAGGACATAAAATTCGCGATGAACACGGCGGGGGTTCGCCTGGCGAGCGACGATTTCGTGCGGATGGTAAACTGCTTTTTTTATGCTGTGGATCATAGCCGCCTTCGCACACGCCGAATCCAGTGGCTAGATTTTTTCCCGTTGAAGGTATTGAGTCACAGCGAAACGGAAACCACAATCGAAGAAGAGTTGCTTATCAGGGTATGGCCAGACTTTACAGAGGTCATCGAGCACGATTCTCAATTCCCGTTTCCCTATCCCGCGACTTTCGAGCATGAGCGTCTGGCACTATTGAATCGATTTAGGGAGCTGCTGCTCGCCCCCGACGTGACAGAGCCCAAAATAACTGGCTGGCTAGCCAAACCCGCGCATCAGTTCATCCTCAAGATGGCGTTACCAGCAGTCAAGGTCTTGCATCAGAAGAAGTGTGAGTGGAAAACGGATCCCTCGCGTCCGTCGCTAATACCCGACTTTTTTGCCGTTAAGGCCAACGGCTATGCGGACGTTGTCGAGTTCAAGATGCCCAAGCTCAAGGGGGCGAGTGTCGTTGGAAACGTGAATCGGGAGACTCTTAGCGCAGAAATCCACTCGTACATCGCGCAGACGCGCACCTACAAAGAATATTTTCAGGAGAGCGCTCACCGACTGTTGGTGCAACGAAAATACGGAATCAAAGTGCAGAGCCCCAAGCGAGTGGTCGTGATGGGCCGTCGCTGGCAATTCACATCAGCTGTGTGGCGCAGCGTTCTGAGCGAGTTTCCAGATTTGACAGTTCTTACCTACGATGACCTCGTTGACAGCGTGGCTGCCTTACTCTACCAAAACCCTAAGGCATAATTATTTGCCCCGTTACCTAGCAAATGGAGGAATCGCCCATAGCCCGAGCGCTGTCACGTGAGGGGGCCGGATGGTATGGCCGTCACCGTCGCGCGTGAGGGGAATTCCGTTAGGGCTTGCTCCCCGCGACGGAAACACGCTAGCGTTGCGGCCCTCAGCGTCGGCAAGAGGTGCGCGAAAAGATATCGGAGCGCTAGAAGGTATCAGGCTCTGAACTTGTCGCGTTTGACCGTTGAACCAAGCCCGGCAAATCCCTCACTAAGCACAATTCGCTTGAACTGCTTGCCGAAAGCTGCGATATATCGGTCATGAAAATTGCTGCGCTCCAGAAATACGGTCGCCGTCCCGGAGACTTTAGTGACCTCCCTCCAACGGTTCGCTTGAGAGCGTCCCGTTACCTGCACCGCTTTTGCGAGCGTTGGCGAGGAAACTTACCCGGATGGAGAATGGGAATATTGGTCGGCGTCGCAAGGCGGCTCGCCCTCAACCCACCAACGGCAGCCTGGGGCCGTTCTATGCATGCTAAGCGGGGAGGATATGCGGTACAGCGCCGATACGTACTGGAGGGCAGAACAGGTCCCCGGCATCCCGCCCGCAAGGCTGCCCGAGTGAGCGCACAGAGACGCAATAGGAGAAAGGCACAGAAGGAACGCGAGCGATTGGGTTACCCACCGCCGGAAACCCACGGATCTACAAATATGGACGGAATCTAGGGCAGCCTGGTGCTATGAAACCCATCGCGCACGTAAATGCCGCAGCGCATTTTCCGCTGCAGGTAACGGGAGGCCGTCCAAAAGGTGATCGGACAGCTGGCAACTTCGTGGCGAGTGGATTTGAACCACCGACCTCCTGGTCCCGAACCAGATCCCAAGTCTTATTGAAATCTATGGATTTTTGTGGATTTTAAGTGATTCCTCTTGAATCGTTTGCGGCCTACTTGGTGAAGTCTGTTGAATCTTGTTGAAACTGGGTGCTTTCGCGGTTACAAAATCATCTACACTCGGGGGAAAGAGGCAATTCGCAGCCGTTTGGTGTTTTGGCGAGGGACAGGACTGCATCATCGCTACGATCAGGCTGCCTGATCCGGACAACCTTTCGTCCATAGGTATACGTACGCCGCATGTGCCCGCGTCCTCGCCTAATGAGAACCTTAGCGCTCCTCAAAGCAACTCTTGACCGAGTTCAGGCCCTCTTTTCAATCCGAGGCACAAGGCCCATCGCGCCATTTTCAACGCGGATAACATTTTGGCGAGGGACAGCAGTTGCAAGATTATCTACAGTGGGTTATCAGCTTGGTCTCTCGCCCGTTTTGAATATCGGGGAACGACAGGTGTCACTTGGGATTACGGTGTATTATAATCCACCAGCCATGGAGCGCGCTGCACTTTCGATTCGCTGGCTGCTCATTTTGATCGTGTTCGTTTGGGCCTTTCGGGCCAATGCGCAAAGCCCAACGACGCCCAATCTCGCTGGTATTTGGAGCCTGAATCTCCTCCGAAGTAGGACCGTCCAAAACGACAGCTCGATTTCGGAATCAATGACCATTATCTGCGCCGGTCAATCAATTCAATTAGAGGAAACGCTGAAGTCTGGCGGACATAAGACTCGAACATATATTGTCGATGGAAAAGAACACCTTATGGATGAGACGCGCAGTGGCTCCATAACCTCACGCGGCTATTCCACGGCAGTGTGGAATGGCTCCACGCTAGTCATAGACTACCGCGCCCATCTCGACGACCCTGACAATCCTAATATCGTGACGCCGGATTCTCATCTTTCCCAACGATGGAATATGTCCGCTGACCGCCGCGTGCTCACGTTAACCATTGAAGGTCTCGGAACCAAACGTGTCCTAGTTTATAATAAACGCTAGCTCTCTCAAAGCTACCCTTCATAAGTCCTGATTAACGCATTATAAAAGGGCGCCCTCGCAACGTCGGCTCGTCGTCTGACATCTTTTTCGTGGCCCTTTTCTCGATGTAGTCCATGTAGGAGTAGATTTTGCCCTCAGCGCCGTCCCGTCTGTACAGGCCAGCTCTGTCCGTGTCGCACCATCCTTCGGCGCGTCTTCAACTTCCTGGCCAGTCCTTGGATCGTTCCCTCCCCAGACCGATGCTCCCGCCGAATCTCCTCAAACAGTTCCACCTTGCTTTTCCTGTCCATCGGCCCCCGTCGATGCCGCCGACGGGTTAGGCCGTCTTGGTTCTCCAGGGTGAGCCAAATCAAAAGAGCAAAGTGGGCCAATTCAGAGTAGCGAAATCATGACGAAGAACGCGTTGTTCGTAGTATCACCCGTGTAGAAATTGGGGGCAAGTCAACGAGATCGGCCGCGCGCTTCACTGAAGCAGGGATTGGCTTCGTAAAACACTATTGAGCCTCACGTTGGAATCGTTTCACGGTTTCGCCAAGTATCACGATCTCGGCCACGGAAATGGCCAACGCCATGAGGAAGATTGTGCCTGTTCCGTCGACGAAGACAGAGTGTGTTTTGTCCAGAAACCAAAGACCGATCAAAACCGGCGGATGAACTATGAGACCAGCGCGAAGCATGATCCTCCAGTACCACCGCTGCCTGACGTATTCTTTCCGCATCTCGAACGGATCGACAATGAATACACAACATGTAACTAAGTATGCTTCCATTGCAAAACCCGTCGCCAGCGAATTACGAATCCACCATGCCACGACGAAGGGAGCCAGGCCGCAATAAAAGATGATCGTAATTGGGTCTCTCTTCTCGACGCTGTCCTCAAACATTGTTATCGCTCCGTTCAGGGGTGCTGATCGAAGCAGGCAGTAGCCTGGAGACCGGCGTTAACTCCGCCAACAAAACTCCCAGCAGGACCAAGTTTTCCCAAGAGATTTTCGACTGTTGGGAGCTGGCCTGACAACGATAAGACGATCTGACCCTCTCCGGCGTATCCGAGCGCGGAGGAAGCTGCGTCGGTTGGCGTGCTAGGATTCGGGATGAGATGGCCTGCAAATGGGATCATTCCCGCCATGGCATGCCCTATGCAACCCATATCGTGATTGGCGATTACCCCTGCAGCGTGAAGGGATTGCATGTATTGGGAGTAAGTCGGGGGTTGTTGCAGGGATTGGAGTTGGTTCATGTGGTTCAGGTATTGCTGATAATTCACTTGGCACAGTAGGTCTGACATCTGGCACCAGGTAGGGTCTGGCGGGGGAGGAGGAAGCTGAGGCTGAGGACAGTTTTTGAGGAGCGGATTCGTGAAGCAGTCGTCTCCGGCTCCGTCGGGCCACAGACAAGCTTCTGGTTGGTCAGCGCAAGGGTCGGGCGGCTCATCGTCGGCGTCGTCCGCGAAACCGTCATCCGGGGGTTCACAGATATTCTCAGTGGAGCCCCCTTCCGTTGGGCCGTCGTAGCCATCATCCTGCTCGAAGCACACGTCTAGTCCCGTCCGATCGATGAGAAACAGCGGGCTGTTGCGCACGTAGGCGTAACGATTCCAGGATTGGGGGTCGGCAGGGTTCGCAGACGAGATTCCGGCCGGGTCCGGCGAGGGCCAGCGGCCCTGAACGCCATACTCGCGTGCAGGGAAATCGTACACATTGGGTGCTGTGTCCTGATTCTGGCCTGTGAACGAAAGGTCAGCTGTAGGCGTCTGCGCATACGGCTCTCCAAAGGGACCGTATGCGCCATCGTAGTACATCGTCCGGCTCGGTGTGGACGCAAAGCGAGAACTGCCGATCCAATCAGAGTGTCGATAGTAGGCGAGACCACTAGAGTTGTACACGGCCATCGATCCACCCGCGAGAGGCACAAGGGCCTTCTGCAAGGTCGAGCCGTTCATCAGCGCCAGCTTGCCCCCTGAAGGAACATAGACGATCTGAGTATATGCTCCGCTCCGATTCTGTTCCACCATATCGCCCAGGGCATCATAGGTTGCACCCACGCCATCAATCGTGATGGGGCGTCCGTTGGCGTCCCACGCGTAGGTATTCAGAAGATCGTTCGTCACGTTCCCGTTGGCATCGTACGTCGGGTAGGAACTCCCGATTTCCGTCATCTCGTTCGTGAGGTAAGAATAAGTCGGCTGGAAAGACATGGTGCCGCTCTTATTGAGGTTCCCGAACGCATCGTAGCCGAACGTCTGCGACCAGATCGAGCCGCAATTTGCCCCGGCGATGCGAATCAAGTCATCGTGCGAGTACGTGCACGTTTGGGCATCGGCGCTATTGAAGGGATCGGTGATCGCCAGGGTTCCGAGTGTGCCAAGCGCGTTCCAGGTAAGATTCCCGATCAGCGACTGCCCATTCACGGTGAAGGTGTATTTCGTCATTCGATTCGTGTTCGTGTCGTAGACGAAGGAGTCGTTGTCCGACGATCCCAAGGTGACCGTCTGAGGCAAGCTGGCGACGGTGTAAGTAGTGCTTGAAAGCGGATTCTGTCCCGACGAGGCGTTCGCCGAATACGTGCGCCCTTCGCCATCCACGTTGTAGGTAATCGTTGGCAGGCCTGACAATCCGCTGATTTGATCAGCGGCGCCGTTGGCCCAATACGTCTCGTTGATGTGATAGTATCCGCCCGAATGTGGCGTGTATTCGTAAATGTCGCTTATCTGCCCGCGAGCCGTATAGCTAAACCCTTCATCGGTCAGCTTGGTGCTACATGGCGAAAAACATGTGTAGGCTTCGGCTAGGCGCGTTTTCGCGTTTGCCATAACCACACTGTCGACCGTCACCGTCCCGGTAGCAGGGCCGTACACAAAGTCTTTGACGGGAGTCACCGAGGCGTAGAGCCCGCTCACAACTGTCGCACTAGTGAGATGGTGGAGGGCGTCATAAGCGTAGCAGGTGGCGTTACCTGCGTTGTCCACCTTCTTGACTAGGTTGCCGTGGTAACTTCCGCACGTTGCGTCAGTGTCGTACGTGTAGGCAGTAGTCCCGGTTTCTGGATTTGTTTCCGACGTCAGGCGGCCGAGGTCGTCGTAGGCGTAGGAACGAGTTTGAGTGCTCGAAGACTGGGCATTCTGCGTGACGCCAGTCAGATTATTGTTCAGGTCATACGTGTACTTCGTCCAATAGCCGGTATACGACGCGGTCTGTGCGCAATTTCCACTTCCAGTTGTGTTCGTTACTTCGCAAACAGACGTAAGCCTCCCTAGCGCGTCGTATTCCAGCTGCCTTCTTTTGGTGTTCTCACCTGACGGCGCGGGCCCCGCCGATACGTACGTATCGTTCTGGGTGTACGTATAGCTTAGCTGTCCGCCGCCGCTATCCCAGGCCAGCGTCGGGCGCGATAAGGCATCGTATGTTGTCTCAACCGAGGGCGCCGAGGAATTCGTCTGGTCCGCGGTGCCCCCGTACGCCAGGGTAACGCGGTCAGGCCTGCCCAAACTATCGTAATCCGTCTCAGTAGAGTCGTACGTTGTCGAACTCTGGCTCTCCTTGATCTGAGAGAGCCGAGAACGGCCGAGACTGTCCACCACAGCGAGAAGGTCTGAAGTCGAGGTGCTACCGTTGAAATTCATCGAGCTTTCGGTGGAAGTCTGCCCGTTATACGCCACGTTCGTCACGTAAGATAGCTGGTCGGTTGTGGAGTTGGGCCGCCAGAAATAGGCGTCGGTGTAGCTTGTTGAGGCTGTGTTGCCATTTTCGTCGGTGGCGGAAATTTCCACCCCGCCCGTGCAGTTCCACGTCATCGATTGCGAAAAGCCCAGAGGTTCGGAGATCGAGGTGACGAACGAGTTACCGCACGAAGCGCTCCCGTAGCTATACGTCGTCTGCGCGCCGTTGACATCCGTAGCGACATTGCCATTCCCCGTGTCATAGTAAGTAAACGTTTGGCTCAGTGTGGTCGAGCCGGAAACGAGATAGCTGATCGTGGTGGGATTTCCCCGCGATCCAGTGACTGCGATATGCTGTGGAGTTCCCGAAGTCGCCGTGACGGAACCCTGATCATAAGTAAGCATCGTCTGCGATTTCACGTTGCCGGACCCGTCCTCCACGGTCACCGAGGCGGGACGCCCCACGATGTTATTGCTGAGACTGGCGTAAGTTGTTAGAGTCTTGCGCAGCAGCGAGCCTGGCCCGCCGGCCCCATAGGCATACTCGTCCTTTTCTGTCACCAAGCCGTAGCTTGTAGTCGTACTTCCAGAGGTCTCCTTGTCATAGAGTGTGTTGACTTCCGATTCGAGGCCTCCGGGCCATTGTAAGTAGGCCGTTGTCTGCGTGATCGGCAGCGTTATGGAAGTGGAGTTGCAAGGGGTTGCCGAGCCGTTGTAGCAAGTGTACGTTGTGCTGAGGAGCGTCGAACCTTGATAGACCCGGGACTCTGTTTGATAGATTCCTTGAAAATCCTCGACAGTTTGATTGCCTTGAGGGTCGGTAATCGTAGTAGTCCAGGCCGTGCCGGATTCCGCGTGCGCGTAGGTCCAATAGTTCGATCCGGAATCGGGCGTGTAGCGTTTCACGGTGGCGGCGCTGCCGTCCGCGCATACGATGCCGCTGCCGTTGCTTCCCGTCCCGCCCGAGTACTGATAGGAGATCGTGCCGTCGGTCGGTACCTCGACGGAGGCAAGCCTGCCTGTTACATCCCCGGAGTATCCGGGTGTGGGCTCGTACGTGAAAAGATACTTCGTGCCGTCGGGAAGATCTATCTCGCTCACTAGGCTCTCCGACGTAGGGCCAAACTCGCTTATTCCACTGCAGCCGAAATTTGTTCGGACGGTGTAGCTCGTATATTTCATCGTATAAGCGGCGTTTGCCCCGGACGGAGCCGTGTAGGTGAAGGTATTGGGGCTTGACGGCGTGCCAGAGCCTGCAACCGTCAGCGCCGTTTGGCCCAGGGTGTCCGTGAAGACTCCGCTGCTGCTTACCGTAATCTCGTTGCCGTTGGCATCCGTGGTGCCGGCCGATCCGCTCGTCGAACCCCACGGAGCGTTGATGAGCATTCCACGCGAATTGTAAAGGGAAAGTCCCGCCGTGAGCGAGTAGCCAGAGCCGTCCGAGGCGACTCCGCCCGCGCCCGCGGCGCCAGAGCCGCAGGAGCTCCCGAGATACGCTCCCGGAATAGCGTGTACAACACCGAAGGGATCGCTGTAGTAAAAATCCGAGTAATAAATGTACGGGCCGTAATAGGGCAAGCCGTCGTAACCACATAGAACCTCGCCTTCCTGAAGGTAGTATCCGATATAGCCCGTTGCTGATTGCGTCTGCGCAATCCAGCCCCAGTTCTGGATGGGCTGCCACGTCTGGCTGCCGCTAGAGCCAACGGGATACCAGGTCGACGAGTCGTACCCGAGAGCATACGTAAAGCTGCTTCCGCGTCCGGTCTTATTTACGACCGGGATCGAAATATGCGCGTTCAGGTTCGCGAGGTCGATCGCGTCCACCGGGCCGCCGCCGAAGCTGCCAAAGGGCGGAGTTCCAGTGGCGACTTGCGCGGAGGAGACACCAGCAGAGATGGAGAGTATACGGGCGAGCAATAGGATTCTGTGCGCGAGCTTCATAGAGGTGTCTCCTCTCCTCACTGGATTTGGAAGTTTGCGGCGGCCAAGCCGGAGTTCAGGCTGGCGCTGCTGAATTGGAGGTCGAGAACGAGGCCGCTGTTCAGATATCGCTGCACCTGGAACGGAACCTGCACCCCGTTGACGGTTTGATAGCCAGAGAAGAGAATTTCGATCGGAATGTCGATGAGTGCGTTGTTATCCGGGTGGACGTTAAAGGCGAGCCCAACCGGCAGCAACGTGGCGGGATCGAGGTATAGATCCATCTGGCTCAGGTGCTGCATCAACGTTGCAGTTCGCTGAGGAGCCTTCGCACTCGCCGGGAGCGGCTGAGAAACTTGGACATGCGTGACGGACCGGCCATTCAAGGTCTCCGGGCCGACGTAGGAGAAAACGTAGCTTTGAGAAGAGAGAATCCTGGTGAGCGTGGCAGCCGGAAAGAACCACGCGGCGTCCGTCATCGCATTGTGATTCGCCATACCGTGGAGGACACCATCCGGGCCGGACCAAGCACCAATGGGCTGAACTGCTTGCGTCGCTGCAGCGGGGATGCCCAGGGGAAGGCTTCCCGGCAGCGGCAGGCCGGCGTGGTTGCGAATCTCGCTGCGATTGCCGGATGGGAAGCTGAGGTTCATGAGGCTATCGCCAACCGACGTGGCTTCAAGGGATGCCGTGCCGGTCTCGTCGTCCGAACCGACGATGCGCTGGGCAGTGCCCGTTAGGGTCACGTCACTAACGCTGGCCGTACCGGTAAGCGCGCTCAGGGCGCTCTGCAACAATGCCACGGCCTGAGGATCGCTCGTTGCTGCTGGCGCGGACGATGAAGTGGACTGAGCGGAAAGGGATGCTGAACAGACGAAGCAGAGAAAAAGCAGGAGCCAGGGCCGGAAAGGACGCATACAGCCTCCTGTCTCAAAATATATAGCGCACGACTATCTACTTCTTCGACAACTTGTCAAGTTAAACCCCTACTACAACGATTAGCCTGCCTGTGGAAAACCCCGCCGACCTGAGGAAATTGTGGGCGGAGGCTTGCCAAACTGTGAAAGACACGAGTTAGGACTTCCGAAAATCAGGCGTTATGTTGGGTGCGGAAGAGTTGTCGCGACCCTTGGTGTGTTATGATCCGCCCGCGTTCGAATATCACAAGAGCAAACTACCGAACCGGAATCCCGGGCCACCCATTCAGCAATTCCGAAAGGGGGAATACACCGTGAAACGCCGAGACCAAGGCTTCTCGCTCATCGAACTCCTGATCGTTGTGGCCATCATCCTCATCATTGCCGCCATCTCGATCCCAAACCTGCTCCGCTCCCGCATGGCTGCCAACGAGGCCTCCGCCGTGGGATCCGTTCGCACGATCAACGTTGCTGCCATCGAGTATCAATCCATCTACGGCGCTTTTCCATCGACACTCGCTCAGATCGGCACAACAACAGGCACGGCCGTAGGCTGCAACAACGCTCAATTCGTCGATTCCGTGGTGACCAGCGGGAGCAAGAGCGGTTATGACCTAGCGCTTATTGCAGGTACGCAAGCCATTCCTACTTCTTCCGTGCCCCAGGGCTGCATGCCCAGTTTTTCCGACGGCTATGTTGTCACGGCCACTCCCATCACCGTGGGAACAACGGGCCAGCGAGCTTTCTGCGCGGATGCCACTGGGGTAATCCGAACGAATCCGACCGGCACGGCCAGCTACACGTCTCCGCTGTGCAACGCAAACCAGAGCCCATTGCAGTAAAGCCAGGCTCCGCAAGCTGGACCGCTCCGCTAGGGGATCCCGCAGTCGGTTTGTCCCGGCCTCGCGCTTACTGCGGCTCTGGGCCAATTAACTTCTCACCTCAGTTGCTACCATCCCGCGTGATACGGTATATCGTGTCACACACTAAGCCACTGCAACGCTCCCC
Organism: uncultured Acidobacteriota bacterium; assembly: GCA_963813045.1. GTDB lineage: Bacteria > Acidobacteriota > Terriglobia > Acidiferrales > UBA7541 > Palsa-295. The sequence goes on from CAWEXR010000033.1 coordinate 408,555, forward strand.
CCTTGCCGATGTGACGGTGGCGGCCATCGGAATGACAAACTCGCGGCCCCCGATGGGACATGCTTGCGTTCCGCCCCCCTGGCGTCGGCAATCTCACGAGCCCAGACTCGCGCTTAGTGAGACTCAGGCCAAAACGAAGAGTTTGCCATTTCAAAAACACTGTGCCATGCGGGGAGGCCCGAAGTGACCGGAGCATGCTCTAGCGGAACATGGGGGCGTTGACCAAATTGCCGCTGGAAACATAGCGCAAAGAGCCGTCTGCTTTGTGACACGCTTTCATTTTCCTACTTTGGGTACATCTCCTTATCGAGCCCTCGCACCCGTCGATCCATGGGGCACCTAAACACTGTACAGATTCGTAGTAGGGTGCGTACTGTGATCGGACGGCCCGCTTCTATCTGCTGCCAATGTCGCGCTGAGAACCCAAACGAGATCATATCTTCCTGACTGTAGCCGCGCTTCTTACGCAGTGCACGAATCCTCTCACCTAGTGCGCGGAAGAATTTATCTTGATTTACCACGCATCAGGTTGTAGTTTTACCCAAGCAAATTCACCACGAGCAGATTAGCTGGATACTGTCTGCCCCAATCAAGGATGTGCCTTGCTCTAGGGGCTGCTGCTCCTAATCCTTATTCCTCCTAGTGCCGAGGAACAAGATGTCGCAATCACCTGAGCCGTTGCCAGCTCGCGAGCGCCTAGAGAACAAACTGTTCAATTCCTTTGTGTCTCTGGGGCGAGTCGTGGGATTGGTCAGGCTGAGACAGATATTCATGCAGTCCAAAGCCTCCACTCTCAGAGAGCCTTCATTGACGTCCCAGGGGGTGAGGATGCACAGCCTGCTCATGCACAGGAGTATCGAAAAGGGAATCTTTGGCTCCATAGAGGAACTACCGGGAGAGAGGGAGCTCTTTTTGCGGGAACTTGCTAAACGGAGGGGTCATGTGAGTTCACTCAAGCGCGCTGTCTTGACCATCTATGGCCTGGCGCTTGCCCTGATATTCGTTTGGGTTCCATGGCATGGCTATGAGCCCCTTCTTAAGGTTAGGGCCGACCCGACTAATTTGGGCTACGGGCCGGTATGGTCGCCACCAGAACCCCCTGCAAGCTTTATTCAATATTCCGATCAACTCTCAAAGTATGTCCCTTTCGGCGGGGCAACTTTACCTGCGCAGCCAGCTGGCTATATCTCTCCCTTCGCCTACAAGACGGCCTCAATCGACTATGGGAGAGTGGGGCTAGAGTTCGGAGTGCTGACAGCTTTGCTGTTGATCGCGTGGGTTTCGCCCAGGGTATCGCCCCCTAAGTGAGCTAGCGGGCCACGTGAGGACGTGCGGACGGATGCGGACGTGATTTTGTGATTGTTCTCCTAGTCTATAGGACTCGTTCTACGTAGAAACAATATAGGAATTCACGTCCGCATCCGTCCGCGGGACCGCACCCGCAACTGGATATTCAGGGTTGGCGTCGTTCCTCAGGCAGATCCCGAACCAGGTCCAAGTGCGTTGACGGCCCCACCTGGCCTTCTTGAAGCCCTTGGCCTCCAACCGGCGCGAGAAGGACCTACGGTCAAGCGAAGTGCGCTCCAAGTTCAAGCTGGCCCAATCGCAATAGGCTTCCCAAAGCGCGGCGGCCGATACAGACACAGTTGGCGACACTAAGCACCTCTCTGCGACAAAGTCGTCGAGTAGGTCGCTATCTCGGCGATACGCATCTGTGGCAGCAACTACATTCGGCGGTGCCCCCAGACCGTTGGCCTGCCAATCCAGGCAGCCCCGGACAGCCCAAGCAAGGATTCCTGGAGCTTCAGCCAGCAGCTTTGGAAGCAAGTCTTTGTCGGCGGAGTCTCCCGCGAAGCACTGAAGAAACGGGATGAGCCGAATCCGCCTCCAGAAGCCATGCGAGTCGTCCGCAACCTCGGGTAGATGGTTGAAAGCGAGCCAGAGCTTCGCGGTCGGAGGAAATGTAAAGTACTCACGATAGAGGTGACGCGCAGTAACTGGATCGCTGCCCGTCAGCATCTTGATTCGAGCCTCGTTCAGTTGAGCTGACTCGTTTGTCTCGATAGCAGTTATGAGCCGCTTTCCAGCAATCGCCGCAATGTCGTTGGGGATCGAGGAGCGTGCTCTCAGCTCGAAGGCTGAGAACGGGAGATTGTAGGCATAGCCGCTCCACACGCGCCGCAAGACTTCCAAAAATGTGCTCTTACCGTTGGCGCCGGTTCCATGGCATAGGAACAGACACTGTTCCCTTGTCTCGGCGCTCAGACAATAGCCGACAGCGCGATGTAAGTACTCGATCGTGAGTTGGTCGCCACCAAAGATTTGCCTTAGGAACTGCTCCCATCGGGGACACTGGGCTGAGGAGTCGAAAGGGATTTCCGAGTGTACGGTGATCTTGTCTGATTGTTGTCCTTCGCGGACTTGACCCGTGCGCAAATCAACGACACCGTTAGCCACTCCAAGGAGCCAGGGATCAGCATCCCAACCCTCGCCCGAGTCGAAGAGAGGAAATTCCGATTCAGCGAGCTTCAGCATGGCTTCTAACCTGGCGCGTGATTCGCTGTCGATGGCCCAACGTTCTTCATGCCCTTTTTCCTCTCCCTCCGGCATCTGCAATGCCAGCTGCATACGCATTCGGGCCACAGACTTTGCGAGCCGATACACCAATCCATCCCTGTCTTCGGTCCACCAATGTTTGCGGAAGACAAGCCAACGTTTGCGACTATGGTCGTATCGCAACTCACTATTCACAGAGGCGAAGAATTCAGCGTTGCCAGCATCCGTGCGTGAGTAGCTACACATTGGCCTTCTCCGGTTCGTGTCGTGGGCTCAATTGTCGCGGCTTGCGGAAGGGTCGAAGGCCAGCACTAAGTATTCTGTCAACTTCGCTTGAGGGAATTCGTACCAAGCGCCGCCCCACCTTCACACTCGATATTCTCCGGTCACAAATCCAGCGCCGAATGCAAGATGGCTTAACGCCTAGAGCTGCCGCAAATTCCTCGACTCTCATCAGATGGTTTCCATCTTTCATATTCAAGGCTCCTCCCGCCAAATGCCGACACCATAAGTGATCGAGAGTGAGGAGGACAAGATGAGGTGAATTTGGTGCGATTATCTCCATGGAGAAAAATGTGGGGATTTTCTACAGTGTTCCTAGCTCATCACTTCCCTGAGGCGAGAAAATCCCTGTCACCACTCGATTTCGAGTCGATCAAGCAAGCTTTGAAGGTCCCTGGCGGCTAATCGTATGCGTTCCTTGCAGTTAGAATCGTGCGGTCGCTTCGGACAGTCGCAGTTAGTCAACGCGAACCGCATCCACGAGAACTTGACATCGTTTCGCTGCTTCTCTAGTGCGAGTATTGCGAGCCGTCGGGTTGCGGGCTTGATCGGTGCTCCACGGCGTCTTTTGAGGATTCCCCTGCGAATAACCGCTGTGACGTCATAAGGCATCCCCACCTTGTCGCAGAGTTGTGTGATTACTTGGGCGCGTTTTTCTCGCTGTTGTAGTAGGTCGTTCTCAGGATAAACCCAACCTTCGAGCTCCTGCGTTTCGAGGACGACCGGATTGTGCTCAACCCACCGATTGAATGTTGGGCGGTTTTCATGCGCGAGACTCACCCATTCTTTACCGCGCAAGTCTAGTTCCTTAAGCCTAATCCGATACGCCTTTTCCAAGACCTCTTGAAGATTCACGGGCTTCCGCGGCTGCGAAGGCACAGTCACCTCCCGAGTGACCTCCCGAGTGAAGTGAGCGCGGCAGGCAGGTCGGGATGCGCCCGCTCTTTGGGAGCGACCCTAGCCGCGCTGTGTGCATTCTATCCTAGGTGTAATCGGCTTGACAATATACCTAACGCTAAGTATATTCAACTTCCGTGTCCAAGAAACGTGACCCAATCACCGTTCAGGAAGCGGGACGACGAGGCGGTAAGGCGCGAGCGAAGAAGTATCGCCCTGAGCAGTTACGCGAGTGGGCCAGGATGGGCGGCTGGCCGAAGGGACGCCCCCGAAAGAGAAAGCGTGCAACGGGGAAGAGAGGCGAGTCATGATCTACAAACGCGGCAAGTGCAGAATAGGCGTCGACGGGAGGTGCAAGAAGTGCGGTAAACGAGGCTCATGCGGCGTCTACTGGTACAAGTTCATGTGGCAGGGCAAGCTCGTACGGGAGTCGACGAAGCAGGGCAACGATAAGATCGCCCGGCAGATGGAATCTGCCCATCGCACCGCTCTCGCCAAGGGCGAAGTTGGCATCAGGGAGCCGAAGCAGATTCCGACGCTAAAGCAGTTCTGCACTGACCGCGTTGAGCCGTGGGCGAAAGCCACTTTCGAGAATACGACGAGAAAATCATGGCTCTGGTATCGCACAGGAATGCGGGCATTGAAAGCGCACAAGCCACTCGCAGATCGCCCGATCAATGAGATTCGAGGTGAGCTCGCCTCGGAATTTGCCGCGCATCGCCTCAGTGACGACTATCAAATTTCATCTGTGAATAATGTTTTGCGCGTGCTGCGTAGGACCTTGAATTTAGCCGTGGAATGGGGTGTGCTCGAAGCTGCACCTAAGATTAAGCTACTGTCCGGCGAACATCGCCGCGAGCGTGTTGTGACTCACGAAGACGAGGCAAGGTATCTGGCCGCCGCGCCCGAACCACTAGCTTCAGTCGCCGCGATTCTGGCGGACACGGGAATGCGCCCGGAGGAGTGTTTCCGGTTGCGTTGGGAAGCGATTACTTGGACCAACGGACGACACGGTACGCTTTTGGTATCGCGCGGTAAGACGACTGCGGCCCGGCGCGTATTGCCAATGACGCCGCGAGTGCGGCATATTCTAGAGAACCATCGGGAATCCACTGGCAAGCCTGTAGAGGGCTGGACTTGGCCTGCTGCGACGCGCAGCGGCCACTTGGAGCCTTCCAGTCTGCGGAAGCAGCACGCGAACACGTTTGAGGCGATAGCAAAGCAGGCGGCCGAACACAATCAAAAACCTGTGCGGCCATTTGTACTTTACTCCTTGCGGCACACGTTCTTGACGCGACTCGGCGAATCGGGCTGCGACGTATGGACGTTGGCACGCATTGCGGGCCATAGTTCGATTAGCATTTCGTCGCGTTACGTTCATCCGTCCGAAGATGCCGTTTTCGCCGCTATGACTCGGCTGGGTGGGCACAAAATTGGGCACAGTGAGAAATCAACAGTTCCAGCAGAGGGAGTTCGAAGGCAGCTAACTCAGTGATAGGATTGCAGAATCAACCACGCGCCCGTAGCTCAGGTGGATAGAGCA
>CAWEXR010000034.1:0-100947 GCA_963813045.1 uncultured Acidobacteriota bacterium
CATACTCAATGAAGCCTAATTTCCTGAACTTGTTCATGAAGAAATTCACCCGCGTGCGCGTTGTCCCGATCATTTCCGCCAAAGTCTCCTGGCTGATTGGGGGGATATCCGTCTCCGGTTCGCCTTGATTGCCATAGTGGGCGATCAACAGGAGCGCCCGTGCCAGCCGTTTCTCGCTGGAGTTGAAAAGTTGATCGACCAAATCCGCCTCGACGCGAATGTTGCGCAAAAGTACTTGTCGTATGAAAAGATCGGAAAACGCTTGCTGGCCGTGGAGGACCCGCATCATTTCCTTGTCGTCAATTCGAAGCATGGTGCTCGGTTCGATCGCACTCGCAGTCGCCATGCGCACGCGCTGACCCGCCAGGCATCCCTCCCCAAGAAAATTGCCCGCGTCCAGGAGGGCGATGACCGCTTCTTTTCCCCGGTCGGATAAGACCGTGAGCTTCGCCCCACCTTTCTGAATATAGAAGACACTGTTAGCGGGATCTCCTTGCGAGAAGATGGTCTGTGCCTTGCGGTATTCCACAATCGTGCCCAGCAAGCCGATTTTGGCAAGAAGGGGCTGCAGATCGAAGGTCTTCTTTTCTCGAGGCGGCATGGGCGGTCTCCTGATCGATACTTGATGTCCACAGGTCTGCGGTTTGCTCGAGCACGGCAAACGCATTCGGCAGGAAGGGGTTCCGCAACTACCTAAATCGTGGGTTCTTCTCGATACGTCGCGTAATTATTTTGCTCCCGAGAACGATGTCTCGCAAGGAAAATCTCAGACGGAATCGTGTGCTCTCCAAGATTGTCAGATTGCCTTTGGAGGGAGAGAGCGTCCGCGTCATTGTGGAACAGTGTCCTATGAGATAACAAAAAACCTCCGCCTTGTCCTTTATGGGACACGTGCATTTGAAATGCTGAAGTACCGTTGCCATCGGATGGCAAGAATAAGTTCGGCGGCCACCTGGTGAAGTGGCTGGCTCCTGGAACCCTTACTCAACTTCCAAATGGCAACCATCTCGCAAAATCGGGCCAAGCTGACTGAGTTGGTGCCTGTTCTGGATGGACCGCCCGGCCGAGGGCGGCCCCTGCGCGTCCTTTTCGCTCACAGTTGCATTGAGGCCGTAAAGCGTTGCGTGCAGGAGCTTGGCTCCTCGAATTTCAAAGTCAGCACGGATATAGCCGCAAATTCCGCGCAGTTTGCCAAACGCCTGGGGTCAAAGTTCTACGACCTGATTCTGGCTCAGCACCCCATCGCAGGCTGGGAGGGAATCCAGCCACTGGCGCTCCTGCGTCGCATGAAGAGGCATGTGCCTCTTATCTTCGTCGGCGACGACATTACGATGGAAGCCGCGGCGGAGCTTATTACCGCGGGCGCTGCCGACTGCATTCAAATGGACCACGTCGGCCACCTTCCCGTGGCCGTTCGTCGCGCACTCAGTGAGGGCAACGTGCGCGAGGAGCGCGATCGCGCCCAGGAGAAGTTGCGCCATTCGGAAGCGCATTACCGCGCTTTGGTGGGAAACCTGAGCTACGGGATATGCCGCTGCAGCTTGGAAGGCGATTTTCTGGATGTGAATCGGACGCTCCTTGCAATGCTTGGTTATGCATCCAAGGAGGAACTGCGGGCAGCGGAGCTCGTGACCGACGTCTTCCGCGATCCCGGTAGGCGCGCCCAAATGTTGGGACACTCCAGTGAGCAAAAGCAGGAAGGGCAAGTCGATCCTCTGGAAGTTGAATGGAAGCGGAAGGATGGCGCGCCGCTGAAAATCCGGCTCAGTGGACGGGCAGTCAGCAACGAAGCCGGGGTCGACGGTTACGAAGTCATCGTCGAGGACGTCACCAAACAGCGCCAGCTGGAGGATCATCTCCGCCGCCAGGCGGCCAAGGATCCTCTGACCGGTCTGGCGAACTACCGCCATCTGGTCGACATACTCGACACGGAGATTCGGCGGTCCATGCGCACGAGGCGAGAGTTTGCCCTGTTGCTACTTGACCTGGACGGACTGAAACAGATTAACGACCGCTACGGTCACATGACCGGCAGCGAGGCGCTTTGCCGGCTGGCCGATATTCTGTCCATGGGTTGCCGCGGCATCGATACTGCGGCGCGTTTCGGCGGGGACGAATTTGCGCTCGTCTTGCCGGAGACAGGTGTCGAGTCGGCCAACCTGGTGGCGCATCGCATCCGCGACAAGGTTGCGAATGACGGCATCAAACCGAGCTTGTCCGTCAGCGTGGGCGTTGCCCTCTATCCGATCCATGGCGACAAACTTGATATTCTCCTCGGCGCGGCAGACGCGGCGTTGTACGCGATGAAAAAAAGAGTGCACAACGCTGCCGCGCGGCCGTGAAGACGCTGCTGCCGATCAGCCAGCGGCCGCACTGCGGGGCGCGGCATTCAGCAGAATCTTAGTGAGTTCCTCGGGCATGTCCAGCATGACGTCGTGGCCGCACGGCACGCTCAGCGTCTTCCAGCCTCTGGCCTTCGCGCGCTCATAAAATTGCCTGAACGGCGTGCTGCCGTGGCCGGTCGCCAGGATGTAGGTGATGTCTTTCACAGCGTCGCCTTTCCCGCTGAGCCGCAGCGGCTGCACGAAAGCCGCCAGGGCCTGCACCGTGCACTGGCGGTCCATCCACTCGGCATCCTTGGCATTCACGCTGAACGTTGCCGCGGGGATGGGCGGCACCTTCCATCCTTCGCCGCGTAGGCGCGTGAGTTCGAGGTGCGCGTTCCATTGTTCGGGCGGCAGATTGTCGCTCAGGCTCTGGCCATTTTCGGGCACGAACGCGTCGAGATAGACCAGCGCGCCGATCCGCTCCGGCACGCGATCCGCGACGCCGCGAACCACGCAGCCGGCGTACGAGTGTCCGCACAGCACGATGTTCGAAAGCTCTTCCCAGCGGATCAAGTTCACCACGTCGTGGATGTGCGTCTCGAGATCGACCTGCGGCGAGAGAAGGTGGGAGCGCTCGCCCACGCCCGTCAGCGTCGGCGTGAACACTTCGTGTCCGTGCGCTTGCAGTGCCTTGCGGACGCGCTTCCAGCACCAGCTCCCGTGCCACGCGCCATGAACCAGGACGTACATGCTCATCGATCACCCGATCTGCAAATCGCGCCCATCATGCCACGGCCGCCCGTCCTCGGCGAAGACGTTTCGCGACGCGGCGGCCTCGCCTCTTCGGCAGCCGAGCGGGGATGCAGTATAGGGCACCACGGCCTTCCGCCAGCGCGGCGTAACCGAGGCGTGGCGCGTAAAGTCATTAGTAAGCTAATGACCGAAACAAAGGCCGACAAACAGCGGAAATATCCCCGGTTCAAGGTGCCGAAGGGGATGTTCGTCGGCTGGAAGTCTCCCGGCCAGCACACCGTCTCGCGTATGCAGGAACTCGGACTGGGCGGCGTGTTTGTGTACACCCCGAAGGCGGTGACGATAGGCTCCACGATCGAATTGATCTTCGACGTGCCGACCGGCGAGGTTCGCGCCCGCGCGGTGGTGCGCCACCTAAAACCCAATATCGGTATGGGGCTGCAGTTTATCCAGATGCGGCCGGAAGACCGGGCGCGGCTGCATCGGTTTCTGCTCGCGCAGCAAGAAGAACCGGTTGCGGCCCCCGGCAAGAAATCCGCTCGCCCGGCCGCGCAGGCTTCCGTGCCAAATCCAATTCCCGCTCCAACGCCAACGCCGGCGGAAGCTGCGGCGCCAGCAGAGCCCACGGACGAGCTTCTATTCGAGCGCGAACTCACGCGGTTGCTCGAATTGGCTGAGGAGGGAACGTTTTACCAGCTTCTCGGCGTCACCGCCGATTCCACGGCCGGCCAGGTCAAGAAAAGCTTCTATTCCCTGGCCCGGAAATTTCATCCGGACCACCACATGGAGAGAGGCGATCTGGTAGCATCCCTTCAGGAGCTGATGGAAGCGGTGACCCTGGCCTACAAGACGCTCACCGACGAGGAAAAGCGAGCCGCATACGACAAGAAGCTTGCCGCTTCCGGGGCCTTCAGCCTTCATCGGGAAGCGACGGAAGCGCGGGAAACGCTCGAAGAGTGCTTCGTGAGAGCCAGCGAATGCCTCCGGGCGCGAAACTTCGTCGGCTCGGTGGTATGGCTCCGCAAGTGCGTTGACCTTGCGCCCAACGACGCCAAGTATCACGCGGTGTTGGCCCGCAGTCTCGCGACTGTCCCGCAGTACCACAACGAAGCGATGAAGCATTTCGAGAAGGCCATCGAGCTCGACCCCTGGAATGCCAAGTTCCAGCTTCATTTCGCCGAGCTTTACGAGGAAATGCAACTCTTCGGACGCGCCCGCGACCTCTACTGCAAAATCCTGGAGATCGATCCCACGCACGCCAAGGCTCTCGAGAGGCTCGCTCAATTGGACTCCCGCGAAAAAGGCGAGAAGTCTTCCGCGTTCTCCCGCATGTTCAGCAGAAAACCCTAACGCCGTAAGCCCACGGTGCAACATTGCCCGAGAAGTACGCTGGTGATAGACTCCCCGCGTGCGCAAGAAGAAACCCGCCAAGAGGAAGTCCGCCGGCCGCAAGATGAAGCGCAGGAAAAAACCAATTCGGCGTAAGCAGACGGCTCGTTCTAAGACCGCACCGGCACGAATACATCAGGGCGTTGGCCCTCAGGCCACCAGCCAATCCGAGAATGGCGGAGAATTGTAGTCCTGGTTCACTGCGGGCTCACGAGTAGCAACCAACTCTCTGTATCGACTTTTGTGGAGGAAAAATGGCCAAGAAAACCAGACTCACGCGGGCGGCGGAAACAATTGGCACTGTAGTGGGACGGGCCGATCGTACAGCTCATAAGGTCGCAAAGGCCGGAGTTGTCGCAAAGAAGGAGCTTGCCGCGATTACGAAACAGGTCGAAGCTCTTAAGAAGCAGTTGCAGAAGACCACGAAACGCCTCAGACACGCCCTGAGCTAGCGCAACTCTTCCTCAAGCTCTGCTTTGGCCCGCGGCGGCAGTTGCGGTAGAATCGGCGCCCAAAGCCCGATGCTCGACCAAGCCAAGAACCAGCTCCTCACCCAAGTGGGCCGCGGCACGCCCATGGGCGATCTGCTGCGCCGCTATTGGATGCCCATCGCCGCCGTCAGCGAATTCGAGAACGAGAGCATCAAGCCCGTCCGGCTGATGGGCGAGGACTTGACGCTCTACAAGGACATGAGCGGCACGTTCGGCCTCGTCGATCGCCACTGCCCGCATCGCTGCGCGGACATGTCCTACGGATTCGTCGAGCAGTGCGGCCTGCGCTGCAACTATCACGGCTGGCTCTTCGATCGCGACGGCCGCTGCCTCGAGCAGCCCTATGAGGACGTCGCGCAGCCCGACGCGCGCTTCCGCGAAAAAATCCGCATCAAGGCGTACCCGGTCGAGACGACGGCCGGGCTGATCTGGGCGTATCTCGGTCCCGAGCCTGCGCCGCTGGTGCCCAACTGGGAGCCGTTCACGTGGAAAAACGGCTTCGTGCAGATCGTCTTCGCCGACGTGCCGTGCAACTGGCTCCAGTGCCAGGAAAATTCCGTCGATCCGTTGCACTTCGAGTGGATGCACATGAACTGGAGCGTCCGCCTTGCGGACAAGGGCGGAAAATATTCGCCGCGGCATCTGAAGCTCGCGTACGACGAGTTCGACTACGGCATCGTCTACCGCCGCATCCGCGAGGGCATGAGCGAAAACGATCCGATGTGGAAGGTGGGCCGCGTCTGCCTGTGGCCCAACGCGCTCTTCACCGGCGATCACTTCGAGTGGCGCGTCCCGATCGACGACGAAAACACGCTCAGCGTCACCTGGTGCTTCAGCCGCGTTCCCAAGGACCGCGAGCCCTACGCGCAGCCGCAGATTCCCGCGTGGCACGGTCCCGTGCGCGACGCCGAAACCGGCCGCTGGATTTCATCGCACGTGATGAATCAGGACTTCGTCGCCTGGATGGGGCAGGGAATTATCGCCGACCGCACGCGCGAGCATCTCGGCACGAGCGACGCGGGCATCATCATGATGCGCCAGCGCTTCCTGAAAGATATCGAAGCCATCGCGCGCGGCGAAGACCCCAAGGCCACCATCCGCGATCCTGAAATCAATCGCTGCGTCAGCCTCCCCATCGCCGAGCGCAAGCGCCTCGTCGAAGGCATGTCGCTCGAAGAACTCGCCAAGCATCCGCTCGGCTTGGGCCAGCTTACCGACTACGTCTTCCAGGCCGGCCAGCCCCGCGAAGTCCGCAAAGCCTACGCCGCCGCCATGGGCATCAAAGAATGAAGCAGCGCCCGCCGCCCTTAACCGTTCCGATTGACGGAGACACGGGCCCTGGCGCTGGCCTATAATTCCCGGGCTAAACCTGCTCGATCCTGGGAAACCGCCGATGCTCTCGATTCGCTCCGCCACCATCCAAGACGCGCCGCTGCTCAAGACTCTCGTCCACGAATTCGCCGAGTACGACAAGCTCGCGCACGAGGCCAGCGTCAGCGAAGAGGATCTCATCCGCGACGGCTTCGGCGCCGTCCCGAAATTCCGCGCCGTGATCGCCGAGTGGGACGGCCAGGTCGCCGGGTACGCCGTCTTCTTCGAGTTCTACTCCACGTTTCAGGGCCGCGCGGGCCTTTTTCTCGACGACATGTTCGTCCGCGCGGATTTCCGCAAGCACGGAATCGGCAAGGCGCTGCTCGCGCACGCGGCCGGAGTCGCTTGGAAGGAGGGCTACTTCTGCGTGCGCTTCGAGATTCTCGACTGGAACAAAGAGGCCATCGAGTTCTACCGCGACCTGGGCGCCGTGTTCCTCGATGAGTGGAAGTCGGCGCTGCTGATCGGCGATGCCCTCCAGGCCGTCGCCGAAGCCACAACCTAAGCGAACTAGCCCGTTCACCGCCCGGCGTTACACCGCGGCGGCCACAGGGCTTTTCCCGTAGGGGCACGGCATGCCGTGCCCGGTACTCGACCTTGGCTCCGCGCGGCAACCGTGCTGTCATCCCGAACCCAGCCGCGTTTCTTTGCGGATGGGGTGAGGGATCTGCTTTTGTTCCTGCAACCCTGCGTTGCCCGCCCGCTCTTTTGTTCGCAAGCCCCGCGAACCTCTTGACGCCAACTCCGGCTTGTCGCTATATAGGGCCGCACCTGCTCAGCAGCCGGAGCCCACAATGAAAACACCACCTGGCGTCAGCGCCGAGGATTTCGCCAAGGCCATCGACGAGTTCCGCGGCATCGTCGGCGCGGATTGGGTCTTCACCTCCGACGAAGACGTCGCGCTCTACCGCGACGCTTACTCCATTCTTTGGAATCAGCCCGACGAGATGGTCGCGTCCGCGGCGGTCTGTCCGCTGGAGGCCGACCAGGTGCAGGCGGTGATGCGCATCGCCAATCGCTACAAGATTCCGATCTATCCCATTTCGACCGGCAAGAACCTCGGCTACGGCGGCTCGGCACCAAACTATTCCGGCAGCGTGGTCCTCGATCTCAAGCGCATGAACCGCATCCTCGCGGTTGACGAGTCCAACGGCACCGTCCTCGTCGAGCCGGGCGTCAGTTACTTCGATCTCTACCGTTATCTCACGGAGAACAACATTCGCCTGATGATCGACGTCCCCGATCCGGGTTGGGGCAGCCTGATCGGCAACGCGCTCGATCACGGCGGCGGCTATCTTCAGGCGCCTTTTCGCAACCACTTCGATTCGCATTGCGGAATGGAGGTCGTGCTGCCCTCGGGCGAACTGCTCCGCACGGGCATGGGCGCCTTGCCCAATTCCAAGACCTGGCAGGAATACAAGTTCGGCGTCGGCCCGTGGATCGACGGCGTGTTCAGCCAGTCGAATTTCGGCGTCGTGACGAAGATGGGTTTCTGGCTGATGCCGGAGCCGGACGCCGTGCTGATCGGCAATATCGACGCCTACAAGCGCGAGGATCTGCCGGCGTTCGTCGACGTGCTGAACTACGTCGAAAACACGGGCGTCTCCAACGGCATGCCTTTTCTCGCCAGCCAGCTCTACGGCGGCTCGACGTTCATTCTGCGCGATCCGAAAGTCGTCGACTACGTGCAGCGCCTCGGCGCGGAGCCCTCGGACGAGGACCTTCAGGCCTTCGGCAAAGCGAACGGCATTCCCATCTGGACGGTGCAGTTGAAGTTCTACGGCGCCGAGAAGGGAATCCGCGAGAACTGGGAATATTGCAAAGCGAAATTTGCCGAGCGCGTGCCGGGTACTCAGGCCGGCGAGCCGCAGCTCTGGAAGTTGCCTCTCACGCCCGAGGAACAGGAGCAGGTTCACAAGCCGACGTTCGGAATTCCCAGCCTCGCGATGTTCGTGCGCGGCGCGCGCTCCGAGACGCACCCCGTGCCGGACTGGGGCCACATCTGGTTCGCTCCGATCATTCCGCGGTCGGGCGAGGCGGTCTTCGAAGTGAACCGCGTGGTCACCAAAATTCTGGCGGACTACGATCTGGTCGATAGCTACCGACGCGTGCGCTTCAGCGTGCCGACCACCTACTGGAACCGCTCGTTCATTCTCATCTACGGGTTTCCCGTCACGCGCGATCCGGAAAAGGACCGCAAGACGCTCCAGGGCCTGAAGACGCTCATATCAGAGTGCGCCAAGCACGGCTGGGGCGAGTACCGCGCCGCCCCCGCTCTGCAGCAGGCCGTGACGGACGAATATTCTTTCAACAACCACGCGCTGCGCCGCTTCCACGAAACTCTGAAGGACGCCATCGACCCCAACGGCATCCTCGCCGCCGGCCGCTACGGCATTTGGCCCAAGCACCTGCGGGGATAGGATGCAAATGCGAATTCGTCTTGGGCCCTGGCAGGCGCTCGCTGTTTTCGTTGCCGACTTGGTTTGCTGTTGACGCGGTGTTTGAATTCGCGCGTGACCAGCTGTCGCGCATCTCCAGCTCAGCGGGGCTGCGGGAGATCGTCGCGGTGCGGGCGCTTTTCAACGTCGGGATCATGTGGGCAATGTTTGCCGTCTGCGTGCTGATCCTCCGCCTGCGCGGACAGAAGCTCGCGGACGTTGGCTGGAGACGTCCCGCATCTCGGTGGGCTTGGCTTCTGGCGCTTGTAGTGGCGATTCTTGTCGCCGGAGCCGCATTGGGATCGCTTGGCGGCAGCGCTCAACTGCTGTCGGACTGGTCGTTCTATCGGATTTCGTTGGCGTTCGTGATGGGAGGCTCAGCGGGCGTTTGCCTGGAGACGATTTTCCGCGGCTTCGTAATGACGCAAGCTCGCGATGCCGGACTGCCGGTCGCCGTTCAGATCGTCCTGTCGGCCGTGCTGTTCGCCCTGGCACTGGCGCGTTTCGGGTGGGGCGGGGCGCCAGGACCTCCGAATTTCTGGGTGCTCGCGCCACGACGGCGTCGTCGGCAATCCTGGGCGCGGCGTTCGCAATCATCTATGTCGTGGGTCGCAGGAGTCTCAGGCCCGCGATCGTCTCGCATGCGGTGATCGATATGGTCGTCGAGCCGGGAATGGCGCTTTTCGCCGCCATGGGTGGACCTGTTCACTAAGGGCGGGCTCGAATCGGCGCGCTAACTGCCATCCGGGAATCCGCCGCGATGCAGCACCATGGGATAGTGCGGCAGCGTTTGGGGTTTGCGAACTGATGCTCGCCACCCTTCGGGATAGGGTTCAAGTCCGCCGAACAGAGGCGACGTCTCAGCCGTGCCTCCGCCGACTAATCGCTCAAGCGATTCCCGCTGCCTGCGCACCACGTCCTCGCCGAAGCGCTGCCGCCAGCGCACTTCAATGGCCCCGAGCATCTCGCGATAAGCCTCCTGAGCTTCTCGACCCTCCGCCGTCAGACGAGCAATCTTCGCACGGCTGCCCTCCGGGTCTGTCTCCAACACGGCCATGCGCTTTTTCCGCAGGATGCCCATCGCGACGCTGATCGCCTCTTTCGATACTCCCGTCAGCAGCGGCAGGTCTCGCACGCGCACGCCTTTCTCGTCAAGGACCCGCAGGACGTTCGCGCTGATCGCAAGCGACAAGTCCGATTCGCGCTCGAACTCGATGGCGAATGCCAGCAGCACCCGCGCCAGCAGCGCCGCCAGCAGCAGCTGAAGCGACACCACCTTCGCGTTTGGCCGATGCCGGCCGCTCATCATCCGGCCCTCTGCTCCACAACCCATAGCCCAGAATTGGAAGACAGTCGGGCAGTTCCCCGAGTCAATCTGGCTCGATCAGTGCCCACAAGGATTCCCGAAGCTGGTCGATCTTGTCGTTACCGAAGCGCGCCTGCCAGCGTTTCTCGATCACGCCAAAGAGCGGCCTCCATATTTCCTGAGCCTTCCGGCCTACGGGCGTGGCGCGAATCAACCAGTCGGAGCGCGGCGGCTTTGGGCGTTTGTCGGCCGGGTCGGGTTCGACGACGACGTACCCCCACCTCTCCATGCCGTTCAAATTCGTCGTCGTGCGGGCGATATCTTCCAGCTCCCCGACGCGCACCCCTTTCTCGCCGACGAACCTCATGCAGTTCGACCACATCACCATCGACACCAACCACGGGGCATGGAGCGAGCCGCCCGATGGGCCGTGCTTCGTCGTCCGGTGAGCCATCTGATGCTCGGCCTCGTTGTCGAATTCGATCGTGAACGCAACCAGCGCGTGGGAAAGGAGCGCCGACAAGGGCAGACCCGAAGCCGCGGCGCTCACACTGGTGCGCCGTTCGGTTTTACTTCGTGATCGCATCGAGGTTCACGCGCCCGCAAGAGACGGCGTAGAACGATCTTTCAGTACAGGCGTTCCGACTCATCCTGCCTGATGATTTCTTCCAATTCTTCCACCGGCATCGGAAGCTTTGCCCCATCCACCATCGTCTGAGCGAGGTTCGGAAGGCCCTCAATCGCCGGCCATTCCTTCGGGTTCCAGAGGCTCGAGCGGATGATGCATTTCGAGCAGTGAAAGAAAGCCTCTTGCACCTCGACCACCAGCGCAAAGTCGGGCGTTTTGTCGCATTCTGCCATCGATTCCCGCAGGTCAAGGTCTCGAACAATCTTGGCGCGCCCGCTGATTCGCAGCGTCTCGGATTTTCCGGGGATCAGGAAGATGAGGCCGACCCTTGGATTCTCCAGGACGTTCGTGAACGTATCCGCCCGGCGATTCCCGGGCCGCTCCGGAACCGCGAGCGTCAGGTCGTCGAGGACTCGCACGAAACCCGGAGGGTCGCCTTTGGGTGAAACGTCCACCTGGCCTCGCGCGTTCGACGAAGCAATCAGGACGAAGGGCGACTTGGCGATGAAGGCGCGGCAGTGCCGGTCCAACTGCGCGATGGTTTTGGCCACGCAAGGCGGTGGAGGCTCCCCCATCAGCTCGCGGAGCTGAGCCGGGTCCGTGATGATGTCTTTGAACTGCATCAGAATCTTCGAGAGCCGCCAAGGTAGCAGAAAAGCCGGTTGCGGCTCAGTTGCCCTCCGCGATGAGTATTCACTTTATTTCACGCTCTGCAGTCGAAACAGGCGGCATCCGATTCTACTTCTGTGGAGCCGCGGGTTCCGGCGCGGACATTCCACCAATGATCCGCCAATCCTTTCCGTCCTTGAGCCACGTATGTGTTATGCGGAAGGTGTGTGCGGCTCCCTTGCCATCCTTGTCCAGCCATTGATACGTCATCCAGTAATACACCACCGCGGTGTCCCCGATCATTTGAATCGACGCAGGCTTGAATTCACCGGGCTTGAAGGTCATTCCCTTGCTCGTCTGCGAGGTGATCCAGTCCGTGATGTGGTCCTTGTGAACGGGAGCGGCGTTGGCTTGAGGCCAGCCAAGGAAATCCGCGTGCCACTGCGCCAGGTAGGCCGGTAAATCGTTGTCCTGAACGTACCGCCAATATGCGTGCTCCAGTTTCCAGAGAGCTCGCTCGTTTTCCGGCGCTTGCGGTCGGGCTGTCCCCGCGGATGCAACCGCCAGGACGCCGGTCAGCATAAGCAGGCCATCACGCGCAGAAAGGCCATCCCGTGATTGGACATCTTTGCCTCCGATGCCTGGAGAAGGGTTTCGGAAATCGACGAAAGCTCGGACGACAGCGTGGCGCAATTACTGTCGCGGCCCGGCGGGCATGTTCTTCACCAGCCAACCGCTAACGCCCTTGGCGTAGGCTTCCGCGATCGGGCCCGGCGTCAGATAGTGGCTCGCGCCCGGGCACCCAGATCAGGTCGCGCTGCGGCGACGCCGTCAGGCTGTCGTAAATCGCCGTGGCATTCGGCGGAAAGGAAATCTCGTCCTTCTCGCCGTGGATCACCAGCGCCGGCACCTTGATCTGCGGCCCGTACTTGATCGAGCTGGGCGAACCTTTGTCGCTCGGCGCGCCGAAGAAGCTGATCATGGCTTGCGCCGTCCCCATGAACGACCGGCCGTCCGGAAACCAGTTCTCGAACGCCATCGGCTCCTGCCCTTTGCCTTGCGCCACCAGCTCGCGCGCGTGCTGGAGCCAGTCGTCGAGCCGCTTCCTGTTCGCTTCGGTCGACCGAATTTGAAACTCCAGATACGGCGACTGGATCGACGCGATGAAGCCGACCGCCTTGACCGCGGGATCGTTCCGCTCGGCCATGTACTGCGCCATGCGCGGCCCGCCGAGGCTGATCCCGAAAATCGCGATGCGCGTGTAGCCTTGCGCCTTTCCGTAGGCCACGAAGGCGGCGATGTCTTTCACGGCGTCCGAGTATTCGGCGTAGGGATAGTTGTACGCGGCGCGCATGTTGGCGATCAGGAAGCCGTAGCCCTTGTCGGTGAGCGCGTTCGCCATCGGATAGTAGTCGTGCGAAGGAATCAGCGCCGCACCCGTCGTGGCGCCGGGAATCAGGATCACCAGCGAATCGCCGCGCGTCTGCGGTGTCCAGAGGAGTCCGTTCAACGCTTGTTTGTCTTCCGTCTCTACTCGAATCAGATCCAAGCTGCTACCTCCGCGAGCAATCGGCAGGATGGCGGACGAAACTATCGCGGCCACAAAAAACCTGGCCCACCACCTCCGGTTGCTTTGCATTTTCATCAGATGCATGATCGCTCCACGATGACTTCGCGCCGATCGCGCGAACGGCGCCGACTATATGCCATTCCCGCCCGTCGATCAACCGCGCCGCCCGGTTTGAAATCGGGGGCGCTTATCCGGCTGCCCTGTTAATCGTCCGTGAATGCTTCTCGGGGGTATAATCCGGCCCTAAATGGCGCTGACCCTCGGCACTCGCGTCGGGCCCTACGAAATCCTGGCTCTCCTCGGTGCGGGCGGGATGGGCGAGGTCTACCGCGCGCGGGATGCGAAGCTCGGGCGCGATGTCGCGCTCAAGGTCGTGTCCGAACCATTCGCGCGCGACGCCGAGCGCATGGCGCGATTCGAGCGCGAAGCCAAAGTCCTCGCGTCGCTCAATCACCCCAACATCGCTTCCATCTACGGACTCGAGGATTCCGGCGCCACTCGCGCGTTGGTTATGGAGCTGGTTGAAGGCCCGACGCTTGCCGACCGCCTCAAGTCCGGACCGATTCCGATCGATGAAGCGCTGCGAATCGCAAAGCAGATCTGCGAAGCGCTGGAGTACGCGCACGAGCGAGGGATCGTGCACCGGGACCTGAAGCCCGCGAATGTGAAGGTGACCAACGACGACGCTGTAAAGGTCCTCGATTTCGGACTGGCGAAAGCAGTCGAAGGCGACGCGTCTTCGGTCGACATCGCCACTTCACCCACGATCACGCGGATGACGCAGGTGGGCGTCCTACTCGGAACCGCCGCGTACATGTCGCCGGAACAGGCGAAGGGTAGGGCCGTAGATCGGCGGGCGGACATCTGGGCGTTCGGCTGCGTGCTCTACGAAATGCTGACGGGAAGCTGGCGTTTCAGGGCGAATCGGTCACGGACACGCTGGCAGCGGTGATTCACTTGGAGCCCGATTGGTTGCGACTCCCGGCAGCGGCACCGGCCCGCGTTCGCGTTCTCTTGCAGCGGTGCTTGCTGAAAGACCCGAAGCAACGCCTGCGCGATATCGGCGAGGCGCGCATTTCGCTCGACGAGGTTCTCTCCGGTGCTCCGGAGCCGTCGTCCGTCATCCGCGAATCGCCAGCCGCTTCAGCCGAGCGGGCACGTTCCGAAATCTCTGTACAAGATGAGGCGGCTCGCGACGCCTGGGGCGGTACTACAAAATGGATCGCTGCTGCTGCCGCTCTGCTCTTACTGGCAGGCGGCGGATACTGGGCTTGGGCTCACACCATCAGTGAGCGCAGCAAAGCACAACCTGCGCCCGCGATCGCGGCAGCGCCCCCGCCCGAATTGCCGGCACCCGAGCGTGCGGAACGCAGCGTTGAAAAACCCGCCGCCGCGCAGCCCGTGCGAACGGCAAACGCAACCCCACCGGCTCGGCCGGCCGGCGTGCCGGTGGCCATGAAGGCAGAGGCACCCCGCGAAACCACCCCGCCAGTGCCCGCACAACCGACCGCTAGCCGCCCCGCCGCCGCACCACCATCTGCCGTCAGCGCAGGCCCTGCCGCGGCGCCGCCCCCTGCCGTAAGCGCGGGCCCGTACGACGGCGTTTACTCCGGGCCAGTTTGCTACGGCGAGACTCCGAAAGAGCCGGCGCGATGCTACCGCGCGAAGGGTACCGTCAGCGGCGGCCAAATCACCGGCCAGTGGATGCTCGGCCGCGAGACGGGCATCACCATGTTCCTGTCAGGTGACGTTGCCGCGTCCGGCGACATCAAGATGGAGATGCACAGCCAAAAGGCCGACGGCACCCCACTGGCTGCCATTGATCTCACCGGGACACTTCACGACGGACGGATCGACGCGAGGGGCGTCTTCCGAATGGGGCGCACGGCAACCCTCAACTGGCACAAAAATTCCCGCGCGTCTCGTTGAACGCCGATTGCAAGCGGCTCGGTTCGAAATCAAGGCCAAGTGTGTCTTCGTTGACTTGTCCCCGGCCGCAACCTAAGATGTCCGCCAGTTGACCCCGGCTTAGTCGGGGTCCCACGTGCGATGGCGGATTCTTCCTCACTCATCGGTCATACCATCTCCCATTATCGCGTCATCGAGAGGCTCGGGGGCGGCGGCATGGGTGTGGTCTATGAAGCCGAAGACCTCAAGCTGCACCGCAATGTCGCGCTGAAGTTCCTACCGGAAGAGTTGGAGAAAGATCCCGCTGCTCGCGAACGCTTCCAGCGGGAAGCCTTCGCCGCCTCCGCGCTCAATCACCCCAACATCTGCACGATTTACGAGATCGACGAAGCGAATGGTCAGCACTTCATCGCCATGGAGTTGCTCGAGGGCCAGACGCTCAAGCATCGCATCGGGGGCAAGCCGCTGGACGTGCAAGAGATTCTAGATCTGGGAGTGCAAGTCGCCGACGCCCTCGATGCGGCTCATGCGCGGGGCATCGTGCATCGCGACATCAAGCCGGCAAATATTTTCGTTACCAAGCGGGGGCACGCGAAGATCCTCGATTTCGGCTTGGCGAAGCTGACGTCTCAGCCGAAGTCCGCGGCGCCGGCCGCGGGGCAAGGCTCCACGGCAACCACGGAAGTTCCCGAGGCGCAACTCACCAGCCCCGGTTCGACGCTGGGAACAGTCGCCTACATGTCACCCGAGCAAGCGCGAGGAAGGGAACTCGACGCGCGCACCGACCTCTTCTCTTTCGGTGTGGTGCTGTATGAAATGGCCACGGGCTCGCTCCCATTCCGCGGCGACACTTCCGCGGTGGTTTTCGAAGCGATCCTGAGCCGCTCGCCCGTCGCCCCGGTTCGCCTGAATCCGGACCTGCCGCCACAGCTCGAAACGATCATCAACAAGGCGCTCGAGAAAGACCGCGAATTGCGCTGCCAGAGCGCGGCCGAGCTCCGCGCGGACCTCAAGCGACTCAAGCGCGAGCTCGATTCGGGCAAGAGCGCCGCGGTCGCAACCGCACCCAGCTCCGCGGCTGCGACTTCGACCGCAGGAGCGCTGCCTGTTGCGCCCGCGGCCGAAGCGATTCCGCCGCGCGCCAAGGGGCGTCCCTACAAATGGATTGCCGTCGGCGTCGTTGCCTTGATTCTCGTCGCGGCCGGTTTGCTCGCGGCGCGCTACGTGCTGCCCGCGCACGGCCAGACGGTTCATTCCCTCGCTGTGCTGCCTTTCACCGGCTCGAGCGCGAATCCCGACGCTGAATTCCTTCAGGACGGCATCAGCGTAGGAGTCACCGATGCGCTTTCGCAGTTGCCGGGCCTGAAGGTGATGTCCAGCAGCGCGGCGATGCGCTACGCGGGGAAGAATCCCGATCCCGAGAAAGTGGGCAGCGACCTGAAGGTGGATGCCGTGTTGGTCGGAAGGATCGAGCAGCAGGGAGACACGATCTCGGTCGATGCCGAACTGGTGAACGCGGCGGACAGCAGCCAGATTTGGGGCGAGCAATACACGGAGAAGATGGCCAACGTCGCCATGGTGCAGCAGGATATCGTGCGCGACATTTCCGACAAGCTGCGCGTGAAACTCAGTGCCGCGGAAAAGCAGCAGATGACCCAGGCCCCAATGGAGAATGCGGACGCCTATCGCTTCTACGTCCTCGGCCGGCACGAATTCGATCAGTTCAGTCCGGAGCACTTTCAAAAGGCGGCGGATTACTTTCAGAAGGCAATCGACAAGGACCCGAGCTACGCCGCTGCCTACGGGGGCTTGGCCGATGCCAACAGTCTGCTTGGGTACTTCGTACCCTCAACCCGGCAGGCCGTATTCGCCAAGGCTCGGGCCGCCTCCGCGCATGCGTTGTCGCTCGACGACCATTCCGCCGAGGCGCATCTGGCTCTGGCCGTCGTCCATTGGATGAGCTGGGAATTTAGCGCAGCGGAACCTGAATACCAGCGAGCGGCTGAATTGAACCCCAATTTCCAAAATGTTCCTGAAGCCTATTCGAATTATCTGGTCTCGATGGGCCGATTCAGCGAAGCGTTGGAGGAGGATCGCCGCGCTCTGGAACTGGACCCGCTGTCGCTTGACGCCAACCTCCAAGAGGGTGTGGTTTTTGAGGAGCAGCGTGACTACGACAAAGCGATCGCACGGTTACAAAAGACGCTGGATATCGACCCCAACTTTGGCTTGGCATACAACTATTTGGCCAGGTGTTACGAGGCCAAAGGAATGTACGATCAGTCCATGGGTGCGGAAGAGCGGCTTCGGACGTTATTCGGACAACCCGAAGTGGCGGCGGAACTCAAACGAGTCTATTCGACCTCCGGGATAAAAGGTGTCCGGCAATGGTTCATCAAGCAGGAGAGCGACCCCGCCAAGCCTGGCTACAGTCCCGCCGGGGTAGCGGAGAACTATGCTCTTTTGGGAGACAAGGACAATGCCTTCCTCTGGCTGGAAAAAGCCTACCAACAACATGCCAGCGAGCTGATATTCCTAAAGTCGGACCCGGAGTGGGATGCTCTGCGCTCCGATTCCCGCTACGCCGACCTCGTCCGTCACATCGGCTTCCCACAATAACCAATATCTCGGTCCGGCGTGTAAAAGAGCAACTCTAAACCCATTCTCCCGCGCGCATCACCGGTTCCGAATTACCCGCCGCGCTGATACCGTCCACGTCGATGCGATTCGATCCGATCATCCAATCGACGTGAATCAGACTCTTGTTTGCGCCGCGCGACGCCAGTTGTTCCGGAGTGAGGCTATCACCATCCTTCAGGCATGTGCTGTAAGCCTGCCCCAGGGCGATGTGACAGGCGGCATTTTCGTCGAAAAGCGTGTTCATGAAGAGCAGTCCGCTCGACGCGATTGGCGACGAGTGCGGCACCAGAGCCACTTCGCCGAGCCGCCGCGCTCCCTCGTCCGTCTCGATCATCCGCTGCAAGACTTGATCGCCCCGCGCGGCATGAGCCTCCACGATCCGCCCTTCCTGAAACTGTACGGAAATCTCTTCGATCATCGTTCCCTGATACGACAGTGGCTTCGTGCTGGTCACCCGCCCGTCCACGTGATCTCTGTGCGGCGTGGTGAAAACCTCCTCCGTCGGTATATTGGGAATACAGTACCGCCCATTTCCCGCTGTCGTGCCTCCACCCAGCCAGAGGTGATCGTCGGCGAGGCCGACGCGGAGATCCGTGCCGGGTCCCCGGAAGTGCAAGGTCGAATAGCGCTTCTCGTTCAAACGGTCGGCGCGAGCGTGCAGATCCGCATCGTGCTTTTTCCACGCGGCCACTGGATCGGGCTGGTCCGCGCGCGACGCGGCGAAAATGGCGTCCCAAAGCCGGCGCAGCGCTTCGTCCTGAGGTAGATCTGGAAATACGGCCGCTGCCCACGCGGGAGTAGCGCAGGCTACGATGGTCCAGTTGATCTCATGGCGCGTGATCAGTTCGAGTGCCGGGCGGTACGCTTTCGAGGTCGCGCGATTCACCCGGCTCACCTTCTCCGGATCTTCTCGCGAGAGAAGCGAAGGATCGTTGCCCGCAATCGCCAGCCGTGCGGCGCCGTGTTTGTATGCCTCGGCCATGCCTTCATAGAGCCACGTCGCTGCGGCGTCGAAGCTGGCGTCCTGACCGTAGCGATAACGCAGCAGCGCCGACTCCTCGTCAGCAAATAACGCAGTGACAAGCGAGGCGCCCGCTTTATAGGCATGCTCCGTGATACGCCGCGCCAGCGGGATCGCATCCAGCGTAGCCGTCATCACCAATTCCTGTCCGGGCGCGAGTCCGAGTCCGGTGTGGACCGCGGCGGCGGCCAGACGATCCAGATTTTGCTCGAATTCAGGCGTCTGAGAAGCCTGCCCCTTGGCAAGTGTGGAGTTTGAGGTCATGGCCGTAATTATCGCGCGGGCCGCAGCCCAATGACAATGCGGAAGACCTGACAAAGCACGCGAAAAGTGCTACAGCGTCTTGCAGATTCCCATCGCGAAAACGCCGGTCACCGATTCGCGGACAGCTGGAATTCAGGGCAATCGGCCGGTCTTGTCCAGTTCGGAATAAAATCCCAAGTTCTCGCCGCGCACGAGTTTGGTTACAAAAACAATCTGCCCGTAGTGCATTCCGAAGTGTTCCACCACGTGGTAAACCGCGCCTAAACCGGTCACCGTGTAACCCTGAATATGGAAGGTAGTGAGCAAATCAGCTTCCGTGATTCGCGCGAGGACTTGCGAAGCGTCCCGCATGGTCGCGTCGAGCTTTTCCAACAGAGCGGATGCGGGGATCAATTGCCGCGCGGAGAATTCGGCGGAGCGGTCGCGAGCGTGATCCGAACGGTTGAACGACGAAACCAGCCACTGCCGGACATTTCCGTTCAGGTGCAGGATCAAATTGCCGACGCTATTGCTGGCTTCGTTCGGCCGCCACCACACATGCTCGTCGGCCAGTGATTCGACACAGCCGCGGAGCCGAGGCCAATATTGGTCAAGCAGCGTCTGGCGAGAGAACTCGAGGAAGAGATTGGTTAGAGCAGGTTCAGCCGGGGTCGTCATCAAGAAACGCAGCCTCCTTTCGTGACATCGAAAGTGCCCGGTATTGTACAGCCGCTTGAGGGCTCATCCTTCGCTCCTCCTCGGCCGACTTGAATGCACTATCCCCGGTGATCGGCGATTGCTAGAATTCGCGGCACCTTGACTTCGCCCGCGCAGACAGCGATTCGCGGACAAGCCGCTCTCATTAGCGCGCGCCTCGATCGACTTCCGACCACGCGATATATCTGGAAACTCTTGCTGCTGCTGTCGCTCGGCGGCTGTTTCGAATTCTACGATCTCTTCCTGATGACTTATATCGGCCCCGGCTTAATCCGCAGCGGGCTGTTCTCCGCCACCTCCGTCTCGGTCTTCGGGCTCACCGGACTGGCCAGCTTTGTGTCCGCCACATTCGCCGGGCTTTTCATTGGGACGCTGGCATTCGGATTTGCCGCCGATAGGTTTGGCCGCCGGACGATCTTCACGTATTCGTTGCTGTGGTACACCGTCGCCTCGGTCGTGATGGCCTTTCAGACCAGCGCCTCGGGAATCCTGCTCTGGCGGGTGATTACGGGCATCGGCATCGGGGTCGAACTGGTGACGATCGATACATTCATCGCCGAGCTCATGCCCAAGGACGTTCGCGGCCGCGCGTTCGCAATCAATCAAGTGGTGCAATTCACCGCCATACCGCTGGTCGCGCTGATCTGCTGGCTGCTTGTGCCGCGCAGTCCTTTCGGCATCGATGGCTGGCGCTGGGTCGTGCTGCTCGGCTCGGTCGGCGCAATATTCGTCTGGTTTATCCGGCGGCGCATCCCTGAAAGTCCTCGCTGGCTGATCGCTCGCGGCCGCCTATCCGAAGCGGAACGCGCAGTCACGGATATGGAGGAGCGAGTGGCGGCGGAGCTGCGCGCCGAGCTTCCGCCCGCCGTGCTCGAGACTCCCACGGAGGAGTCCTCAGGCGCTCGCGTCAAATTCGTTCAGATCTTTCGTCCGCCGTATCTGCGGCGGACGCTGATGCTCATGGTTTTCCATTTGGCTCAGACGGTCGGCTACTACGGCTTCGCCTCCTGGGTTCCCACCTTGCTGATTGCCGCAGGCATCCGGACCACCGCCAGCCTGCAATACTCGTTCATCATTGCTATTAGCGCCCCCGTCGGCCCGCTGCTGATTCGCGGCATTGCCGACAAGTTCGAACGAAAATGGCAAATTCTGTGGAGCGCCGTCTGTATCGGAGGGTTTGGCCTCTTGTTCGCGCGCCAGAACCAGCCGGGTTGGCTCATTCTGCTTGGCGTGATGCTGACCTGTTCGAATAACTGGATGTCGGTCGCATTTCATACCTACCAGGCCGAGTTGTTTCCCACGCCAGTGCGGGCGCAGGCCGTCGGTTTCGTCTATTCGTGGAGCCGCTTCAGTGCGATTTTCACGAGCCTCATGATCGGCTTTTTCCTGCAGCGCTTCGGCGTGGGCGGCGTTTTCGCGTTCATCGCGGCTTCCATGATCGTCATCGTTCTGGCTATTGGGATTTTCGGCCCGCGGACGCGCGGCCTGGCGCTCGAGTCAATCTCTCATTGATCCGCAGGGTGTCGGCTAGTCCGATACAGCGGCATCCTGCAGTTCCGGCTCACGATAGCCGAAATAGCGGTGATGTTTGATCACCTCGGCAATTTCGGGGGGCACCATCGTTTCCCAGGTGGGGTCGTTGTCTTTGATTCGCCGCAGGACGTCGCGCGAGAAGATGTGCAGCACGCTTTCATCGAAATTGTCGAGTTGCTTGAGCCGGCCGCGCTCCACCAGGTGACAGTACAAACTATGGAGGTCCCCGGGCATGCGTATATTCTCGACGGTGCTGAGCTGGCCCGTGGTCTGGTCCCGCAGCGGATAAACGTAAATCCGCAGATCTTTGGTGAACAGCCTGCCGAATGCTTCCAGAATGCCGCCCTCGAGCCCGGCGTAATACTCCTCCTTGAACAGATCCTCGAGACTCGCGACGCCCATGGTCACCGCAATGGGACGCGAGGTATAGCGCGTCAGGTAGGCCGCCAGGCGGTAGTATTCGAAGTAGTCCGAGATCAGCACGGTCTTGCCGGCGGCGGCCAGCACATCGGCTCGAGCCAGAAAGTCCGCCAAATCGAACTTGCCTGTCGCCAGGAGATTGCGCATCGTGATTTCCATCAGCTCGACCACCTGACCGCCGTCGGCCCCCAGCTCCGCGGAGAAGCGCTCACGGGCGCTCCGGATCATGTCAATGTTGACCTTGGTGACCGGACGAAAGCTCCCCCGCTCCACCAGGATGGGCCGCTTCCGCAAAACCTCGGAGGGTTGCAGCACTTCCCCGGAAGGCCCGAACATCGCCGCGCCGCTAAGGCCGAGTTGCACGAGCTTGAGACTCATCACCCGATTATCGACGTGGCGGAATTCGATGCCCGAGAACTCGATCATGTCGATTTCGACGCGCTGCGTGGTGAGGTTGTCGAGTAGCGATTCCAGCAACAACTCCGGCCTGTGATGCAGGAAAAATGCGCCGTAGAGCAGATTGACTCCGACGATGCCCAGAACCTCCTGCTGAAGGTCGTTTTCACCATCGAGCATGCGGACATGGATAATGATCTGGCTGTTGTCGTCCCGCGGGTGGGCCTGAAATTTCACGCCCATCCAGCCGTGGCACTCGTTGGTGCCCAGATAGTTGCGAGCCGCGACGGTGTTGGCGAAGGCGAAGAAAGCCGTGCTGTCCCGGCGCGCCGGCTGCAGCCGTTCCAGGTTGAGGCTATGTTCGTGATCGAGCATGCCTTGCAGGCGCTCGCGCGAGACGTAGCGCTTGGAACGGCCGTAGATCGCGTCGCTGACGGCCATGTCATAGGCGGATATGGACTTGGAGATCGTCCCCGCCGCGGCGCCAACCTTGAAAAACCAGCGGGCCACTTCCTGCCCGGCGCCGATCTCGGCAAAAGTGCCGTAGAAGACAGGGTCGAGATTGATCTTGAGCGCTTTCTGGTTCGTGCTCAGTTTCGGGCGTTCGTCGTTTTCCATCTCGGCCCCAATCGAGTCCCGCACCAAGCAAACGTCGCGTTAGCGAGTGGGTAAAGTATATCGAAACCGTGCGCCACAAGCATTACGGCAATAAGACAACTCGCCGAATGCAGGTTGAATACGCATCACCGTAAGCTGCAGCGGCCTGGCTAGGGCGGTTGCAAACCTCCTTCGTGTGCGACTCTTTCCGAGAACTGTGCAATTTCGCACAGATTTCACTCCCATCACTAATTTAACCTCCCATTGGTGAAGTCCTTTCGCCTTAAACACCTAATGGTGTATTCGTCCTATTTGAGCAGCGTTCTTCTCGGTTCGGTCTGCGCGAAACGCGCAGCGATGTCCCACTCATCGCGCATGTCAATCGCCGGACCGCGGGATGAAAAGGACCTTCCTGGCGCGATGGGAAGTTACACGCCATGAATTCCGTCGACACGGCGATTGGCCAAGGCGCCAAAGAGCCGAGTCCCAAGTGGCTTGAGCGACTGAAGGCGCTGCGCCTCAACACTCCTCCCATCGTTCGAATGGTGTGGGAATCGTCTTCGAAGGTCGTGGTGGCAAGCCTCTCGGCAAGATTAGTCGCCGCTCTGATCCCGCTCGCGATGTTGGCGGTAACCCGGTTGATCATCAATGCGATCTATCTCCTCCTATCGCACCATAAGGCTCTCCCTGCGGGTTTTTGGTGGTTGGTTGTGCTGGAATTTGCCCTCGCGAGCCTGGGAACGATTTTGGTTCGCGTCCTCGATTTCTGCGACAGCGTGCTCGCTGATAAATTCACTCGCTACATCAGCACACGAATTGTGAAGCACGCTTCGCGCCTTGACCTGACGTCTTACGAGGACCCGCTCTTTTACGACATGATGGAGCGTGCCAGAGTACAAGGCACCGACCGTTTAATCATGATTCAATCGGCCGGACGCCTGTTCCAGGAGGGCATCACGGCGGCTAGCTTGGCGGCCAGTATTTTTCTCTTTTCTCCTTGGCTTCTTTTCGCCCTGGTCATCTGCGTGGTTCCGGCTTTCCTCGGCGAGACCCACTATGCATTCCTCGGTTATTCGCTGTCTTTCCGCCAGACCACCGCTCGCCGCCAGATGGACTACCTGAGGACCCTCGGCGGGAGTAGGGAAAGCGCCAAAGAGTTAAAGCTATTCGGGCTGGGGCCGTACATCGTGGGCCGTTACACGGCGCTTTCGGACGAGCTCCATCGCCAGACGGTACGGCTGGCAAAACGTAAACTGCTCTTCGGATCGTTCCTGACGCTTTTGGGCACGCTTGGGTACTACGGCACCTATGCATTCGTCATCTATCGGACGGTCACAGGCGCACTGACCATCGGAACCATGACTCTCTTGGTCGGAGCCATTGCCGGGGCCAGCACGAACATCCAGGCGTTCTTTTCAACTTTTTCCGTCATTGCCGACCAGGCGATGTTCATGACCGATTTGCTGAAATTCCTCTCCATACAGCCCAGAATATTCTCGAAACCTGGCGCGATGCCCGCTCCGCGACCCATTCGGCAAGGCTTTGAATTCAAAAACGTCTCGTTCTCGTACCCGTCGAATCCACGGCTCGTACTCGACAACGTCAGTTTTCACCTGGAACCTTCTTCGCGAATCGCGCTGGTTGGCGAGAACGGGCAGGGGAAGACCACCATCGTGAAGCTGCTCACGCGTTTGTACGATCCCACTGCAGGGCAGATCCTCCTGGACGGTATAGATCTCCGTGAGTACGACCTCGAGGATCTGTGGAAGGAGATTGGCGTCATCTTCCAGGACTTTACGCGCTACGAGATGACCGTCTCTGAAAACATCGCCATCGGTCAAATCGGCGAGCGAGATAACGAATTTCGCATCCGCGCCGCCGCCCACAAGAGCCTGGCAGAGACATTTATCCGAAATCTACCCAAGCATTACGAACAGCCGCTTGGCTGCCGATTCGAAGAGGCCGTCGATCTCTCCGGCGGAGAGTGGCAGAAAGTGGCGCTGGCCCGGGCCTATTTGCGTGATGCCCAGTTGCTGATCCTGGATGAACCGACCGCCGCCCTGGATGCGAAATCCGAGCATGAAGTGTTCGAGCGATTTGCTGAACTAACCAAGGGCAAGATGGCCCTTTTGATTTCCCACCGTTTTTCTACCGTTCGAATGGCGGATCGAATTATCCTCCTGCAGAGCGGAGCAATCGTCGAACAGGGTTCGCACGAGGCGCTGATCCGGACCGGCGGCCGGTACGCGGAGATGTTCGAACTGCAGGCCGCCAACTATCGCTAGGTAGTCCCGGCAAGTTGGATTACCGGACAATTCAAATCCGCTTCTCCGGTACGCGCTAATCGGGCAGACGCCACGCACAACCGCTCTTTCCCCTCACTTTCTCTCGGCTTTAGTGAATAGAATGATATTGGACAGAGTGATAGAACCGCCGATGGCTAATGTGCCGTATGCGTCAACCAGCAGCTGCAACTGTGCCGTATTGAACATATGCCTTTGAATCAGTCACGTAGCGTTGCCATGGCATGGACAGTGCCGGGGGGCCGGCGACTGAAGGCGGCTGACTCCCGGAATCTGGGTAATCTTCCAAATGGCGGCGATCTCGCGAGACCGGGTGAAGCTAACTGAGCTAGTGCCTGCTCTGGACGGACCGGCGGGCAGAGGGCGACCCCTGCGTGTGCTCTTCGCGCATGATTGCGTTGCGGCTGTAAAACGCTGTGTGCAGGAGCTTGGCTCCGCCAATTTCAACGTCAGCACGGATGTAGTCGTGGATTCCGCGCAGTTTGCGAAACGCCTGGGGTCAAAGCTCTACGACCTTATTCTGGCCCAGTATCCCATCGCCAACTGGGAGGGAATTCAGCCGCTGGCGCTCCTGTGCCGCATGAAGAGGCATGTCCCCCTTATCTTCCTTACCGAAGAAATGCCCCCGGAAACCGTGGCGGGACTCATGACCAATGGCGCCGCCGATTGCATTCAAATGGATCACGTCGGCCACCTTCCGGCATCCGTTCGTCGGGCGCTTAGTGAGAACAATATGCGCGAGGAGCGCGATCGCGCCCAGGAGAAGTTGCGCCATTCGGAAGCGCATTACCGCGCCCTGGTCGGAAACCTGAACTATGGGATATGCCGCTGCAACTTAGAAGGGCAGTTTCTGGATGTGAATCAAGCGCTGCTCACGATGTTCGGCTTCGCGTCAAAAAAGGAACTGCTTGCGGTGGACTTTCTAGGCGGGATTTTTCGCGATCCCGTCAAACGGGCGCAAATGTTGGGGCGCTCCGGCGAGCAGAAGGAACAAGGGCAAGCCGGTCCCATGGAAGCTGAATGGAAGCGGAAGGATGGCACATCCCTGCAGATGCGGCTCAGCGGAAGGGAAGTTGGCAACAAAGGCGGCATCAGCGGTTACGAAGTGATCGTTGAGGACGTCACCAAACAGCGCGAGCTGGAGGATCATCTCCGTCGGCAGGCCGCCAAGGATCCTCTCACCGGTCTGGCGAACTACCGCTGTCTTATAGACGTCCTCGACACGGAGATTCGGCGATCCAAGCGCACCGGGCGAGAGTTCGCCCTGTTGTTGCTTGACCTCGACGGACTAAAGCGGATCAACGACCGCTACGGCCATGTCACCGGCAGCGAGGCGCTATGCCGGCTGGCCGACGTTCTGTCCATGGGTTGCCGCGACATCGATACCGCGGCGCGTTTCGGCGGGGACGAATTTGCGCTCGTCTTGCCGGAAACGGGAGCCGACTCGGCCAATCTGGTGGCCCACCGCATCCGCGAGCGCCTTGCGGATGACGGCGGCAAGCCGAGGCTATCGGTCAGCGTAGGGATCGCGCTCTATCCGGCCAATGGCGACAAACTCGATATCCTCATCGGCGTGGCAGACGTGGCGCTGTACGCGATGAAAGCAAAAGCGCACGGAGCGGCCCAGGGCACCTTGGAAGGGAACGCGCAGCTCGGCGCTCCGCATGGCTCGCGAAAGGCCGGCGCATGAGATCGCACGCCGATCCCCGAACAAAAGGTCGGAGCCCGGCCCGCGGCTCGCCCTTCGCGCTACGCCGTGTGCTCGGCGCCGGCACAGTCAGCGTCCTCACCGTAAGCAGCACGGACATCTCATCCGTGTAACTATAAGTCGCTTCGATCTGTGACACTGTTGCCATCGGAACCTTCGCTCACAATCAAACTGTTCTTTCGCAAGTCCTGATAGACCTCGCGGAACGACTGGACCAACGTAGTCTCATGGTACGGAACGCCATGCGACGCGCAATAGGATCTAACTATCTTTTGGACCTCTCGCAGCTTGTTTGTCGGCATCGTCGGAAACAGGTGGTGTTCGATCTGGCAGGTCAGCCCTCCCGTGCAGTAATCGATTCCCGGATGGTTCTTGATGTTCCGGCTGGTGAGCACCTGCTCGCGCAGGAAGTTTACCGCTGTGGTGCCTTGCAGCAGAGGCATGCCCTGATGATTAGGAGCGAATATCAGAGTCAAATACAGCCCCAAAAACGCCTGTTGTGCCAGGAAGAACAGGATCGCGTGTGGCCAACCCAGAAGGAGATACAGCAGAGCAAAATACCAGCACGCGTGCAGAACGAGCAAGCTCACCTCAATGACAGGATGCGCGACCCTGTTACGCATCAGGAATCGAGCACTGTCGACTTTCAGCACAAATGCCTCGAGCAAAGACAAAGGGAAGAAACACAAATGCTGGTACTTCACCGAGAGCCGTGCGAGCCCGCGCTTTCCGGCTGCCTGATCCTTCGTAAACGCGAACGGCAGTAAATCGACATCAGGGTCGGCAGTGACGTGGTTCGGCGAGCAATGATGAAGATTGTGCTTGCGGAGCCACCAACTGTAGCTGAATCCGAGCAACAGATTCGAATGGATGAGGCCAATAGCCTCATTCCCGGCCGGGCGGCTGAAAATTTCCTGATGGCCTGCGTCGTGAACGATAAACCCTAGCTGAGCAAACACAAACGCCAGGAACGCGGCATTGCAGAGTTCTGCCCACGGATTGTGAAATCTTCCTATAAGCAGGAAAGCGCTAACGAGCAAAACAAGGTTGAGCAGCATCTTTCGGCCGTAATACGCCGGCTGCTTCGCCAATAGCCCGTTCTGCCGCACGAGAGTGAGTAAGTCGCGGAATTCGTCGCCGGCCGCCGATCGCATCAGTTCCTTTAAACTCCCCAGCAGCAACAGTTCACGGTTCCAGCGATCGACATTCTGTGAACGCTCGAACGAGATAGACCATAATGATAGAAAGTGGGCTTCGGAAATACTGTTCAATATTGACCAGTGTGCCAAATCATAACCTGGGAGCTCCCATAGGACTCGCGACTTCCGATCCCTGTCGGCGTGGATCTCCTGCTGACGCCCGGCGAGCATGTGCGTTTGCTAGGCGCGGTGGGCCCGCGGCTCGTCCGTTTGACTACGCCGTGTGTTCGGCGCTTCCAAGAAGAGCTTTGAACTCCGGTTCGTCGCGAAGACAAGCGAGGTCCGGATCGCGCGCCAGCCACGCACTGTTGTGGTAGCCGTGCTCTGTGGCTTTCTTGAGCATGGCCAGCGCCTCCGTCTTCCGCGAAAGGCGGCCGTACACGCACGCGGCGTTGAAGAGGATGTTCGAGTCGTCCGGGCGCAAGGCGATAGCCCTCTTTAATTCCGTAATCGCCTTGTCCGCGTCTCCAAACTTCGAGGCGACGGACGCGAGCAAGATTCGCGCACGGACGTCCTCGGGAACCATTTCCAATTGTTGTTCGAGTACCCGCCGGAGACGTTGACTTACTTCTCGTTGAGCGTCAGCTTGCCCGAGGTTCTCCAGGGCACTGCCGAGTGGGACGTACATGTTGTAGTCGTCGCCGTTTGCCTCCAGCGCGCGATCGGCCAGCGCGGCGACATCCTGAAAACGCCCCGACGCGAAATAGGCTCGTGCCAGCACGTTGTACGCGCCCGGGCAATCCGCTTTGCGTTCGATCGCGATTCTCGCATACTCGATGGCCTCCCCGTACCTCTTCTGCCCGTAGAAGAGCAGCGCGCGCGCCACCAGCACCTCCGCCGAATGAGGATCCAATTTCAAGGCCTGCTCGCAGGCGGCCAGTCCCTTCTCGATCCACCGGGCGTTCGAGTCGTGCCATCCATAAATCGTCGCGCACGCGTGCGCGATCCCGGCGTAGGCCGAAGCGAAATTCGGGTCGAGCAGGATGGCCATGTCGAACATCTGCATGGCGAATTCCAGATCGGTACGCGTCTCGCGGCGCGCATAGCTGCGTCCGCGCAGATACGCGTCGTACGCCTGAGCATTCTCGGTCGGCTTGCGCGCGATAGCTTTCTCTTCCTGCGGCGTCAGCGTGATGCGCAAGGCCTGCGTGATGCTCCGCGCGATCTCGTCCTGCACTTCGAAGACGTCTTTCAGTTCGCGGTCGAATCGGTCGGCCCACGCAGAGTGCCCCGTGCGCGTCTCCACGAGTTGCGCGGTGATGCGCAGGCGGTTATTGGACCGCCGCAGGCTGCCGGTTAGCACGTAGGTGGCGCTCAGCTCGTGCCCTACCTGCGGTCCCGTCACGGCCTTGTCGCGGAAGGCCAGCACGGCGGCGCGCGGAAAAATCTTCAGGTCCTTGATCTTCGAAAGCTCGGTGATCACGTCCTCGGTCATGCCGTCGCGCAGATATTCGTCTTCTTTCGCCCCGCTGAGGTTCTCAAAGTAGAGCACCGCCACGGATTTCTCCGCCGTCGCTGGCGCCGGTGCCGTCGCCACGGTCGCAGCCGCGCCGCTCTTCGTCGCCCCTTGCCGTCCCGCCGAATCGCGGTCGCGTTTCAGGCGCTTCAGGTCGATCTTCATCTCCGTGGCCGTCTGAGATCGCAGATCGCGGTCCTTTTCCAGGGCCTTGTTGATGATTTCCTCGAGCTTTGGCGGAAGGTCGGGATTCAGCTTCACTGGCGAGTTCGGCGACCTGTTCAAAATGGCGTCGAAGATCGCCGCCGAGGAGCTTCCCTCGAAGGCCAGCCTCCCGGTGCCCATCTCATACAGGACCACGCCAAAGGAAAACAAGTCCGTGCGCGAGTCGAGTTCCTGTCCCAGCGCCTGCTCCGGCGACATATACGCCACCGTCCCCAGAGCGGAACCCGGACTCGTCAAGTATTCGGCCGGATCGGCCGTGACGCCCGCGGAAACCGTGACGGCGTCGGCCGTCAGCCGGCGCTGCACCCCCAGCTTGGCCAGTCCGAAGTCCAGAATCTTAATCTGCCCCGCGTGCGTCACGAAGATGTTCGCCGGCTTGATGTCCCGGTGGGTGATGCCTCCGGCGTGCGCCGCCTCGAGCCCTTCCGCGATCTGAATGCCGAAGTCCAGCAGTTGATCGACTTTGAGCGGCTTTCCTTCCACCAGGTGCTTCAGCGTCTCGCCCTCCAGCAACTCCATCACGATGAACGGCCGGCCCGTGTCTTCACCTACGTCGTGAATCGTGCAGATATTCGGATGGTTCAGCGCGGAGGAGGCGCGCGCTTCGCGGTGGAACCGCTCGATTGCTTGCGGGTCGTGCGAAATGTCGTCGGGGAGGAATTTCAGCGCGACGTTCCGGCCAAGGCGCGTGTCTTTCGCCTTATAGACCACGCCCATGCCACCGCCGCCCAGCTTGTCGACGATGCTGTAGTGGGAAATCGTGCGCCCAAGGATCGAGGGAGAATCAGCCACGGGAAGGGAAGTTTACGCTGCCCCTTGAATTTAGGCAATCGCCCCGCGCTTGGAAGCTTCCGTCGCCGCTGGCGATCCGACGAGGATCGTCATTTCGTTTTCGGGAGTCCGGTGGACTCCATGGGAGTCCTGACACCGGACCCGAGGAGTTCGCCGCGGCGAACGACGAAGGACCTCTCTTCGCTTTTGCTCTTTCCGGTGCAGCGCGGCATCTGTCGTCTTCGCCTTGATCCGTAGCGGGCCTCGCGCTTTTTGGCGAGGGCCTCCCGAGACAAAGGTCTTCTTTCGGGTATATCATTCCACCTCGTGAGCCACCGTGTTGTGTGGCAGGAAGGTCGATTCGACACCGAAACCGGGGGTGAGCTATGAGGGCAGATTGCATGAGTAGGTGCATGTGGTTGGCGGCTGGTATGATGTCAGCATGTCTATCTCTTCCCGCGGTGTCGAGTGCGCAAGGCACCCCCAATAGCCCTGTAAGCAATCAGTTGACAAAAGGGGACGCCGATCAAGCGAACGAGCATCTCAACGAGACATACCTGCGCCAGAATTTGGGTGATCCGAAAGAGATATCGGCGTATCAGGCGTTTCACAAAGTTACGGAGCAGGACGCGGATAAGAAGATCAAGCTCGGCAACTCTTTCCTGGCCAAATACCCGTCGGACCACTACAGCGAAGCCGTGTACGAAGAGCTGACTCAGACGTATTACGACAAAAAGGATCTGGCGAGCTTCTACACCTATTCGGACAAGGCGCTCTCGCTTTTCCCCGACGACGTGCACTTGCTGGCGCTGAGCGGCTGGGTGATTCCGCGCGCATTCACTCCCGACGAGCCGGACGCAGACAAGAGGCTCGACAAGGCGGAATCGGAGGAGAGGCACGCCCTCGATGCGCTCGGCAAGATGGAGAAGCCGGCGACCTTCACCGACGAGCAATTCGCCCAGTTCAAGACGGGAGAATCAGCGGTGGCCCACAGTGGACTTGGACTCGTCTATTTCCGCCGCGAAAAATACGAAGAATCAGCGAAGGAACTCCAGATCGCGACCCAGAATGAAGCAAAGCCGGACCCAACCGATCTTTTTATCCTGGGAGCCGATTCCGAGAACTTGGGCCGGTTTAAAGAGGCGGCGGACGCCTTCAACGGCTGCGCGCAGATCGCTGGCGCCATGCAGGACAGGTGCAAACAGTACGCGAGCGACGCGATGAAGCGGGCGGCCGGGGCGAAGTAGACATCGTCCGGGCGCCGCGCTCCGCTCTCGATTCCGAAGGCCGCTCTCGATCCTATTCGCCCGGCGGTTCGTTCTGTCCACCCGTCCCGGCAGCGGGTTCGACGATGATTTGCCCGTATACCCAGGGATGCTCCTTGCAGATGTACGTGTACGTTCCCGGTTTGTCGAAGGTCACTGTGCCGACATCGAGAGGCTTCAGCGGACCGGTCGACCACGATCCATCCTCGGCAACGATCGTGTGGATCATCCGCCCGTTATTTCTCCAGGTGACTCGCGTGCCTGCCACCACTCTCGCGCGGTACGGATTGAACTCGTATTCGTCGGTGATGTAGTGCGCGCCCGTGAGACCCATATCTCGCGCAAGCGCGGCGGTCTCGATGTTCGCTGTATCGGTGATCGGTCCGGCAAAATCTCCCTGAGGCGAAACCGCAGGCGCCGGCCGCGCCGGGACCGTTCCACCCAGCTTGAACGCCCACACGGCACCGCCGACAATCGTCGCAATGTATTGGTCGCCGGCATTTTCAAAAGTAATCGGCGGACTTCCACCAAGCGTGCCCGTTTGGAACTGCCGTGCAATGGATCCGTTCGTAGCGTCGTACGCCTGCAGATTGCCGTCGCCGGCCATCTGGAACACGAGGCCTCCCGCCGTGGCGAGCGCACCGCTCGGCCGTCCCCCAAGGAATTCCTTCTTCCAAACAATCTTGTTCGTGCGGCTGTCCAGGGCGGCCAGCACTCCGATGCTCAATTTGCTCAGTCCCGGCACACGTCCGTTGAAGCTGAGACTGTAGAAATCCGGATCCTCAGCGCGCCGCAGCCATTGGAGCGCCGCATTGCCGGTGACGTAGAAGAACTGCGTCTGCGGATCAAACGCCATCGGCGTGACGCGCATGCCGTAGACCGGCGCGAGAACATTCGGTTTCTCCACCGACGAAGGCGTGAAGAAACAACCCAATTCGAAACCGCGAGGCAGCGGCTGTTTTTTCCAGTCGTCGCAATCGGGCAGGACGTGATCGGCGCCCACGGGATAGGGCTGCGTCGCCGCGGTCTTCTGGAATGCATCCTGCGGGACGCGCCGATCTTCCACGCGACCCAGCGGCTTTCCGCTGGTGCGATCGAGCATGAAGAGATATCCATCCGTGCGCATGGCGGCAATCGCCTTGCGAGGTTGGCCGCCGATTTGCGCGTCAAACAGCACCGGCGCTTCCGCGATGTCTGCTTCCCAGATGTCGTGGCGAATCACCTGATAGTGCCATCGAAGCTTGCCCGTCTTGCTGTCGAGCGCGACCACCGAACACAGATACAAGTTGTCGCCCGGTCGATTTTCGCCGCCGTATTGCGGGACCCCGTTTCCCGTCACATAAAACACCAGGCCCATCTCCGGATCGGACGCGCCCACCAACCACACCGCGCCACCGCCGCGCTTCCACGCGTCGTTCTTCGGCCACGTCTCCGACCCCGGTTGGCCCGGTGAGGGAATCACGAAGAAGCGCCACGCCTCGCGCCCGCTTTTCGCGTCGACCGCGACAATTTGGCCTCGATTCCCGTTGTCCCCATTCGTGCCGATCGATACCAAACCGTCTGCGTAGAGCGGAGCACCGGACGGACCGCCTGTCGCGGTTCCCGCCGGGTCGATGAGCGAGGTTTTCCAGACGAGATCGCCGGTCTTTTCACGAAGTGCGATGAGATTGGAATCCGACAACCCCACGAAAACAAGGCCTTCGGCGACGGCTACGCCTTCTCGCGCGGGCGAGCCCGCGACTGGCGCGCCCGGTACAGTGTCCGGCGCCAGGCGGTACTGCCATGCAATTTGACCTGTAGAGATGTTGACTGCGGTGACGAATGGCGGCGCCGTCAGGAACATCAGGTCGCCATCGATTACCGGCATGGCGCGAGCCGAAGGCGGCGGTCCGATCTTTTCCGATACCCATGCGGCTCCCAGCTTCGCGACGTTCTGCGAATTGATTTGAGCGAGCGACGAATATCGCGTGTTGCCGGAATCGCCGCCGACGGTTGACCACTGGCCTGCGCTTTGTTGCGCCGTGAGAGCCACCCCGGCGGCTACTACGAACATGGACGCTAAAACTTGCGCTCCGGAACATTTACGTCCGCGCTGATATCTCAGTTTGTCTTGCATGGCATGCAGCCTCCTAGTCCTTGGGCGCGACGTCACGCGCTTTGATAAGCCACTGCCCGTTCACCCGCACGAGTTCGTCGATGTCCCGCCCGGCCGCAGCCACGCGAACAGGCACATTCGGGCCTGCCTGAGCGAACACGGTCAGCCAATAAGCTTCCATGCGCGCGTGATCCTTATCGACAAATTCAAGGTAGCTGTTCGCGGTCATGTGGTACATCGCCGGCCTTTTTTCACCCTTGGCTTCGGCGTCAGCGCTGCGTTGCCGAAGGTCCGCAATCATTTTCTTGAGTGCCTCGTGTCCCTTGATCGCGTTGGGGCCGCTGCCGAATTGACCATCCGGCGTATATGCAGCGGCGTACGCATCCGGGTTCTCGGTGTCCAGGGCGCGAGTGTACTGCCACATCAGCTTCTCGATCTGCGCGCGGTCTTGGGCTTCTCGTTGCGAATCGTATCCCCCCGCCGCGGCACGGTAGCCCAGCAATGCCACAAACGAAAACGCAACGACGCCAGCAAGAACTTTCTTCATCACACGCATCTCCTTTTGGTGACAAAGCGCACGGTCACGTGTTTTCGAATAACAGAGTTGACCCGACCGAGATTTTGTACCGGGCGAATGAGAGAGTCTATATCACAGTCATCGGCTAAGTCCTGATTAGTCGAATGACTGGAGATGCGAAGTAGCCCTTAACTTTATCCGGTTGATGTCACAACGACGTCGTTAGAGATACCTCGTTAAGCAGGCAAGTTGATTAGTTGCGAGTAAGCCGTCGATCACCAAGGTATCGGGAATGGCCACGTCGGCAACCTCACCCTGGTATCTACACTGAGTAACGGATTTCGTTAACGGTTCTAGGGGTGTAATCTAGTTCTAGATGACGCTCCCCCCGGCACTTGCCTCGGACCGTTTGAAATTCTCGCTGCTATCGGTGCGGGCGGGATGGGGGAAGTTGACCGCGCACGCTATCTCAAACGACATGGGAACGGAACGATCGAAACGGACACGATGGCTTCAGAAGCACAGCTTCACGCGACAAGGCATGACGCTGCGCTTTCTTAGAGAGGAAGACGCGGAATTCCCGATCCGTAGAGGAACAAATGAGTAGGACGCTGAATTATACTCTCATCGCTATCGCCGCAATGCTGACGGCAAGTTCGGCCCTTGCGCACCATTCGTTTGCAATGTTCGACCAGTCGAAGTCGGTCACGCTGCAGGGTACCGTCAAGGATTTCCGCTGGACCAATCCCCATGCCTTCGTCCAGTTGCTCGTCAAGACGGAGAGTGGCGCGAAGATGAGTGGAGCATTGAGATGACGTAGCCCGGAGCATCTGGCGCGCGTCGGGTGGCGGCCCGGAACCTTGAAGCCGGGTGACGAGGTGACCTTGGTTATCCATCCGATGCGCGATGGCAGCACGGGTGGCCAGTATCTCTCGGGAACCGGACCGGACGGACCCCTGGCCGGCTCACCTGTGCCGAAAGGCGATGGCAAATGACTCTGCGAAGATTGGCGCTAGCGGCGGCGATCTTGCTGGGGTGCGTGGCGAGCATGGGCGCGTCGGCAGGGATGCCGGATTGGAGCGGCCAGTGGGAAAATGTCGGTGCGACGCCCGATGCGTCGGGAGGATTCAATCAGTCGCTCGATGAGGTCCTGAAGACGATGCAGTGGGGACCGCCGAACAAACCCGAGTTACAGGCCCGAGTGGACAAGATCGTCGCGTCGGAGCGCAAGAGATTAGAAGCCATCAGCCGCGGAGAAGATCCGGGCGGGGTGGACGTGCGGGCCTGCACGTTCGGATTTCCTTTGATAATGCTCGATTCACCGCTGATGTTCGAAGTTCTACCGACGCCGAAGGAAACGACCCTGATCTTCTCGAGCCGCGAGATCCGGCATGTGTACACGGATGGAAGGCCGCACACCCCGAAGGAGGACCTGTGGGCGACGCCCTGGGGTGACTCGATCGGCCACTGGGAAGGACAGACTCTCGTCATCGACACCATCGCGGTCAAATCTCCTTTCGCTTCTTCGGAGTCGGAGGGTGTCGCCGTCCTGGCGTTTGGGGACGTCGAGGGCGAACAGACGATCACCATTTTGAGTCCGCAGGCGCACTTCATTGAGAGGCTCCGGATGCTCGACAAGGATCATCTGGAGGATCAGATGACCGTGATCGATCCCACCAATTTCACGGCGCCCTGGCACGTGAGCCGCACCTACCAGCGGGTGACTCACATTCACCGCATGGTCTACGAGGACTGCGAGGGCGAAGAACGCAATCCCATCGTCAACGGCCGGTTCACGCTCGCACCTCCGCCGTCAGCGACACCGCAGCCGGCAACAGCGCCGAACACTGCTCCGCCCGCTCAATCTCCCCCACCTCAATAGCTTTCCTTCTCGCTATCTGGTGAAGAGTGGCGTGTGATTTGCGTGTGAACGGCAAGCCACTTGTCCGATTACCGCGTCAATCAGGGCTTAGACTCTGTTCGCTATCCTGTGCGAGATTTAGTTCCGAGTGGCGCACTATCTGGCCAGAATTCATTCCAGAAACCCATCGTTCGCGGGCAGAGTATACTTTTTGAACCTGGAGACTCGCGAAGGAGAAACAATGCAGAAGCGCAAACTTGGAAATAGCAACTTGGAAGTCTCATCTCTCGGGCTCGGCTGCATGGGAATGAGTTTTTCCTACGGCCCTCCCAAAGACAAGCAGGAAATGACCTCTCTTCTCCGTGCCGCCGTGGAACGCGGCATCACCTTCTTTGACACCGCCGAAGTCTACGGTCCGTACTTGAACGAAGAGCTTGTGGGTGAAGCCCTCGCTCCGTTCCGCGGCAAAGTGGTGATCGCTACGAAGTTCGGTTTCGATTTGAGTGGCGGCGATAATCGGCCCGGCGTGCCTGGCCTGAATAGCCGGCCCGCGCACATCAAGGAGGCCGTCGAAGGCTCGCTCAAGCGGCTCAAGGTAGAGACAATAGACCTGCTGTATCAGCACCGGGTTGATCCGAACGTGCCGATCGAAGACGTCGCCGGCGCTGTGAAGGAGCTGATTCAAGAAGGCAAGGTCAAGCACTTCGGCCTTTCCGAGGCAGGCGCAAAGACGATTCGGCGCGCACACGCAGTCCAGCCGATCACTGCTCTCCAGAGCGAATACTCACTGTGGTGGCGCAAGCCGGAAGCGGAGGTGATACCTACACTCGAAGAACTCGGAATAGGCTTCGTCCCGTACAGCCCTCTCGGCAAGGGCTTCCTGACGGGTGCGATAAAAGAAAACACAACGTTCGCCAGCTCCGACTTCCGCAGCACTCTCCCTCGCTTTACGCCGGAGGCTCTCAAGGCGAATCAAGCCCTAACTGACCTGCTCGGCAACATCGCGCAGCGGAAGAAAGCGACTCCTGCTCGGATCGCGCTCGCTTGGCTGCTCGCTCAAAAGCCGTGGATGGTTCCGATTCCAGGCACGACGAAGCTGAACCGCCTCGAAGAGAACATCGGAGCAGCGGCAGTCGAATTGTCGCCCGACGACCTCCGCGACATCGATAGCGCCGCCTCGAAGATCAAGGTAGAAGGGGCTCGCTACCCGGAACGCCTGGAGAAGATGACCGGTCTCTGAGCGGGAACAAATTCACGGAGCGCAAGGCCTGATCTTCAACCTGGGTACGCTCGGGCGGAACGACGCCTCCGCCACCCCGATGTCGGACCTGTTCAGGGGCGGAATCCCTTAGGACTTCGCTTTCTTCGAAGATTTCGACTTGCCGGAACTGTTGAGGGCGACCGCTTGGCGAACGAGCGCCTTGAAGGCGGACTCGTCAACTTCTTCTCCTTCGTGGATGTCGATCGCGCGGCGTGTGTTTCCATTGAGACTCGAGTTGAAGAGACGGGCCGGATCCTTCAGGGACGCGCCCTTGGCGAAGGTAAGCTTCACGACATTCTTGTAGGATTCGCCGGTGCAGATGATGCCGTCGTGCGACCAAACCGGAGTGCCCATCCACTTCCACTCCTCGACGACGTCCGGGTCTGCTTCCTTGACGAGCTTGCGCATTCTGCTGAGGGTTTCCCCGCGCCAGTCCCCGAGTTCGGCGATTCTTTTCGAGATGAGCTCCGATGCCGACTGGCCTTGGCTCGCGCCCGACTTTTTCATGTTCTCATCCTAACTGAATGCCTTCCCATGCTTGCGTGGAAGCGCGTCGATCTATTGGTCGCCTCGGTTCGGATCTCACGGCCCGCATGGAATTCTCGCGTGGCGCAAGGGACGGAGAAACACGCCACGCTGATTCATGGGCGTTGAATCAGCTCAAGGCGGTTACCGACCGGATCGATCGCGATGCCTATCACGATGCCGGTGTTTCCGAACGGACGAGGATCGCCGGCCATCGAGCCGCCAGCCGCCTTGACGGCCGCGACTGTCGCCGCCATGTCCTTCACGTCCAGAATCAGGTGCGCAATCGGGTCCTTCAAGTCGTCGGAATCGCGATGCGTGATCACGATCGGCACGCTTTTGTTGGCCTTTGCGGCGTCGGCCGTCGCACCGAAGTTCACGAAGATCTCCGCTCCCCCGGGCACGTTGATTCGATTGACCTCGAACATGCCGAACGCAGCCTCGTAGAACTTCGCCAATGCGGCAGTGTCTTGCCCGCCCACGCGCGCCGAGTTCAGCGTCACCTGCGCGTGTGCGGCGCTCGCGAGCAGCAGCACGACGATTACCGCCATCACGGTTGTGCAGATTCTCTTCATCGAAGTCTCCATTGGCGCGCCCCATTCACGCGTCTCATTCACGATGTCCCGCGCCGGAATCAACAGTTCACTTATCCGCCGCCAAAACCGGCACCAAAACTATGTTCGGCGGTGAAATCCTATCCGCCAAAGCCTCAAAGTTCAACCAAGTTCAATAGGTTTCAATGGCAAAAGCACAATGCCCTTCAACCCGGACATGTCCGGGTTAGCGCGTTAAC
The DNA here is from genome assembly GCA_963813045.1 of uncultured Acidobacteriota bacterium. GTDB lineage: Bacteria > Acidobacteriota > Terriglobia > Acidiferrales > UBA7541 > Palsa-295. The sequence continues at coordinate 38,337 of CAWEXR010000034.1, forward strand.
CAGGCACCACCCGAGTGCCGCTTCTGTTGCCCTGCCGGATCGATTGCAGTATCTTCTTCTTCTTCAATGGAACACGAATTCGCCTGTCCATATTGTGGTGAAGAAATCTCGATGGTGCTGGATTTGTCCGTCGGCCGCCAAACCTACATTGAAGATTGTGAGGTATGCTGCAAACCAATCGAGATCAGCTTTGCCGTAGAGGATGACGAACTCGCTCGCTTCCATGCCAAGACCGTCGGCTAAAATGTGTTATCCCGAGTGAAGGAAACGATATCCCATGACGGGGAGCTGGAATGCCCGAAGTGTGGCGCACGTCTCGTGCGTCGACCCGTTCCCGGAGCAGTAAGGTTTCCCTTGCGGTTGGAGTGCCCTGAGCACGGCTGGATACGGGACGACCCCCGTCCGATTCGAATGCGTTTTCACAAGGATCGTCCTGATTGGTGACGTGCCGGTTAGCGCCGTTACGGCGGGCTCGTCAACGGGGTAAGCAGGCCATTTCATTTACCGACGAGCGGAGGTAAGGCTATGGACATGAAACTCGAAATTGTTGTGGTGCCCGTCTCGGATGTTGATCGCGCGAAGGAGTTCTACGGGAGGCTCGGGTGGAGACTCGACGCCGACTTCGACAACGGTAAAGACTTCCGCGTGATCCAGTTCACGCCGACGGGCTCCGGGTGCTCGGTCATCTTCGGCAGGAACGTCACCCCGGCGGCGCCCGGCTCCGCCCAGGGCTTGTACCTGATCGTCTCCGACATCCAGGCCGCCCGCAAAGAGCTGCTTGACCGTGGCGTCCAGATCAGCGAAGTGTTCCACAACGACGGCGTGTACGCGGGCACGGACGAGCCCTTCCTGTTTGGACGCGTCCGGGTCAGCGGTCCGGATCCCGACCATCGCAGCTACCGCTCGTTCGCCTCGTTCCGTGATCCCGACGGCAACGGCTGGCTGTTCCAGGAAATCACCACGCGGCTTGCCGGTCGCATCGACCCCGCGACCACAACCTTCGCGTCGGCGAACGATCTGGCGAGCGCAATGCGGCGCACCTCGGCCGCCCACGGCAACCACGAGAAGCGTATCGGCGCGGCCGATCCGAACTGGCCCGACTGGTACGCCGCGTACATGGTGGCGGAGCAGGCCGGGACAGAGCTGCCGACGTGAGCCTCGGAGGCGAGGTCGCGAGCCGCGAACCGGAGCTCGCCGGGCAGACGGTCGTCGTGATCGGCGGCAGCTCGGGGATCGGGTTCGAGACGGCCCGACGAGCACGCGGTCAGGGGGCCAAGCTGATCCTCACCGGCCGCAACCCGGAACGCCTCGAGCGCGCCGCACGCGAGCTCGGTGCGCTGAGCAGTGCGGCGTTCGACGCCACGGACTTCGAGCGCCTCGGACGGTTCTTCAACGAGCTGCCGGTGCGGATCGACCACGTACTGGTCACTGGCCCCGGTCCCTACTACGCGCCGCTGGCCGAATTCGATTTCGAAAAAGCACGCCGCGACGTTGAGGCCCATCTGTTTCTTCCGCTGCAGGTCGCTCGTCACGCTGCAAACAAGGTTCGCCCGGGAGGAACCCTGCTCTTCATGGGCGGCACCGGGGGCCGCCGCACGGCGAAGGGATTCGCTCTCATCTCGGCTCTCACGGCCGCGATGCCGGCCATGACGAAGAACCTCGCACTCGAGCTCGCACCCGTTCGGGTGAATCTGATCGCCGCCGGGTTTGTCGACACACCATTGTCGGCGTCGCTCCTCGGCAATCAGCTGGACGCGCGTCGCGAGCAGCTCCGCAAGACGCTGCCAATCCGGCGCGTGGTCGGCCCGGCCGACATCGCCGCCCTCGCCGTCCACCTCATGACGAACACAGCGGTCACCGGAGCAACGTACGACATCGACGGCGGCCAGCAGCTCGTCGAGGGGTGAGCCCCTGATTCATCCAACACTCTTCGGGTTAGCGCGTTAATCAGGCGCTAGAGGGTCGTTCAGTGACGATACCGGATTTTGGCGGCGTTGACCGGAATGTCGCCCGATGCTAGCATCGGGCCTCCTCTGGGCAAAGGAAGAGTTACTCATGTACGTGGTGGCTCTGGCAGACCTGCGAGACGAAACCTCCGAGCGTCATGCATGGTCCCTATGAAAAGATCCAACCCAATCACAACTGGTGGATTGGTACGCTCCTTGTATCAGCGCACGCCAGAGGGGGCGCACCGCTGAAGAGGCAGCCACAGCTGCGGTGTTCTACGTGGAGAAACTCCGAAATAACGGTTCCTGATAATTGCGCAACACGTCGGGCGCCGCTGCGTCACACGAGGCGAGTCAAAGGAGGAAGCCTATGAAACGGGTCGCTTTCCTGATGATTGTGGCTGCGTCAGCGGCCGTCGTTGTCGGCTTCACGGCGCCCGCATCTGGACAAGCCGATGGAGATGCCGTCCCGATCTTCGGAATCAAAATTCCCCCCGGATACCGCGACTGGAGGTTGGTCTCCGTGGCACACGAAGAAGGCAACCTCCACAGTTTCGCTGCCGTTTTGGGCAATGATGTAGCGATCAAGGCCTACCGCGACGCGAAGCTTCCGTTCCCGGACGGCACAATCATTGCCGCTTTGCACTACGGTCACGTCCCGTCGGAGGAAAATAACAAAGTCTTCGGCGATCCCCAATCTTTCGTTCCAGGGCCCCCTACCAACGTTCAGTTTATGGTCAAGGATTCAAGAAAATACGCCACGACGGGCGGATGGGGCTTCGCACACTTCGACAAAGACGGTAAACCGGGCACCGAGGCGTTGCTCAAAACCTGCTTCCCTTGCCACGCGAAGGCCTCCCGCGACTTCGTCTTCACTCAATATGCACCCTAATACCGAACACAAAACATTGATTACTCTAACCTGAGTCGCCGCAAGGCACCTTCGGCTGCGATTCGGACTTGGCATCGACGTGTTCAAGCTGCGGGAGGCAGCCGGGCACAAACAATCACGCGGGCTTCAGGGTCCACACGCGGATGGCTCTCACCGGATTAGTCGGGCACACGACCTCACACGCTCCGCAGCCTACGCACTTGTCGTTGACCACGGGGTAGGCATTGTACTGCTGCTCGTCCCACGTGATCTTGACTGCGTCATACGGACACGCGTGCTCGCACGCATTGCATTCTTTCTTGCCGAGGGCAGTGAGGCAGACGTTGTTATCGACGAGCGCCTCGCCGATGACGTATTTGTTCTTCTGCGCGAGGGGAAGCGCCGTCAGTGCTCCGGTGGGGCAAACCTGCGTGCAGGCATCGCACGTTTCCAGGCAATACTTGTAGTCCGTGTCGAATCGAATGATGGGCGCTCCGAAGCCCGCCAAGCCCGCTTCCTGACCGGTATCCGGATGAATAATTTTCGACGGACAGGCGTGCACGCAGTTGTTGCAACGGATGCACAGCCCGGCAAAACGATCCTCGGGCACAGCGCCGGGAGGACGCAGCAGCGTGTCACTCTTGCGATAGCGCGCCGCCCCGGCTCGGCGCGCCCAAAGGGCGAGCAATGCGCCGCCTGCGCCGGCGAAGAACACTCGCCGAGCGCCCTGGAACTTGTGCGCGTTTGCCGTCGCAATCATTTTGCCCCAGAGCGCCTTCCTGCCCATGTAGAGCATGTCCTGCAATCCGCTGAGCGGACAAATGCGGACGCACCAAGCCATGCCGAAAACGAAAGTGGCTCCCACCAGAACGCCCAGGCCGAGACAGACCAGAAAGACGGACATCGCGTTCGTCGCCTTGTTTATGGCGAAGGGGCTGCTGAAAATGCACAGAGGATCCGTCCACAGCAGCACCGGATAACCGGCCACGGCGCCCACCAGCGTGATTATCGCGATATATCGCCCCACCGGCGGGCACTTGCTCCACCAGCGCGTCTTGCGCATGCCCACGCGCGAGGTGTTTTCGAGCAGGAAGCCGGTCGGGCAGAGGTAGAGGCAAAACCAACGCTTCTTGAATGAACTCGCGACGGCTACGACCAGCGCAAGAATCGCTCCCACACCAATCGAGCGCGCGGCAATACTCGACGAGAGAACAACGAAGGGACTCAACTGCTGGAGAAGCCGTGGCGCGATCGCCCAGGGCACCAATGGCCAAACCAGCACGACCGCGCCGAGAAAGCACGTCAGCTGAATCACTCGCCGCGGCACGCGCCGGAGAAACGTCATCCTAAATACGCCCCCTGCTCGTGAAGCAGGTTTTGCAGCTTCGCCACGTTTACATTGCGAGGCTTGCAGTTGTCCTGGATGCACAACGCCGCGGCCAGGCCCGCGGCCTGTCCGGTAACCCAGCAAACCGGAATGAGTCGAGTTATGTCCGCGACTTCGAATTCGGCGGATATGCATCGTCCGGCCGCCAGGACGTTTTCGACTTTCGCGGGCACGAGCGAGCCGTAAGGAATTTGGAACTCGGGCGCGTTCGCGTACGCGCCGGAATAGCCGATGACATCCTTGAACTTGGCGCCGCTCCGGATCTCCTGGCCCGTGAGTTTCTTTACGCCGTCGAGGAGCCTACTGAGCCGCACGCCCAATTGAGGCGCTGTTTCGGTCAAGTAGACCTGTTCGTTTCCCGGCTTTTCGCGGAGCTTCTCGACGTTACTCCAGGTCCCGACGCGATGTTTGAGTTCCATGGTGGTCAGGTCCGCGATATCGAGCGCGTCGCCGACCGGACCCCTCATGTTGAGCCAGTTCACGTGGGGCGCTGGCGTCGAATTTCCGGCGTGACCGTTGAAGTCGTTCACCCGACCCTTTGACGGACGGGCTCCTTCCACGGGCTTGCTAGCCACAGTCTTGCTCGGATCTTCCGATCCTCGGCTGGGGGCCATGTCGACTTCATCGATGTTCCCGATGCGGCTGATCAGACCGATGTTGGTTTTCACTTTTTCAAAGGCCGCGCCGGCAGCGGCGTAGATGTCGCCGTCCCCCGAGCAATCGATCACGATATCGGCGAGGATTGCCTGGCGGCCCGACTTACTCTCAAACACGGCGCCCCGCACGCCTCCCTGGCCATCCACAATGGCATCGACACCCCAACAATCAAGGTACGCCGTGATCCCTGAGTCGAGGACCATCTCGGCCAGCAGATACTTGTAGGCCTCCGCGTCGATGGTCGGATAGACGGGCGCTTTGTTGCGATCGATGATGCCGTACTTGAGCACGTCCAGCTTTTTCATCATCTCTTCGCCGAGGCCGAAGATGACCTGCTTGCCGCTTCGGTCGTAAAGCGGAAAAATTCCCAGCACGAGGCCCCCGGTCGCGAGCCCTCCAAGATACCCGTACCTCTCCACCAGAGTGACGTCGACGCCCATGCGCTTGGCTGTAAAAGCGGCCGCCGTCCCCGCCGGACCGCCTCCGACAACCAGGACGCTTGTCTTGTGCAGAACGGGCAGTTCTCTTCGCGGCTGCACAACTTTCCCGCCGACGATCGTCGCGGGGCTGGCGTCGGCTTGAGTCGTGGACTGTCCTGCAGCTTGACCGGCGAGCGCCGGCGAAATCGGCGTCAGCGACCCCGCCGCGAACAACCCGCCTGCCGCTATCGAACGGCACATTAATTCTCTGCGTGTCAGGCCTTTTGACATGGTTCCACTCGTCCGGCGGCTAGCCGATCCGAACCCAATTCCCGGGTTCTTGATCCATTCGGCGCCAATACTATCCCAACGCGAACGGGCAGCCAACCCCCGCTAGGTCGGATTGCCGGACAAGTACTTGGTGGGTTCCCAAGGCAGGGCGCGGAGCGGGGCTACGAGAGCAGATCGAAGACCTCTTCCGCATTCGTCTGGTACAGCTTCTTCTTGTCGGCGTCGCTGAGTGTCGTTAGCGAATTCTCGCGTCTCGAGATTATGTGTCCATCCGTTCGACCCATTTTGCGCGGAATGCGGGAGCCGGGAACGGATCCGCAAAGTACTGTGTTTCCCGCGCAACCTTGTCGCCCCTGAACTCCATGATGCTCACGGTGTAGGACGGCTTGCCGTCATATGTCAGGATGAATTCGGTGACCCAAAGATCACCGCTGCCAATGATTCGTCGGATAGAAAAGCGCTTTTTGCTCGGCTGACTGGCGCGCTGGCCCTGTATGTTGCGTCGACCGCGGGTTCGCTCGCCTGACTGCGGGTATTCCAGCACCGCGTCCTCGTGATAGATGCGGTGCTCCGTTTCAAAATCGTTGGCATCGGACGCCGCCCAATGCTGATCCAGTGCCGCACGGATCTCTTGATCTCGCACTCCAGAATACTGCTCCTTCTTTTGTTGATCGTTCATCTTGAGCCCTCAATTTGACAAGAAACTAAATGCTTTAGCGGAATCGGAGTGTACGACTCGTCAAGTCGCGCTGTTTCTTCGATAACCCCAGAGTCTACACCGCGTCGAAGCGTCTAACTCCTGATTAGTCGTGCCAGCTCAACCGGTCGATGCAACACCAGCTGGTCAGTTGATCCGACAATACTTCCTCTAGGGAACCGATCTATAAGGCTGTACTCAATCAGAACCTAAGCAGGGCAGTGTTCCGTTCACATCAACGCCCTTGAACGAATTTAGCTTCGTAGACTCGTGCATCTGGACTTTGAGCTGGTGTTGCGTCGACCCATTGAGACCGCCCGGATTACCGGACAAGTCGTTTCTCGACATCCGGCCCCCACTGCCGCCGACGTGGGCCACGCGTCGCGTGGGGGACTAAGAGAGCAAATCGAAAACCTTTTCCGCGTTCGTTTGGTACAGCATCTTTTTGTCCGCGTCGCTGATCGGGAAGCTCGTCCGTGACGCTCACTTCTTCCGGGACAAACTGATACGGATAGTCCATCGCGTAGAGCACGCGATCGACGCCCAGCAACTGCTGGCAGTACAGGATCGACGGCTGCCAGGCCATGCCGCTCGTCACCATTTCGGTTCTTCTCGGTAGGACACGGCATGTGCGCCTCTTGCATCCGCCGTGGCGGGCGGTGCCCGGCGCTCGACCTTGGCTCGACCCTGCCATCCAGCAACCGCGCCACCGAAGTGGTGATGGCTCAGCTTGAAATCACAGCCACTTGTCCGGTTACCGCGTTACTCAGGCATCCAGACACGCATCGCCAATATAACGCCTGAATGACGGCGTCCATCAGCGATCAGCTATCCGATCAGCCATAACGCGTCGACCCAGCCACCAGTGCTTGTCAGGTGAAGCGGAATGCGAAAAGGCGTACCGTGCCGTCACACAAAGCGCCTTCGTGGACGCTCGCCAACGATCCGAGATCGATACCTAACTAAAAAGGATGGTCTTATAAAACGGCGGCAATACAATCCACTTCAATATCAAACCCGCCATTCCAAGCCGGAACATTGATAAAGATGCGCGCAGGCGGATTTTCCGGGAAATAACGCCTGTAGACGGCATTCACCGCAGGAAACATGTCCACTGAGGTGACGTACACATTCAGCTTCAGAATGTTTTCCAAAGAAGAACCTGCCGTTTCGACACAGAGCTTGAGTTGATCTAATACGATCTCCGTCTGACGCTCGATTGCTCCCTTGAAGATTTCTCCTGTTTTTGGGTCGAACGGCGGGGCACCTGTGACGTAGATTGTGTCGCCGTGCTTCGTCACGGTTGAAGTTGGGGCCTTGTATTTTTCGAGATAGGTCGCCAGCGGCTCAACGCGAATGATTTCCCGTTTCATAGTTCTCCTCCGATTGCTGAACCCGGATATGGACTGTTGATGATGCCAAGTGAAAGTTTTCGAGAACTGGCGGATTGGGGGCGTTGGATAGCCACCGCGTTTGGAATCAGGTGTGCAGTCTCTCCGAGAAGCTTCGCTGGCTTCGTAACTATGCGGAAGATCCGGCGCGAAGCCTTCGCGCCCGGCGAGCAAATCCATTCAATTGCAGATCGCCGCTGTGTCCTCCGTGCGCTCACTCCTTCGCCCTCACTGTTTCGCGGAACTCGCCGCCGTAACGTGCGGCTCGCCGAAATACGGAAAATCCGGGCGCATCAGCCGCATATCGGGCGCCACCCCATCGCCGAGGGCCGTGTTCGTGGCCAGCGTGAGAATCACGTCCATCACGTCGTCGCAGAGGCCGCGGCCGTTGAAGGCGGCAAAGCTGAATGAGGCGGGCGTGTCCAGTTCATACGGCAGGACCGATGGGCAGAGGCGCGCGAGGAGTTGCGTAGCGTAGGCGGATGGGTCGGCCGCTGAGTGAGCGAGCGCGGTGACTTTTTCTACGAAGTCGCGGATCGGCTTGGAGAACAGTGCCACTTCGTCCGCCGGGACCGCGCGATTGTAGTTTTCCGATGCGTCGTGCAGCGAAGGATCGGAGAGCAGCATGTGGGTGATCATCGGCAGGCCCCAACGCGATACCTGCACCTCCGGCGCGTGCCCAAAGAGGGATGCGGTGGCCCAGGCGTGCACGACACCTCGGCCGATCAGGCTGCTGGGGACCTCGAGGACGATGGCGGTGACATTCTTGCCGGCGAAGAAGCTCTGGCGATTCTGGAACGCCTCCGGGGCAAACCGGTTTTCGGACCACAGAGCTGCTCTGAAGGCACCGAAACCGGCGCCATCGGTGGCGAACAGATCGGGCGCGAGGCCTGCGTACGCCAGGCAGCCCTGATCCGCGTTCACCACGCTTCCCGTATTCCCGGAAATGATGAGTTCGCCCGCGGCACCCTTCAGAGCGTCCGCTCCGGTGGCGCGCCGGACCGCGAAGGTCTGAACGTGCCGGTGCTCGCCGCCGTCGGCGTGGGCGGGCGCGCCGAACTGGACCTTGAAGGCGACGTCTTCGCGAAGATCGCGATTCGTGTCGAAGCGAAAGGCATAGAGACCTTCGTCGCGGAAGGTGTCGGGCGCGCCGACGCCGGCGTTCGGATTCACGGTCAAAGCCATCACCGTTGTGCCCGGGCGGCCGCGAAACAGGTAGAAGTCGCAGACGTTGATGCGGGGGTCTTCTTTTGCGGTAGGCGTATCGAAATGATGCGACATGGCGAATCTTCTCCTAAAGGGTTAGACGTCGGGCTGCTTATCGTCGTTCACCCGCCCGAACGTAGGCAGGTACCTGCCGAAGTTCAATTAGCGGTTCAATCCGCATGAGCTTTTGCCAACTTCGCCTCGCTACCAAGCGGCCTAAATACGTCCTGAAAAATGGGAGCTCCAAACGGGGCACCCGTGAATCCGCCATCCACTATCAGCTCGACCGCGTTGACGTAGGAGGAATCGTCCGACGCAAGGAAGAGCACGGCTTTGGCAATTTCTTCCGGCTCGCCCCAGCGGCCCTGCGGAACCGCAGAAGAAAAGAACTTCGCCAACTTAGCGGAATCCTCTGCGGAAGCAGAGGCGCGGGGCCCGCGCTTCCAAATGGGAGTTTTGATCGCGCCTGGTGCGACGACGTTCACGCGAATGTTGCGCGGTGCAAGGTCGGCGGCGATGCAACGCGCCATCGAGACGAGACCCCCCTTGGTGGCTGCATATGCGGCGACGCCAGGTTGGCCGAGATAGTTCTGTACGGACCCACTAAAGATGATGCTGCCGTTGTCGTTCAGCAGAGGCGCCGCTGAATTCACCGTAAAGAAAGCGGCATTAAGGTTGGTGCGGATCACGTTCTCAAAAATGGCCTCGTCGGTCGAGCCGGTAGGAGTCCGGCCGGAGATGCCGGCATTGGCGAAGACAATGTCGAGCTTCCCGAAATCTTTGGCCAGGGCTGCGAACAGCCGCTTGCGATCTTCCGCAATGGTGACGTCAACGCGGTAGCCACGCGCGCTCGATCCAAGTTCGGCGATCGCTTCATCGAGCGTCTTCTGGTCGCGACCGGTAATGGCGACCAGTGCGCCTTCAGCAATGAAAAGTCGGGCTGTGGCCAGACCGATGCCACTGTTACCGCCGGTGATAAGAGCCTTTTTCCCTGTGAGCTTCATAATGCCTCCTTTTTGAAGAACCCTACCGCAGCGATCGGAAACCCGCGCGAACCTCTTCAGAAAAGAGCTTCGGCTGTTCCCACGCCGCAAAGTGCCCGCCTTTGTTGAGCTTGTTGTAATGGATCAGCTTGGGAAACGCCTGCTCCGTCCAGCTTCGTGGAGCAGGATAGAGTTCGTCGGGAAAAACGCTCACGGCGGTCGGGACAACGACGCCTCTGACGCCGAAGAACGAATAACCCTTGTTTTCCCAATAGAGACGAGCCCCCGAGAGCGCCGTATTCGTCAACCAAGTGAGCGTGATGTTGTCGAGGACGTCGTCTCGTGTGAGGCCTTCGCTGCCTCCGGCAAAGACACGCGCGATCATCTCGTAGCTGCGCGCGTCGTGGTCGAGAAAATAAGCGGCCAAGCCGACAGGGGAATCAGCGATTCCGTAAAGCGTCTGAGGGCGCAGCCCCATCTGGTACCCGTAAGCGATTCCCTTTTGATAGACGAACCGTACACGGTCGTAAGCGACCTTTTCGTCGGCGGAGAGACCCGATGGCGCCGGCGCTCCTGAAAAAGCAGCCTTGTCGATCTCGGGCGGGAAGACGCCGGGCATGTTGGTGTGAATGCCGAGCAACTCCGGAGGCGCTTGCACACCCATCAGCTCGGTCACGGCTGCACCCCAATCGCCGCCTTGCGCTACGAATTTGTTGTAGCCGAGGCGCTTCATCAGCACGGTCCAGGCACGCGCAATGTGCGCGGGGTCCCACCCGGTCGTGGCCGGCTTGCCGGAAAAACCGTAGCCCGGCATGGACGGAATCACGACATCGAAGGCGTCGGATGCGCTTCCGCCATGCGCGGTGGGGTTGGTAAGCGGATCGATGATCTTCAACTGTTCGGTGATCGAGCCGGGCCAGCCGTGCGTGACGATGAGGGGCAGGGCATTCTCATGTTTCGAACGAACGTGGATGAAATGAATGTCAAGTCCATCGATCTCGGTGAGGAAGTTCGGCAGGGACTGCAGTTTTGCCTCGCACTTGCGCCAGTCGTAATCGCTCGCCCAATAACGCGCCAGCGCCTGAATCGTCGCGAGTTGTACTCCTTGGGTTGCATCTGTAACCGTTTCTCGTTCAGGCCACTTTGTCGCGTTGATGCGCCTCCGCAATTCGGTAAGTTCTGCTTCGGGAAAATTCGCTTGAAACGGACGAACTGTATCCTCGCTGCGTTGTTGCGTAGCACCCGTTTGGCTCATCGTATCTCCTCCTTTGAAGTCGTTTGGATTTGGAGTTCTTGGAAGGTTGCGCGTAACGTAAGGCAGAGCGAAAAAAGAAAACGGGATTTTCCGCGAAGGAACTCTCGCGGCGATCATACTTCGCTGATACAACCTACTGACAGCTGAACACACTAGCACAATTGATGGGTCCAGTAAATCCGGGGAAGCCGCCTATCCTGCCTTGCCTAACTCCTGATTAGTCGGATTACCGGACAAGTCGTTTCTCGACATTCGGCCCGCACTGCGCCGATGTGGGCCACGCGTCGCCTCGTGCTACGAGTTGAGACCGAAGACGTTTTCGGCGTTCGTCTGGTACAGCATCTTTTTGTCCGCGTCGCTGATCGGGAGATCGTCGGTGACTTTCACTTCCTCCGGCACGAACTGATAGGGATAGTCCATCGCGTAGAGCACGCGATCGACGCCCAGCAACTGCTGGCAATACAGGATCGGCGGCTGCCAGGCCATGCCGCTCGTTGTCACCCAGACATTCTCCTTCAGGTAATCGCTCACCTTTTTTTCGAGCTTCTTCACGTTCGCATATCGATTCGACGCCACATTCGCGCGATGGAAAAAGTCGAGCCGGAAAAACCAGTAGGGAAGCCCTTCGCCCAGATGACCGACCACCATCCGCAGCTTCGGGAAGCGGTCGAAGACGCCGCTCAGAATAATGCGCAGCAGGTGTAGGCTCGTCTCCACCGCAAACCCGTAGATCGCGCCTTCGAGTCCCCACTCCGCAAACGGCGCGTACATCCGCGCGGAAGGCGTGCTCGGATGCAGATAGATGGGGACGTCCAGCGATTCCGCCGCCGCGAAGATGTCCCAGAATTTCGGGTCGTCGAGGTATTCGCCCTGCGTGTTGGAATTGATGATCGCGCCCTTTAATCCCAGCTTGCGCACGCTTCGCTCCAGCTCCTTCGCCGCGCCCGCAGGATTTTGCGGCGCCACGGCGGCGAGGCCGGAAAACCGCTCGGGATGCTTGCCGATCGCCTCCGCCAGTTGATCGTTGAAGGTCGTTGCCAGCGCGGTTCCCGTGGCCGCGTCGAAAATCTGCACGCCGGGATTCGTCAGGCTCAAAATCTGTCGGGCGATGCCGGTCGCGTCCATGTCGCCGATGCGCTCTTCCCCGATGTCCGCGAGGCGGGAAGCGATTCCGATCGCCCGCGGGCTGTCTCCGAGAAAATATCCCCACTGGCCCACGAACCCCGGGTCCAAATTGCCACCACCACGACGCAAAAGGTCCTTCCACATGCGTAGCAATTCTGGCGGTGCAAACGCCTCTTCGGCGGCAATTCTGTGCCAGTTTTGCGCGTTTTTCGCCGGCACAGGAGCCGTCTCTGTCAGGGTCGCGCCCACGGGAGCGAGCCTCCTCACGTCGAAGACGACACACCGTAGCCGCGTCCTGCGCCGATGTCAATCGAATGGCGCCAATCGGGCACCCACGGCGCAGGCGCTGCTCCAATAGTGCCCACGACTGGAACAGCTATGGCGCCGCGGCCCTTGCATTCGCACCGGAATTGTGGTACTATGTAGTTGCGTTTGTTGCTCTTGTGATGATCTCGACGCGCTCTCGATGAGGCTGGCGGACATAGTCGTTGTCCGGCGGCCTTTTTTATTGCGCGCGAGGGAAGCCCGAGGGCACGAATAGCATCCCTGGCGGCTAATCGTCGCCTTATCCACCATCTAGGAGCAACAGAAGTGAGCAGAGAGCAAGGTACAGTCAAGTGGTTCAACGCAGCAAAGGGCTACGGGTTCATCCAACGCCAATCCGGTGAGGACGTCTTCGTGCACTTCTCGGCCATCCAGGCCGACGGGTACAAGAGCCTCAACGAAGGGCAAGCGGTTGAATTCGAAGTCAAGCAAGGTCCAAAGGGCCTTCAGGCCGAAAACGTAACGGGCCTCTAGCGCCTTCCTGGACGACAACCTCCAAGTTTCGAGCCAGGAATCGAGAGTCAGGGCCGGCCCGCTGCATCAACCGGCCCTGAACTCGCAAGTTGCAACTCCCAAATTTTAAGCGTTCCGCTTTTATCCGGAGGAGGCATCTGTGCAGATTCTGTCCGAAGGCCAGACGATTCGTCATCAGCAGTACGGCATTGGTACGGTTACGGAATCCAACGTCGAACGCACCACGATCGACTTCGACGATCACGGCGTGAAGAAGTTTGTCACCTCCATCTGGGTCGCCGAGCTGATCGGCGAACCGCCCGCGGATCGCCCTGCCCGCCGCCGCAGCCGCCGCAAGTCCGCCAAGAAGTGACGATCCAGGTTGCGTTTACGGGTTCACGAGGTTGCTGCGCACCGCAAAGCGAATGAGCTCGCTGAAGCTCGCAAAATTCATTTTACGCATGATGTGATTGCGGTGGCTCTCGATTGTCCGCGTGGAAATTTTCAGCTCCGCTGCCACCTGCTTGTTGCTCTTTCCCTCGGCGAGCAACTGCACGACTTCCAACTCGCGCCGCGTCAGCGGCGTGCCGGGCGCGGCGTCGCCCCCAGCCACGGGCGAGGCGGGCTCCATGAACCTCTGGGCCATCGTCGTCGCGAGCTTGCCGGTGTAGAACGGCCGATGGCGGCGCGCGTGCTCGATGGCGGCGAGCAGCTCCACGTCCGCATCCGACTTGAGCACGTAGCCGAGCGCGCCCGTGCGCAGCACCTCCCGCGCAAGATCGTCCGAGAAGTGCATCGTGAGAATCAGGATGTCTGTCGATGGCGATTCGGCGTGGATCGCGTGCGCCGCCTCGAGGCCGTTCATTTCCGGCATCGTCAGATCGAGGACGACGAGGTTGGGCTTGAACTTCTTGAACTGCTCCACCGCTTCGGCGCCCGTGGACGCCTCGGCCACTTCAACGTCCGGATGCGCCGCCGCAAGCAAGGACCGCAGCCCGCGACGAACGACCGGGTGATCGTCCGCGATCAGAATCCGGTAGGCCCTGGTAGATGCTCTCTCAGGCTCCGGCGCGGCGAGCGCGTTGCGGGCTGGAGGGCTTCTCCCTTCTTCCTTGTTTTGCATCCGCATCCTCAGTTCGGGAATCTTTGGCCCGTTCCGTTTCCTTTTGCGCAAGCGGGAGGATCGCTCGAACCGTCGTTCCGCGGCCGGGCGCGCTTTCGAATTCGAATACGCCATTGAGCTGCTGCACGCGCTCGCGCATGCCCGCGATGCCCACGCCCAGCGGCGCATTCGCGCTCTGCGCCGGAGTCGGCAGCGCCAGTCCGCGGCCTTCGTCCCGGATTTCCGCGCGAATCTGCCCGTCTTCGCGCACCAGGCGAATCAGCGCCGCGCGGGCGCCGGAATAGCGGTGCACGTTCGTCAGCGCCTCCTGCACGACGCGGAAAATCGTGGTTTCGATTTCCTGTGACTGCCGGCCAAGGTCCTTGGGCACTTCGACCGTCACGTCGATCCCGCTGCGCTCGGAAAACCCCTGCGCGAACCATCGGAGCGCCAGGCCCAGGCCCGCCTCATCGAGCATCGGCGGGTGCATGAGATAGGAGACCGTGCGCACCTCGCGCATGGCGGTGGTCGCCAAGTCCATGCAGGATTCCACAAACTCTCGCGCTTTCTTGGCGGTCGCAGGCAACTCGTCTTTCACACGCCGTAAGGTCATCTTCAGCGCCACCAGACTTTGCCCGGCCGAGTCATGCAGCACGCGCGCCGCCTCACGGCGCTCGTCATCCCGCGCGCGCATCAACTGGTGCGAAAGGCGACGAAGGTCCTCGAGGGTGCGCGTCTGATCCGTGATGTCCTGTACGACGCCCATCATCCGCACGGCATGGCTGTCGCGACCGGGAATCGGCACGCCTCGAACCGTGAGGACGCAAACACGACCATCGGGGCGACAAAAGCGCACCATGTACTCGAACGGCTTGCATTCGGCGACCGCCCGGTCCCCAATCTGCCGCGCCCGCTGCCGGTCTCTCGGATCCACGCTCGACCAGTACCATTCCTCGGTGCACTGGCTATCCGAGGTGATGCCGTATATCTCAAGCAGGTGCTTCGAAAGCCACGCCGTTCTAGTCGTGAGATCGAACTCCCAGCTTCCGACTTTGGCAATCCGCTCGGCCTGCGCCAGCAGCTCCTCGTTTTTGTGCAGCCGCTCTTCTTCGTTCTTCCGCTCGGTGACATCCTGGGACATTCCCCGGATACCCACGACGCGTCCTGCTTCGTCCGTGATGGCCACCGCACGCGAATGAAAGACGCGGATGTTGCCGTGGCCGGTCACGAAGCGCAACTCGTTGTCGAGCGGCCGGCGGCTCGCCTTCAAAGCCTCCATGTCGCGCATGCCTCGGTCGCGGTCGTCGGGATGGATCATCCGTATTCCGCGTCCGTACCGCACCGGTCCCGCCTCGGGTTCGAGGCCCAGCATCCGAAAATACTGGGCGGACCAACTGAGCTCTTCCCGTTCGTAGTCGTACTCCCAGCTTCCCATGTTCGCGAGTTGTTCGGCCTGCGCCAGCAGGGTCTCGCTGCGCTGGAGACGCTCCGCCTCGCTCTTCTTTCCGGTGACGTCCTGCGACATTCCCCGGACGCAAGTGACGCGCCCGGCGTCATCCCTGATGGCCACGCCGCGCGAATGAAGGATCCGGACGTCTCCGCCTCGGGTGACGAAGCGCAGCTCGTTGTCGAGTGGGCGCCCCTCGGAACGCAGCGCCTCCAGATCCCGCAGGGCGCGCGGGTAATCGTCGGGCTGGATTATGTCGCGGGCGTCTTCGGCGATGTCCGGCGTAGTGCCAGCTGGGAAACCCATCATCCGGCACATCTGCACCGACCAGGTGATCCTCTGTCCAGCATAGTCGTATTCCCAGCTCCCCATGTTCGCGAGGTGCTCGGCCTGCGCCAGCAGGGCTTCGCTCCGCTGCAAGCGCTCGTGGACTTCCTTCAGCTCGGTGACGTCCTCGGATAACCCGACGACGCGAGTGACGCGGCCGGCGGCATCGACAATGGGCATCGCGCGGGTGAGGAGCGTGCGAATGCGGCCGTCCGGCAGCACGAACCGCGCTTCCTGTTCGTGATACTTGCCGTCGCTGTGGGTTTTCGTGGTGTTATCGAGCCTCTCCCGGTCATCGGGATGGGCAAGCTCGAGGAGGCGTTCCCGCGTGATCGGGGGATCGAAGGGTTTCAATCCCAGCAGGTGGTAGAGCTGCTCGGACCAGGTGAACTCAAGAGTTTCGCTGTTCACCTCCCACCATCCCATCCGGCCGATCTGCTGCGCCCGGGTGAGAAGTAGAAGAGCCTCGTTCTCCTGCAGCCCTGGGTGGGCAGTCTTCAGCGCCTTCGGCGGACCCGCTGCGCGCGACTGCGTCGGCTCGCCGCGCTGCGGATTTTCTTTCGAGACAATCGGGGGGAGCTTCGGCTGGGCGGCACTCGGGCGGCGCTTGCGTCTACGCTTCGGTTTTCGTGCGTAGGGCATTATGAGAGCCGGGGACTAACGTCGTTTTCTAAATAACTGACTGGTAATGCCCCTGCGAATTTCCACTGCTGTAACCCAGCCACGCGCTGGGTTTGATGCGCGAATCGCCGGGACAGTACTATCTCGTCAACTGGGTGTCAAGCCCTGATTGTCAGAAGCCGGCATCCTGGGGCACCGGAGCGACTTGTCCTAATCCGAAGGCGCATGTTCTCTGCGTTGCGCGACATAAGGGGCAGTGGGTCAGCTTCCGACAAGCCGACTTCCCGGCACTAATCCGGCCAACTTCCTCGAACCCGTTTCCGGATAGTTCCGAGTTGCCTATGATTCGTTCAGGATGCAAAATTGCATGTTGACGCGCTGTTTCAAAACGCTCTTCAGCATAAGGAGCATAATTCGAGATTTTCATACGCGCGAGGCGCAATTCACAGCGATGGACGTTCGGGGGTAAGGGAGTCGAACAACGGTGAATATGTGCTGACCTCGTAATAACACATTCGGGTGAACGCAGTCAGGGCAACACAGAGAGGAGAATACGATGCAACTTCAAAGTGACTACTTTTCTGCTTATCACAGCCTAAAGATGACACGAGATGACAAAGGCGTGCTGGTTGCTGAGTTCCACAGCAACGGCGGACCGTTCATTATGAGCGCGAAAGCTCACACGGAATTTGTCGATGCCTTCTACCGGATTGCGCAAGATCGAGCGAACAAGATCGTAATTCTGACGGGCGCAGGTGGGGACTTCATTACTGACGTCGATTGGTCCTCTTTCGGCGATGTCGCCGATCCCGGCATTTGGAGCCAAGTTCACGACGAAGGCGTTCAGGTTTTGGAAAACATAGCCAACATACGCGTGCCGGTCATCGCGGCTATCGAGGGACGTGCCCACGTGCACTCAGACTACGCGCTACTTGCAAGTGTAATTGTGGCGGCGGATGGTGCGACCTTTCAGGATGTGGCCCACTTCACCGCGGGCGTTACGCCCGGTGACGGAATCTTTACCACCTGGAGCTATCGCGCTGGAGCGGGACGAGCGGAGGCGTTCCTGCTGAACCCACAGCCGCTGACAGCGCGTAGCGCACAGGAATGGGGAGTGGTTGCCGAAGTTGTACCTAACGGTAAGGCGCTGAGCCGGGCGGGGGAATTGGCCGAGTTGTACTTGAAAGCTCCGGAAGTGACGCGCCGCAACACCCGCGTGCATTTCATCCAGCCCTTGAAGGAACGCATCGTGCGAGAAGTCGGCTACGGACTGTCGCTGGAAGGAGCATCGTCTGCTGCTCTCGTGAAATCAATGCAAGCGAAGAGTGAACCTGTCGCTCGGAAAGGAAAATCCGCATGAAGCCCACCGAAAGCGCCTCATTCGCTCAGGTACTTGAGAAGACGCAGCCGGAACAATACGATCTGGTTATCCTCGGGGACGGGACGGGGTCGACGCTCGCTGCGTGGACGTTTGCCAGCGACGGAAAGCGTGTCGCCGTCGTCGAGCGAAAATTCATCGGCGGATCGTGCCCGAACATCGCGTGTCTTCCGAGCAAGAACATCATCGACAGCGCGAAGACCGCGACGTACTTTCGCGGAGCGGAACGCGGCGGAATCGCCAAGCCGGGTTCGGCGATTGACATGCCGGCGGTGCTGGCGCGCAAACGCAGAATGGTGCGGGGCTTGAACGAGATGTACTGGGAGAATTTCAAGAGCAGCGGCGCGGAGCTGATTCTCGGCGTCGGACGCTTCATTGGTCCTGGGACGTTGGAAGTGACGCTTCCGGATGGGGCGCGGCGACAACTTCGCGGAGCCAACGTCATCATTAGCACTGGCACGCACGCCGTCGTCGAGCCAGTCCCGGGAATTGCCGACGCGCAGCCGTTGACGCATGTGGAAGCACTGGAACTCGATGAAGTGCCCGAGCATCTCCTGTTGATTGGCGGCGGCTACGTTGGATTAGAGCTCGCCCAGGCGATGCGCCGATTCGGCAGTAAGGTAACTGTGATCGACAGAAACGACCGGTTGCTGCCGCGGGAAGATGAGGACGTCGCAGAAGCCGTTGCCAGTCTGTTCCACGATGAGGGCATCGAAGTCCTGTTGAACGCCACGGTGAAGAGGATCTCGGGAAAATCAGGGCAATCCGTCAAAGTAATTCTCGAGCAAAATGGCGCGGAGAAAACGCTGGAAGGAAGTCATCTGCTAGTTGCCACGGGCCGAACTCCAAACACGCAGGACATCGGGCTGGAGTTGGCCGGCGTCCAGGTAACGGATCGTGGGTACATCAAGGTCAACGAGCGGCTGCAGACCACTGCGCCCGGTGTTTGGGCCATCGGAGAAGTGGCGGGCAGCCCGCAGTTCACACACATCAGCATCGACGATTTCCGCGTCGTTCGCGACAACCTGACTGGCGGCAACCACATAACCACGGGCAGGCAAGTTCCGTTTTGCCTTTTCACCGATCCAGAATTCGCGCGCGTCGGACTGAGCGAGAAGGAAGCGAAAGCACAAGGAATTGCCTATCGCCGGTTCAAAATCCCGATGAAGTCGGTGCTTCGCGCGCATGCGCTCACCGAAACGCGAGGATTTTTGAAGGCGATAGTGGAAATCGAGCGGGATCGCATCCTCGGCTTCACGGCTTTCGCTGCCGGCGCAGGAGAGGTCATGTCCGCCGTGCAGATTGCCATGATTGCCGAGCTGCCCTATACCGCACTGCGCGATGCGGTCCTGACTCACCCAACACTGGTTGAAGGTCTCATACCTCTGTTCTCGTCCGCGGCGTCAGCGCACAGAGTTGTCGAGACAGGACGAGCCCAGATCTCCGCCGCATGAGGTGAGCTGCAACAGCAATTAGAAACATAGGGGCTCGTGATCCGGTCGTTGCGCAACATGTTCCGAAAGAGGGCATGTCGGAAGCCATCGTTACAAGTAGGACATCCCTTCGACGGCTCCCAGATTACGGGCAAACCGGATGTTGTTCCACGCCAGAAGTCCGCTTTTGGGAAGTTCACCGTTTCACCGGATTGGTAACGACAAACGCGCTTACAGGGAACTAACCCAGTACGGCCTGAGGCGCTGTTCCGGAATGAATCAGCCCGCCCAACCGAGGACCTATCCTTCGCGCCGAGCCGCATGCGTGAAACCGCCCACTAACGTTCCGTCCGCGCTTCCCGATAACTAGGGTGGGGAACGCAGCGCCAACTCCCGCAAACGACTCGTTCATGCTCCGTTTTGGCCTGTTCCGGGTCGCGTTTTGCCCAACGAAAGGAAATTATGCCCGCTACGGCGATGCGCATTCTGATAGCCGGTACGCCCGGTCCTGGGACCAACGCCATGCTCGCGCGCCTCGGCGGGCGCGGTTTCGGGTCGCACGCCGTGGAGACCCTGCGCGAAGCGCGGGATCTGCTCGGAACATTCCGGTTCGACGTGGTTCTCGCGGCGGAATCGGTCGCCGACGGGCGCGGATATGAGCTTGCCAAGATCGTCGCACAGCGGTCCGGCACCCTCCTGGTCGGTGTCGCGCTTTCCGAGAGCTGGCTGTGGCTGCCGGTGGTCGAGCGCGGCGTCCTCGTTCTCGGCAGGCGCGCGCTCAACGCGCGGGCCCTCGAACTGGAACTGGACTTCGTGCTGGACCTTCGCGCCCTAAGCCCGCCCAAAGGGAATATTCACGTCGCCCGTCTAACAAGCAGCCGGGAACTTTCGGATCGCACGACGTTGTCCCGCCGCAGGAACCGGGGCGCGCGTGCCTAAGCTTCGGGAATCAGCAAACTCAGCTAAGGAGCGGGGTTGTGAAATCCGTTGCGTGCGTAAAGCGCACGAATAGCCGCCAGAGCCACCCGGTCCGCAAACAATGCGTACCTTCGCGAGAGTGCGTCGCGCTGTACGACCTGACGGATTGCCTCCTGGAAGCCTATGATTGCGTCACCCGTCGCGCCCACGAGAAATTTGTCGCGCGCGACGGCAAGGGAGACGGCCAACTCAACGACTGGCTGGCCGCCGAGCGCGAAATGCTGCCGGCGTTGGCAGCGCAGATTAGCGAGTCGGACAAAACCATCTACGCGCTGGCCAGCCTGCCCGGCGTCACCGCCGCGGAGATTTCCGTCGGAGTGGAATCGCAATGGCTGGTAATCCTCGCGCATTCGAAAGGGGCAAAACGGAGTGCGGCGCAGTCGTTCTGCGTTGTCGCATTGCCTGCGGAGGTCGATTCGGAGCGGTCCGTGGCGGTCCTTTCGGGGGGCCTGCTCGCGATTCGCATGCCCAAAGCGGCGATCCGACAAGGATTGCCGTCGTGAACTGAAGGACCTGCCGTAGCGCAGGCAGGATGCCGACCCTACGAAGAAAGTTCCCGTCGCGAAATCCACCACCACAGGGCCACGCCCGCGACGATCGAAATGGCGCTGGCCGTCTGCGCGTTGGTCATGCCGAGGAACGAGCGCGGGTTGATGCGGATAAACTCGACGAGAAACCGCGCCGCGCCCGTCAGCACGAGATACGCCGCAAAGACGCTGCCGCTCTTGAGCCGCCGCGCGCCCATGCGCCACAGCAGCCACGCGATCGCGCACGCGACGATCAATTCATAGATCGGGGTGGGATGGACGCGCTCGGTCGTGGGCACGAGGCCGTGCGGAAAGCTCATGCCCCAGGGGAGGGAAGTGGGAATGCCGTAATCGCCGTCGCCGGAAACCAGGCAGCCGATGCGCCCGACGCCGTAGCCCAGCGCGGCCGCCGCCGAGCCCGCGTCGAACGCATCGAGCAGCGGAATTTTGTTGCGCCGCGCGATCCACACGAACGCCGCGAATCCGGCGATCAGCCCGCCGAACCACGCCAGCCCGTAGCGGCTGAGAAGCTGCCCGGCCGGATCGGCGAAAAGCTCGCGCGGCGTCTCGAGCACGTGATACAGCTTCGCGCCCACGATCCCCGCGAGGCAGGGAATCGCGATCAGCATCTCCGCCACGGACGATTCTTTCGGCGCGAGTCCTCGCCGCGCCAGGTCCGCGCGCAGCACGTAATACGCCACAAGCATCGCCACCGCGACCATCAGCCCGAATGTGGGGATCAAAACCGGCCCGAGGTGTATGAAGGGCATCATGTCGACAAGCTAACAACTCTCCGCGCTTGCCCGCGAACTGTCAAGAACGCTGGGCGGGCGCGGCGAATCACTTTGCGGCTTCCCAGACCCGCTCGTGGACCCGCACGAGCACTTGTCGGATAATCCGGCCATACGTCCGGGTGAGACGCGAAGGGGCCGATTGCCGGTCGATTACGATTTTGCTACATTAGCGCCCCGTGGCGTTGCCCCCTCGTATTTTTGGCCGCACCAAACGAGAATGGGCCAGTCTGTTCTTCAGCCGCCGAATTCGCTTTCTTGATGTGTTGAACAACAACGCGGAATTCAAACGCGAAGTCGGAACCTGGTTTGCCAACGCGAAAGAATTTCCCCCACGCGGCGACGACGGGACTGGCTACTATGACTTTATCCAGTCTTCAATTATATGCAACGAGAAGATCGATTATCTGGAATTCGGCGTATATCAAGGCGAGTCGATGCAAGAGTGGTGCCGGCTGAACACGAACCAGGACAGCCGTTTTTTCGGCTTCGACACATTTGAAGGCCTGCCGGAGACTTGGACTGCCGCTCAAAAGAAGGGTGCGTTCAACGTCGGTGGCGTATTGCCCCAGATCGCCGACCCGCGCGTAAGCTTCGTCAAGGGCTTATTCCAAGAGAGCTTATACCCGTTTCTTGATGACTTTCGTCCTCGGGGCCGGTTGGTAATCCATTTCGATGCCGATCTTTATTCCTCGACGCTCTTTTGTCTTGCCGCAATGGACCGTTTCCTGTCGGCAGGTTCCGTGCTCATGTTTGACGAGTTTTACGATCTATCGAACGAATTCGCGGCCTTTCTCAGCTATACGAGGGCGTTCTACCGCAGGTGCGTCGGAGTTGCGTACACGACCGCCTACACCCAGGTGGCTTTCTTGATCACCGATCCACGACGTTGATTTGGTCAGGTCGCTATAAGTTGTCCTTGCTCGGTACTCTTCTTTCAGTCCTGCGAGTCTTCCAAAATGCGGGCTAATTCCTGATATACGCGGTAATCGGCCGAGTGCCGTGACTTCAAGCTGAGTCGTTGCCCAACGCGGGCGCGCCGGCGCGCGCGGGTGTATACTCCGGCTGCCAGAGGAGGGCAAATCACATGCGTATGCTACTGAAAGTTTCGATCCCGGTGGAAGCCGGCAACGCGGCGGTACGGGCGGGCGTTCTCGGATCAACGATTCAGCGGATTTTGGAGGACCTCAAACCCGAAGCCGCGTACTTTGCGGAAGACGAAGGCAAGCGCACGGGCTTCATATTTTTCGACATGAAAGAGTCGTCGGAATTGCCCGCCATCGCCGAGCCGTGGTTTCTGGCCTTCAATGCAACGGTGGCTGTCCGCCCGGCGATGACGCCCGCTGATCTCGCGAAGGCTGCTCCGAGCATCGAACGGGCCGCGAAGGCACACGCCGCGAAGGCTTGATCCCGCGGGACCTGGCGCGTCCGGGCTTCGCGCGGGCAAGCTTGCGCTTGAAACGCGGGAGGCCGAACGCGCATCGTATGTGTAGGGTCAGAAGAAGGGTGGCGTCGATGACGCTCTCAGCTGCGCGTGTTTCGTCCCGGACCAAATTTCTTCTCGGAGCAATGGCCGCCGCGGCGCTTGCGCTCGCGCCGCAGGCCATGCTCGCGCAGCACGGCGGGGGCGGCGGGCATTTCGGTGGCGGCGGAGGGCACTTCGGCGGCGCGGCGTCAGGCTCGCACTCGTCGCCCGCGCCTGCGTCACATTCGAGCAGCAAGCCTTCCGCACCCGTCAGGCCGCCATGGGCCCCAACGAACGTCCATAACAGCGTCAGCGCGGCTTCGCGGCCGGCGCTCTCCAGCCCATTTGCAGAGTCGCCGGCGCCTGAAGGAATTGCTCGCGGCGATGCGGCCATAAGCGCAGAGCCGAGTCCCGCTCTTCCGCACACGACGACGATCGGCTTCCCGCGGTCCGCTGCGCCGGGTGCCGAGCAATGGCAGGTGGTGACGCCGTCTCGCGGAGGCGTCCTGAGCTTCTCCGGCCAGGGCCACGACATTTGGCAGAATTCGCCGGGCGTCACCTCGCCCGGGACGGCGGCGCGTGGCGCGGTTGCGGGTTCGCGTCCCGCAGTGAATGAACTGTCGACGCACCCGCGGATGTTTCCGCCGACGCGTTTCTATCCGAACCCGATCCTTTACGGCCCTGGCTACGGTTTCTTCGGCCCCGGATTCGGATTCGATATCCGTTCTTCTTCGACTTCGGCTTCGGCCCGGGCTGCGATCCCTATTGGAGCAACTTCGACTGCAGCGGCTTCGGCTACATGGGCGGCTATAGCGGCTACGGCTATTACCCCTACGTCTACGATCCCGGCGCGTACGCGGCTGCGAACGGCGGCGCGGACGATTCCGGCCAATACTCGACATCGGATAATCTGGCGGCATCGAACGACACGAGCGCGACGGTCACCGTGCTCTATCTGAAATCGGGCGGGAGCTTCGAGGTCACGGACTACTGGCTGGCCGACGGCCAAGTGGAATACGTACACGAGCTACGGCGGCGAGAACTCCGTGGGGCTCGACGAGCTCGACATCGCGCGCACCGTGACCGAGAACTCGGCGCACGGCGTGAGCTTCGTGCTCAGGGAAGGGCGGGGTTCGGCGCCGGCAGCGCCCGCGCCGGCACCGGATTCTTCGCCCGCGCTGCGGCGATAAGAGAGATTCCTCGCTCGCGTTTTTCGCTCGAAATGCCGATGCTCGCCGCATCGGCGCCTTGGACGATTTTTCTTTACACAAATAACCACTTGACACGCGCGTCGCACGCGCGTAGAACTTTTTTCGTTATCCTCGCTTTTCGCCCAAACGGCCCCAAGTAGAAATCGCACTCCTCAAGCCAGACCGAATCACCAGTCACTAGCCACTGCTTCCTCCGGAGACACCATGCCGAACTACAACGCGCAGGTTCCGCCGTATTCGATTTTCCCGGGCGATGTCGCCCTCGCCTTCAACAGCGAAGCCCCGGGCGCCGGGCAGGCCAGCCAGCAGTTCGCCGTGCCGAGCTATGCCGGCTTCCCCGAGAACGGCCGCACGATCCGCTGGCAGACCATCTACGGGACCGCTCCGTCCGCGATCAGCGTCGTGCTGCAAACCGCGATGACCGATTCAGACGTGCAGTACACGACGATCGACACGTCCACCGCCACGGCCGGCGAAGCCCGCACGGTCACCAACGTTCGCGGAAATTTCGTCCGCGCGAAAGTGTCGTCGATCACCGGCGGAGCCGGCATCGTCGTCCAGATTCTCGCCTGACGCTTATAGCCGCGAATGTATTACCATAGCGTTGAAATGCTCAAGGGTTGCGCTCTCGCGGTTCTGATTCTCGTCGGCGTGCCCCGCGGCGTCGCGCAGACGCAAACCCAAACACGCGCCGAAGCGAACCGCGGCTACAAAGCACTCCGTCACCGTGAAGTTCGACTACGACTTCCATACGACGCACGCCTGCTCCAGGAGGCATCAAGGCCAACTGCGTTCGG
Source organism: uncultured Acidobacteriota bacterium (assembly GCA_963813045.1). Taxonomy (GTDB): domain Bacteria; phylum Acidobacteriota; class Terriglobia; order Acidiferrales; family UBA7541; genus Palsa-295. Next base: position 63,419 of record CAWEXR010000034.1, read on the forward strand.
CAGTTCGTCGTCTACGACATTTCGGCGGGCGAGGACAAGCGGACGCAACTCTTCACGATTCCCACGCCCAAGCACGCCAAGAAATCCAACGTCCCGGTCACCGGCACCAGTCCGCAGCTCCTCTTCGAATCCGGCCAGCATCTCCTCGAGGTGGTGGCGCAGTATCCGGACGGCACCGAATCGCGAAGCGCGCCAGCACCACCTGGGTCACTATTCCGTAGCGAAAAACACGAAAATGGAAACTCGAAAATCGAAATTCGGCGGCACCGACTTTCGCGTGCGGCAGTAGCGCCGACATCCTTGCCGGCGAATAGAGTCGCGAGTTTCGCATTTCGAGTTTCGATTTTCCGCTCTTCTACATGCCTCGTTGCGTCAGTTTCGTTCATTCACGCCGTCACGCCTTTTCCTGGTCGCGCTGCGCGCGCCGGGCGTGTCGCGGCGACGTATTCTGCCCCGGGCATCGCGACTCGCTCGACGGCGCCGTACTGGGCGCCGTCCACACCCTCGAATCCCTCCATGTCAACGAAACCGAAATCCAACGAGCCGGCTTCGAAGCAGCCTCGGCCAAAATTGCGCTCGAATGCGCGCTCGCCGTCCTCACCGTCCCGCGTGGCATCCCGAAAGGCCGGCGCTCCGAAAGCTCCCGCGCAGAAAAACGCAAAGCGAGCGGCGCCGTCGTCGATTCGTCGCCGGCGGCCTTACCGCCGCAAACGGGTGCGAATGGGTGAGGCACTCCGCAGGGAAGGGCTCGACGAGCACGTCGTCGCCGGCAAGTGGGTCCACGTCGTAGAAAAGCTTACGCGTCCCAAGGCCGGAGCTGGGGGCGTCGAAAAGATCCTCGTCGATGTGCTGAAGGAGTGCTCGCGCCAGCTTGAGGCTGAGTCGCAACAGGCGTGCGAACGCAGCGGCGCCGACGCGCCCGTCATCGTGCAGTTGGTGCACAAGGTGGAGCGGCCCGCGCGCACTCAACCAGAGCAACCTGAAACTGGAAAAGCGGAAAGTGGAAAATAGAAAGTAGAAAAGGGAAGCTGGAAACACACCGTCCCCTCCACTTTCCACTTTCCCTTTTCTGCCGTCCAAAGGAGCCATCATGTCGACCAGTACCAGCAACGCGCCCGCGGCAAGCGGCGCAAGCAAGAAGACCGTCGGCTACATCGTGCAGCTCGCCGGGATCGCGTCATTCACGCTCGGCGCGATCTTCAGCGTCCACCACGTCGCGATCGGCGCGGCATTTCTCGGCGGCGCCGCCGCGTTCTACGTCGGCGAGAAAATCCGCACCTATCTAGCGCCTCTCGTGAATTTGCCACCGAGCACGTGCCGCAGCACGCACGAGGATCCTTTCGTATTCTTGCTTCTCGTCCAGTATCGCTCTAGGGCTCTCGCTGCGCTCGGGTGCACCATAAGCCATACTATGGCAACCATCACAACAGGCACCGAACGATGGCTGCGCGACGCCTCGGCGAAAGAGATCGAGCTGGGCTACGCGCCGTTCGCGAAGCAGCAGCAGTTCCACGCGTCGCCCGCGAAGTACCGTCTCTTCGGCGGCGCGGCCGGCCCCGGCAAGACCAAAGCGCTGCTCATCGAAGCGATTCTCCAGGCGCACGAGCATCCCGGCGCGAACACGCTGCTTCTCCGCCGCACGTTTCCGGAGCTCGAGCAGTCGCTGCTGCTCTATTTCCGCCGCGACATCCCACACGAGCTTTACAAAAGTTTCAGCGAATCAAAACACGTCGTCGAGTGGCGGAACGGCTCGACCACGCGCTTCGGCTACTGCCAGAGCGAAAGCGACGTCTACCAGTATCAGGGCGCGGAGTTTCTTTTCATCGGCATCGACGAGCTGACGATGTTCACGCTGCGGCAGTGGCAATTTCTCACCAGCCGCAACCGCTGCCCGGTGCCCGGCGCGTTTCCGTGCATGGCCGGCGCGACGAATCCCGGCAACATCGGCCACGCCTGGGTGAAGTCGCTCTGGATCGACCGGCAGGCCGCGCCCGGCATGGAGAATCCGGACGCCTACGATCCCGCCGATTACGATTTCATTCCCGCGCGCGTCTCGGATAATCCGATCTACGCGGCGGACGAGCACTACCTGAAAACTTTGCGTGCGCTGCCGTCCCACCTTCGGCGGGCGTTTCTCGACGGCGAGTGGGACGTCTTCGCCGGGCAGTATTTCGACCGCTTCGATGTTACGCGCCACGTGGTGCGCGCCGAAGAGATCGATTGGAAGCCGTGGTGGCCACGCTGGATTGCGATCGACTGGGGTTTCGAGCATCCTGCCGCCGTGTATTGGTACGCCGTGATTCCCGGTGCGCCCCTCACCGGGGCGCCGCCGGCGAGAAAAGGTTTGAACGTAGCGCGGCGGCCTTCAGCGCGGCATCGAGCGATGGAAATCCGGAACACGCAATCTCGCCCATTGCAGGCGATTCGCCAAGCACGAGTGCCGGGCGTAGCGGTGCTACGCCCCCACAACACCAACCCGACGGGTCTCGCGTTGTCACGTACCGCGAATACGTCACGCATCGCACGCCGCCGCGCGAACTCGCCAGCGAGATCGTTGCCCGGTCGCTGCTCAGCGGCGCCGCGCTCGACCACGAAAAAATCGACGCGATCTACCTTTCGCCGGACGCCTTCGCGCGCCGCACCGACGAGCAATCGATCGCCGACCAGATGGGCGATGTTTTCGCCAAGTCGGGCCTGCCGCGCCCCGTTCCCGCGGACGACGACCGCGTCGGCGGCTGGATGCTGATGTACCAGATGCTCGACGCCGGCGAGTGGCTCCTGACCGATAACTGCATCGAGCTGATCCGCACGATTCCGAATCTGATCCGCGATCCCGCGCGCGTGGAAGACGTGGAGAAAATGGACGGCGACGACCCCGCCGACGCCGCGCGCTACGGCCTGAAGTCGCGCTACGCGGCGCGGCGCGGCGATCCGGACGGCTGGCGCTCGCGCATGCCGCTCGCCGACCGTCTCGCCGCGCGCGGCTACTCGGCCGATCCGACGATTCACGCCATGCAGGCGCGCAAATTCCTCATCGACGAAACTCGCGGCACAAGGCCCGTGCCCTTCGCCCACCGCAGGCGATAGAACCGCCGAAATTCGAAAATGGAAATTCGGTTCGCTCGCAATCGCGGAGGCGGCTGGCAAGTTCGTATTACGTGTTTCGAGTTTCGGAGGATTTATGCTTCACAATTTGTGGCAACACATTACGTCCATTTATGATGAGCGAAGTCGAACCACGCGGTACACGCGTGGGCTCGAATGCGAAGTCTCGCGTCTGCGCGCCGAGAACCGCGCGCTGCTCAATTCGATTCTCGGAATCGCGGGCATCCCGCCGATTCCGGCAAGCTCCGCCGACCTGCCTCCTCCTGGCCACCTCGCACCCACCCCCGGCCCCGACGCTCCCGCTTCGGGGCCGGCCCCTCCTCCACGCAGTCCGGGTGCGCAGGTGGCCGTCGGCGGAACCGGCGCTTCGAAGCTCCTGGCCGTGCCGACGCGCCGCCGTTCGTGGCACCAGATCAACCGCATGTTGGAATTCGAATCCGCGACGGAAAGCAGTGGCTAGTGACGAGTGACTAGTGGCTAGCGCCACGAGTCGTCTTCGTTTTCTCTAGCCACTAACCACTGAGGTGAACCATGCCATTCATTCGCGGGCGTTATCACATCAATCCGACCATGGGCGACGCGCTCGAAGCCGCGCGCGAAGCCGAAGCTGCGCTGCTTGCGCTCGAGCAGCAGGCGCGGCAGGAAAGAGACTCGGGCAAAGACGAAGAATCTCCCGATGGCGAGAGCGCCGACAACGGTCGGCACGGGCCCGATCCATCGCGTCGAGATCGAGGCGGCCGAACTCGTGCCGTCGAGTTCCGGCCGCGCCGCGCGAGGCTTCGTCGCACGCGTGCATCGCCAGCCGCCATCTGTGGGCGGTGTGCGGAATCTCTCTTCCGCGACCGCACCCGAAACGCACGTCTTCTCCGACCATCGCGACCTCGTGAATTTCCTCGGCGACGCGCTGACGCAAGACGCTGCCAAGCGCCCGTAATGAACGCCTGATGCCCGGCGCGAGGCTTTCGACTACAATTGAGCGCGCGGTTGCGAGGTTGCGCTTGGGAACGTGGAACGCGCGCGGCGGGTCCGCCCGGCGGGGACGGCATCGCCATCCGTTCGCGGCGAAGTGGCAGCGCAGCTCGATGCCGCGCTATACCGGCATCGTTGTTCTGGTGCTCGCGGCATCGCTCGTCGTTCGACTCGCCTGGCAGGCCAGCCACTACATCCTGCATCCGCAGCAACGCGGATCTGCCGCCGCGGGAATCGTCGCGCCCGGACCCGGAAGAGATGCGCACCTCTTTGCGCCTTGGGAGAACGACGCCATCTTTTCTCTCGATGCCGGCGTTCAGGACGCCGGGGCGGGGAAGATGATGGCCGCGGAGATGGACGTGGACCGCGCGGCCGCGATCGTCACCACGATGCGCTTGCAGTCGCGGCCCGCCTCGCCGCCTTTCTTCGAAGCTTCGATCGCGACACTCGACCACGTGCTGCAAGGGCACGCGGACGACGAGCGCATGATGCAGCACGCCACGGACGCGCGCGCCGCGCTCGCCGAGTTGCGCTCGTCGATGAACGCAGCGGACAGCGCAGCGCCGGCGGCGGCCAAGGCGGACGCGAAAGGCGTCTCGATCGGCGCGCCGCGCGAGCTTGCCGCTGATTCCACGCTCGATCCGAAGACGCTCGGCAGCAATTATCTCGATGCCACGCTGATGCCCGATACCGCCGAAATCCTGTTGCCGCCCGAATCGCGGTCGTTCGCGGATGGCGTGCGCGTCGAAAACCTGACCATAGCCGGAGCGGCGCAGACCCTCGACGGCATTCGCTGGCGCAACGTGACGTTCGTCGGCACGCACCTGCGCTACGAAGGCGGCGCGCTCGATCTGCGGGACGTTCACTTCGTGAATTGCCGCTTCGGCGTTACCTCCGACGCGCGCGGCGCGCGCCTCGCCACCGCCCTCGCCCTCGGCGAATCTTCCATCACCATCGAATAGCCGCGACGGCCCGTCAGCTCCGCTTGCCGCCACGGATTCCGAGAACGACCAGCAGCGCTCCGCCGGCGAAAGCGAACGGCGCGAACACCGCCCCCGCCGGAAAATACGGATTGAACAGCTTGCCCTCGAAGACCGTCGCCAGTCCGACGGCGATCAGCATCAAGCCCATTATCACCACAGCGACCTGCTGAAGGCGCGCGATTCCGCGTTTTTCCGTCGGCTCGTCCATAGCGCCGCACGATAGCAGAACACCCACGTCCGAAGCGAGAAACGAATGTCCACACAGACACGAATTCCGAATGCCGACCCTTCGATCGTCGCGGTTGAAGGGCCCGCTGCCCCCGCCCAGCCTGTGATTCCGGGCGAAGCGCGCGCGGCCTACGGCGCGAACAACGAGACGCTCCCCGACCGCCTGCAAGAGGCGCTGCGCCGGCTGGTGCAGCAATTCTCGACCGAGTCGGAGCTTTCGCGCCGCCAGGAAATCCGGCGCATCAAGCAGGCGCACCAATTCTGGCGCGGCCTGCAATACCTCTGGTGGAGCGAGCGCGACCAGAACTGGCACCTGCCCTTCGAGCAGAAAATCATGGACAACTCCTCGATCGAAGACCTGCCGCGCTACGAATTCGTCACCAACATCTACCAGGCGTTCGGCCTTTCGATCATCTCCGTGCTCTCGCAGGACGTGCCGCGCGTGCGCTTTTTCCCGTCGTCCGCGCAGGCCGAAGAGGACGTCGCCGCCGCGAAAGCCGCCACCGAAGTCTCAGGACTCGTCGAGCGCAACAACCGCATCGGCAACCTGATCGTCGACGAGGCGTTCAATCTCTGGACCGGCGGCAAGGTCGGCGCGTACGTGCGGTTCGTCGTCGATGGCCAGCGATTCGGATTTCACCCGGAGAGCGAAATTGCCACGCGCGAGGTGAAAATAGGTAGCGACGTCTATGTTTGTCCGGAATGCGGGGCCGAGACTGAGGCAGGGGTGAGGGACGAGGGAATAGGTGCGAGGGGAAACCCTCAACCCTCTTCACTGGCAAGTCGCCGCGCGCCCCTCGCCCCTCACCCCTGCTCAAATTGCGGCGCGCTGCTCACCGAAGAGGATTTCGTCGCGGCGGAAACCGTCACCGTGCCCGCGGCGCAAACGCGCCTGCGCGTGCCGAACGGCCAGGAAGTGATCACCATGGCCGGCGGCCTCGAATTGAAAACGCCGCCGTGGGCCAACGAGATGCACGAATATCCCTACGTGCAGTGGAACATGGAGGTGCATCAGGCGCGGCTGCGCGCGGCGTATCCGCACGCGGCGGACAAAATCGGCCCGCCGGTCGCGACCAGCATGCAGGAGTACGAACGCCTCGCGCGTCTCGCGCAATCGCAGGGCGGTCCGCTCACCGAGGGCGGCGACTTCAATCCCAATCTCATCACGTTCCAGCGCACCTGGCTGCGCCCGTGGGCGTTCTTCGCGCTCGACGACAAATCGCTGCGCGACGAGCTGCTCGAGCTTTTTCCGGACGGCGCGTACGTCGCGCTCGCCGGCGACGCCTACTGCGAATCGCGCAACGAAAATATGGACGACCACTGGCGCATCCTCCACGCGCTGCCCGGCGACGGTTCGAGCGGCCGCCCCGCGCTCGGCGATTCGCTGATCAGCGTGCAGGAGCGTTTCAACACGCTCTCGAATTTGCAGATCGAAACCTACGAGTACGGCATCCCGCCGATCTACGCCGATAGCGAAGTGCTCGATTTCGACTCGCTGCAAAGTCAGACCGCCGAGCCCGGCGCGCACTATCCGGCGCGCGCGAAGCCGGGGCAGTCGCTCGCCGTCGGGATTTTTCCAGCCGGAGCCCGCGCAGGTGCCGCCCGATCTCGCGCAGCACGCCGCGAACCTGATGGGCCCGATCGCGCAATTCCTTACCGGCGCGTTTCCGGCGCTTTTCGGCGGCGCGATGGCCAACACGGACACGGCCGCGGGCTACTCGATGGCGCGCGATCAGGCCATGGGCCGCATCGGGCTCGTCTGGCGGCGCATGAAATTCTTCCACGCGGACGTGATGCTGCTCGCCGTCGATTGCTTCCGCCGCAATCGCCCGAACGACGTGGAAGTCACGCTGCTCGGCGCGGGCGCGGCTTTCGAATCGAAATGGATTCGCCTCGCCGACTTGAAGGGCAACCTCTTCAGCTATCCGGAAACGGACGAGCAGTACCCCACGCTGTGGTCGCAGCAGCGCGCCGTCCTGCTGCAACTGCTCGCGAATCCCGACCCGCAGATGCAGGCCGTGCTCGCGCATCCGGAAAACATGGCGCTGATCAAGCGGCTGATCGGCCTCGAGGAGTTCGTGATTCCCGACGAGGAGTCGCGCACGAAGCAGTACCGCGAAATCGCGCAGATGGTCGGCGAAGCGCCCGTGGTGCGCCGCGACGACGCGAGCGGCGTCGAGCTGGTTCTGCCGAGCATCATGCCGGACGAGTTCGCGGACAATCACGCCGTCGAGCTGGAGATCTGCATGAGATGGTTCTCGGCGGACGCGGGGCAGGTCGCGAAGATCGAGTCGCCCACAGGTTATGCAAATGTTCGCGCCCACGCCATGTTCCACCGCGAGTACCTGCTCAAGCAGCAGCGTCAAGCCGCACAAGCTGCCACCAATTCAGGCGGCACTCAGTAAGGAAAGCTATGCTCCGCGTGGTTGCTGTTGCGTCATGCAATGAATCGTGCCGAGGCCGAGGACCAGATCGCGGGAATAGATCGGCACGATTTCGCGATCGAGAAAGAGCGACGCGAGTTTCGCAAGCGCGACGCGGTCGGCGGGATCGTTGAACGTCGGCACCAGCACAATTTTGTTCGCGACGTAGAAATTCGCGTAACTCGCCGGCAGGCGCTGCCCGGCGAAATAGACCGGCTCGGGCATCGGCAGCGTCTCGACGCGCAACGGCTTGCCGTCCTGGTCCTTCATCGCGCGCAGGAGTTTCAGGTTCTCGCGCAGCGGCGCGTAATTCACTTCGCCGCGATCGTGCTCGACCACGGTCACGACCGTCGTCTCATCGACGAACCGCGCGAGATCGTCCACGTGGCCGTGCGTGTCGTCGCCGGCGATGCCGTTCTTGAGCCACAGGACGTTCGTCACGCCGAGATAGCGCCGAAAGATTTCCGCGTAATCATCACGCGTGAAGCCGGGATTGCGCTGCTGGACTTCGCCCAGCAGGCACTCTTCGGTGGTCAGCAGCGTGCCGCGGCCGTTCACGTCGATCGAGCCGCCTTCGAGCACCACGCGCCGCCCTTGTGCGTCGGCAGCACGACTCGCCGCTTCAGCCGCCGGTTCGCGCGCGCCACCACGCGCGCGTCTTTCTTGTAGTCGTCGTATTTCGCCCAGCCGTTGAACGCGAAGTTCAGAAAGGCAACAGCAGATCCCTCGTCGGCGCAGACTGCGCGCCTCACTCGGGATGACAGCTCTCGCTCGCGGTCCGCGGGGACGACTGCAATCGGCCCCGAATCGCGCATCCATCCGCGGTCGGTGGGAATGTGGAAAAACTCCACCGCATCGAGCTGCACGCCCGACTTTTCGAGGACCCCGCGCGCGCGCTCCTCGGCTTCGCGGTCCTCGACGATCAGAAACACGCGCTCGACGCGCGCCAGGTGCCGCACAATTTCCGCGTACACCCAGGGGATCGGCGCGAATTTGCCGGGCCAGTCGGTGAGTTCGTGCGGCCAGCCGAGCCAGGTTGCTTCGTGGGGTTCCCATTCGGCGGGCATGCGGAATCAGTGTCGGTGCGGTCACTCGGGATTCCTTACGGTTCATTGCTTTGCGTGCTCCGCGAACGCAATGGACGGAGGCTGAAGAGAGATCCCTCGGTCGGCACAGCGCCTTCTTCGGGATGACGATCCTGGTCGGATCGTCATTTTCCCAGCCAGCGGCTGAGGATTGGTTCGTACGCGTCGATGCGGCGGTCGCGCAGGAAGGGCCAATTGCGCCGCGTGTCTTCGCTCTTGGCGGGATCGCACTCAACGACGAGCACTTCTTCCTTGTCGTTCGAGGCCTCGGCGACGATCTTCCCGAACGGATCGGCCACGAACGAACCACCCCAAAACTCGATTCCGGGATCGCCCGCCGCCGGATTGCCTTCGAAGCCCACGCGATTCACCACCGCGACGTAGACTCCGTTCGCGATCGCGTGCCCGCGCTGGATGGTCCGCCAGGCGTCGAGCTGCGCCGCGCCGAATTCGGCTTTTTCCTTCGGATGCCAGCCGATGCTCGTCGGATAGAAAATCACCTGCGCGCCCTGGAGCGCCACCATGCGCGCGCCTTCCGGGTACCACTGGTCCCAGCAGATCTGCACACCGATGCGGCCGTAGCGCGTGTCGAAATTCGGAAAGCCGAGATCGCCCGGCGTGAAATAGAATTTTTCGTAATAGAGCGGATCGTCAGGAATATGCATCTTGCGGTACTTGCCGAGGAACGAGCCGTCCGCGTCGAGCACCGCGCAGGTGTTGTGATAAATCCCCGGCGCGCGCTTCTCAAAGAAAGACGCCACGATCGCGATTTTCTTTTCCTTCGCGATTTTCGTCAGCGCCTCGGTGGCGGGGCCCGGCACTGGTTCGGCGAGGTTGAAAAGTTCCGCGTCTTCCGTGCGACAGAAATATTCGCTGCGAAAGAGTTCGTGCGTGCAGACGATCTGCGCGCCGCGGTCGGCCGCTTCGCGGATTTTCGCGCTCACGCGCGCGAGATTTTCCTCCGCGTCCTTCGTGCAGCGCATCTGAATCAGTCCGATCGTGAACTTCTCGGGCATGGCGACATCGTATCACGACAGGGAAGCGCCGCGATTCGTGCGCATGGGGATTGTGAATGCGAATTACGACAGGTTGCGGTTGACCGTGTTGACCACGCGCGCGCCGTAGAAGCTCTTCGCCGTGGGCGGAGGAGCGACGAGCCGCACCACGTGCAGCAGCCGCTCCGGCTGGAAGGGCTTGGCCATGCACACCACCGCGCCCATCTGGTGGCTCGCGGAATAATCGGCGGGCTGCGCGGCGCGCGTCAGCAGGATCACGGGGATGTCCTGCAAGCGCTCGTTGCGCTTGATGATCGCGCAGAGGTCGTGCCCCGAGACGTCCGCGCATTCCACTTCCGCGATAAACACGTCGGGGATGTTCGTGCGCAGGAAATCGAGCGCTTCGTGCGCCGTCGAGACGACCACCACGGAGTATCCGTCCTGCGTCAGCAGGTTGCGGATCGTTTCCGCGCTGCGCGGATCGGACTCGACGGCCAGGACCACGGACTGATGCACCGGCTTGGCTTGCGACGCCGGCGAGACATCCGCCACGCTGCTTTCGGCGCTGTACGTCTTCTTCTCGGCCTTGGCCTGGGACTGCGCCGCGAAGAAATGGACCGCGACGGCGTACTTCCCGTCGCTTTGCGACACGCGCACGACCTCGGCCGGCTGCGCCTGGTTGAACGCGCCCGGAGCCGCCGAATAGGGAAACGTCACGTCGATCCGCTGGCCTTTCGAGTATCCCGGCTGGGCCGCAAGAAAGAGCAAGCCGTCGCGCGAGATGTCCACGCTCTCGCAAACTTCCTCGAAACTATCCGGAAAGTTCGCCGCACGCACGTGAACTTGCGCGGTGATCTTCGCGCGACGTCGCCGCCGGCGTTCGATAGCGCTCTGTCCCTGCTTTGGCGACCCTGTGGATTTTGCCTTCGCGTCTGCCGAAGGAACGTTCGTCGTGCTCATTCAACACCTCAGAGTCGGTTGCGGGTCGCGGGCGCGCATGGGTACGTCCCCCAGCAGCCGGATGGCTGCCCCCTGCACATATCCTCCCAAAACGTTCGCAGCGGCGAAATAGTACCTTGGTGCTAATTTCGAGTGGATAACCGCGGCGCCTTCAAGCGACGAAATGGCCTGTTTTCAGGCCTTTTGGCGCCGCCCGCCCGAATCGGCCTGTGGATTTCGAGCAGTATTTTCGTGTACGCACATCCTGAAATTGACACGGAGGTTCCCTATGCCAGCCATACCCGCAGCGCAGCGCGAGGCTGCGCCGGCCCCCGCGCCGCTCGCCACCCAAGAGCGGGCGACACACACCCGCCGCACGCCCGCGCGCCCAGCTCGCCCCGCGACCGACGACGAAATCCTCGGCCTGGACGCCTCTTCGCCGCCATCGCCTTCCGTTCTCATTCCGGGGAGCGGAGCGACGAGGAATCTCTCCTCCGAAGCTGCAAGAGAGATCCCTCGCTCCGCTCGGGATGACAACGGAGAACAGGACTTCCCGGACGGTGCGCAGGATTCCGCCGCTGAGCCCGAAAATCTTCGCCCCGTCTTCGACGCGAATCCCGAACTTCGCGCCGCCTGGCAGGATGCCCAGGCCTACCGCGAGACGTTCGCCACGCCCGAAGAGGCCCGCGCCGCCACCGCGCTCCTCGCAGACCTCGACCGGATGGACGCGCTCTTCTTTTCCCGCAAGCCCGAAGACCACGCCGAACTCGCGCGTGCCGTTGCAACGCTCGACCCCGAAGCCTTCGCCTCCCTCGCGCAGGCGATGAACGGCCTGGCTACAGAGGCACAGAGACGCGGAGAAAACTCAGCAGGGAACACCGCGGCCGCACCTTCTTCGGTAGGGGCACGGCCCGCCGTGGCAGGTCCCCCTACCGTCGAAAACCACCGGCAAGATGCCGGCGCTACAACGCCCGCCGAACCCACGCCCGCGCAGGCTGAATTCTTCCACACGACGAACGCCGCGGCGGTCGAGAGCGTCGTCGACGCCATCGAATCGCAGGTCGAGCGCCTGCTGCCCGAAGGCGTCTCGAAGACCGCGCGCAACCGCGTGGTCGGCGAAATCTACCGCGAGCTCGATACGACGCTTCGCTCGAACCGCCAGCTCGCGCAGCAGATGCGCGATGCCTTCAGATCGGGCACGCTCGACGCCGATCATCAGCGCGCGATCGTCTCGCTGATCGCGGGTCGCGCACGGCAGGCGCTGCCCGGCGTCGCCAAGCGCGTCCTCAGTGAGTGGACGTCGACCGTGGTCGCCGCAAATCAAGATCGCCGCGCTCGCCAGCGCGCCGCCGAGGGCCGTGTCGATATCGCCGGCTCCGGTGGGGCAGGGAACGACGGCCATCGCTCGCTCGGTCCTCGCGATATCGACTACGCCCGTATGTCCGACTCAGATATTTTGAATTTGTAACCCGTTTCACCCGTCCGTACAGGACATCCCAGCAAGACCTGTTACCGCGCTGTCATTCCGAGCCCGGCCGTCGTTCGGGGGCGAGGAATCTGCTTTGGTTTTCGCGCTCACACCAACAGCAGATCCCTCGTCGGCCACAAATCGCCCCGCTCGGGATGACGACGCCATAGGCAACGGCACGACTTCCACTCCAAGGGGGAATCCAATCCAATGGCACAGATGCAGAACGCCCAATCCGTCGCGCTGCAACTCGAAAAGGTCCGCGACAAACTCCCGCTGCTCTACGAGCGGGACGACATCCTGCTGACCATGATCCAGCAGCGCGGCGATGTCGAAAAAGTCTCCTCCCGCAACATGCGGCTTCCGCTGCAAATCCGTCCCGGAGGCAAGGCCGGCCTCGCCAACATGGACGGCGGCGACCTGGGCCGCGGCTCCGGCACCATCTACGACGTCGCGCAGGTCACTCCGGTATTTTTCCGGCACGCCGTCGAAATCACCAAGCTCGTCGAATACGCCTCAAACGCGCCCGAAAAGGCCATCGAGAACGCCGCCAAGCGCGAAGTGAAAAACGCGATGGTGCAGTTCCGCTCGTTCCTCGACAAGGTGATGCAGACCAACGGCAACGGCGTGCTCGGCACGATCAGTTCGATCACCACCAGCGGCCTGCCGTCCGGCGTCGCCGCGCAGTTCACCATGGCGAAGCCGCCCGGCGCGCAGCTCTTCTACTACAACCAGACCGTGCAGGTTTACGACACCACGCTCACCACCAACCGCGGCTCGGCCAACGTCCTGCTCGTCGATCCGTTCAACTCGCTCCTCCAGGTGGACGCGCTGCCGAGCGGCACCGTCGCCACCGACGTCGTGGTGCACGACGGCCTCACCGGCGCGCAGCCCACGTCGCTCTTCGGCATCCTCTACCACCAGACCAACGCCACCACCGGCACGTGGCTCAACCTCAACCGCGCGACGTATCCGGTCGAGCTGGCCACGCCGCGCGTCAACGGCAATAACTCCGCCATCACGCCCGGCGCCGTCCGCCTTGCCATCAATAAGGTGCGGAAATCCCTCGGCACGAACCAGGTGTCGAAGCTGATCGCCTATACCTCGCTCGAGCAGGAGCACCAGTGGGAGCAGCTCGGCGTCACCATCTCGCAGATCATCAAGGAGGGGGCAGGCGGGCGCGCGAGCGATCTCGACCTGCTCTTCACCGGCGAGAAGTCGATGGCGGGCGTCCCCATCAAGTCGAGCATCAACGCGAATCAGTCGCGCGTCGATTTCCTCGATTTGTCGCACTGGGGACGCGCCGTGATGCAGGACATTGACTTCTACGATGTCGGCGGGCAAACCGTGTTCCCGATTTACGGCGCAAGCGGAGGTCTCGCTTCGGCGTACATCTTCTACTTCGTCACGGGGTTCCAGGTGTGGAACGAGTCGCCGCGCAGCGGTGCTTACATCGACAACCTCGCCATCCCCACGGGGTATTGATTCGCGTCGTGAACGTGGCTCAGGCGTTCTCGGCGCGGTGTGCGGGGAACGCCTGAGGCTTTTCGCTGGGGCATGTTCGAGCAAACCCTCAGGCCTTACGGGCACAAACCGCCCGGCAAGGCCTGAGCTACATGGAACATTGTCGGGAATCCCACCCTATTTCGCCGAGCCGAGGAAGAATGCCCAGTCCGCCGCATACGCCGGATCGCCGTGGGCATCGACCGGCGTGAGCCGCGGCGAATCCATGCTCCCGTGATACAGGTCGGCTCGTGGATTCGCCCCGGACCCTGGTTTCGGCTCGAGCGTCATCACGCGCACGTGATCCGGCGGAATTTGCAGCGCCTCGTATGCCGCCTTCATGGCCCCGGCCCGCGATTCTTTCTGGTGATAGGCTGCGTACCAGCGATCGGGCGGCGTGGCGCTCGGCGACACCACCCACGGCGCCCATATCTTCGTCGCTTCCTCGCGGTCCCACGCGCCTGAAAGCACGATCACGCGCGCGACCTTTTCCTTCTTCGCGATATACGCGGCCACTCCCGCGCCCTGCGAATGCCCGGCCAAGGCGATGCGCGACCAGTCGGGCCTGCTCCCCCCGGGGAAATGGACGAGATACTGGCCCCAGCCTTCGTTGTTGTAGTGCGCGTCGAGATACTCCAAAAGCTTGGTCAGCCGGTTGACAACCGATTCGGCCGGCAGGTCGTCGATGTCGTTCGTCACGTTGTTCCCGAAAATACGCTTCTGGCGAAACCGGTCCGAGCACGCCGGCTCGGGATTCGCTCCGCAGATTTGCGGGGCCGAGACCGCGTTGTCGTATTCCAGGCCGATCACCCGGTATCCCGCTTTCGCGGCCGCCTCGATGAACGGCCAGCTGCCCGCGGGCGTGCCTCCGGTGGGAGGGAAAAATACGAGCAGGTTGGCGTCCTTCGCTACGCCGTTCTTGAAGAGCGCGAGGTTGTTGGCCGTGAAGCGCTGGATGTCCGGGTCCGCGTCGGTCGGAGAGATCGCATGGAGGACGCCTTCGTCGAACTGCGGCACAGCCTCCGCCTTCGGGGCTGCCTGAACTGCTGGGCGGGGCGCGGGAGACGCGGCTTGCTGCGGCGACGCGAGACTTCGCGCGCCGGCCGCAACGACGCCTAACAACGCCGCCGCGCAAACAATGTACCACTGCATTCGAGTCCACCGACAGGGATTTTGTCATGGCGTTCGGGGCCGCGGAGATCCGCGGCCCGTCGAGATCGAGCAGGTCCACCAGCTACTGCTTGTCGTAGGCCGACATGTTACGTGGTCTTGTTGCCCTTGGCATCGGTTCCGTGGGTGGTGAGGGTTCGGCTCTTGCCATCGGCTGAGATGACGATGCGACCTGTCAGCGTAGCCTTGCCGTCCTTTTTGTCGGTCAGCGCGAGTGTGTGAGTGCTGACTCGGGTATATGACCGCATGTCGTTCTCCGGATCGCCGGTCACGGGGTAGTCCTTGCCGTCGAACTTGCCCGTCCATTCGTTGTGCGTGGGCTTGCCGCTGCCGTCGACGCCGTCCACGGTGACTTTCACGCTGTCGCCCGCCATCGCGTAGACGACGGTTAGATTTTTCGCGCTTCCCGGGGCGAACTTGGACTTGGCCTCGTTCAGCTTCCAGGTGCCCATGTTCGGATCCCCGGCAGCGAAGCACGTCATGACGGCGACGAACAGCGTCGCCACAGTCAAAAAGATCGTTCTTGTCTTCATGTGATCTCCTGTCACGGATTCCCCTCTTGAGGTGGAAAACTGCGGCATCATACACCCGTTTTGGCTCCGGGGCGCTGCCCGGGCCGACACTACGACGTCGGCAACAAGTTGACGGGTCTCGCATGCTGGGAGTACCATTGGCGTTGTCAGAAGGGCTTGGCGCGGGAGGGCACGATGAAAACATCACTGGCGGTGGTGGCAGTCCTGGCGGCGATGATTCTGGGCGCGCCGGCGGTTCGCGCGCAGGACGACGCTGCGTTCTCCGATCCCGCCGCTTCCGACCCCACACTCGTCGCGGCCGCCGCGAACCCGGTGCAAACGATCGCTCCGGCGGACGTCCTGAAGATGACGCAGGAGAAGAGCGCGAACTTCGCGCTGGTCGATACGCAGCCCGTGGACGGCTACGTCGAAGGCCACATTCCCGGCGCCGTCAACTATCCGTGGGTGATGCAGATCAAGAATTTCCCGATCGCCCTTCCTCGCAACAAGATGCTGGTTTTCTACGGTTCTTGCCCCAACGACACATCCGACATCGTCAGGCAACTTGCGCAATTCGGCTATTTCAACGTGAAGATCATGGACGGCGGCTGGTACAAGTGGCTGGCGCTGAAGTATCCCACGGCCGGCGCGGCGAACAATATGACGGCCGACCCGCAAATTTCGCAACTGACCGCCCCGCCGAACAAGGGCGCGAAATCAGACACCCACCAGAGATAACTGGGGCGCCGGACAAGCAGGGCGGCAACTTCTACTTCATCATCTCGATTTTCGCGTAATTGAACCGGACCTGCTCCGACGGCGCGTCGCCGTCGTCGCTGATACCGCCGGCCCGAACGGAGATCACGGTCGCATCGGTCAGCTTGTACCGCCTCGTCACCTGACCGCTCTTCGTGGCAAAGACGATATCGACTTCAGGCAGCACCTGATGGCTGGTCATCGCTCCCAGCAGGCCGAGCGACGATTTGTCGCTGTACTTCACCACGACGACGGGCCTGTGCACCATCGTGCTGGCCGATGTGCTGGTTGAAGACGTGGCGTGCGGGTTGGGCGAGGCTTTCGCGCCCGTCGTCGCGGGCGCCGGGCTGACGCTCGAATCCTGGCTCATCCCGTCGATTTCCCACTGCGTGGGCATGTTCGCGGAGCGAAACGGGATCCATGCGAGATACGCCGGGTCGATCGATTCGCCGGCCATCTGCCCGTGCGCCGTCATCACCCGGATGTAGCCCGACTCCTGGGCCCCGGCCGCTGTGGCACCGAACAGCAGCCACGCGCCGGCGATAGCGGCGACGATCTGCGCGGTTTTCTTCAGGGGTGTCATTCCGTGCCTCCGCCGAACGAATCTCTTTTGATTGTCCTACGAATTCCGAGGCCCGCAACTTTCCCGTGATCCAAGTGCTGCGAGAAACACACGAGGCGCCCGCCTCAATCCAGAAGCGCGTCGCGCGCGCCGGCGGGCTCAACCGCTACGGCGAGCCCAATTTCCGCGTTGTCTGGGGAGGCTCGCGACTCACCTGGATCGGCGGCCGCTGGACCGACCGCGACGCGAGCGACAACATCATCGGCGAAGCAATCGAGCTGCGGCAGGTGCCGAAATATTTCCCGCACGACCGCTGGCACATCGAGCGCTGGACGCCGCCCGAATTCTACGGCTCGCCCGAAACCTGGTACGCGCAGACGATCGAAGTCGAAGACGGCATACGCATCCCGGCGCTGGGGCCGTATCCGGCGCGCGGCGAATACGAGCACTGCATCACGCTCGAGCGCGCCAAGGGCGAATTCCTGCCGCTGAATGCCGCGACGTGCGACTGGATTGTCCGCGCGATCGAATGGTCGCGCCGCCAGCCGCGCCAGGCGAAGCGCCTCGCGCTCGCCGCGCGCGAATCGCGCCGCGCCCGCGATTTCGACCGCGCCACCGACGAAGTTCTCAACGAAATGTAGCTCGGGTCTTTAGACCCGAGGCTTTTACAGCCGCTCCCGAAAGGAAACCCCCTTGCACACTGAAACTGCATCCGCAACCGCAGCGAACCTCACAGGCGCCGACGTCCCCCGCCCGCTTTCGCATTTCGGCGGCGGGCGGCGCGACATTCTCCCCGCCACGCTTTCGCCGGCGGACACCGCCGCGACCGTCGCGATCGCGTCCATCTCCGACCAGGACTGGTACATCTCACGCACCCACGGCATCTATCACATTCCGGCGTGCGCCAAATCCGAGACCGATCCCCCAGGCTCCCCTAGCCGGGGACCTGGGGGCCCCGTCCCCTACGCGCTGTTGCTGATCACCTCGCGCGGCGACGCGCTGGACATCGGCGACAGTCGCCGCTTGCCGTTCGTCATCTCCGCCCGTGAGATCGCCGAAGACCTGCTCCAGGATCTGCACGACCACGGCATTTTCGTCTGCGCCGGCGCGCGGCCCACGCTCGAGGAACTCGCCGCCGCCACCGCGCGCCGCGACGCCTACTATCACCGCCTGATCGGTGAAGGCGACACCATGTGGGCGCGCGGCCATTCCTTCCGCGAGATTTCGGACCTGCACCGCCGCGCGGCGATGGCCCTCGGAGTGGAGCGCGAATGGGCCTATGTCCCCGTGCGCATGAGCGAGTGCCCGGCCTGCGGTGAACGCGTGAAGACCGGCGTCGCGGTCTGCAAACATTGCCACGCCATCCTCGACGCCGAAAAAGCTGCGCAGCACGGCCTCGGCTCCGCCGCACCCGCTCCGCAGGGGAAGGGAACTGCCCCGCGTGACCGCACTCCGTAGCGCCGCGCGAGGGTTTGGTTTTTGTAGGGGCACGGCATGCCGTACCCGGCATCAATCCTTCGGGCAATGCGACTCATTGGCGAAGGCGTATGTGGAGCGCGGCTTGCCGCCGCTTTCCCTCCTGCCGAAGTTTGTTTCGCCCATCATCTGCTGAATGAACCCTCGTCAGCAAATCTACGGACGAATCTGGCCGCCTCCGCCGCGCAAGGTCGGCTTACAATCCTCGGCTAGGCGGGATCGCATGTGTAAGGGGAAGGGAAGACGATGAAAAAGACTGCGGCAATCACCACGTTGCTCATATCGCTGGCGCTGCTCGCGCCCTCGGCGCCCATCGCAAATGCCCAGGGCTCGCGCAAGGACGACATCGTCTTCGGCCCCAGCGGCCATCCCGTGGCCGGCGCCACCGTGACCGTCTGCCAGGCGACCGCCACCGGCACGCCGTGCTCGCCGCTCGCGACGATCTACACCAACGCGACGCTGACCACCACCGCCGCGAACCCCCTCCAGACCGACGGCATCGGCAACTATCACTTCTACGCACCGGCCGGCCGGTACATGATTCAGATTTCCAGTCCCCAGCTTAGCGGCACGACAACCTATCCCGACGTGATCTTGCCCCCGGACGTTTCTTCCTCGAGCAGCCCAAACAACATCTCGGCCTTCGGGCTCAATCTCGGCGGCAACCTGACCGTCGCCGGAAACGCCACCGTCACCGGCACGTTCACGAGTTCGAGCTTCAGCCCCGGCTCGTTCACGCCCTCTTCGCTCAGCGTCAGCGGCAACGCGAGCTTCCAGGGCCCGCGGCCCTACGTCGACGTGACGGCGTACGGCGCGAAGGGCGACGGCTCAACCGACGACACAACTGCCATCCAGGCGGCCATCAACGCGTATTGCAGCAGCCCGTCGGCTTCGAATGGTGGCGCGATCTTCTTTCCCCCGGGAACCTACAAGGTCTCGCAACCGCAGACGCCATCGAGCTCTCCCGTCTTTTCAGGCTGCGCGAATCTATACCTCTTGGGCGGCAACGTGGGCGAGCATGCGGGTCAGCCGCTGGGAGGAACGCCGGAATCCACGATCGTCGTCTCCGCGGGAAGCAGTCCCAACGCCGCGCCGATCTTACAGTGCGTCTATCCGTCCTGCGGGGGCGGCGTCACCCTCGAAAATCTGAGTCTCGTCGGCTATAACCAGGACATTTATGTGAATGGGTCAAGCAACATCCGCTTCAAGAATACTTACCTGACCGTTTCCGCCACCAGCCTCACGGACAATACGCCGCTCAAGCTCACGGACGCGATCTGGGTGTGGTACGACGGCGGGTCGATCCAGACCAACAGCACCACATCGATTCCCGCCGTGCTGATGACGGGCGAGTCGGGCGCCTCGGGTTTCACTCAGGTGGGCCTGGCCTACTTCACGGACGTGCTGGTGGCCGGCGGCAACTTCCAGTACATCCAGCGCGTCAACAACGTCGGCTCGCCCGGAGGCAACCTCGTCTTCCGCAACATCACGCGCGAGGGCGCCGCGACGGATTTTCTGTCCATCACCGATCCGGGCAGCTACGCCAATGCGGGCCTGGTCGCGATCACGTTCGACCATGTGCTCGATTCGGACAATTCGAACGCATCTGCCGCGCTGATCAACTTTAACGTCCCGAGCAACACTCTCTCGGGCGTCTTCATGAACCATTCGTTCGCGAATGGACCCGCGATCCGCCTGACTGCCGGAACCCTGACGAATTACCTCCTCACCAACTGCTCGATCGCATGTTCCCAGCAGGTGGTGAACTCGAGCGGCGCGCCCGTTGGTTCCGGCATGGTGCAGAACGCCGACGGCTTCGATTACTTCACGGACACCACGAACACGGACCGCCTGCGCACCGATCTCTGGAGCCCGCCCGGCAATAATAACGGCCTGCCCGCGCGGTTCACCAAGTCCGGCAGCGGCCTTGCGTCGCTCGGCATCGACCCGCAGTACGGCTACCTCTTCGCGAATCCCTCCGCGCTGGGCTACAACGGAGGATTCCTCGAGTCCACCGCGCCGGATATCGACGTTCAATTCGCGATCACAAATCCGCCCACGAATCTCAGTGGCACCGCGACCACCGGAGGCTCGCTCGCCGCCGGCACCTACCACTTCGCCCTTTTCCCGAGCACGAACGCGGGCTGCAATCTCTTCGCCCAGATCGGCGCACCCACGCTTGCAAATGCCGGTGTGATCGTGGGCGGCTCGAACAACGCCGTGGCTCTCACGTGGACCGCACCGGTCGCGGGCACCACTGCGCTTGCTGGCTACTGCCTCGTGCCTTCGACGAGCGTCCTGACCAGCGGCAATGACGCCGGCGACATCTTCATCTCCGGCGGCTCGACCACCAGCTTCACCTACACCGGCCAAACCACGACGAACCACGGCACACTGCCGTTCTTCAACGTCCTTCAGCCGGTGCACCGCTTCACGCCGACGTCCCTCGGCGTCAATACCACCAGCCCGCAGTTCAACCTCGACGTGAATGGCTCGGCCGCCGTGAATTCGCTCAACGGCGTGCAGAAGGCCGAGCGATTCTCCGGCTCGGACGCCGCCGCGAAAATCAACGCCTGCCTCACCGCCGCCAGCACATCCAGCTCCCTCTGCGACGCGCGCGGCTTAACCGGCAGCCTCACAGGCTCATCGCACATTCAGATCCCAGCGGGGACGGTGCTGCTCTGGGGAGCGGGTCAGCTCGCCATCAACGACACCACGAACAACGACGCCATCGAACTGATGGGCGACGGCAGCTCCGTCATCGGCTATCAGGAAAGCGGCACCGGCACGACCCCGCGCCCCGATACCTCCGGCTACATTTCCTGCGTCCCCACGGGCTGCACCGCCGTGAAAAATCCCAACGCCGCCACGCGCAACGTCGATTGGGTCCACATCACCGGCGTGAACTTGCAGGCTACCGGCGCGGGCTCGAAGGTGATCGATCTTTCGAGCGTCGGCCACGCGGATCTCGAAGCCAACCGCCTGATCATGGGCACCGGCGGCGGCTCCTACGGCGTCTTCGGCGACACGTCCTCCGGCGGCTTCGATTCCACCAACACGCTGATCAAGCACAACGAAATCGATCCCCAATATCAGAACGATCGCTGCGTGCATCTCGCCGGGGTCTTCAATATCGTCGAGATGGAGCAGAACACCTGCATCCTGCCCGCGGCGAACACCGGTACCGTCTGCTTCGAGCTGGCGAAGGATTCGAACGGCAACTACCCGAACAACGACGAGTTCTACGGCAATGACTGCGAGGGATCGTCCACGTCGTTCGGCCAGATCGGCTACAACATCATCAACGCGGATAGCGTCACGATCGGCCCCAACAACCGCTGCGAGAACGTCTACAGCTGCTTCCAGTTTCCGACGGATGGCAGCGCCGTCGGCATCCACATCCTCGACCCGTACATCTCCGTCTCCGCGAATTCGGTGGTGAAGCCCAACGAGCCTTCCACGTCGCAGATCGCCATCGACAACAACGGCCCCAACTGGCTGCCGTCAATGCACTTCGGATTCAACGATCTCGCCGGGCGCAACCTGCTCGGCAACGCCGGCTTCGAAGGCTGGTCGGGTTCGACCTCGCTCTACTACTGGGGTGGCGTGAGCGGCACGAGCATCAATCAGGCTGGTAGCGGCATCTACGCGCAGCAGACCAGTTCGAGTTCGCCCGCCGATTCGGGCACGCAGGGAAGTTACAACGTCAAGATCGGCGACAACGCCACCGCCGGCCTCGGCGTCAACTCCGGCTGCATCCAGGTGGACGCCACGATGAACTACACGCTCGCCTTCCGCATCGCCGCCAGTTCGACCAGCATTAATTTCCGCCCCGGCTTCCGCTTCTACTCCGACCCGAATTGCACCGAGGCGGACAAAATCACCAGCGTCGCCACGAACGCGCGCGTCCTGCAGCCGTCGGAGTATGCGGGCCAGTCGGCGCTGATCGGCACGGGCGGCAATCCGAACTGGCAATCAACGAACGCGTCGCTCACCTACAACAACGGCATCACCTGCAACTGCAACGTCACCGGCTCGGACTGGCAGGTACCCGCGGCCAACTCCTGGACGCCGACGCGCAATTTCGCCATCACGTTCCGCGTGCCGAACGCGTACAGCAGCTCGAGCACCGTCGCGCAGTCGATGCGCGTCTTTATCCTCGAAAATACCGCCGCGAATCCGAACACAATTTTTGTCGATGACGCCGCGCTGAGCCAGGGCCCCGTCAGCCCCAACGTCCCGCTCGCGTCCGGCGTTCCCGATAGCGGCAATCCGACCGTCTACGGCAACCTTACCGTGAACGGTGGCCTCACCGTCGGTCCGAGCGCGCTGCCGGCGACGCTCACCAGCGGCACGCCTACGGCGGGGAATTGCGCGGCTTTCACATCGGGCACCGTCACCAACGTGCAGGATTCCGGCTCACCGTGCCCGGCGCAGTTCACGAAATATTCGATGGGGATTGCGTCGAGCGGCCAGGCGCCCAGCGCCACGAACGCCGTGGACGTCTCGGTAATCTATTTGCCGAACATCCAGTTCTCCCACCTGACCGTCGATGTCTCGACCACCGATTCCAGCACCAGCGATTTCTACGGCTGGGCCATCACGGACGCTTCTGGCAACGTGAAGTGTTCCATCGCGGCGGTGAATCTGACGGCGGGCGGCGCGAGCGACCAGTCGTGCACGCAGGGCACTGTGACGCTCGCGGGCGGGGCGTATATCTTCGCCTTCACCGGCAACGCCACCACCGCGAAGATCGCATACAGCGGCACAGCGCCTCTCGCGCTCTCGAGCACCGTCTCGAGTTCCACCAGTTCGAGCGGCGCGATGACGTTCCCGATCTCGATTCCTTCCGCCGGCGTCACCTACTCGAGCTACGGCACGCCCGCCATCATT
Source organism: uncultured Acidobacteriota bacterium (assembly GCA_963813045.1). Lineage (GTDB taxonomy): Bacteria > Acidobacteriota > Terriglobia > Acidiferrales > UBA7541 > Palsa-295. Next base: position 86,486 of record CAWEXR010000034.1, read on the forward strand.
TTGCACTGACGGTCCGGTGAGGGTCGTCATCCTGAGCGAAGTCCCGCGCTCTTCGCTGCCCGCGCTGTCATCCCGAACCCAGCCGCGTCTTTGGCGGATGGGGTGAGGGATCTGCTGTTGGTTTCGCCCCCAAGTCCACACGCCAATGTCACTACCCGAACACGCACTTCTCTGGGCGCTCTTCATCGCGGGCCACGGCCTGCACGTGCTGAAACGCGCCAGCCTCTCGGCGCAATCGCGCATATCCGGAACGAAATCGCGGCTCGAATGGCTCCGCACCAACGCCCTGAACCTCGGTATCCGCCTCTTCGTGAACGCGGCGGGATTTTCCTACTGGATCGCACACCCGGACGCCGCCACGCAGATGATTCACACGCTCGGCATCCCGTTCAATCTTACGCTCGAGCCCGGGCACGCGACTGCCGCGATGTTCGGGCTTTCAGGCGACAGCATGGTCGATTGGGCCGCCGCCAAGGTGCCGTTTCTGCAGAAGGAAATCCCCGTCGCCAGCGATTCGTGATCTCTAGGGATTTTCGGCGTAGACGTGTTTCACGACATTGGGCACGGCGGCGAGGTTGGGCCAATCGGGGAACTTCGTCTTGAACTCGGCGGTCAAAATCTGCCCGGCATCGTCCGCGGACTTGCTCTGGCGTTTCAATTCGAGCGCGCGCGCCTGAAGCTGCGAAAAGAACTGGTAATCGCTCTCGATCAGCGACCCATCGCCCAGCGCGCCGTGATCCGGCACGACGAACCGGAATTTCAGCGGACGCAGTTTCGCCAGGATTTCCACCCAGCTTTTCATGTTGGCGTTGTCGTCCGGCAGATTGGGCACCATGTGGCTCTGCACCACATCGCCGGAAATCAGCGTGCTGTCCGGCTCGACGTCGATCAGCTCGTCGCCCTTCGTGTGCGCCTGCCCCATCCAGAAAAGCCGCGCGGTCGCGCCGCCCAGATCGAGCGTAATCTCTTTTTCAAACGTGATGTCCGGCGCGCGGAACGTCACGCCCGCCAGCAGTTCTTTCATCTGCGCGGACCGGCTGCTGAACATCGCCACGAACGGCAATCCGAGCTGCTCGAGTTCCTTCTGCTGCGCGATGGGCCGGATCAGGATGGTGTTCGGAGGGAAGCCGCCTTCGCCGGCGGCATGCTCGGCGTGGTAGTGCGTCGTGGTGAGGTAGAGCACCGGACCCTTCGACAGCTTTTGCGCCTCGCGCGCGGCGATCGCTCCGTTGCGCGGGCCCAGTCCCGTATCGACCACCAGAGTCGCGCGGTCGCCGACCACGATGCCGATGTTGGGGAAACCCATGATCGCGTATACATGATGGGAAACGCGCGTCACCTGGTTTTCCGGCAGCATCAGCGCCGGCGGCCCCTGCGGCGCTCGCGCCGCTGCGATCGCACCGGCGGCGATCGGCGCCGCGATAAACATGGCGAGCAGTCGCAACCTTGCTGCGCCACGCACTCGATGAACTTTTCCTTGAGATACCATGCGACTCCTGCCCGGCGCGCAAGTCCGGCTGCGTTTCGCCCCGTCATGTGCGTTGTACTACACCTCGCGCCGCTTGCTCAAGTCTCGCCGGAGCATCCTTAGGAATTCCTAGCCACTAGTCCCTCGTCACTAGTCACTGCTTCCCGGAGGCCCCCCATGCCCGTCGTTCCCACCACGGCGTACTCGCAGGCGGAAGACGCGCTGAACCTGGCGCGCGCGCTCGTCAACGATTCGGCCGGCGCCGTCTTCACGGACACGCTGCTGATGCCGTTCCTGAACTCCGCCTACCGCGGCCTGCAGCGCGAGCTGGCGGAATCGGGCGTCAGCGTCCTCGCCGAGCAGCAGGACCTCGAGCTCGACCTCAATATCTCGACCGGCGTCACTCCAACAGAAATCAGCGACGTCTCGAGCCCGCAGCTCCCGACCGACTGCCTCGCGCCGCACATGCTCTGGGAGCGCGCCACCGCCAACACCACCGACGTCTTCGTCCCCATGGAGAAATTCACCAGCGGCGGCAGCATGCTGAACCTCCAGCCGAGCACTTACCTGCGCCTGTGGGAATGGCGCGAGGACAAAGTCAACCTGATCGGCGCGACGCAATCCATCACCGTCCGCATCCGCTACGAAAAGGTTCTGCCGCTGCTTACGCTCGGCACCGATCCCGTGCAGATTCGCTCGGCCACGGACCCGCTCGCTTTCGCCACGGCCGCTCTCGCCGCCCGCTCGCGCGGGGCGCGCGCGCTGGCGCAGGATCTGCTGGGCACCGCGCAGATGGCTACGGAGAAGTTGATCGAGAGGTACGTCCGCCCGGAACAGTTGAAGGGACGTCGGCGCATGCCGTACAGCTACCACCGCCGCGTCATCTATCTCTGAGGATCCCTCCGCCAGGGAATCAGGGGAGTCCGCCGGGCGCCGACTGCACGATATCGAGAATAATCTGCGGTCCCGGGCGCGACGCATTCAGCGAATTGCCGTTGGCATCGAGCGCCGGCGCCTCGAAAGTCATTGTTGTGGTGCCGAGGGGCGTGGCCGGCGATCCGGGCGCGGTGCTGTGGTGGCAACCAGTGAGCGCCGCCGCAACAATGCCCGCCGCCGCGAAGACGAGGGGCACGCGCCTGCGGCCCTTCACGCTGCCAATTTCTGCCAATATCCAACCGATAAGCAGTGCAATTGTGCCCAAAATGGCCAAAATCAGCGGGGCAGGGAACGGACTAGGGAAGCCCGGCGCGCGAGGCGAGGAATCCGGATCGGGCAGCACCACGCTCGTTCCGGGCGGGCCGTACGACGCGCATCCGGTGCCCTGCGCGGGTCTCGGCGCGACGACCGTCTTCGTCGAAGTGACGAACACTATCTGAAATGCCGTGGGCGTCCCGGGGATGATCTGCGCCGGACACGGCGTGATCATGCAGCTCGTGTTGACGGGCAGGTTCAAGGGGCATACGAACGTCACCTGCTCGCCGTTCTGCCCGAAGACGCCGTCGGGGTTGACCACACCGTTGAACGTGGCCGTTCCACCCTGGACAATGGTCACTTCCTCCTGCTGGCTCGACGCGAGCGCCAGGTTGTAGTCGTCGCCCACGCCGGCAAGATTGAACCCTGCGACATCACCCTGAGTGTCCGTCACGCCGACCGTGCCCTGCCGCAAGCCAGTGCCCTGCGGCGTGAACGCGACGTTGATCGTGCAGCTCGCGCCCGCCGCCAGCGTGGACACGCAGCTCGTCGCGGTCACCGTGAAATCTGGCGGCGGAGGCGCCGGCGTGGGCGGAGTAACGGGCGGCGTGATCGTAAGGCCGGTAATCTGCGCGCCGGAGGTATTCGTCACAGTGAACGTGTTCGTAGCCGTGGTCCCGCCCTGGGGCTCGTTGCAGAATCCACGCAGATTCACTCTCGCACAGGCGAGAGCATTCATTGACGGCAGAGGAAGCGGGAACGCAAGGCCGGTGGTTGTCTGGCCCGCGAGATAGATCGCCGTAGCATCGCCGTTCGAATCCGTCGCCGTCAAAGCGGCGGAGCGCAATCCGGCTACCGTTGGCGTGAACTCGACGCTGACGGTGCAACTCGTGAGCGGCGCGAGCGCGCCCGTGCAGGTGGTGCTTGCGATCGTAAAATCGCCGGTGGCGAATTCAGAAGAGAGCCCCGAGATGGGCTGCAGGGAGACCGTCATTCCCGTCACGGCGCTGCTGGCGTTCAGAGTAAACGTCTCGGCGCTGCTGGCGCCACCGACCGCTTCATTGCAAAAGGTATATGCATTGCCCTGTATGCACGCGGGCGCGGGAGGCGGCGCCATCGCCAGATTCCTGCCCGTGCCTTCGATGTTGATGGCGAGCGCATCGCCTGCGGCGTCGGTCACGGTCAGTGCGGCCGCGCGCAATCCCGCCGCCGTCGGCGAGAACGCCACAGCAACCACGCACTGTTGCCCTGCGGCAAGGCTGCCCGTGCAAAAGTTGGCGGCGACCGTGAAATCGCCCACGGCGAAATTGGAAGCCATCCCGGGAATCGCCGCGAGTGAGACGGAAAGACCACTCACCGCGCTCGTGGCCACGATCTGGAAATCGGCCTGCGGCCCCGGGAAGCCGCCCAGAATCTGATCGCAGAAGGTGAATGTTGGCCCGAGCGGGCACCCCTCTTCATCCGGATCGGCAGTGTAGAGCGCCAGGCTGCCCTGTCCGCCCGCGGCGGAGACCGTGGCTACGCGATTCAGCCGCAGCGCCACGAACGCCGCGAATATCGTCACCGCCATCGCACAGACAGCCAGCAGTCGCCGCACCAGGCTCTCCCCTATGTCAGTAAGTATCGACGCGTTGGATTCACATGCAGGCGTTCGGGTTGCTGCGCCGTGCCCCGGCCGCCCCGGCCCTATCGGGGCGCCACCGGGGTCGCAAGGCGCCCATCATATCAGCGACCAGTAAGCCGCGCCTAGCGATTGGTAGCCTTCATCGCCAGATGTACCTCGCTCCCGGCTTGCGGGAGTGACCTCACCGGTCACGAATCACGAGTCACACCGCTCACATTCACCACTCACACTCCTCGGAGGAAATACATGGCACTTACATTTTCGCTCGTCGATACATGGGACGACGGCCAGCGCATCCACGTGGCCGGCACCGTCGCTGCCTCGGGCAACTACTCGACCGGCGGCGACACGCTCGACCTCTCGCAGTTTCCCATCATCGCGGCCACGCAGGCGCCGGTTCAGGGCGCGGCCTGGATGGACGGCCTCTCCGGCTACGATTTCGTTTTCTATCCGGGCTCCGCGATGAACAACGGCAAGGTGAAAATCTTCCAGCAGGGATCGGGCGCCGGCGCGTTTCCGGAAGTTGCCGCGGGCGCATATCCCTCCGCGATCGCGTCCGACACGATCACCTTCTACGGAATCTTCAAGAAACTTCAGTAACGCCGCCGGTTTCTCTTCGCAGGGGCGTAGCACCGCTACGCCCGGCAATCTTTCTTGGCACGCCGCCCATTCAGCATTTGTCGTCATTGTGAGCAAGTCGAAGAGAGATCCTGATCGGATCGTCATGTCCATCGAAACCTTCTCGCCCTTCCGCTCAACGTCTTCGGCACCTGGGTCACGCTCCTCGATCCCTCCGACGTGCCGCCCGGAATGTCGCCCAATCTCGGCGACGTCGACTTCTTCCCGGGAGGGGTGCGCACGCGCCCCGGCCTCGTCTCGCAGTACGCGGCGCTCGCGGGCGCGCCGCAAATCAACGGCCTGAAAACCTACATCACGACGAACCTCCTCCAGCGGCTCATCGTCCTCGACTCGCTCGGCAATCTCTACAAGGAGACTTCGCCCGGCACTCTCTCGCTCTTCGCCGCCAACGGCGCGCGGCCGAGTCTCTATCTCGCCTCGACCACGCATCTTCGGCCGCGAGTACATGGCTTTCGGCGACGGCATCATCGGCCAGGACATCCCGCGGCAGTACGACGACACGAACTTCGATCGCGTGAGCCAGATCGGCCCCGCCGAAGGCCCCGCGGTCGCCGACTCGACCTCGGGCGGCAGCATTTCGCCCGGCGTGCACCAGTTGGTGGTCGTGTTCGTCACGCGCCAGGGCTACTGGACCGCGCCGTCGCCTCCCGTCTCGTGGACCGCGGCCGGCAACTGGAAGGCGAACGTCACGAACATTCCGACCGGCCCGTCGAACGTGGTGCAGCGGCTGCTCGCGTTCACGGCTTCCGGCGGCGCGAGTTTCTATCACGTCCCTGCGACGATGGTGATCGACGACAACTCCTCCACCTCGCTCACCGTCGATTTCACCGACACGATCCTGCTCTCCGGCACGAGCATGGACTATCTTTTCTCGCAGATCGAGCTGCCCGAGCAGCTCGGCGTGACCGCCTACGCCGAGCGCCTCTTCTGGTGGGGCGAGCGCGCCAACATGGACAACTGGCGCAACCTGACCTTCGACGGCGGCTGGGACGCCTCCGGCAACGGCCGCCCGCTCGGCTGGCAGCTCGATCCCACGTTCGGCGCGGGCGGCAGCCGCGAGCCGAGCGATGTCGTCTGGGGCGACGCGTATCGCATCACCGCCGACGGTGTGACCGGCGGGCGCGGCTACATTTTCCAGGGCGCCATCACCGACGTCGATGGCGATCCTCTCTTCGTGACCAACACGGACTATTCCCTGCGCGCGCGTGTGAAGCGCAGCGCCGGCCTTTCGGCGGGCACGCTGCGCGTCAACGCCTTCAGCCCCACGATGGGCCAGCTGGGCACCGGCCTCGCCATCACGCCTTCGCAGGCCACCACCGGCTATCAAGAGTTCACCGTTGATCTGTTCGGGCCGCAAGCGTCGCTGCCGTCCGATCTGCGCCTGCGCGTCTACGCGGACGGCACGCCCGGCCCGAGCGGCGAATCCTTCCTCATCGACAATATCGAAGTGTTTCCCACCAACGCCGCGCAGAATCCGTCGCTCGTGCGCGGGTCGGGCACGGAAGATCCCGAGGCCTACGACGGCGTCACCGGGATCATGAGCATCGCCGAAAACAACGGGCAGGGAATTCGCGCCGCGTTCACGCTGCGCAATAACCTGTACTTCGTCAAAGAGCGCAGCATGTACGTCACCGCCACCGACGGCGTCAACGAGCCCGCGCTCTGGCAGGTCGAGGAAGTGTCGAACCAGGTCGGCACGCCGTCGGCGCGCGGCGTCGGCATCGGCGAGGAGTGGGTGGTGATCGCGGGCCGCTCGGGGCTCTACTTGTTCGACGGCAGCGAGCCCGTGAAACTCTCGCAGGAGATTCAGCCCACGTGGGACGCGATCAACTGGCAGTACGGCCAGCTCATCTGGGTGCAGGTCGATACGCAGCACAAGCGGATTCTGGTCGGCGTGCCGATGGGCTCGGCCACGCAGCCGAATCAAATCCTGATGCTCGACTACACCGAAGGCTTCGGCGATCCGCTCGTCGCCATGTTGACGGCGCCCGAGCGCTCGCGCAAATGGGCGCCGTGGATCATCGCCGCGAATTCGTGCGGCCTGATCGAGCGGCCCACGGGCGTCGCGCAGATTTTCTTCGGCTCGAATAATTCGAGCGGGAAAATCTACGCGCTCACATCGGGCACGTATTCCGACGACGGCGCGGCGATCAATTCGTTCTACGCCACGGCGTTTCTCGCCGCCACCGGGCTGAGCGGGCGCAATCTTTTCGGCTATCTCACGGCTTACGTGCAGGGCTCGGGTTCGCTCGCGCTTTCGGCGGTCACGCCCGGCGGCGCGTCAGCGATTGCGCTCGGCGCTTGGACGCTCGCGTCGCCCGCCTCGCGCGACATGGAGCAGTTCGCGAACGTGCTCGCCGAGCGCGTGTCGTATCAGTTCGGCACCAACGCCGCCGGCTCCTGGTTCTCGCTCACCAAGCTCGTCCCCTGGGCCAAGCCCGATCCCTTCGCGATCGTCCGGGGAGGGAATTGATCCGCGACGCGATTTACCGCGCCTCTGGCGCGAGTTCGTTGATCACGAACATCGAGGTTTTGTAATCTTCACCGCTGACCTCGTGATAGCGCTTCGTCGCACTTGCCGTCTCATGCTTGCGCAGCAGACCGAGCAGCTCGGAGCGCAGCGGATCCTTGATTCCAGCCGCCAGTGACTTGTAACGGGCCTGCGCTTCTTTCCGCGCCGCTGCGCCGTCGCGAAACTGCTTCAGCGTTTGTTCCGTGGCGCACGGCTGATCGGCAAACCAGCGCCCGTTGTCCCGCACAAGCCACAACACCACACTTCCCGAATCGTCGCCCTGCTGGTAATCGATGTGCAGCTCACTCGTGGGTTTCACCGGAAATCGCGCAATGCTCTCGATGGCTTTCAGATTGTCTTCATTCACGGCCATGACAGTGAACGTGTAGTTCGCGGGAACCGACTGGCGTACGCCAACCTCCATCGCCCCGTCGTAATAATCCTTTGTGTCGGGGGTGATGCAGGCCACCGACTTCGGATGGAAGAAGGAGAGCAGGCGCGGAATGTCCTTGGCGTTCATCGCCGCCACGTATTGCGCGGCGAAGGCCTTCGCTTCTGCGGGCGACGGCTGATTCTGCGCGTGCACGCGGAGCCCCGCCAGGACGACCAGCACACAAACACATACGATGCAGCGAATGGCGCGTTTCATGTGTTTCTCCGAGAAAATGTTTGCTCCTATCTGAAGATTGCACGGCCCGTGGCCGGAGACAACGAGCCTGACCGCTCGTGCCGCCGAAGAGTCAATCAACCGAACCTTTCGTTTCTCTGTGCCCGCGTGTCCCCTGCGCAGCAGGCGCTCCAGGGACGCATCCCGCTCTCGCAGGGCGGCGTGGCCGCGGCGACCACCACGAGCGGCGCCGGAGGATCCGGGCCGCCCGCGATTCGGCAAGTAGGCTAGCGACCGTGCGGACTACTTGAATATTGCAGTCGAATGAAGCACTTCGTCGCGGTGCGCGGGGGAGTCCGTCACCGATCCGAACGCAGGCCCGCCAAGCGGATTGGTCTTATCCAGTTCCGCGATGGCCGCGTTGACCTTGTCCATTGCGTCCGGTTTCTGCGCCACGTAGATGATCATGAATTCCCCGGGAGCGTCCGTGTGTATTGCCTGGGTGTCGATCTCCCATTCGATGAGGGAGCCGTCGGCCAGCAGTTTCTCCAGCAGGGGACCGACCAGGTTCTTGCTGAGCGAGTCCAGCGCGTCGTCCGGCGCGGTCGCTTTCAGGCGGTAGGTCGCCACGAAGGTGTACGCGTCCTTATAGCTTCCCGCATGCCAGTCGTAATACCGGGCTTCCCACACGCTGTCCCAGTGCTTCGTCGCGGACTCCAAGAGGGGTGAAGTCGTGGTGCCCGCCTTGTAAAACTGGTCCAGCATGTTGAACACGCCCGCCAGGGATGATGCGCTCCACCACTGGTCGTGGGTTTCGCCGTCAGCGGAGTGCGTCAGGGTCTCGTCGAAGCCGTATCCGGTAAGCGTTCCATCGGCGACGGCCTTTTCGAGCAACTTCGTGTCGTCCGCGTTCGATTTGTCGACGGCGCCCCACTGCGTGCGGGGAAGCTGCCAATTCGAAACGTACGAGTAATTCGGCGGTTTTTCCTTGACCGGGGACATCTGCGCATTCGCCGGCACCGTGCAAACGACGGAGATCGCAAGCACGCACAGCCCCGTAAGAAGTTTCCACATATTTCGATTCACGATTCCTCCTCGGATTTCGCTTCTGACTCGCACTGCCGCTACGAATGGAAGGCCGGGAGCCATTCCTGATGCGACGTTCCGTTCGCGGTGCCGTGGGTGGAAAAATCGAACGCTTCCACTGCGCGGATTAAAGTCCAGTTCCGTTCCGCAGTCCAGAACAACTTTGGCCAAGAACACCGCGCACGGGACGCAGCGAGGAACCTTTCCTCACCGCTTGACTCGCTTCACTGCGATCATGATCCAAGAGAGATTCCTCGGCCAACCGCGGCCTCGGAATGACAGGTTGCCCGTAGATAGAACCAGCTAAGCATCAACACGCCAGCCGCAGGTTTCCGATTAGATCCCCATGCTCACCGTTCCCCAAATCGAGGCGCTGCGCAAGACGAACCCGCAGCTTTACGAGGCGCTCAAGCGCCTGGCTGGCGCGTCACTCGGCCCGAACCAGGGCTGGAGTCTCGACGACCAGATCACCGACGGCACGAGCTACGCGCGCGTGGTGACGGGCGCGCTGACGTCCGGCCAAATCGACCCCACGAAATCGGGCGTGCTGATGAAAGGCTCCGTGCCTCCGACGTGGTCCGGCGCGTTCACCTACGTCTCCACCACATCGAGCATCACGTGGAGCTGGTCCGGTCTCAGCATCTTCCGCGCCGACGGCACCACCACGGCAATCCCCAACGGCTCCGTCGCCGTGACCGCGCTCGCCGCCGGCACCACTTACTATTTCTATCCCTGCTGGGACGAAACCGCCGCCGCGATCGCATGGGTCGCGGGCGGGGCAGGGACGCCCGCCTACGCGCAATCCGCGAAGACCAACTCCGCCGCGCAGCAGCAGGCGCTCCAGGGACGCATCCCGCTCTCGCAGGGCGCCATCGCCGCGGCGACCACCACAAGCGGCACCGGCGGCGGCTCGGGCGGCGGCAGCGGAAGCTGCGTCCGCGCGGGCACGATGGTGCTGACGAAGGAGCGCGGCACCGTCCCGATCGAGACGTGCAAGGTTGGCGAGCACCTCCGCTGCCCCTCGCGCGCCGGCGGAGAGTCGTGGACGCGCATCCTGCGCCTCGAGGTGCGCGACGCGGACACGTTCCTGCGGCTGCACTTCTCAAATGAGGAGTCGATCGACGTGACGCCGCACCACATCTTCACCCTTGCCGACGGCTCGCCCATGCGCGCCGAGCGGCTCTGCATGTGCGACATTCTGGTCGGCGCTTCGCGCGCCTCACGCTGAAGAAGATCGAGGTGATCGTAGAGGATGGCCAGAAAGTCACGGTAAGCTGCGCGCCCACGCACCAATTCTTCGCCGGCCGCTTCGCCGCCACCGTGCTGACGCACAACTATACTTTTTCATCTTGAGCATCCGGCGCTTCTCCGCCCGGGATGTAATAAGATGTCGCACATGGCCGGCGCATTTTCGTTCTTTCGCGACAAATCCGTACTCATCACCGGAGCCTCCTCCGGCATTGGCGAAGAGCTCGCGCTGCAACTCGCGCAGGCCGGCGCGCGGCTCACGCTCGCGGCGCGCCGCAAGGATCGCCTCGAAAATCTCGCGCAGAGGATCGCGGAGCTTGGAAGATCCCGCCCACTGGTTTCCGAATGCGACGTGACCCGCGATGGGGACCTGGAGCGGGCCGTCGCGGAAGCCGTCCACGCCTTTGGGAAACTCGACGTCGTCTTCGCGAACGCGGGATTCGGAGTGGTCGCTCCGCTGAAGAAGCTCGCTCTGGAGGACTACCGCCGGCAGTTGGAAACCAACGTCTTCGGCGTGCTGCGCACGATTTACGCTGGGCTGCCCGAGCTCGAGAAGAGCCGGGGAAATCTAGCCATCATCGGGAGCGTGGCAGGATGGGTTTCCTCGCCCGGCTCTTCGCCTTATTCTATGAGCAAGTTCGCGCTGCGGGGCCTCGCCAACGCAATTACTCCCGAGCTGCGCTCCACGGGAATCAAGGTGACGCTGATCAGCCCGGGTTTCGTCGCCAGCGACATCCGTATCACGGATAATCACGGAACATTGCACGCGGGCTCGAAGGATCCGATTCCTCCACGGCTCATCGTGAGCACGCCGAAAGCGGTGCGCGAGATCCTGCGCGCCGTCGCACGCGGCGAGCGCGAACGCATCGTCACCGGGCACGGCAAAGTGCTGGTAGCCATCGAACGATTCGCACCGTGGATGCTTCGCGCCGTGACTGCCCGAATGTCGGCGATCCGCACGAAAGACGACACGCGCAAGTGGTGACCCGTCATCCCGAGCGGAGTCGGGGGCCTCTTCGCTTTCCCGCGGTTCTCGCGGGCGCAGGACGCACTCGGGGAACTCTCTTCGAGTGCGCGTCCGTGCAAGGCAACGTATTGAAGAGAGATTCCTCGGCCAAAACCCGGCCTCGGAATGACAGGTTGCGGGTTGAGCAAGACGAGCCAAGCATTGAACCGAGCCTGTCGATTGCCGACTTGTCATGCAGAGGCACTCAATCCGGCAGCGGCTTCGACACCCAATCGGCGCTCAGGTCCACCCATTTCGGGTTTTTCGATTCGATCAGGGCCACTCTCCGCTTGCGCGTCCATGCTTTGATCTGTTTCTCGCGTGCGATAGCCATGCGAACGTGCCCGAAGCGTTCGAAGTAAACCAGTTTGGTGACGTTGTATTTCTTCGTGAAACCTGGGATGTGTTTAAGGCGATGCTGGGCTATGCGGTGCCTAAGGTCGTTGGTGACACCCGTGTATAGGACGGCGGATGGGCTCGCCAGAATGTACACGTAATACGTTCGCATGCGACTTAACGCGTTCGAAGCACGGCAAGGACGTGATGCTTGGCTTCAGGCGCCCTACGACCCACCTGTCATTCCGAGGCCGGTTCGTGGCCGAGGAATCTCTCTGCGGGTGTTTCCAACGCGCGAGTCCGAAGAGAGATCCCTCGCTAACGCTGTTCGCTCGGGATGACGATCCTGGTCGGATCGTCACTTCAGCGCCGCAGCGAACAAGTCCGACAGCTTCTTGAACGCGCGCTCGGCCTGCGGCTGCCTGTACGCGGGGCTGTCCGCGACGGTCCATCCGTGCGGCGCGTCCGCGTACAGTTCGCTCTCATACTTGCCGCCCCACGCCTTGAGAGCGGCGTCGAGTTTGTCGATCGCTTCCTGCGGCATGGAGTGGTCATTGGCCGCGTGGCCGAAATAAAGCCGCGCGCCGTCTGATTTCGGAATGCGCGGCAGGGCGAGATGCGGGCTGGTCGGCTTGTCAGTGAAAAGCCCGCCGCCGTGGAACGAGGCAATCGCGCCGATCCTGTCCGGCCTCGCGGCCGCCGTTCGCAGCGCCACCTGGCCCGTGAAGCAGTAGCCGACCGCTCCCATTTTCGCGTCGCTCACCGAATGCTGCGTCGCGAGGAAATTCACGAACGTGCTGGCATCGCGCTCCATCACTTCCGGCGTCAACGGTCCGGCGAGTTCGCCGAATCGCTTCATGGTGCGCTCATCACCGGCGAAGTTCGGCGGGAAGTCGAAGCAGAGCCCCCGCACCGTGCGGTAGAACGGGTTCGCCAGCAGCACGGTGTAACCTTGCTCCGCCAGCCGCTTGGCCATCGCGCGGTGCGATGGGCGAATGCCTAGGATGTCCGGATAATGAATCACGCCCGGGCGGCGCTTCCCATCTTCCGCTTCGTACAGGACCGCGTCGCAGGTTCCGTCCGCTGTCCGGATTTCGATATCTTTTTCACTCACGTTTCCTCCTGTTTCGTCCGGCGATCACGCCACGACCACATCGAAATATTCAACGCTGATGCTTTCCAGGATAGCCCGTATCTTCGGGAAATAGACCTTCCCGTGCGCCGATGTCCGATGCGCATCGAGGCCGGCCTGGTCGCGATACTGCTCGTGGACGATATAGGACCGCAGATTGGTGCGCGATTTCAGCAGCGAGTACAGCACGCAGCCCGGCTCCCGATCGCCTATCGCGGCGCGAAGCTCCCCGAACAGCGTCTCGAACTCCTGTTCGTGTCCTTCTTTCGCCAGAATCACCTTGAGTCCGCCGACCATCATCTGCGTCCCTTCCGTCCGGTTTCTGAATTTCCGCCGCACAGCGTACCATATCGCGGGAGGGCTAGCATGGGGAGCCAAGCGACTATCGAGTACGCGAATGCGAGTCCCGAGGTGCGCGCCGTCTTCGACGACGTCATGAAGACGCGCCAGACCGACTGGATCAACAATTTCTGGAAGGTGCTGGCCAACGATCCCGTCGCGCTCAAGCGCACGTGGGAATCGATCAAGCAGATCATGGCCGCGGGCGCGCTCGATCCGCTAACCAAGGAGATGATCTACGTGGCCGTCAGCGTGACGAACCAGTGCGGCTACTGCATCGCGTCCCACACCGCCGCGGCCCGCAAGCGCGGCATGACCGACGCCATGTTCCACGAGCTGATGGCCGTCGTCGGAATGGCCAACGAGACCAACCGCCTCGCCGCCGGCTATCAGGTCGAAATCGATCCGCAGTTCAAGTGACGATCCGACGTCCTAAGCGGCACGCGGGTGCTTCCTGGCGAAGCGCTACTTTTTTGTGAAGGGCACCAGCATCGGAGTGCGCTTCCGGTATTCCCGGTAGGCGTCGCCGAAAAACGAGATCAAGTCCCGCTCTTCGAGCTGAATCGCGACCAGAATGTAGGCCGTCGTGGCGAAAGCGAACAGCAGGTGACCAAACGTCATCGTCGGCGTCGCCCAGAAGGCGATCACAAAGCCCAGATAGATCGGATGGCGGACGCGTTTGTATAGCGACGGCGTCTTGAAGCCAACCGCCGTGTGCGGCTGTCCGCGCATGAAAGCTCCGACCTGAGACAACCCAAAAAGCTCCGCGTGACTGACGAGAAATGTGGAGGCCAGAACCAGCAGCCAGCCAATCCAGAAAAGCGCCAGCAGAATCCATCGCCCGGCGGGGCGTTCCACGTCCCACACGACGTTCGTCATCGGCCTCCACTGCCAGTAGAGCAAAATGAGGCACAGGCTTGCGAGCAGCACGTATGTGCTGCGCTCAATGGCAGGCGGAATCACTTTCGTCCACGCTCTTTTGAAACCCTGGCGCGCCATCACGCTGTGCTGGATGGCGAAAAGCCCCAGCAGGAGCGCGTCGATCACCAGCGCCGGCCAGGAGAAGTCCCCGCCGCCGGAATCAATGGACTTTGGAACCAGTATATTCCCCACAAATCCGATCGCGTAAACGAACGTGAGAAAGAAAATCAGGTAAACGACCAGCCCATAAACCAACGCTGCGATCCGCGCCATTTCGAACCTCCTGGCATCCCGGATAGGTGCACCCGCGCCGTCCATATCACCGCGCGTTTCCGTTGTCAACGATCGGCAAC
>CAWEXR010000035.1:0-133024 GCA_963813045.1 uncultured Acidobacteriota bacterium
GGGCATAAAGCGCCGCGATTTGCTCGCCTTTGCGCTCCCAGCTGAAATTGAGCTTCACTCGCGATCGGCCACCAACACCGAGGTGTCGGCGATAAACCGGATCCTCGGCTAACCGCTCCAAGGCGGCACAAAGATCGGCGACAACCTGCTCAGGAGTGCCGGCTACGACCTTGATCCCTGTGTCATCGGTTACCTGAAGACCGGGGCCACCGAGATCGAGGCAGATCACGGGTCGACCGGCAGCCATCGCCTCGAGACATACCCAACCCCCCGATTCGTGGAAACTAGGGAAGAGCAAAACATCGCAATGGAGATATTTGGTAAGGGCCTCGTTGCGAGGCAGCTGGCCCAGAAAAGTAACAGCTTTCTCCAAACCCATCTCACGCGTGATTCGTTCCAAGGTTCTTCGTTCGGGCCCTTCGCCGACGAGCCAGTATTCGGCTTCAGGGAATCTCGCGTGAAACCGGCCGAAAGCGCGCAATCCAAATTGGAAGCCCTTCCAATGCAATAAGCGCCCGACGCTGAGTACCCGGAACGGCTTCGCATCGCGTGACGGAATCGCCCGCAGCTGGTCTAACTCCTGCTCAGGCATGCCAATTCCACAAAGCACGGACACGTTCGTGCAGCCAAGCTTTCGCAGCCGGCTTGCGGTCTGTTCCGTGGTAGCGATCGCTACACGGGCGTGTCGTGCCGCCCCGCGCACGGAGGGTCCCAGTTCCGCAAGTCTTCGCGCGCACGCTCGCAGAATCTCGTAGATTCTTCCCCGCAGCCCAAAGGAGGGCAGGAAATTTGCAGGGGCCGATTCTCCGCCTCCGACTGGTCCCCAAAAGAACGATGCAGGAAGAAGATACAGGAAGGTTGGCTGCCAATAATTCCCGAACGTCACATGGTGCACGATGTCGAATTTTGTATTTAGATGATGTTTCCGAACCAAGCGAAGAGCAATGGTTTGCCACAAGTAGTAATAGAGGCGCGCTCCGCGCGGACCTTTTTTCCAGAAACGAAAGCAACGGGGAAGGTCGCAATAAATCCAATGAACATTTGACATCGGATCAGCGGCCAACGATTTCTCGATTGCAGGGCCATTATTGGAGCGCGTAATGACCCAGACTTCATGAAATCTGGCAATTTGCCTGACCTGATTCCAGCCAATTCCCGGTTCGGAACCTTCATTGGGTTCGCAGGCGTATGCCGATACGAGGACGTTTAATCGATGACCGGCCCTCAACGCCGCCTCCCCGGTCTGCAGGCTGGAAGCTCTCACGCTCAAGGCTTCACTCCTCACAGTGGATGGGCCGTCGGAGTAGCCGCGCCTTCTTCGGGGCTAAGCAGACTTCGATAGAGCTTTGTCATGAAGAGCCCTTTCTTATCCCATTCGAAATGCTGCTGTACCCGTTTCCTTGCTCCGAGCCCCAATCGGGCGCGGAGTTCAGGCTCCGAAGCAAGCTTATGAAAAGCCTTCGCCAGATCGTGCACGACCTGCTCGGGCGACGTAGCGGGGACCTTTATGCCAGTGTCTTGAGTCACCTGAAGCGCCGGCTCGCCCAAATCCAGGCAGACTACCGGCTTGCCCGTTGCCATTGCTTCAACAATTACAAATGCACCCGGCTCGTGAAGACTTGGATAGAGCAACATGTCACTGCGGCGCACGCGAAGGAGATAATCCTGGCGGGACAAAGTGCTGATGAAATGGACGCATCCTGAAAGGCGCAGGGAGTTGGCAAGCTCGGTCAGTTTCGTTTTTTCCGGGCCATCTCCGACAATCACGTGCTGGCTGTTCGGAAAGGCTTCATGAAAGAGCGCGAAGGCCTTTATAGCCAGGGAAAATCCCTTCCAATGAACGAGCCTGCCAACACTCAGCACGGTGAAAGGGCGGGAATCGCAGGAATTCGAACCGTCGGACTCGTCGAAGTCCCGCGAGTCGAAACCAACCTGCGAGAACAGGGTGATCTTGTGTCGGTTCCTGGGCTTAACTTCCCTCGCCGTTGTCGTCGAAACCGCCAAGATGGAGGAGGCTCTGTCTTCTGTCGCTGCGCGGACCGGATCGAGGCGCGTCAGAAATAAGGTCACCACCCGCAACCATTCGTTTACGAGCCCTCGCAGCGAGAATTCCTTCCAAAAGGCCTTCGCAGCAGGCCGGCCAGCCCCGACCGGGCCCCAAACGAATGGCACTGGGAGCAGCGAGAGAAAACACGGAAACCAAAGGCCGCCGAGAGTCACATGGTGGGTCAGCTCAAATTTCACCTGCGAGTGCAGTCGTTTTGCGACAAAGTAAACCCCAATCTGCCAGAGGTAGTAGTAGACATGCACTCCCGTCCGGCCGCGCTTCCAGAAACGCGCCCACCCCGGAAAGTCGAAGTACACCCAGTGGACATTCGGCAACGGCTCCTTCGCCAACGACTCTTCGATGGGAGCCCGATTGTTTGCGCGCGTTATGACCCAGACTTCATGGAAGCGCCCCGTCTGCCGCGCCCAGTTCCAGCCGACACCCGGCTCGGAACCTTCCTCGGGCTTGCACGAATAGGCCGAAATCAGGACCCGCAAAAGTCTTACCTCCTCTTAGGATCGCCGCGGTCGAGGTCACGACCGAGGCCGCTTTGACGTTCACGAGCGTTCCGGTCAGTTAAGCCGCCAACGGGCCGTTATGCAGAGCCCGCCGCGATACCGGATTTTGGATTGAAGAGTGCGGAGTTTCGTTGTGAAAGACGGTAGCGCCTGAGGCCGGCGAGCTGGAGGACGATTCGGATCAGGAACCCCGTGTTGTTTATGAGATATCTCCTCCATAAACGCGACGGTTCCTGACACAATCGATGAAACCACTGAAGCCCGGACCTTTTGATCCAGTCCGGCGCGTCTTTGACGCGCCCCGTGTGGATATCAAACGCGGCTCCTACTCCGATCATGATTTTGCAGTTCAGGGAGCCGATATTCTCGGCCATGAAGCTCTCCTGCTTGGGTGTGCTCAAACCTACCCAAAAAAAGTCGGGAGCCAGTTCGAGCAGTTGGGCCTCAAGATCCTCTCTTTCCGCTGCTGAGAGTGGCCGAAAAGGCGGAGTGTAGGTTCCAACGATGCGAATTCCCGGAAACCATTTCGCGAGATTTTCGGCAAGCTTTCCGGCGACGCCGGGGTTTCCGCCATAGAGAAAATGAGAATGGCGGGAAGAGACAGACCGCCGACAGATTTCCTTCATGAGGTCGGGACCAAACACGCGCCCCATCTTTTTGTGACCTTGCAATCGTCCCAGCCAGACTGTTGGTACGCCATCGGGAACCACCAAGAGTGCGTCGTCGATAGCCGCACGGAATCCCGAATTGCGCTGGGCTTCCATAACGCCATGAACGCCAGTGACGCACACATATCCCTCGCGGTGGGCGTGGACGGCCGTCTCAATGATGTCGGCGGCGCGATCCAGGTTGACCGCATGAACGCCGACGCCGAGAACGTTTGCGCGTTCGATTCTAGGCCCTGGTTTCTTGCAATTGTGCGGTGAGCCTGCCGCTCTTGCGGAGTTCATCCTCGATCCACCGGTAGGTGACAGCGAGTCCTTTCTCTAGAGAAATGGAGGGTTCCCAGCCAAGAACCTTGTTCAGGCGCGTATTGTCGCTATTTCTGCCGCGCACGCCTTGCGGTTTGGTCAGATCATGACGCTTCAACAACTTCTTGTTCGCCACTGCCGAAACCATATCGACCAATCCGTTGATCGTAACCAGCTCGTCGGTTCCGAGATTCAAGGGTTCGTGGTAGTTCGAGGCCATCAGTCGCAACAAGCCTTCGACACAGTCGTCCACGTACATGAACGACCGGGTTTGCTCCCCATCGCCCCAAATCTCGATTTCACCGCCATTTCGGGCAAGCGCAACCTTTCGCGAAATCGCGGCCGGGGCCTTCTCGCGCCCGCCTTCATAGGTCCCGAGGGAGCCATATACGTTGTGGAATCGCACGATGTAGGTGGCCAGCCGGTGATCGTGGCGGTAGTAACGGCACAGTTCTTCCGCGAACAACTTCTCCCAACCGTAACCGGGCTCGGGATCGGCGGGATATGCGTCTTCTTCGATCAACGGCGTGACTTCAGGGCTTTTCTGTTTGCTCTGGGCGTAGACACATGCTGATGATGAAAACAGGAATCGTCCGACGGAGTTCTGCCGACTCGCTTCGAGCATGTTGGCGTTGATGAGGATGTTATTCCGAGAAATGGCCGCCAAGAACGCCGTGATGTAACCGATTCCGCCCATGTCTGCGGCGAGGTTGTAAACCTGATGAATCTCGCCGCCGGTTGCCCGCAGGCAGTTTTCGTAAGCTCGCAGGTCCAGCTCTTCAAACTCATCCGCGTCAGAGGCCTCATATTCCGGGTGCTTGAGATCCACTCCGCGCACCCAGTTCCCCTCTGCTTTCAGCCGCTTTACGAGATGGTGTCCGATGAAACCGCCCGCGCCCGTTACAAGAATTCGATTCGTCATGTGAGTCCGTCTCCTAGAAAACGGAATTGTGAAACTTCAATCTGCAACGTGTTTTCCCGAATGAAAAACCACTCGCGGGGGGAAGCGTGCCAGGACGGCAGACCGCTTGTTCAGCGCCTGATGGTAAATCTCTTCCAGCAGGTTCAGATTTCTCTCGCGGGTGTACGCTCTCTCGAATTCCAGACGTGCCCTCCTCCCCATCGTCTCGAGTTCCTCTGGATGCGACCATGCCCAATCGACCTTCGCGGCAAGGTCCGCAGAGTCTGCCGGGCGAAAATGCACGCCGGTAGATCCATGAGTGACGATTTCCGCCATTGCGCCGAGCCCGGAGGCGATGACGGGCACGCCACACGCAAAGGCGTCAATTGCGACCAATCCGAAGGTTTCGTAAAATCCCTCCGACGGCCACACGAGAAACCGCGCCCCCTTGGTCAATTCCAGGAGATCTTGGGCTGACAGACGGGGGACGATGGTTATCGGACTACGCTCGGCATTCGCGGCCCGTTGGACAGCTTCCGCCAGCGGTCCTTCGCCGCGAATCCGAAGCGGAACGTGCTTCAGGCTTTCCCAGGCCTTTAGGAGCGTGGGTACTCCTTTCTCGGGAGAGAGGCGGCCGATAAAGAGGGCGTAGTCGCCGGCTCGATCTCGCGCTCCGGGATCCTTTTCGACGAAATGCGGCTTCAGCGCAATTCGCTCGCGTGGGATGCCGGCCTCAGCAAACTTGCGCCGATAGAACTTCGTCGACGCTATGTAACGGTCGACCTTACCGCTCCACGTCCCTGCCAATCGGTGAACCGCCAACATGGTCCCGACGAGCGCCGATTTTAAGCGGGAGTCCTGATAGCAGGCGTGGCGCACAGCTGGCCACGAAAACGCAGAGTGGACGCAATCTTCACACGGCTTTCCATTGCGAGACAGCGTGGCCGCTGGACAAATCAACCGGGGATTGTGCAGGGTTTGTACGACAGGTACTCCGGCTGATGCACACGCGTAGTAGGCGGACGGCGAAATCAGCGGGAAAATATTGTGAAAATGCGCGATGTTCGGCTTCTCGCGATTCAGCAATTGTCTAAGATCGCGATGACTCTCTCGCGCCCACAGAGTTCGTGTTGCGAGTGTAATTTTGTTGGCTACCCCATGATCGTTGATGGTGTTGTTATCGCGCACGTACTCGACGACCTCGTGCCCCGCACTTACCAGCAGACCCTTCTCGCGGCGGAGCACCTCATCTTCTCCACCGCTGAGCTTGTAATAGTTGTGAATGAGCAGAATTTTCACAGGGCTTACGTGAGAAAAGGCCCGAAGGATCAGTCGCCGGTCAATTCCGGAATGGATTCCGCTTGTCGTAACCGCGAAACCGTCGGGACGCCCCGGACCGGTCGCGTTGTAGCGGTCGCAAGCTCTGCGAGTGCCAGCGCGGCTCTAGCCGGTGTAAGTGGAGCCACGGCTTCGAGTGCGCGCGCGCCGAATCGTGCGATCAGGCTGGGATCGCGGATGAACCGGGCCATGTAATCCGCCAATTCTTCGGGATTGTGGGAGTCGAAGATGAATCCATTGTCGCCGTGGCTGATCAGCTCCTTGGATCCGGCGTTCTTTGAACATAGCGCGGGTTTTCCGAATGCCATCGCCTCGAGAAGCACCAAACCCCATACGTCGTCATGCGTCGGAAACACAAACACATCAGCGGCACGATAGTAGGACCCTAGATTCTGATAAGCGACCTGCCCCGATTGATCGACATGCTGTTGAAGTCCGTAGGACCGCACGAGCGCATTCATTTCCTCGCTCTGGTTTCCCGCGCCAACGAAGATCAACGAAAACGAATCCAGCCCGCGCTTGACGAGGAGATTCGCTGCCTCGATCAGTGAAAAGCATCCTTTGGGAGATATCAGCCTGCCGACGAAGAGGAACGCGGGCCTTCGAACGGAGCCTCGAGCAACCTGATGTTCGTGGGAACAAAGTGCCAGCACGTCGGGGACCTGATACGGAAGGTGCAAGAGCTTGGATGCGTTCATACCGATGACTGAATTCAGGTACTCAACTCCCGCTCGCATGTTGCTCACGCCGGCATCGGCGACACGTCCCATGAGTTTGCGGGCTTGCAATCGAAAGAAGGAGTCACTGTAGCCCGCGGCGGGAGAAATCCCATCCCAAAGAATGATGACGCGCGCGCCAGTGAGCCATTTGCACGCGAGGGCGTAGAGCGTCCATAGACTGAAAGCTGTCGTGAAAATGACGTCGGGGCGAAACTTGTACAGGTCCGGAATAATCGCTGGCGGCGCCCAGATAAGTCCCCGGCTGTACCCTTGCGCATTTTTTCCCAGAGCTATGAATCGGAAACCCGGCACGAATCGCAACTGGAAGGAATCCTCGTACCCCCGCAGATACCCGTTCCACACTCCCGTAAACACCCTGGTATGAGGAAATTCTCTTACAAATTCCTTGAACAAGGGCTGCCAGTAGTTCCCGCGGTCCATGGAAGGCAGCAGCCATGCAACCCGCGCCGTCGAATTCTTTTTATCGCTGCTGGACACCTCGGCAGATTTCCGTCGTTTTCCCTCGGACCAGTAACAGTAGGCGGTGCTAACAAGGAAGCAAAACGACGAGGCAGCCATACCTGCAACGTTTCCACGCGCGCCCCAGCGCTGCGTCAGAGCAATCCCAACAAAGATCGAGAACGTCGCAGCGACGCAGTAGCTCGCAAAAATGCGCGAAGGGCGTTGCATGGCGCGTAGTCCGATGACCGGGCCCTGTGAAATGGCCATGAATCCCTGGGAAAGTGCCAGCATCGGAAGCAGCGCGGAGGAGCTCGAGTACTTTCCCTGATAAAGTAACGCCGTCAGCTGCCTACCGAATCCCAACAGGAAAATGAAGTAGCCGACGCCAACGCCGCTGAAGAGGAGAGTGACGCGCCGAATAGCGCGCGGAAACAGGGCCGTATCCCTCCCTGCGAATTGCATTGAGGCCCAAGGTAAGAGCAGCAGGCTCAATGCCGTAAGGAATTGCGAGAGTGGCGCGACCAGGTTTTGAAGCGCCGAAATCGTTCCGACATCGGCCATTTTCAAGTATGCCGCGGCGATGAAGTAGTATGCTGCCTGCCCCGAAAACCAGAAGACAAAAGACGTAAGCAGCACCCAGCGGCCGTATGCCCAGTGCTGTTTCCAGATCGTCCCTAGCGGCACCGCGGCTGGAGAAGAGTGAAATTGCGGTCGAATCCACACGATCAAGGAGCCGCCACCCACCGCCCCGGCAACGGCCAGCGCCAGAAATGCGCCAAATGGAGACAAGCGGCCGAGCGCGTGAAGGCCGAAGATCATCAATAGAATCACGGAAGCGTACGCAACGGCGCCCTGGACGGCGATGCCAGGCCGCATCTGCACGTAGGCTGCTTGGCGCGCAAACCACAGAAATAAAACACACGGAATCGCGAGGCACGCTCCCCAAAGCCCGGAGGATAGCCCAGCGAAGCGCGGGGATTGAGAAATGGCCGCGCCTAAGATTGCCATCAGAATGGTGAGACCAGCCGCGATCACAAAATGCAGCCGGACCAGCTTGCCCAGATAGTCCGGGATCGACTTCCCGTGCAGAGCAGGCCCCAGGACGGCCATCGGCTCGAGCAGCAACGAGTTATGAAAACTGCTGACGACCAGGAAGATCGAGAACGCCAAGGTGTAGGCCCCGTATTGGGAAGCCACGAGCCACCGCGCGAGCAGCACGCTCAGCACAAAGTTCATTCCAGAGATCAGTCCTTGTGCCAGTAGCGCCAGAAAACCCTTACGGACAATCGGCAATGCACCCGTGAGACGACCTGTCATACGGTCAATCAACGTAGGGTTTTCCGCCGGCATCACGTTTGCCCGCATTCTAGGTTCTCACCACTGCAACGCGTGGTGACGGCGAGTTCGCAACGGAAGACTGCACCTGATCGCGACTCAGACCACGCATCCACGCTCGAGCCGGGCGCTCGACGAACAGATGGGTCACGATCGCCGCCGCCGCGATCACGACGACATAGCCCGCTGCCGCCGTGCACCGCATCAGGAGACTCGCCGCGGCAAAGTCCGAAGGCTTGATTGCTCGTTCGAGGACTTCCTCGCAGATTCCGTGTGTTAGATACAGGGCGTACGACGCTTCGCCCCAAAACACAGCGATCTTTCCGGACAGGAAGCCGCCGGGGTTCGCCGCAAGCCGCAGGAGCAAGGCCGCAAATGCCGGCAACACGAACTCTCTGGTGACGCCGTAGGTGTGTGCCGCCCAAAGAAAGGCCACGATCAGAGCCGCCCACAGCGCGGTATTGCCGGGGATCCGGAGCGCCCGATCGAACGCAAGATAAAGCATGCAGCCGGCGACAAACTCGCAAGACACGCGCAGAAGTGCGAGCGGGACAACCGGCTTGTCGCCGTGCATGACGCACACGATCACGTACGGAAGAAGCACGACACAGCATCCAATCGCCGGCCGTTTCATCCGCGTGAACGCCGGCACGAGAAGCGGGAACCCCAAATAGGCGAACCACTCCGAGCTGATCGACCAGGCCGGAAAATTCCAGCTCATGGTGTGGGCTATTCCAGTCCATGCTTGAATCAGGAACACGTTCTGCAACCACGCGCTCGCTGTGTACCATTCAGAGTGGCGGACCGGCTGATGCAGATACCTGGCGCACAACACGAGTGCGGTTACGGTGAGCAGCGTGAATAGGTGCGCGGGATAGATGCGAGCCAGCCGCGTCCACAAGAACTTCAAATACTTGTGACGGTCAAAGCGAGGAAACGTTTTCTCGTAGTTGAGCATAAGAACAAAACCCGACAACATAAAAAACAAGTCCACCCCCAGATCGCCCGAGGAAAATAGCGGGTCGCAGAGCCTCGTTACGGGGAGAAATGTTTCCAAATCGCCCCGATAGTGAAGAAATACGACGAAGAGCGCGGCAATGGCCCGTACGCCCGTGAGTCGCGCCAGATATTCACTTTTTTGCAATCGAGTTTCCTAGAAAACGGTGTGCACGCAAGAATCGCTCGGGCGTGCCGACTCTAGGGAACGGCGCAGAACGCCGCCGTGCTGGTGTCCGGAGGGCCAAACTTCGACATCTGGTCTTGTCCCGTGATCGACTGCCATTGAGAAAAATTCACGACCTTTGCCTGTTCGCCTGGCGGCCCAGGATCGATCTGAAAAGTACGGGGAGTTCCTGGGTTGAACCAGACGTTGCCGTCAGACTTCAGAGTGCTCAAGAAAGTGCCGAGAGCGGAATTGGACTGCCCAAGCGCCTCATACAACATCTCTTTCGCGTCCCCGGCTACGACGATATTGTCCGACAGGACCCAATGCTCCGGCAGCGCTGAAAAGGGTTCTTTAGTCTCCCAGTTGGTGCCGCTTCGGGGACCGTGAATGTCCACCACCATGATCTGCGCAGTGTCATTGTTGTAGATCTCCGTCTGCGTAATGGTGACGTTTGCGGTCTGATTATTCTGAATTCCCTCCTTCCGATTGTTGCAGATTCGGCTGTTCCGGATGGTCACGGGACCCATATTCGCTTCCAGGTCGATTCCGCCCACGAGATTCTGCTCGATAGTTGCGTGATCGATGGTTATGTCCAGATTATCCGTGTCGAACCACATGCCTCGCCCCTGGTTCCCTATCGCGGAGTAATCACGAAAAACCGCTCCATGCACCCTCAGGAATTTTCCCCCGCTTGGTTCCCAGCCCGTGAACTGCCCTTCTGCTCCCCGCCAGTTGTTGTGGGAAGTCTCGACATCTTCAAATGTGGCATTCTTCAGGCGGAATCCGTTGATTCCCAATTCTCCGTTCCAATTCGCCGTGAGCTTTCGTGCCGTCGAATTCACCGCACCCCAATAGTCGAGTCCAATCCAGTTGTTCCAGCGAATAACCGTGTCTTCCACGAGGTTGTTCGTTCCGCCTGAAATGACCACCGCGGCGTTCGGATTCGTTGAATGACAGGAGTTGGCGTGCTCGAAGACGAGGCCTTTGACCGATAGGTTCGACACTCCGTCGCTCTCGAACACTCCGGGTCTCACGGCAACTTCGATCTTCGCGGCGCTCATATTCGCTCCGGCGGGCGGCCACAGCAAAGCGACTCCACTCGCTTCGTCGACGAAAAAGCTGCCCTCCTTCATCTCGCCGCGTGAAAGCGCCTGCATAAGGGGCACTCCGTCCACGAATACCATTTCACGCCGCCGTCCCAGGTCCTTGATCGGGGGCGCGCCGCTCGGATGTTCGCAGAGCCCCCAGTGGTATTGCCATGGGTGGATGTAAATGCGCGAATTCGTGGAATCGAGCTGCCAATCAGCCCAAAGATCCGATCCTGAAAGCATCGAGGCTCCGATCTGGGAGGCTTGAAAAGCAATTGACGCTCCCATGTCCGGCCCAGCGGCCGCGATTCGCACGAACTCGCGATACGTCCCCGGACGAATCGTAACAATTGTCGAAATGCCGCTCCTACGATTGAGGAGGGCAATTTGCGCGGCCTGGCTAACGGTCTTGACAGGACGATCGGGCGTCCCCGGGTTCGTGTCCGCCCCCGAAGTGGCGTCCACGATAATTTCAACGGTCTTCTGCCGTGGTCCCAGTGCATAGGTCCGCGATGGCGAGATCGATCGCATTGCCACGAGAAGACCGATGAACGCCAGAGATGTGGCGAACCAGCGTGGCACGCAGGAACCTCGGACCATTCGAATCATCGTGCCGCACATGATGCCTCGCGCCTGCGCAGGATCACTTCCTCGCGTCGCGCCACTTCAACAAACCCGATCACGGTGAGAAACGCAAGCGACGTATTACCCACGATGTTTGATGTTACGAAGGACCGAATGATGATTACAGACAGGACGACAATCATCTCGACCGCCAGCGGGATATCGGAGGGTTTTACGTGGTAACCCCTCGTGGCGCGAAACAAGAACCAGGCTACCCCGACGAGAACGATGACGAGAAGCAACGGCCCCACGACACCGAGATCCAAAAGGCTATCGACATAGCTGCTCAGAGCCGAGGATGCATTTGCCTGGAATGAGAACGCCGGAAGAACGACGAATCTCGAGCCCGCAAATCCGCCGTAACCCGTGAAAGGGCGGCGCAGGAACGCGTCGAAGGACGCTTGCCAGACGCCCATACGGCCCGATAAACCCTGCATTTCCTGATTCGATTGACCCCGAAGCAAGAAAGCAGTAACGGTTTGGCCGAGATTCGTAAACGGGAGCGCAATCGCTGAGCCGAGCGCGGCGATCCCTCCTAAACCCGCGGCCAGGACAACCCGCCCCGAAAGGAGCAACAGCAAGACAAAACCGATTATCAAGGCGAACATCGCGGCGCGAGTCTGCGAGAAGACTAGAGTGACCAGCGAAGCCGACAGCACCGTGGCGTACCAGCCGCGATTGCGCTTCCCCTCCGGTTCGTTGAGCATGCGATGGACCGCAATCAGAGCCAAGATCGCGCAGATTTCGCCGATGGTGTCGGCGTCAACGCTCGGCAGCACTCCCTCCAGGCGCACCGTCAGCGGACCGAGTCTTTGCGCCGTTGACAGACCATCGGCCGGGTCGACAATCGCGCCAACCCAGGCAGAAGCCACGAGCAGACCCAGAAATGTCCAGGTCAAGTTTGCAAGTTTCCGATACTCTCGAACCGACCGGACAGTCGCTACGACAGCCGCGATCGTTGCAACCTCCACAAAGTATTCGATCGATTTGTAGAGTGTCCAAGACGGTCGAACGGACCAAACGGTCGATAGCATCGCCAGCAGTGGGTATATCGCCAAGACACCCAGCATCCCCGAAAAGAGCACCCCCAGCCATCTCGTTCGATCCGACAGCAATTGGATGCAGAGAGTCAGTCCGACCACGAGCACAAGTCCACATCGATAAATCGCCCAGCCATCGACAGGAGATTGATCGATGTCCTGCACGGCGCGAATACGAATAACAAGACCGCTCAGGAACACCAGCAACCAGAGCGCTTGCCACCAAGTGAACGAGGCACACAGCAGGGAACTTTCCCGCCAGGCCGTTCTCGCCGCAGGCGCCGCGATGAAAACCAGCACCAGAGGAAGAAGCGGGACCAGAACAAGAATCGTGGGATGCCGGAACAGGACAGAATCGTAGAACACCAAGAAAGTCAGTAGGGTGACTCCAAGGAGTTGAACGGTAGTACGAATAGCCGTCGTCACTTTTTCATCGCCTTCACTGGTAGAGACTTTCGACTCAGGCCGCACACTCGTCAATCGACATAAACTCCAGGAGTTGTCTTTCGCGATGTCGAATCACAACGTCCTGTGCCCCTTCCTCCCAGTACTGTCCCGCGCTATCGAGCAAGTAGAGCAAATAGAGGCTCCGGTTTGTCGCCCGGCTGTTCGTTTCCGATGCGCGCCCATAGTGGGTGTTAAGGAGACATTCCGTTTGAGTCATGAAATGAAATTTGTCCCACAGCAACGGTCTATTCCATGAAGCCGATTCCCAGTCGAAAAGCTGCAAGTCCCCGTCCTCCATGCGCATGTTCCAAGGGGCAAAATCGCCGTGCGCGACGCCGCAGGCAACTTCTCGGCCTTCGAGTTCACGCGCCGCGATTCGCAGCGCCTCTCTGCCCAACCCTTGCCATCTGGCCCCCATGCGCCCCGCGATCTGATTCCATTTCTGACTTGTTTCTTCGACAACGTGCAGCCCAGACCGCCGCTCAGGTCGGCAACCGTGTAACTTGTCCAGGAAGCGCTCATGGAGGTGTGCGTAGTGCTGAGGCGCTGCTTCGCCATCCAGCGCCGATTGAAATACGACGTATCGTCCTTGCAGCGGGCCTGCAAAGATCACGCGCGGGATATGCGGACGCAACTCGGGATAGGCGCAAAGATCGCGCACGATCGTGGCCTCATGTCGAAGGCGTTCGCCCGCAACCTCCGTCATCGGTAATTTCATGTAGCCGAGGATCGATCCGTCCGGGCGCATCACTTGCACCGTCAGCTTTTGAAAGGCTCCCGGCGTGCCGGGCGCCAGCGAAAGAGCAATCTCTCTTTCTCCGGTAGCCGCGCTCAAGAGAGTTTCGATCGGTAAAGCTGTTCGAGAAACAATCACAATGCTGTCCCGCACCCAATCTTCCCAGCCCGCGGCGCGCGCTCGGGAAATTAGAGCCTTAACCATGCGCCCTAAATACCTGCGCGGCATGTAAAGCTCAAGACCATCGACACGAAGCCGTTTCGCCGCTTTCGGCAAGAGCCAGCGACAATTCCGCCGGGACGGAAGCAAGGCAAACTGTCGCTGGTGTGTGTAGCCCTGGCGACGAAGATATTCGTAGGTCCTACTGGAAGGATTCTCCGCGATGGCACATGCACTATAGTCTGGCCTAGAGTCGGCCAGTTCTTTCAGAAATGGCAGAGGGCGATTGTCCTGCCAGCCGAGGAAGACCCGGAGCGTCTTGTGTAAAGTATCTGGATCAGGGTCAATCACAAAACACCTCGGCCTCCTCGGATCCCCGCAGCGCCGAAGACAACTGCCCGCGCAACCGCTTGTCGAATCGGCTCTTCATGAATTCCGCAACCGCCGCCGACGCCACGCACACGGACTCTTCGATGCCGGCGCCTGTCTTCACAAAGGCAATCGGCGCGCCCCTAAAGCGAAGCTGTCGATAGGCCTGGCGTTGCCGTTCGATTTCCTCGTACGACAGTTCCGGCTTCCGCCGCACAATCGACTCAGCGTCGGCGTCCAACAGAATGACCAGATCGGGCTGGGGAACCAGGCGGCTGAGCATCTCCGCAAATCGTTGTGGCCCGCCGTACCGATAGCGCTGCGGATCAACGAGCACATCTTGAAAATATCGGTCAAACACAATCAGGTTCGATTTCGCGAGCAAGCGACGGATCAGCAGCAGATACCCTGCGCAGTAATCGAAGAAAAAACCGCTCAAGCAAAGCATTGATGCCGCTGATCTCCGGACAGACTGGAGGTGTGGATTCGGTACAGGGCCGCGGTCCGGCTTGGGGGCGATCACATTCGGCCGCCAGTGAAAAAGGCGATGCCTTCGCCAGAAAGCCATGTCCAGCGAGTCGGTCAGACCTGCAGCCACGGTGCTCTTTCCGACGCCGTCAGGACCCATGATCGCCACGATAACGCCGGTAGGTTTCAGCCAGCGCCCGACCAGCCGCCACGCTTCCCCCGCCCAATAAGGGACCAATCTCCACGGTCGGCGACTCAGACTCGTGCACCACAGCTTCGAACGCCCCTTCCCCAGAAACTCCGCTACAGAACCGTTCCTGCAGCTCTCGACAGCTCGTTGACTCGAGTCTCCCGGAAGAAACCTACCCGCCAGATTCTCGCCTTCACTTGTTCCCAGTTGCTCCGCCAGAAACTGCAACCGCCGCGCTTGGGGTTCGGAAATCGTCTGTTTGAAGGCCTTTTTGGCGAGCAAATAGGGGAATTCAATCTGCGGCGAAGCGATCCAAAACGTTCCGTGACGCTGGCGGTTCGCAACCATTTCTTCGGCTCCTGCCAACGTCAAGCCTGCGCGCCTGTGCTCGGAGACGATGTCTACAGCCGCCAATTTCACAGCCGATCCTTCGACCCAGTAGAAGGCGTAAAAAGTCCCATTTACGGAGTGGCTCACCGCCTGAATCGGGACGTAGCCACTAGCCCGGAGGCTTTCGAAAACTGGCAGCAGCTTCCATTTGTCTTGCTCGGGAACCGCCAAGTCCAGGTCATTCGGCAGCTCATCCGGCAATTTATCCCACGAGTGCAGCACGCAATAGCGAACGTTGTACTCGTCGAGCAGCCGAAACAGGTTCAGAAGAAAGCCTCGCAAGCTTCGACCTGTTTGTTTGCGCTCCGCGCCCAGCTCGTGCGGTGGGAGAGAGGGCGGGCGCCCGTCCGAACCACACCTCGACTCTTCAGACCACCCATCGATCGAACTGCAACTTTGTTGTCGCATCCTACGCAGCCCCGGTTCCCTTCATCACAACCGGGATCGTCCAAGCCAAGATTTTCAGGTCGAGCCAGATCGACCATTCGTCCATGTACTGGAGGTCGAGCTTCATCCACTCGTCAAACCCCAGAGCGCTGCGGCCTCTCACTTGCCACAAGCAGGTAATTCCCGGACGTACGCTGAAACGACGCCGTTGCCAGTCTTCGCGGAAGCCTTGATAGTCACGAATGGGCAGGGGCCGCGGTCCCACTAGGCTCATGTCACCCATCAAGACGTTCAGCAGCTGAGGCAGTTCGTCTATGCTCGTACGCCGCAGAATTCTTCCAATGCGCGTTGTGCGCGGATCATGCTTGATCTTGAATACCGGGCCGGACGCTTCGTTGCGCTGTTCCAACTCCGGAAGCATTCGTTCCGCGTCGGGCACCATGGTTCGAAATTTACGAATTCGGAAGCGCCGCTTGTTCATTCCCACACGCTCCTGAGAGAAGAACACCGGCCCCCGAGACGACAGCTTGATCAGGAGAGCGACCACCAGAAAT
Organism: uncultured Acidobacteriota bacterium; assembly: GCA_963813045.1. Taxonomy (GTDB): domain Bacteria; phylum Acidobacteriota; class Terriglobia; order Acidiferrales; family UBA7541; genus Palsa-295. The sequence goes on from CAWEXR010000035.1 coordinate 15,909, forward strand.
AGCGGCGCCAGCAGAATCAGCGAGACGACAGACAGAGCAATATCCAGGAGTCGCTTGATGAACAGGGCACCCCAGTCGTGGGCACTCGTATCAATCGGAATGAAGTGTTCGTCTGCGAACACTTCCGCAGACGGACGCATGGTTTTCAGCGCGAAGATTCCCCCGCCCAGGCGTGCGGTGATGCCCTGTAGCTGACACCTCGCCGCCACCTCAAACGATCGCTCGAAAAACGAGCTCAGCGGCCAAAATATCGCCACTTCGTCGACAGTATTGTTCCGTAGAACCTCCGCCAAACCGGCGTAACTGCACAGCAGCGGCAAACCCGTGTTCCGGAAGTCGTCCAGCCGCTGCCACTGGTCGTCGACAAATCCAAGGAGTCTGTATCCGCTGCTTGGGTCCGCGATTCTTTGTGCGAATTCAACGGCTCTGGAATTCGTTCCAAGAATCAGGATGCAACGCTGGTCGTGGCCACGCCTTCGGACGGCTGCCAGGAAAGTCTTTAAAGCCATTCGGGACACCGCAACCAGGGCAAAGCTACAGAGCCAGAACAAAATCAGAAATGACGCCGTTACCATCCGAATTGTGAGGAGGGCTGTCAGAGCCACCAGGCATGCGGTGGACAGCGCCGTCGCCTTTGCGATCTCGATCAGATCCGCACTTCGAGGGGAAATCCTCTTGGATTCATACAGCCCGCACGCAGTAAATAATTCGTGCCATGCGAACAGGAGCACCGCGAAAATCACGAAGTTCGATACCCTCACTCTGAGAAACAGAAACTCAGAGATTGGGACGGCCTTCTCGCCGTGAATGATCAAGATCGCGGTCGTGCCAAACGACACCGCCAGCAGCAGTAGATCAAGACACTTCAGGGCGGTCAGCAGAAAGCGGCGCCTTATCTCGTTCACTCGGGATCTTCCCTTGAAAAGGAACTATCTATTCCTCGAAGGTTCTACGAACATTGGGCTGCAAGGCATGGAGCTAGGGCTGGCGAACTCTTTCGCCGGAGGCGGAATCGGATCGCGACGGTGACATTCGCTCGACGCGGTAACCATCCACTCGTATTGCTAGCGACCTGCAAATCATTTCCACAGAAACGACCAGGCTCTGATCTCCATTTACGGCCTTCAGCACTCCTTCGACTCCGTCCAGAGCACCTCCGCGGATGCGAACTTTCTGGCCAACATCCAGAAACGCGTGATGGCTAAACGGCACGGCGAGGGAAATGACGTTCCGCACGCTCTCCACCTGCGCGTCGGGAATCGCCGCGCCGATGCCTCGGTTTCCCACGAAACTCATCACACCATCAGCTCGAAGCACGGGAATTCGAGCGCTCGCCGTGGGCTCGATTCGAACGAAAACGTACCGCGGGAAGACAGGCACCTCAATAATCCGCCGCCTGTCGCTCCACTGGCGTTTCTCCGCGGCGAGGGGAAGGAAAACGTCGACCCCTCCGTCGCGCAGTCTGGCCGAGACCTTCTTTTCGTGGCGCGGGCGCGTTTCAATGGCGAACCAACATTTTCCATCGAGACCGGTCATCGTTTGGACGGACAAAGTGGCGTGGCGCTCCGAAAGAAGACATAGCTCCGCTAGTCTCAGTCACAGGTGAAACCACAACTGGATCGCCTTCGTTCAGACTCGACGGTACAGTGAGTCCGGAATCGGAAACGTCCGCTTATTCAGCACCGCGCCCAAAACACGAATCTGCGAGGCGCGCAGGTTTTCCGTCACCGCCAGTGCAGCTTCCCGTCGCGTTGCATTTGCTTCGAGAATCAGTACGAGTCCATCGGAAAGCTGGCCGAATGTGACGGCGTCGGCAAAGTGAGAGAGAGGGGGCGCATCAACTAGGACGTAATCGAATGCCGATCGTAACTCTTCAAATCGCACCCTGACGCGACTCGAATTGAGCAAACGCGAAGACTCGTCGGAAGGCGAGCCAGCAGAAATCAACCACAAGTTGTCCGGCCCAAGGCGCTCCGCGAACGTTTGAATCGGCCCTTGTTCGCGGAGCGAGTCCGTCAGGCCATGGTGGTTTGGAATGCGGAATGATTCCGCTAGCGACGGCGACCGCAAATCTCCATCTACCAAACAAATAGATCCCGCTACGTTGTCGGCCAAGGTTCTCGCGGCCGCCGAGCAGATGCGGCTGCACCCATTGCCGCGGGAGATTCCCGCGAATACAACGACTCGCGGAGCGCTGTCAGTGTGCAGCATAAAGACACGCTGCACGAGCTTTAGCGCTTCCTCGCGAGCTACCTCGTCGAGCGGCAGCAGTCGCCCGTTCTTGTGCCCGCTTGCTACTGCGCCCCTGACGTGGACCCCGGTTCGAACCTCCGGCCTAGCGTAGTCTTCGACCTCGATTTCGTGCATCAGTTCAAAGTTTTTACTCATTGGCCTGCTTCGGCGGCCCGGAAGCACCGTTGGGAGTTGCTCCGCGCTGCTGCTGATTTGTAGTTCCCCTCGAGGCTAGAGGTAGTATCTCGGGGCGGACTGAAACTTGATTCGGATCCTTCGGCCTAGGATTGGGTTTCTGCATCTCGTTCAAGATTCCATCGTGGTGACTCTCCAATGCGGGTTGATCTATTCCGTGAATGGTCCCGCCAGAAGACACGACTGCGGAAGTCAGTGGTGGCGTGGAGGCAGCAGGACTCGGATCGAGCCCATCGGGTATTACGGCAGACTCTGGCGTGACATCTGTAGCCGTGCCGGCGTTCGCGGGCATTTCCGTGGCCGCACCTGCCGGCGTGACCCTCGGCGGCTCGTCGACGTTCACGCGAAACCCTAGAAAAAAGATCGCCAGCAGGGACGCGCCCAAGACAAACCGGGGAACCCAGCGCGTAATCGTCCGACCTTCCCTTCGGGCGGCCCGTTGGCGCGATAGGCTGCCCGTCGTGTTTTCGACGGGTTCCGACGCCGTCGTTTCAGCGTCAGCCCCTGGACCCAGGGCTAGATCGGCCATCGCATCCATCACCATGTTTCGGTCAATCGACCGGCGCTTCGTTGCGCAGGCGAGAGACATAGCGCCGAAGCAAATGGTATTGATCATGCGAGGGATGCCTTCGCTGTAATGTGCAATGGCCGCGCGTGATCCCCGTGTAAATAGCGAGAGATCCCGGCAACCGGCAGCCTCCAGTCTGCAGTCGATATACTCGCTGACTTCTTCCGGAGTGAGAGGCTCGATCCGGATGACCTGCGCAATGCGCTGCCTCAATTGCACCATCGCCGGCTTCGCGAGGTGGTCCGCCAACTGCGGCTGCCCGACCAGAACAATTTGCATCAACTTCATCCACGGAGTCTCGAAATTGGACAAGAGGCGAATCGACTCCAGAACGCTTTCGGACAAGTTCTGCGCTTCGTCTATTACCAACACGAAGGGGAGCTGTTTTTCACTCCGGCCTTCCTTCAGCACGCGATTCAACGCATCATGCATTGTCGGCAGATCGTCGGCGGGGAGATCGATCCCCAAGTCCAGCAGGACGTGCCGCATAAACTCCCGCGCGTTGCAGTCGGTGCGGAACACGAAAGCCGTTTGCGCCCTGTGGCGAAGTCCTTCCAAGTAACGATAGAGAATTGAGGTCTTCCCCATCCCTGGCTTTGCAATCATGGCGACAAATCCGCGATTGCTTTCCGTCGTGTATTCCAGGGAAGCAAGTGCTTCGCGGTGCTGAGTGCCAAGGTAGAGGAACCGTGGGTCAGGAGTGACTCCGAATGGCTGTTCCGTTAGTTTGTAATAATTGACAAGCATTCTAGGCGGCCCGCCGTGGCATCGATGCGAGAACAGGGATATTCAGTGTATTGACCACGTCTTCGGGCGTTCGGAACGATGGATCGAGATATTCCGCGACGACCGCAGCACTCAGGCTGGTCGAGAGTGCGAGGAAGAATCCGATCAGCATCACCAAAAGCGGACTATGCGCGGGCAGCACCGGCACCATCGGGGGAACGGCAATCGCCACGTCTGCGATATTTCTCGCATCCAGAGCGTCGGAAGTTCGTTCCTGCTCTCTCTTCGAGGCATAGAGCAGATAGTTATCCTCATTCACCTTGGAATCGCGAATTGCAGCGGCCTGCATCACCGACTTCTCATCCAAATCCACCATGCGCTGTTGCATGCTCTCCAAGCTGCCCTTAATGGCGGTTGCCGTTGCCTTCTGGGAAGCCAGATCGCCCGCCGTTTTCGCAAGGTCCTCGCGCAACAGCTCATACATCGGATCGCGATCTGTCGTTTGCGTCTGGTACGCGTTCTTTTCTGCCTCGTCAATCGCGCTCTGAGTTTGCGCAATTTCCTGATCCGCTTCCTGAACCAACGGATAGCTCGGCTGGTACTTGAGCAGGAGTTGCGTTCGCTTGACCTGCGCTGCCAGCAAATTAGCCTGTAGATTCTGCAACAGTTCAGACGATGGATTCGTGACGACCTGCGTCGCAGATCTCTCGGGAATTGCCTTCAACTGTGCCTGTTCCTCGCGAATTCGCTCCTGATCCGCTGCGATCGCCTGCTCGGTCTCGTGCAGCGTTGTCCCGAATTTCACGATCTCCTGGGCCATACCAGCTCTCTCGAGGTCCGGTGCTACCACGCCTTCTTGCTTTCCGAAGCTCGCGAGTCGTGCCTCGGATTCGTTCAGGAGCTGTCGGTATTTGTCCGCTTCCTGCGCGAAGAATTCGGACGTGCCGGCCGGACGGAGCAGATGAAGATGTTTCTCCACGTACAGCTTGCCCAGATTGTTCAGGACACAGGCGGCTGTTTCCGGATTGCCTTTATGGCCGTACGTGACGTCGATGACGTCGGCAGTCTTCTCCGCCTGAACATCGAGCGCACCAGCAAGTCCTGCCGTGGCTTTTTGAAGGTCATACTCCCGCATCTTCGCAGGATCGCTGGGACGCAGAATACCGAGCAGATGCCTGGTCGGCCGCGCGAGACCGCACGTTGACGCCACGGACCGCAGAATGTCTTTTCCCTGCAGCAATGCCACTTCGGAGCTGATGCGGTCCGGAGTGACGATGGTGCCGGAACCAACCGCGGCGTTGGGCGAAGATGAGATGGTCGGGTCGGAGCGGTTATCCTGAACCAGAATTTGCATCGACGCTTCGTAGTAATTCGCAGCCCAAGTCCAAGCCACCAAGACAGAGCCCAGAAATACCCCGAGGAATGTGATCAGCATCAGGCGCCGGCGCCGAAAGCATGCGGCCAGCCAGTCGCGCAGCGTCGCCAAGCGGGCTCGTTTCAATTTCAAGTTGTCGGAATCAATATCCGTCATGTCGTGTGCTTTCTAAAAAAATGCAGTCGGGCTCACGTACGAGCCGACCGTATACGGGACATATTTTCGAAAATTGGCAATGAATTTTTCGGGGACGAACACCATGTCGCCCGGCTGCACCGTCGCATCTTCGTTCACATGCTTGCCGTTCAAGATGTCCTTGAGATTCAGTTCCTTCACTTCAGCCCAGTTGTGAGAGACGCGGTGGTACAGAAAGACCTGCGTCTTGGCCTGGGGCGTGAAGCCTCCTGCAATCGCGATGGCCTCTGACACCGTAGTGTCGTAACGCAGATCGTACTGGCCCGGTTTACCCACCTGTCCGGTAACGATGAAGAAGGGTTTGTGAAAATCGGTTAGATCCACATCGACGATGGGGTCGTGAAGTGTGCTGGAATAAGCCCTCTCGAGTGCCTCTACTAATTCGGGGACGGTCATCCCCTGAACGTAAATGCTCCCGGCCCCTTGAAGGTTGACGTAACCATCCGGCTGGATCGTAATTTTCTGATTGAACTCCGGAGAAAGCGGGAATGATACCGACAGCGTGTCGTCCGCCTGAACCTCATAGCGCGGATTTCGGCGCTCAAGGGCAGGACGATCCGGATCCGCCTGGCTCTTGCCATGCAGAGCTTCGGCCTGATCCGAGGTGGATGAAGAAACGGCCCCGCCGGTCTGCTGGCCTTTTACCGTCGCCGGCACACACATCAGAACCACGGCCAATCCAACCCCGAACGCCCTCAGCTTTGTCACTGGAACTCCTCGTCGATGACCTCGGGGAAAGTTGCTTCCTGTTCGGATCCCCCACATCAGCAAAGGTGCATCCTAAGTGCGCCTGTAATCGGGCGCAAGAAGCGCAATCACCTGGCGTGCGCGTAGCGTATCCCCTTGCCCTAGAGAGGTATCCGGTACCGGGCGGCAACTCTTCCATGTCCGTGAATGAAGGAGCGAGCAGTCTGGCCTCGCACCTTGTATGAAGACCTCCCCAAGCCAAAGGGGAGGAAACTCCTCAGCGAATCAGCGTAGTGTGTGATGTTTGGCGAGCCGCCTATACAAGGTTCGTGGCGCGACGGACTTTATCTATATTCTTTTGTGTCCCTTACGGCCGAAGCCTCCCTTGGGGGGATCCCGGAGAGGGGCACAAGATCCCCTCCCGGCGCGGCCAAGGAAGTGTGACGGCAGCGGCTGGAAGGTGGGTTTCCTAACGAATCCTCCGTATCTTCGGAAAATGCAGGTCTTACTCACATTCAACTGGTCTAGGATCGATACTCCATGTGACCTTTGGCCTGTCCCTGTAACTGTCTTTTCACGCATTTGGACTTGCCTTTGTCATGGTTGTAGTACTACCATTACCAGCCCGGGGTTTTGGGGGTTTCCTATGGCCGAACTGCCGGAAGCCTCACGCGAGAAGATTCGCGTGCTGATAGCTGACGCTGACAACATCAGCAGCCAGCTGATGGCCAGCGCACTGAGGCGTTCCCGAAGCCACTTTGACCAGGTAATAGTAGCCAGCAGCTCCCCTGAAGCAATACGCCATTTGGACATCCTTAGGCCTCATGTCGCGGTCGTTAGCGCCGAGTTGAGGGACGGTCCGCATACGGGGTTTGCGGTACTCCAGGAAGTGCGAAAGTCGCACCCCCACACGGCAGCGATCATGCTGCTGCCCTCCACACAACGCGATCCCGTGGTTGATGCGTTTCGAAGCGGGGCGCGCGGCGTATTTACCCGGGACAAATCGTTCAAAGCGCTATCCAAATGTATTCGCACAGTGCACCGCGGGCGAATCTGGGCGAGCAATGAAGAGTTGGAATTTATTCTGGATACTCTCACTCGCCTCAAGTCCACCCAACTTGGCAAGACGAATGGGATGGCGTTACTGACTCGACGTGAGGAAGAAGTCGTTCGCCTGGTGGTTGAGGGAATGAAGAATCGTGAGATCGGGTGCGCGCTGCATGTCACCGAACACTCCGTGAGTAACTACCTGTACGGAATCTTCAACAAGTTGGGAGTTTCGAGCCGCGTCGAACTGATTCTTTACGCCACCAGCGAAAGCCAGAAGCAAGCGCGATAGCCGGTCGATTTGCGTGAAGACTGAGCAAAATCTATGACGAGGTGAAGCGCGCCGAGCAGTCCCGACATGGGGGCAATGTTGTGGGCGCGGGTCTGCTTTATCAAAGGTCAGATTTCGGGGAACGAAGACCTGCTCGTGGACGGAAGCAGGCGTGAACAAGGCTTGGTTGTTCACCCTAGACAGCAAGAAGCGCGTATGAGATCGGGAAGCGGACTCGATGGCGGGGACAACGATCGTCAGGGTGGCAATTCGATTGGGGTTTCGGCAATCGCGAGATTACGGAGCTGCTGGCTCTGAGCGAGCACACCGTCAAGAACTATCTCTTCCACATCTTTGATAAGCTGGGAATTTCAAATCGCGTGGAACTCGTCTTATACGCCGTGACCAACCCGAAGGCGGCCCCATCGGCACCTTCACCGCAAGAGAGGCCCTGCCAAGGCTGCCGGCCAAGACGCGTAGCGCGGGGGAAGTCAAACATGATCATTGGTGAGCGGTTAAGAGCCATGCGGGAGGAAAAGCAGCTGTCACAGGGAGATATCGAAAAACGCACCGGTCTGCTCCGCTGCTATGTCTCGCGCGTCGAGAACGGCCACACCGTTCCGGCGATCGAAACACTCGAAAAGCTGGCACGAGCATTGGAAATTCCTCTTTATCAACTCTTTTACGACGGAGAGGAACCTCCTGAGATCTCCAACCTTCCCAAGGGGAACACGGCAGATGACATCGCCTGGGGAAGGACGCCGAAAGACGCGCGGACACTCAGCAACTTCCGCCGGCTTCTCGGTCGGATCGGAAAGGGCGATCGCAAGCTCTTACTTTACATGGCTCAACGGATGGCCCGCCCACGTCGAGTGAAGGCATAGCGATTTTCGGAACTTACAGATTCTAAGAAGTGTCCTTTTCGAATCCCCGTCCCACACTGTTTCCAGCACCGCAATAGGATTGGTACGAACGTACTATAGGTCGATCTTGTCGACCGGGAACAAGATCTGTCAATCGCAGTTTGTAGAGGCGGACCAACGGCCATGTCGGCAGCACCGAAACAGTCGGCGAATGCGCTAGATCGATCCTCACAACCTTCAGCAACACGACCAATGGTCCAATCAGTGGAAACATCTGCATCGCAGGGTCACCCAGGTGACGTGCCGATCGGCGTAGTTGAGATTCCTGTTGAGGTGTGGGGATCCCGGCGCGTCGTATCCGATTCCGGCCAGCCGGGACGCATCAAGATATTTTCAGAGGAAACGTGCACCGTCATCGTCTTTCCGCGGGGCGCGGTGATTCGATTATCAACCGCTCTTGCTCCAGGCCAATTGATGATGGTTACGAATGGCAAATCAGGTCAGCTCGTACTTTGCCGCGTCGTCAGCGTTAGAAGCTATCCAAACATGAGAGGCTATGCCGAGATCGAGTTGATGCAGCCCGCGAACGATTTTTGGGGGCCTTACATTCCGCAGGGTACGGCGAAGTTAACAGAAGGAATCCCGTTGGCGACACCGGAACAACCAACGAAACCCGGCGCCGATGCCCCGAGGCCAGTATCGAGTCAGCCTTGGATTCTGACCCCATCCCCTACTTCTCCCAAACCGCCTGCAGCAGCTTCGACCCCTCCTGAGAATTTCATGAGCAGCAGTTTTCCGAAGGAAGTGAACTCTGTTCTTGCAAGTGCTGCGACCGCTTCGCCGGTTCTTCCCCTTGCTGTCCCTGAAAAAGCAGAGTCAATCGAAAGTCGAGCAATCCAGAATCCTTCCGTTGGAAAGCCAGTGCGGCGTGCGGCTATGGCTGCAACCGCCTCCGAATCGCGATTTGAAGCGACGCAGCGGAGCGTTTCTAAGACGAATCCTCTTCCCCCTGTTGCTGTTGCGGGTTCTAGTAAACTCGCCGCGCCATCGACACAGGAGCATCAGCGAGATGAGTCCGCAAGCGAGCGGTCTGCGCGTTCATGGATGCGAGGTTTGTTGGGCTCGTTGCCGGGACAAGCAATCAGTCGAACTGCGACGGACAAGACCCCTTCCCCGAGACGCAGGAGGGTCTTAGTGTGGGTTACCGTGACCAGTCTCTTCATGATGGGCGCAATAGAAATTTTCCTTCTCCATCATGGCGCGGGGGAGTCTGCCGCGACCACAGTTTCGCCAATTGCGAACACTATGCAGGGCCCGCAACCTGAAAGCAAATCCAGTTCGGTCATCCCGAAGCTGCCCATTATCGCGAAGACAAGGAGCTTTCCAGGTGCTCAAGCTCGGGAGTTGGGCGATAATTTCCGCATTTCTCAGTCGCCGATAAGAATGCCAGGCTTCGAGTGGAAGATTCCGAATGGAAAGCTTCTCGCGCCATCCTTGGTAGCACGCCGCTCGGCCGCCGCGATCAGTCGAGACTTACCACCTGATCTGACTGGCGTCGATTCGAATACCGGCGCAGGCGCGACCCAAGGGGTTCTTGCGGCCTTCCTGCCTCGGGGTGGTCGCGTGAAAGCGCCGCAGCTCGTTTTTAGATCTATGCCAAGCTATCCGGCTGCGGCTAGGCAAGCTGGCATTGAAGGTCGGGTCACCATCGATGCCGTGATCGACACAACTGGGACGCTGACAAGCATGAAAGTCGTTTCGGGTTCTCCGCTGCTCCAGCAAGCCGCGCTCGATTCACTGCGCACCTCGAAGTACGAGCCTGGGTACCTCGACGATAAACCCGTTGCAGTCGAAACGTCGATCACCGTCCAGTTTCGGCTGCGTTAAAGCAGGGACGGGGCGAACACCCAGTGCGCATTGTTCTCCGCCGGCCTATCGGTCGAATCGGAAGGGCGATCGCAACCTCTTACTTTACATGGCTCAAAGAATGGCCAGTCCCCGTCGAGAGAAGGCATAGCGATTTTGTGACCTTGCGGGCACCAAGGCAGCGAAGCCGCGGCGCGCAGCCGCAAACAAATCAAGCCAGGGGAACTGCTTCCGCGCAAGAGTTCGAGCTGCGCTCGCCGTGCTTCCTTGCTTTTAGGCTGCTGCTGGTCGACTAGTCCCGGTCCGCTTAGTACCGCCGAAATTCTCAACTCCCTGCAATTCTTGCCCCCTATTCATGGTGCCTCGAAAGAAATCCTCCTGTTTCTCAATAACTTAGAGGCAACCGAAATGGAAGTCTTCCTGCTCCTCCACACTACGTCGGAGTGCTTGTGCTTAGACGCGGCTTCAAGCGTCGCGCGGGGAAAGCTGGTCAAACGAGGGGAAGAAAAATGACACAACCAAACGTGGTCACCAGCCAAGAAGCAATTCAGCGACTAGCAATCTCCGCAGACCTGAGCAGCAGTGAACGTCGAGTCATCGCGCAAGCGGCAAAGGGGTCTGAGGACGAAGGCAATCCGATAGGGTTCGTTCATCCTTCTCGCATTCGGGCGTCCGTACACGAACCGAGAGTAGCGACTTGCAAACGCAGATGATTCGAACGCTCAAAACCTACGATCAAATGAGTGAGGCACTGAAGTGCGGCGGCTATTGAAGCGACAGGATTTTGGCGAACGAGCACTCCTCGTCTCGATTCTACTCTTGCTGATAGTGGCGATCGTGGCGATCGCTGAACACTTCAGATTAATTCTTCATTGGACACAGTGATTTTATGCGGATCGGGCCTTCTTCCAGATCAATGGAGGAAGTTCGACGTTGGCGCGTTTCAGGTGGGCCGCTGCACATTTGGCAGCCTTCTCTTTCCCTTGTTCGATGTCTTCCACCGGCTCAGAAGGGGCAATCCATTTTTTGGCGTTGACGTCATACACCGATGCCTGCACTCCCAGCGCGTTACACTCTGAGAAAAGCCTCAGATGTTCGCTCCCCACTTTAATTTCCGCCCACACGCCTTCATCGAGCATTCGAGATCTCCAAGTCCAATCGTATATCGAGCTATTTTGCCCGACTATTCCGATAATCGGAAATTTCCCGGTAGTTTGCGGTTACTGCGTTTATCGGGCACTCATACAGTTCGACCGCTGATCCTGCGGGCATCAACTCGCTTCACGTGCGGCAACCGTCGAAGGCTCCCTCGCAGGCCTGCCGCCGACAGCGTCGCAAGAGAAGCCCCTTGCCAAGGCCGCCGGCCAAGACGCGTAGAGCACGGCCTGCAAGTTCCCTCAGGGTTACCATTACGCTACACGCTGCGAGCTGTACAATTCAGTACAGCCGCGCCGGCCTGCAGCAGGTATGTTACCGGGCAACGAAGTACAGTTCAGCTCAAGACAATACCCCCACCCTGAGCCTCTCATGGCCAGGGTGTGTGAAAAGGAATAGACGGGCTGTCAGCGCACCGCGCGCAAAAGACTGGGACACGTGACTGGGCAGCTCTTCTGGTGTGGGCGCTGCGAAGGAGTTCCCATCTTCTAGAACTCGTGGGAGTAGTGGCTGTGGTAAAGGGCGTGGCGCGGGCACATGCGGCCATAGACGACTTCACAAAACATCTGACTGAAGAGGAAAAGAAGTCCGGAATCTTCTTCTGCTGGGAATACACATCACATCGAGTGATTCGAGGCTTGGAACGCCGATGACACGTGGTCCAGAAGGGGTTTTCGTCGGTCCATACGATATTCTCGTTGTGTTGACATCGTGAAGGAGAAACTTACGATGCAGGGGACCAAGTCTATCGAGACACGCTGGTTGCCGTAGCAACTCTGTCCATATGGGTAACTCATAAGAACCTGTACCATACTGGATACTCCTCTTTGCGCCATCCGAATAGCCTGGATCATCGCTGAGTTTCCAAGCGAGGCGAGCATCTTCGCGCAAGTGATCCCGCCAAGACCGTTATGTCATTCAACAGGGCGGCGTGAGGCTAATGGTCGTCAACGGCACTATCGGTTGAGCATGGCACCGAAACCTGCAGACCGTCGAAAGTACCCTCGCATCCGTGTGCCTAAAGGGATGTGGGTCGGCTGGAAATCGGCCGGCCAAACGAGCGCTTCGCGTGCGTGGAATATGGGGCTCGGAGGCCTCTACCTGCTCGCCGCGAACCCTCCGAGCAAAGGTGCCACGATTGAATTGGTTTTTGACTTGCCGACTGGAGAGGTTCGTGCACGCGCGATCGTGCGCAGCTCAATGCCGGCGAGGGGCATGGGCATACAGTTTGTCCAGATGAGGCCGGAGGACCGGGCGAAGCTGAGTCGGTATCTATCCCGGCAGGAAGTTCCACAAACCGTACCCGCCATCACTCCGGCAGCAAAGTCACGGCCGGCTAACTCGGACTCCACCAACTCGCAGCTTGCCATTTCGCCCCGAAGGGAGGAGGAGGTTCAGCTCCGATTCGAGCGGGAACTCAAGCACCTGATCGAACTGACCGGCAAGGGCACCTACTATCAGCTGCTGGGAGTCTCATCCGAATTCACAGGCAGCCAGATCAAGAAGAGCTATTACTCGCTCGCTCGCAAATTTCATCCGGACAGCCATGAGGGTAGCCACGAGTTGATTACACGGCTCAAAGACCTGATGGCCGTAATCACGGAAGCTTACAAGACACTGGGGAACGAAGAGAAACGGGCCGCATACGACAAACGCCTGACCGGTATGGGCACCTTTAGCATGCATCGAGAAAGGACAGGAACCGAGGAATCCGTAGAAGCATGGTTCAAGCGGGCTAACGAATGCCTGCGCGCCCAAAACTTCGTTGGCTCGATTGTGTGGTTGCGGAAATGCGCTGAGGTGGCACCGGAACAGGCTTTGTACCACGCCATCCTGGCACGCAGCCTCGGGACCGTCCCACAATTGCGCAACGAGGCGGTCGAGCAGTTTCAAAAGGCGATCGATCTCGATCCGTGGAAGGAGATGGTCTACGTTCAGTTCGCCGAACTGTTCGAGACAATGCAGCTTCCGGGCCGCGCACGGGCGGTCTATTCTAAGCTTCTCGAAATTAACCCCACCCATGCCAAGGCTTGCGAGCAGCTTGCTGCACGGCAGGCCCGGGGAAAAAAGGCGATGGACCGTCGACGATGACGGTTGACAACACCGTTACCGTAGCCAGCTCAACCTGAGCTGTTCGCTGAACCCCGAGTCGCACGATAACCCTCCTCGTTATTGATGCCGGGGAAGAACTCGAGAAGATCATCGGAATTTCGAATCGCGTGGAACTCGTCTTCTATGCGATGGCTCGCAGGACAGGGTATGCGGCTCTTGACACGTCCCAACTAACGGAATAGGGTCTGAAGCAGATGCTCCCGTTTCGCCATGGCCCGATGAGCGACAACAGTCAAGTTAGAATCATTCTCAAGAAAGGGAAAAAGAGCTATGAAGAATGAAACGTCAACGCAACCTGATCGCGAACCGACGATCCATGATCTTTTTGCAGGCGACCCATTTTTCGAGCTTGCACAGGAGATTAACGATCTAATCGCGCACCGTGCCTACGAGTTGTTTGAATCCAACGGATTCATGCACGGCCACGCTCGTGAGGACTGGCTCCGTGCTAAGTCGGAAATCCTGCTGAATGTCCCGGTGGATGTCACGGAGACGGAAACTGAACTCATTGTCCGTGCTGACGTGCCGGGGTTCGGCGAGAAGGATCTAGACGTACGAGTTGCGCCTCGTTCCCTGTGCATCACCGGCAGGCGACAAGAGTCATCGGACCAGCAGGAAGGAAAGATGGTCTATTCCGAACGGCGCGCCACACAGATCTTCCGGGTGTTGGACCTGCCGTCACAGATTGACCCAGATCGAGTGACCGCAACAGTGAGCGACGGCATACTCGACATCAAACTGTCGAAGGTTGGGTTGGGCGCGAAAGTTCCCGTCCGCGCTAAGGGTGCCGCTGCCTGATCTGCGTCGGATCGGAGAGCCATGCCGTAGTCCGAGCCCAGTCCAAGGCAGGGCGGTTTCTGGACTTATGCTTGACGCCTAGACGAAGAAAGGAGAGGCCAAAGCAATGTTTCTAGATTTTTATGGTCTCAGCGAACAACCTTTCGGCGCCACTCCAGACCCCGCGTACCTTTATCTCAGCCGTACACATGGCGAGGCCCTGGCCACTCTCTTGTACGGCATCAAAGCCGACCGCGGATTCATGGCGCTTATCGCCGAACCTGGAATGGGGAAGACCACTCTTCTGTATCGACTCATCGAGGAACTGCGCGATTCTGCGCGTACGGTATTTCTGTTCCAGACCCAATGTGATTCCCATGAGTTTTTCTGCTACCTCCTCAGGGAGCTCGGCCTCGAGACCACTGGAATGGATCTCGCGTCGATGCACAAGAAACTAAACGACGTTCTGTTTGGCGAGATGCTTGCGGGCAGACGCTCTGTGCTAGTCGTAGACGAAGCACAAAACCTCGAAGGACCCGTGCTCGAAACGATAAGGCTCCTTTCCAATTTTGAGACAACACACTCAAAATTGTTGGAAATCGTCCTCGCTGGACAGCCTCAGTTGGCCGAGAAGTTGGCGCGGCCTGGTCTGTCACAATTGCGACAGCGCATCTCGATCTTAAGCCAGCTGGAACCCCTAAGCCCCGGCGAGACGGCCTGTTATATCGAGCATCGGCTCAAGGTGGCTGGCTACTCCGGCGGCCCGCTATTCGCACCGGATGCTTTGGCGCTAATTGCGGAGCAAAGTCGAGGTATTCCGAGGGAGATCAACAACATTTGCTTCAATGCTTTGCTGTTGGGAAAGGCCCGAAGAAGCCAAACGATTAGCAGCGAAATCGCGCGAGAAGCCAGAGGATATCAAACGGTCAGCGGAGAAATCGCGCAAGACTTTCATGCGAACATAAGCGTCGATTCCGCCATGCCGCGATTGCATACCGAGGAGAGCCTTGCTGCCGCTTACCCTGACGACCCGTTTTCCGAGCTTGCACAGGAGATCAACGACCTAATCGCGCACCGTGCCTATAAGTTGTTTGAATCCAGCGGATCCATGCACGGCCATGCTCCGGAGGACTGGCTCCGTGCCAAGTCGGAAATCCTGCTGGATGTCCCGGTAGACGTCAAGGAGACGGAAGCCGAACTCATTGTCCGTGCTGACGTGCCGGGGTTCGGCGAGAAGGATCTAGACGTACGAGTTGCGCCTCGTTCCCTGTGCATCACCGGCAAGCGACAGGAGTCATCGGACCAGCAGGAAGGAAGGACCGTCTATTCCGAACGGCGCGCCACACAGATCTTCCGGGTGTTGGACTTGCCGTCACAGATTGACCCAGATCGAGTGAGCACAACAGTGAGCGACGGCATACTTGAGATCAAACTGTTGAAGGTTGAGTTGGGCACGAAGGTTCCCGTCCGCGCTAAGGCTGCCGGTGCCTGATCTGCGTCGGATCCGAACGTGCCAATGCGTAGTTGATTTCCGCCTCTGCAATGGGCGTGCCGTTATATTGCGCTACGAACCCAACCTGCTCTCTCACGGGAGGAATCGTTCCATGCGCAACTGCATTCGCGGATTCGCATTCGCAATGTTGCTCGCCGCCGCGAGTAGCGGTCTTTCGTTCTCGGTTGCCGCGCAAGAAATCCCGCAGCAACTCCAGCCGCCCGCCAATGAACAACTTCTCCTTCAGGTCCAGGCGAAGGGCGACCAGATCTATACGTGCGAGAGTGACGCTACGCAATTCATTTGGACGCTGAAGGCTCCTGACGCCCAGCTCTTCGACCAGAATGGCAAACCCTTCGGCAAACATTTCGCCGGACCTTCCTGGGAAGCGAACGACGGCAGCCGTGTTATCGGCAAGGCCGTTGCCAGCTCGGCCTCGCCGGACGCCAATTCCATTCCATGGCTTCTCGTCACGATCCTCAGCCGCGATGGCAGCGGCGTGCTCTCTCGCGTCACAACCATCCAGCGCGTCAACACCAAAGGCGGCAAAGCACCAGCGTCCGGCTGCGACGCTTCGCACGTCAGCCACGAAGTCCGCGTGCCATACTCCGCCGACTACCGCTTCTACGCCCCGAAGTGATCCGCCTGTCTCTTTCTGTCGAGAGATTCCAGATCCATGGCTTGAAAGTCAACCGAATGGCGTCGGTACTTGCCTCCGCCATCTGCCGTGGCATGCCTGGTTCCTGGCCAGTGATATACTCCCGCAAATCGGCGCGCCGTAGGATAGAGAGCCCACGCCGACAAGTCGGTTTCTAAGGCGACGCAGAGGTTCAATGAGGCTCAGAGAGCATCCGGGATTGCTAGACGGCTGGCCGGCCCAGCCGGGAGGCGCGTTCCGCCGGTCGTACGCGGCGCCGGTCGACGGCGACGACATCCTCGTGGATGTTTTCTTGCAGCGGGCCATGGGTTCAGACGAGCCAAGCGTCGCACTCAGGACGCTCTGCCGGGGCGACGAGCACACGCGCGATCTCCGCGTAGGCGACGAGGAGTTCGCTGAGGCGCTCGTTCGCTTCCTGAATCTGAACGCGGGACGGATGATGAAGGAAATCGGAGAGCTTGAGGTCGATTTTTGAGGGCAAGGAGCTTAGAAGTCGTCACCCATCTCAGAATCTCCAAGGTCTAGAAATTCCCGCTTGACCAACTCCTGACAAACGCCTCGCGACACATCGGCGGCGGCGATACCAAGTGCCCCAACGATCGACCAAGTTATCGGCATTATTCTGAGCGCGGGGCACCTGCATGCGGCAAACACTTTTTCCCAAAAGCAACAGCGCACGTAGGACATAGGACGGAGAACAACTCTTATGTCATCATTGCCGACGCGGCAATCAAGCGCAATCTATAGCCGGTGCGCCCCTTCCTCCTGTACTCCCGGCGGCAGCGGGGCTCAGCGAGGCTGGGTGCGATGTTGGACTTTGGCGCGCTCTTGGCGAGAGTAATTCCTCTCGGCGTGCGGCCAGTACAATGACTATGACAGCAGAATCAGCGATCGAAGGTTTTCGGAATCGAAGGGAGAGTCAACCGTTGGCGCGGCAAACAGATCATCTCTGGTATAAGGATGCCGTTATTTATCAGCTTCACGTGCGCACGTTCTGCGACAGCAATGCCGACGGCATCGGCGACTTCGCCGGCCTCACACAACGACTCGACTATCTGCAAGACCTTGGAATTACCGCCATCTGGCTTCTCCCTTTTTTCCCTTCGCCACTGCGGGATGACGGTTACGACATCGCAGATTACGCTTCGGTTCATCCGAGTTACGGCTCACTTGAGGATTTCAAGACATTCCTGACGGCGGCTCATAATCGGGGGATACGTATCATCATCGAAATGGTCCTGAATCATACTTCGGACCAACACCCCTGGTTTAAAGAGGCGCGAAGCTCCCGCGAAAACCCCAAACGGGACTGGTACGTATGGAGTGAGACGGACACTCGTTATGAGGGCGTGCGGATTATTTTTGTCGACACAGAGACGTCCAACTGGGCCTGGGATCCCATTTCGAAGTCCTATTACTGGCACCGATTTTTCAGCCATCAACCCGATCTGAATTTCGACAATCCGGCGGTTCTTGAGGCGCTATGGGACGTAATGAAGTTCTGGCTGAATCTGGGCGTGGATGGTTTCCGATTTGACGCGATTCCCTATCTCGTGGAGCGCGAGGGGACTCCGTGTGAAAATCTGCCCGAGACGCATGCGATCGTCCGCGAGCTTCGCAAACGCCTGGATCTAGCATACCCGGGAAGGATGCTTCTCGCTGAGGCCAACAACTGGCCTGTCGACGTTCGCGCATATTTCGGAGATGGCGACGAATTCCACGCGGCATTTCACTTCCCGCTTATGCCGAGAATGTTCATGTCCGTAAAGCTGGAAGATCGTAAGCCAATCATCGACATCCTTGAGCAGACGCCCGAAATACCCAACAACTGCCAATGGTGCATTTTCCTTCGCAACCATGATGAGCTCACACTGGAGATGGTGACTGAGATCGAACGCGACTACATGTATGACGAGTACGCGATGGATACGACGATGCGGATCAATCGAGGCATCCGCCGGCGCCTGGCTCCCATGATGGACAACGACAGAAGGCGGATCGAACTGCTAAACGGACTATTAATGTCCATGCCAGGGACGCCCATTGTGTATTACGGAGACGAAATCGGCATGGGGGATAACATCTACCTTGGCGATCGTAATGGAGTCCGCACACCGATGCAGTGGAATGGCGAAACGAACGCAGGGTTCTCGACCGCGGATCCGGAACGCTTGTATTCGCCCGTGATTTCGAACGCTCTGTATGGCTCTCAAGTGATCAACGTAGATTCGCAAAAAAGATCGGAGCACTCGCTCCTCCGTTGGATGAAATCCCTAATTCAGTTGCGTAATTCATTCCAAGTATTTGGCCGGGGATCGATTCAATTTTTGAATCCTTCGAACCACCGGGTTCTGGCTTATGTTCGCCAATTCGGCGAGGAAATAGTGCTCGTTGTGAATAACCTTTCAAGCTCTGCGCAAGCTGTAGAACTGGATGTGCGACGTTTTAAGGGCTATGTACCGATTGAGATGTTTGGGAGAAACCTGTTTCCTCGGTTGGGAGATCTGCCTTACTTACTCACGCTGGGGCCCTATCAGTTTTATTGGTTTCAGCTTCGCCGGATTTGATGCCGCCGCCCTTCGGGGTTCATGTTGTCGGATCTTTCCGGATACTGTAGTTTGAAAGTGAGATTTCAAGGGCCTTGGCCGACGATACCTTCCTTACGGACGATTTGCTTCGCCAACTGATGGGCGTAGGCGAAGTGGACCTTCTTGTCGGGATCTCTTCGCACAGCAATGCGAGCACGACCAGTCACACCCTGCGCGCAATTGAACGAAGTTTTCGGCAGCACTTTACCAGGCAACGAGCGGTCATCGTCGACGTGTGCGGTGGCGGCAAGGACGGGGGTGACGCTGCGGCGGCGGGGCTTAGCCAACGTGGCAGAAAACAATGTGCGCTTAGCCGAATCAGGGTCACTTCGCACGATCCACCGAGTGACGGCGGACTTTTCGGTCCCGCCTTCTCCAGGAACGGCTCTGCGTACGATTCTGGCGGCCGCAGACTTGTTACGGGCACGGGCCTGTGCCGTGGTTTCGCCCGGGACAACCAATCTCGCGCCCGACTGGATCGCAAATTTGCTGAGACCTGTCTACCAGGAAGCGGTTGATTTTGTGGCGCCGCTTTACACACGCCAAAAGTTTCAAGGATTGCTGGCCCGGAATCTGCTCTATCCGATGAGCCGTGCGATCTTCGGCTGCAGAATCCGCGAACTCTATTCGGATGAATGGGGATTTTCCGGTCGCCTGGCCGCGGTTTGCCTCAATCAGGATGCGTGGGACGAAGAGCCCATTCAGACCAGGCCGGAAGCATGGATGGCGATCTCCGCCGTTTCCTCTGATTTTCGCTGTCGCCAAGTGTTTCTCGGTCAGAAATTACAAGCAACAACGGGCCCAGGGACGGATATTGTTGAAGTGTTTCGGCAGACCGTAGGAAATCTGTTCTGGTGTATAGAATCCCATCAATCGGCCTGGTTGGACGGCGAGAGATGCGAACCCGGGCAGACGTTTGGGCCGGACCACGAACTCACCTCGGAGCCGACCGACTTAAATCGACCCAGAATCTTCGAGATGTTCCGAAGCGGGGTGGCGGAATTGGAGCCGATTTTAGGCTCAATCCTGGATCCCGAAACTCACGCCGAAATTAGGAGCATCGTTTCGCTTGAGGAAAGCAAGTTCAAGTTTAGATCTGACCTTTGGGTTAGGACGCTCTATGACTTTGTTGCTTCCTACCATCATGCCGTCATCAATCGGGATCACTTGGTCCAGGCCTTGGTACCGCTTTATCGAGGCGTGACCTTTTCCTTTCTCGTTGAACATTCTGACTCATCACCCGCTGAGATGGAGGCGGTGAGCGAAGGGCTATGCCTCGAGTTCGAACGTCAAAAGCCATATCTGAGGGAGAAATGGAAGGCAAAGGTTGAGGTGAAATCATGAGACAAACCATCCTGCTGGGCTTAGAACAGGCGTACAGCAATCTAGTCCACATGATCGCTGACTTTCTTCCGCGTTTCTTGGTGATGTTAATTATCATCGTGCTCGGGCTTGTTGTAGCATTCGTGCTCAAGTACATTTTGCGGGCGGTTCTGGGCCTTACGAAACTCGATCGAGTTTCTGAGGAGGCGGGGGCTTCCCGCCTTCTCCGAATCGCGCATCTCCCTTCGATGACGGTGCTGCTCAGCCGCTCCATCTTTTGGGTAACGTGGTTCGGCTTCATTTTGATCGGGCTCAGCGTCCTCGGCGTTGCTGGCCTTCAGGGGCAGATTTCGCGATTGCTTCAGTTCCTGCCCGAGGTGTTCGTCGGGATCTTGATCTTGTTCCTGGGCTTGATGACGGCAAACTTTTTATCGCGGACCGCGCTTCTTGCCGCGGTGAATGCGGGGTATCCTTCACCAAGAATCCTGAGCGGGTCGATCCGTTTCGTTATCTGGATTCTGGCGATCTCGATGACTTTGGAGGAGCTCGGTGTAGCAAGACAGACCGTGATCTCGGCCTTTTCGATCATTTTTGGAGCCTTGATGCTCGCGTTGGCTATTGCCTTCGGGTTTGGCGGGCAAGATCTGGCCAGGCAGTCACTGGAGAGATATTTCGGGAACACCAAGAAGGAAAAGGATGAAGAACCACAGCCGCTGTGACAGATAGGCGATCACTGTGCCAGAATCGATGTTTTCAAGCTGTTGAGGTTAGCTTTGAGCGAAAAGCAGATTCCCCAATTGTTGAAACGTTGGAAAGCGAAAATAGCAAATGGGGCCGTTGGAGCCGGGGTCCGCGCTTAGAAGGCAGGCGCCCTGTCTAGCTGCTACCGCGGTGAGGTTACGGCTAATTCTTCGGCTGGACATTTCGCGAGCGCGAAGAAAAAGCGATGTTCCAAATACGCTCCGGTTGAACTCAATTTCTGAGGCCCGTGCGTTTTGTGCGTACCGTATATCGAGCCCGATCCCAGAATCCCCACTCGTTGACACTCGTGGGTCTGCCACCTAGAATTCCAGCGATACGGGACATGCTTCACCGATCGAGCTCGAAGCGGTCACGCGTCCGGGTGGAGATCAGCCATCGCGTCCGGAAACCCTAAGCCCAAAGTTGCAGTCGTGGACGACGATGAGGCTCTGCGCTCGAAGGTTGCGGCATCTTTACGCCCCCACTTCGAAGTCCTGGAGGGTGAGGACTACGAAGCGGCGTACAAACTCCTTCAGGAATCCGAGCTTGACGTTCTCCTCCTCGGCTTGCCGCTCGCGTCGGGCGGCCTCCGCGAATGCACGGAGTTGCTGAGCCGTCTCGATGGCAGCGAGATTGACACGCTCGTCATCGTTCTGAGCGCGGACGAGAAGAAACCCACCGCATTGAAAGTGATCGACGCGGGCTCCTACGACTATTTCATCAAGCCGATCGATACGGACGTGCTGCGCCACCTCGTCGAGCGGGCCATTGAGAAACTCCACATGCAGCGCGAAAACCGCTTTCTGCGCGAGGAAATCAGCCGGAAAAACACTCTCGGCGACTTCATCGGGTCGACCGACGCGATGAGGCACGTGTTTGAGTCGGTCAAGCGGATGGCGCGTGCGACGACGAACGTGATCATCCGGGGCGAAAGCGGAGTGGGAAAGGAACTCGTGGCACGGGCGCTTCATGAAAAAGGTCCGCGGAAAAACCGGGCTTTTGTCAGCGTGAACTGCGCCGCGCTTCCCGAGACACTGATGGAGGCCGAGCTCTTCGGCTACGAAAAAGGCGCGTTCACGGGAGCCGTCGCAGCGAAGGAGGGGCGCGTGGAGATGGCTCACCAAGGGACGCTCTTCCTCGATGAGATCGCCACCCTCACGCCGGCACTGCAAAGCAAGCTTCTCCGCGTACTCGAAGAGCGCGCCCTCACGCGCCTGGGAGGCAAGAAGTCGATCCGCGTTGATTTTCGGCTGATCTGCGCCACAAACGAAAACCTCGAAGAAATGACCCGCCAGGGCAGGTTTCGCGAGGATCTCTACTATCGCATCCACGTGGTACCCATCTTCGTTCCGGCCTTGCGAGAGCGGGTCGAAGACATACCGCTGCTGGCCGAATATTTTGTCAGCGTCTATTGCGCCGCGAATGGTCAGCCCGCCAAGCAAATTGCCAACGATGCGATGCTGGCACTGAAGCGCTACTCCTGGCCGGGCAACGTGCGCGAGCTGGAGAATGCCATCCAGAGACTCGTGATCATGACCGATGGCGGCTCGATTTCCTTAAGCGACTTGCCGCCGGAAATCTTCCACGCCGCCGGGCGCGATTCGCGGGGCCGTTTTCGGCTGCCGACAGACGGGATCGATCTAGACAAGGAGCTCGAGGCCTTCGAGCGGCAGTGGGTACAGGAGGCGCTAAAACAGGCCAAGCAAGGCAAGTTGGAAGCCGCGCGACTGCTCGGTGTGGATCGCAATCGGCTGAACTACCTCTGCCGGAAGCATGGATTGTAGGTGCCGTTGAAATTTTCATAGTCCAGTTGAATAAGTCAGCATTCTCGGAGGACCTTGCGCCGGCCGCCGTCCCGCATTTGTTCAAATGTGCAGCAAATAGTGGGTTTTTTGTATGATCGGTTTCCGTGGGCTTTGGCGCACCGCTTGCATATACAGGGGCCAGCGCCCTAGGGGGCGACTTAAAACGAGGAGATACGAATGGCTACCAAGAAGGCGTCGAAGCCGTCGAAAGGGTTGAAGAAGGCCACGAAGATCTCGAGCACCAAGACTCTGATAATGCGGGGATAAGTTTCTCGCTGATACGGGAGCGGCCGATCTTTCCGCCTCGGCCTTCTTCCAAACAGTTGGCCAAGCCCACAAAAACCCTCATACGATTGCACATACAGCGACTGGCGCCCCAGGGCGCAATTTTATAGGAGGAGACAGAATGGCTACCAAGAAGGCGTCAAAACCGTCGAAAGGGTTGAAGAAGCCTAAGAAGATTTCGAGCACCAAGACTTTGGTAATGCGCTAAGTTTGTCGCCGACAGTGGGAACGGCCGATGGTTTTCGGCCTCGACGGCTCTCGATTGTGTTGAAATACTCAACATTAATCGAGGAAAGGTCAACACGACCTGCGGGGCCGCGCAGGTGCAAGGTAAACGTAACTCCTTGCGGCACAGCGCGACTGGGCCGCCTGTCGGCACGCGATGGTTTGGCGCGGGAATTGCAATTACGGGCAATGGAGCAGCAAGACCAGGTTCCTCTAGGGAGAAAACCATGACGAACACAGCGAAACCGGTGAAGAAAGAAAAGAAGCTCGGCGCAAAGAAGCTCGAAAACAAGACTACCTTGGAGGCCCAGCGGCCCCTACTCGTCCTGAGGTAGCGCCCTTTCGGGAGGCCGCCAAATTCTTCGGGGGAGAAGAGAAACAATGACGAACACAGCGAAACCGGTGAAGAGAGAGAAGCAACTCGCTACAAAGAAGCTCGAAAAGAAGGTGCCTCTGTCGAGTATCAGTCCCCTGCTTCGTAAACTTTAGTAATTGACGTCGGCGGGAGACCGCTCAGTCCAAGGCGGTCTCCCGGCTGCAGAGTAACCCTTGGAGTAGCCACTTTCGCCTCCCTACCATAGCTGCGAGCGCAACCAGCGCCAAGCCCCTCGCCCTCCCTGCCACGCCAGCGGATAACTCTTGCCTGCGATCTTGGCGGTTCCGGTCATCCCCTCGGTCAGCGTGCCATCGCGGTTCGGGAAATCCATCACGACAGCAAAGTAGTTCGTCAGCTCTTGTCCCATCCGTTCCAATGATTGGGGCTGGGCGACCGGCCGGTCCATAGCTGCGGCCGGGAGGATCTGCTCCACGCGGCCCGCATACGTGCGATAGGGAAACGTAAGCACCTTCAAGTGTGCGCTGGCTCCCGGCGAAACGTCCTCGAGCTCCCAATCGCGCACGAGGATTCGAGCCTTCATTGTGCTGCGGTCCACGACCTCGCAGAACTCTTGTCCAGCTACAAGATATTCGCCGGTTTCTTGCTCGACAAGGGGGGTCGAGACTACCCCGGCGAACGACGCGCGAATCTGGAGCGCGTCAACTTTCTGTTGCGCCACATTCCATTCCTGTTCGAGCCGCGTGTGTTCCCTCAGTGCATTGGCGGTCTTATCCCGGTCCGACCGCCCTTGTGCCGCACGAAGATCGCTGTTTGCCATCGCAAGTTGCTGGGCGAGCATCTTCGCGTCTGCTTCCAATTCGGGGTTTTCCAAAATAGCGAGTGTCTCTCCAGCCTGGACCTGATCGCCTTGCCGGACGAGCACTTGCCGAAGCGCGCCGGGAACTTCGGCACGCAGGTGCGCGTCTCTACCTGGTTCCAGCACGAAATCGGACGACACTTTGGAAGAAATTGGGGGCACCAAGAGCAGGAGAGCGACGCCCAGCGCGCCCGCCTGCTGTGCCCGCGTCATTTTCCAGGCCATGTGTTTCTCCCTCTTCTCGCGCCACCAGGCGCGCACCTGTGGCAGAGCCTTTTTCACGCCTTTCCTGGCGAACAGATAAATTGCGATCGCAGTGAGCACGTATCCCCAGTTGCCGAGCCTGCTGACGAACACGTTTTTTGCGAACAGCAAAACGATGGTGATGAGCGACACGCTGTAAATCACGGCGGCGAGTCCGAACGTGGCGTAAATGCGCCGATGCCGCCGCGTGGCTACGGGCAGATCCAGGTCCTCTCGAAGAATGTATTTCCGAAACCACGCCCGCAAGAAGGCGAAGGAATCCTCACGAAGGTTATCGACGTGCAGAAATTGCGAAAGCGCGTAGTAGCCGTCGGCCTTGATGAGCGGGTTCAGATTCAGAAAGGCTCCCTGAATGCCGCTCAACAGCATCGTTTTGTACGCGAGATCGTTCGTGACGGAAGCGGGCGCCGTAAAGCGCCAGACGAGAGCGGCGATTCCGCAAATGACCAGCTCGATCCAGATTCCAGCGAAAAGCACCCACTGCCTGCGGGCGGCGCGGTCGAACAGAACGATGTCGGTCGTATCGGTGAAGAATGCAGGCGTGAAGTAGATGAGCATGAATCCCATCTGATGAACGTCTCCGCCGAAATGCTTGCACGTGAGTCCGTGGCCGAATTCGTGGATCCCGCCGAGAGCGAAAAGCAGGAACCAAAAGACCCAGATGTCGTAGGCAGTCTTACCCTGAAAGGTATAGAGAGCCGCCGTGTCGCCTTGCACTCGCGTCCAATCCCCGGCGACGAGATAGGCCGCGATGACAAACAGGGCAATCGAGAAAAAAACGAATCCCGGAGTGAACAGCCAACTGAGATAAGGATCGATTTTCGCGAGCGTGCGGTCGGGGTCCCAGGCTTTAAACGTCAAGTAAAGGACGCTTGATTGATCGAGGCGGCTTTTGCGGTCGTCTCGGATGCGCTCGAGGATGGCCAGGTTCTTTTCTCCCGCAGATTGCTCCCAGATTCCCGCTTCGACGCCTTCGAGGAACTCCATCACGGTGCTCTCGCCGAGGGGTTCATCCGGGTGGCGCTCGTTCCACGCAGCCGTAACCTCAGGGCTGGTGCGCGCGCCATCGCACAGGGTGAGCAGTTCGTATTCGGCGGGGCCATAGCGGTTATAGGAATTCGTTTCCGGGACTTTGATGACGTAGCTCTTCTCGCCGGCGAATATCTGTTCGCTGATGCGCAAATCCGTGCGGAACTTGGGGCGGCGAAGCCCCTTCGCAAGGACGCTTGAAACCCGGAGGCTGGTCGGACCGAAACGCATATTCGGATAGGCTACCGTGCCGCGTTTGGCGCGCCCGGCCACACCACGCGAACCGCCATGCCTGGGCGCAGATCGGAGATTGCTTTGCCGGTGAGTTCGGCGGTGACATCGTAACTATCGCTCGCGGGATCCACCACCGGGCTGATCTTCTCCACGCGAGCGGTCAGCGACCGCGTCGGATCGTCGACCAGCACGATTCCCACCGGCGCGCCGCGCTGGGGGTGCCGCGCCGCCGACTCGGGAACCTGGAAGTGCACTTGGAGCGGTGCGAGCTGGCTTACGCGGAAGCATTTATCGCCCCTGGCGACCGTCTGGCCCTGTCGGACGTAGCGTTCCACGACGGCGCCGGAGAACGGAGCGCGCAAGCGGGTCTGGTCAATTTCGACCTCGAGCCGATGGATTTCGGCTTCACTGCTTTCGGCCATGGCTTCCCATCCGTGCATGTCGTATTCGGCGGCCTTGGCCTCGAAATTGGCCGTTTCGAGATCTGCCTGGCTTGAAAGCCCCAACTCGCGCAGCTGCTGCTGGCGCTGGAGCGCCGCGCCCTTTGCTTTCAGCTCGGCCTCTTTATATTTGACGTTGTTTTGGGCCACCTGCAGATCGTCGCGAGCCTTGACCATCTCAAACTGCAGGGCCCGATCGTCCAGTTGACCCAGAATTTCGCCCGCTTTGACTGTGCTTCCTTCGTCTTCGGCCACGGACACAACGACGCCGTCGCGTTCACTCGCAACGTCAACCTGATGCTCGACAGAGAGAACGCTGAGGGCGTCATTGGCAGCAGCCCTAAATTGGGTAGAAGCCTCTGGGCTGGTCGCAGGAGTCGAGCCACTGGAAGGCATTGTGGAGCTGGCGGGCGGAGCGGAGGCAACAGAAGAATCCCCGCAACCAGCAATACCCAACACCATCACAGCAGCGAATAAAAGCGTCGCCGGCCTCATCATGTTCTTCTCCCTAAGGCAGCCAACTCCAGACCTTTTGCCACAACCAGCGGAATGGATCGCGCAGCAGGGCGTACCCGGAAGGATACCACCCGCTTTCGAACCACCCACCCCCGGCGCGAATTCTCGCTCGGCCCACCATGCCATCACGTGCGCGGCCGCCGGCGTTGTCGAAGACAGCGCGGACCAGAAAATACTGTTCTCCGGCTTCGGCCTGCGTCCGCGTGCCGATTCGTTCAACCGTCCCTTCAAATGTGGTCGTCGGAAATGCGTTGAGCTTGAGTGCGGCGGTCCGCCCCACGCGCACGAGACCCAAATCGGTTTCCGGCACGCTCATCTCGGCCGCCATGCGGTCGGCTTCGACGATCTCGCAGAACGCGTCCCCGGGTTTCACCATCGTACCGGCGCGTTCCTCGATCTTCGGAGTCACCACGATTCCGGCAATGGGCGCGCGAAGCTGGGCCTGAGAAATGCGCTGCTGTTCATATTGGACTTCGACAGCATGAAGGTCCGCTCGCAGTTTCGCCTGGCCAGCCGCCGAACCATCATTGCGAAACTCCGCTTCGGCGAGGTCGCGCTGACCTTGCCCCAACGCGGCCTCTGCTTGAGCCAGTTTTACGCGATCGTCGCCATCGTCGAGCTGCGCGAGCAATTGGCCGGGTTTGACGGCGTCGCCCTCGCGCACGAAAACGCGTTGGACGACTCCGCCTTCGATCGCACTGACGATCCGGCGTTGGGCCGGGACAACCGTTGCGTTCGTGCCGACGCGCAGGGGCCACGGGACCAGAATGAGCAGCCGCGGCAACGATGCCAGTTCGCTCCGCGTACACGCGCCAGCGGCCCTGCGGCACCGCGGAGAGCAGCCTCTGCTTTCGCGCGGCAAGCGGCTGCAGGATGTTCGCCAGAGGCACCTGTTGATAGAGTTGCGCGTTGCGGATCGCGACGGTTGTCTGGTTCGCAAGGATGGCGAATGTTTCCTTATGATGGGCGGTCAGGAAGTCGCCATCGCCGCTCAAGAGCGCCATCGCGCCGAGGGTTCCTTGTTCGTCGCGTAGCGGGAGAGCGTAGAAACCACCGTACTCGTTTGCTTCGAGGATCGGAACAATCTGGGCACGAGTCTCTTCCGGCTCGAGATGCCAGCCATCCGAGTAAAGGTCGGCCGCGACCGCGCCTTCCCGGTCGGCCACCCATTCGAGGCGCTCGCGCAGGTCGCTCATTTCGCGCGTCTTCGGGACTTCCGATTCCCCGGAGACTGCCCCCAGAGTGAATCGGCCACGGTCAAAGAAGCCGATGACACACTTGTTGAAGGGCACGACGGATGCCGCGTGGTGAACCACCGCAGTGAGTACGCGATCGAGATCGAGTGTGGAAGTGATCTCTTGCGAGATTTTCAGGAGTGCGTCGAGAGCGTGAGCCTTGCGCTCGGCTTCCAGCAAGTTCGCGTTGTGCAGCGCGATAGCGGCCTGCTCGCTGACGCTCGCGAGCAAGAAAAGGCCATCCTCATCGAAGACACCGGCGCCTGCCTTGTTGACGAGCTCCACGACGCCCAGGACTTCGTCGTCTTTGCGCAGCGGAGCGGCCATCCAACTCCGGATTTCAAAATCACCGCCCGCGCTCCGCCGTTCTTCGAGTCCGGGCTCCTCCGCAGGCTCTTCCAGCAGTTTGGGATCCGCCTGCTGCGCGATTTCGCCGAGCAGCCCTTCGGTGGCCGAAACGCGCGCGCCTTTTTCAGCCGTTGGGTCCTCGCCCGCTCGCTCGGCAAGGTACAACTCCTGCGCGCCGCGATCGATCAGCCAGAGGTTGCACGCCATTGCCCCGAGAATATCGCGGATTTTTTCCGCCACGATCGGGGAGAGTTCAGCAAGATTGAGCGTTGAGGTAAACGTCCGGCCGATGTCGTAGAGCGCGGTCAGGCGCTCGACGGTCGCCAGCTGCGACTGACGCTCTTCCTCGATCGCTTCCAGATTTGTGAGTGCCTGACCCGCCAGGCGGCTGGCTTCCTCGACGAAGTGGCTGTCCTCGGCCCTGAATTCACCGGCACGCTTGCCCAAAACCTCGACGACGCCCTTCGGCCCCTGCGCACTCGGGAGCGCGGCATACACCGCCGACTTCACGCGGGAACGGCTGGCTTCGTCGAGGTGGGAAAGGTCCTGTGCGGCGAGCTCGTACACGTTGAAGCGCCGGGTCTCACCCGATTTGCAAACCGCCGCGAGCAGGCCATCGGAGATCGCCCCATCCGCGGGACTGAATCGCTCGCCCGGTTCGCTCCAGCGAATTGCGCAGGAAAGTCCCTGCGTCGGTCCGCCGAGCCAGATGAGCACGGCCCGCGCGCCAACGGCGGCTCCCACGCGGGCGGCAAAGGTCTTGAGAAGGGTGTCCTGGTCGCGACACGCCAGAGACACGCTCGCCAGATCGAAGAGCGCGGCAGACGTTTCCATGACTCTCCTGAGGCGGGTACGCACCCGTTCTTGCGTCGCGAAGACCGATCAAGCGCGCGACGAAGATCGGATGGCGCAGCCTAGCAAATGCTTCGATGGGGCGTCAAGGAACACGGCCTTGATTGCGTAAGGCAATTCGGTTAGCGTTGCGGTCGAGAGAGGCACCGTGAACATCCGCATCCGCAACGCCGGACCCGCCACAATTTTGGACCTGGATGGTCCGCTGAAGCTCGGCAAAGCCGAAGAAGCATTCCGCAATCAGATACAGCAACTGGTGGACGCCGGAACCAAACACATCGCCGTAAACCTGGCGGGCGTTTCCGATCTAGACAGTTCCGGTATTGGCGCGCTGGTTCGCGCATTTACGACACTGAAGCGCGCCGGCGGAAGATGCACCTTTTTTTCCGCGAATAAGCGCCTGCTCATGCTTCTGAAGATGGTCCGCCTGGATGGTATCCTCGATCTCGCTGAGGACGAGGCTGCCGCGCTGGCACGCATCTGACCTACGGAAGCTGCTTTTCCGACGAACTCCTCATCAGTCGGATTATCGGACATCTGCGCGGAGTGTGATCACAGGTTTCCGACGTGGAATCCGTCCCCCTGCAAATCTCAATCTTCGTGGTGTCTTGCGAGGCGTACGACAATGTCCAGAAGCAATAAAATTTCTGTCGATAGTTTTCCACAGGACCTCGAATTTGTTTGGTCCTTTGGAGTAGATTGCCGGACTCGGCCAGAGTTATACTCTCCCTGTTTTCTGTATCTTTCCGCCGCGCTCCGCGACGGGTCTTTGTCTAACTAAGAGCCCCGAACCGGAAATAAGTTTTTCGGCTCTTTCCCACGGTTTGAACCGGTTCGTAGCGGTTGACACGTCACGCACACCCCAGGGTTCTGCAGTCGCCTTAAGACAAGACGAGTTCCTGAACAGCGACGCTCCTCGTTCTCGACGCTGCGAAGAAACCGAGAAACTCATAATGGAAAGGTCGCTCTCAACTCCCCGTGAGAAGCGTCACTACTTACGTCAACCTATAACCGCGTATGTCAAGTTGGATGAGGACAATGGCGGCGTCGTTGTTGACGCGAGTGAGGCTGGACTGCGCGTTGAGGCTCTTCACGAATTGGAGGCCGGCCGTTCTGTAAGAATGCGTCTCCGGCTCAACCGAACCACCACTTGGGCCGAAGCAAGAGGACGAATCGTCTGGACCAGCCCAACGAAAGAGTTTGCCGGAATAGAGTTCTCTGACCCTCCCCATGCGGCGCGCGAAGTAATAAGAGGATTACTCCTCGAAGCATCTTGGCCCGACGCAAGCAATCAAGACGTCGATATTCTGATTGGGTTTCGAAAGTTGCCCGCATCTCCCCTGGAGAGACGTCATTACTTACGTCAACCTATAACCGCGTATGTCAAGTTGGACGAAGACAATGGTGGCATCATTGTCGACGCGAGTGAAACTGGATTGTGCGTTCAGGCTTTTCGCGAATTAGAGACCGGCCGCTCTGTAAGAATGCGTTACGACCTCAACCGAACCACCTTTTGGGTCGAGGCAAAAGGGCGAGTCGTTTGGACCAGCCCAACGAAAGAGCTTGCCGGAATAGAGTTCTCTGATCGTCCCAACGCAGCGCGCGAAGTAATAAGAGGATTACTCCGCGAAGCATCTTGGCGCCTCGTAAGCAATCGAGGCATCGATAACACGGAACCAAATGCCACCAATCGAACCAGCGTCATAGCAACAACACATTCCGAAGTCATGGGGACGGATTCAACCTCAACACGACCATCCAGCGGCGGCACTCTCTTTCTCTCTAGGCCTCGCGCACCAGACGTCACAGAACAGGCGGCACGGCCCGCCGGCATTTCTAAGACGATATCCCGCGAAATAGCGATACCTTCAACGAGGACGACCGCTGTGGTCCTTGCGATTCTCTTCTGTCTGCTTGTTTTGGGGTTCATTGGTGTGTTTCGGCCAGATATGTCATCGATTCAGCGAGAACCTGAATTAAGTGTCAGTCCAATCGACTCCAAGTCATCGCCGCCCCTTCCCTCGCCTTCCCCTCGCGACCTTCCCGGCACCGTCCTTCAAATAGCAGTCAAGAAGCATGTGGACGATGCAAACGCGCTCGTTGAATCGTTGAAGGAAAATAATTTCCCGGCGTTTGTGTTCCGCCGGAGTGGCGATCATTCTTACAGGGTTTTCGTCGGTCCGTACGATGATTCTCACTCTGTTGACATCGTGAAAGAAAAACTTATGATGCAGGGAATCAAGGCGATTCAGGTGCGCTGGTAATCCGACTGACCGCCCGAGTGCGATCCGAATGTCGAAGGGACAGCGGCTCCCAGGGCAGGCCTTCCCACAGGCGGCACCCTACTTGAACGGATTACTTCCGGATACGCCGTCACTCGCGATCTGTTTCCCATTTATGAAGAACTGACGTTTCGAGCCGCGTCGAATTAGTGCTCTACTCGCTCAATCAACCAACATCATCTTTCGAGCTCAGGACCGGTCCCATTACTGCTAGCATGCCAATCCTCAGAAAGTTTTGCGCACTAGCGCTTTTTGACTTGAACACGCGGTCCCCATCGACGATTATCACGGAGCGTGAGAAGTGAAAATTGAATGATAATCATCCCCGCCTCTCTCTTTGAGTCTCGCGCACCAGACGTCGCGAAACAGACGGCACCGCCCGCCGGCATTCTTAAGACAATATCCCGCGAAATAGCGAAACCTTCGATCAAGTCGACCGTTGTTGCGCTTGCACTTCTCTCGTGTTTGCTTGTTTCGGGGCTCATCGGTGTGTTTCAGCCAGATATGGCATTACGTGCCTTTCAGACAATTCACCAGTTTATTTCGGACAAGGGTCCTGCGGCTCGGACGTCGGAAGGCGTCAATGTCTTGCCACCCTCCGCCTCGATTCAGCGAGAACCCGAATCAAGTGTCAGTTCGGTCGACTCCAAGTCATCGCCGCCTCTTTCGGTGCCTGCGGTTCGGCCGACGGAACACGGTCGTGTCTTGCCATCCTCTGTCTCTATTCAGCGAGAACCTGAATCGAGTGTCAGTTCGACGAACTCCACACCATCGCCGCCTCTTCCGTTGTCGTCCCCTCGCGACCTTCCTGGCAAAGTGTTTCAAATAGCAGCTATGGAGCATGTGGACAATGCAAACCGGCTGGTTGAGTCCCTGAGGGAGAACAATTTCCCGGCGTTTGTGTTTCGGCGGAGTGGGGATCGTTTTTACAAGGTTTTCGTCGGCCCATACGATGATCCTCATTCTGTTGACATCGTGAAGGGAAAACTCACGATGCTGGGAATCAAGCCGATTCAGGTGCGCTGGTCATCCGATTAAGGTTGCAGCGATGTTGGACAGAGGCCCAAATCGGAAAATCCGATTGACTGCATCGTAGCCCCGACGTAGTGTCCTGCATGCAAACCAACCGGCTCCGGGTCCCAGGGCCACACCAAGGAAAACTTAACAGGGAGAGACACCAATGAACCGATTCATCGCAGCTCTGGTCGTTGTCGTTTTCTGCCTGGCCGCGGCGGGACTGGCGCGGGCCCAAGGAAATCCTTTCGTGGGAACTTGGAAAATGAACCCAGGAAAATCGAAGGCTAGTCCCAGTCCGGGACCCGCGGAAGAAACGCGCGTTGTAGAGGCGCAAGGCGACAGTGTCAAGGTGAGCTACGAGGGCACGGCCGCCGATGGCAGCCGCATCGCATACGGTTACACGGGCAAGTACGATGGCAAGGATTATCCATTGACCGGCGATGGGAACGCCAAACGGCGCCGACACGTTAGCCCTTAAGCGCATTAACACCAACACCTATGAAGTGACGGCAAAAAGGGGTGGCAACGTTGTGATGACGGCGCGGGCCGTGGTCTCCAAAGACGGAAAAGTCACCACGATTACCACCAAGGGAACGGATGCCAGCGGGAAACCCGACAGCAGCGTGAGGGTTTTCGATAAGCAGTAGGAGGCCGACGGGTCTCTGCATCTCCGAGCAGCTACTATCACCGCGAACCCATGAAAACGCCACGCAACTTCCTGGCCTTCGTTCTCACGATTCTCTCCGGCGCGCCACTCGCCGCGCAATCAGCGCGGCCGCAGCCCGCGCCAAGCGCGCACGCAATCGTGCTCCACGCCGCGTACCTGCTCGACGTCGAATCCGGCCGCATCACCACCCCCGGCGAAATCCTGGTCGATGGCGACGCCATAGCCGAAGTTGGCGCGAAAGTCACCCGTCCTTCCGGCGCCGAAATCATCGACCTCGGCGACACGACTCTTCTCCCCGGCCTTATCGACGCGCACGTCCACCTCTTCCTTCATCCCGGCGCGGAAGATCTTCAAACCGTCCAGGAATCCGTCCCGCAGCGCACCATCATGGCCACCCTTGCCGCTCGTGACGACCTCATGGCCGGATTCACCGCTGAGCGCGACATGGGCACCGAAGGCGCAGGCTCCGCCGACACTGCCGTCCGCAACGCCATTAATCAGGGCCAGATTCCCGGCCCACGCCTGCGCATCAGCGGCAATGCCATCAACATTCTCGGCGGCCACGAAGACGCCATCGGCTACAACCCGGAGCAGCATGTGCTTCCCAACGCCACTTACGCCAACAATGCCGCCGAGCTCGTCACCGTCATCCGCGAACAAATCAAGGAAGGCGCGGACTTCGTCAAGATTTACGAGACCGGCGAGGATTCGCTCGTGAACGGTCGCCTCTCCACTCCATTCCAGTACACCGAGGACGAACTCGTCGCCGCCGTGCGCGAGGCCGCGCGCACAGGCCATCGGGTCGCGGTCCACGCCACCGGTGAACCCGGGACACTCTACGCAGCGCGCGCTGGCGTCGAATCGGTGGACCATGCCTATCAACTGAGCGACGAAACCATGCGCGTCATGCGCGAGAATCAAATCTTCGCCGTCCCCACTTTTACCATCACCGAATATTTCGCGGACCACGCCGCCACCCCGGAAGCCGCCGCCCGCGAGCGCCAGTTGCTCGATCTACACGCCAGCGAATTCAAAAGGCAACTCGCCGCCGGCGTTCCGATCGCCCTGGGCTCTGACGTCGGCCCATTTCCGCACGGCACGCAAGCCCGCGAGTTTGTCCTGATGGTGAAATTCGGAATGTCGCCGCTGAGTGCCATCCAGGCCGGCACCGTGAATGGCGCAAAATTATTGGGCTGGCAAGACAAAATCGGCCTCCTCAAGCCCGGCTACGCCGCCGATATAATCGCCGTGCCCGGCAAACCCCTGGACGACATCACGGCCCTGCAAAGAGTTTCCTTCGTAATGAAGAACGGCGTGATTTACCGCAAGTAATCCGTCTCCGCGAGTCGCGCTTCCGGCTAAAGGCGTCGTCTGAGTCCCTCGAAAGCCAGGAATCCCGCGACGACGAGTGCGATTGCGCTCAACCACATCGGGACGGTCCAGCCATTGAGAACCACGCTCCATCTCAGGAGAAGCCGTAAGAGGTGCGCGACTGCGACCAGGAGAAAAATCAGTCCAGCGACAAGCGAGAATGCCTTTTGGCTCATACCTTGCCTCCGTTGCACGCCGAGTTCGGTGGTGGATTGTATGCCCATCCGCACCACCCGAACGGCGCAGGAACTTTCTTGCGTATTTTAGGTCATCACTGGGTAAGAGATTTCCCGAACACGAGCCCGTCCTCGCGGGCCGTCTCAATATGAGAGAAGAATCAGGGAAAATTCACACGGTTGCCGCGAACTGAAATAAGGCATCCGGAGATAAGCTACGGTTAGGGACGGGATGCTTAATCGGGGCGGCCGCTGCCCTTTACCAACCGAACCCCGTGGACTTGTCACTTTGGCGAGATTTAAGGGCCTTGTTTGCCTGTGGTTAGCGATGCCTTGCGGGACACCTCAGAACTTGCTGGATGAATTCTCTCTTGCCAACGCCCGATTATTGCCTCGTCTGTGCGAGTGGTTGGACTGTCAAAAGGGCCGCTCGGTCGCTCGAGACAATCGGTGAAGTTGCTTAATTGCCCGCTTTCGGGTCGAAATCTTGGTTGCGGGAAAATGGTACCGCGCTTGCTAAACCCATAGACCAGAGGTCTAAAGTGACGGAACCGAGCCGACAAGTCCCCTGCCTCCGCGGTTGCCACGCGCTCGTGCCGGCTGAACTCGAAGCCGAGCACCTTTGTGTGTTGCATTTCATTTTGAGCATCGAGGATGCCTGCTCCGCGATGCGTCGCGAAACCGCGATGGAAGGGGCATCCACGGCCCGCCGATTGGAAATGGCTGATTACATCAGGACCACCGCCATGAAGCTGTCCTTCGTTGCCACCGGCGTGCGTCTGACCGACGACATGAAAAAGCGTGTCCTGACAACTTTTTGGACTCTGATGAACCTCCAGGAGAGCATCGACCGCTCCGCTAGCCGATTTGTGCAGCCCCGACCGCCGAAGTCGATTGAAGGCCCGATGACTGCGCTCACCGCAGTGGTTAGCTAACGGCTAATCCTGCTTCTTAGCGAGACCGCAACTCCCGAAGATCGAAGGTTGACCTGGGGGAGAATCTAGTGTTGCAGAATCGGAGACGTAGTCCGGGGAATCTCCGGAACAACCTTGCCCTACCCGCCTTGTAGCTCCTGTCGCTGGCTCACTGCGTCACCGTCCCTTCTTTTCAATTCGCGGAAAACGATCGTGGCGACGAAGGCGCTTCGATCGGACGGGGCGAGCCCGCATTCGTCGGGGACAGCTGCATCGGCCTCCGTGATCCCGCTCATCAACCGTCAATTCGGGAAAACCAATTATCGCCTATCTGAGTTTCGATTTCGTCAAGGCAGCCGTGTTTACCTCTTCCGCGTTTCCTCGTCCCGCGGATTCTGGAGGGGGAGCTCCCGAAGTCTTAGTCGGTCCATTTGATGATCCTCGTTCTGTTCACATATATAGTGAAAGAAAGGCCCCCGGTTGCCACTTGGCGACCAAAATTGAAAAGTGTCCCTTTTTGTACAGATACGCGCTTATCCAGTGTCTAAAATGCCGTCTTGGATCCGCTCGCTGATGATCCGAAGTTAGGAGAAAAGAGATGGCCCCTGCGAAAGCTGAGAAGTGCGCGCACCCGGTTTGTTCGTGCGTGACAACGTCGGGCAAATACTGCAGCACCCAGTGCGAGGCTATGGAAAAGACGCCGGACATCGATTGTTCGTGCGGACACGCCGGCTGCAAGGGCAAAACGTCTTAATCGGAAATGAAATTGGCAGTGATTCCGCTATTGAATCCAAATCTACTGGGAGATAAACAAATGTTGAAACGTTTTCTGATCGGCACCACGCTGGCTCTGCTCGTAACTCTGACTGCTGTCGCCTCCTCGGACCGCGAGGATGATGTGAAACGCACCCACAAGGCTGCCCAGGTCTTCCGGGAGATCATGAACGCTCCGGATCAGGGCATTCCCCAGGACCTACTGGAATCGGCGAAATGTATCGCCGTCATTCCGGGAGACGTGAAGTTCGCCTTTATATTCGGCGGCAACTACGGTCGGGGTCTGGCAACGTGCCGCACGGGACATGGCTGGAGCGCGCCCATGTTTGTGGCCATTGACGGCGGGAGCGTGGGTTATCAGATCGGGGGCTCGTCGACCGACTTGGTGATGCTGTTCATGAACGACCACGCCTTGAAAAGCCTGCTCAGCGACAAATTCAAGCTGGGAGCCGACGCCTCTGTCGCAGCCGGACCGGTGGGCCGGAGCGCAGCCGCTGGGACCGACCTTAAGCTGACTGCGGAGATTCTGTCTTATTCGCGCACCAAAGGCGTTTTCGCCGGGGTCAGCCTGGACGGCGCGGTGGTGCAAGCCGACAAGAGCGGCGACGCAGCCATGTATGGCCACGCCGTGAACCGCCATGAAATTCTTGACGGCAAAGTCGCTGTTCCCGCATCGGCGCGAGAGCTGCTACACGTAATTGGCGGATATGCCCAGGAAGCCAAAGCCGGAGACTGAACTTCAGGCGGCGGGGCTCTAAATTGCTCCTGGGTTCCGCCGACCTTCGCGACGGGTTTTTGTCCTAGCTGGACAGCCCCGAATCGGGAGGAGTTTTCAAGCTCTTCTCTTCGATTGAGCTGGTTCGCAGCAGTTGACACGTCACGCACACCCAGGTTCCACAGCCGCCTGAAATAGAGGACTTCAGATCATGTACACCTACACATGTTGCCGCTGTACGAATTGTGCCGCCCGGATTGCATTGGAAGACCGGGCGGATTTAGACGCCCTCATTCACAGGCCTCCGAGGCCGCGTGCCGGACGCGAGGCTTGTCCGTATTGTCGAGCCGTATTCGTGCCCGAGAACTATTACGTCGTAGAGAGCGAGTCGCCTCTCTTGCTGCGGGCCTACGTAGAAACCACTCGGAAAGCAATCGGCAGCCCCGCCGCGGCGAATCTAATCCACAAACGAACTTGAACCCGACCTCCGACTCCCCTAGTTCCGCCACTGTCCGTCCCATATTCCCTGTTGCGAGCCGATCCAGTCGCAGCGCGATTCCGGCTGCCGAGCCGATCGCCAAGAACGAAAACCGCACAAGCAGGCCAGGCCAATTGACGCAGCGGGAAAGCAAGGGGCGAGTCAGATTCGCGGTCGTAACGCTTTGGATTCTTCCAGGTCGAGCCGTTCCCTGCTAGCTTTCGGTTCTCGTTATGATGGTTCTTGCGCAAATGCCTATTGAACCCGTGATCGATCTATCGCACTTATCTGGCGACACGACTGTCAATCGCGAAGAGTTGCGAGCCCGCTTGCGAAAAATGACCGACAATGAGTTGCGGCGATTTGGTCGCGCTGCGCAGAATGTGTGTTCGCCTGAATCGAACCAGGGCCAACCGGCGCGCGAAGAATTCGTCATTCAACTTCAAGAGGCGCGGGCGGAATGGAAGCGACGATTCGGACCGTCCCCTAAACATCGTGACTGACCTAACGGGACCAGCTTTCAGGTTATCGACCGGGGCAGCCGCTCAGCGTCTTGGAAAGTGTTGTCACCTTACGTGTCCCGCATTTCCCGCTCGAGAACGGTTAGGGAAACAGAGACTAAATCGCAAATCCGGCCGGCATGGTTGTGGGACCCCCTACAGACTGCGTAGCTTGGATGTGATATCAATCGCGCCCGCCCAAGAGGGGGTCATGAACATATCAGCAGAAGAGGCGATGTCTCTGTTGGACTCGTGGAAAAGTGAAATGACGCCCTTGAAAATCCATAGCTCACGCTCGGGTGTGCGGCAGGATTTACAGGGAGTCATTCAAGATTTAAAAGGACAAATTGCCGTAATCTCGTCCGATTCCGTAAAATTTCAGGTTGATCTCGAAGGGGCCGAATTCAACGGAGACAAATCCGCTCCGGCCAGTTCTAACTACGGCGCCTACCTGATTTGTGAATTTCGTAACGGGGATCGTTGCTCGTTCCACGCCTTGCGGTCCAAATCGATCTAGTGCCGCTGAATCGAAACACTGCCACGAAGCCCCCTTGAGACAGCACTCCAGGCCGATTTGAAGGAGGATTATCGGGGCACCTAACCGAGGGCACGGCCCGCCGACAGGTTTCCTAGACACAACCCGATCAAACGAAACAAAACCAGAGTTAGAGCAAAATGGCGGCGAGACGATAACGGCTATGTTATTGATGTCACAGCCTGTTAGGGTTCTTCCGAACGATGAGTCAAAACGGAAGTTCCAGCCGATTCTGACCTTTATTGAACAGACCGCAAAACCGAGGCCTGGCATCATGGAGAGTGCTGGTAGAAGCGTGCAGTGCCTTGTCGGCGGTGAAGTTTGGACGCTATCGCATATCCGAACTTGCAACAAGGTTCGCCTTCTTTTGATCAGATCTGGGGAGCATTCAGGTGGTAGTAAACATGAAACTTGCAAGATCGTGCGTCGTATTGCTTCTCGCATTACTGTGGCTACCTCGACCGGTGAAGGCGAATGTTGCCGTTCTCCTCGAAGAACCCTATAGCTATGATGGCGCGCTTGCTGGTGCTGGTCACGCGGCTGTCTACCTAACTCGTGTCTGCGCGGCTTCGCCCACTTCCTTGCGGCGTTGCAACGAAGGAGAACACGGTGTGGTGATCAGCCGGTATCACGGGATTGGTGGGTATGACTGGATTGCGATTCCACTCATCCCGTATCTTTATGCCGTCACAAAGCCAGAAGATATCCCCGTCTACGCTGACAGCAAGATTGTCGCCTTTCTTAGCGATCGATACCGGCGCGAGGATCTGGAAGATCTTGCGCCTGACGATCCCTCCGGGCAGGCACCCGGTGGGAATTGGAAACAACTCGTCGGGTCGGCATACTATCGCACCAGTTTCGCTTATGAAATCGAAACCACCGCCCAGCAGGATGACGAGTTGATTCGCCGGCTCAATTCCGGTCCGAATCGCGCCTTATACAGGGTCCTGTCACGCAATTGCGCGGACTTTGTCCGAGACATCGTGAATTTCTATTACCCGAAAGCAGTGTCGCGAAGCATCGTCGCTGATTTCGGCATGACTACCCCTAAGCGTGCGGCAAAGTCACTCGCTAAATACAGCCAGCGGCATCCAGACCTGGAATTCGTGAGTCTTGTGATTCCTCAAGTGCCCGGGACCATTCGGCGCAGTAGGCCGGTGCGCGGCATAGTGGAATCCGTGTTTAAAGCCAAGAAGTATCTAATTCCACTCGCGGTCTTTCAGCCGTATGTCGCTGGCGGCTTCGCGGTGGCCTATGTGGCCGGCGGGCGGTTCACGCCCGAGAAGAACGCGATGATATTCAACATCGATGGTACGGCCGGGTCGCCGTTGACAAGCGACGAACGCCATGCGTACCGAAGAGAACTAGACAAATTGCCACGAGCTTTTCCGGAAGACAGATCAGGACGCCAAGACGCCGTCTGGCAAGAGTTCCGAGCGAAAGCAACACTGAGCGCCGATGAGACCGGGCATCTCATTTTGCAGGGCCCCTTTGGCAACAAATTGGTCGGAATGGGCATTTCGCGAGACAGCTTGAATGGCGACGCGCCTTTCGATTTGCAGCGCGAGCTCCTGATAACCCGTCTCCGATCCGGGCTCGAGGGTGGGTCGGTCCCAAAGATATCGGGCGTCGATTTGCGTGAAGACTGGCAACTCCTCCAGAAAGTCATAGCGATTCAGAAGGAACAAGAAGGGTCGACGGGACGCGCAGATATCGGGGATCAATCACTCCGAGCGAGTTCTGATTGAGCTTTGGGAAGGATACTGCTCCATCGAGTGCGCCTGATTTTCTTCGATGTCCGATTCAACACCGCTTTCAGCATCCACTGTCGCGGTAACCTTGGATCCTGCGACAATTCTTCTCGCCAATCAGGGACGCGCAGGCGGCCCGCGCCGAGTGGAAGAGACGACCTTTAGCGCGAAATAGAGGAGATACTCAGTTGAGCAAGATCTATGACGAGGTGAAGCGTGCCGAGCAGTCCCGACATGGGGGCAATGTTGTGGGCGTGGGTCTGTGTATCAAAGGTCAGATTTCGGGGAACGAAGACCTGCTCGTGGACGGAAGCATGGAAGGCTCGATTCAGCTCGGAGACGGAATGCTGACGGTCGGATCGAGTGGGAAGTTAACCGCGGACGTTGTGGCTCGCGAAGTGATCGTATATGGCAAGTTGAAAGGAAACGTTGCTGCCCGGGACCGAATTGAGATTAAGAAAGACGGATCGGTGGTGGGTGATCTGACGACAGGACGGATTGCGA
Organism: uncultured Acidobacteriota bacterium; assembly: GCA_963813045.1. Classification (GTDB taxonomy): domain Bacteria; phylum Acidobacteriota; class Terriglobia; order Acidiferrales; family UBA7541; genus Palsa-295. Next base: position 56,890 of record CAWEXR010000035.1, read on the forward strand.
TCGAGGACGGCGCAAACTTCAAGGGCTCAGTCGAGATACTTAAGGCGGTCGATGCTGCTAGTCGCGAGAAGCCATCGCACGAGGCCACAACCACCGCCGCTCCTGCCGACCCGCCAAGGGAAGTGAAGTAATTCTTGGGTTGATGATTCACTTGGAACGGAATCGGCTGGCGCTCCCGTTCTCGCAATTCCTCCGCAGCGATGTCCTTGAGATATTCTTCCCTGTCTTCAGTGACTTGGAATTGCAACGGAAGGTCCATCTGCGGAGCTGTCAGCCCTACGCCAGGAGCCTCCGAGCGGTTGGAGTTCAAGACTAGGGAGCCTTTGTGACCAGTGCAGCCGTCGAAGGGATCTGTGTCCTATCCCAGCCGCCGCCGAGAGCTTCGATCAACTGGACGCTGGCAGTTATCTGTTGCATTCGAAGGTTTACCATCGTTTGCTGATTGCTCAGTAGGGCGGTTTCCGCGGTGATCACGTCGAGGTAGGGATCGAGTCCCAATTTCCAGCGATTGGTGGCCTCGGTCAGATACCTCTGGGCGGATTTGATGGCAACGTCCTGCTCTTCGATTTCCTTCGAGAGCACGCGCAACGCCGCCAGATTATCCTCCACCTGCTGGAAAGCGGTTAAGACTGTCTGGCGGTAGTTCGCGACCGTCTCATCGTACATGGAGCGATATTGCTGGACAGTAGCCCGGCGCAAACCGGCATCAAAAATGGTTTCAGAAGCACTCGCGCCGATCGCCCAAAGAACGCTCGGCCAGGAGAACCAATTGCTGGCGGACGTTGATTCAACTCCTCCCGAAGCACTCAGCGTCAGCGTGGGAAAGTAGGCCGCTCGCGCAACGCCGATCTGCGCGTTTGCCTGAGCCATCAGGCGCTCGTCGGCGGCAACATCAGGGCGCCGCTCAAGAAGTTGCGACGGGACGCCAAACGGAATAGCTGGAGGAGGCACTTTCAAAGGTTCCACTGGAATCGAAAAAGTCGATGCCGGCTGGCCGACCAGCATGGCGATGGCATGTTCGTATTGAGCCCGGAGTATTCCTACGTTCGTGTCCTGCGCTTCTGTCGTTTCGAGCTGTGTCTCGGCCTGAGCCACAGTTTCGTCGTTATCGATGCCCGTTTCGTAAAGCACCTTCGTCAATCGGAGCGACTCTTGATACGCCTGGACCGTTGAATCGAGCAATTGTTTCAACGAGTCCTGCGAGCGAAGCTCGAAGTAGTCGACGGCCACATCCGCCTGCATACTCAGGCGCGTGTTCGCCAGATCGGCGGCGCTCGCCTGTGCTCCATAAGCGCTTGCTTTCACCGTGTTGCGAATCTTGCCCCAAAGATCGGGCACCCAGGTCGCGTCGAACGGGAACGTATAGTCCGTGAAAGCCTTGTTCGTCGTGGCAACGGGCGTGGAACCGGTGGTCGAGCTACCAAATTCCTTGAGGTTGTTCGATTGTTTTTCCCGTGTAACCGAGGGATCGGTGGTGACCGTGGGAAATAGCTGCGAGCGCGCTTCCTTCACCGTCGCGCGCGCTGCCATGAAGCTTGCCTCGGCCGAGGCAATGGACTGGTTGGAGACGTTTACCCGATCTTCGAGAGTGTTCAGCTCCGGATCGTTGAAGATTTGCCACCACTTCCCGCGCAGCGCATCGTCGCTTGGCTGAGCCGTCTTCCAATTTTCAACGCTTTTTTCATTTTGCGGCGTGATTTCCTTGTAAGCAGCAGGTGTCTGCACCGTTGGAGTCTGATACTTCGGACCAACGGTACAACCGTTGAGAAGTAGCACGGTAGCGACGGACGCGGACAGAAGCCGAAGTGACCTTCTCTCTTTGTATACGTATGGCCTCATGACTCAGTCCGCCTGCTGCGGGGATGTATTCAGTCGGCCAGGGTGAGACTGGTGCCACCAAATGCTAAGGCGATCCATGTAAAGATAGACGACCGGAGTGGTGTAGAGCGTCAGCATCTGGCTAAAAATGAGCCCTCCCACAATCGTAATTCCGAGCGGACGCCTCAATTCCGAGCCAACGCCGGTTCCCAGCGCCAGCGGCAATGCACCCAGCAGGGCAGCCATGGTCGTCATCAGAATGGGGCGAAACCGCAGGAGGCAAGCTTGAAAGATCGCATCTCTCGAGCTTTTGTCTTCATTGCGCTCCGCGGCAAGCGCGAAGTCGATCATCAAAATTGCGTTTTTCTTCACGATGCCGATCAGCAAGACGATCCCGATCAAAGCGATCACGCTAAGATCTGTGCGAAAAATCATAAGCGCCAGCACGGCGCCGACTCCCGCGGATGGAAGAGTCGACAGAATCGTAATCGGGTGGATGAAGCTCTCGTAGAGAATTCCCAGCACGATGTACACAGCCAGGATCGCGGTGACGATCAGCAAAGGCTCGGTGGCAAGCGAAGCCTGATACGCCTGGAGCGTGCCTGAAAACATTCCGTGAACCGTCGCGGGCATTCCCATGTTCTCTTCCATTTTGCCGATCTCCGTAGCGGCGTCGCTGAGGGCCACGCCGGCAGCGAGGTTGAACGATACGGTAACGGAGGGGAATTGTCCCTGGTGATTGACGGCGAGCGGAGCGGTAGTCGGCTGATAGTGGGTGATCGCGCTCAACGGCACTTCTCCGCCGGTCGCCGGATGGACATAGACATCCTTTAGTCCGTCCGGGCTTTGCCAAAATTGCGGCGCCACCTCCATCACCACGTAGTATTGGTTGAGTGACGTGTACATCGTCGACGCAAGCGACTGGCCAAAGGCCTGATACAACGTGGTATCGATCAACTGGGGCGTGATTCCCATCCTCGCGGCAGTTTCACGGTCATAAACGAGCGAGGCCTGAAGGCCGCTGTTCTGTTGGTCTGTGTCAACGTCGGTGAATCCCGGCAACTTTTTTATTTGCGCGAGCAGAATGGGCCCCCATTTAACGAGGTCGGGCAAATTGTCACTCTGAATCGTGTATTGGTACTGCGCGTTGCTCTGCCTGCCGCCGATGCGCAGGTCCTGGCCGGCTTGCAGGATAGCTCGTGCGCCCATGACGGCGTTCACCTTCGGACGCAAACGATCGATCACCTGGCTCGAACTCAGCTTCCGCTGGTTGAGCGGCTTCAGTCCGATATATATGTTGCCCGTGTTCGTCGAGCCGCCGCCGGTGAAAGCCATCACGTTAGCGACCGCTGGGTCGGCCCTGATGATATCGACGAAGCGCTTCGTCACCTGATCCATGGCCTGGTATGAAATATCCTGTTGCCCTCGAATGCCTCCCTGGATGATTCCGTTGTCTTGCAGCGGGAAGAAGCCCTTGGGAACAATGATCAGAAGAAAAACATTCACCCCGATCGTGATCAACAGGACGGTGAGTGTCCAAGGTGCGTGATCCAGCACCCATGTCAGCGTGCTTTCGTAGGTTCCCAGAATCCATTCGAAGCCCTTTTCGCTCAGCATATAGAGACGATTATGGCCTTCGGGTTTCTCGCGGCTCAACAGCCTAGAACACATCATGGGAGTTGCGGTCAGCGAAACGACCAGCGAGACGAGAATGGCGACCGAAAGTGTGACCGCAAACTCTCGGAACAAACGGCCGACGATGCCTCCCATCAGCAGAATAGGTATGAACACAGCAATCAGAGACAAACTGATCGAGAGCACGGTGAAGCCGATCTCCTGCGCCCCACGCAGCGCGGCTTTCATCGGAGTCATGCCCTGCTCGAGGTAGCGCGTGATGTTTTCGATCACGACGATCGCATCGTCCACCACGAAGCCGGTGGAAATGGTGAGGGCCATCAAGGAAAGATTGTCGATGCTATAGCGGCACAAATACATGACAGCGAACGTCCCGATCAGCGAAACGGGGACTGCCACGCTGGGTATCAAGGTTGCACGCACATTCCGGAGGAAAACAAAGACCACCAGGATGACGAGCGAGATCGAAATGGCGAGAGTGAGTTCCACGTCGTGCACCGAAGCGCGAATCGTGGTTGTGCGGTCGATGACGGTCGTCACGTCGATCCCGGCTGGTATCGAAGCTTTCAGCGAAGGAAGCGCCTGTTGGATCGCTTCGACGGTGCCGATAATATTCGCGCCGGGCTGGCGGGAGATAATGAGGTTTACACACGGCTTGCCGTTTACATATCCAGAGTTGCGAATGTTTTGCACCGAATCTTCCACGTCGGCGACGTCCGACAGCTGGATGGCAGCGCCATTGTGATAGCCGACGATCAGCGGGCGATAGAACTCCGCCTTGAGGATCTGATCGTTCGTCAGAATATTGCTGGTCGTCAAGGGACCCGATATTTGGCCCTTTGCCAGGTTGGAATTCTGCGACCCCAGCATGCTAGCGACATCCTGGAGACCGAGCCCGTAGCTGTTTAGTTGCGTCGGATTCACCTCGACGCGCACCGCCGGAAGAGAGCTGCCTCCCACCGCTACCTGGCCAACGCCCGGGATCTGCGAGAGCTTTTGCTCCATGATCGTGGAGGCAGCGTCGTACAGATGGCCTTTGTCGTAAATGCTGGAAGTCAATCCGAGGATCATGATCGGAGAATCGGCCGGGTTTACTTTCTTGTATGACGGATTCGAGGGAAGGTTGATCGGCAGATAACTTCGCGCGGCATTGATCGCGGCCTGAACGTCTCTCGCGGCTCCATCAATATTTCGGGTCAAATCAAACTGGATCGTGATGTTGGTGCTTCCGATGGAGCTTGTGGACGTCATTTCCGTGATGCCGGCGATCCGGCCCAGTTGACGTTCGAGCGGTGTGGCGACAGAGGAGGCCATGATCTCGGGGCTCGCGCCCGGCAAACCCGACTGAACCGAAATGGTCGGGAAGTCAATTTGCGGAAGCGGCGAAACCGGCAGGAAATTGAACGCGACAGCGCCCGCGAGTGCGATGCCTATGGTCAATAACGTCGTTGCAACAGGGCGATGGATGAATGGCGCAGAGATGTTCATGGATCAATCCGCCGGCAGGGCTTCCGGATCTGCATGTCCAGCGGGAGCCCGTGAGAATCGATGAGCAAGGTTATCGAAGAAGATGTAGATCACAGGCGTCGTATAGAGTGTGAGCACCTGGCTGACGAGCAGTCCGCCAACCATCGCGATTCCGAGAGGCCGGCGGAGTTCGGAACCAATTCCCGAGCCGAGCGCCAGGGGCAGACCGCCGAGCAGAGCTGCCATCGTGGTCATCATAATCGGACGAAACCGCAGGAGGCACGCCTGGTAAATTGCGTCCGTGGCGGTTTTCCCTTCCTTTCGCTCGGCTTCCAGCGCGAAGTCGATCATCATGATGCCGTTTTTCTTCACGATTCCGATCAGCAGAATGATGCCTATCAGCGCAACGATGCTGAGTTCGGTGCCGCATATGAGCAGGGCCAAAATCGCGCCTACGCCAGCGGATGGCAACGTGGACAAAATGGTTATCGGATGAATGTAGCTTTCGTAGAGGACGCCCAGGACGATATAAACGGTCACCAGCGCCGCCAATATCAGCAGCGGTTCGCTCGCGAGAGAAGCCTGAAACGACGCGGCTGTCCCTTGAAACGCACCTTGGACGCTCAACGGCATTCCCAAGTCGTTCTTAGCTTTGTCAATGGCCGTGGTCGCCGCACCCAGGGAGGCGTTTGGCGCAAGGTTGAATGAAATGGTGACTACGGGAAATTGACCCTGATGATTGATCGCCAGAGGCGCCGTGGTGGAATCCAAATGCGTGAAGGCGCTTAGGGGCACGGCCGCGCCGTTCGCGCCCGACACCACCGGAACGGTGGACGAGGCCGAAGTTGAACTCGCGGAAGGCCCCGTAGTCCCGGCCGTTGCGCCGGAAGAGGCCGAAGACGAAGTCGCGGAAGACGAGGTCGATGACCCGCCAGACGAAGTCGAACTCGCCGGGGCCGTCGCGGAGCGAACATAAATATCCTGCAGTTTGTCGGGATTGTGCTGAAATTCCGGCAGCGTCTCGAGGATCACGTGGTACTGATTCAATTGCGTATACAGAGTTGAAATCTCTCGCTGGCCAAACGCATCGTAGAGCGTCTCGTCGATCATTTGAGGCGTGATTCCCATGCGCGAAGCGGTCACGCGGTCAATCACAAGAGACGCGGCTAGCCCGGAGGTTTGCTGGTCGGTTGCAACGTCGCGAAGCTCGGGCAGGCCCTGGAGCTTCTGCACGAACTTTGCGGTCCACGTATTCAGTTCGTTCTGATCGGGATCCTCCAGGCTGTACTGATATTCCGTTCGGCTGACGCGGTCCTCGACCGTCAGATCTTGTACCGGCTGCATATAAAGCGTGATGCCTTCCACCTTCTCGAGATTTGGCTGTATGCGCCGGATTACGTCGGAGGCGTTGATCTTCCGATCCGCGAGCGGTTTGAGCGTGATAAGGATCCGGCCGCTATTGAGCGTGGTGTTCGTGCCGTCCACGCCGATGAAGGAAGAAAGATTTTCGACGGCAGGATCTTTCAGAATGACTTCACTCAGTTTCTGCTGTCTTTGCGACATCGCCGCGAACGAAATTGACTCCGGCGCCTGTGAAAACCCTTGAATGATGCCGGTATCCTGCACGGGGAAAAATCCCTTCGGCACGATGATGTACAAGATGATTGTCAGGACCAGAGTCCCGGCGGCCACGAGTAAGGTCGTAGTCTGATACCGCAAAACCCATTGCAGGCTCCGTCCGTACGCTTCGATGATCCGATCGAACATGTGCTCGGACGCCTTATAGAATCTTCCTTGTTTGTCCGGTGGCGTACGGCGGAGCAGGCGGGCGCTCATCATGGGGGTTAGCGTCAGGGAAACGGCCGCAGAGACAAGGATGGTCACGGCGAGCGTCACGGCGAACTCCCGAAACAGCCGCCCGACGATGTCACCCATAAAGAGCAGCGGAATCAGCACGGCAATCAGCGAAATCGTCAGTGAAATGATCGTGAATCCGATCTGTTCGGCGCCTTTCAACGCTGCTTCCAGCGGCCTGTCGCCCTCCTCAATAAAGCGAGCAATGTTCTCGATCATTACAATGGCGTCGTCGACGACGAAGCCCGTCGAAATCGTCAGCGCCATCAGGGAGAGGTTGTCGAGGCTGTAGCCGGCCAGATACATCACCGCAAAAGTGCCGATGATCGAAAGCGGTACCGCGACGCTCGGGATGATCGTCGCGGATAGGCTGCGCAGGAAGAGAAAGATGACCATTACCACCAGGCCTACCGTCAACATCAACTCGAACTCGACGTCCTTCACAGACGCGCGAATGGTCGTGGTCCGGTCGTTGAGAATCGAAACGTGCACAGCGGCAGGGAGATTGGTTTGCAGAAGAGGCAGGAGCTTTTTGATTCGGTCGACCACCTGGATGATGTTTGCGCCCGGCTGCCGCTGGATGTTCAGGATGACTGCCGGAGTATTGTTCATCCACGCGGCCTGATCCACGTTTTCGGCGCCATCCACGATGTTTGCCACGTCCGAGAGGACTATGGGAGCGCCGTTTCGGTAGGCCACAACGACGGAGCGAAAATCGTTGCTCGTCAGCAGCTGATCGTTGGCGTCGATTTGGTAATCCTGTCGCGCGCCATCGAAATTTCCTTTAGCCGAATCGAGACTCGTCTGCTGCAGCGCGGCACGCACGTCCTCCAGGTTGATACCGTAGGACGACAGAGCCGTAGGGTTCACCTGAACGCGAACGGCCGGCTTCTGCCCTCCGCCGATGCTCACCAGGCCTACTCCCTGCAACTGCGAAATTTTTTGAGCGAGCCGGGTGTCAGCCAGATCCTCGACTTGCGATAACGGTATCGTCTGAGAAGTCAGCGCGAGAGTCAGGACCGGGGTGTCGGCCGGATTGGTCTTGCTGTAAATCGGAGGCGCCGGCAGATCAGGCGGTAAGAACGTCTGCGCGGAGTTGATCGACGCCTGTACTTCCTGCTCCGCGACATCGATGTCAAGATTCAGCTCGAACTGAAGGACAATCACGGAGCTTCCAGCAGAACTCGTGGACGTCATCTGGCTTAAGCCAGGCACCTCGCCGAATTGCCGCTCGAGCGGTGCCGTCACCGCGGATGCCGTTACATCCGGACTTGCGCCTGGATAAAATGTGATGACTTGAATGGTGGGATAGTCAACTTCCGGCAGAGCTGAAATCGGTAGCTGCGTATACGCGACAATTCCCACCAGCAGAATTGCCGCCATCAACAACGACGTCGCGACTGGCCGGATAATAAATGGCCGGGACGGACTCATGGCGCCTGATCTCCACTCGAACTGGCGTCCCCGTTCCCAGTCCCATTCTTCGATCCTTTGCGCTGCGCCACTTTGATTCCGTCTTGGAGCTTGTCGAAACCATTTACGGCGACGATTTGACCGGGCTGAATCCCTTGCACGGCGGTGATATTGCCATCGCTCGTGCCGACCGTAATGTTCTGTACCGACGCCGTATTGTCCGGCTTGATCACGTAGACAAACGCCTGCTGGGAATTTCGTTGAATCGCCGGAGTCGGGACGAGAACGACGCCGCGCTGTGTTTCAATCAGGAGCTTCGCGTTCACGAATTGATTGGGGAAAAGGGCAATGTCCTTGTTGTCAAAAATTGCCTTCAGCTTCACGGTTCCGGTGGTTGTATCAACTTGGTTGTCGAGAGTCAGAAGCGAGCCTGATGAAAGCGTTTTGAGCTGCGTTCTGTCCAGCGCGTCCACTTTCAACTTCTGTCCGTGGCGCATCTGTTGCTGGATCTGCGAAAGGTAATCCTCGGCAACGCTAAAAATGACAGTGATGGGCTGAAGTTGGGTGATGACCACAAGTGCCGTTGTGCTGTTCGCCTGAACGATGTTCCCGGGGTCCACCAAACGTAGGCCCACGCGGCCGTCGATGGGAGAAGTAATATGGCAATAGACGAGATTCACCTTCGCGTTATCGAGCAGCCCTTGATCGTTCTCAACCGTGCCCTCATCCTGTTTCACGGCTTGTTCTTGATCGAAGACCTGCTGCTGAGCGATTGCATTTTGGCTAAAAGCGGACTGATAGCGGTCCAAGTCGGTGCGCGCTTGGCTTAGTACCGCGTCATCGTGGCCGAGCTGTCCTTCCGCTTGCGTTAACGCCGCCTGGTAAGGTCGCGGATCGATTTCCAGCAGCGCATCGCCTTTGTGAACCATCTGGCCTTCCCGATAGTGCACGTCCATGATCTGGCCCTGCACGCGGCTGGTTACCGTCACCGTATAGACAGGAGTCACCGTGCCGAGGGCTTGCACGTACACTCCGATGTCGCCCTTGGTTGCGGGAGATGTGACCACTGGAACGGCTTTCGGAGCCGCATTCGCCTTCGATTTTTTCGCCTCTTCGGCAGCTCGATACAGTCGATAAGAAATAAAACCCGCGATCGCCGCGAGTGCGACTAGCACCCATATCCATACATGGCGCTTCTTGCCGGGCTTCTTCGCACGGGCTGGCCCGGTAGCCGGTGGGGCAGGCAGTGTGGAACTGTCGTCAGGATCTGTCTTCAATGTCCATTCAGCCATTTTTCAATCCTATCCCCGCACGGCGGGCCAGCCCGTGTCTAAAATCTCGAGGCTGCTCAAATATAAACACAAACAAACCACGTTTAGATTTCGATCCGCTCCGGGGCATCGAACTTCGGTGCGCGCAGCCTCTAGAAAAAATGGTCAACAGCCAGGTTCGAAATTGAGCGCGGCCCACGCACTAGGTACGCTGTACGAAGCCGACGTCAAGCTGCCCGGAGCAATGTCCTCCGCCTCGGCCTTATTTCGCAAGAATTTCAACGCATTCCCCCGGAGCATGGAGAGATGAGGTAGAACAGTATATCGGTTGCCGCGCTCTCGCCTTCCTGCGCCAATCTCGATAACGACTCGTCATTTGCCGTTGCCAATTCACAACACCGTCGCTCCCATGGATCACTCCTCTTTAATTGATGGTTCTACGCCCCTACGGGTTACAAGATAGGCCAACCAGCAAAGTTCGAGTTCGGTTGGCGAACGGCAAAGTTTCGTCAAACGGACCGGTGGTATCCTGACAAATCTTGACGCCTGTTAATCAGCGAGAAAACTACGATAGGGTAGGTTCGGACTTCTTGAAAATACAAGCGAAGTCGGTGGGCGGAAGCGCAGTACCGAGACGGATGCGACCACCCACCCGCCGGATGCATCAGATTGATCCCCGCTTACTAGTGGTGGTCGTGCGGGATGTTGTCAATAGTTGATCGTGTGCGAGTCGATGCCGTCGCGATGGGCGTGGAGCAACATCCAGTTGCACCGACCTAGGTGGGCGGCGGGATACGGTAAATTCGGCTAGGGCGAGGCCGGTCGGCGCGGTAAATGCTAGTATCGGTTCTCGCGCAAGGGCACTGCGCTGGAGACGAAGATGAACACGCTTTGGAAATATAAACTCTGGATAGGCGGAGCGTTTTGCTTGGTTGTCATCGGTCTGATTATTGGAGCGATACACCCAAAGCACGTATCGGGGGCCCAGCCGGGCGGCTCGCCGGACGTAGAAGTTGTGCAGGTTGAGCAGAAAGATGTTCCGATTTTTAGTGAGTGGATCGGCACGCTCGACGGGCTGGTAAATGCCGACGTGCGGGCGCAGGTTACTGGCTACCTGCTGCGGCAAGGCTATCAGGAAGGCGCGTTCGTCAACAAGGGGCAGCTGCTGTTTGAGATCGATCCGCGCCCCTTCCAGGCGGTGCTCGATCAGGCCGAAGGGCAATTGGCTCAAGCGAAGGCCCAGCTTGCCAATGCCGAGGCGGTTCAACGAAGAACCGAACTGGACGTGAACCGTTACACGCCACTGGCGAAGGAGGAGGCCGCCAGCCAGCAAGACCTGGACAACGCCGTTCAGAATAACCTGGCGGCCAAGGCCACAGTGGCAACCGCCCAGGCTCAAATCCAGACCGCCCAAGCAGCCGTCGAAACGGCCCAGATCAACCTGGATTTTACGCGGCTCATAGCGCCGATCGATGGCATCGCCGGACAGGCTCAACTCCAGGTAGGCGCCCTGGTCAATCCAAGCAGCGGGCCCGTGACCTCGGTGTCCACCGTCGATCCCATCAAGGTTTATTTCACCGTCAGCGAACAAGAGTATCTCGCATGGAGAAAACGATTCCCGACAGATGCTACCAGGGAAGCGGCTGACAAGAATCTGCACCTCGAACTGATCTTAGCCGACGGCTCCATCTATCCACACGAGGGGACATTCTATTTTGCGGACCGCCAAGTGGATCCGAATACGGGCGCGATTCGGCTTGCCGGGCTATTTCCCAACCCTGGAAATATTCTGCGTCCCGGCGGGTACGGCCGGATTCGCACGGCAACTCGAACCCAGCAGGGCGCGTTGCTCGTACCTCAGCGAGCCGTTTCGGAGCTGCAGGGCGGCTATCAGGTCGCGGTGGTGGACGGCGAGAACAAAGTGAGCATCCAGACGGTCCAGGTTGGCGATCGCGTCGGCTCCGAGTGGATTATCGCGGACGGACTGAAGCCGGGCGAACGCGTGGTGGCCGAGGGCGTGCAGAAGGTGCGTCCGGGGATGCAGGTGAACCCCAAGCCTTTTGCCGAGGAAACTCGAGGAAGGTAATCCCCATGTCGAAATTTTTTATCAATCGCCCCATTGTGGCCATGGTGATTTCCATCGTCCTGGTGATTGTCGGCACGATCACCATATTGGGATTGCCCGTCGCGCAGTTTCCCAGCATCGCGCCACCCGAGATTCAAATTCTGGCGACCTACGTCGGAGCGGACGCGCAAACGCTGGAACAGGCGGTGGCCACTCCCATCGAACAGCAGATGAGCGGCGTGGACAACATGAACTACATGTATTCGCTGAACGCCACGGCCAACTCGACCACCACACTGATTGTGGACTTCGATCAGAAAACCGATCCAAACACAGATTACATTCTGGCGCAAAGCCGTGAAACGCTGGCTGCTTCTCAGCTTCCCGTGGACGTCACCAATTACGGAGTCACGGTTCGAAAATCAGTGACCGCCCCTCTGATGTTAGTCGCGGTTTACTCGCCGCATGGAACATACAATGCCAATTTCCTGGCGAACTATGCGTACATCAATCTTGCGGATCCGATCCTGCGTTCGCCGGGCATAGGAAACGTTCAAGTATTCGGCTCCGGCCAGTACGCAATGCGATTGTGGGTAAAACCCGACCAACTGGCAAAGCTCGGCATCACCGTGCCTGAAATCGTCAGCGCCATTCAAGCGCAAAACACCGTTAACCCGGCCGGGAAGGCAGGGGGCGAACCTGCACCCAAGGGGCAGGAATTTACCTATTCGGTTTTGGCGCAGGGCCGCCTTGTGTCGCCGGAAGAATTCGGACAGATTGTGGTGCGCGAGACGCCGGACGGCGGGGTCGTGCGGGTCCGGGATGTTGCTCGAATCGAGCTGGGTTCCCAGGACTATAGCGTCGCCGGACGTCTGAATGGAAAGCCGAGCGCGGTCATCGCGACTTACCAACTGCCGGGTTCGAACGCGGTCGATGCAGCGGCCGGCGTCAAGAAGCTGATGGCCCAGTTGAAGCAGCGCTTCCCGGAAGACCTGGATTTCGTGGTGGCGCTGGACACGACCCGGTCGGTCACGCAAGGCATGAAGGAAATCGTGGAAACGCTGGTGATAGCGCTGGCGCTGGTAATACTGGTGGTCTTCCTGTTCTTGCAGGACTGGCGCGCCACGCTGATTCCGCTGCTTGCCGTGCCGGTCTCGCTGGTCGGCACGTTCGTACTGTTCCCAGTCTTCGGTTTTTCGATCAACACGCTATCTCTTTTCGGGTTGGTGCTGGCAATCGGCCTGGTGGTGGACGACGCGATCGTCGTGGTCGAAGGCGTGCAGCGGCACATCGAGGAGGGCATGACGCCGAAGGACGCGGCGTTGAAAGCGATGGATGAACTTTCAGGGCCCGTCGTAGGCATCGCTTTGGTTCTCTCTGCTGTGTTTGTGCCAACGGCCTTCATTCCCGGAATCACCGGCAAGCTCTACCAGCAATTCGCTGTCACGATTGCGATTTCCGTTCTGCTGTCTGCCTTCAATGCGCTCACGCTCAGCCCCGCGCTCGCCGCGCTGCTGCTGAGGCCGCGGGCGGAGAGCCGAGGAGTGCTGAGGCGATTTTTCGATTGGTTTAACCGCTCGTTCGGGCGTGCAACGGAGGGCTACGTCCGATGGAGCGGAGCACTCCTGCGAAAGACCGTGGTCGTGGTTGTGGCGCTCGTGGCCTTTGGCGTGGCGGGCGGCTTTTTTGCCAACCGCGTGCCGTCGAGCTTCCTTCCGGACGAAGATCAAGGCTACGCCTACGTCAATGTGCAGTTACCGAATGGGGCATCGCTAGAACGCACGACTGCGGTCTCGGCTGATGTGGAAAAGATCCTGATGAATACGCCGGGGGTCCAGACCGTTACTGGCTTCGTCGGCTTCAGTTTGCTCAGCTATGTGCGCACCAGTTACAACGCTACTTTTTTTGTGACCTTCAAGCCCTGGGATGAGCGCAAAACGCGGGCCGAGCAGTTTCAAACGCTCAAGGCGAACCTGAACCAGAAGTTGAGCAAGTTGCCTGCGGCAGTTGCCTTCGCTTTCTCCCCGCCGGCCATTCCGGGCGTCGGCACCGCGGGCGGATTTACGTTCATCCTCGAGGACCGTTCGGGTGGCGATATTCAGTTCCTGGCCAAGAACCTGGCGGTTTTTCTTGATGCCGCGCGGAAGAGGCCGGAAATCGCCAGCCTCAGCACCACTTTTCTGGCGAGCGTCCCGCAAGAGTTTGTCCAGGTGGACCGCGACAAAGTGCTGAAACAGGGTGTGGCCCTAAGCGATGTCTACAAGACGATCCAGGCGTTCATGGGCGGCTATTTCATCAACTATTTCAATCGCTTTGGCCGCCAGTGGCAGGTTTACATCGAAGCGGAAGGCGAAGACCGCGCCAACGCGGAAAACGTCGGGCAGTTCTACGTCCGTAACAACAAGGGAGACAACGTTCCCCTCTCGACGCTTACCTCCATACAGCCGCGCCTCGGCCCGGAGTTCACTCTGCGCTTCAACGAGTATCGTTCCGCGCAGATCAACGGGAGCGCCGCGCCGGGTTACAGCGCGGATCAGGCCACGGCCGCGCTCGAAGAAGTCTTTCGGCAAACCATGCCGCGCGAAATAGGTTTCGATTACTCCGGCATATCGTTCCAGGAGCAGAAAGCGCGCGAGGGAGTGCCCCCGGCGGTGATTTTCGGGCTTTCGCTCTTGTTCGTTTTTCTGGTTCTGGCGGCACTTTATGAAAGCTGGACGCTGCCGTTCAGCGTGCTGTTGAGCACGCCCGTGGCGATATTCGGGGCGTTCGCAATCCTTTGGCTGCGGCGGGTGTTGCTCGGCGTATTCTTGCCGCCTTACATGGTCCAGATAGAGACCGATGTCTATTCGCAAATCGGGCTGGTCATGCTCATCGGACTGGCCGCCAAGAACGCGATTTTGATCGTCGAGTTCGCCAAAGATGAGTTTGAAAAGGGAAAGCCGCTGGCGGATGCCGCGCTCGAAGGAGCCAGGCTTCGTTTGCGGCCGATTTTGATGACGTCGTTCGCGTTCATTCTCGGATGCGTACCACTGTGGACGGCGTCTGGCGCCGGGTCGGTGGCGCGCCAAATCATGGGAACCACGGTTATCGGCGGGATGATGGCCGCCAGCTTGATCGGAATCTTTTTCGTGCCTGCGATTTTCTACCTTGTGGAGAAATGGTCAGGCACCGGGAAGGAGCCCGCGACGGGAGCGTTGCCGGCATCGCCCGCTCCGGCGCCGGGGGACTGAGATGGACTACAGCGAGCGCGGTACGGAAGAAGAACAGCGGAATCGCCTATGAAGAAACTAGCGCCGTACATTTTCGCCATAATCGCTTCGAGTTTAGTCACTGGTTGCGCGGTCGGTCCGAACTACCATAAGCCCGACATTCAAACTCCGGCTGCGTACCGCGACCTGAGCGAAAACCCGCAGGTCCAGGCTCAGACAGCTTCCTTTGCGGATCTCCCGTGGTGGCAGGTCTTTCAGGACCCACAATTGCAGGAGCTGATTCGCACGGCTCTGAAACAAAACTACGACCTCCTATTGGCGACGGAGCGCATCAATGCCGAGCGCGCCCAGCTTGCCATCACTCGTTCCAATTTGTTCCCGCAGGCATCGGGGAACGCCAATTTCAACGGAGGAAAAGAGCAAAACTTCCAGACAACGTTCAACTTTTTGTCTCTCGCGGCAGATGCAACATTTCAGTTGGATTTCTTCGGCCGACTTCGCCGCGCTACGGAAGCGGCGCGCGCCCAACTCTTGGCGACGGAAGAGGCGCAGCATGTTGTCACCCTGACGCTGGTGAGCGATGTGGCGAGCGACTATTTCGCGCTCCTGCAGCTGGATCTCGAATTACAAATCACGCGAGACACGGTGAAGACGCAAGAAGGTTCCGTCAAACTGACTTCGCTCAGACTTGACCACGGCGTAGCGACAAAGCTGGATGTGCTGCAGGCTCAGCAGGTGCTCGACACTGCAAATGCGCAGATCCCGGACCTCGAGAGACAGATTGGCCAGGAGGAAGATGCGATCAACATCCTCCTCGGCAATTACCCCGCGAGCGTACCGCGCGGCCGCGCGCTGGCCGAGCAAGCGCTTCCACCGGACGTGCCTCCAGGCCTGCCTTCCTCGCTGCTCGAGCGACGGCCCGATATTCGCCAAGCCGAGCAAATGCTCGTTGCCGCGAATGCCGAAATTGGCGTCGCCAAGGCTGAGTTCTTTCCACAAATTTCGCTGACCGGTTCGGGAGGCGGCGGATTTGGGCGCAGCAGCGTTTTCTCGAGCTTGATGAGTTCCCAAATTGGAATCTGGTCTTACGGCGCCCAGGTAAGTCAGCCTATTTTCACCGGGGGCGCACTTCGGGGGAACCTGCATCTGGCCGAATCGCAGCGTGAGCAGGCTCTGATAGCTTACAAGCAGGCCATTCAGCACGCTTTCGGAGATGTGTCCGATGCCCTGATCGGATATCAGAAATTCCACGAGGTCAGAGTTCGCCAGGAGCAGGCCGTAGGAGACTTGGCGGAGTCGGTCCGCCTCTCCACAATGCGCTACCAGGGAGGTACCACCACTTATCTCGAAGTGCTGGACGGCCAAAGGTCACTCTTTGCCGCGGAACTCACTTTGGCGGAGGCGCGAGGCAACGAGTATCAGAGTCTCGTGCAACTCTACCGGGCACTCGGCGGAGGTTGGCAGCAGACCTAGAACCGAAGTGCACCTCTCGATTGGATCGGGAGAAATGCTGCTGGCTTTCTCCGTTCCGAGAAATGCGGCCCAATGACGCCGAGTGGGCATTCCCAGATCCACGCAATTAGGCCCGCAAATTCGCTGGTTCCGCTGCGAATCAAGGGAACAGAGAGAAATCCCAGGACTGGTTGGCGGAGGGGGTGGGATTCGAACCCACGAGACCCTTTCGGGCCTAACGGTTTTCAAGACCGCCGCCTTCAACCGCTCGGCCACCCCTCCTGTCCCAACTGCCCGCAACATTGTAGTTTACGATCTGCGAGTGTGCCAGTGACCAGAAGGTTTTCCCACCGAGACTGTCGCCGAATCGACATTCCCATGTGGGTGGATTACCGTTACCGCGACAGCCAACCCCTTTTGCAACATGGACTTAGCCAGGGCCGAGCAAGCCGCGTGCCAAGATTCCAATGGACAAAAGGGGTCAATCATGTGACAATGAGAATGCGTTTGTTGCTCTTGTAAAACCTTTAGATTCGTGAAGGGGCTGCAAGTCCACACTTGCAGCCTTTTTTTGTGCTGGAGGCGATGGAAGGCACCAAATAGCTCAAACAGAAAAGAGAAACACAGTTGAAAGAACAAGGAACAGTAAAGTGGTTCAATGCCAGTAAGGGTTTTGGATTCATCCAGCGCCAGTCCGGCGAGGACGTTTTCGTCCACTTCTCCGCCATTCAGGGAGATGGGTACAAATCGCTGAACGAAGGCCAGGCGGTTGAATTCGAAGTGACCACGGGCCCCAAGGGCCTGCAGGCATCGAACGTCGCCAGTCTGTAGTTTGCAGGGGCGGGCCCGCCAGCGGCGGGTTCGCCCCTTTTTTTCGAGGACACGTTGAGGAGGCTCCATGAAAGCGCTCCAAGAAGGCACCTACATCAAGCACTTCCAGTATGGTTTGGGCGTCATAACGGCATCGGACGCGGAGCGCACGTCCATCGATTTTGATCTTCACGGCATGAAGAAATTCGTCACCAGCATTATGGTGGTCGAGCTTGCCGAAGGAACACCTCCCAAGCGGTCGAAGCGGAGAAAAAAGGCCGCGATCGCGGTGGCGGCGACGGCTTCGAAGTAAGCCGCGCGAAGCGCGCGTGGCCGCAAGCCCGCCGAGAACTATTGGAAACGGCACTTCTCGTATAGGGGCTTGATCGAGGAAAAAATGAAGAATCTGTTTGTTGGAAACTTGAGTTTTCAGACGACCGAAAGCGATGTGCGGGCTTTGTTCCAGCCGTTCGGTCAAATCACGCGCGTTCATATGGCGATGGACCGGGAGACCGGCCGCGCTCGCGGCTTCGCTTTCGTCGAGATGCCGAATGACGACGAGGCGAAGAAAGCCATGGCGGCTCTCGACGGGAAAGATTTCGGGGGCCGAAACGTCAAGGTGAACGAGGCGCGCCCCAGGGCGGAGCGCACGGAGCCTGGCGGGCGCGGGCCTTCCGGCGGCGGTGGAGGCGGCCGTGGCCGAAATTCGTTCTCGACCGAGAACTATGGCGAAGCCGCGCGCCAGCCGCGCGAACCCCGCTGGTAAGCGACAAAACATGAGGAGGAGCCGTGGCCAGAATCACTTTTCAGAAACGCCAAAAAGAGATGAAGCGGCGCGAAAAGCAGCAAATGAAGGCCGAGCGCCGCGCGCAACGAAAGCTGGAGAAGACGGCGGGGCCTGAAATCGCGGAGATGGAGCAGCCGATCGAAGGCGCCCCCTCGGAAACCGAGCTCCAGGATGCAAATCATGAGTGAGAGCCAATCACTGGACGTGGAAAAGAACAGCCGCGCGCACGCGGAAGGATTGAAAGGACGCGGGCGGCTAGTTCCGGCGCAGGCGACTGGCATCGAGTATCCGGTCGAGTTCGGAATCAAGTCCCCGCCGCCGGGGCCGCAGTATGGGCGAGTCGTGAAACCCACGCGCTGGGCGAAGTGTTTCATTCGTACCGCTCAAAAGAGAATATTTTCGGACGGGCACTATTTCCTTCATACCGACGAAGGCCGAGTTCATCACCTGAAGTTGATTGGCGGGGTGTGGCATTGCCTCGCGCTTGCGGTTTGAAGACCTCTTCGCGTTGTATCCTCGCTGTGCCGGCTGCCTGAATTACCTGACGAATTCGCTCTCATTCTCCGTCTTTTGCGATTCGAGACAATCGGCAAGCTGAAGTTTCAGGTTGCCGGGGTTCGTGGCGTAGGAGAGCCCGACTTCTAGGGCGATCGCTCCTGCGCGGACCGCCTTTTCGATTTCGCCGTCGAAGTACTGCATACCTTCGGAATCGCCGTCGCGCATCGCGTCGAGCAGCGATTTCCCCTCGGTCTCTCCGCGCTCGATGTATTCGCGCGTCCGCATCGTGGATTTCAGGATTTCGAAAACGGCAAGCCGGCCGCTGCCGTCGCGCTTGCGGGATCAGCCGCTGCGAGACGATGTAGCGAAACGCCTTCGCCAGCCGGTTTCGCACGGCGGTCTGATCGCTCAACGGGAAGACGCCCACGATGCGTTCGACCGTCTTCGCGGCGTCCGTGGTGTGGAGCGTCGAGAAAACCAGGTGGCCGGTGTCGGCGGCCTCCAGCGCGACTTCGATCGTCTCCTTGTCGCGCATCTCGCCGACCAGGATCACTTCCGGCGCCTGCCGCAGCGCCGCGCGCAGCGCCATCGCGAAGCTCGGCGTGTCGCTGTGCAGCTCGCGTTGATGCACCGTGCCGCGCTTGTGCGTGTGCAGGAATTCAATCGGGTCCTCGATGGTGATGATGTGGTACGCCTTCTCCTCGTTGATCTTGTTCAGAATCGCCGCGAGCGTGGAGGATTTTCCGCTGCCCGTCGGACCCGTCACCAGCACGATGCCGTTGCGCAGATTGCACGCCTCGGCGAGTTGCGGCGGCAGGTTCAGCTCGGCGAAACTCGGCACGGAGCTGGGAATCACGCGCATCACGATCGCGCAAGTTCCCCGCTGCGTGAACACGTTCACGCGGAAGCGCGCCACTTTCGGCAGGCTGTACGAAATGTCGCAGGAGCCTTCTTCCTTCAGTTTTTGCCAGGCCAGCGCATTCTTCCCGATCAGGTCGGCGGCGATTTGGGCGGTGTCGTCCGGCGTGAGCATGCCCACGCCCTGAATTTTGAACGGCACGAGCTGGCCGTTCGCCTTCGCCTGCGGCGGGCGGCCGGGAGAAAAAATCAGGTCGCTCGTCTTCTGACTCGAGCCGAGAATTGTGGCGATCAGATTGGGCGTCGGCACGCGTTGTGCGGCGGCGGGCGGCGCCGGAGCAGGCTGCGGCGGCGCAGTTGCTGGCGATGTCGGCTGCGGTGCGTTCATTGGACCGTCCTCCACGAGTGGTCTGGAGGAGGGACCCAGACGCCGTCAGGAACACAACCATTATGAGCGACGGAAGCGCTCCGCGGCACAGGAACGCAAAGCCCTGTTTCCAATCGGCGAACCCCGACCCGGAGTCGAACCGAAAACGACACCGACAACGTGATAACCTCTCGGCACGGTCGGCCGAAGAGAGAATAGGTTGGGGAGGGTGGAGAGATGGCGGGGAAGATCAAGATACGAGTGAACGAGCGGGCGTACGAGGTGAGCGCGGCGCCGGATACGCCGCTGCTATACGTCCTCTCGAACGAGCTGCAGCTTCAGGGGCCGCGATTCGGCTGCGGGCTGGCGCAGTGCGGTTCGTGTTCGGTGCTGGTCGACGGCGCGGAGACGCGTTCGTGCGTGATGCCGGTTTCGTCAGTCGTCGGCAAGTCCGTGACGACGCTCGAAGGCCTGCCGCACTGGTACGCCAAGCAGCAAAAGCTCGCCAAGACGCCTGCGCTCCATCCCGTGCAGCAAGCAATCATCGACGAGCAGGCGGTGCAGTGCGGCTATTGCTTCAACGGCATGATCATCCAGGCCGCCGAGCTGCTCGCGAAAACTCCGCAGCCGACCGAAGCGGAGATTCGCACGGCGATGAACGGTCATCTGTGCCGCTGCGGGAGTTATCCGCGCGTGATCAAGGCGATTCAGCGGGCGGCGGGCATGATGAGTGGCACGGCACACGCGGCGAATGATGAAGTGAAGGCGGAGGTGGCGTGATGAGTAGCTCAAAGCCAGCTCCCTCAGCTTCCGACAATTCTCCCGGACCTCTCGCCGGGGCCATGGAGCGCCGCGAATTTCTGAAGGCAGGCGGCGCGCTGGTGATCGGCTTCACCATGCGCGGCGTGATGGCCGATGTGCTGGCGGCGCAAGGCGCGCCGGCTGCTGCGGGCATTGCCGCCAGAGGAACGGCGGCGGGCCCACCCGATCCGAAGCAGATCGACACTTGGCTCGCGATTCACGCGGACAACACTGCGACGGTGTACATCGGTTACGTCGAGCTGGGGCAGGGCTCGACGACCTCGCTGCTGCAAATTTCGGCCGAGGAGCTCGACCTGGACATGAGCCAGGTGAGCACGGTGCGGCTCGACACGAACGTCACGCCGAATCAGGGCGGGACGTACTCGAGCTCGTCGATCGCGCGGGGCAGCCCGGCGATTCGCACCGCCGCGGCCGAGGCGCGGCTGGCCCTGCTCGGGCTCGCGTCGAAAAAGCTGGACGCGCCGGTAGAGAGCCTCACCGTGTCGAAGGGCGTCGTCACCACGCGAATGAGCGCGAAGTCGGTGACCTACGGCGAGCTCATCGGCGACAAGCAGTTCAACCTCGCGTTCACCGGGAAGGCCACGCCGAAGCCCGTGTCGGAATACAAGCTGGTGGGCGCGCGCCCGCGTGCGCAACGACATCCCGGATAAAGTGAGCGGCAAGTACGTCTACGTCCAGCACCTGCGGCTGCCGGGGATGGTCCACGGGCGCATCGTGCGGCCGCGCGGGCAGGCGGCGTACGGCGCGGGCGCGAAGGTGGCGAGCATCGACGAGAGTTCGATCGCCAACATCCCCGGCGCGCGCGTGCTGCGCAAAGGCGATTTCGTCGGCGTGGTGGCGGACACGGAATGGGACGCGGTGCGCGCCGCGCGCGACCTGAAAATCACGTGGGACATTCCGGCGGTGCTGCCGGGCAGCGACGGCGTCCACGCGGCGATGCGCGCGGAGAAGACCGGCGACCGCGTGGTGCTCGAGCGCGGCGACGTGGCAGGCGCGATCGGCGGCGCGCAGCACGTCTTCGCGCAGAATTATCGCGGGCCGTATCAGGCGCACGCGCCGTTCGGCCCGAACTGCGCGCTCGCGGACGTGAAAGCCGGATTCGGCGCTGGTGATCTGCTCGACGCAGGACGTCTACGCGCACGCGCAACACGCTCGCCGGAATCGTCGGGCTGCCCGCCGCGCAAGTGCGCGTGCAGTATTACGAAGGCTCGGGAACTTACGGGCACAGTTGCTACGACGATGTGGCGCAGGCAGCCGCGATCCTGTCGCAGCTCGCGGGCAAGCCGGTGCGGTTGCAGTTCATGCGCTGGGACGAGCACGGCTGGGATCTGTACGGGCCGGCGCACGTGGGCGAGATTCGCGCGGCGGCGGACGCAAACGGCAAGCTCGTCGCCTACGAATATCACGGCTGGCACCACAACTGGAGTGCCGTCGAAACTTCAGCGCAGCTTGCGCTGGGCACGCCGGCTTCGGAATGGCGCGACGGCGCGGCGCAGATGGTGAACCCCTCGGACTGCGGCGGAATGTACGATATTCCGAACGTGCGCCTCGTGAACCATCACGTGCCGGGGATGAACTATCTGCGGGGTGCGTGGCTGCGGTCGCCGCTCGATCTCTCGTTTTCATTCGCGTCGGAGCAGACCATCGATGAACTCGCGCGGCGGGCGGGGATCGACGCGTACGAATTCCGGAAGCGCAATATCACGAACGAGCGCTGGATGGGTGTGCTCGACGCGGCCGCCAAGGCGGCGAATTGGACGCCGCGGCCGCCGGCATCGAAATTGTCAGACGCGAAGGTGGTCAGCGGGCGCGGAATCGGGCTCGGCACGCATTTGACGTCCTACGGCGGCGCGGTGGCGGAGGTCGAGGTCAACAAGGAAACGGGCAAGGTCACCGTAAAACATATGTACGGCGCGATCGACGCGGGACTCGCCGTGAATCCGGCGTTCATCGAAAACCAGATCAGCGGGCAACTGGTGCAGACCGCGAGCCGCATGCTGCTCGAGGAAGTGACGTTCAACAAGACGAACGTCACAAGCCTCGATTGGAACAGCTATCCGATCCTGCGATTCGAGGAGTGCCCGGAGGTAACGGCGGTCGTGGTGCAGCGCCTGGATCAGAAATCAACCGGCGCGGGCGAGGAAGTGATGGCCGCTGCGGCCGGCGCGATCGCATGCGCGTTCTTCGACGCCACCGGCGTGCACATGCTGGAATTTCCGCTGACGCCAAACCGCGTCCTGGCCGCGCTCGCCCGCGGCTAAGGGCTCAATGCGAGGTTTTTCAGCAGATCGGCGACGGAGAATGGGCGCGAGGATTTCAGCGCGACGCCGAAAAGGCTGCGGGGGTCGCGGCCGCTGTCGTAGGCCAGAGAGTACTTGTCGCCGCGAAAAAGCTTCTCTGAAAATTTCTCCAGGTCCGGCCGCAGCGCCGCGAACGTCGCGGCGCTATTCGGCGCGACGAGGCGGTCGTTCACGAATACTTCGATTTCCCGGCCGTTGAAGCGAAGCTTGCCTCCGAGGCGCGGCTCTTCTTCCAGGCGCTGGCACGCGATGAGCGCCGCGCGCGCGGCTTGCCGCAGAGCTTCCCGGCTGTCGCCATCGATCGGCGTTTTGCGGTTATAGCGCACGCCGAGGCGGTTGCCGGTGTTGTCCACGCTGTAGTCCCCCTGGTGGCCGATCAGGACGATGCCCGGGCCTGCGGGCACGTGCCGGTAGTCGGCGATGTCGAGCAGCATCTCCTCGAACACGCGGCCCGAAATCCAGGAATGAAAGATCGGGATCAGCGGCTCGAGGTCGGCGCGCGCCATGTCGTTGACGAGAAGTTTGACGTTGACGTGTTGGAGCTTGACGCGCGCTCTCATCGGGGCAGGCACTAGACGACCACCGACGTTCCCATGCGGTTGTAACATGCGTGCGCCGCATCGATAAAGAGCTGGGATTCGTCGATCAGGTAGCGGGTCGAGTCCGAAGTATGCGGCTCCTTGGCCTTGTCGTGCGCGGCAAAGAGATACTGCGCGAACTTTCCGCCGGCGAACGGATCGAAAAACTTCTGCGTATCGTAATAGCGCGTGCGGAATTCGGAAACGATCTCATCCGGATTGTCCGAAACGGTGGAATAGCCGATCTTCACCAGAGCCTTCGCCGCCTGCACCATGGATCGGTACGCGCCATCGCCGGCCTTGTCGATCTGGCCCTTCTCGAAGGCCAATTGCGCCTCAAAAAGTTCCCGTTCGGCGGCGGCAAGGTCGAATTCCACGGACGACACCACTTCTCCCGCGCATTCGCCCACGCCCAGGTCCTCGAGGCTGTATTCGCGCGGATCGCCCCAGTCGCTGAAGAACGAGCGATCGTTGGCCGGCGGGCGCGCGAGATCGTCGAGGGCGGTTTTCAACTCCGCCTTGCCGACGCGCTTCACGAATTCCTTGAACGTTTCACCGTTCGTCCGGTTCGCGACGTAGCGCTCCGTCAGGCGCGTGACCACCTGCGGAATATTCTTCGACGGAATCGCCGCTATGGGCAGGCCGTAGGACCCGCCGTTGTGCTCCCACTCGCCGCCGAGAACCACCTGGAAATGCGGCACGGCGTAGCCCGCCACTTTGCGGCTGACGCCGTAGAAGCCGAGATCGGCCACGTGGTGCTGGCCGCAACTGTTGAAGCAGCCGCTGATCTTGATGTGCAGATTCTCGACGGCTTCGTCCATCTGGAAACTTTTCTCGGCCAGTTGCTTCAGCAGTTCCGCGGCGAGACCGCGCGAGGACGAAATCCCCAGCTTGCAGGTATCCGTGCCGGGGCAGGATACGATGTCGACGATGGAGCCGGCGCCGGGCGCGCCGAGCTCGCGCGGCCTCGAGCGCTTCGTGGAGCGCGGGCAGATCGCTCTGGCTGACCCAGCGAATGGCGAAATTCTGCTCGACCGTCGTGCGAATCGTTTCCTTCGTGAATCGCCGGACGATGTCCGCGAGCGCGCGAAGCTGCGTGGACGTGATATCGCCCAGCGGCAGCGCGACGGTGGCGGTCACGTAGCCCTTTCTGCTTCTGCGCGCGCGTGTTCGTCTTCAGCCAGCGCTTGAACGCGTCGGATGCCGTCGCGGGCCACTCGCCGCCGGGATTGAGCGGCGCTTCCTGTTCTCGCAGCGCGGCGGTGATGTATTCGGTCCAGCGCGGATCGAAAGGCAGAATCTTGCGCTCTTCGAGCACCAGTTCCTTGAATTTCTCGATGCCCAGATCCTGAACCAGGAACTTGATGCGCGCGCGGGCGCGATTCTTTTTCTCGCCGAGCCGCGCGAAGACCCTGGCGATCGCCTGCGTGAGCGGCAAGATCTCTTCCGGCGGCACGAACGAGTCGAACAATTTCGCCATGTACGGCACGGCGCCGAGCCCGCCGCCGACATACATTTCGAAGCCGATTTTCTCCTCGCCGTTTTCGGTCCGCTTCTTCGCGATGTAGCCCACGTCGTGCAGGCTCGTCAGGCCGCAGGCGTGTTGCGCGCAGCCGCTGAACGCCGGCTTGAACTTCCGGCCGAAATTCTGGCAATCGGGATGGCCCAGCAGGAATCGCGAAAGCGCGCGCGAATACGGCGTGACGTCGAACGTCTCATCGGCGCAGACGCCCGCGTAGGGGCAGGCCGTCACGTTGCGAACCGAGTTTCCGCAAGCCTCGCGGGTCGTGATGCCCGCGGCGGCGAGCCGGCGCATCAGGCTGGGCGTGTCGTCGATCTGAATGTAGTGAAGCTGAAAATCCTGGCGCGTGGTCACGTGCGCGATGCCGTCCGAGTATTCCTCGGCCAGATCGGCCATCGTTTCGAGCTGCTCGGCGTTCAATCCGCCGCCGGGAATCTTGATGCGCTGCATCCCCGGGGCGTCCCACATCGTGTTCGGGCCCTTCGTCAGCGTGCCCGAGGGATAGTTCATCTCCTGAACTTTCTGCCCGTCGTGCCGCTGCCCGTTGTCGTAGCGCTGGCCGTAGGTTCCGCGGCGAAGGCGCGTTTCGGCAAAGAGGCGCTCGTCGAGCTTGCCCTGCTTGCGCAGCGCGATTTCCGTCTCGAAGACGTCGATTTCGCGCGCCAGCGCTTCCGGCATCTTGCCGGCAAGCTGTGCGGCCCATTGTGAGTTCGAGACTTTCATTCCTGGCTTTGCCTCAATAACGAAAAGACCCGCCGTCGTTTCCGGTCGGCGGGTCTGGGATAAGGGCTAATCTGCGGTAAGGACTAGCGTTATCCGCCACACGCCGGCGGCATCGTACAACAGAAGCCACAGCCGCACGTCATGTGGACGCGAAAACGCATACCTAAACGCTACTCACCCGCAGCCCGAATGTCAATATGCAAGAGCGTGGGCGCGCGGTCTGCGACGCGTCGGGGAGCCTGACACCATCGGTCATGCGCGACGCGCAGTCACGCGTCCCGTGAGTGTACACTGGCGCGGGGCGAAACTGAATCAGGAGATACCATGTCACTTGGAACCGCGACGTTCGTGTGCGCAACGCTCGGAGCGCTGATACTGATGCCGCTGCTGCCGACCACGCCACGCGAGGCCGATTCGACCGCGAGCGCGGCCGCCACTCCGGCATCGCAGAAATTTGCCGAGCTGAGCGACCGGTTCATGAAGGATTCGCTCGCCCTTTCGCCGTCCAGTGCTTCCGGGGCCGGCTATCACAAGCACGTCGATCCGAAGACCGGCAAGACGATCGAGCTCGACGCCGCAGCTCGACGACCTGAGCTTGCAGTCGATGGCCGAGCAGCGCGCTTTCTACGCCGGCTGGCGCGAGCGCTTCCGCCGCGAGACGCCTCCCGCGACGCTCGGCCCGCAGGACGCCGCCGACTGGCAGCTCATTGACGATCAGATCGGCCTCAGCCTGCTCGAATTCGACAAGATTCAGAACTACCGCCACAATCCCACGGTGCCGGTCGAGCTGATCGGCAACGCGCTCTTCCTGCCGCTGACGCAGAACTACGCGCCGCACGACGTGCGCCTCGGCCACGTGCTCTCGCGCGTCGGCCAGATTCCGCGCCTGCTCGACCAGGTGAAAGCCTATCTGAGCGATGCCGACCCGATTTTCGTCAAGACCGCCATCGACGAAAACGGCGGCAACGTCGACATGGTCCATGACACGATTGCGCACGAAATTGGCCAGAATTCGGCGCTGAAAGCGCAGTACGACCAGGTTGCGCCGCCTGCCATCGCCGCGTTGGAGGATTTCTCGAAATGGCTCCAGGACGATCTCGGCAAGCGGCCCACGCACAGCACGTGGCGCCTGGGCAAGGAGCTGTACGACCAGAAATTCCGGCTGGTAATGGAAACGGACGTCCAGCCGGATCAACTTCTCGCCGACGCGGAGCAGGAGCTCAAAGCCGTGCGCGCGGAGATGCTGCAACTCGCGCTGCCGATGCACGCCCAGATGTACCCGGCGCACGGCGACCATTCCGACCTCACCGGCCGCGACCGCGAAAATAAGATCATCGGCGAAGTGCTGGACAAGATTTCGGAGCAGCATCCGCGCCGCGACCAGCTCCAGCAGGTGATCGAGGCCGATCTCGTGGGCATCAGGCAGTTCATTCGCGAGAAAAAGATCGTCTCGTTGCCCACGCGCGACAACCTGAAAGTGATTCCCACGCCGCCGTTCATGCGCGGCATCTATTCCGTCGCCGGTTTCCACAATGCGCCGCCGCTCGAACCCGAGGCCGAAGCCGAATACTGGGTGACTCCGATCGATCCCAAAACACCCGAAGACAAAGCGGAATCAAAGCTGCGCGAGTACAACAATTTCACCCTGAAGTGGCTCTCGCTCCACGAAGCCATTCCGGGACACTACCTCCAATTCGAGCATCTCGATGATATTCAGCCCGAATCGCGCCGGCTCCTGCTCTCGCTCTTCGGCAACGGCGCTTACATCGAAGGCTGGGCGGAATACGGCGCGCAGGTGATGATGGACGAAGGCTTCCTCAACCATGACCCGCGTTTTGTGCTGATGATGCGCAAGATTCGCCTGCGCCTGCTCGCCAACACCATCCTCGACGTACGCATGCAGACCATGGGCATGACGGACGCGCAGGCGATGGACCTCATGACCAAGGACACGTTCCAGACGCAGGCCGAAGCGGATGGAAAACTGCTGCGCGCGAAACTCAGCTCCACGCAACTGCCCACCTACTACGTCGGCTTGCGCGCGTGGCTGAAGCTCCGGAAGGACTATCAGGCAGCGGCGGGAAAGAACTTCGACATGCTGAAGTACCACGACCTCGTGCTCGACCAGGGGCCGCTGCCCGTGCCCGTGGTTGAAAAGCTCGTGATGCCGACCGCGCACCCATAAGCCTCATTGGACTCCGGCGTTTACACAATCTTAACCACTCCCGTGCTCCTCTATAGGACCCGGGTTGCGAAGTTTGTGGCTTGTGGCGATCATGCCGCGATATCTCATCCAAATCGCGTGGCGAGTTCTCTGCGTGCTGCTCGTGTGCGCTGCGGAGCCGGGTTTCGTGCGCGCTCAAGATTTAGCCTCGGTGCAGGATCAACCCGCCGATAAGGCGTCTTCGTCGAACGCTCAAACCGAGCAAACGGACACGCAGTCGAACGCGCCCCCCGAGCCGAATGCGGACGATTCCAGCTCCAGCGATCCGCTCACTCTCTTCCCCCATTCCGATACCAGCCGCTATTGGATTTCCGGGCAGGCGAACATCATCCTGCAATGGCATGGAGCCTTCCCGGCGAAATACAGCGGACCCAACAGCCTGCGGCCTGAACCCGAAAATGGCACGTCCAAGGTTTATACGCTCTATCTCGGCTACGAACTCACGCCCACCACCGAAGTGTTTCTCGATATCGAAAGCGCGGGCGGCCACGGCCTTAGCAATTCGCTCGGCCTGGCCGGCATCACGAATCTCGACGTCGTGCGCAATACGACCCTCAGTCAGGACCCCTACATGGCGCGGATCATGCTGCGTCAGGTAATCCCGCTGAGCGACGAACGAGTGGAAGCCGAGCGCGATGAGTTCCATCTCGCCACGTCCCTGCCGGCGCGGCGCATCGAGTTCCGCGTCGGAAAGTTCGGCCTGGCCGATTTCTTCGATGTGAACACCTGGGGCTCGGATAGCCACCTTCAGTTTCTCAACTGGACGGTCGACAACAATGGCGCATACGACTACGCCGCCAACACCCGCGGCTACACAGACGCTGTGCTCCTCGAATACGACGATCACTGGTGGACGGCGCGCTTCGCCGAAGCGCTGATGCCGAAAGTGGCGAACGGCATTCATCTCGATGCGGATGTGGCGCGCGCAAGAGCGGAAAACCTCGAATTCGAAGCACGCGGGAAGCTAATCGCGCACCGCGCGGGTACGGTCCGGCTGTTGAGCTATCTCAACCACGCCGACATGGGCAACTATCGCGAGGCGATCGCCGACTATCTCGATCACGAGACATCCACGCCGGACATCATCGCGACGCGCCTGCAGGGACGC
This sequence comes from uncultured Acidobacteriota bacterium, assembly GCA_963813045.1. Classification (GTDB taxonomy): domain Bacteria; phylum Acidobacteriota; class Terriglobia; order Acidiferrales; family UBA7541; genus Palsa-295. The sequence goes on from CAWEXR010000035.1 coordinate 85,671, forward strand.
CACAAGTACGGCTTCGGGCTGAACTTCGAACAGGAGATTACGTCACAGATCGGCGTCTTCGGCCGTCTGGGCTGGAGTGACGGCCGCAACGAATCTTTCGCTTACACGGAGGATGACCGCACGCTCGAACTCGGCGGCTTCACGACGGGCGCTGCCTGGCATCGGCGCAACGATCGCGCAGGCGCCGTCTTTGTCGCCAACGGAATTGTCGCCGCCCATCAGCAGTATCTGACGCTCGGCGGGCTGGGCTTCCTGCTCGGCGACGGCGGACTCACCTACGGCCCGGAGAAGATATTCGAGGGTTTCTACACCGCGCACCTCTGGCGCGGCTTCTTCGCGTCATTCGACCTGCAACACGTCAATAATCCCGGCTATAACCAGGACCGCGGCCCGGTCACGGTTCCCACGATGCGCTTCCACGTCGATTTCTGACGATCCGCGCCCTCCATGCTCGGGCTCATTTTGAGCTGTCGGGCGGATTTGCCTGCGGATGTTGCTTCCCCAACATGGGCTGTATGTTGCGAGGTGTCAGCCCGCTACTCGGAGCGGTGCCGGGCGCACCCTGCGCGGCTCCGCTCGTCGGCGGCGTGGGCGGCGGAGGAGGCGGGAAGAGCGGCTGCTTCAGCACGTCGAGCGCTTCCGGCGGCAGTTTGTCCGCGCTCGCGAGCAGCGCGGCGATCTGCCACATCTGGTCGTCCTTCAGTACGGCTCCGAAACTCGGCATGCCGCTGAGGCGGATGCCGTTCTTGATCTTCCAGTACGTCATGCCGACCGGGTCGTCCGTCACGTAGCCATCCGGCGTGAAAAGCAGCGGAGGTGACGGGTACATCTTGGGCTCCGGAAAGCCGGGGGTCTGGTCCGGCAAGCCATGGCATCCGCCGCACCCCCGCCGGTACGTCTGTGCCCCGGCGACGATGTCGGCCGGCGTGAAGCTCGAAAGGTCGCGTTTCGGCGCCTCGCGGCTGATTCGCGCGTGCAGCGCGCCTCCGGCAATCAGCGGCTCCAGCGGAATCGGGTGGTCCGATACCGCCGCCGGCGCAAATCCGCCCAGGAAGTAGATCGCTCCGAGCAGCGGAAAGAGAATCAGTCCTATGACGAGGCCGCCCAGAAACTTTCCCATGCGTCATCCTCCACTCCAGGCTCCATTCAAGCGCGCGGAAGTGTCGATAGTACACCGCGCCGAGCGGTCGCCGCCTGTTTTCCTCGCGGGCTCCCCGGCATGATCATTACCCGGACGCCTCCGCGCCATTTTTGGTAGACTCTTCTTGCCGCAATTGGGGGAAGGGGATCGTGGGGTGGGGGGCCAGGATGCAAAAATGGCCACGCCTCAAGCTGCGCTTGAACTCGTTCAATACCTCCACCTGAAACTTGCCGCGCTTGGGCAATCATCCGGGAAGGGCCTCGTCGGCGCTCCATTTCTGCAAATAGCCAGCCCGCTGCTCCGCAGCCACTATCAAAAGGAGCGGCTGCTCGGAAAGTATCTGTGCCCCGCCGACACCCGCATTCAATCGTTTCTCGACGAATACCTGCGCGATTGCTGCCCGGAGGGTGCGCCCCGCCTGCCCGCCAGCACGTTCGTTCTCGACCGTGCCGGGCTGGCTCGCACCCTGTCTTTGCCGCCGGACGCGCACAGCTTTTCGTCCCCCTATCTGCGTTCCTATCGCGTGCCTCAGGGCGTGCTGCACAATCCGGCAAACGACCGCCGCACCACGCGGGGCGTGTTCCACATCGCCGAGGGCGGCTTCCCAATTCCCGCGGACAAGCAGGCTGTGCCCAAGCGGACGTTCGCCGCTCTCCTCGCCGCCGCGCTCCGCCCGCCGTCCGATGTGTTGACCCTGCCGTTCACCGCTGGCCACGAGGAGCCGGCGCGTCTGTTCGTCTCTCTGTTGTTGCGTCCGCTGGTTTGTCCGGCCACCGGCGCCGACGAGGCCAAATCGATGGAAACTCGCTTTTTCGCGCCCGGCAGCCTGGTCAGCAACCTCGATTTCGTCGAAGCGATCTTCGGCAATGGCGGCGACCCGCATCTTCCCGAGAATGACGCGGCTCTCGACGTGGCGCACTGGACCGGCCACACGGGCTGCGTGATTCTCGCGCCTCACCTGCTGGGAATGAAGAAGGCCGCGCTCGGTCTCCCGCACGCGGACGATGCGACCGATCGGCAGCGCCGCGACGGAATGTGTTGGCGCGATCCGGACGAGCTCTACAACGAGGGCGCCGCCTTCAAAATCTGCTGCCGGGACCATCGCGGCGTGATGGTCACCATCCTCGCGGACAACTACTACGGCTATTGCAAGAAGGAAGTGAAAACCCAGATCAGCTTCGCCGCCAATCTTTTCGGCCTCAGCGAGGAAGAGCACGCCGGCGGCGCCATCGCCTTCGCCACCTACGTTCTGGGCCAGGAGTTTTACGCCGACCGCACCGTCAGTCTAAGAAAAGCTACCTTCGAACAGGCCATGCAGCTCCTCGGCCCGCTCGTCGACCGACGCCCTGAGCGCTACGCGATCGACCGCCGCTTTCCGGACGTTTACTACGTCCCTGAAGATTCCGTCTTACTGGTGCGCGAAGGGTTCGTCCGCTGGAAGCACTCGGCGGCACGCATCAGTTGACGCTCCGCCCTTCATCCGTCTACGTCCTGCCCTCCGGCTTTCGCATCCGCCTGGAAAAACAGCTTGCCGGCAACGCCTGGAGGCTCGTCGGCTCGCGTCCGAAAGGCGCGCTTTGCCACAAGCCAGCCACGGTTTCCGGGGGCGGCAAATCCGAAATCTCAAAGTCGATCGCCCATGCCCTGCTGAAGGGCCCCGTCTACGTCCGCGAGTACCACAAGGACATGGACATGATCGAGGACATCCTGGAGCGCGACTTCTCCGCGATCTATAAGCATCGCCCGCCCGACCAGCGCTCGCGCCGCCCGATTCTCAGCACGGAGCGTTCGCACGGCTCCGTCATCCAGCTCTTCACTCCCTCGCCCGAATACACGGACAAGCACAACGACTGGCTGCGCCGCCTTCCGCAAACCACCCGCCAGCTTCTTTTTACCGTCAAGCGCTACTACCGCCCCGAATGGGGCGACAACTGGCGCGAGCATTTCACTGTCGACCGCATCAACGGCTACCTCGGCCACGAGCTGAAGCTCGATGGCGAGGTGCTCGTCAGCAACTATTTGCGCGTCGGCTACGATCGCGACGGCTCTTGGCGTATTTACAAGCTCCGTCCCGATTTCTACCCCGCCGAAAAAGTGCAGGTCGAGGACGACATCACGGCCTCGGTCGTCCTTCCCCGGTCGAGCCTCAACGACCTCGATCGCGAGTCCAAGCAAGAAAGCGTCAAGCTCGTCGCCAACTGCGAAACGCTGCTCTTCCAGCGCCCCGACGACGCCATCCGCCCCGGCGTCGATTGGCAGGCCGAGGCGGACATGGCCGCCCCCGGCACCTTCATGTCCAATTACGAGCCGCTTACGCCGTCGCAAGCCCGCGCGCTCGTCGATCATGTCGTCGAGTTCGACCGCTACACCGACCCGATGAAGCGCCTCCTCGAAGATTTCGCAGCCGGCGCCGAATCGGAACCGGCCAACGGCGATGGAAGCTACGTGGTTGCCTCTTCGCATCCGCGCCTCGTCAATGGCAAGCCTTCGCAGAATCCGCGTTACCTCCAGAAGCGCCCGGATCTTGCCTCGCCGCGCGAAGCCTATCTCGCCGAAATCGCCACGCGCCTCGAACGCGAGATTCCCGCCGCGCGCCCCGTTTACTTTCCCGTGAGCGCCGTCTTGGCAGGGCGCCGCAACACGCTCGCGGACCCGGCCATCGGCCTTCCTCCGCTCGCGATCTACGGCCCAATCCACTATCAGGAGCTGCCCGAGCTGTTCATGGAACTGATTTCGAGCCTCACCGGCAAATCGCCCGCCACCACCGGCTTCGGCAGCGAAGGGGCGTTGACCAAAGGCCCCTTCAACGCGCTCTGGCCGGTCGTCGACCTGAATAATGCGCTCGTCTCCGCGATCCTCACCGGCGATACGGGCTTGACCACCTCCGCCGGGTACATCGGCCCGCATTTCCGCGTCGATCACGACGTCAGCCTGCTCGTGCCCGAGATCTGGTGCCGCATGCGAGTGGCCGAGCGCGACCCGCGGTTCCTCATCGACCGCGGCTATCTCGAAAAGATCGAGGATTTCACGTTCGAGGGCCGCATCGTCCTAGCCAGCCGTCTCGGCTATCGCATCGGCACGCTCTTCGTCGACCATTTTCTCGGGCGGATTTTCGAGACGCCGGACTCCGTATTTCCGCTGGAACTGCTGCGGCCGGAGTTGCAGGATCTGGAGATGTTCTGCGCGGGCGTCGATGCCATCGTCGAGACGCAACGCCGCGTCGCGATGAACTATTTCGAGGACGGCAGCGTGGAAGCGGCGTGCCCGCCGCTCCGCGCCCTGCTGGAAATCATGGCGCACGGCTCGTACTTCGGCATGGGAGTGGACCACCCGGAAATCCGCGGCATGTTCGCGCGCGAAGCCCTGCTCGCGAGCGATTGGTATCAGGAGCGTCTGCGCGTCAAGCAGGAGCGCGATATCGCGCTGTGGCGCCGCCACGTCCGCTCGCTCGAGGAGTTTCGCCTGGCGGAGCAGACAGTTCCCGCCGCGCGACGACATCGACTTCGAGAGCCGCTACGCTCTCGCCCGCGCCCAGTTGGCCCGCGTCAGCTCGCCGGCCTACCTCGAAGAGCTGGTCGGCACCATCGGCGCCGACCCCTTCCACGGCCAAATCCCCGGGGCATCTATTTAAACAGCTCCTTGCCATGACACCGTTTGAATCGCTTGCGCGACCCGCATGGGCAGGGCGAATTGCGGGAAGGTGTGGCCCTTCGAGGCTTGCCCTTGTGATCCACCGGATATTCATACTCCCTGGAGCGGCCAGACTTCACTTTCTGGAGCAACCCGAACTGCTTCTGGATTTCCTTTGCCTTGGCTTCGTCCTTAGCCGACCAGCGCGAAGCGTCTAAGTACATCAAGTCCTCTGAGCGAAGTGGGGGAAGGCCAGCCTCGCTTGCTATGCCGACAATATCGGTAGCTTTCGGAAACCTTAGCTTCACGACCCGACAGTAATTCGACAATAGATTCATCCGAACGTTTCGATACTCCTCATCTGTGAGACCGGCCTTCCTCCGCAGGAACAAAAAGACATAGTGTGGAAATCCAGGGCCGGTTGGTGCCATCACTCGTGCCTCCAGAGGTCCACTCGAGTGAATGCTTCTCTCCAACACTTCATGAAGACTCGTCGCGAGCATTCGCCGCCGCGTCCTCGGCTCCCGAGCTAAAAATCGAAACACGATCTCCTGCTCGCGCAACGGCCGGCCACTGGTGAAATATTGCGTTCCCGTCATGGCGTAGAATGCGAACTTTTCGATCAGATCGTCCCATCCATAGCTAATACGGTCGCTTTCGACCTGGGTCTGTCTTTGGCGGTTGTGCACAAACGCGTTCCACAGGCCTTCGTCGAACGACAACAGATCGTAATCTCCATCAACAACGAAATCATGCTCGCCAGAATCGTTCAGATTGCGTAAGTAGGCGGCCAGCAATTCCTCCTCACCAGCTGCGTGAACGACCCTGTCTCCCGTCAAGAATCGTGCTTTCTTCGTTAGATATGCTGTGAAATCAGTGATCGTATCGAGCGTGCTCATCAAGATGTCCAAAGTGGTGTCGTCGAACACGTGGACATAGCCTCTGGCCGGATCAATCTGGCCGATGGTAAACGGCGCGTTCTGATGTGCATCCCCGACGAGGCTGCTGTCCAGCATGAGGCTTCCGCTTCCGCCCAACTTTTCGCGGCAGGCGCGCGAGGCGTCGTGCGCGACAACGATCCGATGAAAACTTGCTTTCGTTGGATCAGGCAGATTGATGGGAAAAGGAATGAGACACCGACTGTCTAAGAAAACTCGACCGGGAAAGTTCTTTACCCATCGTTCGGCGCCCCACACTTGTTCAGCCGATTTTTGCGCGGCCTTCCTGAACCATCGAGACCAAGCCAGATTCAGGTCGCCTGCGTCATTGAAACGGTAATCTTTGTCACTAAAGATGAGGATGTGATTTTCAAAAACCACAAGTAGGTCACAGAGTTCCTTGCCCGGCTCCCTAAATACACGAGGGTAACTCCACATCGACAGGAAGGAACGCTTGCACAGCTTTGCCAGGTATCTCTCCGACTGGGTGACACCTTCAGCGACGACGACTGGGCCAGCGTGACTCGGAGGGAATGTGTCGGCCATTGCGCTCACGCGAACTAAACAGGTACTCGCAATGTTGATTATACAAGGACGTAATTCGAACTGCCTGCCGGCTCCGTGCTTTCGATAGCTCTGGTGCCGCGCAGGGACGACTCGCATGCCTCCGCAATTCTTTACACCAACAACCGGATGAAATCGCCGGAGGATCGTGCTAGGGTAATTTGCGGTTTGGTGACGATGGTAGAAGCCGAAAAATTCGGCAGCGGCAAGCCGCGAGACGGACGCCTCGCTCGCAATTTCCGGCGGGACTATCGAATTTCTAATCGCAGACTTCCATTATTAGAAGGTATGCCAAGCTGCTGAAAATAAAAGGTCGAGGACGGTTCTAATCGCCAATTTTCGAGGCGGTTGGAGAACAGGCCTCGCCAAAAAAGGACATGGAAAACATTCAAATCACGCTGCCGGATGGCTCGACGCGCGAGGTGCCCAGCGGCACCACCGCCGCGCAGGTCGCCAGCCAGATTGGCCCGCGCCTCGCGAAGGACGCGCTGGTCGCGCGCGCCGATGGCGAGCTTGTCGATCTCTCGCTCCCGCTCGACCACAACGTAAAGCTCTCGATCCTGACGGCCAAGGATCCCGACGCGGTGCAGGTGTTCCGCCACTCGGCCGCGCATCTGCTCGCCGCCGCCGTCCTCGAGCTTTATCCCGACGTGAAGCTCGGCGTCGGCCCGCCGATCGAAACCGGCTTCTTCTACGAATTCCTGCGCGACCAGCCGTTCACGCCCGAGGACCTCGAAAAAATCGAGGCCAAGATGCGCGAGCTCGCCGCGAAAGACATCCCGAACGAGCGCAAGCTGATCCCCAAGCCCGAGGCGATCGAGCTCTATCGCAAGAGCAACCAGGAATTCAAATGCGAGCTGGTCGAGGAAAAGGCCGTCGAGCCGATGGTGTCGTTCTACACCACCGGAAAATTCATCGACTTCTGCCGCGGCCCGCACATCCCCTCGACCGGCCGGATCAAGGCGTTCAAGCTGATGAACGTCGCCGGCGCCTACTGGAAGGGCCAGGAAGGCAATCCGCAGATGCAGCGGATTTACGCCGCCTGCTTCGTCGATCAGAAGGAGCTCGACGAATACCTCCACCGGCTCGAAGAGGCCAAGCGCCGCGACCATCGCAAACTCGGCCAGGAACTCGATCTCTTCAGCATTCAGGACGAAGCCGGGCCCGGCCTGATTTTCTGGCATCCCAAGGGCGGCATCATCCGCCGCCTGATGGAGGATTGGCTGCGCGCGGAATTGACTCGCCGCGGCTACGATCTTGTCTACACCCCGCACATCATGCGGCTCGATCTCTGGAAGACCAGCGGCCACGCGAATTTCTATCGCGAGAACATGTTCGGCCCCATCGAAGTCGAAAAGGCCGAATACCAGCTCAAGCCCATGAACTGCCCGGGCCACATCCTGATTTTCAAGTCGCACCTGCGCAGCTATCGCGAGCTTCCGGTCCGATTGGCCGAGCTTGGCACCGTCTACCGCTACGAGCGCTCCGGCGTGCTCCACGGCCTGCTGCGCGTCCGCGGCTTCACGCAGGACGACGCGCACATCTTCTGCATGCCCGAGCAGATCGAAAAGGAAATTCAGGATTGCGTCGAATTCGCCTGGGAAGTGCTGCGCGTGTTCGGCTTCAGCGACTACGTCGTCGAGCTTTCCGGCGGCGACCCCGCGCATCCCGAGACCTACGCCGGAACGCCGGAAGAATGGAAACGCGCGGAGGACGCGCTCACCAACACGCTCCAGCGCATGAACGTCCCCTACAAATACATTCCCGGCGAGGCCGCATTCTACGGCCCCAAAATCGACGTCAAGCTCGTGGACGCCATCGGCCGCCCGTGGCAGCTCACCACCGTGCAGTTCGATTTCAACCTGCCGCAGCGCTTCGAGCTGGAATACGTCGGCGAAGATGGCGCGCGCCATCAGCCGCTGATGGTCCATCGCGCGCTGTGGGGCTCGGTCGAGCGATTTTTCGGCGTGCTCATCGAGCACTACGCGGGCGCGTTTCCCGTGTGGCTCGCGCCGGTGCAGGCTTCGGTGCTGCCGCTGAGCGAAAAATTCGGGGAGTACGCGAAGAAAGTGGCGCAGCAGCTCAAGGACGCTGGCTTCCGCGTCCATCTCGACGACCGCAACGAGAAGCTGCAAGCCAAAATCCGCGACGCGCAGCTCGAAAAAATTCCCTACATGCTCATCATCGGCGGAAAGGAAGCCGAAGCGGGCACCGTCTCGGTGCGGCATCGCTCGAAGGGCGATCTCGGCCCGCGCCCTCTCGACCAGTTCGTCGCCGACCTGCGATCGGAGATAGAATCTCGCGCGGCGGATCAGCCCGCCGATTTGCAAAAAGCCGCTGCCGAAAGAGCAGGCTCGGAGAAGAAATGACCACCCGCACTGCGAGATCGATCGCGCTGGGCACGGCCGTCGTCGCGTCCTTGGTCGCGGCGCTCGCGCTCGTACTGCTCGGCGCACCCGCTTTGGCCCAAAGCGATGCCGACCGCGCCTGGGTGCAGAAGTATTTCCCGGTAGCGTTCGAGGACGCGTTTCCAATCAAGCAGGCGGCGGGCGATTTCATCGCCGTTCGCGCGCACCGCGATTTCCTGAACGACATGCCCGAATACTCGATTGTCCTGGAGGATACGCAGGACGCTCGCGCCATCCGCGCTACCGTCCGCGAAGCGCAGGGTTCCTCGCTCTATCAGCAGCTCGCGGCGCTCCATTCGCAGGATCCGTCGAAATCCTACGCCGATCTGAAACCCGGCCTGAAAGTCCGGACGTGGACGCTTTCCGTCGACCAGTGCCCCGCGGTCGCCGCCCAGTTCAAGGCATTTGGGAACGTCCAGTTCGTGCGTCCGCACGACGACGACGATGTCGCCGAGCATCCCATCTTCTACGAATTCCACGAATCGGTGGGCGGAGGCGATTCCGAGGTCGTCGAGTTCACCGAATCCCGCGCATTTCCCAAGTGGGCCAACCTCGCCCATCAAGCCCTCGACTCCTGCATCGCGTCCGCGCCCGGCACCGCCAAGAACCCATAGCAGCTCAGAAAAATCGGGCCTTGCGGGAGCGGCAAAAGAGTAGTAGAGATTGCAACCCGTGGAGGGGAATCGCATGAAAAGCCGTCGTCTTCTTGCGGTTTGCGCTGCTCCCGTTTGCCCTGGCGGTTTTCAGCGCAGGCGTCTCGCACGCCCGGCCTCAGCAGAGTCCCGAACCCGAGTGGAGCCCGGTCGACCGTGAAGGATTGCGACCGGGCCTGTCTGGTTGGCATTCATGGACGGCTACATGAACGCCATCTTCCAGCACGATCCCAAGGCTGTGCCGCCGCTGGCGCTGGACGTCCGGATGACGGAAAACACCGGGCACATGGACGTCGGCGAGGGAATGCTGTGGCGGTCGAAGGTAGAGCCGACCAGCTTCAAGATCTACGTCGCCGATCCGGTGGCGGGCCAGGTCGCCGAGCAGGCGCGCTTGAAGATTCAGGGACGGGACGCGCTGGTGGCGGTGCGCTTGAAAATCGATCGCGGGAAAATCCTGGAGATCGAGCAGCTCTGGGATCGCAACATCAATGAGGCTGCCATCCCACTTCTGACGACGCCCCGGGAAACGCTGGTGAACGACGTTCCCCCTTCGCAGAAGAGCTCGCGAGATGTTTTGCTCTGGGCAGCCAACTCGTATTTCGACGCGCTCGAGGGCGACGACGGCAAGATCGCGGCGTTTGCCGACGATTGCGTGCGGCATGAGAACGGCTATCAGACCGTGAACAATCCGCCCCCGGGAGGGCGCATGATGCCCGCCCCGATGCTGCCGGACCCCAATACGGACCAGGGCAAGTCCATGCTCAAGTTCAGCATGATGACGTGCACTCAGCAGATCGACAGCAAGACGTTCGCCTATATGAAGCACATCCGCCCGCGGCGGGCGCTGATCGTCGACGAACAGAAGGGCTTGGTGGCGACGTTTCCGCTGTTCGTACACGACGGGACCCGGCGCGGCGCTCCGCCGGACGCGCCTCCGGGCATGCTGCAGAATCTGGTGACCATGGAGACTTTCGGAATCCGCGGCGGGCTGATCCACGAAGTGGAGGTATTCCCGTTCGTTACGATTCCTTATGGGCTGGGCAATGGGTGGACCGAGGGTTCAGGCCGCTGATTCAGTAATCCGCACAGGATCGGGAGGAGAAAATTTATGCGAGCAAAGTTTTGCGTCATCGGTGCGATGTTCATTCTGGCTGTCGCGGTCGGGGCCAGATATTTCAGCCCGGCGGTCTTGGCAACCGGCCCCATTCCCACTGATTGCGATCGTGCCTGTCTCGAAGGGCTCGCTACTCAATATCTGAACGCTCTCGTGGCGCACGATCCGAAGGGCCTGCCGCTCGCGGCCGACGTGAAATACACCGAACAAGACCAGCCGATGGAGGTCGGCGACGGATTCTGGGGCACGGCCACCGAGGTCGGGCACTTCCGTCTCTGTTTTTCCGACCCTGTGGTCGAACAAATTGGCTGCATGGTGACCATGCACGAGGGCGACCATCTGCTGATCATGGGCCTGCGCCTGCGCGTGGAGCTCGGCCGCATCACCGAGATAGAGACAACCTACTACCGCCAGGGTGGTGGCGGCCCCAACGGCATCGCCGCGCTGGACGCCAGCACCCCCGATCCGATTTGGTTCACCACCATCCCGCCGGCGCAGCGCGTCTCGCGCGCTCAGTTGATCACGACCGCGAACATGTATTTCGCGGGCCTCGAGAATAACGACGGCAAGGGCGTCTATCCCTTCGCCGACGATTGCAATCGCATCGAGAACGGAATGCAGACAACCAATAATGCGACGCTGTCGCCCAACGCCGCATTCAACGCCTTTGCGATGAGTTGCATGGCGCAGTTCAAGAGCGGCTACTACGCTATCGTCACCCGGATTGATCACCGGCGTTACCCGCTCGTGGACGAGGAGCGCGGCGTCGTCTGGGCCAACGTGGTCTTCGATCAGAACGGCACCGTTCAGACGATCCATCTGACCAACGGCCAGGATGTCTCCATGAAGGGTTTTAATCGGCCCTCGAGCCTCGAGGTCACCGAGGCGTTCAAGATCAATGGCGGTTTGATTCACCGCATCGAAATGGTGGGGTCCGGCTTGCAGTATCATTTGGACTCGCCGTGGGGCGGAATCAGGGACAAATAGAACCGCGTCTAAGGGGAATCCATTGTCATGAAAAGAACTCTGCGCGTCGTAGCGTTGGTGGCGGCCGGGATTGCCGGCCTCGTTTGGAATGGCCCGGCGGTGGCGCAGGCCCCAGCCCCGGCGCAAACGCCGCCGCCGGCCGCGGTGAACGCAGGCGGAGCCGGTGCGGGAACGGAAACGGGCATCGGGACTTTCCAGCAGCACTGCATGGGCTGCCACGGAAACCCCAACGTGCCGCAGGCTCCTTCGCCCGACGCGGTTCGGCAAATGTCTCCGGAAAGGATTTACGACGCGCTGACCACCGGCGTGATGAAACCCCAGGGCGATAGCCTGACGGAAGATCAGCGAAAAATGCTGGCCACGTTCTTGAGCGGCCGACCGCTCGGCAGCATGAAGGAAGGCGACGCGAAGGACATGCCCAACCATTGCGCGTCCAATCCTCCGCTCTCCGACCCCACTGCGGGGCCGTCCTGGAACGGATGGAGTCCGGACCTGGTCAATACGCGGTTCCAGGATGCCAAGGGCGCGGGCCTGACTGCGGATCAGGTGCCGCACCTGAAATTGAAGTGGGCGTTCGGCTATCCCACCGGCCTCTCCGCGTACGGCCAACCGACGGTCGTCTCCGGGCGCGTTTTCGTGGGCAGCGATATCGGTTACGTCTATTCCCTCAACGCGGACACCGGGTGCGTCTATTGGTCGTATCAAGCCAAAGGCGCCGTCCGCAGCGCGGTCAGCGTGGCGCCAGTGAAAGGCCAAGGCGAGACGAAGTACGCGGTCTATTTCGGAGACGCCCACGCGAATGTGTACGCGATCGACGCGCAAAACGGCCAGCCGCTCTGGACGACCAGGGTGGACGATCACTTCGTGGCGCGTATCACCGCCGCTCCCAAGGTCTACAACGGAGTTGTGTATATTCCGGTCTCATCCTCCGAGGAGTTTTCGTCTTCCAACCTCGACTATTCCTGCTGCACCGGCCGCGGAAGCATCGTTGCGCTCGACGCGAACACGGGCAAACAAATTTGGAAGACCTACGTCGTCGACACGCCGAAGCCCGTCCGGAAAAACTCGAAGGGAGTGCAGCAATACGCGCCCTCCGGCGGCTCGATTTGGAATTCCCCCACGATTGACGCCCAACGCAACGCCATCTACTTCGGAACCGGCGATGGCCAGACCGAACCCGTTCCCGACACGATCGATTCCGTGATGGCGCTCGATCTCAAGACCGGCAGCGTGCTGTGGTCCTACCAGGCGCAGGCCGGCGATGCGTTCATGGGCGGGTGCAATGGACCGGAGAGGACCGACAACTGTCCGAAGGTGAACGGCCCAGACCAGGACATCGGCAATTCACCCATCCTGCGAAAGCTGCCGGACGGCAAGAGCGTCGTGATTTTCGGCATGAAAGACGGGACGGTCACGGCTCTCGATCCCGACGCGAAGGGCGCGGTCGTGTGGAAAGTCAATGTGGCGCCGCCACTCCAGCCCGGACAGAATAGCTTCTTCGCCCGGCTCAACGGCATCGTGTGGGGCGGCGCGGCGGACGACCAGAATGTCTACTATGGCCTTCAGAGCGGCGGGATGGTCGCGCTGAAGCTCGCGACCGGCGATGTAGTTTGGCGTGCGACGATTCCGAAACCGGCGGGCACCCGCGTGGTCAATTCAGCCGCCGCGACCGCCATGCCCGGCGTCGTCTTCCTGGGCGGATCGGATGGAAAGCTGCACGCGCTTTCGACAGCCGACGGTCACATCCTCTGGGAGTACGACACCGCGCGGACTTTCGAGACGGTCAACAAAGTTTCCGCAAGAGGCGGCGCCATCAGCTCCATTGGACCTTCAATCGCGAACGGGATGCTCTTTATCGGCTCGGGCTACGCCGTTACGGGGAGCAATTCCGGCAACGTGCTCCTGGCGTTTTCGCCCCAATAGACAAAGCCATCTCGCAAATGGCTGACCCGGAACCTTGGGGTTCGTCAGGGCATGGCTTCAGCCTGCGGTGGCCGCAATCAAATGAGTTCGGCTTTAGCCGCTGAGGGCGAGCCGTCCGTGATTGCGATGTGATAAAGTGCGGGCCGATGCGGATCTTCGTTCTCGGAGCGGGCGGCACAGGCGGGCTGCTGGCACATCTCCTGGCGCGTCAGGGCCACACCGTCTGGTGCGGCGATCGCAATATCGAGCGAGCGCGGCGATTCCTGGGCAAGAAGAGCGGGATTGAGGTCGTCGAAGCGAACGCGCGGAATCTGTGGTCGATTGTTCGCGCCGGCCGCGGGGCCAACCTGGTCGTAAACGCCTCGCCCGCTGTGTTCAACAAGATCATTCTGCGCGCGGCGTTGCGGCTGCGCGCTCACTACCTCGATCTGAATTCCCACCTCACGGCCCACCCGTTCAAGCCCGAGCAGTTCCGGTTTCACAAGCAATTCCTGGCGAAAAATCGCGTGGCGCTGATCTGCGCGGGCGTTGCTCCGGGCCTCACCAACCTGCTTGCGGAGCGCGCCGCGGAAATGCTCGATTCCGTCGAGGCCATCCAAATTCGGCTGTTCGAAAGCACGGAGAGCAAGGACCCGATTTCCACGTGGTCCGCGGACGTGGCCTACGACGAAGCGATTTCGCGCCCGCGCGTCTATCGCAACGGCCGCTTTCTACTAGCCAAGCGGTTCGACGAGCGCGAGAAATTCCGCTTTCCTCCCCCGATCGGCGAAGTGCCCGTGTACCTGGCCGCGCAGGACGAAGTCTGCATGCTGCCGTACGTCCTCCGGGTGCGCGACGTGGACGCCAAAATCGGCGGCAACGATTTCGACCGCCTGCGGCGATGGTATCGCCAGGGCCGGCTGAACCGCTCGGCGGGAATCATTCGCAAGCGGTTCCCGGAGACGCTGACGCCGCGCCGCGTGGCGAAGTTGATCCGCACGGGCATCCTCGAAAACGCGCGATTTGCCGCCGCCGTGGTGGTCCGCGGGGTAAAGGGCGAGCAGCCGCTGCTGCTGCGTTGGGACGCGAGCTTTCCCACGCTCTATCAGATTCGCCAGCGCGGCCTGATTTCGACTCCCATCGCCTATGCCACCGCGCATCTCGCCGCCATTTTCATCAAGCATTTCCCGCGTGATTCGGCCGGAGTGATCGGTCCCGGCTCGCTGCCCCCGGAGACGCGGCGCGCCATTCTCGCCGGCGCGCGCTCTCGCGATTTCCGCATCTCGCTGAAGACAACCCGCCTCAAGAAGATCGAAGACGACGACGAATTTTAGGAGTGATCGAAATGATTATGCTGCGCGCGACCTTGCTGGTTCTGCTCGCGGCGGCGATCACGTCGGCGCAGGCTTCCCCATCGCCCTCAAAGCCGACCGAGCAGGTCGTGACTCAATACGAAAAACTTGTATCGCGCGGGGCGCTCCTCACGCCAACCGGCTGGAAAGCGGCAAGTAGATTCTTCTATGAATCGCACGCCTTCCCTCGCAATGGAACAATTTCCCTGACGTCGTCGGCAACGGCAGGGATGATCGGCGAAATGTGGGTAAAGGGAGATCGGGCGGAGATTCAGACGAAATGGACGGACTACTACGGCGAGATCGATTCCTCCTGGCGATACCATCCGCCGCAAACGGACCCTCACGTCACCATGACAGGCTATGATTTTCGTATGATCTACACGAATAAACACCGCGACATTTCCGCAAACGGGTCAGTGACGGAAACCACTGGTCCCTGGGAGTGGAAATTAGAGGGACCCCAGAAGGTGCGGTGGACCACCGTGGCTCGCGCGATCGAATACCTCACTCGAATGCGCGACACGGCGGACGATCCGGTCATCAGGGAGAACGCTGAAAAGACGATCGCAGCCCTGAAGCATCTGCACGTTGGCTGCGGCACCGCCAGCGCGTGTTAGGGCTTCTTGGGCATCTCCTCGACGGGATTCGATGCGAAATACCAAGGCCCACCTGCACGGTCAAGCAGCACGCCGGGAACCTGGGGATTTCGAAACTCGCGCCACACCTGCCGATAAGCGCGAAAATAGCGAGCGTTTCACGAAAGGAGATTCGCGGAACAGCGAATGGGCGGGGTGTTTTCGAGTGGATCCGCGGAGCATGAAATACAAAACAAGAATCACGACAGAGATAACGAATGCCGCGCTAAACAGGAACGTTGTAGTGCCTGCCGATTCGAACGCACGGACTCCCACTCCCAGAAACCCGATCGTTAGTACCACAATGGAAGAGACGAAGGCGCGACGCAAAAGAATGCCCGGCTTCTCGCTTTTCACTTCCGACCCTCTTCTGATCGACGAATAGGAATCCCGGCCTCGGTACGAAACATGGTGATTAGCCTCTTCTTCCTCGCGTGCGGACTCGGCAAAGCGGGGCCGTGCCATCTCCTTCGTAACGCTGGCGAGCGTTGCTCGGGCGACTTCTGTCTTCGATTTCTTCTTTTCAGTCATGATCTATGATGTCTTGCTACGCGAAGCAATACAGTTCCGTTTGGCACACAATTCCGCACGCGGGCGAATGAGGCCATCTGCGCCTTCTCACGGCCTGCGACTTCCGCCGCCGAGATCGGAGGGAACGGGCAGCAGGTCAAAAATCAGGTTCAGGCGATTCTTAATGCTCCGAGCAGATACAGGACCAGGACAATGAGTAGAACCGTTCCCACGATTCCCAAGCCCCCTCCTGTTCCCCATCTCGAATACCCGAAATAGCCGCCACCGCCGGCGAACAACAATACGAGGATGACAATAAGCAGCAACATGTGAGTCTCCTGGGCGAAAGAACTTCAGCCAACGCCAATTTAGCGAGTGACGGGAATGAAATCTGTCCGAAATGGCACAGTTTTGGAAAAGGTCGCACCCGAAGGAGCTTTGCATCCGCCCTACGCCCAGACCTCCGTGCGCCGCTGTTTCGATAGGTCCCGATAAATGCGCTTGCCGCAAACCGACCCCACACGCCTGCGCCGGTTTGACCGCATGCAGCGCCGGCCGCTATAATCGTTGTTTCGGCCCGGCATGAAATTTGCGGTGTATGCATCCCGGATGGTTTCGCGGGATGCGCTGGGCGCGGCTACGGCGGGTAGCATGCCCTCCCGGCTAAGGTTTCCGCGAAGAGGAAACTCCAGACAAGAATTCAGGAGCGGTTCACGATGAAAGCAACACTACTGCGCGCCGGAATGATCATCAAGCACGAGGGCGATCTCTACGCGGTCTATAGCGTCGACCACCGCACGCCGGGAAACAAGCGCGCCGCCATGCAGACGAAGATGCGCAACCTGCGCACCGGCTCGATGATCGATTACCGGTTCCGCGCGGAAGATTCGCTCGAGAAAGTGACCGTGGACGAAGTGGAATTCGAGTATCTCTACAGCGACGGCGAAGGCCACCACTTCATGAACAACGAAAATTACGAGCAGATCGCGCTGCAGAACGACATCGTCGGCGACGCGAAAGACTACCTGATCGCCAACATGCCCGTGAAGATCGAATATTACGACGGCAAGCCCATCGGCGTGCTGCTGCCCGATACGGTCGATCTCACCGTCGTCGATACCGAGCCGAGCATTCAGAAGGCCACCGCAAGCGCCGTGATGAAGCCGGCGAAACTCGAAACCGGGCTGGTGATCAACGTTCCGCCGTTCGTCGGCAACGGCGACAAAGTGCGCGTCGACACCTCCGAAGGCCGCTACATGCAGCGCGTGCAATAGCAACTGACGATCCGACTAGGATCGTCATCCCGAGCGAGCAACGCGAGCCGAGGGATCTCTCTTTGAGTCTTCTTTTGTGCGATGCAGTGCTGGCTCCGAAGACGCGCGCGAAAATCGCGTCGACGGCGCGCAACTGGCGCTGTAAGTCGAAGGTGTGCGCGAGGGCTTTTTCGTCGAGGAATTTGCGGATGTGCGGATCGGCGGCGATGCGGTCCTTGAAGCTGGTTTCCGATTCCCACGCGGCCATGGCGTGGCCCTGCACCCACTTGTAGGAATCCTCGCGCGGCGCGCCGTGCTCGACCAGATCCTGCAAGAGCTGCCCGGAAAAAATCAGGCCCTGGGTCGAGTCCAGATTCCTTCGCATGCGCTCCGGAAATACCTTCATAGTGGTGACAATTTCCGCCATTTTGTGCAGCATATAGTCCACTAGAATGGCCGAATCCGGCAGGATGATGCGCTCGACCGAGCTGTGCGAGATGTCCCGCTCGTGCCAGAGCGCGATATTCTCCATCGCCGCGATGGAGTTCGCGCGGACCACGCGCGCGAGGCCGCAAATCTGCTCGCTCGAGACGGGATTGCGCTTGTGCGGCATGGCGGAGCTGCCGCGCTGCTCGCCGCCGAACGGCTCTTCGACTTCGCGGACTTCCGTGCGCTGGAGGTGGCGGATTTCGAGGGCGACGCGCTCGAGCGACGCGGCGACAATCGCGAGCGTCGAGACGTACTGCGCGTGGCGGTCGCGCTCGATCACCTGCGAGGTGATCGGCGCGGCGGCGAGGCCCAGCCGCTGGCAGATTTTCTGCTCGATTTCCGGGCCGAGGTGCGTGCAGGTGCCGACCGCGCCGGAAATTTTCCCCACGGCCATTTGCTGCGCGGCGGCGGCGAAGCGCTCGGCGTCGCGGCGATTTTCCGCGTACCAGTTCGCGATTTTCAGCCCGAAGGTGATCGGCTCGGCGTGAATGCCGTGCGTGCGGCCGATTTCGGGCGTGTCCTTGAATTCCCACGCGCGCTTTTCGAGGACTTCGCCGAAGCGCGCGATGCCTTTCTCGATCAGCTTCGAGGCGTCGCGGACGAGCAGCGCCTGCGCCGTATCGACCACGTCGTTCGAGGTGAGGCCGTAGTGCAGCCAGCGCGCCGCTTCCGGATCGCCGACGGTTTCCTGCACGGCGATGGTGAAGGCGATCACGTCGTGCCGGACTTTGGCTTCGATCTCGTTGATGCGCGCCACGTCGATGCGCGCGCGTTCGCGCAGCTTCGCGGCTGCCTCGCGCGGCACGGTGCCCGCTTCCGCGAGCGTTTCCGTCGCGGCCAGCTCGACCTCAAGCCACTTCTGGAATTTGTTCTCTTCGCTCCAGACGCGGCCCATCTCCGAGCGCGTGTACCGTGCGATCAATTTCGGCTCCCTGAATTCCGGCTGATGGCGGGGAAACTCCCTGTTCCATCATACCCGATTTCGCGAGGGCTGAGGGAAGGCCGGATGACAGCGCTACATAGAGGCACAAGGCAAGAGCAGATCCCTCACCACCATCCGCAAAAGACGCGGCTGGGTTCGGGATGACAAAGGAAAGCCTCACCCGGCAAGCCGGCGTGAGCTACATGCAGGAGCTAGGCGAAGGCGGAGCGATCAGAGTTCAAACGGGCCCAGCGGGGTGCGCTGGGAGGCGATGTGGAGCGTGCCGCGGAAGCAGAAGTCCGCCGGGCGGCTGGCCAGATGCCTGTTCGGCGCAAATCTGCGCGATGTCGGGCGTGTTGTTCTGCTCGGAGAGATGCGCGAGGACGAGATGTCGGGCGAGGCCGTCGAAGAAGTCGGAATCGGCGAGAAATTCGCTGACGACGTTGTTCGAAAGATGCCCGGTGCGGCTCATGACGCGCTGCTTGATGTACCACGGGTACGGCCCGACCTTGAGCATGTCGAGATCGTGGTTTGATTCGAGGATCAGGAAATCGGCTTCGCGCAGGTGGTGCTTCACCAGCTCGGGCAGGTAGCCGAGGTCGGTGACGATCGCGACTTTCGTGCCGTTGGTGCGGAAGGCGTAGCCGACCGGATCGGCGGCGTCGTGCGGGATCGCGAACGGATTGATTTCGATGTCGCCAATCTCGAACCGCTCGCCCGCGCGGATGTACTCCACGCGCTCCATTTTGGCCTTGCGCCCGGGCTTTTCGGGATCGTCGGCGTACATCTTCAGGATTTCGCGGTGCGTCGGCTCGGTGAGGTACGCGGGGCAGTCCCATTCGCGAGCCATTTGCGCCGCTCCGCTCGAATGGTCGGAATGCTCGTGGGTGATCAGGATGGCGTCGACGCGCTCGGGACGCGCGCGGCCCAGCGCTTCGAAGCGCCGCAGCATTTCTTTTTTGCCAAGGCCGGCGTCGATGAGGAGGGTGGTGCGCTCGGTTTCGAGCAACGTGGCGTTGCCCGTGCTGCCGGAAGCGAGAATGGAGATCCTAAACGAGATGCGGTTGCCCTCAGCCGAAAAATTCGAACCGCTCAGGATATTGGCAGAGCGCGGAGGCGGCGTCAAAGGAAAAACAAAGCCACGGGGAGACACAGAGGCACGGAGAGGAGGAGGTAGAGGAAGCAAAGGAGACAAAGGAGGTGGAGGAAAAGCCCCGGCGCATCCGGGCAACACATGTGGCTGAGCCCATCTTGGCGAGCAATGACTACTTGCTGCGGGTGAACCTGCGCAGCGGAAGGCGTCCCGCGACCCCATGCGGGACGCAAACACCGCGCTTCGCGCCGCCTTCTTTTCTCGTAGCGGCGGCCTTTAGGCCGGCGATCTGTCTTTCATTGACCGAGGGCGGCCCGCCTAAAGGCGGCCGCTACGCAACCAGAAGCGAAAGGCGTGCCGTCGCCAAGTATGTGCGCCCTTCGCCGCGGCACTCAGCGCAAGCGGGAAGGGCATGCTTACGAGGCACCGCTGCTGTGGGGACCAGGAGAGGCTAGAAGTTATCTCATAAATGGCTGAGGGCCGTGAACCCGTGTGCCTCAGGGGCTAAAGCCCCTCTTTTTGGGGCTTTTATGTCGGAGCTAAAGCTCCGACCCCCTAAGGACCCATTTATGAGACAGGTTCTAGTCGATGGGGTCGGAGTCGATGCCGATGTTGGTTTCGCCGGCGGCTTTCTTTTCGTTGTACTTCTTCACCCAGGCGGCGAAAGATTTTGCCGGCGGCGGTGTCGCGTCCGGTGAAGGCGAGCGCGGCGATTTCGGCGTAGGAGACGTTGAGCCTGCCGGGCTGGTCATTTGCGTCCTTCGGCTTGGGCATGACGCGCACGAGGCAATCGGCCAGCGACGGGCCGCTCTTGCGGTCGTAGATGTAGCCTTCGATGGTGCGGCCATCTTTCAGTGTGAGGGTCACGTCGCCGCGATAGTCGAACGCTTTTTCGAGCGCCGCGCGGATTTCCGGCTCGGTTGCGGTCGAGGGAATCCAGCCCTCGAGATTCTCGTGGGCGACGCCGAGATGCTCTTCGGACGAGCTGGCAGATGTATTCGAGTCGGTCATGTCAGACGCTCATTTCGCTTTGGCGGAGGCAACCCATGCGACGACATGCCGCGAAAAAGGCAGCGCAAAGGTTTCGCGTCCACCGCGGCGGACGCAGACAGCGCGCTTCGCGCGACTCTCTTTCGGCGGGGTTAAAACCCCGCCCTACAAAGCTCTCGCGCTTTTCCGCGCGGGAGCTGGGCGCAGCGAGCAGCGCCCCTACCGTCACCCGTTCCCTCAGCGGCGCCCCGACACAACCCGTCGGGACGCAAAAAAACGCGAAAGCCGTCTTCATGTTGAGGCGCTTACGGCGAGGTTAAGACCCCGCCTTCCGAAGCGGTGGCAACCCATGCGACAACATGCCGCGAGAGAATCAGCGCAAAGGTCCGCGCTTCGCGCGAGCGTTTTCGAATGGACGAGAGCCGCGCTCCGTGCCGCAACGTCGGCATCTAGGCTTTCGGCGCGGCGATCTGCACGAGCCGGCCCGAAGGGCTCCCGGCGCTGCTGGGAGCGCCGCCCATCGCGTCCGGATCGTTGTACTTGTGGAAAAGCGTGGCGCGCACGGTGGCGAGGAATCCGCCGACCGAGCCAAACGTGTCGTTGAGGGCGCTGGCCTCATAGCCGCTGTGGACCATGCAGTTGGCGCACTTGGGATTGCCGCTCTCGGTGCCGTAGCGGTCCCAGTCGGTTTCGCGGATCAGCTCGTCGAACGTGTCGGCGTAGCCGTCCTGCAGCAGGTAGCAGGGCTTCTGCCAGCCGAAAATGTTGTACGTGGGCATGCCCCAGGGCGTGCATTTGTAGTCGCGCTTGCCCATCAGGAATTCGAGGAACAAGGGGCTCAGGTTGAAGCGCCACTTGTCGGAACGGTTGCTGAGAATCTGGCGGAAGAGATTGCGCGTCTTTTTGCGGCTGAGGAAGTGCTCCTGGTCCGGCGCTTTGTCGTAGGTGTAGCCGGGCGAAAGCATCATGCCCTCGACGCCGAGGTCCATCATGTCGTCGAAGAACTGGCGCACGCTCTGCGGATCGGCGCCCTCGAAGAGCGTCGTATTCGTGGTGACGCGGAAGCCGCGCCCGAGGGCGAGGCGAATGCCTTCGACGGCCTTGTCGTAGGTGCCCTCGCGGCAGACCGAGAAATCGTGGTGCTCGCGCTCGCCGTCCATGTGGACCGAAAACGAAAGATACTTGCTGGGCGTGAACTCGTGGAGCCGCTCGGTGAGCAGCAGCGCGTTGGTGCAGAGGTAGATGTACTTCTTGCGCGCGACGAGGCCCGGCAACGATTTCGGGGATCTGCGGATGCATCAACGGCTCGCCGCCGGGGATGCTGACCACCGGCGCGCCGCATTCGTCGACCGCCCGGAAGCACTCCTCGGGCGTCAGCTGCTTCTTCAGCACGTGCGCGGGATACTGAATCTTGCCGCAGCCGGCGCAGGCGAGGTTGCAGCGGAGCAGCGGCTCGAGCATCAGGACGACCGGATACTGCTTGCGCCCCTTCAGCTTTTGGCCGACGACGTACGACGACACCGTCCACATCTGCGATATTGGTCCCGGAACGGCCATTACTCTCCTCGCGCGCTGCCATGGCACCGCGCGGACTCTATTGTGAAGTCCCTATCATACCGGGTTCGATGCCTCCTGTGAACACAGGGTTTCCGCGAGGCGTGCCCAATGGGAATCGGGCAGGCACGGAGGCACAGAGACAGGGAGGAAAAGGAGGTCGAGGAGGCAGAGGAGGTAAGGAAAAGGCGCTCACCGCAGAGACGCAGAGGGCGCGGAGAACCCCAAAACAAGAACAGATCCCTCGTCGGCCAGAAAGCGGCCTCGCTCGGGATGACAGCGAAAGGCCTCACCCTGTTAGAAGGCGAGTTGGTCGCGGGTGAGGTCGAAGCCGTTGAGGTTGCCGACGACGGAGGCGGCGACGCGGTCGGGCTCGAAGAATTCGCGGGCGATCTGCTGGACTTGCTCGGCGGTGACGGCTTCGAGCATAACGATCAGCTCGTCGGGCGTGAACTGGCGGTCGAAGTAGATGTGATAGCGCGCGAGGGTGCTCATGCGCGAGCCCGAACCTTCGAGCGAGAGCAGCATCGAGCCTTTCAGGTGGTCCTTGGCGCGGCGCAGCTCTTCGGCGTCGAGCGGCTCGTCCTTGAGGCGGCGGAATTCATCGAGCACGGAGCGGACCACCTGTTCGGCGGTTTCGAGCGAAGTGCCCGCATAGACGGAGAGCATTCCCGCGTCGCGATAGGAACTCAGCTCGCTGAAAATGGCGTAGGCCAGGCCCTGCCGCTCGCGAATGTTCTGAAACAGCCGCGAGGACATGCCGCCGCCGAGAATGTTGTTGAGGATCGAGACGGCGAAGCGGCGGCTGTCCGTCATGGCGAAGGCGGGCACGCCCGAGGCAGATGTGCACCTGCTCGAGTTCGCGCTTGGTGCGCAGGGTGATGTGCGGCGCGGGCTGCGGCGCGGGGCCGGCGTGGCCATTTTCGGATGGCGCGAGCTTCGCGAAACGTTCGGAGACGAGATCGACGAGCTGCGCGTGCGTCAGGTGCCCCGCCGCGGTGATCACCAGATGGTTCGGCGCGTACCACCGATGAAACCATGTCTGGAGCGTGTCGTGCGTCAGCGCGGAAACTGTTTCGGGCGTGCCGAGGATCGGCCTGCCGAGCGGGTGCGGGTTCCAGAAATTCTGTGTGAAAAGCTCGTGGACCAGGTCCTCGGGATTGTCCTGCGTCATGCGGATTTCCTCGAGGACCACGCCCTGCTCGCGCGCGATGTCTTCGGCGGCGAATTTCGGGTCGAGGACCATGTCAGCGAGGACGTCGAAGGCCCTGGGGAGGTGCTCGTCGAGAACGCGCGTGTTGAAGCAGACCATTTCCTTCGAGGTGAACGCGTCGAGCATGCCGCCGACGCGGTCCATTTCGCGCGCGATGTCTTCGGCGGTGCGGCGCGCGGTGCCCTTGAACACCATGTGCTCGATGAAATGCGAGATGCCGTTCAGCTCGGCGGGCTCGCGGCGCGAGCCGGAGCGCAGCCAGATGCCGACGGAAACCGAGCGGACGTGGTCCATCGGCTCGGTGAGGATCACGAGGCCGTTGGGCAGAGTTTCCTTGTGCACCGTGTGAGTTGCGTTGGGCATGTATGCTTCCATTCTGCACGCCGCGAGACCAAAAGTCATCGTGTCTGTAGACGGCGTGCCGCGCCCGCGCTAGCATCTTTGTCATGGATCACGCGGAGGCACTGATCAAGGCGTTCATACTGCCGACGAAGCGGGAACGCTATATCGAGTCTTTGAAGAAACCGAAAAAGAGGGCGCGATTTTGCGCCGAACTCGCACACTTCAAAGCCTTGGATCCGAGATATGTGGTTAGCATTCTGCCCAGCGAACAAAACCCTTCTTCACTCGTGAAGATACTTACGGCAAAGGGCGCTGGCCCGAAGTGTTGGGTTATCTCCGAGGACTCGGATATGGACGGCCGAGAGTTAGTCTTGGAGGCGGTCCTGAAAGAAACGGTTGGACGCGGTATGGGAACTCTAATCTCATGCGTACCCGGCAGACTGGGTTACTTCGAGGATGAGGATGGTCGGTGCATTCTACAGCGCTGAACGAATTTACATGTTATCCGGTCGGTCAAATCGTAACTAACCTGCTCGGAAAATCCGCGGAAGAGCTACGGGCATTTTTGCAGGCGCTTGGCGAACCTGCGTATCGCGGGGCGCAGATCTATCACGCGCTTTACGCGGAGCGGCGCTTTCGATTTCGCCGCGATGACGAATCTGCCGGCGGCACTGCGCGAGCGCCTCGCGCGCGAAGCCGCGATCGCGCTGCCGCGAATCGTGCGGCGGCACCTCTCGTCCGACGGCACGGTGCGGTATGTCCTCGCATTGGACGGCGCCGGCCGATGGAAAGCCGGCGACGATCGAAACGGTGTTCATGCCGGAGGAAAACCGGCAGACGATCTGCATTTCGACGCAGGCGGGCTGCGCGGTGGATTGCAGATTCTGCCTGACGGCGACGCTGGGGCTGGTGCGGAACCTGAGCGCGGGCGAAATCGTGGGGCAGGTGCTCGTGGCGCTGGAAGACAATCGCGCGGCGCTGAAGCCGCAGACGAACATCGTGCTGATGGGCCAGGGCGAGCCGCTTTTGAATTACGACGCGGTGATGGCCGCGCTGCGCATCCTGCTCGACCCGAACGGCGCTGGCGATTTCGCCGAAGCACGCGACGCTTTCGACCAGCGGCATCGTTCCCGGGATCGAGCGGATGGCGCAGGAAAAGGTGCGGCCGAAGCTGGCGATTTCGCTGAACGCGTCGTCGGACGAGCAGCGCGACAAAATCATGCCGATCAATCGGAAGTATCCGCTCGAAAAACTCCTCGATGCCTGCGCGCAAATACCCGCTGCGGCCGTGGGAGCATTTGACGTTCGAGTACGTGCTGCTCGGCGGATTCAACGATTCGCCCGACGATGCGCGCCGCGTGGTGCGGCTGCTCGCGAACCTGCGCGCGAAGGTGAACCTGATCCCGTGGAATCCCGGCGACCTGCCGTACGAGAAGCCGGACCCGGCGCGCATCGAGGAGTTTCGAAGGATTCTGATCGACAAAGGCATGCCGGCTTTCGTGCGCTATTCGCGCGGGCAGGATGTGATGGCTGCCTGCGGGCAATTGGCGCTGGCGGAGGCGGCGACGCTGCCTGCCCAGACGTCGTAAAGTCCTCAGATCTGAAGACCTGAGCAGCACATTGACAAACGAAGAGAGATCCTTCGGTCGTCCGCTGCGGCGGACTCCTTCAGGATGACGATCCTTGTCGGATCGTCAGCGGATGCCGATGGCGGCCATCAGGCGGCCGGTGGTGCGTTCGCGGCGATAGCTGAAGAAGAGATCGGTGCGGCAGGCGGTGCAAAAGCCTGAAGCCGAAATCTGGCGCGGCGGAACGCCGGCATCGGCGAGGATCGCGCGGTTCGCGGCGATGAGATCGAGATGGACGCGCGGCGACGGCGGCGGATGCCCCGGCGGCCTCATCGTGAGCCAGGGAAGCCAGTTCGGATCGTTTTCGCCGGAGGCGAGCGCGTCGAACGGGCCGTCGAACCATTCGCGCGCGGTCGGGAAACTGCGCGTGAAATTCGCGCGCCACGTCCGAACCGACTTCGTAGCAGCAGCGGCCGATGCCGGGACCGAGCGCGGCGACCACATCCTCGGGCCGCGTGCCGAATTCCAGTTGCATCCGGCCGAGGGCTTTTGCGGCGATGCGGCGAAGCGTGCCGCGCCAGCCGGAATGAATCGCGGCGACCGCGCGGCGCTTCGGATCGGCGAGAAGGATCGGAACGCAATCCGCGGTTTGAACCACGAGCAGGACGCCCGGCTCGCGCGTGATCAGAGCGTCCGCCTGGGGCGCTTCCGCCGGCTTCTGCTTCGACGAATCGACGCGATGCACGATGTCGGAATGAATCTGGCGCAGCGTGACGGCGCGCATTTTGTCCGCGCCGATCGCGCGAAAGAATTTCTCGCGATTTTCGAGCACGCGCTCGCGCGAGTCCCAATCTGGTGAAGCCGAGATTCAGGGCGCCGTTTTCGCTCGCGCCGCCGGGGCGCGTGCTGAAGCCGTGGACGAGCCAGCGAAGCCCGGCGAGCGGCGGCGCTTCCAGTATTTGCAAGCTGCCGGCGCGCCGCAGCTTCCATCCCGCACGATTTTGCGGCTCGTCTTTTCGGCGCCGATTTCTTTTTGGTGGTGGCCGTAGTCATCGTTCCGCGCTAAACGAAGGGTTGCACAGTCATTATAGGTATAATCTCGGCGAACCGAGCATAGGCATCCCTCGCGTTCGCTCGGGACAAGGGAGTGCTTGAGCCACAGAGGCTACGTGATCGTCGGGTTGGGTCTGGACATTGCCGAAGTCGACCGGATCGAGGCCGCCATCGGGCGGCACGGAGCGCCGTTTCTCGAGCGGTTGTACACGCCGGGCGAAGTGGCGTACTGCGAGAGCCACAGGGACAAATTCGAGCGCTACGCCGCGCGGTTCGCCGCGAAGGAAGCGACGATGAAAGCGCTCGGCACCGGCTGGAGCCGCGGCGTCCGCTGGCGCGACATCGAGGTCGCGCGCGAGCCCAGCGGCAAGCCGACGATCCGCCTCGCAGGCGTATCGCAGCAAATCGCCCAGCGCATGGGCGTGAAAAGCATCTCCCTCTCGATCACGCACAGCGGAAATTTGGCGCTCGCGCAGGTAATCTTCGAGGCCTAGTCAAGACGCGCTTCGTGCCATTCATTCGCGGGATGGCGGCCTGCGACTCGTACCTTGAGGTAGTTCCCCGTCAGTGCTTCCGTCCAGTCGTCGCCGGCGCGTGCGAGAGTGAGCGCGCGCAGGGTGCGGCCCGTCTGCGAAGCGCGGAATGCGGCGGACTTCGCGTCCGCGAGCGATCGCAGCGCCCGGGCGCGTTCGCGAATCACCTGCGGGGACACGGCGGCAGCGCTCAGCTTCGCGGCCTCGGTTCCGGGACGCGCCGAAAACGAGAAGACATGCAGGTAGGTGAACGGCAAGCGCTCGATGAATTCGGCCGTGGCTTCGAAATCGCCGTCTGTCTCGCCCGGAAAGCCGGCGATTACGTCCGCGCCGATCGCGGCATCGGGCAGCAAGCGGCGGATGAGTTTGACGCGCTCGGCGTAGTGCTCGGCGCGATACCAGCGGTGCATCGCGCGCAAAATGCGGTCCGAGCCCGACTGCAGCGGCACGTGAAAATGCGGCGCGATGCGATCCGACCCGGCGACGATGCCGACGAAATCCTCGGTGACGTCCTGCGGCTCGATCGAACTGAAGCGGAGCCGTTCGAGCGATGTTTCGTCGAGGATTCGCCGCACGACGTTCGCAAGCGCGGCCCGCGGCGCGAGATCGCGGCCGTAGCTGCCCAGGTTGATCCCGCTCAGGACGATTTCCTTCGCGCCCGCCGCCACCAGGCTGTGCACTTCCTCGACGACGACATCCGGAGTCAGGCTGCGGCTGCGCCCGCGGACGAACGGAATCACGCAGTACGAGCAGCGATTGTTGCAGCCGTCCTGAATCTTCAGATGGGCCGCGTGCGGTCGGCGCCGGCGAGCGACGCGGGAGCGATCTGGACGGACGTCTGAGCAAAGATGTCGCCTGTGAGGATTTTCGCCGGACCTCGCGCGAGCGACATCGCATCATCCCCGAGTCGCTCGAGAGGAACAAAATCAGCACTGCACGCCAGCGGCGGAGGAAGTCCGCGAATCGCGTTGGGGATTTCGGCCTGGTGCGAGTTTCCGACAACCAGCGCCACGCCATCGAGCGCGGCGAGCTCTTCGGGCGCGCGCTGCACGTAGCAACCGGTGACGACGATGCGCGCGGCAGGATTCGCGCGGTGAATCTTGCGCACCGCCTCGCGCGCCTGAGCATCCGCCGCAGCGGTGACCGTGCAGGTATTCAGTACGACGACATCGGCCGAGGCGTGCTCAGCGGCGAGCGCGAGACCGCTCGCCAGCAGTTCGCTGCGAAGCGCTGCGGCGTCCGCTTCCGTCGCGCGGCAGCCAAAGTTTTCGATGGAGAAGCCGGGCATCCGCGAAAGTATAGCAGTGAATCGCGGTGAACTCCGGGCCGCTGGCCGGATGGGACGCGCTACGCGGTTGCGCGGCGCTGGTAGCAGAGAAGGATCAGGTCGGCGCGGCGGCGCACCCCGAACTTAGCGAGAAGGTTCGAGACGTGAAACTTGACGGTGCGTTCGGAGATGTGCAGGCGGTCGGCGACTTCTTTGTTCGCCAGATTTTCGAGGAGACCGCTGAGCACTTCCTGTTCCCGCCGGCTAAGCTCGCTCGGAGAATCCGCGCGGAGGCGGCGCCCCTGCGCGCTGCTCAGAATCGAATCCACGAACCGTGAAAGGACCGGGCGCGGGACCCATATGCCGCCGGCGGCGACCTGCGGCAGCGCCCGTGCAAGTTGTTGACGGGCTTCGGTATAGGTCAGGATGCCCTTCACGCCCTGGCGGAGAAGCGAGTAGCTTTCCGTCTCTTTAAGCTTATCTCCCACAACCAGGAGGCGCGCGTTCGCGTACTTGTCGAGGATGTTACCCAGAAGCGCTCCGGTGGCCTGGCGCGCGGCGTGGGCGTCAACCACATAGACGGCAGCCCGGGGCACGTCGAGACTGCGAAGGTCGGGAGCCAGCATGGAATCGAGCTGTTTGGATGTGATCTGAAAGCCGGAATCCTCCAGCAGGCGATGGAATTCGTCCAATACCATCGGGTGCGGCGACAGGAGACAGACTTTGAGGCTCGACTTACCGTTCGCTCTGGACATTGGCGCTACCTAAGTCAGGCTAGCCGAATTAAAGGGCCGGGGCAAGGCAGACACAACAGGCGATTTCATACCAGATACGGGGTGTGCCGTGCGGGGGCACCCACGACACTTCAAGAATTCAATCGGCCTCGGCCGGGGATTTCGCCGGAAATGCAACTTGCGGGTTCGGCTCTCGCCGGGGACGCTTGGCAGGGAGGCCTGCCTGACGGACCTTGTAGAGAAGTGCGCGGTAGCTGATTTTCAATACTTCGGCGGCCCTGCGACGGTTCCAGTGATTGGCTTGGAGCACCTTCAGAATCAGATCGTGCTCCATGCGCCGCGTCACCTGCTGGGCGATTCGCTTGAGAGGAATATTACCGTCCGGCGTCGTCTCGTAAGTAAAACTGAGCGGAGTTTTTTCAAATCGCTCGCCCTGAAGGGCTTCCTCGGACCCGAGGACGACGTACCGCGCCAGACAGTTCTCCAGCTCGCGCACGTTTCCCGGCCAGTCCCTCTGCTGAAGCAATTGCACCGCCTCATTTGAAAGAGGAGGCGTCTCGCGATGGAAACGACGATTGAACTGCTCGCGGAGGTATTCGACCAGATATGGAATGTCCTGGCGGCGCTCGCGCAACGGGGGCAGCGTGATGCTGATGACGTTGATGCGATAAAAGAGATCCGACCGGAAAACGCCGGTTTCGACTTCGTGCTGGAGGCGGCGGTTCGTCGCGCAGATGACGCGCGCGTCCATGCGCTTTTCTTCATGATCGCCGATGCGCATGAAATGGCCGTCCTGGAGCACGTGCAGCAGCTTCGCCTGCAAGCTCGAATCGAGTTCGCCGATCTCGTCCATGAAGAGCGTCCCGCCCTGGGCCATCTCCATGCGCCCGGGCTTCGCCGCATTGGCTCCCGTGAACGCGCCCTTTTGAAAACCGAATAGCTCGCTTTCGAGCAGAGTGCCGGGAATTGCCGGGCAATTGACCTTCACAAAAGGGCCCTCGCGCCAAGGGGAGCGATTGTGGATAAAGCGCGCGAGAACCTCTTTGCCGGTCCCGCTTTCTCCCAGGATGAGGATCGGGACGTTCAAGCCCGAGGCGCGGTCCACCTTGTGCCGGACAGATTGCATCGTCCCGGACGGACCGAAGTAGATGTGCTCGGGTGGCAGCTCGGCCGAGTGCGCGGTCGTCTCAGGTCCCAATTGCCCAGAAGAAGCCATTAGACGTCAACTTATTGCACACTGAACACCAAAAGCGAATTGGAGGGGGTTCTCCCCGTCGTCGCCCTGCTATTCCATAACACGCTCATTCGTTGGCTCTTCCAAATGGTGGGCTGGCAGTCTCAATTTTATAGGATTCGCGTCGGGATGCGCCTTTTCCCTCGACGGTTGGAAAACACTGGGCACTTAGAGGAATAGTACTTCCAACCATAGTTCTAGTACCAGGAGTACCCTCGCTGCCGTGTCTCCACGATGCTGGAGCCCGCTGGGGCGCCTGGGCAGTGCAGAAGTCGCCGTAGAGGTGCAGGGATGCCGAAGCTACGCTGCGAAAACCGGAGAGGCCGTGGCTAGCTAAGGTTTGTGGAGACGCCGGCGGGGAATGACTGCTCCCGGGGACAGCAGCAGTTCAAATGCGAGAGCCTTCGCCCCGGATGATGTCATAGCGCTCGATTACCGCCGCGACGCCCACCGCTTCCTGATCGTCTTCGACGCGCTTGTCAACACGAACGACGCGTCCGTGAGCGCGAACGAAGACTTCGGTGCCGCGCGTGATTTCCGCCGGCAGCGTCAGCGTGAAATCGACTTCGGTGCCGGGGGCGAGATCGTTCCGCAATGTGAAATAGACGCCGCGCGTGGAAATGTCCCGCGTCTGACCGTTGTGTGACTTGGGTTCCCGGTTGATCGGCAGGCGGACGTTTACCGGTAGCGACAGATCGTACCGGCGGGCCATGCGGCGCTCCGTCATCCCTGCTCCTTCAGGCTTAGGTTGAAGCACACGTTATCCCCCGTGAACAGAATCAGCAATCGCTGTACCAAAGGTTCGCGCGTCGCGTGGAGCCTGCTGTTCGCGCGCTCAGTCCCCTTGCTAAAACGCCGTGCGAAGAACAACCCCTTTGCACACAACAAACGCTTCCGTACCGTTTCGGTTCGGGTCCGCTGGCAAATCTCTCTCTGGGTCATTTCGGAGCGAAATACTAGACCAAGCCGGGGTCAATGGGTAGTGCTATTTCGCTGCATGTGCTCAAGATATGCAACTCTTTGCAGGGGCACAGGACTACGGCCCCGGCCATGACTTCCGCAGTTTTTGAGCGGATTCAGACGCGCTGGGCGAACAATTCGGCGATGCGGCGGAGGATGGAAACGGAATGCGGCGCTGCATGAAAGCACTCGAGAGAGCGAAGGTTCTCGCCCTCTCGATGGAATGGCGAAAATCGAAGCAGGTGGTGCGCCGTCGAATCGCGCGCTAGGAACCGCGCACCGCGGGCGCTGCGGGAGTTTCTTCGCTCGCGGTTTCCTTCGCGGCAGCTTCCTTCGCCGCCGCTGCCGTCTTTGCCGCTTCTTTTGTCGCCGTGGAACGCGAGCCTCGTCCGGAATCGAGATTGAACTGGCGCATCTTGTAGAGCAGCGCCTTATAACTGATCCCGAGCATCCGCGCCGCATCCTTACGGCACCAGTTCGTTTTTTCGAGCGCGTCGGCGATCGCTTCCATTTCGGCTTCGTCCTTCAAGCCGCGCACGAGCGCTTTGAGACCCTGTTCCTTGGGCACTGGCGCGTCTTCGCGAGGCGCGATGCGCTGCTGCTGGCCGGTCATCTCGAGAAGCTCGCGGAAGCTGCCTTCGTCGTCTTCCAGGATGACGTAGCGTTTCACGAAATTTTCAAGCTCGCGCAGGTTGCCGGGCCACGGATAACGCAGCGCCGCTTCGAGCAGGTGCTTGGAAGGATCGGGCGCCGGCTTCTGGTACTTTTCGCTGTACTTGGCCAGGAAGTGGCGGAAAAGGAGCGGAATTTCCGCCGTCCGCTCACGCAGCGGCGGGATGTGGATCGAGAGCACGTTGAGCCGGTAATAGAGGTCTTCGCGGAAGCGCCCCGAACGCATGGCGTCCTTCACGTTCATATTGGTCGCCGCCAGAACGCGGACATCCACATTGATCACCGAGCGCGCGCCCAGACGCGAATACTGGCCGTCCTGCAAAACGTGGAGGAGCTTCGCCTGAAGGTGAGGACTCATCTCGGCGATTTCGTCGAGGAAAATCGTGCCTTTGTTGGCGAGTTCGAACTTGCCGGGCTTTGCGCGCACGGCGCCCGTAAAAGCGCCCTGTTCGAAGCCGAAAAGCTCCGATTCCAGGAGTTCGCCCGGCAGCGCCGCGCAATTCACTTTGACGAAGGGCTGATGCGCGCGAGTGGAGCGCAGATGGATCATGCGGGCGATCACTTCTTTACCGACCCCGCTTTCGCCGCTGATGAAAACCGGCACGTCGACGGGAGCAATTTGCAGGACTTGCTGCCGGATCTTGAGCATTTGCGGGCTGGCCGCGAGGAACGAGATGTCGTCGGTCAGAGCCTCGCAATATTCGCGGAGCGCCTGGTTTTCCGAACGCAGTTCCTTCTTCTGGTGGCACTTGAGAAATGCCGCGTCGAGCTCCGGCTTCTCGAAGGGCTTGGTTAGATAATCGATCGCGCCGAGCCGGATCGCTTCGACCACTGTCGTCACTTCGTTCGAGCACGATAGCATCAGCACGTTGAGCGAGCGGTCCACCTGCATCAACTGCTTGAGCGTTTCGAGGCCGTCCATTTCGGGCATCAGGACGTCGAGAATGATGAAGTCGGGCCGCTCGCCACCGTCGCCGACCCGCTTGAGGGCTTCCTTGCCGCTCGAGAGCGTCTCCACCTCGAAGCCGTCCACCTCGAGCAGCGTCTGGAGATACTTTCGAATGCTCGGTTCATCATCCACGACCATGATCTTTTCTTTGTTCGCCATCGTTTTGACCTATGGAGCGAGATTCCGTCGCTCAGTTTATTCGACGTAGGTGGGCAGCAGGATGGAAAACGTGCTCCCGAGGCCCACTTCACTGTTTACCCAAACTTTTCCGCGATGTGCCTGGATCAATCGCTTCGTGATTGCCAACCCCAAGCCCATGCCCGATGAAGAAGGATCGACTCGTACAAACTCTTCGAAGATCTCCTGATGAAACTCAGGCGCGATGCCGTGGCCCGTATCCTTGACGGAAACCAGGACGCTGTTCGAGCGTCCGCCGTTGTCGCGGCGGCGCTCCTGCGAAGGAGGCGCGTCCGAACTGCGCCGTTCCCAGAAGTGCGGCTGAGCGACCAGCGTCACCGACCCACTCGCGGGCGTGTGCTTGAGCGCGTTATCGAGCAGATTAAATACGCACTGCTGGACTTTCTGGTAATCGAACTTGAAGGGAGGCAAATCCGGATGAACCTGGACGTCGAGGCGCACATCGGCGCGCTGGAAGGCATCCTGCCAACGGCCCGCGAGATCGTTGATGCATTCACGGAGGTCGTTCTCGCACAATTGCAACACCAGCTTGCCGCTCTCCAGCGCGGAATAGTTCAAGAACATCGACACCAGACGCACCAGGCGGTCGCAGCTTTCTTTCGATTCCTGCAGAATCTCCCGTTGCCGGTCGCTGATTTTTCCGAGAGAGCCCGAGAGCAATAGATCGTTATAGCCCTTCATGACTGCGAGAGGTGTCTTCAACTCGTGCGCAGCCGAAGCGAGCAGGACCGTCTTCTGCCGGTTCGCTTCCTGAAGACGCAGGTACGCGGCCAGAAGGTTGCGGTAAGTGATTTCTCTTTCCTGCATCAACTCCTTGACGGTTTGGCGCATTTGCGCCTCGTCCGCGGGAGCTTCGGTGGGAGATGGCTCCATGTAGACGGCGAGCCAGTCCGGTTCCGGCAGCCAGCGGACTCGCGCCCGGGACGTGCCCTCCGGGAACTCGATCG
This sequence comes from uncultured Acidobacteriota bacterium, assembly GCA_963813045.1. Lineage (GTDB taxonomy): Bacteria > Acidobacteriota > Terriglobia > Acidiferrales > UBA7541 > Palsa-295. Next base: position 119,479 of record CAWEXR010000035.1, read on the forward strand.
GAAGGTTGACTTCTTGCTCGCCTCCTTCCAACTGGCCCATGATTCCTTTGCGATCCACGTGCAGAATGTCTCGGAAGAGGTTCACGTCCGGGTTCGTGCTCCATTGCGGTGTGTTGAGAGCGACTTGTGCGTGGAGATTGGTGAAGAGGATCTGTCCGCTGCGATCGGCCACCAGCAGGGGACGATCAAGGGCGTCCAGCAGGCTCGCGACCACTTGAAGACTCACCTGGCCGGTCATCTGCTTTTCGGCCGTCATGTTCTTCGCCGACGCCAACTCGCCCTCCAGCGGTTCCGGATCACCGGCAAAGACACCACTCTCCTGCTTGCCGGGAGAATCGAGCGGGGATGGTCCCGAAGAGTCGTATGCTCGCAAAGGGAATAAGTAGTGTCAATGGTAAAAGGGTTCTACGTTTGCACAATCGTGGAAACGAATTGCACCAAATGGACACATTCCAATGGAATTAGGGCTTAGCTGCCCGCAGCGTACTTTGTATCATGCTCATAATAGGACGCTTACTGTAAGGCCTTGAGGGGCCGAGAACTTGCAACGAAAGTGCGGTCCAATTGAGTACTAATACTTGGGTACCATGAGCGTCAAAAACAATGTCGTCCAACAGAAGCTAGCCGTGCCTCTCCACGACGAGCACCGGCGTTTCCAGCGCATCCGCCTCCAGATGCCCCTGTTCATCCGTGGCCGAGACGCGCACGGCGAGCAGTTCATGGAACTCGCTAAGACACTTGATATCAGCGCAATAGGTGCGTTCATCGCCTGTCCCAGGGCATTGTCTATGCACGACATCGTGACCTTGACGATCCCCGCGCCATCTATAATCTCTTCCGGTCTGATTCCGTCCGGGATGCCTCCCATCCAGGCGCGCGTCAAAAGACAGCAGCAAGCTGGCGAAGTGCATCTTGTCGGCGTCGAGTTTCTTAAGCCGATTGGCTGAGGTTTTCAACGGACCTATTTGACTGTCAGGGGGCGGCCACCTGAGCAAAAAGTGGAACGGCTTTTCCGCTGTTCGTGCGGCGGCACTTTCCTCGTCCTTCAGGAAATGTCCTAATTTTCCTCATCGCAGCAACTTACGGCCAGGTTCGGGGTTAGATTCTTCTCCCGGATTGGACTGTCCCTTGCTACAGTCTTAGCGCCCCGCAGGGACCCCTGATTTCAGGGTAGGTTAGAGTCTATTCGGAATCCATTGATGCCCCAGCCCGGCGACGCTTCCCAGCCGCAGCCATCGGCCGAGGACTCCTTCCTGGATCTGCTGGTAGAGATTCTGGAAGGACTCGACGATTCCGCCCGCGGACAGTTTCTGCGGCAATTCTTCCGCACAGCCGCGCAAATCGATCTCCCCGAAGAGCAGAGCAACGAATACTGGCGCCAGATTCTCCAGCGGCGCGGCGAACTCTCCGAAGGTCTTGGAAGAAGAGTCTCCCTGGCGACCGCCATGGTCGATGTGCTCGCCTCGACGAATTCCCTGCGCGTTCCGATCTTCATGGAGTACGACGAGCTCAGGAAACTGCGAATCAACGCCGCTACCGACGCGCTGACAGGACTCTATAATCGGCGCCTTTTCGACGAATACTGCGAGAAGGAACTGAACCGCGCCCAGCGCTACAGCCAGCACCTCGCGATCGCCATTCTCGATCTGCACAAGCTGAAGGAAGTGAACGACCGTCACGGCCATTTGCAGGGCGATCAGGTGCTGCAGCTCGCCGCCAGCACATTGCGCAAGACGCTGCGCGCTTCCGACTTTGCGTTTCGTATCGGCGGAGATGAGTTTGCGCTGCTCCTGCCGCAGACCGACCCCGAACAGGCGGTCACGCTCTGCCGGCGCGTCCGCGCGCTCTATGAAAGCGACGTTCAGCCGCTGAAGCTCGATGTCGGATCGACGCTCGACTTTGGTGTGGCCGTCCATCCGCAGGATGGCGATCAAAAGAGCGACTTGCTGCGCACCGCGGATGAAAGACTCTATGAATTAAAGCATTCCGGCCGCACACCGCGCGTGATTCCGATCGAGACGTATCCCCCGCGCGAACCGGTCGCACCTCCGGCTCCTGTCGCGCCGCCCGTGCCGCCTGCACCAGCATCGGCCCCAGTTCCGCCCCCGGTTCAGCCACCCACGCCCAGCATTGTCCCAGGTCCCCCGCCGCATGCCGAACGCCGCAAGTGGGAGCGAGTTTCGCTCGCCGGGACGAAGGCGCACGCCATCCTCACCGATGTCGGCCAGAAAGCCGCGAAGGTGATCGACCTGAGCTATGGCGGCGTGGCCCTCTTGTTCGACAAGACGGAGGAGATTCCCGCTCAATTTCATGCGGTCCTGCACGTGCCGATTCTGCCGCCCGTTCGTGTCATCCTGCGCAAGGTATACACGCTGCGTACCGAGGACGGCCGCATGCGCGCGGGCTGCTCCTTCGTTTCCTAGCCCCGCGAGGGTCCGGCGCTGGAAAAATCGCCCCCGCCGGGTTACCATACCCATTCGTTCCGGCCCGCCTGTTCAGTTGGACGTCCCATGGCGCTGACAGTGTCTGCACCCACAAGTCTTTCTCCAAAGCGAATTGGCTTCGAGACGTGGATGGATCGCGCGCTCGAGCGAGCCGAACAGGTGCAGCCGGGTTGGGACGCCGCCGACGTTCACGATCTGAGGGTTGCGCTGCGGCGCTGCCGGACCATGGCGGATGCGCTGAGCGAAGTGAATCCCGGCTCCGGATGGCGCAGGCTCAAGAAAGCCAGCCGCGAGATCTTTCACACTCTGGGCGATCTCCGCGACGTCCAGGTCGAGCGGTCCTGGGTCAAGAAGCTTGGCACTCCGGGCGATCCGGTGCGAAAGCACACGTTGCGGCTGCTTTCCGCCGAGGAAAAGAAGCACCGGCTAAGCGCGGAGCAGGCGCTTGACGCGTTCGACCACAAAGAGTGGAAGAAGCTGACGAGGAAACTCGCGTCGAAAGCAGGCTTTTTCCCGGTCGAGAGCGTCGTCTTTCAGCGCCTGGCCCTGGCCAGTTTGAACCGCGCCGTCGATCTTTACGGGCAAGCCCGCAAGAGGCGGACCAGCGTCGCCTGGCATCGCCTGAGAATCGGAATCAAGAGCTTTCGCTATATCGTCGAAAACTTCCTGCCGCAGCGCTATGAGGTCTGGGCCGACGAAATGAAGCGTATGCAGGATCTGCTGGGAGAAGTGCACGACATGGATGTGCTGCGAAGCAGGATTCGGAAGGAAGCCTCGAAATTCAATCCCGCCCTGGTTGCGCAATGGGCGGAGAGAATCGAAACGGAACGCAAGGTCCGCCTCCAGGAGTTCCTTGCGAAAACGTCCGGGCCGCAGTCCCCCTGGCTCACGTGGCGCGCTGGATTTCAGTGGGGGCACGCTCCGGTCGCCGCGTCATTTCCGCAGCGGCGCACGGCCTAGCTGAAGCGCTAGTCGCCCAGATCGCGCAACACCTTCGGAGTGAGAATCCAGAGCAGCTCCCAGCGAGTATGCGCGGTGGCCTGTTCGAAGCAGGCGGCGCCCGCCTTCTTCAGCCCGGTAAAAGCGCCCCGCGCGCCCGCCAACTGCGCGATCAACAGGTCCATATGGGGCGCGTGGCCAAAGCACGCCACCTCTTTCGCTTTCAAGTGCGAGATTTCCTTCAAAATGTCGGCGGGATTTTCGGCCGGCTTCAGAGACTCGCTCGCGCGGATTTTGTCCAGGGGAAATCCGAGCGCCTCGGCAAAAATTTCCGCCGTCTGCGCCGCGCGGACAAACGGGCTGGTGATCATCACGTCCGGCTTCGCGCCGAGCGCGCGCAGTCCGAGCGCCGCGGACCGCGTCTTCTGCACCCCGCGCGCCGTCAGAGGCCGCTCCGCTTCGGCCGGAGCCTTCGGATCGGTGCGATCGACGGCGATGCCGTGACGAACGAGGTAGAGGATCATGGCTTACGCAACCTTTTCCCTTCGCTGGGCGCGCCGGAATTCGGCTTTGAGGTGAAACTCCTTCTCGAAGAGCGCGGTCTTGCGTTCCAGCCCGGCGACGTCGAGCCGCGTTCCCTCGGCCGCCCGGACCAGGAAGATCGCGCGATGTCCCGCGATCTGCACGTCCACGCCCGAGACGCGCTGCGCGTGCTCCGATTCGAGCTTTTCCGCGATCCGCAGCAGCGACGTCAGCAGGCGAACATCGCGCCGGCGCTCGCCGTCGAGCGCCGCGTAGGACGCGTGCTCGACCTGCGGCTCGGACTTGCAGTTGTGATAACGCACGAGCGCCCCGACCACGTCGCGCCGCCAGCCGGCCAACGCCGGTATTTCGCTGTTGCGAATCAGGTATTCGCCGTGGCGGTTGTGCGACTTGCGATTGACGAAATGTCCGATGTCGTGCAGCAGCGCCCCCACTTCCAGCAGGATCCGCAGGTCCGGCCCCATTTCGTGAATCGGGCGCAACTGATCGAAAAGTGAAAGGGCCAGACGCGAGACCTGATCGGCGTGCTGCGCGTCGTAATTGAGCTTCCGCGCGAACCAGCGCGCCCCGGCCAGCAACTCCGCCGCGCGGCCCTTTTCTTCTTCCGACGTCTCTCCGCCCGAATACTGTCCGGCGACCAGGTCGAGCAGCAATCCCTCGCGCACGCCGACTCCGGGCACCAGCATCGACCGCAGGTCGAGCCACTTCGCCACCGTCGTGATGATGATCGCGGCGATTCCCATCACTTCCGCGCGGTCCCTGCGCACGCGAAAGGCCCGCATTCGCCCGGGAACGTCCAGCCGCAGCAGACGCCAGGTCTGGTCCCGCAGCAGCCGCACGTTGATCGACGGCGTTCTTCCGGCCAGCGGGCCCGCGGCAAGCCGCACCAGTGCCTCGGCGTTTCCTCCGCACGCGACCGCGATCGCGCGCGAGAGCTTCGGCGGATCCGGCATCGCGCTGCGCAGCAGCGCCAGCACGTGCATCCGCAGCCGCCGGACGTTGTCTTCGTCGATCGCGCCCTCGATGGAATACGTTTCCATCAGCCGGATGGTCCCGAGCGGCAGCGCGATGCGTCGCTGGAGAGCGCCGCGCTCGAAGAAATTCAGTTCCAGGCTGCCGCCGCCGAGATCGAAAATCACCCGCGGCTGAATGCCTTCGCCGAGCGCCCAGCGTACGGCCGAGCAGACCAGCCGCGCCTCTTCCTCGCTGCCGATCACCTCCAGCTCGATGCCCGACTTCCGCCGGATGCGGTCCATCAGGCGCCGGTAGTTGCGCACCTCGCGGGCGGCGGCTGTTGCGACCGCGCGGTACGAGGTAACGTGCGAGCGGTCCATGCGGTCGCGAAAATGCCGGAAGACGCGCGCGGCCTGCGAAATCGTCTCGTTGTCGAGCAGGTGCCGCGTGAATGCGTTGTGGCCCAGGCGCACGGCGGCGCGTTCGGTCTCGAGAAACTGGATGTGATCGGGCGAAGTGGCGCGCGCGATCACCAGGCGGATGGCGTTCGAGCCCGCGTCGATCGCTGCCAGTTGTACGGGGGCGGCCACTCTTTAGCGCCAGAGGTGCGCGAGCGCGTGCGAAGGTTTGTATTGCGTGCCGCGAATCCCCAGATGCGACGCGATGCGCTTGCGCAGCACGCGGTTCACGTCCGGGATGTTCCCCTCGCCGTCCAATTCGATGAAGCCGTGCCGCTTCGAAAGATATTCGAACTCGCGCTTGATCATCGACTGGTAGCGGATGAACGATTGGAAAAGATCGTTCGAGAGCGACATGTCGCGGCCCGACTCCCAGTAGCTGATCGTCTGCGACTTCTTGAATTCGCGGTCAAACGCCACTTCCGGCCGCACGTTCAGCCAGAAGGTCAGATCGGGGCGCAGCGCGATCTCGTAAATCCCGTGCAGGTAATCGCGCCCGATCCCGCGGACCGCCGCGCGCGCGATCAGCGTGAAGATATAGCGGTCGGCGAGAACGATCAACCCCGAGCGCAGCGCCGGCAGAATGCGCCGCTCGAGCTGGTCGAAAAAATCGGTGCTGTACATCAGCGCGAGCGTCAGGCGCGTCACGGCGTTTTCCGCCAGCAGCGCGTCGATATCCTGGCTCACCAGAAACGACCGGCGCAGCCCCATGGTCTCGACCGCGAAGCCTTCCGACTCGAGCCACTCCGTCAGCAGCGAGATCTGCGTCGAACGCCCCGAGCCGTCCGTGCCCTCGACCACGATCAGGCTGCCGCTCAGTTCCTCGGTGCGCACCCCCGGCAGCGGGAGTCCGTAGAAGCGCGCGGCGAGGTCGCCGCGGCCGTTCTTGCCGTTTTTCGAGGCCTTCTTCGGACGCCCGTTCCCCGTCGTCGTCACCGGCGCCGCGTTTTTGTCTGAGCGCTTCATTTCTTTTTCTTGGGCGCGAAATGCGCGAGGTCGAGTCGCTCGCCGAGAAGCTGGCGCATCAGCTTCTGGAGTTTGTTCACGCGAACGGTCCCGTCCATCAGGACGAAATTGTCCGTATCGATCATCTGGTCGTAGTTGTTCAGGATGCGTTCCTGGAAGATGCGGAAGCTCTCCGCGCGGTCGAGCGAAATCCCCAGGTCCATCCCGGCCTCGTAGTACTTCAGCTTCGGCCTGCCCGCGATGATGCGCGTGACGGCCACGTCGAGCGGCGCGCGGAAATAGAACGTGATGTCGGGAATCGGAGCGAAGCTGTAGAGGTTGCGCAGCCAGTGGGGCGAGCAGTCGCGGGCCGCGTCGCGCGCGAACGCCGTGTAGATGTAGCGGTCCGCCAGCACCAGGTAGCCGCCGTTGAGCAGCGGCAGGATTTGCCGCTCGCAGCGGTCGGCGAAATCCGCGGCGTGCAGCAGCGAGAAGGTGGTCGGCGTCAGCAGCCGCCGCTGCTTCCCGCGCCGCGTGGCGGACTTCACCAGCGGCGACGAATTCCACTCCGTGAAATGGATGCGGTAGCCGCTGATTTCGAGCCACCGTTTCAGCAGGTAGAGCTGCGTGCTTTTGCCCGAGCCGTCGATCCCCTCCACCACCACGAGCGCGCCGGGATACTCGCGCTTCGCCGAGACTGCCTTTTCCGGCGTCGGTTGTGCGGTTGTGGTGATTTCGGGAGTTACCGTGGCCATGGGGGCACACCTAGACCCAAAATCCAATCATACGTCCAAACTTTGAATCGGACATGAAAATTCTGTTACACCCGCGCGACTGTGTCGTTCTCCGCGGAGGCACGCGGTGCTGTACCCGCGCTTGGGGTATAATCCGTCGATTTCTTAGGCCCGAGGAGGCGCACGGTGGCGGAGTGGCAATACGCGCAGGCGGATCCGTCCGACGAGCTGGCTCAGCTCTCCTACTATTCCATGAAGAAGCGGCAGGATGGCCGCGACATCGAATTCCGGATTACGGTGAGGGAATACGTCGAGCGGCCCGCCGGCCATCACTCGCGCTTTTTCGCCGAAGCGGATAAGCACGTCAACCAGAAGACGGCGGCGATCCTTCCGCACGGCTGGGGCAATTCGGTGCTCGAGGCGCTGGCAGACTGCGTGCGTATGATCCGCCAGTTTCCGTACGAGGGCTAAGCCGTCAGAGATGCTTTTTAGGGGGTCGGAGCTTCAGCTCCGACATGAAAGAGTTTAAAGACGTGGGGCTTTAGCCCCTGAGGACAGCATGAGATTCACAACCAAACGCGTCGAGCCGGGCATCGTGGTGCTCGAAATGTCGGGCCGCTTCCTGATGGGGCAGGATTGCCATCAGGTTGATAGCGAAGTCGAGCAGCACATCCTTCGCAACGAGAAAAGCTTCATCTTCGACCTCTCCGCCGTGGACCACATCGATAGCGGTGCCGTGGGGCAGATCGTGAAGTGCCTGACGAAGCTCAAGAAATCCGGCGGGATGCTGCGCCTCGCGGGAGTCCGCGGCATGGTCGACGGCGTCCTGAAAATGACTCAACTCAACCGCGTGATCGAGATCTTCCCCACCGCTGCTGAAGCCGCGCAGAATTTTCCCCAGGCGCAGTAGCTGCAAGGCCGCCGAACCGAGTGCGGCGACAGAACATTCTTCACTTGGTTTTCTGCTCGCCGGCAGTCTCCTCCTGCTGGTCTTCATCCTTTTGCCAACTGGAATTGAGGTTGTATTCCTTCATGGCCTTGCCGAGAACATCGGTCTGCTTGCCCAGATCCTTTCGATACACCACTCCATCCGCTCCAACGATGAACGTCATCACGCCGGACGACCTGTATTCCGCCGGATAGGCCACGAAAGCGAAGCCCTCGGTCATTTTGCCGTTTAGGATGTAACTTTTCGCGCCGCCCGGGGCACCTGGGCCCTGGCTCGTCAGAATGTGGTACAAGTAGCCGCGGTAAGGAGTCGGAGGCCCGTTTCGGCCCTTGACATAGCCCTCAGCAACGGCCGACGCTACCAGCGGCCCGATGGGGCTCTGGGGCTCGCCTTCAGCCGCTTTCCAATAAAGGCCGTTGTGCCGGCCTTCATCGCTGAAGATTTCCTGGGCGTACTCGTTGTGCTGTGTGGAGTAGTATTCCTTTTGCGCCGCTACGAGCTCCTGGCAAATGCGAATGGTCGATATTTCATTGCGGCCAACTCGCCTGTACAAGATTTCCTTCTTGCCCGCCTCGGTGTCGAAGTACCACGAATTACCCTTGTTCATGAGCGGTATGGGCATGGGCCAATTTTCCGCTCCGCTATACAAGGTGGTGGTTCCATCCGGTTCTTTCACCAGACGGTGCATTTCCTGATATCTCTGTGCGAAATTAGCCCGGTTCTGGGCGTCCTCGGTTTCGTCTCCCGACGATACGATTTGCTTTCCATCCGGTCCGAGGATATCGAGCATCGCTTTTTCGTCGTTATTCTGCGCCGCCGTGGCGAGTGCATTGCTCGCGGCTTCCGGCGATGGGAATACTTTCTGGCCCGGTTGCTGCCCCAGGGAACGCGTGGGAAAACAACCCGTCAGAAGGATGGCGACCACGGCTAATTTAGGAAGATTGGCCCGATGAAATTTGTTGAAGTTCAGCTTCGTTCGCCGCATATGGCTTCTCTCCATTTCTAGATTTCACGATCTATCAGGAACACAACGAAACTTCGATTACCGGCGCCCGCCACCGCGAGATCCTCCGCCGCCAGATCCGCCGCCATGAAACCCTCCGCCACCGAAGCTGGCGCTCCCGCGTGACGAATAAGTTCTTGTCTCTCCGCCATGGTCGTAGTTGCTGAAAGCTCCCGAGCTCACTCCGCTCTCGCCGCGCGATCCGGCGTATCCTCGAGCAGCCGGGGTGCTGCCCTCGAAAGGCCTGGCCGTCGCGCCGGGACGGTTGAAAACTTCGCCGCGTCCGACGTTCCCTGCGTTGCCGCGGGCAGCAAATCCGCCGCGCACTCCTCCCCGGTAGAAATTGTTCCGGTTGTAGAACGACCTGCTCTGGGAGTAGTACCTGTTGTGGTCATAAATAGGGTATCGGTTATGCCAGTCGAATCCCCAATTCCCCCAGCCCCATCCAAAGCCGCCGAAGAAGCCGATTCCGAAGCCGGCTCCGAAGAAGAGGTACGGGCCGCCATACCAGATTCCCGGATACGGGTACCACCCCGGCCACGCCAGTACCGGATCTCCGTAAATCAACCAAGGATCGTACGCGGGGACATACACCACGTCGGGATTGACCGGGGCGATGTCGATATCTCCATAGTCGTCATTACTCACGGTTTGCTGCGGAGTCGCTTTCAGGTTTCCCGCTCGTTCCGCTTTCTGGCGCATCACCTGTACGGCAGCCATCACATCCTGTTGCTGGTTGTAGTAGGCGTCGCCGAGGGATGACGTCCAGGAGAGGTTCTTGTCCATATTTCCAAGGACGGATGGAAATGCTGTGAGCGCCTTGACGCTCGGGTCCCAGGGTTGTTGGTCCACAGCTTGACCCAGAGCTTCGCCCTTCAAGTCGGGATTCGCCTGTACCCACCTGTCGGCCTCGACAACTTGCTCGGGAAACGTGGACGCCGCCAGGACCTGCGCCACAAGCGAATCGGGATACAACGCGATCGGCGCTACCAACTGCTGCAACTGCTCGGGAGTCTGTTGCGCGTATGGCGGCGCCGGGGCGCCGGCCTGGGGCGGGGCTTGCTGCGTGGCCTGCGCGGGAGCTTGCGCGTCTTGATTGGCCGATAGATTCCGGGGCCAGGTCGCGAACAACAGAGCCAACGACAACAGCGAAACCAAAATTTGCTCGCCCAATCGAGGCCTTGAGAACCCTTTATCATGTCTGAAAATGTTCATGTTCTTGAACCTCCTCTGCACCCTCGTTACTCGACGCCTCTACTACATAAGATGAACCAGACGGGGTTTAGGTTTTAAGAAAGATTCCTCTCATCGGCGCACTCCTTTAGCCCTACCCTGCAATCGGTCCCAATATATACACCACATTCGATGCCGGGCGCCCGCCTGCCGACGCTCTTTAGTTCTCTATGCAGTCATCGAGGGTGACGTCGGTCACATGCATAGGTGGGCGCGCAACGGGCATAAATTCGAGAGCGAGCATCGTCAGCCTCGTAGTGTAACAAGTTCGTCCGGAAGTGAACTGTTCAAAACGGAGCATTTGTTTGATAGCTGTGGTTGGCATCATTACGTCTCAAAAGTCCACAGGCCCGCCCAGTTGCGCACCGCCTCGAAATGTGCCACGTTGAATGCATGATAAGAACCACGCAAACTTTGGGGATGACGGGGCCGGAAGAGCGTCGCGGCGGCCGGCGATAAATTGGCTCGGCGGCTCCCACCTCAGCCTGCCCACGCCCCGCCTTCTACCCGCAAATGGGACCGGAGGTGTCTCGTGGAGGAAAATAACTGAATGGCGACGAACTTCAGCAAAGAGCTGATCGTGAAGCCGGCGAAGAAAGTGAAGCTCGCGGACTACGATCCCGAGAACACGCTCGGCTGGGACAAGGGCCACAAGATGAAGGCGAGCCTCGAAAAATCGCTTGAGCGGCTCGACAAGCTGCAATACCTGCTCTACGCCGAGCACAAGCGCGCCCTCCTGGTCGTCCTGCAAGGCCGCGACGCTGCCGGAAAAGACGGCACCATTCGCCACGTCATGTCCGGCGTGAATCCGCAGGGATGCACGGTGGCGTCGTTCAAGAAGCCGACGCCGGACGAAATGTCGCACGACTATCTCTGGCGCATTCACAAGGCCGTCCCGGAATACGGCGACATCGGAATTTTCAACCGGTCCGTTTACGAGGACGTTCTCGTGGTGCGCGTTCACAATCTCGTGCCCAAGGACGTCTGGTCGAGCCGCTACGATCAAATCAACGAATTCGAGGAGCTGTTGCACGACAATCGCGTCAAGATCGTCAAATTCTTCCTCCATATCAGCAAAGACGAGCAGAAGAAACGTTTCCAGCAGCGCATCGACGATCCCGACCGGCGCTGGAAAATCTCCCAGGCCGATTTCGACGAGCGGAAATTCTGGGACGACTACACGGCGGCCTACGAAGATGTTCTGGCGAAATGCAGCACGGACCACGCGCCCTGGTTCGTCATCCCCGCGAACAAAAAATGGTTCCGCAACCTCGCCGTCTCGCACATCATCGCCGAGACGCTCGAAAGCATGAACATGAAATTCCCGCCGCCGACGATCGACGTGAAAAAATTGAAATGGCAATGACCGAGGGCTCGCGACCATGAGGAACTTCATTCTTGGAATTTTGTTCGCGATCGTCCTGCTGTCAGTGGGCGGCTATTTTTGCCTTGAGAAAGGCTATGTGAATTTCGCGGCGGACCAGCGGCCGTCTCCGATGGAAGCGAAGGTCGCGATGGCTGCGGTGGATGCCTGGACGGATCGTCGCGCCTCGGAAGGGAAGAACCCGATTCAACCGACGGAGGAAAACGTCGCGGCGGGCGCCAAAATCTATCTCGATCACTGCGCGGGTTGTCACGGCGTTCCGTCGAATCCGGAGAGCGAATTCGCCCGATCGTTCAATCCGCCCGCGCCCGATTTTTTCCAGGACGCGCCGGACATGCCGGACAACCAGAACTTCTACATTATCCGGCACGGCATCCGGTGGACGGGAATGCCCGCCTGGAGCAAGACGCTCGATGAAACGCAGACCTGGCAGGTCGTGGCGTTCCTGAGCAACGTCGAGAAACTTCCGCCTGCCGCGCAAAAAGTCTTTGGGCCGTCGGCGGCGCCAGCACCGATGTCCATGCCGATGCCCATGACCCACTAATTCCGTGCTCGCACGCCGGCCGTTTCTCAGGCGCTCAGAACGCGCCGCTGAAATTGCGCCTTCGTCGTCATGGGCATCGGGGAGTCCACGGCCACCGGCCCCAGCGCCGGGCGCCCCGATTCCTCCGATGCTTCTTCCTGGTCCGGGAATGCCGGCCGTATGAAGCCCGCCGCTCGGCGCGCCAGTTCAGAACGATTCTGCACGCCGAATCTGCTCAGTAAGGCAGATATGTGAAACTTTACGGTGCGGACGGAGATGTTGAGCTTCGAAGCGATTTCCTTGTTGGCCCGGTTGCGCATGACGGACTGAAGAATCTCCGTCTGCCGCGGGCTCAATGAGGAGGGATTCGCGACCGCGCGTCCGTCTTCGAGGAGTTCTTTCGCACGGGCGAGCAATCGATTCGCAAACGCTTGCTCCGCCGCGACGAGAATTTCGAGATCTTCCGGATCGGACCCGCGGATCAGGCATTGCACAGCCAGCAGGCCGGCGATCCGCTCGATGGTGCAGTTCAAATCCGCGCTTGGTTCGGCTCGAAACTGCACTGTGCCTGTGGATTTTTCGGAGAAAACAAAGGAGTCAGGTTGGCTTGGGTTGGATTTTCGAGTGTGTGTGGGGATCAATTTCTGAACTGCACGTACTTTTTTCAATAGGGCCTTCCGTCTTGCCCATGGGCGGGCAGAGGTGTATTGGGTTTCACTGCTTTTACAATTTGAAACTGCAAGGGAGATCGGGGAGGGGTTCGATCGTCCTCGGAATCGCGCCGTTTTTCACCGGGGCCGGCGCTTATATCTGGCAGCTAGAATGCCAAAGTTTGGCAGCTTCTGTAAGCTGCTCCGACTGTGGAAGATACGCGGGGGCTCGGATACAGTGAAGGCTGTAGTCCATGGTAGAAAGTTCCCCTATATGGGAATTTCTGCCGGGAACGATTACCGTCGAGGGGATTCTTCCGGAGTTGTTGTGATTGTGGCGCTGCCCGCTATAATCCGAGGCAGTGAAATGCCGATGAGCAATCGCAGACACATCCTCGGGTGTTCCGTGCCGGTCGTTTTGTGGATTTCTCTGCTGATCCCGCCGGCACACGGCCAAACGACCCCGATCAACCCGCCGCCCGGCTGGAAACAGGTGCCTCAGGGCGAGGGAGTGTGCTCGGTCGAGAAATCCTGCACGGAGTTGGCGCCGACCATGATTCGTAGCGCTCTCGGTCCTTCGCCGCTCGAAGAGAACCTGCGCTACCTGACCGATTCCATCGGCGGCCGCATGACGGGTTCACCGGAAGCCGACCGGGCCGCCGGCTGGGCGGTCGAAGCATTCCGGCACGCGGGTGTGGACGAAGTGCACACGGAAACATTCACGGTTCCGGTCAGCTGGAACGAGGACACACCCATGCCGAAGTTCTCGCGCCGGCTTCGTTCGCGC
>CAWEXR010000036.1:0-160732 GCA_963813045.1 uncultured Acidobacteriota bacterium
AGCTGACGGACGAAGAATTCGAGTTGATGAAGCAGCACACCGTCAAAGGCGCGAATATCATGCGTCCGGTCGCGCAGATGAAGGAGATGCTGCCGGGCATCGAACTCCACCACGAGCGCATGGACGGCCAGGGCTATCCGTACGGCCTTAGTGGCGAGCAGATCCCGCTGATGGCGCGCATTATCGCCGTGGCCGACACGTTCGACGCCATCACCACGAACCGTCCCTATCAGTCGGCGATGGACCTCGAATACGCGATGGAGCGAATTCGCTCGCTGAGCGTCTCGCGTTTCGATCCGCAGGTGGTTAACGCCCTGGATTCGGCCATCCACTCCGGACGCCTGCGGCTCAGCGCCACGCTCGTCGAAGTGTAGACCTCCTCTCGCAGGCATGCCCCGCCACTATCGGCTCCTCTGCTAGAATGATGGGCTTCGTACTCGTGCGGGCATTCGCGCGGCAAGGTCGATGATCACACTATTCGGAAAACCGGAGCCGACGCTCCTCGAAAAGCTGAAGGAGTCGGTGACCAAGACGCGCACCGAGCTGGCGGCGCGCGTCGAGCAACTGCTCACGGGCGACCGGCCCGTCGATCCCGAGCTGCTCAAACAGCTTGAATCGGCGCTGCTCGGCGCGGACATCGGTGTGCGAACGACCAAGGAAGTGCTCGCGGCGCTGCGCCAGCAGGTGAACGAGCACAAAATCGATGATGCGGGGCAGTTGAAACAGGAGTTGAAGCGGCAAATCGTCGGAATTCTTGCGGCTCCGGCGGCGTCCTCCAACGGCAGCGCACCCGATGCCGCAGCGGGCGCGCCGCGCGTGATTTTCGTTGTCGGCGTGAACGGCACGGGAAAAACCACGACGATCGGCAAGCTCGCGAATCGCCTCAGGAGCGAAGGCGCGAGCGTGGTGCTGTGCGCGGCGGACACTTTTCGCGCGGCCGCCATCGAGCAGCTGGAAGTCTGGGCGCGCCGCGCAAGCGTCGAAATCGTGAAACAAAAGTCCGGTGCCGATCCCTCGGCCGTCATTTTCGACGCGCTTTCCGCCGCGCAGTCGCGCGCCGCCGATGTCGTGATCGTGGACACCGCGGGACGCCTGCACACGAAATCGAACCTGATGGCTGAGCTCGACAAAATGAAGCGGACGGCGGCGAAAGTGGTGCCGGGCGCGCCGCACGACGTCCTGCTGGTCCTGGACGCGACGACGGGACAGAACGGGCTGAATCAGGCGCGCGAGTTCTGGAGCCACGCCGGTGTCACCGGGATCGTGCTGACGAAGCTCGACGGCACGGCAAAGGGCGGCATCGTCGTGGCCATCGCCCGCGAGTTGAATCTGCCGATCCGCTTCGTCGGCACGGGCGAAAAGATGGACGACCTGGTGCCGTTCGACGCGCAAACCTATGTCAACTCTCTCCTGGATTAGGCAGCAGACCGCACACAACTACTGGATGGCCCACGCAATCGAGCTCGCGCGCAAAGGAATGGCGCTCGCGCATCCGAACCCGCGCGTCGGCGCGGTCCTGGTCAAAAATGGCCGGAAAATCGGTGAAGGATTTCACGCGTACGACCGGCGCGACCACGCGGAAATCGTTGCGCTCAAGCAGGCTGGCCCGGCGGCCCGCGGCGCAACGCTCTACGTCACTCTCGAACCTTGCTGCCACGTCGGCCGCACTCCGCCCTGCACCAAAGCGATCATCGCGGCGGGCGTGAAGTGCGTGTACGCCGCCATGAAAGACCCGAACCCGCGTGTCGCCGGTCGCGGAATTGCGGAGCTCAAGCGCGCCGGGCTTGAGGTTCATGTTGGAAGCCATGAAGACGCAGCCAGGAGGCTAAACGAAGATTTTGCGAAGTGGGTCCGCACCGGCTTCCCGTTCATCACGCTGAAGACAGCGCTGACGCTCGACGGCCAGATCGCGATGGGCCCGGGCCGCGCCACGTCGATCACGGGCAAAGCCGCGCGCGAGGCCGTCCAGAGCCTGCGCCATGCCGCAGACGCCGTATTGACCGGCATCGGCACAGTTCTCGCGGACGATCCGCTGCTGACGGATCGCAGCGGCGAGCCGCGGCGCCGTCGGTTGCTGCGCGTGGTGCTGGATTCGCGGCTGCGCCTGCCCCTGAAATCGAAGCTCGTGAAATCGGCGCGCGGCGATCTCCTCATTCTTGCCGATGAGAGCGCCGATTCGCGCAGAGAGCGCGCGCTGGAACGGGCCGGCGTCGAAATCGTGCGCGTGCGCGCGCGGCGCGGCCGCATCGATCCGCGCGCGATGCTCCGCGAGCTTGGCAAGCGCGAGATTCTACACGTCGTTTTGGAAGCCGGCGCGGAATTAAATGGCGCCGCGCTCGAAGCCGGGATTGTGGACAAGATGGTTCTCTTCTATGCTCCGAAAGTGATGGGCACGGGCGGAGTGCCGATGGCGGCAATCCCATCGGCATGGTTTTCCAAATCCCCCGCGCTCGAGAACTTGACGGTGAATCGCTACGGGCCGGACTTCGTTGTCGAAGGATATTTTCACGATGTTTACGGGAATCACGGAACACGTCGGAAAAATTGACTCGCTCGAGCGCAGCGCGGACGGCGGACGCCTGCGCGTGAATCTTTCCGGCGCGAGCGAAATTGCCGCGCAAACGAAGCCCGGCGACAGCATCATGGTCAACGGCTGCTGCCTGACGGCCGTCGAATGTGGCGCGGAATTCTTTTCGGCCGATCTTTCCGGCGAAACGCTGCGGCGCACCTCACTCGGCGAAAAGAAGCCGGGCGATCTGGTGAATCTCGAACGGCCGCTCGCGGCGGGCGGGCGGCTGGGCGGCCATTTCGTCCAGGGGCATGTGGACGGCGTCGGCCGCGTCACGCGTATCGTTCCCGAAGGCGACAACTGGTGGCTTTCCGTCCGCGTGCCGGAGGATTTGCGCCGCTATGTCGCCAAAAAGGGCTCGCTCGCGATCGACGGCATCAGCCTGACCGTCGCGCGCTGGCAGGACAGCGTGGCAGATATCGCCGTCATCCCGTTTACTTACGAGCACACGAACGTAAAATCGATGACTGCCGGTGATGCTGTGAACCTCGAGTGCGATATTCTCGCGAAGTACGTCGAAAGCCTGATCGAGGCGCGCACCGGCCATCCGAAATCGCGCCTGACCATCAGCCGCCTGATCGAAGAAGGCTTTTAGCGGAGTGCCGGGCCCGCACGATCCAGTCTTCCGAGGCAGCGCATGCGTAACATACTCGTAAGAATGCTGCAATTCGCCGCGGTTGCCGGCGCTCTGTTCATCACTCCCCATTTCGCCATACAGAGCAGGGCGTTCGACAAGGATCCGGACATCTGGTGGCACATCCGCGTGGGCGACTGGATCGCCCAGCACCACGCCGTGCCGCGTTTCGGCATCTTCTCGCAGCATATCGAGCGGCCGTGGATCGCCTATAGCTGGGCGTTCGACCTGTTGGTTTCGGGCGTCCACAATATGTTTGGGCTCCCGGCAATTCCGGTGTTGCTGATCTGCCTCGAGATTCTGATCTCGCTGGTTCTCCTGCTCGGCATTGTGCGAATCGCGGACAGTTTCTGGTGGGGCTGGTGCATCGCCACGGTCGCCATCTTCGCGTCCTACACCGATTTTCTGCGCCCGGTGCAGTTGACGCTGCTCTTCTTCACGCTGGAACTCGTGCTGATTTTCGAGACCGAGCGAGAGGGCGACGACAAGCTGCTCTATTGGATGGGGCCGCTGTTTCTGATCTGGGCCAACTGCCACATTCAATTCGTGTACGGGATCGCGGTTCTGGGGCTTTACGTGGTCTCGCGAATCGTGTCGCTGATTTTCGGCAGGGCGTCCCACGGTGACGGCCGGCCAGCTTCCGCGGCCAAACTGCTTGGGATTTTCGGCCTGGCGATCCTGGGATCGTGCATCGGGCCGAACTGGGCCTTGCCGTACAAGGTTGCGCTTGAGTATACCGGCCAGACCTACGTCTACCAGGCTATCGTCGAAATGCGCGCGATGGATTTCCGCAGCCCGGACCACTACGTGGAGCTGCTACTCCTGATGGCAGCGTGCTTTGCGGTCGGACGATCGAGCCGGCGCGATCTGTTTCGGCCGATGCTTTTGATCGTGACCGCGATCGTTTCGTTCCGTTCCCTGCGAGATATGTGGTTCTGTTCGATGGCGGCGGCCTTCGTGATTGCCGAAGCCGTGCGGGAACACTCGAAGGCGCCCATCGCCGAAAGCGCGGACGACAATCGGCGGGTCTGGGAACCGATTGGCTACGCCGCGGCAACTGTTGCCGCCCTCGTCCTGGCGTTCGCGTTCGCGACCAAGCAGGACATTCGCACGCCCGCGATCGTCGCCGATGTAGACCGCCTTTTCCCGCTCCGCGCGACGGAGTTTATCGCGAATTCTCGTTTGCAGGGCCCGATGTACAATAATTTCAACTGGGGCGGCTTCCTGATCTTCAACTTGCGCGATCAACCCGTGTCCATCGATCCCCGGACCGATTTGTACGGCGATGATGCGGTCAGGCGTTCGGCGGCCACCACGAGCGCTGCTCAATTGGCAGACCGATCCGGACCTTGTCCGGGCCAATTTCATTCTTGTCGAGCGATCTCTCCCGCTCGCGTCCGCGCTGACCAATGATGCGCAATACCGCTTGGTCTATCAGGATGAAATCGCGATGGTATTCGTCAAGCAGCCGCAGCCCAAATAGGCGCAAGGACCGGCGGAGCCGTGCGCGCCACAGACACTTGCCATCACTCAGGGGAATTGCTCTTGCTCCCGGCTTCCCGCTCCGATTTCTGCACGCGATACTCCTGCCAGGTCAGCCAAACGACGGCCACATCGAACACCGTCAGCACCAGGAGCGCGATCGCGTGCGTGTGAGTGTATCGGTAAATCTGGTACACGCTGAAGGCGCCGAAGACGCCGATCGCCACGGGGTAGGCCCAAAGCTCGTCGAGCCAGAGAACGATGGCGAGCACCACTTTCACGAGACCGTGCGAGAAAAGATAGATCGAGGCGAAAAGCGGATCGCTGTGCGCGAGTCTTTCCGAAATGTGGAGCAAATGAGCGGCGAAGAAGTCGTGGGGATCGCGCGAGAGTTCATGCTGGCACAACACTTGAAGGGTGGCGCTCATCGCCGACGGCTTGATAAACCACAGAAGCACGCCGCCGACTGCCTCCAGCAGGCCGTCGATCCCCTTCATCGTGATGCCGGCGCGAAACGTGCCGCGCAGAATGGATTTTGCGTTCATGGGCGGTCGTGAGCAGCGGTGTTGTACGTGCGGCAGCGCCTCGCTTCAAGCCGTGGGCGTCTGCGCGGCATCGCGCGCCTTGGCGCGCGCCCCGCGGAAGTAGAGCACGAGGCCGAGCAGGAAAGCGCCGAGCGTCCCGCCGACGAGTTTCCCCTCAAAGAGCCATTTGTTGCCGGCCTCGGCCGGAGGAATGAACGAGAGCACAATCCCTCCCACGACGACGGTGAAACCCAGGAGACTCGTCACCCACACTCCGAGCTTTCCGCCCGGGATCAGTGCGGCATTCGCGTTCGCCGTCCGGTCGGAACGGTATGCCAGCTTGATCGCCGCCGCATACATGTACAAGAACGGGATGAAATATAGGATCGTGCCCGCGTCCACGAGAATCTGGTAGGCATTGTTCGCGGTCTCGTTGATCTGAATTAAAAGCAGGATCACGCACGAAATTCCGGCCTGCACCAGAATCGACACCCACGGCGTTTTCCATTTCGGATGGATTTTGCCGAAGGCGGCGGGCATATACCGATCGATGCCGACAACGAAAGGAATCCTCGCGACGCCCGCAACGGTGGTTCCCACGCCGCCCGCATTGCCGAATAGCACCAGAAAGGCGGCGAGGATGCCGAAGAATGCAATCCCGAGCGTCGTGGAGCCGGCCGTCATCGCCTGGAAGACCCCGCTCTTGGGATCGACCGACGACGCCGGCAGCATCGCGAGCAGCGCGAACGTGCCGAGAATGTACGCAGCCGCGATCAGCACTCCCGAACCAAGGATGGCCCGAGGAAACGTCTTGTGCGGCTCGCGGACTTCCTCGCTCATCGTCGAGCAGAGCTCTAACGCCGTGAACGCGAAG
This sequence comes from uncultured Acidobacteriota bacterium, assembly GCA_963813045.1. GTDB lineage: Bacteria > Acidobacteriota > Terriglobia > Acidiferrales > UBA7541 > Palsa-295. The sequence goes on from CAWEXR010000036.1 coordinate 6,084, forward strand.
GCGATCTGCGGCCAGAAATTCACCGTGCCCCAGTTCCACACCGGCAGCATGTTCGACCGCGTAAAATGGGTTACCGAGCCATGTACGTGCCACAGATAGGCCCCCATCCCGATCAGCATCAGCAAGGGAACGTACGTGCCGACGCCGCCTGCATTTTGCAGCCACTTCCCGATATTCAGGCCGATGATGTTGAGGAACACGGCGAGGAACAGCAGGACCAACGACCCGAACATCAGGAACGCGCGGCTCTGTGCGAGGTGCGCCGCACCCGCGCCGCCGATATACGCGCCCATCGCGGCGCTGGCCATCAGCAATCCCGGAAAATAAAAGAACGTGTAGACCCAGTACGTCCATCCGGTCACAAAGCCGTGAAATTCGCCGAAGGCCTCCTTGGACCAGACGTAGAGTCCGCCTTCGTGAGGAAAGCGCGTCGATAATTCGACGACGACCAGCGCCGTCGGCAAGAAGAACAGCGTGGCCGCCAGGACCCAAAGGCTGATCGAGGAAGTTCCGTTGTGCGCCGCCGCCGCAATCCAACGCGGCCCGAGCACCGCGGCAATATTGAAAAGCAGCACGTCCCAAAACCCCATCACCCGGCGAAGCTGCTTTTTCGGATCGGATGCCGCGGTTTCGCTCACGCCGTCGCGTCCAGCGCGGGAATCAGTGCGTCCTCAAGCAGGAAGTTGTGAAGGATGGGATCGCTGGAGGCTTCGAAATCCCGCCACGTGCCGAAGAATCGGACGCTGCCTTCGTGAAGAAAGATCACGCGGTCGGCCAGTTTCTTCGCGAGATGCGTGTCGTGGGTGACGACGATCGACGTCTTGTGCAGCGTCGCCTTGAGTTTCGCGATCAACTCGCTGATGTGCAGGGCCATCAGCGGATCGACCATCGTGGTCGGTTCGTCGTAGAGGATCGCCTCGGGATTTTCCGCGAGAGCGCGAGCGATGGCCACCGAGCGCTTCGCGCCCGTGCTCAAGTCCGCCGGCAAGCGGTCCGCAAGGCTGGATACTTCGAGCATCTCGAGCAATTCCGCCACGCGCCGGTCGATCTCATCCTCATCCAGGTGACCGCCCCTGCTGGTCAACGGAAAGGCCACGTTCTCGGCGACGCTCAGCGAATCGAACAGCGCGCCGGATTGAAAAACCATCGTCGCGCGTCGCCGAATCTCGGCAAACTGCTTCTCGTTCCAGCCGGTCACGTCTTGGCCCGCAACGATGATGCGGCCCTCATCCGGATCGAGAAACCCGAGCAGCAGCTTCAGCGAAACGGATTTCCCCACGCCGCTACGGCCCATGATCACGGCCGTTTCGCCCTGCTCGACGAAAAAGCTCACGTCCTTGAGCACGGTGTTCTCGTCGAACGATTTCGAGACGTTGCGGAATTCGAAGTAGCGGTTGGGCATCTTTTCAGAAGCGCTCCGTACGCCGCGCGATGCGCGCCTCAGCCACGAAACGGGCCGTCATTCTGAGCCGCCGAAGGCCAGCGAAGAATCTCTCTTCAACTTTCATTTATCGGGGCGCTCGATCAGCTTCGTCTTCGCCTCTTCGTAATCCTCGGGCGAGTTCATATTCTTGAACAGGAGGCCCTCGGAATCAAAGGCTTTCCATTCGGCGGGCGCGATCGTCTCAATGCGAACGTCTTTCAAGCCGTCCGTGACCTTTCTCGTGCCGCGCTCGAGCGCCTCGCGAATCACGGGCTCGCAGCGCCGGTGGTAGATGGCGCAAAGCGGCTCCGCGCCAAGCGCGTTCATGGGTACCACGGCATCCATTTGCGACGCGAGGGCGCGAGCGATCAAGTAGTCGAGCCAATCGCGGGTCAAGTACGGCAGGTCGCACGCTACGACAAGACTCCACGGAGCGTCCGACGCGCGCAAGGCCGTCGCGATTCCGCCCAGAGGGCCCGCGCCCGGCCAATCGTCGGCGATCAGCCGGAGACCCAGCGATTTGTACGCTTCCGGATTGCCGATCACTGCCGGCGGGCCCACGGCCGCTTCCACAAGGCGCGCGGTTCGCAGGATCAGGGGCACGCCGTCCAATTCGAGCAACGCCTTGTCGCGCCCCATGCGCGAGCTTTCGCCACCCGCCAGGATGAACGCCGCAATTTGCCGAATCGAATTCATCTCCGAACGACCACAACACACCCTGTCATCTTCGATTTCGGGAGGCCGATGGAGCCCGCCGGAGTCCTGAAATCGGACCCGAACCCAGCCGCGCCTTTTGCGGATGGCGGTGAGGGATCTGCTGTTTGCTCCCAACAACCGCCCCCTGGCGATCACGCGACCATCGCCCCCGTTCTTTAGGGGGTCGGACCTTTAGGTCCGACATAAAACGCGCGCGAAGCACGCTTCCTTTGCGCAGCCTCTTCCGCAGCATGTGGTGCTTTTCCAGCCGCCGTGGCGGGTAGTCACACAGGCCCTTCAGACCCGCCGTACTGACTTGCTCTCGCGGAACGGCTGGGATTCACATCACGACTCCTTTATTTCCCCGGCCTTTGAATCCCAAGCTCCCGCAGCTTTTCCTGCAAACTCTGCCGGTGCAGGCCGATTTCCGCGGCGGTCTGCGAGACGTTCCAGCGATGCTCTTCGAGCTTGCGTTTGAGATACGCGATTTCGAACTTCCGCTTCGCCTCGCGAAAGTCGGACTGGGTCAGAAACGAGTTCCCCGCCCCGTCTCGCGCTGCGGCAACCGCTCCCGTGTTGTGGCGAATTTCCTCGGGCAAATCAGCCGCGGCGATTTCGTCGCCTTTGCACATGACCAGCGCTCGCTCGAGCGCATTGCGAAGCTCGCGAACGTTGCCGGGCCAGTCGCAGCGGCGCACGAGATCCGTCGCTTCGTGGCTCAGGCGCGCGCGCGGCGGCCGTGGCGGGCGCCCAGTTGTTCGAGGAACGCCCCCGTAAGCAGCGGCAGGTCTTCCTTGTGCGCGCGCAACGGAGGAATTTCCAGCGTCACGACACGGAGGCGGTAGTACAAATCCTCGCGAAAGCGGCCTTCGGCGATTTCGGCGGCGAGGTCGCGGTGCGTCGCGCTCACCACGCGCACGTCCACGTCGATCGAATGCGATCCGCCGAGCCGCTCGATCTTGCGGCTTTCGAGCGCGCGCAGGACTTTCGCCTGCGTCACCGGGTTCATGTCGCCGATTTCGTCGAGGAAAAGCGTGCCGCTCGACGCCAGCTCGAATTTGCCCTTGCGCTGCTGCGCCGCGCCCGTGAACGCGCCGCGCTCGTAGCCGAAAAGCTCCGACTCGATCAGGTTTTCCGGCAGCGCCGCGCAATTGACGGCGACGAACGGTCTCCCCGCGCGCGGCGAGCGGGCGTGAATTTCCTGCGCGAGCAAATCTTTCCCCGTGCCGCTTTCGCCGAGGATCAGCACTGTCGCGTCCGTCGGCGCGACGCGCTCGGCCATTTCAAACACGCGCCGCATCGCCGCCGACCCGCCGAGCATCCGACCGAATTGGCCGTCGGCGACCAGCTCGCGGCGCAGTCGCTCGTTTTCCGCGCCGAGTTCGGCAAGCTTCAGCAGATTCGCCACGCGCCTGCGCAGTTCCTCGATGTCGAAGCCTTTCACGATGTAGTCCGCTGCACCGGTCTGCAGCGCTTCAACGGCCGTGCGCGCCGTGTCGAGCGCGGAGACGATCAGCACCGGCGTTTCGTCGCCGGACTCGCGCAGCGAACGCAGAAACGCTACGCCGTCTTCATCGGGCATCACGAGATCGAGCAGGATTAAGTCGGGGCGGTCGGCCGAAACTGCCGCGCGCGCGGCGTCCGCCGACCCGGCCTCGACGACGCGATGGGTTCCTTCGAGCGCGCGGCGCATTCCGTAGCGCGCCGACGGCTCGTCATCCACGATCAGAATCGTTCGCATGGTTCTCCCTGACGCCGCTTAGTAAGACGCTGTCATCCCGCCTGCCTTGAACGCCCTCTGTGAAGGGAACCCAGCCGCGCCGTTTGCGGATGCGGGTGAGGGATCTGCTGACAATCCGATCAGGATTGTCATCCCGAGCGAGGCCGCACTCTGGCCGACGAGGGATCTGCTTTTGCCTTTCTCAGACATTGTCATTCCCCGCTGCCACGGGCAGCGTCACCCGAAATCGCGTGCCCTTCCCGCCGCGCGACCGGGCTTTCGCACACGATCGTTCCGCCCATCTCGGCGACGCGCCGGGCCACAATCGCGAGGCCCAGGCCGGTCCCCGTCGCCTTCGTGGTGAAAAACGGCTGGAACATTTTCGCGCGCGTCTCACCCGAGATTCCGGGGCCGTCGTCCTCGACGCCAATTTCGAGCCGATCGCCGTTGCGCGCCAGGCCCACGCGCACGCGGCCTCCATTGGGCTGCGCTTCGATCGCGTTCACGACCAGGTTCGACAAAACCTCGTTGAGCGCTTCTTCCGAGGCGAGCACGGCGGCTTCTTCCGCCGGGGCTTCGAATTCGAGTTGCACGTTCCGGCGCTCGGCATCGTGGCGAAAAAGCGTCGCCGCCTCCCGCGCCAGCGCCACGGCGCCGACGCGCCGCCCGTTCACCGACGGCTTGGCGAAATGCAGAAGCTCCGTGAGCTTCGCGCCCATGCGATCGATTTCGCCCAGCACCAGCGTGCAGTCGTGGCGAAGATCGGGCGGCAAATGCGGATTTTCGAGCTGCACTTGCAGCACGGTTTTCATCGAGCCGAGTGGGTTGCGCAAATTGTGCGAGACGGTCGCCGCCATCTGGCCGAGCAGCGCAAGGCGTTCGCGTTCGGCAAGCTCGCGCTCCAGGCGGACTTTTTCTTCGATCAGCCGGCAGAGGTCGATCATCGCCGGCAACTGCTCGCCGAGAAATTCCAGCGCGGCAGTCGTCTCGCCGGTGAGATAGGAGCCGGTCGAAGCGGCTTCAAGCGTTCCGATTTCTTCGCTTCCCTTCTTCAGCGGCAGCCGCACGACGTGGCCCAGGCCTCCGGGAGATTCGAGCGGCTTCTGCGACGGCTCGCGCGGCACCGAAATACGCACCGCCGCGAGGCCGAATTCTTCTCGGATACGCCGCTCGGACGCGGCGATGAGCCGCGCCACGTCTCCGTGGCGGGCCTGCTCCTGGAGTTCGACGGCCAGCCGCTGCCAGCGATCCATGCGCTCGCGAAACGTGCGATGGAGCGCGGGTCCGATGGCGCGCTCGACCGGCTCGAAAAGAAAAATCAGCACGAAGAGCAAGACGCTCGCCGTCGCCTCCGGCGGGAACGCCGGCGCCAGCCATCCGCTGATCCGATGTACAAGCGCGAGATAGAGCAGCGCGAGCAGCGTCGCCGACAGCGCGTACACCAGATTCCGCTGCGCCCCAAAATCCAGAAAGTTGTGCTTCAGCGAGTAGTAGATCAGCAGCGCCCCGGGCAAAAGTCCACCCACAACTGTCGCCGTTGCGAGCGCATCGGACAGGAACGGTGCCCCATGCTCATAGACTTCCCGAAGCAATAAAATCGCAGTGAGAGAAATCGAGATCGAGAGGAGTTGGTATCCCAATCGCTTCGCAGTTTGGCTTGTCTCGCGTCGAGTCGCCCACCATTGCAACAGCCCAGCCGATATGGAACAGATCGCCAAATCGCCCAGCGGGTTGACATTTGCGAAGCCCAGCAGTCCCGCGTCGATGACCCTGCCGAACCTGTGCGAAATGATCGCTACAGCCACCGCCTCCCCGAGAGCGATCAGGTACACCAACACGACGCCGATCCAGAACGTGCGCGCGACACGCCTCTGCTGCACCGTCCGGACATACTCGACGTGCACGTGCCAAATCAATGGCAAGAGGAAAAACATGCCCAGGGCAACTAGGAAGTTGGAGAGCCACCGAGTGGCCTCGGGCGGCGCGCCGTACTGAATCGACGCGTTGATTTCGAGCAGCCCGCCCGCGTAGATCGCGAACAGCGAGAGAACGAGGAAGAAGAGCACACGCTCAAAGAGTCGTGGGCGCCGGTGGCCAAGAATCAGTGCGATCAGAAACAGATAGACGAGGGTTCCCGCGGTGAGGCCGATCAGTCGAACGTAGAAGAGAAAGACCACCTGGCGCCCCTGGTTCGACGATAGTAGCGCCATTGCGTTTGCGACCGCAATGCTTAAGTGTCGGAAAAATCAGACGCTCCTAAAATACTGTAAATACACCCTTTACATGAAACATGGGGCTGAGAATACGATCCGCGAAATTTTCGGGTTTCGCTTGACAGCAAATCCTGACGTGCTATATTAGCACTCGGTGTGGAGGAGTGCTAACCGGCACTCGCCCCGCGAAACTACTCAGCAAACCACCGGAGGGATCGCAAAAATGGCAGTCAACATCACACCGCTGCACGACCGTGTTCTCGTGCGGCGGCTCGAAGAGAAGGAATCCGTGAAGGGCGGAATCATCATCCCCGACACGGCCAAAGAGAAGCCGCAAGAGGGCGAAGTCATCGCCGTCGGAGCCGGCAAGATCAACGAGAAGGGCGACCGCGTCTCGCTCGACGTGAAAGTGGGCGACCGCATCCTGTTCGGGAAGTACAGCGGAAATGACATCAAGATCGACGACGAGGAATACATGATTCTGAAGGAAGACGAAATCCTCGCGAAGATCGGCCATTCGGCGAAGGCGGCCGGCGGCAAAAGGTAACCTCCGGACGGCTCGCCGAGGCGGGCTCCCGGGCAACCATTCCGAAGAATATCGACGAGGAGACTGACCGATGGCAAAGCAAATCGTGACTGGCGAGAATTCGCGCCAGGCAATTCTACGCGGCGTCAACATTCTGGCCGATGCCGTGAAGATCACGCTGGGCCCGAAGGGGCGCAATGCGGTGATCGAGAAGAAATTCGGCGCGCCGATCATCACCAAGGACGGCGTGACCGTAGCGAAGGAAATCGAGCTGCAGGACCCGCTCGAAAACATGGGCGCGCAGATGGTGCGTGAAGTCGCCTCCAAGACGTCGGACGTCGCGGGCGACGGCACCACCACGGCGACCGTGCTGGCGCAGGCCATCTTCCGCGAAGGCGTGAAGACGGTGGCGGCCGGCGCAAGCCCCACGGCGCTCAAGCGCGGCATCGAGAAGGCCGTCGAAGTCGCCGTCGAGGAAATCAAGAAGTTCCACAAGGACGTGAAGGGCGACATGATCGCGCAAGTCGGCACCATCAGCGCCAACAACGACAAGCAGATCGGCTCGATCATCGCCGAGGCCATGAAGAAGGTGGGCAAGGACGGCGTCATCACCGTCGAGGAATCCAAGACGATGGAGACGACGCTCGAAGTGGTCGAAGGAATGCAGTTCGACCGCGGCTACCTCTCGCCCTACTTCGTCACCGACCCGGAGCGGATGGAGTGCGCGCTCGAAGACGTCCGCATCCTGATCCACGAAAAGAAGATCAGCTCGATGAAGGACCTGCTTCCCCTGCTCGAGCAAACCGCCAAGATGGGCAAGCCGCTCTTGATCGTCGCGGAAGACGTCGAGGGTGAGGCGCTCGCCACGCTCGTGGTCAACAAGCTTCGCGGCACGTTGCAGTGCGCCGCCGTCAAGGCCCCCGGCTTTGGCGACCGTCGCAAGGCCATGCTCGAAGACATCGCGGTTCTCACCGGCGGCAAGGCCATCACGGAAGATCTCGGGATCAAGCTCGAGAACGTGAAGCTCGAGGACCTCGGCCGCGCCAAGAAGATCACCATCGACAAGGACAACACCACGATCGTCGAGGGCGCAGGCAAGCCCAGCGAGATCGAAGGCCGCGTGAAGCAGCTCCGCACGCAGGTCGACGACACCACCTCCGACTACGACCGCGAGAAGCTGCAAGAGCGGCTCGCGAAGCTCGTCGGCGGCGTGGCCGTCATCAAGGTGGGCGCGGCAACCGAGACCGAGCTGAAGGAAAAGAAGGCTCGCGTCGAGGACGCCATGCACGCCACACGCGCGGCGGTCGAGGAAGGCATCGTTCCCGGCGGCGGCGTGGCGCTGGTTCGCTGCATCGCGGCTCTGGACAAGCTCAAACTTCAGGATGACGAAGCCACAGGCGTCAACATCGTGAAGCGCGCGCTCGAAGAGCCCATGCGGCAGATCGCACTCAACGCAGGACAGGAAGGCGCCGTGATCGTCGGCCGCATCCGCGAATCGAAGGACGACAACTTCGGGTTCAACGCGGATACCGAGGAGTATGGCGACCTGGTCAAGGCGGGCGTTATCGACCCGGCCAAGGTCACTCGTCTCGCTTTGCAGAACGCCGCTTCGATCGCCGGCCTGATGCTCACCACCGAAGCTCTGGTGGCGGACATCAAGGAAGACACGAAGGCGGGCGCAGGCGCAGGCGGTGGCGGCGGTATGCCGGGCGGTGGCGGCATGGGCGGCATGTACTAAACCTTCGCCACAACTCTCAGCAATTCACAAAGGGCGCCCCGGTGCAATTCACCGGGGCGCCTTTTTCTTACTTGGCTTCGGCGGTCGGGCCATTTTGAGTTTTTTGGCCCGGTGACCCGCGGTTGATTGGGGAACCTGCGCAGGACTACAATGGCATTGCAATTCCCCTTGGGCAGACCCGCAAGGCTCCGCCAGCACTGGGAAGGGCTTTCCTGTGTTACGCGTAGCAAGAGCCGGAGTGAAGGAATATTCCGGTAGAGGCTTAGCAAGTTGAGGCTGACGGTTTTACATCTTAGTGACATGCACATAAGGACTGCTGCAGATCCTCTGCTGCAGCGAGGAAACGAAATTCTGTCGGCGCTTCGGGCTCAGGTCACTAGTGAGACCGCCGTTCTAGTGGTGGTAAGTGGGGACATTGCAAGCTCCGGCGCGCGTTCTGAATATGACGTGGCGAAAGCCTTTATCGATCAACTGTTGAGAGGAATAAGGGAGATTCCTAGGGTGACGTTGTTGGGCACTGCGGTCGTCCCAGGGAACCACGACTGCGACTTCACGACCGAAGGCGACGCTCGCCCCGGTCTGCTGGGCATGGTCGCCGCTGGTTTGGAGAATTACGACCTAGCAGGTCAGTCGATGCAACAGCTCCTGGGGGTACAGGATCATTTTTTCGATTTTCACAAGGGGCTCTCCGGCCAGAGTGGAACAACTTCCGGAAAGATTTCATCGCGTTTCTATTTCTCCTACAACGGTCGGCAGGTGGGAGTCTTGGCGCTCAATACAGCCCTGTTTTCGAGGCTGAAGGAGGTCCCGGGACAGTTACATTTTCCCTTGAACGCTGTTAGCGAGGACGATCAGGAGACCGACTTCAGCTTGACGGTTCTCCACCATCCTTATCCGTGGTTGGAACCGTCGAATGGAAGAGAACTACGCAGACGTATCGAGTCTGTTTCGGACCTCGTGCTGACCGGCCACGAGCACGATGGCGACTCATACCTGAGAGTCGACCGCCAGGGGGAAGAAACGGGATATATCGAGGGCTTGGCGCTTCAGGCCAAAGGCGCTACGGGCTTTAACATCGCCCTCGTCGATTTCGATACGGAAACTAATCAGATTTATCGCTACTCTTGGCGTGACGACCTCTACCAACCTGATCCCGCAAAGGCGTACGTTTTTGCCCGAAAGCAATCGTTAATCAGAGGGCATTTTGAAAACAGTCCCGAGTTTACCAAGTGGCTTAACGACTTAGGGACCGGGTTCGTTCATCCCACAAAGGATAAGCTCACTCTGCGGGATCTTTTTGTTTATCCCGACTTGAAAGTCGCGAGCGTTTCGGCCAAGTCAAAGACGAGCGTCCCGAGTGCCGACGTCTTTAGCTATGTGTCGGAGAGGAGCTACGTACAAATCGCGGGGGCGCCGATATCGGGCAAATCTACACTGGCTCGTGTCCTGTACCTCGACTTTCAACGCCTGGGAGTGTGACCTGCCCCCCGTTTTTGGTCCAGTCATAACGAAGCTCCCAGGGTTTTTGGTTCCACTGCCAAGGTTGAAATAGGGCCGCCGTCGTCGCGGCTGGGGGAAAGTGGGAAACGCGGAGCGTTTTCCAAGGTGGCGAAGCCACCGTCTTTTCCACAGCCGTTGGCCGCGGCAAATTCTTCGGGCGTCCGGTACCCCAACGAGCTGTGCGGGCGCACCGTGTTGTAGTCCACCCGCCAGGACTCGATCAGCTCCCGTGCGTGTCGGAGATCCACGAACCAGTTCTGGTTCAAGCATTCATCCCGAAACTTCCCGTTAAAGCTTTCGATAAATGCGTTCTGCGTGGGCTTGCCACGCTCGATGAAGTGCAGCGCTACCTGGTTTTCATAGGCCCACTGATCCACCACGCGGCTGGTGAACTCGGTTCCATAGCACCTCGGGAACGAGGCTGTCTTGGCTAATGGGCGGAGTGGACAAGCATGGCTGGAGGGAGCGAAGCGACCGGAAGCCATGCTTGTGGGTCATGGTCAGCCGAAAGTCTCCTGTACTGTGAGTGTGTTCAGCATTCACCAAAGGAGACAGACCGACCATGACCAAGCCGCAGAGTACGCCGGAAGCCGTTGTCTGGGTAGCCATTGATGTCGCGAAGGATCGCCACGAAGCCTTGATCGAAGCACCTGGCTGGAAGAGCCGGAAGAAGTTTCGTGTGCAGAACACAGCCGAGGAGTTTCGTGCGTTCGCCGATTTCCTCCACGGCCTTAGCTCCACAGTTCGAATTGGATTCGAGCCAACCGGCAACTACCATCGAGCGCTTGCCTACTTCCTGCATTCGGAAGGATTTCAGTTGGAGCTCATTTCCTCCCTGGCTTTGGCACGGACACGAGAAGCCATGCACAACTCCTGGGATAAGAACGATCCGAAAGATGCCCAAGTCATCTTGCATCTCCTAAAGGCCCGACTGACCCAGCACTATCATGACCCCATCGTTCACAACCTGAATGATCTCCAGGAGCTCTCGAAAACCCATCACCACGTCTCTTTGGAAAAAACCCGAACTCAGCATCGGCTGCTGACCCACTACCTGCCGCTCTACTTCCCGGAGATCGCCCGCTACCACTCTTCTTCTCGCTCGGAATGGTTGTGGAAGTTGCTCATCGAGTTCCCGACGCCTCGAAGCATAACCCGTCTCTCCAGAGACGAGTTCGTTCGGAAGGCGTGGAACTTGGTTGGCCGCAAGGTCGCTAAAGAGCGCATTTTGACTGATATTTATCTCACCGCGGAGTCTTCTGTGGGCCTCCCTGCCGAAGAGAACTCCGAGGCCGTGGCCATGCTTCGATTCGTACTGCCCCAGCTCCTTACGCTGTGCCAGTTGCGAGACACGATCGAAAAGCGGGCTGACGAACTCCTTTCCAACAACGAGGACTACCAGAGACTACGACGCATTCCAGGGATCGGGCCGATCTCGGCTTTGACGATCCTCGCCGAAGCGGGAGATCTGCGACGGTTTTCTCATCACCGGCAGTTCCTGAAGTTCTGTGGATTCGATCTCGCCACCGAACAGTCGGGACAGTTCCGTGGTCTCTCACGACTTTCGAAGCGGGGCAACGCGCGACTCCGTGCTGTCTTTTGGATGGCCGCCAGCGTTGCTGTACGCATGCGCGAAAACAGTTTCCGGGCTAAGTTCGAGCGCTACATGCGAAGTGATCCAGGCAGTGCAGACCGTAAGCGCAAGGCTTACGTCGCTGTCGCTGCCAAGATCGCCCGTGTGACCTATGCGCTCATCCGGTCCGGAGCCGATTACCGCTGCTTCCATGAAGTAGCGGTGCCAAGTGGAAGAACCCGTTCTGCACGGGCCGTTGAGGCGATTCCGACCTCGTAGATAATGTGCGGGTCTTCCACTTGGAAGGGACTTCGTTTTAAGTACAGAGAAGGCCGCCGAGATTCAGCGGACCTTGTGTCGCTATGGTGGAGTGCCATTCCTGTTGTTGGTGGAAGCCACTTGGGTTTAGACTTCAACCGCGCCTGAGACCAGGCGCACAGGAGATCTTCGTCCTGACCTCATTCTTAGCACTCCGCAGTTAGTACGTTGTCTACCTGGATCGCAGCCGGTGTGCCACGTCGCTCCCGCAGCGACTCCAGTATCCGCACCACGCGCAGACCCGGTAACGAGGTGTCCGGTTCGATCCGCAGTGCCTCTCGCGTGTAGCCATCCATCAGATTCAGCGTTCGGAATTTCCGACCGCCGGCCATTTGGTCATGCGTGTAGTCCATCGTCCACATTTCATTCGCACGCGTCGGAAGTGCCAACGGCACTCGCGCTTCAGCCCGAAATCGCTTGCGCCTCTTACGCTGCATCGCCAGCCCTTCCTCCCGATAGAGTCGGTAGACCCGCTTGTGATTGATCAACCACCGCAGCGTTCCGTCCGCGGCCTTCTCCCGGCGCAGGAAAATATACAGACGCCGATAGCCGAAGCGCGGACGCTCGGTCGCCAACTCCCGCAGCCGAGCCCGCAACGCACCTTCGTTCCGTTCCTTCCGCTGGTACCGCCAGCTCCCGCGGTGCATCCCGATCAGCCCACAGGCGCGTCGCTCGCTCAGCCCTGCTTGTTCCCGCACGACACGCACCGCTTCTCGCTTCGCCCGCGGGCCTACCACTTTTTTGCCAGCACCACCTTCAGCGCGTCCAGGTCCAGCGCCTGCTGCGCCACGATCCTCTTCAGCCGACCGTTCTCTTCCTCCAACTGACGCAGCCGCCGGGTCTCGCTCACTTCCAAGCCCCCGTACTTCGCCTTCCAGTGGTAGAACGTAGCTTCACTGATGCCGATTCGCCGGCAGAGGTCCTTCATGGGAACTCCCGCCTCCGCCTCCTTCAACACCCCCACGATCTGCTCTTCACTAAAACGGCTTCCTTTCATGGCGCTTCTCCTCTCGTGGTCTTATACCCGGAGAAACTGAGTTTTGCCTGGACTAAATTTCGGGGAGCAGGTCATGGGCATTCCGCTGATATTGTCTGGGCAAGAGCTAAAAGGCTCTGGGTCTGAGCAGTTTCATGCCGCTATTGAAAGAGCCTTTGCCAAACAATACAGGCAAGCTCTCTGGGAGCGCTTCCGACAGCAACCGAGTGATAGAAAGATCTTGATAATCGACGACTGGCACGGCGCCCGTGTGACGAAGAAGGCCAGGAAGCAGATTCTAGATGACGCCCGTGCCATGTTTGGAAAGATCGTTCTGTTTTCCACGGATGCTTCTCTGCTTCAGATATTGGCCGACTCAGACGAGGACCTACCGAATACCGAATATTGCGAAATCAAGCAATTCGGTTATCGGCTGAGAAGCGAGGTCATACGGAGATGGCACGGCTTAGGACCGGCCTTTGGCGACGACCTCGAGTCAACGTCGAGAATCTCGGCGAGCGAAAACGTCATCGATACGTTGGTGAGGAAAGGCATTGTCCCGTCGTGGCCCGTTTTCATTTTATCTGTCCTGCAGACGACCTCTACGACAATTGAGGAGACCGCTGCTTACGGCTCGTACGGCCATCTGTACGAGGCATTACTTACGAAGAGAATGGCTGGAACGAGCAAACGGCAAAATCTATTGGGATTCAAATTCACGTATCTTTCGAATATTGCGTACGAGCTGTTCAAATCGGGGAGGAACGCTCTGTCAGAAAGGGAGTTGCGCCAGATCCACAGACGGTACGAGGCTGAGTATCAAGTGAGCGTGAGCGAACGGGACCTTTGGGATGAGCTTGTGGCGGCGCAGGTCCTGGCGCAGAGTGGTGACGAATACCGATTCCAATATAAGTACGCGTACTACTTTTTTGTAGCCAAATATTTCCAGCAAGGTATAAGCAACGTTCAGGAAACGGTCACTTTGCGGGAAGCGCTGGAGGCGATGGTTCGTTGCGTGCACGACGAAGAATGCGCGAACATTTTGATCTTTTACCTTTATTTGTCAAAGGACCGCGAACTTATCGAGCAGATGCTCAATGTCGCATCGCGGATCTTTTCGGATCAGCGGCCGGCGGACCTGTCGACGGATGTGAAGTTCGTCAACGATTTAAGGTACAGGGCGCCTGAGGTAATCATCGCGAGCAAGGACATTGAGAGGAATCGCGAAGAGTACAGGTCCCAGTTGGACCAGTCCGAAGAGGCGGAACCGCCCTTCGATCAGGGCATTGTTAGGACCGAATACGGCGACGGCATATCGGTTGCGCTGAAGATCGAGTTCGCATTTAAGAGTCTGCACGTGATGGGCCAGGTTCTGAAGAACTTCCCGTTGGACCTGCGGGGAGATTTGAAGGTGAGGCTCACTGAGTCAAGCTATCTACTCACCCTCCGCACCCTAAAGGTCTTCTTGAAAGTCTTTGAGACCAATATTGCAGAGTTGTTTCAGATGCTTGAGGCCGCTCTTCGACGATTCGCACCTTTTGCAAAGAAGTCGGACGAGGAACTGCGAGAGGCAGCAGGCGAGACGATGGTGCGGGTAACAGAACTCTCGATCTTTGGCCTGATTAAACGTCTCTCGTTGGCCGTCGGGGTCGTCGACCTAAGCGAAACATACGCGAAGGTCCGCGAGCTACTCGGCGAGGACAACATTCCGACACGCCTGATAGACCTGTCGATTAAACTTGACCATTTTGGGCACATACCCGAGGAAGATGTCACGTTCTTGGCCGAGGTGCTTGAGGACAACTTCACTGCCTATACAATCCTCAGACTCCTTGTTGCCGAGTACCTCCACCTTTTCCCCTGCGACTTCAGAACAGAGCAGAGGATGGTCCAGCTGTTCAAGTTCCGGCCACACGTTATCAGCCTCGGTGAAAAACATGTAAAGAGGCGATCCAACTGAAAGGCGAAGTGCCGTTTCGGTCAGGGTGACAGTCTAGCCGGATTTTCATCAGATTCCCCGTCCCACAGACTCGTCCGACACGCTAATCGTCCGGACTGCAAAAACCCGCGCCGGCAGAAGTGCGGTCCCGGTCCCTTCGTTCCTCCGTTCGCCGCAGCACCCAGGGTAAACAGGGTAAAAGAGCCGCGGCTTGCCAGAATCCGGGCCGGGCGGGAGAATAGGCAACCATCGCGATGGGCGACGCCCAAGGAGGGACGCTATGAGCATCGACGACAAAAGTGTTGAGGCGCGGAACAAGCAAATCGTCCAGGCAGGCTTTGATAAGTGGAAGGCTGGAACGGGAAGCGTCTTCGACGATCTTGCGCCGGACGCCACGTGGACCATCACGGGCAATTCGCCCGTTTCAAGAACATTCTCGAAGCAGGAATTCATCGAGCAAGTCATCAATCCGTTCAACGCGCGTATGTCCAAACGCTTCGCGCCCACGACCATTCGCGGGATTTATGCCGACGGCGATATGGTGATCGCGTTTTTCGACGGCGCGGGCACCGCGTTGGACGGGAAGCCCTATCAAAACAGTTACACGTGGTATCTGCAAATGAAGGACGGGAAGATCGTGGATGTGGTGGCGTTTTTCGACACCATCGAATTCACCGAATTCTGGACGCGAATTACACCAACCAAGAGTCAGGCCTCGTCCGGCTAATCCGGCGACGCGAGGACTCCTAACACAGAGCGGAAGAGAGATCCTTCGTCCGCCAAGTTGCGCCGTCCTCGGGATGACGATGCTCGTCGCATCGTCAGCAAATACAGCATGGTCCATGACACGAAAAGCAGGGTTAATTGACGCAAAAGGCCGCAGGTGGTGGGTTGTAGGGCCGAAAAGCGCAGATTGTCAAGCCACAGAGGCACGGAGACACAGAGGTAGGGGTAGCCGGTGGTGGGTGTGGGTCGTGGGTTCCGGAGCGAGCCCACCCTTCGCAAGAGACACGAAGGATGGGGCACCCGGCCGCGTTCTCAAAACGAAGAGAGATTCTTCGACTGCGCGTCCCGGCCGGCTCGCGCCGGAAGCAAAGCGCCGGGACGCTCCGCTCAGAATGACGACCAAGGCGGCAAGGCAGCGGCTGCGGGTGCCAAGCCAAGGTCGGATGCCCTTCGCGACGAATCCTCAGGTCTAAAGACCTGAGCTACATGACCGGAAGGAACCGGGTTCTTTACACAAACCCCAAAAACACTTGAAGGAATGTTTCCGGTAAGCTTTCGGCATGAAGCGAAGGCCGACGCAAAGGGAAAAGACGCAGCGAGCGTGGGGCGCGTATCTGGACCTGGTCGATACGGCGGACTGGATTCGGAGAGAGCTGCGCGGGCCGCTCGACGTGTTTGGCCTGACGATGGAAGAGTTTCGCCTGCTGGCGATGCTGTACCGCGACGGGCCGGTGACCATCAGCATGGCCGCCGAGAAGCGCGAGCGCAATCGCCAGAATATGCACCTGACCATCCGGAGCGCGGAAGAATTCGGATGGGTGCGGCGGCAGATCGTGAGGCTGCGCCGGGGGAAGACGAAAGAAAGCCGCGCGCCGCAGGGCCGGCCAGGCAGGTTGGGGTGGCGAGTGGGCGTGGTGAGCCTGACGCCGCAGGGCGAGAAGCTGATCGGAAGCGTGCTACCGAAACAGGCAAAGCTGGTGAAGGCGTGGATGCGCGCGCTCGACGGGCGCGAACAGCTTACGCTCAGCCAGTTGTGCCGGAAGCTGCGCGAGGGCGACGTGCTGAAGTTTATGTCGGAGATGACGCACGAGGATCGGGAGGAGGATTTGAGACCGCCAGGGATTCGCCACGGAGGCACAGAGACGCGGAGGAGAGGCGGGTCCCGATAACATCGGGACGCGGGCGGGTTTGAAACCCGCCCCTACGACCGGGAGGTTTTTCAAAGAGGGCGTCCGCCGCGGCGGATGCCCTACGGACCGCCATGCAAAACCGCAGGCTGGAAGCCGGCGCTACGGGTTGTTGCTACCCAAACTCGCGGGGCTACTGTTTCATGGCGATGAATTTGGAGGTCGTGCCGGCGAGCAGGTCGTGCGATGCGAAGGTGACGGTCTTGCCGTCGGCGGAGACGGTCATGCGAGCGACGGTGATCGGTTTGCCGGCGCGCTTGTCGGTTTCCTCGAATGTGTTGGCGTCGATGCGCTTGACGGAAACGCTGGTCACGCCGGGGTCACCCATGTAGGGCGCGTCCGTCCCGTCGAGCTTCGCGGTGTAGGATTGTCCCGTCGGATCGGTCATGTGCAGGCTGTCGCCGTCCACCTTGAACGTAACCAGCACAGCATTCTCCGAGATATTGCTCACCTTGGATATCCGCCATGATCCGGATATGGCATGCGATCCGGCGGGTCCGGCGGCCACGCGGGTCTCGGTGCCCTTGCCGGTGACGGGGGCGGCGTTGGTGTTGCTGCTGTCCGTGAACTCGAACATGAGCGTCTTTCCGTCGGCGGAAACCGTCGACTTTGAGACCGCGACCGTCTTCCCGGCTTTCTTTTCGGTTTCCTCGATCGTGTTGTCGTCGAGGATCTTGATGCGGACCGTGTCGAAGTAGGGATGCCCGGTCACCTTCTGGTCCTCGCCATCCGCCTTGACGTCGATCGGCGGGACGCACGTCTTGCACTGATACGTGCCATCTTGCAGGACGAAGACGTCAGGCTTCGCAGGAAACTGCGCGGTCTTCAGATCAATTTTCCACGTGCCGTCGAGACTGTTCTGCGCAACTGCAACAGCGGGTACAAGCAGCGCCAACAAGGATGCGGCTAGAATCAGCTTTCTCATTTTGTTTCCTCCTCAGGACACACCGAGCGCGGCCCAATGTACACCCGAGCGCCGGAGGCAAGCAACGGTCCGCGCGGCGGTCATTTTTTCGGCGTCAGGCGCAGAAGACTTCCGGCGTCGGTAAGCACGTAGAGCGCGCCGTCCGGACCTTGGCGGACGTCGCGGATGCGCTGGCCGAGGTCGACGAGCAGGTGCTCCTCGGCGACAACGCGGTTGCCGTCGAGCACGAGACGTATCAAACACTTGCCGACCAGCGAGCCGACAAACAGGTTTCCCTTCCACTCGGGGAACATGTCCCCGGTGTAGAACATGGCGCTCGAAGGCGCGATGTCGGGATACCAGAAATAGACGGGCTGATCGACGCCTTCCTCGGCCTGGAGCCCCTTGCCGACCGGCACGCCCGAATACTGGCGGCCGTAGCTGACGTTGGGCCAGCCGTAGAAATGCCCGGCGCGCACGATCACGACGCGGTCGCCGCCGAGCGGGCCGTGCTCGACGATCCAAAGCTCTCCGGTGGCGGGGTTGATCGCGGCGCCGTCCGGGTCGCGGAATCCGTAGGCGAAGGTTTCCGGCAGCACGGTGGCGTCGGCCATGAACGGATTGTCCTTGGGAATCGAGCCGTCGGGATTGATGCGCGCGACGCGGCCTGTAAAGTTGCGGAGAACGGTCTGGTCGGTGAACTCGTGCTCGACGCCGTCCATGTCGGAATCGTAGAAGCGGAAACGGTCCGCGCCGCTGATGAAAAGCGTGCCATCCGGCGCAAACACGATGCGGCGGTCGACGCCGTCGACCAAAGTCTGAACGTTTTCGAGTTTCTTGTCGTCCTCGCTGAGCCGGGCGCGGGCCACGCGCTCCGTTCCGACGGACATCATGCGACGCTCGGCCAGCGGCTTACTGGTCACGCGCGCGTAGAAATAGTCGTTGGGCCAGACGGCGGGATCCTCGCCGGGCGGCGGCGCGAAATAGGTGAAATAGATGAGGCGGTTCTTCGCGAAATCGGGATCGAGCTCCACGTCGTGCAGGCTTTGCGCGGCCACTACCTTGACGTCCGGCACGCCGGCGATCGGCGCGGAAAATATGCCGTCTTTCGTGGCCGTGCGCATGGTTCCGTAGCGCTCGGTGATAAGCATTTTGCCGTCGGGCAGAAACACGAAGGTCCACGGCCTGTTGAGCGCCTGCACCACCGGCTGAACGGCGACGGGCGCAGACGGTTTCGCGGGCGCGGGGGCGTTCGTCTGGCCGGGGAACGCCGGTTTCGGCGGCGGAAAATCGGTGGCCTTCACGGGGGCCTGCGCGCGAGCCGAAAGCGACGCCGTCAACGCAATCAAAGCCAGCGCGAACGACGCGAAGACCGATATTTTTCATGAAGCCTCGCTTAATGGAGCGCAGGCATGTTACCCGCTGTGGTGAAGGTTGCGCAACCACGGCGGGTGCTTCGGCATGGGTCAGTTTCCGATTGGCGCGTTAATCATTGGAAACGCTCTACCTAACAAAGTGGAAGTAATCGCAGGTATCTGGGCTGACGGCGAATCTTTTGGCCCACCCAAATGGGCAAGCAATATCTTCAACGACCGCGCTCTGCGCGCCTCCGAGAATGAAGATGCTGCCGCGATATTACAGCGGGGACTGGACCAGAATTGGAACCGCAACCAGTATCAGCAGGCGTTCAGTGACAAGCCCGACTCTGGCCCGGTCTACATCGTTCGCACCGCGCTGACTGCGACCCAGCAAACTGGTCAAACGCCCCAAGAATTCACCCATACCATGCAATTCTCGTTGCAGTCTTTCAAACAACAAGCTGACAAACTCCGTAAATCGATTCCACGCTAAGTCCTGCAACTCCTGATAAGTCGGATTACTGGAGATGTGAAGCAGTCCTTCACTTTTCCGGTAATCGCGTTGATCAGGACCTAGCCGTTTGGTGTACCCTGATACCGATTCAGACCCCGTGATTCGGTGGTAGACTCGCTCGCAAACCACAAATGAAATGGGAGGAGTTCGATGAGTCGTATTCCTTGTAAGTGGATCGTGCTCTCGGCCGTACTGTTGGCGCCAGCGGCGAGTTTCGCGCAGGTGGCCTGCACGCGGGACGGCCTGCAGGTCGCGACCGACCTCTACATTGAGGCTCAAAGCAAGGGCGATCCTTCCGGCATGCCGCTGGCGAACGGGCTTGCTTATATCGAAAACATGCAGGTCGTCGACATCAAATCGGGTGTCATTCAGAAGCCGCTGAAAATCGATTTTCATCGAACCTTGATTGACACGGCAACGTGTCAGACGTTTACCGAAGTGATCGTTACGGACAAAAGCCACCCGTACGTGATCGGCACGCGCCTCAGGATCAATCACGGCAAAATCGCAGAGATCGAATCGATGGTAACGCAGCAAGGCGACTGGCTATTCAACGCCGATAACTACTACAAGTGGTCGCCCGGTGAAGATTGGGGAGTGATTCCGCCGGGTCAGCGCGATAGCCGCGATACCCTGGTTGCTGCGGCCAATGCCTACCTCGATGCTTTCCTGGAAAAGAAGCTCGATCTGGTGCCGTGGGGATACCCATGCAACCGGACCGAAGGCGGTATCCGCACCGGTAAGGGCGCCCCGGATGATAGCTGTTCGGTCGGCGTACCGAGCGGCGTCAACATCGTAGCGCGGCGCTTCATCGTTGATGATTCGATTGGAGCCGTTGTCGCGTTCTGCACTTTCGGTGTCGGCGGATTACCGGATACCCACCTCTTTCGCGTAGAGAATGGAAAGCTGCGTTACGTGCATACCCTGACGCACGTGCCGCCGGGCTACCAGGTTCGGGTTAACGGGAAGCCCGTGCCCAGCTCCGCGCCAAGCAACCCGACACCCAACAAGCAGCAATGAACTGAAATCGGGTCCCAGTTGCACCTGTGAGGAGATAGCGGTCGCACGCTGGGAGCAGCGATGAAGACACTCGCCGAGCCAAGAGATAAGGAAGAGATTCTCCGGCGTTTGCGATCGATCCGGCCGGGGAGCGCGCGGAAGTGGGGCCGGATGTCGGCCCACCAGATGATCTGCCACCTTGCGGACTCGTTTCGAGGGGTGATGGGCGAAAAGCCACTGAGCGAAGCGCCCGTCCGCGTGCCGCGAAAATTCATCAAGTGGGTCGCGCTCGACATTCCGCTGGCCTGGCCCAAGGGCCTCCAGACGCGCCCGGAGATGGACCAGGAACAGGGCGGCACGCCGCCTGCGGAGTTTGCGGCCGATTTGCGTGAGGTCGAGCGGCTGTTCGAGCGTTTCGTGCGCAGCCCCCGCGAGTTCTCCTGGCAGCGGCACCCGATCTTCGGCGCGATGTCCGAGCGCGACTGGATGCGCTGGGGATATCTGCACATGGATCATCACCTGCGCCAGTTCGGCGCGTGATTTGGCGTGTCCCGGCGCCGCATTTTTTCCCATAATAAGGGTGAGCCAAGCCGCCCCGTCCCGATCATCCAATCGGTGTTGCGACATCGGGCGGGTTTCGTGGCATCATGGACGGCGAAATCAGGGGGGAACCGAAAGGAGCCAACATGGCGGATAGAAACGAATTGAAGGAACGGCGCAAGGCGCCGCTAGCGACACCGACGATCCTGAATCAAGAGGCCGTGAAGAACATTTCGGGCGCGCTGAGTGGGCTGCTGGCGGACGTGTTTGCGCTTTACATCAAAACGAAGAATTTCCATTGGCACATGAGCGGACCGCACTTCCGCGATTACCATTTGCTGCTCGACGAGCACGCGGACCAGATTTTCGCCATTACGGACGACATCGCCGAGCGCGCGCGCAAGATCGGCGGGACAACGATTCGGTCAATTGGGCAGATCTCGCGGCAGCAGCGGCTGCAGGATAACGACGCGGAGTACGTGGATCCGCAGGACATGCTGGCGGAGCTGCGCGAGGACAACAAGGCGCTGGTGA
Organism: uncultured Acidobacteriota bacterium; assembly: GCA_963813045.1. Lineage (GTDB taxonomy): Bacteria > Acidobacteriota > Terriglobia > Acidiferrales > UBA7541 > Palsa-295. The sequence continues at coordinate 27,468 of CAWEXR010000036.1, forward strand.
GGAGCATGCAGGAGACGCACGATCTGACCGACGAGGAAGGCGACGTGGCGACGACGAGTTTGCTCGAGACCTGGATCGACGAGGCCGAGCGGCGCGTGTGGTTCCTCTTTGAGGCCGGGCGCACGGAGCAGCCGGCGGGAGCGCCGCCGAACACGAAGGCGCAGAAGGCGCACGCGTCCTGAAGCGGACGCGGGTGCGCCACGCAAGCCTTCATTTGCTCGCGACGGCTTCAAGAACGCGATTCGGGTGGGAGGGCGAGCCTACTTAGCGGATGCTAAATAGCGGCTTGACCCCCGCGACCTTCTTCGACTTCTTCAGCTGCTTGGTGCTCTTGCGAGCTTTCTTGGCTGCCATGCTTTTCTCCTTCCCGGCGAGATTGCCCCCGCGGGCGATCACGGTGGAATATATGCGACATCCGTGCGGGTGTAAACAACAAGTGCGACGATTTGGCTGCGTGCGAGCCGCGTTCCTTGTCCGATGCATCGGACTTTGGGTATAGTGAATGGAAGGTTCTGGGGGCGGGGGCGGCACGCTGCGCGTTTGATTCCTCTTCTAAACTGGGTGCGATGACATGAGCGAAGGCAAACATCCGTTCGCGACGATCGAAGAGGCCATCGAGGATATCCGCCAGGGCCGCATGATCGTCCTGGTGGACGACGAAGACCGCGAAAACGAAGGCGACCTGACCATCGCCGCGGAAAAGATCACGCCGGACGCCATCAACTTCATGACCAAGTACGGGCGCGGGCTGATCTGCCTCTCGCTGACCGAGCAGCGCTGCGACGCGCTCGACCTGAAGCCGATTTCGCCGCGGAATACGTCCGCGTTCGGCACGCCATTCTGCGAGCCGGTGGACGCGCGCCGCGGCACCACCACGGGAACCAGCGCGTGGGACCGGGCGACCACGATCCTGACGGCCACCGATCCGCACACGCGGCCCGAGGATCTGGCGCGGCCGGGGCACGTCTACACGCTGCGCGCGCGCAACGGCGGAGTGCTGGTGCGGGCGGGACAGACCGAGGCCTCGGTCGATCTGGCGCGAATCGCGGGGCTCGATCCTTCGGGCGTGATCTGCGAAATCATGAACGACGACGGGACGATGGCGCGCGTGCCGCAGCTCACCGAGTTTTGCCGCGTCCACGAGATGAAGATGGTGACCGTCGCGGACCTGATCCGGTACCGCATGAAGCACGAGCGGTACGTGCGGCGGGTCGCCGAGTCGGTCCTCGCGACGAAGTACGGGAACTTCCGGATGATCGCCTATTCCAGCGAAATCGATCATCACCTCCACGTGGCGCTGGTGCGCGGAGAAATGCCGGCGGACTCGCCGGACCCCGAGGCGAAAGAAGAGCCGTGGCTGGTCCGCGTGCACTCGCACTGCCTCACCGGCGACGTGCTGGGCTCGACGAGCTGCGATTGCCGCGAAATCATGGAAGGATCGCTCGAAGCCATCGCGCGCGAGAACCGGGGCGTTTTCGTCTACCTTCATCACACCGGCCTCGGATTTCAGATCGACACGCGGACCGAAGAAGGCGCCGCGCTGCCGCGCATCATCTATCACGAACGCGAGCAGATCGACCGCGACACGCGCGTGCAGAAGCTGATCCAGCACGAGAGCGGAATCGGCGCGCAGATTCTGACGGACCTCGGGCTGCGGCGCATCCGCGTCCTCACCAATCATCCTCGCAAGGTTGTGGCGCTGGAAGGCTATGGCCTCGAAATCGTGGACCAAGTGCCGCTCGGGATCGACGCTGCGAAGCGGCGGCATCAAGTGACGTAGCGGAACCTGCCTTAGGCATACTAACGGCCGTAGACAAGCACAACAAATGAATCCGGGACCATGCCGCCGCGCGGGTGAGGATTTTCAGGCGTGGGCGCAGGCGGCGGAGCGAATTGCGCCGTGACGAGGAACACTTCGTGGGTCTTCGGGTCGAGGGCCATGGTGCGAGCGCCGGTCTGCGTGGGCACGTCCTCGACGAGGCTGAATTTGTCGGGCGAATCCTCGTGGACGACCGTGAGTACGCCGCTGCCCGTGGATGCGAAGGCAAAGCCAGTGCCGGGATCGAACTGGTTTGCGTCGACGCCGAGGCCGATGGGCGGGGACGCGATGACCTTGCCGGAATCGGCGTCGACGACGGCCATCACTTTGTTGTGGCAGCCGGCGAAGAGGCGATGGTGCTCGCGGTCGATCGCAAGGCCGGAAGGCCCCTGGCAGGGAGCGAGCGGCCAGCGCGCGGTGATCACCAGATTTTGCGAATCGATTTGCACTTCCTCGCTTTTGCTCTCGATGTTCACGTAGACGTGGCCGGCACCATCGGCCACGGCGAATTCCGGCTTGCCATTGAGCGGGATCGTGCCCACGACCATTCCCGTTTTCGCGTCGATCGCCGTGGCGCTGGCGCTGAGGCCGTTCATCGCGAAAACGCGCTTCGAAGCCGGGTCGTAGACGATGGCGTCCGGATTCTTCTCCGCCTGAGCCTGGCCGATCACTTGCAGCGTTTTCATGTCGAAGATGGTGATCGTGCCAGCGCCGCCGTTGGACGTGTAGCCGTCACCGAGATCCGGAGCGAGCGCGATGCCATGCACGCCGGTGGTATTGGGAATTTCGCCGACGACTTTTTCCGAGTCCACATCGAGGACGACGACTTTCGTCCCGCGGGAGATGAAGAGACGGCGCGTGGGCGAATCGAACGCGAGATAGTCCCAAAAGCCTTCGCCGCCGAGCTTGATCGTCTTGAGCAGCTGGTAGCCGGACGGGCCCGGCGCGGGCGCGGCGGCTTGCGTCTGGCTCGACAATGACTTGGCGCCGCCACCGGCCGCGGCGACAACAACGGCCGCAAACGCGAGGGCAAGAACAACGGGGACCCAAGCTCGTTTCATTGACATGGGAGTCTCCTGGTCATTTTTCCGATCATCTCCGGGTTAGGGCGTCTTTTTCGGCGGCGGACCGATTGTGATGTAAGGGCGCATCTTCTTCAGCTTGGCATCCGATATTCCTCGAATGACGAGGAGATCGCTGACGCGGCGGAAGCGCCCGGCCTTCGTGCGGAAATCCACAATTGCCTTCGCCGTGGTGGGGCCGACGCCGGGAAGCTGCTCGAGTTCCTTCACGGTGGCGGTATTGAGATCGATGGGATGCGCGGGGGGAATTTTCTTCGCGAATGCTGGGACGGCGCAGGGCAAGAGGAGAAATAGACCACAATTCAGAATTGCCGCAAGAACTCGCCGACTCATTGCACAAATCCTTGGGAACTCCAGGGTCTTTCCGACGCGACCCGTCGGGAAGCAAAAGGCGCAGAAAACGCCTGCCGCGCTAAAGACCGCGGCGTTACATCCAAACCTTCAGGTGCCAAGGCCGCGCTGCCAAGCCGCAAAGCAGATCCCTCGACTGATCTCCCGGGCTCGACTAGCCGTCGACCCAGGAGCCCTTTCTTGATCCGCAGAAGGCGCGGCTGGGTTCGGGATGACAACGGTCTCGTGTTCGTCAGGTTACGACTGAGCCCTGGGCATCATACTCCGTGACGGGGCCGAAGAGCGCGGCCTGATCGGCGATCAGATCGCGGTCGCCGACGACGACGATCTGCGCGTTGGCGGAATCGAAATGGCGGCGCGCGGCGGCGAGGACGTCGTCGGCCGTCAACGCGCGGATGCGCTCGCGGTACGTCTCGAGATAGCTTTCCGGGAGACGATCGAGATAGACGGTCGAAAGCTGCGTGAGCAGACCTTCCTGCGTCGCGACGCCGAGGGAAAATACGCCAGTCAGATAGTTGCGGGCGCTATCGAGCTCTTCGGCGGTGACCGGAATCGCGCGCATGCGGTCCATCTCGTAGAACATTTCGGTGAGCGTGGCGGCGACGACTTCGTTGCGCACGGCGGCGCCGACGGTGAAGTAGCCGTACTGGCGCAGCGCGTGGACGCCGCTGCGAGGGCTGTAGGTGTAACCCTTCTGCTCGCGAATGTTCATCACAAGCCGCGAATGAAACGCGCCGCCGTAAATCGAATTCGCGAGGATCGTGCGGTACCAATCGGGGTCGCGCCGCGTGATGGCGAGATTGCCGAGAAGCACTTGGGTCTGCACGTTGCCGGGCATCCGGACGAGATGAACGCGGCGGCCGGAAACCTTCGGCGGCGCGGGCGATTGAAGAGCCTCGGACTGCGGGGCTTTCCAGTCTCCGAAGATCTTTTCGATCTGGCCGAGCATCGGGCCGGCGGCAAAATCGCCGACCGCGATCAGCAGCGCGTCCGCGGGAACGTAGTGGCGGCGGTAATACTCGACGAGCTGCTCGCGCTGGTAGGCGGCGACCTGCTCCTCGGTGGGAGCGACGATGGCGTACGGATGCGGGCCGAAGAGAACGCGGCGCAGACGCTCGCTCGCAAGGAAGCCGGGAGTGGTGCGCTCGATGCGCAGTTCTTCGTGGCGCTGGCGGCGCTCGCGTTCGAATTCGTCGTCGGGAAACGAAGCGTTGCGCGCGAGGTCGGCGATCAGATCGAGGATAGCCGGTGGAGAATTCGGCAAGCCCCGCCGCCGAAATCGCGCTGGTATCCGCGCCCGCGTGCGTGCCGAGGCCGGCGCCCATGCGGCGCAAATCTTCCTCGATTTGGCGGCTGGAACGCGATGCCGTGCCCGTGCGGATGACGGCGGAGGTCATCTCGGCGAGGCCGGGAGCGCTGTGCGCGACGACTGCGTTGCCGCTGCGGAAGTAGAGATGGGCCGAAATTCTGGGGAATGTGCGCGACTCGGCGAGCACCACCTGCATGCCGTTCGCGAGCGTGTGAACGGTGCGCTTCGGCCAAGCGACCGGGCGCTCGGGCGCGAGGGCCGGCGGCGAGCTGCTGTGCGAAACGGAGGTGCGCGGAGGCTATTGTCATTGCGCACCTCCGACCGCACCGCCGGGCTTTACGGGGCGCCGCACGAGCACCGCCCGGTTGTGGGGCACGAGATACTTCTGCGCGACGGCCTGGACCTGCGCCGGAGTCACGGCGAGAAAGCCGTCGAGGATGGTGTTCACGCGGTCGGGATCGCCGTCGAAGAGCGTGAAGCACGCGAGATAGTGCATCAGGCCGAAGCGCGGCATGTAGGAGCCCATACCGCCTTCGAGCATCGAGTAGTAATCCGAACGGAACTTCACCTTCACGGGGTCGAGCTCTTCGGGCGCGACGCCCTTGCGCTGAATTTCCTCGATGACTTCGTCATAGACGGCGACGGTGCCTTCGGAGGTGAATTCCGGCTTGTGGAAGATGCGGGTGACCATCTGCGTGGGACCGTTGGTGTCGAAGATTTCGGCGTGGCCGTCGGCGTCGACGGCGATCTGCTCTTCGAGCACGAGCTTGCGGTACACGCGTCCGGCGCGGCCGCCGTGCAGGATGCGGTCGAGAATGCCCGCAGCGTACCAATCTTCCGTTTCACGCCGGGGGAGCGTGTAGCCGATGGCGATGGCCGGGAGCGGTCCGAGTCGCTCTTCGACTTCTCCACGGCGCTCCTCGGTCTGGGGCGGCTCGTTCACGTCCGCACGCGGCGGAGGCGCGCCCGGGGGAATGTCCTCGAAATAGCGCTTGGCGAAGCTGAAAGCCTCACTCGGGTCGAGATCGCCGAGCATCAGGAGCACGGCGTTATTGGGCGCGTAGTAGGTATGGAAGAATTGCTGGACGTCGGCGAGAGTGGCGGCGTCGAGGTCGGCGAAATCGCCGTAGAAATTGTGGGCGTTGGGCCAATTGCGGAACGCGACGGGCGGTAGATCGAGCCACGGGAAGCCGCCGTAGGGCTGGTTCATCACGTTGACGCGGACTTCTTCCTTTACCACGTCGCGCTGGTTGCGGAGGTTTTCGTCATCGACTTTCAGCGCGCGCATGCGGTCGGCTTCGAGCCAGAGGACGCGCTCGAGCGCGTTGGACGGGACGGATTCGAAATAGTTGGTGACGTCGTAGTTGGTGGTGCCGTTGAGCAGGCCGCCGGATGAATTGATCAGGCGGATGTGCTCCATCTTGCCGGCGTTTTCCGAGCCCTGGAACATCATGTGCTCGAAGAGATGCGCAAAACCGCTGCGACCGCGGGGCTCGAGGCGAAAGCCGATCTGATAATAGACGCCGACGGTGACGACGGGCGCGGAACGGTCCGGCGACGCGACGACGCGCAGGCCGTTCGCGAGCGTGGTGTGCTCGACGGGAATGTGGAGCTTTTGAGCCGTGGAGTTCAACAATTTCCTCCGAGAGTTAATTTCAAAGATGCCGGGCTGCCCTTCGTTCCTCAGGGTAAAAAGACCCGGCGCTACGTCTAAACCTTAAGAGCGCGGTCAATTTGCTTCAGCGCCGCGGCCGGATTTTTCGACAGGACGCGGGCGGCCAGAAAGCGACAGCGCAGCGTACGATTGCCGAAATTCGCGCGGATAGCCGCGGAGCGCGCGAGCGTGCCGGGCGACGATGGCGTAGTCGCCACGCGAAAGCGGGCCGGTCCAAGCGGCGCGCGGCCCGATCCGCTCTATATTATCGAGGATTTGGCGAATTAAAGGTAAGAGCGTTTGCATGGCGCGCGCTCGCGTGAAGCCGATGCGCATGAGCATCTGCACGCCCGTTTCGATCAAGGGATATGCGCTGCCGGCAGCCAGCACGGCCGCAGCGTGATAGATGGGCTTGTCGCGGGTGTCGATTGCGATGGGCAGGCCGCCGAGCGTCTTTGCGATTGTTTTCGCCATGCGCCGCGCCTTCGGATCGCCTTCGATGGCGAAGATGACGCCGCTCAGCTTCGGAACCACTCTGCCGCCGAATGCCTGCATCGGATGAAGCGAGCCGGTGGCAGCGCCGCGACGCGCGAGCGGGGCGAGAACGCTCGCGGTCGAGCGTGGCGCTGGTGTGCAGAACGATCTTGCCGCGCAAAGCGCGGCCTGCGGCTCCGGCGAGCGATTTTGCGACAGCGGGCAGCACGTCATCGGACGTGGTGAGTAGGATCACGTCGGAGGCGAAAGGACCACCGGAGGCCAAAATCGGAGCTTCGGCCGGGTCAGCATGCCCCGATGGAGAGTACTTGCGGCGGGTGTGGCTGCGCATTGGCACGGCGCTTCGCGCCGGTCTGTTTTGTCGGAGCTGAAGCTCCGACCCCCTAAAAGGCTCCTGCAAGACACCGCCAGCAAACACGACATGCGGAGTGCCAGCGCCAATGGCGCGGACGGCAGCACGCGAGGTGGCGGCGGATCGCGTGACGACGGCGCCGATGCGCCAGCCGCGCTCGCGGAGGCGTTTTCCCAGCGCTCTGCCGACGCGACCCGCGCCGACGATGGAAATAGTGCGTGCCATGCAGCGTGCTAGCATAACGTGTTCGCTCTGCATGCGGTGGAGGAAATTGCCTTGCACATTTTCTGGACGGCGCTGCTGGGCGCCGTCGCCTTCCTGTGGATCGTCGAATCGATTGATTTGCTGCGCGGAGTGCCGTCCATGCCGTCGCTGGCGGATACCGACCCGCTGACGGATGGGCAGTGTCCGGCGGTCTCGATTCTTTTTGCGGCGCGCGACGAAGCCGAAAAGCTGCCCGGCGCGCTCGAAACATTTCTCGCCCTCGATTATCCGCGCTACGAAGTGATCGCCGTCGATGACCGCTCCGAGGATGGCACGGGCGCGATTCTGGAAGCTGCGGCGCGGAAGCACGCGCGGCTGAAGCCGGTGCGCGTCGATTCCCTGCCCTCCGGCTGGCTCGGGAAGCCGCACGCTCTGGAGCAGGCGTACGAACGCTCGAACGGAGAATGGCTTGTCTTCACCGACGCGGACGTTCATTTCGCGCCGGACCTGCTGCGGCGTTCGATTGCGCTGGCGGAACGGCGCGGTTGGGACCATCTGACGCTGCTGGGCACGCTGAAGATGTTCAGCTTCGGCGAGAAGATCGCGATGACATTTTTCGCGATGGCGTTTGCGATCGGGACGCGGCCGTGGGCGGCGAGCAATCCGAAGTCGCGCGCGTACAACGGCGTGGGCGCATTTCAGCTCATTCGCCGCGGCATGTACGAGGCGATCGGAACGCACCGGCGGCTGGCGATGGAAGTGGTGGACGACATGAAGCTCGGCAAGCTGGTCAAGGACGGCGAATTTCGCTCGGGCGTGGCGAAGGCGGGAGACGCGGTGAGCGTTCATTGGCACGCCGGGCTGGGCAATACGATTCGCGGGACGACGAAGAATTTTTTCGCTGTCTCGGGATTTAAGCTGTGGGTGGCGTGCGCGCAGATTTTCGCGGTGCTGCTGACGTGCGTGTTTCCGGTGGCGGCGCTGGCGTTCGCGCACGGGTGGGCGCGGGCGTTTGATGCGATTGCGGTTGCGTTGCCGTTGATCATTGCGGGCGGCGCAGCACGGCAATTCGGGGAGCCTGTGCTGTATGCGAGTGACGTATCCGGTCGGGGCGCTGATTTTCGCGTGGATGATGGCGCGGTCGGCGATCGTGACGCTGTGGCAGGGCGGAATTGTGTGGCGTGGGACGTTTTACCCGCTGGAGGAGTTGAGGCGGGGAGTGGTGTGAGGATCAGGTTGCGGGTGGTGGGTGGTAGGTTGTAGGTGCGAAAACCACGCAAGACCCACCCTTCGCAAAGAGCGCGAAGGGTGGGGCACCCGCAAAACCACCTAGCCGGCGGCGCGGGTGGCGGATGGCAATTCTGTGGAGGAGATGACGCCGAGGTCGCGCTGCTTGAGAAGGCGGATGCGGTCGCGAATCGAGGCGGCGCGCTCGAAGTCGAAGTTTTTGGCGGCGTCGCGCATCTGCGCATCGAGCTGCGTGATGGCTTGCAGCAACTGCTCCTCGTTCGCGATCTCGCCGATGGCTGAATCGTCCGCCGGAACCGTGACGTAGTCCGCTTCGATGATCCGCACGAGCTGCATATCGACCGACTTCACGATGGATTGCGGCGTGATGTTGTGCTCGCGGTTGTAGGCCTGCTGCTTGGCGCGGCGGCGGTTGGTTTCGCCGATGGCCTCGCGCATCGAGTCGGTCATGCGATCGGCGTAGAGAATGGCGCGGCCCTCGATATGGCGCGCGCAGCGGCCCATGGATTGAATGAGGGAGGTCGCGCTGCGAAGAAAGCCTTCCTTGTCCGCGTCGAGGATGGCGACGAGCGAGACTTCGGGGAGATCGAGGCCTTCGCGAAGAAGATTGATGCCGATGAGGACGTCGAATTCGCCGCGGCGGAGGTCGCGGAGAATGCGGACGCGCTCGAGCGTCTCGATTTCGGAGTGGAGGTAGCGGCAGCGCACGCCGACCTCGGCGAAGTATTCGGCGAGGTCCTCGGACATGCGCTTGGTGAGCGTGGTGACGAGGACGCGCTCGTTGCGCGCGGCGCGCGCGCGAATTTCCTCCAGCAGATCGTCCACCTGCCCTTTCACGGGCCGCACTTCGGTCTCGGGGTCCACGAGCCCGGTGGGCCGGATCACCTGCTCGACGACCACGCCGCCGGATTTCGTCAGCTCGTAGGGGCCGGGCGTGGCGGAAACGTAGACCGACCTGATTCACGCGGTGCTCGAATTCCTCAAACGTGAGCGGGCGATTGTCGAGCGCCGAAGGCATGCGGAAGCCGTAATCGACGAGGGTTTGCTTGCGCGAGCGGTCGCCATGGTACATGCCGCGAAGCTGCGGGACCGTCTGGTGCGATTCGTCGACCACGAGCAGGTAGTCCGAGGGAACGTAATCGAGCAGCGTGGGCGGCGCTTCGCCGGGCAAGCGGCCGGACATGTGGCGCGAATAGTTCTCGATGCCGTGGCAATAGCCGATGGTGCGCATCATTTCGATATCGAAGAGGGTGCGCTGCACGACGCGCTGCGACTCGACGATCTTTCCCTGGCGCCCCAGCTCCTTCTTCCACCAATCGAGCTCCTCGTAGATGGTTTGAATCGCGCGCTCGCGCTGCTCGGCGGGGAGGACGTAGTGCGATTTGGGATAGATGGGTATGCGCGTGATTTCGCCTTCGCGCGAGCGGATTTCGCCGGTGAGCGGATCGATCTTGCGGATGGCCTCGATCTGGCTGCCCCAAAGCTCGACGCGCACGGCGAGGTCGTCGTAGGGCGGATAGATCTCGATCGTATCGCCGCGCACGCGGAAGGTGCCGCGGCGAAGGTCTTCGGCGCGGTCGTACTGGATTTCGACGAGCTTGCGCAGGATGGACTCGCGCGCGATCGACTGGCCTTTCTCGAGCATGAGCAACATGCCGTAGTAGGCCTCGGGTGAACCGATGCCGTAAATGCAGGAGACGGAGGCGACCACGATGACGTCGCGGCGCTCGAAGAGCGAGCGAGTGGCGCTCATGCGGAGCTTATCGAGCTCGTCGTTGATCGTGGCTTCCTTTTCGATGAAGGTGTCGCTCGCTGGAACGTAGGCCTCGGGCTGGTAGTAATCGTAATAGCTGACGAAGTACTCGACCGCGTTCTGCGGGAAGAAGGACTTGAATTCATGGTAGAGCTGCGCGGCGAGGGTCTTATTGTGCGCGAGGACGATCGCGGGACGGTTGATCTGCTCGATGACCTTCGCCATCGTGAAGGTCTTGCCCGAGCCGGTGACGCCCAGGAGGACCTGGTGGCGTTCGCCGTCGCTCACGGCGCGGACCAGTTGCGAGATCGCTTCGGGCTGGTCGCCGCGGGGTTCGTAGTCGCTCGCAAGCTTGAATTTCATGGTCGAGACGCCTCAGGGCCGCACAGGTTCGGGCGGGGCCAAAAATCACGGCCATCCAAAACCTTTATTATAGCGCAACTGCCCCAAGCCTTCAGTGGGACCAGCGAGCGGCGGAACACAGGGAATACTTGCTGCGGGTGTGCCTGCGCATTGGTGCGGCGCTCTGCGCCGGTCTATTGTCGGACCTGAAGGTCCGACCCCCTAAACTGCCAGTCGTGAGCGCGGAGCGCGGTGCCCAGATTCCACAGCAAAAAGCGGATTCCTCGACTGTTCTCCCGGGCTCGACTAACCGTCGCCCGGGAGCCCTTCATTGTCCCGCGCCCTCGAACATCGAGGGAAAACGGAAAGCGTCCTTGGTTCCTCAGGGCAAGCAGGACTTCGCTCGGAATGACACGTGAGGGTAGCTGCACGGCGTGCCAAGAGTTGTCAGCGGCAGGGCGGGTTTGAAACCCGCCCCTGCGGAGAAAAATGCATGTCGAGGCGCGTCGGCGAAAACGCGGCCCGACGCCGCCCAGAAACAAAAAGCAGATCCCTCGCTGCGCCCCGCGCCCGCAGAAACCGCGGGAAAGACAAAGGCGCGCGCGACTTCGCTCGGGATGACAGTGATTGACGGTAACGGTATGCCAGGCATCACGGTTGCGCGGAGGTGGGCGGCGGGACCAGCGTAATTACGGCCTGGCTCTGGATGCGGCCCTGGCGGTGGATGCTCGAACCGGTGCTGGCGCTGGTGATTTGGTAGTCCATGTCCTGCGTGCTAGTTTGGGTGGAGCTCACGAGAAGGCCGTCGGCGAGCGAGATGGAATCGAGGCTTTCGCCCGAGCCCGTCCAGGTGCCCGAGGTGCGAAGGCCGTTCTGCCGGTAATCCGGCGGCGTGGCATCGGAATGGGGCGAGCCGTGGCGGGAGATTTCGAAGCGAGTGAGGATCACGGCGCATGCACCCGGGCTCGCCGCCGCACGCACCGCGCTGCCTCGCGGATCGCAGGGCTCGTCGCGGAGGTACGTGGACTCGGTGAGCCAGGCGAGGCCGGAAAGCGGCGTCCCCGGGACCGGCCGCTCACCGCGCCATTTCTGGCCGATGGAGATGCCGTTCTTCGGAAATCCGCTGCCGGACGAAAGGGCTTCGAGCCAGGAAACCACGGGCGCGGCGCCGGAGGGATCGGAAAAAAGCTGATCCACACCCTTGAAGTCAGCGAGCCGGCCGCCGGGCTCGATGGTGAACTCGATGGAGCGGCCCTGGAGGCGGCGATACTGGTCCTCGAGCGAAGAGCGTTGGGGGTCAAAGGCGTCGCTTTCGAACTGGCCGCGAGATTTTTCGTATGTGGCGCGGAGCCGCTGGGCGCCGGGAACGGCTGCGGAGGCGGGCGGCGCGCCGAGCACGTCGATGCGCACGAGCAGATCGATCACCTGGCTGGCCTGCGAGCCGCCCTCGGGATTCGCGATGGGGGCGGTGGTCTTACCGGTTGTCGTCGCGCGCGATTCGATCTGGTAGTAAAGCGATGCACCCGGCAGGAACTTCGGCGTGAGGCGTAACTTTTGACCGGCGGCTGCGGCGAGCGCCAGCGCGATCACCGGCAATCCTGCGGAGAGTAGGAGACGAAATCCACTCATCCGCGTTGTGGGACCGGAAATCCCGCGCATCGAACGAACGCTAGCACAGGGTGCGGAGCGAGGCAAATGGCGCTCCGCTCATGGTAGCCAGACGCAACGGTCAGCTGCCTGTCGGTATGATCCCAGCGTTTTCGACCATTAGAATCACAGTCCGGCGCTGGGCGCGCGTGCGATGCACCACTCCCTTTGGAACGACGAATCCCTGTCGCGGCGAAACTTCGACGGTGCGGTCCTCAAGGTCAATCAACAATTGGCCCTCCACAACATAAAAAAACTCGTCGTCTTCATCGTGCTTATGCCAGTGATACTCTCCCTGTATGACGCCGAGGCGGACCACAGAGTCATTTACCTTGCAGAGAGTCTGGTTGTACCACGTGAATTCGCACTCGTCCGCAAGAGCCTTTTCATCGATTACCTCCAAAGATTTGTGCAGAACGTTTAAGCGCGTCTCGTAGGGGTAGTAAGGAGTTGCTGCCATGGCGATCTATTTCTCCTTTGACTCCGAATGACGCTCAGCTTGGTCCCGAGCAACCACGCAGTATAGAACAAAGTGGCGAACGCTAGGATTGTCGGCCAGTCGGAAACTGACCACGCTGCTTTGCTTCGACATTGCGTTGCTAGCGACTGCGGCGGGGCGGCTGCGCGCGGGCAATCGCCGGGGTCGCGAGCGGCCCGGTGAGGCGGTACGCGGGCTGAGCCGGATCCGAACTGGCGGCAGCGGGCGCGGCGGGACCGGCGGGAAGGGCACGCACCTGCAAATCGAGATTGCGCTGGAAGTCGATGGTTCCCGAGCCATCGATTCTGGCGTCTGGACCCAACAACAGAAGATCCTGAAACTGAATCTTGCCCTGAGCGCAACTGAATGCGGCGGACGCCTGTCGAAAGACGCTCGTACCCGGGCGGCGGACCGCCGAGTGCAGCGATTCCAGGAGATTCATGGTTCGGAGCTGAGCGTCCGACACCCGCGCCGTCCCGCGGCATTCGAGCGAGGCGAACAGGTCCGAACCGTCGGCGCCGCGTGCGTGGAAGGAAGCCTCTCCGGAAGCCGTGCCGGCGAACAAATTGGCGAGCTCCGGAGAGGCCGCGGAGAGGGCGGAAAGGTCGACGCGGGAGAAGTCAAGGCTCGCATCGTAAGAGGGCGCGGCCTCCACGTCCGCGTCCAACACCCCATGAAGCTCCCCGCCGTAAAACTGCCCCGTCGCACTCGCGAGCTCGACGCGGCGGCCGGCGATCTTCAGATCGCCTTGCAAGCGGTTCACGGCAAGAGGCGCGAGGATGAACTGATCGAGGTTGATGCGTCCGCTGGCCTGCAACTCTTCCGGGACCGACAGCGCGGGCGAGCGCGGGTTGAGAAAGGGCAGCATGCGATCGAGGAAGCTTTCGCGCCAACGGGGGTTCAGCCAGCGGTCGAGGTCCGCCGCGGCAAGACGATTGGCCGACAGCGCAAATTGCCATTCGGCGTCCGGGGCGCTGCGGTCGAAGGTTCCGGTCCAGCGCGCTCCAAAGGCCTGCGCCGACGACACCGCAACGTGGCGCGCGCCTGCTTTCAACTCCACGCGCGCGAGAATCTCGCCGATCGGTTGATTCAAGAAAGGCACGCGAAGAGCCGCACCACCCTGCGGTCCCGGCACACCGAATTCGACCCAGCCGGCCGACTGGGCTTTCCACGGATCGCGCGCTTCCCGCCAGAGCAGATCGCACGAAAGCGGTCCAGCGAGATCCCAGCCGCGAGATGCGTTCCAGCCGAGGGCGCTCGCCGCTGCAATCAAATCGTGCATCTCGTTGATGCTTCCTGTGAGATGCCAATCCGGCAATGCAACGCGCCGCGGATTTACGGAGACATTCATCTGGAATGAGCCGTCCTGCGGGCCATGAAGCGCGCCGAACGAGAGCGCCACCGGCGGAAAAGAAACGATTCCGTGGTCGTAGCGAAACTGGACTCGGCCCAGATGAGCCGGAACCGGAAGGCTTGCACCGGATAGATCGGCTCCGTCGCTGAACACGGCCGCATTCACCACGCGTGGCGGCCATCCGGGGAGGAGCTGCCCGCGAACGCTGGCGAGTCCGCGAAGAGAAATATTGTCCGCCACGCCGGGGTGAAACGCGCGAATCCACTCCAACAGGTCAGCGAAGTCGATCGTGGAGGACGTCACCAAGATCAGCGGCGGGCCGGATAACTCCTTAGGCGGCTTCTGGGAGTGATCCCAGGAGACGACGCCGGTGGCGCGCACATTCGAGTGCGGCGCTTCGAGGATCGCTTCCGTCAATTCCATTTCCGGCGAGTCGGGATACCACTTCGCGCGGACAGTCAAATTGACTGCAGGATTGTCGGGGCGAAGGGCGAGGTTCCAGCGATGGAGCTGGCGCAACTCCGCGCGCCCCTGGATAGCCCAGGCGTTGGTCTGATCCTGCGTGCGGGCGCTTAGCGCCAGAGCAAGCGTGCCGCGTACGCCGTAATCGTCGCCGCGAGCCAGGCGAAGCACGTCCGAAACCGAGGCATCCGTCCATGAGAGATCGAGCGCCGCAGGGCGAAGCCGGGAAGAGGTCCCGCCGACATAGCCCGAAACGTGGATGGTGCCGGCCTGCTGTACGGCCACGGCGGACCGCCACGGGGCCGCATTAAGGTTCATTCGCCAGCGCCCCAGCGTGTCCGTCTCAACCGCTCCGCTCACGCCGACAAATGCGATGGGGAGCTTTTCGTCGGCGCGCTTGAAGTTGATTCGTCCATCGGCCACTTCGATCTTACGGAAACGCAGAGCCGGGAACGGCAATAAAGGACCCACCGGCACAGTCGCCGAGGGAGTCCCCGCGGGACGCGGCAGCCACTCGGCAAGATTCCAGTCTCCTGCGGCATCGCGGACAAGGTTCAGGCTGGGGCGCGTGAGAGAAAGGGTTCCGAACTCGATGTGGCCGCGCAGCAAGCTCTGCCAGCGCAGTCGCACGGCCATCGAATCGACCCTCAGGAAATACTCCTGGCCGAAGCGCGGATCCTCGGCGACGGTGACCGATCGAGCTTCGAGGGAGGGCCCGCCCCAGAAACCGAAATGGTAGTTGCCGACCTCTACAGGGCGCCCGAAAGCCGCCTCGAGATGCGCCGAGAGCTTTTTTCGCAGACTGCTGTGCTGGGCCGCCAACGAAATGCCCTCCGACACAACCCAAGGGAGAATCGCCAGAAGAAGAATTCCCTTCGTCCAGCGATTCCACAGGCGAAACTTGGGGGAAGCCGCCTCGATGTGCTCAGGGCGCGTGACGGGTTCTGAGTAGGTGTTGGACACAGTGGATAGATCCGAATATACGCCGGCCGGAGCCGACTCCGGCCTCAGGGAAAATCATGCTCGAGGGATCCCGTTAAGGCGATCTCAACGGCATTCTTCGAGGATTCCCAGAGCGAGCCTTGCGGCGGCCTGCTCGGCCTCTTTCTTGCTGCGGCCCTCGGACGCGGAGAGCCTACGGCCCTTGTGCCAGACCTCTACCTCGAAGGTCTTCTGATGCTCTGGTCCGGACGAGTTGTGAAGGCGATACTCCGCGATGCCGAGGCCGCGTTCCTGAAGCCACTCCTGCAAGGCCGACTTGTGGTCGGGCCGTTCGAGACCTTGGCCTTCACCCTCGAGCGCAGGATCGAGCAAAGAGCGGCGCAGGAAGGCCGCCGCGGCCGCGAGGCCGGCGTCGAGATAAATGGCGCCCACAATCGCTTCGTAGGCGTCGGCCAGGAGCCGCTTCTTTTCACGCCCGCCGGTTTTTTCCTCGCCCGGCCCGAGGCGCAGGTAAGGACCGATCCGCAACCGGCATGCCGCCGCGTGAATCGACGAAGCACTCACAAGCCGGGCCAATCCCTTCGAGAGTTTGCCTGCGTCCCACTGAGGAAAGAGATCGACGAGCCGCTCGCTGGCGACGAGACCGAGGACCCGGTCGCCCAGAAACTCAAAGCGCTCGTTATCCGCGCCCCCGGAATCCTGGCGGTGCGAACGGTGGGTGAGCGCGCGCTCGAGTCGTTCCAAATGCTCGAAACGATGACCGAGAATCGCCTCGAGTTCCGCGCGTTCCTCTTCGGTCATAGTCGGGATTGCCTCACCGGCTACTTTTTCTGCGCAGCCAGTTTCTTGGCGTTGTCGGCGTTCTGCTTGCACCGGTCCTGCAGGCTTCCCGCGACCTGGCTGCAATGAGTGAATGCGTCCGCAGCCTCGGTGTAACGATTCAGGTTTTGCAGGCTCGCTCCCAGGACAAAGAAATCAGCTGGATCGGGCTTCGAGTTGTCCTGAGTGGCCTGCTGAAGCTCTTTCACCGCGTTGTCGGGATCCTGGTGGCGGAAGTAGACGAGACCCAGACCGCTATGCGCTTCAACCATTTCCTCAGCCTTCACCGCGGTGAACTGGTCGTCCGTCATGTTCGCGGGCTTTGGTAGGCTGGGGATGAGTTGCAGGGCGCGTTTCTCGTAGGTTTCGGCCTTGTCGAGCTGCTCGCCTGCGTCAGGTTCGCTCCCCGTGACGATGTGCGGGATGACCCAGCCGACCATCGTGAGGAGGGCCACATCGTCGGGCTTAAGCGCCAAAGCCTTGTCCGCCTCAGCGTAGAAATTCTTCCAGTCCTGTTTCGTATAGTAGGCCTGCACCAAGCCAGCATGGACGGCCTCGGCATACACGCTCGAGGGATACTTCTGAATGAAATCCTGGCCGAGCTGAATCCGCTTGTCCGGATCCTGCGGGCCTGCGTCGAAAAAGGCCTTGTAAGCAGCCTCTTCTTTGGGGTCGATTTTGGGGGCCGGCTGATTTGAAGGGTTTTGGTTCAACTGCTTCTGCTCGAGCTGTCGGTTCTGGTCCTGCTGTTGTTCCTTGTCCACCACCATGTTCGGATCCGTGCCCTGCGCGCGGCAAGACGCCGCGAGCAAAAAAGTCGACACGAATGCGGCCGCCAGGATTTGAATTCCGGTGCGCGCGAGTGAGAATGTCATAGCCTTGCCTTCTTCCGTCCGCTGTCGGCAGTCGATGCCTTAGTTGGACTTTGCGTGGCCGACCAGCTTTTTCGCTGCGTCGGTGTTTCGCTTGCATTGATCCTGCAGGGTTCCCGCGATCTGGGAGCATTGACTAAAGGCGTCCCCAGCCTCGCTGTAACGCTCCTGGTTTTGCAGATCGACGCCAAGGACAAACAGATCCGTCTGATCGGGACTGGGATTATTCTTGGTCGACTGCTGAAGCTCCTTCACGGAGTTGTCGTAGTCCTCGCGGCGGAAGTAGACGAGGCCGAGAGCGCTATGCGCTTGGAACAATCGCTTGGTTTTCGCAGCCTCAAACTGCGCCTCGGTAAGGTCAGGCGGTTTGGACATCTTAGCAAGAACCTCGATTGCATGCTGTGCGTAAGTCGCCGCTTTGTCCAATTCCTGATCGGCATCCGGATCGCTCGGATTGTAAACATGCGGGATGGTCCAACCGACGGTGGTAAGAACATCCACATCATCGGGCTGCAACGTGAGCGCGTGGTCCGCAGACAGATACGTATCCTTCCAGTCCTGCTGCGCGCGGTAGACGTCCACCAAGCCGGCGTCGACGCGCTCCGCAAGCGGGCTCTTCGGGTACATCTTCAAAAAGCTGTTTGCCAATTCGATCTTCTTGGCAGGTTCTCGCTCCTTGAGGAAGGCTTTGTAAGCGGCATCCTGTTCCCGCTCGACCTGGTGGCCCATGGTTCCGTATTGCAACTGATCGTTCATCGTCCCGCCGGACTGGCCGACTTGAGTCTGGTTGGGGATCCCCTGCCCCATTTGGCCCGGACCCGGGATCGCTTGCGCCCGGGAAATCGGAGCAAAGGCAAAGATAGCGGTCACAGCAATGCATGTAATGCGCAGCGAGTTTCTTGCAAATGAAGAGTTCATGCCATTTCTCCGTGCTTGTCTCTTCTAGTTCTTCGTCGCGACGGCCAGCTTCTTCGCCGCGTTGGCGCTCTGCTTGCTCCTTCGCAAGATATTGCCTGAGCGGCCTCCGCATGAGACGGCCAGATCAAGGTTGCGGTTGCCTGTCTTCGCCCGGGCGTGCGGGCGGTTGGTAAGCCGCTTGGACGCCGTTTTCGGCGGCCACGCGCGCGGCCTCCGGCGCGCCATCCACGGCCAGAGCCGCCCGGTATTCGCCCACCGCCAAATCGCGCTCGTCACCGAGATCGTGGATGCGTCCGAGATAAACGTGCGCCCACGCCACAATCGACGGACTCGCGGACTGCGCGGCATTCCCGGCCCCATCGGCGTTCACGCCCGGCGGGGAAACGATCCGTTCGAACAGTTCCCTCGCGCGATCCGCTTCGCCGGAAAGCACGGAGGCGATGGCCAGGCCATACAGCGCCCGCGCATCATTAGGATACTTTGCCAGCGCCATCTGAAATACGGCAGCGGCGGCCGGCGCATCCTTTCGCGCAATGGCCAGATTGCCCTGAGAGATCCAGCGATCTAGCTCCGAGACGGGAGCGCTCTCGGATGAGCTGTGTTCGTCCGGTGGAGGCGTGGCGTCCGCGGCGGCAAAGGTGACGCCTTGCAAACGCTTCTGCTCGGCATCGACGTCGATGCCCGTAATCAGGTCGGGAAAGTAGTACGTCATCGCGGGTTCAGCCTTCTCGAATTTCTGCAACTGCGCCACCAGGGGCCGCACCAGAATGAAGCCGGACTGATCCGCGTCCTGCAACGCCGCCGCCAACTGATCCGGCGAAAGATGGCGCAAACGCAGCTCCACGGCCTTGATCAAACACTCATCCACAAAAGAAACGAAATCATCGTGATATTCCGCAGGCAACTGTGGCGCACGAGCCGCAATAGCGAGCAGAGACCGTTTTTTGTCCACAGCCGGACGGTAACGCAACACGACCGGGTCGAGCAGAAAGTGCAAATAAGCGTGCTGAACAGCGTCCACCGGCATCTGCGAGACCGTTCCGACCACGATGGCGTATTGATCGCCATAGTTTCGGAAATTGGTGCGGGCCCCCACGAGCGGCTCGACGTAAACGGTGAATGTGCGTCCCGTCGACGGCTTGACGATCTCGCGAAGATAGGCGTTCGCGAGGGTGACGCTCCGGCGGACCACGCCCCTGTAACGCTCGACGGTCGGCTCGTACTCGGGCTCGATCCGGGCCCAGCGCAGGTCGAGATGCGCTTCTCGATAGAAGTTGGCGAGGATCGCCTGGAATCCGTCGAGCGTGAGAACGTCCGGAGGAAGCAAGTCGGGATTGCCCTCAAACTGAAATTGCGGCGGCGGGCCGACGACGAGAGCGAAGGTGATATAGCGGGAGAGTGTTTCACCGGGACCTGCCAACGCGTGGTCCCGGTAAAACTGGCGCAGGGCATCGGTTGCCGGACCCTGCATCTTGAGCAGGTCTCCGCGAAGCGCGAGCCGCCCGGGCATCTGTGCGAGCGTGCTCTCGTCCGCGCCAAAGCCAGCCGCGTCAAGGGCGCACATGGTCGAGAAGATCTGCGGACTGGCCTCCACGCTGATGCCGGTATAGGAGCTCTCCCCGACCTGCTGTGCCTTCGGAGCCGAGGCGCTCGTTCCCAAAAGGGCCGCAACGGCAAGCGCGGGAAATATCCGCATGAATTTTCGGATGGACTTTCGGATGGGCAAGCTCCTCAACACCTCGGCCTCGTGGGCTTCCGTTCGCTGGCGAGCACCTTCCCCCATGTGCTCGCAGCGCCTGTCGAACCGGCAGACACAGCTACTCTGAGACTTTAGCGGGCGGGCGGAGCAGAGTCAAGAATCGCAGGAACCACACGAAAGCCGGCTGAGAGGAATTACCCGCGGACATGGACCTCGCTGAAACTCAACAGGACGCGCCCGCCTCCCATCGGACGCCCGAAGCTCAGTTGCGGGCGGAAGCGGGAGAACATCAAGAGCTGATCGATCTGGCGCTGAACCACGGCATCGTTCGGGCCGGAAAGAATCTTGTAGAAAACGACTTCACCCTGCGCGTCGAGCGTCGCCTCCAACAGGAGGCCGCCGGAGTCCGGCCCGCCGTTCGCCTCAACGACCACGGGAAACGGAGCCAAGCTCTCTATCTGCGCGGGCTGGATCAGATTGAGCGGCAGATCGTTGGGCACAACACCGCCCATCGCAACACCACCCAGCATCACGTGAACAAAAAGGATGAAAACTCCGAGGGTCGTCAGAACGCCCCCCGTAGCGGGAACGGCCAGCGGTCCGAGAATATTCTCGCAGACCAGCACCGCCCGGGACCACGCCCTCGCCACACCGGCCCAGGGAGATCGCTCGCGCGAAGCCTGCATCCGAATGCGCACCGCCAAATCGGCCGGCACCGCCACAGGTTCGACATTCGCGAGACGACTCGCGAGCAAGCGATAACGCTCGAGGTGCTGCCGGCAATCGGCGCAAGAATCCAGATGTTCGCGCAGGCCCGCATGATCCTGAGCGCGAATCGCCCCGTCAAGATAACCGGGCAGGCGTCGTTGGGCTTGTTTGCAATTCATTCCCTAACCCCGTGCATTCCGCCGACAGCGCGAGCCACCGCGTGAGGCAGTCTTCGCGTTTCGGGATCCGGCATGAAATGGGCGCGCGCGCGGCGGCGCAGCGTCGCCCCAGGCGTGTGGCCGGGCACCTCAGCGACCTCGGTCTGAGGTGCGCGCAGAAGCGGATCGAGAATCTCCTTGAGCATTCGCCTGCCTCGCAGAATGCGGGACTTCACAGTTCCCACCGAGACTTCGAGGACTTCGGAAATCTCCTCGTAAGAGAGTCCCTCGAGATCTCTCAAGATCACGGCACTCCGAAAAAGAGCCGGAACCGCCGCAAGGGCGCGTCGCACCGTCGCCTGCACTTCCTTCTCGGCCAATTGCTCGAACGGCGTGGGTTCGTCGTCTTTGAGTTCCAGCGTGAAACTCTTCCCATGCTCTTCCGCGTCGATCGAAACCTGTTGCCTGTGATGGCGCCAACACCAGCGGCGATGGTTGAGCGCCTGGCGGACGGACACGCGGTACAGCCACGTCTTCAAAGAGCTGCCGCGGCGGAAACCGCGAATCCCGCGAAACACGCGGAGAAAAACTTCCTGAGTGACATCGGCGGCGTCGGCGGCATCGGACAGGATTCCGTAGACCAGGTTGTACACGTTCGCGTGATAGTAGGTGACAAGGTAGTCGAACGCCGCATCGGAGCCGGCTTGCAGCTCGGTCACCAACTGGGCTTCATCACGCGCCCACGGCAGACTTTGTGCCAGTTCGGACATGCCTTGCGCCGCGCTTTCCGGGGCATCTCCCTGTGTATTTAGACACCGGGCCGCCCCGCTATGTTGCAAGGATAGCAGAAAAGACGGGCGTGGGAGATACCCCGGTCGTACCATTGGAGAAGGACCCTGGAACCATCCACCAAGGGACTTATTTCCAATCACTTACGGCCGCATACAGTTTGATCACGGCGGTTTGACGCATTTCGGGGTGAACGCTATAGATGTCTGGTGGAGCCGAAGGGATTCGAACCCTCGACCTCCTCGATGCCATCGAGGCGCGCTCCCAACTGCGCCACGGCCCCACACTGTAGGAGAACCGCCAGAAAGCTTACCATGTTTTTTCGTCTATATCCCGTGAAGCGAATCGACCGGCGCTACGCATTAGCTAGATTTTCTCGGTACCTTGGCGCCCGCCTTGCGCGCTTCCGAAAGGCCGATAGCGATCGCTTGCTTTCGAGACGTGACCACCCCGCCTTTTCCGCCCTTGCCGGAACGAAGCGTGCCGCTCTTTTCCCGGCGCAGGGCGCTTTCGACGCTCTTCGTCGCGGCTTTACCATATTTCCTTCTCGAACCTTTTTTCTTCGGCATCTGAGATCCTCCCGCCAGTTAGATAGCATATCCCGAGGAAAAGGTACTGGCTGGCTCGATTTATCTTAGAATACCGCCCCTATGGCAAAAATCACTTTTCTCGGCGCGGCGGGAACCGTCACCGGCTCGAAGTATCTGATCGAGGCCGAAGGCAAGCGGCTGCTGGTGGATTGCGGGCTGTTCGAAGGCTCGAAGGAATTGACGCAGCGAAACTGGGATCGCCTCACGATCGATCCAGCCACGATCGACTGGGTGCTCCTGACGCACGCGCACATCGATCACACGGGCTATCTCCCACGGCTGGTGCGCAATGGATTTCGCGGCCCGATCTACTCGAATGCCGCGACGCGCGAACTCTGCGCGCTGCTGCTTCCCGATTCCGCGCACCTTCAGGAAGAAGACGCGCGGTATGCCGCGAAGAAAGGCTACTCGAGCCACAAGCCTCCGCTGCCGCTCTACACCGTTGCGGAATCGCAGACGGCGCTCCAGCAGTTCCGCGAAATCCCGAGCAACGACCCGTTCACGATCAGCCCGCAGTTTTCGGTGCGTCCGCACGATGCCGGACACATCCTGGGCGCGACGTGGCTCGAGTTGACGATCACCGAAAGCGGAAAGCAAACACTGGTCGTCTTCTCAGGAGACGTTGGGCGCTACGATCAGCCGATACTGAAAGACCCGGAATCGCCTACACGCGCGGACTTTCTACTCTGCGAATCAACGTACGGCGATCGCGACCATCCGGCGGGCTCCCCAGCGGACGAATTGGCGGACGTCGTCAACCGCACCGCGAAGCGCGGAGGGGCCGTGGTGATCCCTGCCTTTGCCGTCGATCGAACGCAACTGCTGATGTATTACCTACGCGAACTCGGCGAGCAAAAGCGGATTCCGCTATTGCCCGTGTACGTCGATAGCCCGATGGCGATCAACGTGACCGACATGTACGTTCGCCATCACGCGGACCACGACCTGAAACAGCAAACAAACATCGACCCCCTCAACATCAACCAAGTGCACATGACCCGCACGGTGGAGGAGTCCAAGGCAATCAACAATGTGGTTTCACCGTGCATCATCATCTCGGCGAGCGGCATGATTACCGGCGGCCGCGTGCTCCATCATCTCGCGCTCCGGCTGCCGGATCCTCGAAACTCGGTCCTGCTCGTCGGCTATCAAGCGGAAGGCTCGGGTGGATACGCGCTGCAACAGGGGGCGAAGTATCTTCCGCTTTACGGCCAGCAGGTCCCAGTCCGCGCGGAGGTCGTCGAGATGGGGCAGCTTTCGGCTCACGCGGGGAAGAGCGAACTGCTGCGCTGGCTTTCGGGCTTTCAGGCGCCACCGCGACAAACGTTCCTGGTCCACGGTGAAACCAGCGGGCTCAACGGATTGCGCGATGCGATTGTGAGTCAGTACCGCTGGCCGGTTACAATCCCCGCCTACCAGCAATCATTTGAGTTAAACGGTTAGTCGAGCAACTTGCGCCGCGATGCCGTTTACTTCGCGGCTTTGAGCTTCGCGAGGCGCTCGGTGGCCGTTTGAAACGTGGATTCCTTTTTGCAGAACGTGAAGCGGAGATGCGTGCGGCCGTCCGCCGGATCGCGGTAGAAGCTCGACCCGGGCACGGCTGCGACGCCGATTTCCTTGACGAGATACTGCGCGAAGGCAACGTCGTCCGGGAAACCGAACGCGGAGATATCCGTCATGATGTAGTACGCGCCGCGCGGCTTGAAGCACTTGAAACCGGCGCCGGTGAGAATACCCAACATACGGTCCCGGCGCGCGGTGTATTCGCGGGCGAGCGTCTCGTAGTAGCTCGGCGGCAGTTGCATCGCGACGGCGCCGGCCTCCTGCAACGGCGCGGCGGCACCGACGGTGAGGAAATCGTGGACCTTGCGGATCGCCGCGGTCGCCTCCGGCGGCGCAATCGCCCAGCCGACGCGCCATCCCGTGACGCTATAGGTCTTCGACAGCGCGTTGATCGTAATCGTGCGATCGCGCATGCCGTCCAACGACGCGAGCGAGATGTGCTGCGCGCCGTCGTAGAGCATGTGTTCGTAAATTTCGTCGGTGATGGCGAAGGCGTTCCATCGGACACACAAATCGCGGATGCGTTCGAACTCGGCGCGCTCGAATACTTTTCCCGTTGGGTTATTCGGCGTATTGAGGATGATCGCCTTCGTCGCCGGGCCGAAGGCCGCCGCCAGCTCGTCGGGATCGAACGTCCAATCGGGCGGATGCAGCTTCACAAAGCGTGGCGTCGCGCCGGAGAGAATGGCATCCGGGCCGTAGTTTTCATAGAACGGTTCGAACACCACCACCTCATCGCCGGGATTGATGATCGCCATCATGGCGGACATCATCGCTTCGGTCGAGCCGCAGCAAACCGTGATCTCGCGTTCCGGGTCGACCGCGACCCCTTGCGTGCGTTCGAACTTCTGCGCGATGGCGTCGCGGAGCCGTTTCGCGCCCCAGGTGATGGCGTATTGGTTGATGTCCGCTGCGATGGCTTCCTGCGCGGCGCGCTTGATTTCAGCGGGCGCGGGGAAATCGGGAAAACCCTGGGAAAGATTGACGGCGCCGTAGCGCAGGGCCAGGCGCGTCATTTCGCGGATCACGGATTCGGTGAATCGCTCGGCTTTGACGGAAAGCTTCGGGCTAGCGGCCGTGGCCCGTTCGGGATGTGCTGCGGGGTTCATTCTGGTTCTGCGCTCCATAGAGCCGGCGATAGATGTTCGCGTTGCGGGTCACGATCTGCACGTATTGGCGCGTCTGCGTAAAAGGGATCGACTCGACGAATTCCGCCGTCTCGCGGTAGGTCTGCCCGGTGGTCCACGCCACCACGCGATTTTCGCCGGCATTGTACGCCGCAACCGCTTCTTCCACGGTGTCGAACTGCTTGCGCAGATCCGCCAGATAGGCCGTGCCGATCTTGACATTGTAATCCGGATCGACGAGCCGCGCGCGCGAATAGCCCACTCGCGCGCGTTTGGCGACATCGCGGGCCGTGCCGGGAAGGAGCTGCATCAATCCAATCGCGTTGGAGACGGAACGAGCATTCGGCTGAAATGCGGACTCCTGATGGATCAGGCCGGCGACGAGCATCGGGTCGAGCCCTCGCGTGCGCGACCATCGGCGAATGGAAGATTCATACGGCAGGGCGTACGCGATCCGCCAAACCTCGGGCGGCACATCGGAAAACGACTGCGAGCCGAGCTGCGGAAATATCTGACGGATCAGGACGATCGCGGCGCCGTACTGCTCGGCGGCGACGGCCGCCTGCGCGGCCTCCAGCAGCAACCTCGGCTCGCCCGTTGCCGCATAGCCCGCCTCGAATTCGAGCTGCGCCGAAGAGTCGAAAGCGATCGACCGCAGGGCGTCGGCGCGCGCCTGCCTGCCCGCCGGGGATGCGGGGATTCTCCTGTCCAGGCTGGGCGGATCCGGCATGGCGGGAATGGTCGTCAGCACCACAGGATCTTGCGTCGGCCCCGTACCAAGTGCCTGAAGCCGGGTCGAGCCCAGGTAAGCGAAATAGTTCTGAGGAAAGCGGTCCGTCAGTTTTTCATAATAGCTGCGCGCGAGCGGCGCCACGCCGGCCTCTTCCGCCAGGCGGCCAAGCCAGTAAAGAGCGTCCGGTGTATAGATCGATCCGGAGAAGCGGTTCAGATGCTGTTGCAGGAGTTCCGCGGCCTCGGGCTGGCGCTTCATAACCGCTGCCCAGGCAACGCGCCACTGCGCCGCGTTCGCATCGGCCGACATGGGGAATTTTTCGTCGAGCCGCTGGTAATAGCCGGCGGCACGATCGCGGTCGAGCTGCACCCAGTAGTAATTTCCCGCGAGGAAGAGCGCGGCTTCGGTCCATTGGCTCGAAGGAGCCCGCACGACCGCGGCTTCGACCTCGGCGACCATCTGGGCTTCTTGCTGCTGGCCACGATAGTAGTTAGCGAGCGCGTAGGAGCGCTCCGCATCGACGTCGGGGTCCGAAATCTGGAGCGCGGTCACTTCGGACGGGCCTCCGCCAAGCGACAATCCGCATTCGAGAATGCGCAGTTGGGCGCGCTCCGCAGCCGGACCCGAAAGCGCCTGCAAGATATCGGCGTACTCGTCGCGCGCGTCGCTCCAATTCTCCGCCTCGAAGAGGGCGTTCGCGCGAGCGAGCCGGATGTCCACCGGCAGCGACGGAACATTGACGCCGGAACCGGCGCTCAAGAACTTGAGTTTCTGGGCCGCTTCCCGCGCCTGTTCGCTCATCGAGAAACGCGTGTAAACCGCCTGGTAGTCGGCGGCGGCTTCGAGGATCTGACCCGCCTGCTCGTGGGCCTCGCCGCGCAGGAAAAGCAGCGCCGGCATCTGCGGCGTCGGCGCGTATGCGTCGAGAGCCGCCACGGCGTCGGCAGGGCGTTTCGAGGCAAGCGCCGCCGTGCCGAGCGACGCCAGCGCCTGTTCCGTCATCACCGAGTCCGGGAAATTCTTGCGAAACAATTGGAGCTCGGCGAGCGCGTCAGGGTTACGGCCAAGAGCCAGATGGTTCTCGGCGCTCCAGTAGAGCGCATAGTCACCCAGGAGCGGATCGCTCTTGGCGCGCGCCAGCCATTTCTCCGCCTGCGCGAAGTGCTCCTTGGTGTAGTCGAAATAGCCGAGCGCCAGCGCCGCGCGCATCCCAAGGACGCCGGAAGACTTGTCCGCGGCGATCGCGCTCATCTGGCCGTAGGCCCAGGAGGAGTTTTTCCCCTTGAGCAGGCGCGACAGCTTCTCGAGCTCTCTTTCCTTGAGCGCGGCGGCCTTTTTCGCGGACGCCGATTCGACTCGCGGCGCCGCCAGGGAAACCGAACACACAAAGAGCAAAAGCACGCCGACGAGAGCGAGGCGGCCAGTGAGCTGCAGCGCGATTCGCTTAGTGCCGCAGAACGGGCGAGGGGTAAGGATACTCACCGAGGGCCCTTCCATCACCTTCGGCGAGTATTTCCACCATCCAATGATGAAAGTAGTCCACCGGATGATCCTGAATCGCGCGGAAGCGGCGATCGTATTCCTTACGGGCTTTATCGAGATCACTTCGCAACCGATGACAAAGGTCTTTGTGTTCGCGTCCCAATTGTACATCCTTGGGCCGCAATAGTTGGATGTCTTGCATGGTGACTTTGGCTAACCGGTTGGCCCGGCGATGCAGGTCTCGGGTCTCGGCCGGGAGACTTGCGAGGTCGAACGCGGGCGCTTCCGCAACGGCCACTTCCTGGGCCGCGACTTGCTGGGCCGCCGCTTCCTCAACGGCGACTTCGACGGGCGCTTCCGGATCGGGGGCCAAGGGCAACTCGACAGGTTCGGAGCGAAGGGACGCCTCAGCGGGTTCCTGCTCCTGTGCGTCAACCGCCGCTTCGGCCTCTGCGACTCCCGACTCGGCAACATCGGTTAGTTCGACGCTGTCGTCGACAACGGCTACGGCGGGCGCAGCATCGGTTACTTGGTCGTCCGCGGCGGCGCGTTCGCGCGGGTTCAGGGCGACAGCTACGAAGTTCGACAGCACGGATAGGCCCGCGGCGAGGGCTGAAGCCGCTGTCTGCGCGCGGAGCATGGCAGGCAGAGCGTTGCTCGGGCGGCTGGACGAGCACGCCGCGACGAGATCGGCGTAGGCCTGGTGCAGCTCGTCTGCGGTGCGTTGAAGCGGCGCCAGATTGTCGCGCAGAGCCCTGGAAACGGCGTCTTCCAGCGCCTGTTCGAGCGATTTTTGGCGTTCTTTCAAGAGAATCCCAGCCTTTTGGAATTATGGAAACCGTAAACTAGAGTGTCAACTGGCATTCCGCGCATGCGTTCCTGGGTTGTGTAGCGGTCACGCCGAGGCAGGGCACGCCAGCCGGGGGAGGTTTTTCTTGCCTTCTCCGGCCGTGATTCGTATCTTCGTTTCGTATCTTCGACTTGTATTTGGGATCCCATGCTCACAGCCGAACAGGTGCGCGAATTGCTGAAGATGCAGCCGCTTCCCGTCGAAGGCGGACTCTTTGCGGAGGCCTACCGGTCGAAAGACGTGGTGTCGCAGGAGGCGCTTCCCAGACTATCCGGGCGAGCGCGCGATCTCGACGGCGATCTACTACATGCTGACGCCGGACACGTTTTCCGCCCTGCACCGCCTGCGAGGCGACGAGGTGTACCACTTCTATCTGGGCGATCCGGTTGAGATGCTTCAGTTGAAGCCGAATGGAACGGGCGAAGCCGTGCTGCTCGGGCAGAACATCGCGTCGGGCATGCGCCTGCAACACGTGGTCCCGGGAGGGACGTGGCAGGGCTCGCGCCTCGCGCCCGGCGGCAAGTTCGCTCTGATGGGAAACACGATGGCGCCCGGCTTCGACCCCCAGGATTACGAGGCGGGCAAGCGCGCCGAGTTGATCGCGCAGTATCCTCAGTATTCGGCGCTCATCACCTGGCTGACGCGATGACCGGATGCGAGCAGATTTCAGGGGCGGGATTTTCCCCGCCCCCTCAGTTGAGATCGTTCAGTCTGCCGGGACCCCTTCGACAGCGAGAGTCTCGACGGTGAGTCCGAGACCCTTCGCCACGCCGGTGCCATAGGCAGGATCCGCCTTATAGAAATGTTTTATCTGCAGCTCCTGAATACGCCGCGGGACCGACTTCATGCTGGCCACGATGTTGCCGATCAGGCGCTCGCGCGCATCCGGAGCCAACAATCGGAACAGGTTGCCGGGCTGCGAGTAGTAATCGCTGTCGAGACGGTGATTGTGGCGGTCCACCGAACCCGCGATCGTCCGGGGACGCTCCCGGTAAGCGGGGTCCTGCGCCGGACCATTGAAGCTGTTCGGTTCGTAGTTTACCGCCGAGCCGGAGTTTCCGTCGAAACGCATCGCTCCGTCGCGATTGTACGTGTGGACCGGGCACTGCGCCTGGTTGATGGGGAGCGAGTCGTAGTTCACACCGAGGCGGTAACGGTGGGCATCCGGATAGGAAATCAGCCGGGCCTGAAGCATCTTGTCCGGCGAGAAGCCCATGCCCGGCACGATATTCTTCGGCTCGAAGGCTGCCTGCTCAACCTCGGCAAAATAGTTCAACGGATTGCGGTCCAGCACCAGCTCGCCGACTTCCACGAGCGGGTAATCACGGTGCGGCCAGACCTTCGTGAGATCGAAGGGATTGATGTGATACGTTTCAGCTTCCTTCTCGGGCATGATCTGGACGGAGACGCGCCACTTCGGGAAATCGCCCTTGGCGATGGACTCAAAGAGATCGCGTTGCGCGTAATCGGGATCCTTGCCGCGCATTTCGTCGGCTTGCTCGCGCGTAAAGTTCTTGATTCCCTGCTTGGTCTTGAAGTGCCACTTGGCGTAGAAAAGCTCGTTCTTGCTGTTGATTAGGCTGAACGTGTGGCTGCTGAAGCCGTCCATATGCCGGTAGCCATTTGGAGTGCCCCGGTCGGAGAAGAGAATGGTGACCTGATGCAGAGATTCCGGAGAAAGCGACCAGAAGTCCCACATCATCGTGGGTGACTTCAGGTTGGTTTCCGGATCGCGCTTTTGCGTGTGAATGAAGTCGCCGAACTTCAGCGGGTCGCGAATGAAAAAAACAGGCGTATTGTTGCCTGTCATGTCCCAGTTGCCCTCTTCGGTGTAAAACTTCAGCGCGAAGCCGCGCGGGTCGCGTTCCGTATCGGCCGATCCCTTCTCGCCGCCCACGGTCGAGAAGCGAATGAAGGTCGGCGTTTTCTTTCCCGTCTCGGAGAACAGCTTGGCCGCGGTGTACTTAGACATCTGGGCGTTGTTGCAGACGAAATAGCCATGGGCCCCGGAGCCTTTTGCATGGACGATGCGCTCGGGGATGCGTTCGCGGTTGAAGTGCGCCATCTTTTCAAACAGCAGAAAGTCTTCGAAGACGATCGGGCCGCGCGGTCCGACCGTGAGCGAATTCTGATTGTCGCCCACCGGCCGGCCCGCGTCGGTAGTCATTTTCTTGGGTTCTTCTGACATTGGGTTCCTCCGCGGAGCGAGATTAGTCCTGAGCGGCGCTATACATCCAATATATAGTTCCCATACAATGGATAGGACCGCAGGTCGCTTTATGGACTTCGGTTTCTCTGTGGGATTCTTCTCGAACCGCTCGGTCGAGTAGGAACTCGGCCGATGCTCGTTCTAAGTACTTCTTTGTCCTCCCCCGTGAGAAAAAAGGTCGCACGGTCGCCAAGTCAGTAAAACAGTTGCTCTCTGAAATGGTTTACGAATCGGTCTCCATCGGGCGTGCCCCAGCCTGTTGTATAGTCCCAGCCACGCTTGGCATCGTAGCCGGGTCCCACGCCGGCGCCGTTATTTCCGCTGGTTATATCGAAGAAGAATTCGTGGTAATCACTGCTGTTTCCGAGCAAGTAAAAATAGGGAGTCTGCAATCCTGCGCGCCTTCCGTTCCGCGCCTGCAGCCCGAGCGCCCAGAGAGCTGCCCAATTCGGAGCGCCGAAACTCGTGCCCCCACTATATCCCCATATCCCCTGGTAAAAAGCGGCGTAAGGGGTGCTTGGGTCGGCATCTAGAGCGACGTCAGGCACACCGCGCCAATCTGAGCCGGATACCGTTGGTCCAAACTCCCAGAAAGGGCGGCGAAACACTTGCGAAACTCCTCCTCCGGAATATATCCAGGCGACCTCGGAAGAGCGAGTACCGTCGCCGTTCAGGGTGAGCGAGGTACCACCAACCGCGGTGACAAAAGGATCGCTTCCAGGATATTCAACTGCAAGGCTGGTGTCAGTCCCACCGCAACCATAAGCCCCGCTGTCGCCGGAGGAGACAAAGAAAGATATTCCCTGGACGGCACCCTGCTTGAAGGTCGCATCGTCGCTCTGCATTTGCGCCATGCCATAATTCGTCTCGCAGTTGCCCCAACTGTGGGTCACAATCGATGCCAAATTGTCGGTGACGATTTGGTTGAACTCGATCTGGAAATTGACATTGGTGGCGCTACTGGTACTGGCATCACCTTCGATTGTGTAGACCAGCAGATTTGCTCCTGGAGCCTGGGCTCCAGCTTGTTGGATGTCCAAGGTTGTCTCAAATCCTGGCAGTGTGCTGCCGCCGTTGACAGGTACGGTCGTGATGGAGCCGATGCGCTCTCAAGCCTTGACGCGCGCGGCGCGGCCATGGGCAGTGTTGGATTAATCGTTTTCGCGATCGTAGTTCGGCGATTTCTTCCCGGCCACCCGGCGTGGCTTATCCTAACCGGTGCCACTGTCGCGTGGTTCATTATCTCCATGATCCTCTGGCAGTCTCGCGCAATATTACGCGGACATTTTCTTGCCCGTCGGCATTAGGCGAAACGCTCGCCGACTTCGCGGATGGCGCCCTCGCTGCCTCCGGTTACCGCGTGGGACGACTGATAGCAAATATGACAACGACGTTGTTAGTCCACCAGGACAAAATCGCCGCCAAGAATCGCGGCTTCTATTGACTTGATCAGCGCTTCCCCTGCTTTGGACTTCGCAATGTATGCCCGAGCACCAATTTTCCTGGCCTCCTCGACAAAACGCTCATCTGCACTGGCAGACAATATGACGATCGCCGATTCCGGCAACTGCGCCTTGATCGCGCGTCCCGCTTCCAGTCCACTCAAGACCGGCATGGTCACGTTTAGAACGATTACATCGGGTTTTAACCTTTGGGCTATCTCAATCGCATTAGCACCATCTACCGCTTCGCCACACACTTCAAAACGCGGATGTTCTTCTAGAATTGACCGCACTCTTTTTCTTATGACGGGATGGTCGTCCGCAATCAGAATGCGGAGTCTTCGGTCGGTCGGTTTCGCCTGGGTGCCTGTATGAGCCACAGCTCAAATTAGAGCAGTCGGGGCGTGGCCGAACATACAGGATAACGAGTATTTTGAAAGTCCAAGCCCAACGACGCTCATGCCAGTTTCGTGTGCCCTGGATACCGATAAGCGGCCCGCCAATGGTAGCGTTCCTGTTACGTGGTATTTGAGAGCCCATGACCATAAGGGTCTTGCTAGCCACGGAGATACTCTTTGCTTGCACAACACGAGAGCCACCCCGGTAGGAGCTGATGTCTCGAAGAAGGGCCTTACCGGGCACTTTCTCCACGTCTAGCGGACATTATTTCTCGGTGGCAATATCACCAGTAAACCCCTAACTTCTTTGGTTCCTGCCACTTTTGCGCGTGGCACGCGCATTGCGGGTTCCAACGCGGCAAACAAGGAGGAGGCGGCCATGAAAAACAAACGGCGAGCGATCTGTATTTTGATGCTTCTGGGCAGCTTCCTTGTGCTGGCGAGCGCCTGGAATCTTCCGGAGGATGCCGATATGCAAAGCCGCGAAATCCGCGCGGCCTGCTAGAGGCGTCTAATGGACCGAAAACAAATCGACGCTATGAAAGCTATTAGTCAAGTGGCGGCCATTGCTAGGAAAGTTGGTCTCACTGAGAGTCAGATAAACGAAGCGATTAAACCGGGATTCAAAATCGACCCGATAATAGAGGCCGGAATACGTGCGTTTTCGGCAGACACACGGCCATCCTTTGACAATTTCCTGGACAGGCCCAAACCGAGAAAGTGAACCCAGTCGAAATAATATCCGTCGCCAGACAGTCAACCACTCATCCGCAAAATGTTGTGTCGCATGTTTGAAAATGAAGATGACTATGATATTTGTGCCGAAGCGTCCAACGGCCAGGAAGCGATTGCTTTGGCTCTCAAGCACCGCCCAAATCTCATCATCCTCGATTTGTCCATGCCCGTCATGAACGGATGGGAGGCGGCGCGACAATTGAAGAAACTAATGCCCGACGTTCCAATAATTTTATTCAGTCAGTACGTGAATCCGGGTACCGATATGTTCGGTCCTGACTCACCCTTTGACCGGATCGTGTGGAAGATTGACGGCAAAACACTCATTGGACATGTAAGGTCACTTATTCCCGTCTAAATCGGTACGAGATTTCTTACGCTCCTCCGTCAAGGTTATCAGTGAGTTCCTCGAATTTTGAAGTTCTCGCAGTTCTTCTGCGGATACCTCCTCGTCAAGCGATAATCGTTCCGAAATCGCCTTTTCAGCCATCTTGACCCGTTCCACGAGTTTGTCGAAGTTCGTTTCCAGAATCGCCTCTCGATAAAGTGTCTGCCACTTGTCCTGACTCATGAGACACCTCAAACCGACCTTTAACTCCGCTACCCCTAGCGGGCCTGCTCCTGTCAGTATTTCAAATTTTGCGTTTTTCGCATTCTTCGAAACTTCCCGAGTTTCCATGGCCGACCCCCTCCGTGTTGATTTCCTTACCGATCATTTCAAATCAGCAGGGCCAGCCAATGGTTTGACACATTGCTCAGGTAGCTCTCTTCCGCTTGCGCCGTTTCTTTGCCACGGCTTCAGCAGCGATCAACTTCCGGTCTGTGTGCGGTTCGAGGCGCGGGCCACCTGAATGCAGCACGCAACGCTTACCGGCACAGACACCACATGTAGGGCAGGGGACGGCGGACAACTGAGTCTTGGTCAGGTCTTTCGCTTTCATTCAGAAATGGTGAAATAAGACGCTAGCGTAGTCTGTTCGACTTCGAACACACTTAATCGGTTTTGGGGGATTGTTCCCCGGTTCGAGGCCAGCCAAGTTTCTCGATCCTCAAAGTGCGCAACGCCGCCGACGCTTCTTCGATCTCGCGGCGTTCCTCTACGCTGTTTGAACTCGCATCCAGTTCTGGCAGACGTTCGAGAATGGCATTCAGAGTCTCTGTTATCAACCGTTCCAACCGCGTTGGGTCCGTTTCAAGAGCGGTGGCCTCGTAAAGGTTGCGCCAATCTGTCACGTGGTTAATTTTGCCGCAAACCGTCTTGGATTTCCAGTCGCTACCCTGCCAGCTAATTCCCCACGCTGTCATTCCAAAGCAACCGAGCCAACCGCTACGCTCTTTCAGGGTTCAGGCTCACTCAATCTGAACGACACGTGCACAGGTACGCTCAGACACGGATGAATAGTTCAAGAAGACGTATAAGAGATGGCACAGGACCATGGACTCGCTGTGGGGGTTGCTGGGCTCGGGATGCGCGCGTTTTGGAGTGAGCATC
Source organism: uncultured Acidobacteriota bacterium (assembly GCA_963813045.1). GTDB lineage: Bacteria > Acidobacteriota > Terriglobia > Acidiferrales > UBA7541 > Palsa-295. The sequence continues at coordinate 61,544 of CAWEXR010000036.1, forward strand.
AGGCGGTGCAGGTTGGCGGCAGCGGTCCGCGCACGCCCGTCGAGTTGGAATGCAAGGCGGCGGAGGTTCCGAATGACGAACGGTGGGAGACGCCCGCACCGTTATCAAGCGGCGATAGGATTCGGAACTCGACGTCAAGACGCTGGGTGCGATTCCCTCCCTCGGCCCGAGGCCACAATAAGAAAAGTCGTTATGAACAACCGCCCCGAGCAGCCTATACATCATCCCAACCTATCTCCGTAAGGTTAAATCAGTATTTGAAGTTGGGCGGGCTCCTGGTGTCCTACGGGGGCCGGAGGGAAAAGATGCGCTCAGCCTTTCGTGGCCTTGCTCTGATGGTTGTGTTTATCTGGGCCATCGCATTTCTCGCATTTCGCGTCGCGGGATTCCTGATCCATCTTTTCCTTCTTCTCGCCGCGATATTTTTCGTCATGCATTTTGCTATGTCATGGCGAACGTCGTGAAACAAATTTCACATTCGCAGAGAGCCTTGCAGCTCCAATCTGCACGAGCCGGAACGGCATCTTGACGGCGAGGAATTACGAAATCGCAACTAGGTATGATGCTTTGGGGGTCTTGTCGTCGCGTGGTCCGATGAACTTTGAATGCCGCAAGGGGATCATGTGAACATATCAGCAGAAGAGGCGATGTCTCTGTTGGACTGGTGGAAAGATCAAATGACATCCTTGAAGGTCCATAGCTCGCGCTCGGGGGTGCGGGAGGATTTGCAGGGAGTCATTCGAGACCGAAAAGGGACATTCGTCGTAATCGCGGCCGGCTCGGGGGAATTCCAGCTCGATGTCGAAGGTGCAGAGTTCAATGGCGACAAATCTGCTCCGGCCAGTTCTCACTACGGCGCCTACCTGATTTGTGAATTTTCTAACGGGGATCGTTGTTCCTTCCACACCTTGCGGTCCAAATCGGTTTAGTGCTGCCGCTTGCCGCAGACAACGGCGACGCCTACAACCTATCTCCTGCGTTCATTTTGGAGACGGTCTCGGCGGCCAAGGGGTTCATTGAGCAGAAAGCCGCCGAGACTGCATCCGGGTGACGCCGCCCACCCGCAAGGAACTTGGGAATCTAGCCACTGTCGGAAGCGCGACGCCACTTGAGGAACGCATCGGGTCCGCAAGAGACCACGTGTTCGTAACATATTGATTACAAATGCCTTAAATTTTGGAGGCGAGGGGAGTCGGAATTTGAAGGGGGTATTGAAAATACGCAACTTATTGATTTTTCGAGGCGCTAAAAACGCAGAAAACGGCGAAATTGCGCCTAACTGGAACGTATCTGGAACGCGAGATTTTCCGTTTGCTACGAAATTTCGGTTACCGCGTCACGTTCGTTTCCGAGTAGCCGACCAACAACCGAAGGAAGGTATGGCGGCGGTGTCTCAAGGGGCTATTTGCTCGATGGCTGCAAGTCATAGAAAACTTGGCGCCGAATTCTTCAAGACTTGACCGTATCAAACCAAGTGTTTTAGTACGAGTTTTCGTTGACCGCTCGATGGCTAAGCCGCCCCAAATCGCGCGCTCTCTCAAGGTCGGGCGAGGATTCCGATGGACTCTACAGGAGTGGTCACGGTCCGCTGGCCATTGGCGTTAATCTCCATCCGGAAGCCCGCGTAAATCCCACGCATTTTGCAGAAGCAACCTCCGAGGGTAGCTCCTGCCAGTTGGGCCGGAGTTAATTCCAGAAAGAATTGGCCGCCCCGTACCAGGATTTCACGACTTGGGCCGTCAATGATCGTGATCTCATAGAGGCTGTTCCGGGTTCGAACTTCCAGCTTCTCCATGTCCTCCATACGGTCCACCTGCACGCCTTCCGTCCACGGGTGCTGAGACCATTTGTCGAGGACCGCTGCTGACGGGATCGAATCTTGCTCTGGCATTGGTTCTTCCATGGTTATTTAATACGTTGGATGCTCGGAGGAGCCTTTCGGTACCAGGTAGGGGATGTGCAGACTTCCGTCGGGCTTCTTATCCGCTTTCACCGCCAACCTCGACTTCTCCAGTGCCGCCGCATGTCGGACATTGGCCGCTACCACCGCAAGCGGAGCAAGCCGATTCGTGTGCGAATACGATGACAGCGTCGGAGATGTGCTCTCCCAGGGTTTTTCCTTTCCCGTGGCAAACTGAACAAATCCCGTCGCCAGCGAAGTCACAGTCGAGGCAAGTGTGGTTGGCCATACTGCAACCTCCCAACAGTTTCGGCGATTCTGATCTGGTTTCACTTCACGGTCAACACATGTGGGCTAAAGACTGCCGCGGGCACAGTAGCGCGGGATCTCCGAAAAAGAGCAATCCGTAATTACCCTTCACGTTATACTGTGCGATCTCCAATCGACGGGGACCTATGGCCATTCAGCCCGGCAACCACTTGGGCCCCTATGAAGTCCTCGCTGCTATTGGTGCGGGCGGGATGGGCGAGGTTTACCGCGCGCGGGACGCGAAGCTCGGGCGCGATGTGGCGCTGAAAGTCCTGCCCGAAGCTTTCGCCCGCGATGCCGAACGCATGGCGCGGTTCCAGCGTGAAGCGAAAGTCCTCGCCTCGCTGAGTCATCCCAACATCGCTCCGATCTATGGCCTGGAAGATTCCAGCAGCACTCATGCGCTGGTGATGGAATTGGTGGAGGGGCCAACGCTCGCGGATCGAATCAAGCAAGGTCCGATTCCAATCGACGAAGCGCTGCGCATTGCGAAGCAAATCTGTGAGGGACTCGAATACGCGCACGAGCGCGGGATCGTTCATCGCGATCTGAAACCCGCGAACGTGAAGGTGACGAGCGATGACGCGGTGAAGGTGCTCGACTTCGGTCTAGCCAAAGCAATCGAGGGCGATGCGTCCTCAATCGACGTTTCCACTTCGCCGACGATCAGCCGGATGGCGACGCAAGCGGGAGTTCGGCTGGGGACGGCGGCGTACATGTCGCCGGAGCAGGCGAAGGGCAAGCCTGTAGATCGTCGCGCGGACATTTGGGCGTTCGGGTGCGTGCTGTACGAGATGCTGACGGGAAAGATGGCGTTCAGCGGCGAGACGGTCACAGATACGCTGGCAGCCGTGCTGACGAAAGACCCCGATTGGAACAGCTGCCTTCCGCAACGCCAGCGCACATTCGAGTGCTCCTGCAGCGCTGTTTGCAAAAGGACCCGAAGCAACGGCTGCGAGACATTGGCGATGCGCGGATCGCCCTGGACGAGGTTCTCTCCGGAACCGCGCCGCAGATGGCGCCGTCGCTTGCAGAGCCAGTTTCCGGATGGCGTCGCGCAATGCCGTGGGCCGCAGCGGTTGTACTGGCGGCCATCGCTGCGTTCTTGGCTTTCCTGCATTTCCGTGAAGAGCCAACCTCGCCAGCCGAGGTGATGCGGTTTCAGTTTCCTCTTTCGAGCACGGGACGATTGTCAACGCGTCTCTTCGCGCTCTCGCCGGATGGCCGCCTGCTGGCCTTCACCGCACCGAATGCCGACGGCGTGTTGAGGCTGTGGGTGCGGGCATTCGACTCCCTGGACGCGCATGAACTGCCCGGGTCGGACTTTTCACCCGGTAATCCTCCTTTTTTTTGGTCACCGGACAGCCGCTATATCGCGTACGACGGCGGGCAGAAACTTCAGAAAATCGGCGTGTCGGGAGGCCCGCCGCAAACCTTGTGCAACGTCGCAGGTTTCGCGGTAGGTGGCTCGTGGAACAAGGACGGAGTGATCATCTTCGGGGAATCGCCCGGCGTCATCATGCGCGTATCCGAGAACGGGGGAACTCCGACGCCGCTGACTGCGCTCGATCCATCGGGCGGCGAAACCCAGCACGTGCTTCCGTGGTTTCTCCCTGACGGCAAACACTTTCTGTATTTTCGCACTTCCGACAATCCCGGAGGCAGCGGGATCTACATCGGTTCGATCGATGCGCAGCCCGAAAGGCAGGATCCGAACCGCCTGATGGCAACCGATTTTGCAGGGGAATACGTGCCGTCTTCCAACCCGAATGCGGGCGAGTTGCTCTTCATGGCGAGCGACGGGACGTTTATAGCCTAGCCGTTCGACGCGGCGCGCTGAAACTGCGAGGAGAAGCGGTCGTGGTTGCCGATGATGTGAGCAGGTACCGCGAGTTCGGCTTCTTCTCCGCCTCAAACGACGGCAGGCTGTGTACGAGCATTCGAACAGCGGGGCGGTCCGGCGGAGTCAGTCAGATTACCTGGCCTGATCGCCAAGGCAGGAATCTGGGACTGTGGGCGAGCCGGTGACGACCGGGAGCTGGCGGTCTCGCCGGACGGAACGCGAGCGGTTTTGGTCGCTATGACGATCAGAATCGAGAGAGGCCCTGTGGATGGTCGATTTTCCCGCCACAGCATGACGCGGTTCACTTTCGATTCATCGACTTGAGTACGCCGACTGGCTCCCCGATGGCTGCCTGGTCTATTTCAATTCCGACCGCAACGGCCAATGGGATATCGACGAAAGAACCGTCGAGGCGCGCGGGAGATGAGACGCCGCTGTCGCGGTCAGGCGAGACGAAGACTTCTTGCGCGGTGAGTCACGATGGCCGCTTTCTGATATACGCAGCCGCCAATGCGGCAACGACCAAGTCCGACTGGTGGGTCTGGCCTCGCAGGCACGAAGAAACTGTTTCCCGTTCTGTCAACACAAGCGAATGTATCGCAGGCCCAGATCCTCCCGATGACCGCTGGATGGCTTATACGTTGGACGAATCTGGGCGAAACGAGATTATGTCGCGATTCTCGCCGGGATCGGTACGGCAGCCGTTTCTGGTGCGCGGGCTCCAAATGGCAAGTGTCTTATGACGGAGGCGAGTCGCTGAAATGGAGCGCGAGCGGGAAGGAAATTCATCGACCTGATGCCCTACTGGTAGTCACGGAGGTCGACCTACTACGACGAGCCTGAGCTTTCAAGAAACTGGGGATGCTGAGTCTCTCTTTCAGGTGCCGCAGGTGTTCGATGTCGCGACGTCCTTTATGAAGGAGACGAGCATGATCGATGAGCGTTGTCGAGTCGGGAAACATACAGAAAACGAAGAACAGGGGACCATCGTGCTGAAAATGGCAGGTGGATGAAGAAAATGCACTTATTGGGGCGGGACGAGTCTCGGGCGTATGATATTGTCGCGCCGGTGGTTGGTATCGGAAGCATGGACTCGAGGTCTCAGTGGTTCGATCTGAAATGCGCGCCGTGCGGACCTGGTCATTACGGAGCGAGCAACCTGGATGAACCGCCGACATGGTCGCGACTCGGCCGGATCGCCGACTTCGTCCTCCGGCACGTCGTAACCCCGGGACTCCAGCATCAGACGGGTGTCACTCCGTACGAGCGCGCCACGTGAGCGAATTCTCGACTGGCGCGCCAATTGTGCGGGGTCTACTGCGGATACGTCGACGGAATCATTTGGCTGATCTTGTAGATGTCAAACGATCGGAGTCCGGTGACGTAATTGTATCCGGGTAGACAGGTGTACAATCTGTTTACTCCGACGATCACGTCATTGAAGTCCGGGCTGGTCGGGGGGGGACCGCTCGTCGCAAGCTGATTAATCAAACGGCCCGGCATAGCCGAGTTTGTTCTTATGCGCGCTTTCAATTCGCGCCCACGAGCCCATCGCCAGTGGCGAAGACAAACTCGTCCCGCCCACCAGCTCGGCTGTGCCATCCACAAAGATGTTCGCGGAGCAGATCGCGAGTCCAGTTCCGCCGGCGCACATCGACACATCCGGCACGCCCCTCTGGCCAGCCTCGAAGCTGGGAACGATCGGCGTGCTTCCGCCACCCGTGTAGCCCTGCCAGAACGGGGCCGTCTCAAAGTAACTGATGCCGCCGCCACTCGCTTCCCAGGCCACTTCGTAGTCGTAGGTGAAGTCCGCGTTGGTGAAGAGATTTGTACCCCCCACTGCGATCACATACGGCGACGACGCCGGATAAGAGGTGTCTGGCGGTCCGGAAAGCGGCACGCCATTCGGTGCGTCCGCGGGGCAGGCCGAGCCGTTGTCGTCGGCTGACGCAAACGCGGTGATGCCCTGCAGAGCCGCTTCCGCGAACACTTCATCGTCCACCAGCATCGCACCGTCGAGGTACGGGGAGAATTCGCATTCCCCGAACGACATGTTGAATGCCTTCACCTTGTTCTGCGTCACGGCCTTGCTGATCGCGAGCGCAATATCAGAATCGGTCAGAGAAGTGGCGACATAAAAATAGAGATGCGACACCCGTTGCGCGATTCCCGTCGAGGTCTGCGAATCGAGATCCCACTCGTCGGCGCCGCTCGTGTCCGGGCTCGCAACGCCGGCGCTTACCACGGTAACGGGCACCTGTGGCAGATCGTATGTTGTCTCGTACGCTGGCGAATCCGTCACTCCTGCGTGTCGTCACCTCCTCCGCGATGATCCCCACGGGAGTGTTCGATGTCGTCGCGAAGTTTTTCGCTGGGCAGCTGGGGTTGTCGGATGGACACGCGGCGTCGTAGGCGATCTGATACTGCTGCGGTGTGTAGCTTTCGTTGCTTAGGTAGGCGTCGGGCACTCCGGTGGCGTGCACGGCACGGTCATCGGGCCGAGACTCAGCCGCGCGATGTCCGGGTGGAGCGACGCAATGTTGTTCAGTCCCAATACCGCAATCACAACGCCGAAAGGGACCCGGGATCCTGCGCGGCGGTCGTGTTGACATACACCGTGGCGCCGTTGAGCGAATATTCGACAGGGAAGTATTGAATGCCGACTCTACGTCGCCGGCCGTCGCGTACCCATCGATGAGAAGCTGATTATCCGCGATCGTAATGTCCGTGAATCCCATGCTCGTCAGATAGTTCTCGACAGCCCCCACTTGCGCCGAGGTCGCTCCAAATTGCGTAACGAATTGCTGCAACGTGAGCGACGTCCCGTAGAGAGAATTGCCCGGCGTGAGCGTGGCCAGGAGCGTCGGCTGGAATTGACTCGCGTTCTGAGCCTGCAAGCCCAAAACAACGTGCAACGACGTCGAACCCGCGAGCGGACCGAGCAACGTCGCGTTCCCAAGGTTTTGAACGGGGTAAGCTTTGGTGGCGGTGGACGCCCAATGCTGGGCGCTGGCATTTGGCGAGACGCAAACAACGAGAAGCGCCAAAACGATCAGCGCTTCGACACACGTAGACCTAGTCACGACACTTCTCCTCTCATTTTCGAGTTTGAACGGTAACGGGCCGGGCTCTGCTAGTAGTAGGGTCGCTTGGAGAAGCAGCACAACTAGCGTAACGCGAGCCTGTGCACATGAATGCAGTTAGCGTTCCAAGACACCTGCCCGTCTATGTTTTTTGGATTGAGTTACTTATTGGAAAAGGCGATTGAGAAGCACGAGGTACTGGTTCTACGCTTCTGACCTGCGTGCGTAAATTTTGCAGTCTGATAAGTCCCGCGCTACTGTCACAATACGAAATAAGCGACCTCGCCTGACATTCTTTGCTTACAGCGAAACGTGTATTTAGCGTTTCGCAACACAACTCCCCAATTGGTACTTCGCTTCAAATCGCTACATAGCAAAATATCCTGTAGGAGCTTTGCTTGGTTGAAATCGAATAATTCGATCGAAAGCACCATCGGCCAGTTCAAAGGAGACTCCAGATGAAACGAGCTACATTCTTCATTCTTGCGGGAGTTTTGTCGGTGGGAAGCGCATTCGCCCAGTCCCAATCAGGAACACAATCCGGTGCATCGGCGGGGAGCAACACGTCCGTCGAGGCAAGCCGGTAAAACGGCGTGCAGGCCGGAAACAACTCTTCCGCGGCGGCGTCTGCGCAGCACGATGGCAGCCAGGGAGGTGCTTCCGCCGCGGGCGGTACTCCGCGGGCGTCAGCAAGAACGGTGCGCAGGTGGGCAATACCGCGGTAAATTCGGCGTCCACGAACAATTCGCACGGGTCGGCTGCTTCGGCAACGAACTCGACCATGAACGCTACCCTTGTTCACCCGGTCGACGCGAAGAAGAATAAGCCCGGCGATCCCGTGACGGCACGAACTACGCATTCCTCGAAATCACCGGATGGAACAACGCTCCCGAAGGGCACCGAGCTTGTGGGACATGTGACGCAAGCGCAGGCGCGTTCGAAGGACCAGTCGGAATCGGACCTCGGCATCGCGTTCGACAAGGCGGTCCTGAAGAACGGCCAGGAAGTTCCGATGAACGCCACGATTCAAGCGATGGCGGCCGCGCAGAATCTGCTTCGACGGCAGGCGGCACGGATGATCTCGGACTCAGCGGCGGATCCATGGCGGGCGGCGGCGCGGGGGCGGCCCGCGGCGGCCTTGTTGGCGGAGGCGGCGCGCTGGGTGCAGTCGGCGGAGCTACCTCTGGCGTTGGAGGAACGGCCGGAGCGGTCACCGCGCCGGTGGGTAATGTTGGCAGTAGCGTGGGCGGCACCGTCGGTTCAACGGCGAACGTGGCAGGCGGCGCATCGCACGGTGCTGTGGGTGGGTTGAACGCGGCGGGTCAGCTCACTTCGAACAGCCAGGGGGTCTTCAACATGCAGGGGCTGAACCTGACCTCGTCGGCGTCAAACGCAACGCAGGGTTCACTGATTACGTCCACCAGCAGAAACGTGCACCTCGATGGCGGGACGCAGCTTCTGCTCAGTGCCGCGGGCGATACGCAGATGCAAGCCTCGAAGTAGTAGTCGGGGCCGCGCGCCCGAAAAACCAGCAAAATGCGTCGCCGACCTGGGCATTCGCGGCGTCCAAACGCGCCAGGTTGTAGGCAAATCCTTTCGATCACTTGCCCATTTACCTCGACGCTTCCTACCCCGTTTTTCGGGAGTCAGCGCATGTTTGTTTGTACACATATATTCGCCGACTATGAATTACCATTGTCGCAAAGCAAAGGACTAGACCTTCACTGGTTGGGAAGGAGCCGAAACCAAACTGGCGATAAGGATTCTAATCGTCTTTTCGACTCAGAAGAGACTTTCGTAATTTGAATTCCCATCCTTTGCTGATCCACGGAGTACCGGTCAACTCCCTCAAGGGAAATGTCCTGGTTCCCAGCTCGCAGTGTTAAAATAATTTCTGACCCAACTGTCAGGGGATCAGAGTCGAAGACAAAAACGCCGTCCAAATTAAGTCCCGAATAACCGCAGAGGTTACGCCGTAGAGGATGCGATTTTCTGGTTTGGGTTGAAATCGCTGAGTGGCGCGTCTTTCTTTCTGGGACATCGTATTACGTCACCTCTACGTCGATGGGATGGCCGTGCAACGTCGAAAGTGATGGGTTCAGAAGTATAGAGAGTGAGCCAGGGGCCAAGCATAGCCAGTTATTCGGTGTGTCGTATCAAAAAAAGTACGGAGTGCGATCGGGGAGGGTGCCCAACGCAGGTTCAGACCGCTGGCATCGAAGACGAACGCATCGCGGAGGTGGCGATTGGGTTCGAGGATGAGCTGCGTGTGGGCGTAGTCATTTCCGCCGAGGATTATGCCGTCGCGCTCCTCGACGAAATCGAGAAGCCGCAATTTATCCGCAGGCACTTACTGACGCCGCGCGAGACGTTGTAATATGGAATTTCGACGGCGCGCACCCTGCCTCGCGCCGCAAATCCCGCTTGCTTTCCAGTGGAGGCGGCCGCATAGATCGGTAGTCCGTTACTTCTGGAGAATCCGGCGCGGCTTCCACCAGCTCTGAGTATTCCGGCGCCACAGATTTCCGGATCCTCTACGGGGGTAATCATGAAGCTCGTTGGCGCGGTTGCGGTGTTCGTTGCGGTCCTGTTTACGGCGGCGTCGGCCAAATCCGATACCTTGACGTTGAGCAATGGCGACCGCCTCACAGGAAGCATCTCGGATTCAGATGGCAAGGCCCTCACGCTGAAAACGGAATACGCGGGAGACGTGAAAGTGAAGTGGTCCGCCATCAAGGACGTTTCCTCGGCGAAGCCCATCTACGTCGTCACCAGTGACAGAAGACCGTGAGCGGCGCGATCGTTCCCGAAGGCGCGAACCTGGCCGTGCACACCGCGGCGGCCACCACCGTCGAAGTGCCGCTTTCCAAAATCTCTTTCGTCCGCTCCACCGAAGGACAGGAGGCCTACGAAAAGACGCTTCATCCCGGGCTCGCTCACGACTGGAAAGGCACGGCGACTCTGGGATTCGCCATCGCGCGCGGCAACGGCGACACCACTAACCTGAATACCGGCGTCAACCTCGATCGCAAAACCTTGTCTGACGAATTCATCCTGACTGAGTCTTCCATCTACGCCACGAACGGCGCGCCCGGCGGCGGCGTCACGGCCAACGCCATCCTCGGCAGCGTGCGCTACGACCGGAACATCACGCCCGCGCTCTTCGCCTTTGGCAGCGGCGACTTTACCAACGACGAGCTTCAGGATTTGACCGTGCGGGAAATCTACACCGGCGGCCTGGGATGGCGCGCCATCAATCATCCCAACACGACATTCGACGTGCTCGGCGGAATTAACTACACGCGCGAAACGTACAGCCCCGGCACGATGATGATTGTCTCCTCCGTGAACCGCAATTTTCCCGGCATCACCGTCGGCCAGACTTTCTCGCACAAATTCGGCGCGGGAAGCACGATCACCGAAAATTCGTATTTCTATCCGGAGCTGGACGATCTCAGCCAGTACCGTTTTTCGTTCGACGCCGTTTCGGTCGCGAAAATCAGCAAACGGCTTGGCTGGCAGGTGAGCTTCAGCGACCGCTACGTTACCAACCCGCCCGTCGTCGGCACGAAGTCGAACGATGTCATCCTATCCACGGGCCTGAATTTCTCCTTCGGGCAGCACTGACGGCCGACTCGCTTACTCGGGCGAATGCCCAATCGCTCAGTCGTCGCAGAAGTCTACCCTGCGCTCTGGAACAGAACATTTCCAAACCAAGGACGAACGCCCCACCAACAGGACGCCTTTGCAATCGCTAAATGGTTGCAGGGCGTGGATGGTGATGAAGGTCTCGATATGTACTTCCATCCTAAACTTGAACCGCAGGAAAGCTGGGATTGAGGAGCGGCGCGACCCCTCCTAGAATTAAGGCTTCTAATGTTCGGATTGTGACCTTGCACTTCGCTTCCACGCCCCGTGCTCCTCGGATGAAGCCTGCCCGTGCTAGAGTCCGCGCATGTTTCTCGCGCGTCCTCCACCTATCAGTCAGCATGGGCGAGGAGGTCGGACACGGTCAAGGGTGCTGAAAGAACTGATCACTGCTGCAAAACCTTATGCTACAACGTCGTCCCAGGCTTGATCACGCCGTTTTTCGGGACGATGATGACGCCGCTGCGGATGTAGTAGCCCTCACCGTCATAGTCCCGATGGCCTTGCTCGTTCACTAACTTCGCGCCGTCGCCGACGCGCGCGTTCTTGTCGACGATGACCCGGTCGAGGACGACATCGCGGCCGATGCCGAGCCTGGGCGTGTCATCGCGCACTGGCGCGTCATGGTCCGCCTCGTAGAAGTCGGCGCCGAGTAGCACCGAGCGGCTGATTCGCGTGCCGGCCTGGATGTTCGTGCGGATGCCGACGATCGATTGTTCCACGATGCATCGTTCGAGAGAGCACCCTTCCGCGATGATCGCCTCGCGGGCCACGCAATCGGCAAGCCTAGCGCCTGGCAGGAAGTGCGGTTGCGTATAGATGGGGCGGCGTGGATCGTAGAACGTAAACGGCGCGTCCGTTTGCGTCAGCATGATGTTCGCTGCGTAGAACGAATCGATCGTTCCGACGTCCGCCCAGTACCCCTGAAACAGGTACGATTTAACGCGATAGCGATCGAGCGCGCGCGGGATGACCTCGCGGCCGAAATCGGTCGCGGAGTCGCCATCGAGCATCTCGAGGAGCACGTCGCGCGAGAAAACGTACACCCCCATCGACGCGACGAACGGTTTATCTGGGGCGTGTGCTTGCGAAGGTGGCGTTGGCCGGGATGCTTTGACCGATTTGGGCCAGGCGATCCGGTTTCGGTTTCTCCTCGAATGCTACAATTTGCCCGCTGAGGTCGAAACGAAAGATCCCCATCGCCGAAGCCTCATCCATCGTCACCGGTTGTGCAGCGATCGTGATGTCCGCCTTGCGATCGACATGCGCGTCAATCAACCGGTTATAATCCATCCGGTAGAGATGGTCGCCGGCGAGGATCAGATAGTAGTCGGCATCGTACCGTGCGAAATGGCGCACGGCCTGCCGCACGGCGTCGGCCGTTCCTTGGAACCAGTTCGGGTTGTCGGGCGTCTGTTCGGCAGCGAGGATTTCGACGAATCCCTGGCTGAAATGATCCATCCGATAGGTCTGCGCGATGTGCCGGTTGAGTGACTCCGAATTGAATTGCGTCAAGACGAAAATCCGGCGGATGTCGGCGTGCAGGCAGTTGCTGATGGGGATGTCAATCAGACGATAGCTCCCGCCGATCGGCACCGCAGGCTTCGACCGATACTGCGTGAGGGGAAACAAGCGCGAGCCTTGGCCACCACCCAGGATCACCGCTAAAACTTCGTTGTTAACAAGCATCGACCTAAATGGTACACCGCGTGCAGCAGCTATGTAACCGCCCAAGCCATTTAGTCGTCAACCCCTGTGGTGCGTGAGAGAAGGGCAATGAGAACGTTGTCCGTGCACAGTCGACAAGAATGTCTGTAACATGCTGATTACAAATTCCTTACGTTTTGGAGGCGAGGGGAGTCGGAATATTTATGCGCATTGAAAACACGTAAGTTACTGAATTTGCCGTACGCACAAAACGCATGGTAATCAGAAATTGCGCTCAACTGGAACGTATCTGGAACGCGAGATTTTCCGTTTGCTACGAAATTTCGGTTACGCGTCATGTTTGTTTTCACGTCGGCGACTACACGTTCAGAAACTCGACCCTTCCCACAACCCCGTTTCGGGCCAACTTCCGGATTGCCGACAATCCAAGAGTTGGCCAGACCACTCAATACAAGCGCGTTTATGAGGACTTGGCTTGTCCACTCAGACCTTTCTCGCGCGGCCCTTAACCAAAGGAATGTACAGGCAGAGAAAGGCTGTAAAGCCTAAGCCAATCACCAGAGCTGGTATTACAACGCTGGTGCCAAGAGGCGGCACTCCAGGACGATAGCGCAGAACGAAATAGAGATTCATCCACATCAAAATGCTGGTTAGAAGCCCAGGCGAATACTCTCGGAAATGTTCTGTCCACCAGAGATGCCAGACGCCATTACAGGCGCGCTCGATCAACCAAGCGAGAGGAAGGATCAGCCACGCACCGCCCAAAAAGTCATAGAGGAGAACACTAATCATCACCAAAAAATAACCCGCATTAAACCAAAAGAATTTTGCCCACGAATATTCTGGCCACCAATGCTGGCGAATCTTTTCTACGAAGCTTCCGCCCAATAGCGACTCGTCCAGGACATGGATGACGTACGCGACCACCATGAACCAGAAGGAAAAAATCAGCGGCAAAGTCACGGCAGTGTTCCTTGCAACTGATTCTAGCAGTAGTCACGCCCCGCCGCGACCCATCGAGAACACTTTGGCACGGGCAGCTACTGATAAGTTCTCTTCTCTTGAAGAAGCTGGGCTGCCAGTATCCCAAGTTGCATTGCAGTTGGTGCCCGAGGGAGAATTGGCGAGGGAGGTAACTGACAATGGTAAACACGATGGTTGACGGAACGTTTCGGCAAACCAACCTGAACAACGAATCGCCCGAGTATCAGCCAAGCGCGAGGAGCTTCGTCTCGCCGAAATCGAGCTAATGCGCCAGCGCGAACGCGTCGCCGAACTGCGCCGCGATCTGCCGCAGGGCGCTCCCATCCAGGACTACCAATTTGAAGAGGGCCCGCGCGACCTCAATGCAGGCGATGCGCCAGTGCGCACCGTCCGGCTGAGCGAAACTTTTCACCAAACCCGATCGCTCACTCGTTATCTATCACTTTATGTTTGGCAAAAAGCAGACCAAGGCGTGCCCCATGTGCACAGCATGGCTGGACGGCGCCGACGGTAACATCGCCCATCATCTCGCGCAAATCTCGACTTCGCGGTGGCCGCCGCCACCGATCTGCCGACGCTGCGCGCGTTCGCTCGCGGGCGAGGTTGGCACAGACCTGCGCCTGCTGAGCTCCGGCACCAACACCTTCAAATACGATCTGGGCAGCGAAAACCGGGAAGGCGCCCAGGACTCCACCGTTTCCGTTTTCACGCGCGACGGCAACGGTGCAGTGCGCCACTTCTACACAGCTCATCCCAGGATCGGCCCTGACATTCTAGAGCGGGGAATCGACCTGCTCGCTCCTTGGTGGCATTTCATGGACCTGACGCCGCAAGGCCGCGGCAACTGGTACACCAGCCTGAGCTACGGCACCAAAGTGCAGGGCGCGTCCGCGTAGACAGTGGGGAGCCTTTGGGACTGCTTCCTTGTCGATTTGGAGAGTTTTCGACGTTCACCCGAATTGTCGATGCTCGCATGCCGACAGCGCCAAGTCCTGGTAAGTCGGCTTCTCGTCAGTCTCGACACCTGCCCAGAAGCGCGTTTATCGAGACTGATCCCTTTCCGTTGATATTTGAGGTGGTCGGCTTAGCCCCTGTTTCCCCGAAGGACGACTAGCTATAACCTCTCAGGAACGGCCGGGAGTTCGCGGCGATGGAGACCAAGGCTGTCATTGCGAACAGTACATCGGCAACTCGATCTATGAGCACCACGCTGAATATAGCCATGGAGAGGAAGGCAGAGCATAGGCCTAAGTGCGTGGCCAAAGCGATTCCCAATCGAGAAGCCTGCAAGGGGCTGCGATCCCGGCGAGAGTCCCGTTCAGCGCTGGGATCTTCAGCAATCGAATGTTGGCGGCAGAGGACAGAGTGGTCAACTGTATCGCCAATAAGCAGTAGGGAAGCGAGGTAAAGGCAACAGTGATCCGATTCCGATTGCCTGCAGTAGGCTGGCACCGGTGGCTGTGATTCGAGAACGACCGTAGCTGTCTTGATTCCCCGGGTTAGCGCTGGCCTTCACCTTAAGGAGCAAGGCAAAACCGAGGATAGCAGCGGCAACCCCGAATAAGGCATGCTCCAGTACCCGAGCGTGTGGAGCAGTTTTGATGAAACGCCACACAACATCATCCGGAGAGGTCAAGTAGGTCGAGACGCCGACGAGGAGTAGGGCCGCGTGGACTATCAATCTCAAGCGATTTCGGGCGATGCTTCGTGGACCCATCGTCCCACCTGCTCTGAATGTAACACCCTTGACCTTCTCCTACTAATTTCGGTACCGCTAAGTCGGCTTGTAGGAAGTGATCTCCACGCTTGGCGGATGGATTACGGGCCATCCGGAAACTATCCGTTGCGAGCGCCCGAAAGCGCCGCAGTACGCTTACTTAATTGTCCGGAGGTCCGGTAGTAGGAAGTGATCTCCGCATTCGCGCAAATCAGCATCGGCAAGGAAGCGCAGTGGAATGAAAGCTGAAGCAGTTCCCCCGCCTTCAGTGAGCGAACTCAATAGGGATCGCGTCCGGTGCACGGGAGGCTAGAATACCCGTAAGCTATTGATTACACACGCTTTCTTTTTTGGAGGCGGGGGAGTCGGAATATTCATGCGTGTTGAAAACACGTAAGTTACTGATTTCGCGGCACGCACAAAACGCACGGTAATCAGAAATTGCGCTCAACTGGAACGTATCTGGAACGCGAGATTTTTCGTCTGCCGACGAAATTTTCGTTACCGCGTCACGTTTGTTACTCGTTCCGTGCGGGAGAGCAACA
Source organism: uncultured Acidobacteriota bacterium (assembly GCA_963813045.1). Lineage (GTDB taxonomy): Bacteria > Acidobacteriota > Terriglobia > Acidiferrales > UBA7541 > Palsa-295. The sequence goes on from CAWEXR010000036.1 coordinate 77,241, forward strand.
GCAAATGGCGGACGATCATTTACTTGATCGACTGGAGATATTCGACCAACTTTTGATTTACGACACCTTCTCTCAGACGCATCCACGAGACACCAAGGAATTGATCGACTTTTGCGGGCTCTAGAAAGTAAAAATTGCCGTCCAGAACAAGGATTCCGTCCTTTACGAGGCGTTCAAGCACTGGCCGTCCTACGTCGTTGCCTGCGACGCGCTCGTTCTCAACCTTCGCGCGAAGCTTAGCCATGGTTCCCCTACTATGAGATCGGAAGTGAGTCAGAATCTTTCGCAATTTGAGGTGTTTTGCGCTCACCCCGTGAGCCGTTGGAAGCATTTCCTCCTTTTTTACGTACTTCACCAAGGGATAGTGAAGGCCGTCGTTCTGAGTCACTCTAACGCTGAACTCGACGCCGTTTTCGACGGGAAGTGAAGTAAGAGATGACACAACCTCGCGCGCCTGCAAAATAACTTCTCTCTCCTTGCTTTTGGGTTGCGCTCGAACAATAAGTCCCGGCGACAATAGATTTATTTTTCGGGCGCTAATCTCAACTGGGGCGGTCAGCTCGAGTTCGTCCGAACCGGACAACGTGACCTCGCAAGGAATCTCGATGAAGCACGCGCTTAGTCGGGACCCGAGGGTTACAGCGTCCTTGCCCTTTACGCGAAACTTGAAATTGAACTTCTTGTCTGCTTCGTCCGACTCTGACGAAATTACCTCCATCAAGATGTCCAATTCGATGTTGCTATCGAGTTCGAAGTGATCGGCGTCCTGATCCACGGGTGCACAGGGCTCAATCGTGATTTCTGCTTTCGATTCGACAGATCTGTATTCCAGGGCAGCGCCGATCAGAACATGGATTACGGCCGAGTCTACGCTGCAGCCCGGCGAAACTTGATTGAGCATCTGGATAAGGTACAGGTTGCTTCGGCGCCCTTTGGCGTAATTGTTGACTAGAGCTGCATGATTCCGCTTTCCGCCTGCGACCAAGATAGCGAGACATACGGCCTCGAAAATGGCGTTGCGGAACTCATGACCACCGCCTACCAAAAAAGGGTGTTCCGTCACAAAAGAAGCGAGTTTCTCTTCGTATTGTGAGTTCAGGCCAGGCTGAGGAATAACTTCCATCTTGTAGGGCACCCTCAGGCTATAAGCAATGAGCCGAGCGGCTTGCTCTTCGCAGTGACCTGCCCCCCGTTTTTGGTCCAGTCATAACGAAGCTCCCAGGGTTTTTGGTTCCACTGCCAAGGTTGAAATAGGGCCGCCGTCGTCGCGGCTGGGGGAAAGTGGGAAACGCGGAGCGTTTTCCAAGGTGGCGAAGCCACCGTCTTTTCCACAGCCGTTGGCCGCGGCAAATTCTTCGGGCGTCCGGTACCCCAACGAGCTGTGCGGGCGCACCGTGTTGTAGTCCACCCGCCAGGACTCGATCAGCTCCCGTGCGTGTCGGAGATCCACGAACCAGTTCTGGTTCAAGCATTCATCCCGAAACTTCCCGTTAAAGCTTTCGATAAATGCGTTCTGCGTGGGCTTGCCACGCTCGATGAAGTGCAGCGCTACCTGGTTTTCATAGGCCCACTGATCCACCACGCGGCTGGTGAACTCGGTTCCATAGCACCTCGGGAACGAGGCTGTCTTGGCTAATGGGCGGAGTGGACAAGCATGGCTGGAGGGAGCGAAGCGACCGGAAGCCATGCTTGTGGGTCATGGTCAGCCGAAAGTCTCCTGTACTGTGAGTGTGTTCAGCATTCACCAAAGGAGACAGACCGACCATGACCAAGCCGCAGAGTACGCCGGAAGCCGTTGTCTGGGTAGCCATTGATGTCGCGAAGGATCGCCACGAAGCCTTGATCGAAGCACCTGGCTGGAAGAGCCGGAAGAAGTTTCGTGTGCAGAACACAGCCGAGGAGTTTCGTGCGTTCGCCGATTTCCTCCACGGCCTTAGCTCCACAGTTCGAATTGGATTCGAGCCAACCGGCAACTACCATCGAGCGCTTGCCTACTTCCTGCATTCGGAAGGATTTCAGTTGGAGCTCATTTCCTCCCTGGCTTTGGCACGGACACGAGAAGCCATGCACAACTCCTGGGATAAGAACGATCCGAAAGATGCCCAAGTCATCTTGCATCTCCTAAAGGCCCGACTGACCCAGCACTATCATGACCCCATCGTTCACAACCTGAATGATCTCCAGGAGCTCTCGAAAACCCATCACCACGTCTCTTTGGAAAAAACCCGAACTCAGCATCGGCTGCTGACCCACTACCTGCCGCTCTACTTCCCGGAGATCGCCCGCTACCACTCTTCTTCTCGCTCGGAATGGTTGTGGAAGTTGCTCATCGAGTTCCCGACGCCTCGAAGCATAACCCGTCTCTCCAGAGACGAGTTCGTTCGGAAGGCGTGGAACTTGGTTGGCCGCAAGGTCGCTAAAGAGCGCATTTTGACTGATATTTATCTCACCGCGGAGTCTTCTGTGGGCCTCCCTGCCGAAGAGAACTCCGAGGCCGTGGCCATGCTTCGATTCGTACTGCCCCAGCTCCTTACGCTGTGCCAGTTGCGAGACACGATCGAAAAGCGGGCTGACGAACTCCTTTCCAACAACGAGGACTACCAGAGACTACGACGCATTCCAGGGATCGGGCCGATCTCGGCTTTGACGATCCTCGCCGAAGCGGGAGATCTGCGACGGTTTTCTCATCACCGGCAGTTCCTGAAGTTCTGTGGATTCGATCTCGCCACCGAACAGTCGGGACAGTTCCGTGGTCTCTCACGACTTTCGAAGCGGGGCAACGCGCGACTCCGTGCTGTCTTTTGGATGGCCGCCAGCGTTGCTGTACGCATGCGCGAAAACAGTTTCCGGGCTAAGTTCGAGCGCTACATGCGAAGTGATCCAGGCAGTGCAGACCGTAAGCGCAAGGCTTACGTCGCTGTCGCTGCCAAGATCGCCCGTGTGACCTATGCGCTCATCCGGTCCGGAGCCGATTACCGCTGCTTCCATGAAGTAGCGGTGCCAAGTGGAAGAACCCGTTCTGCACGGGCCGTTGAGGCGATTCCGACCTCGTAGATAATGTGCGGGTCTTCCACTTGGAAGGGACTTCGTTTTAAGTACAGAGAAGGCCGCCGAGATTCAGCGGACCTTGTGTCGCTATGGTGGAGTGCCATTCCTGTTGTTGGTGGAAGCCACTTGGGTTTAGACTTCAACCGCGCCTGAGACCAGGCGCACAGGAGATCTTCGTCCTGACCTCATTCTTAGCACTCCGCAGTTAGTACGTTGTCTACCTGGATCGCAGCCGGTGTGCCACGTCGCTCCCGCAGCGACTCCAGTATCCGCACCACGCGCAGACCCGGTAACGAGGTGTCCGGTTCGATCCGCAGTGCCTCTCGCGTGTAGCCATCCATCAGATTCAGCGTTCGGAATTTCCGACCGCCGGCCATTTGGTCATGCGTGTAGTCCATCGTCCACATTTCATTCGCACGCGTCGGAAGTGCCAACGGCACTCGCGCTTCAGCCCGAAATCGCTTGCGCCTCTTACGCTGCATCGCCAGCCCTTCCTCCCGATAGAGTCGGTAGACCCGCTTGTGATTGATCAACCACCGCAGCGTTCCGTCCGCGGCCTTCTCCCGGCGCAGGAAAATATACAGACGCCGATAGCCGAAGCGCGGACGCTCGGTCGCCAACTCCCGCAGCCGAGCCCGCAACGCACCTTCGTTCCGTTCCTTCCGCTGGTACCGCCAGCTCCCGCGGTGCATCCCGATCAGCCCACAGGCGCGTCGCTCGCTCAGCCCTGCTTGTTCCCGCACGACACGCACCGCTTCTCGCTTCGCCCGCGGGCCTACCACTTTTTTGCCAGCACCACCTTCAGCGCGTCCAGGTCCAGCGCCTGCTGCGCCACGATCCTCTTCAGCCGACCGTTCTCTTCCTCCAACTGACGCAGCCGCCGGGTCTCGCTCACTTCCAAGCCCCCGTACTTCGCCTTCCAGTGGTAGAACGTAGCTTCACTGATGCCGATTCGCCGGCAGAGGTCCTTCATGGGAACTCCCGCCTCCGCCTCCTTCAACACCCCCACGATCTGCTCTTCACTAAAACGGCTTCCTTTCATGGCGCTTCTCCTCTCGTGGTCTTATACCCGGAGAAGCTGAGTTTTGCCTGGACTAAATTTCGGGGAGCAGGTCAATTCCAGCCTCATCTACTTGATTGGACATGAATTTTGCCACCACAAGTACCACGACAACGTTTTCAAGATGGTTACGCCCGAACAAAAGCATTTACATCTTGCGCAGGGTCTAGATGTCAGACGAGAAGTCACGCCATCTGAGCAAGTGGTTAAAGAGGAGCGGGCTGATTTGTTCGGTTTCCAGAAAATGATTGAGATGGGCTATCCTCCCGTCGCTGCGATGCCGATCTTGGTATTTTTCCTGGGTGTCGAAGGCTATTCCCCTGAACAGACGGCAGATGCCGATCACCCATCTGCCGTCGTACGGTTGAACGACATGATTGACGCAACGAAGCAGGATTCGGAATTAATGGAATTAATTCACGAGCATCACATGGAACAACAATGGGAAGCATTTGTGACGTTGGGCAAACAGCTGGAGGCTGCGCCGTAAGGTTCTCGGGCGATTCAAATGGAGCCGTCAGCCAAGACTAAGTGACGGTACGCTGTCGATGTCGATGCGGCAAGGTCTACTGAAGTCACTGCCTGAGGATATGTCCACAAAGCGGCGAGTAACCATCATCCATCGGGCTGGAGGCAGGGATTACGGGACATCTGTACGGCGTCGGGAACTCAGTGCGCCGGCACGGATACCACTCGCGACCCCGTGGTGGGCAAGGTAAATGTCCTGCCGTTTACGGTAACCTCTCCCGACGACCCCGCCGTGATGACCGCGAAGCCAGTTCCGGAGTTGACGACCGTGCCATTGGTCACCGAAAGGGACCCGTTTGTCGGGTTTCCATTCCCGTCTACCGATATCGCGAAGATGTACGAAGGGCCGGTCTGGTCCGCCGAATACGGACCGGTGAATCCCGATGGGACCACGAGCACGTTGAACGTTGCGGTAAGCTGTTGTCCGCCGACCGTCGCACTCACGGAAAGCTCGTATGCGCCTTGCGAAAGTGCGTTCTGCAACCCCATGACGAACGGGGCCGAGATCGAAGTATCCGCAAGGTCGGTCGTGAACGGCGCGAGGGCTTGCGCACCCGAAGCATTCAGCACATTGATCGTAACGGCACCGGACGTGACGGGCGTGTACGTGGGCGCACCGCTCGCATCCGTGCCGACCGTGAAGGCCTGGACTGCGACCGCATTCGGCAATTGAGTGAGGAGCGGCAGGACGATGAGTTTCCCGCCGGTCGCGGGCGTCGGCGTCGCGAGCATGAGCGGGACGTTTGCCGCGAACCAATCGCCGGCAGGCATGCCGTCGATCTCTGCGGTTGTATTGAAGAACGCTTCGTACTCCGTTTCGGAGAACAAACTCCCCTGGGCGTTCAGCGCCCCGAAGTATGCGTCTTCATACGCCGCAAGACTCGCCGCACCCTGCGGACCGATCAGGAGACGGTAGGCAGCCTCGCCGGCTTCCTGGAACGCCTCGTCATATCCCGGCTGCGTGCGGATCCCGGCAACGGTCGTTGCGTCGAACCGCGAGAGCCCGTCGACAAGTAACGTCGATTCGAGCGTCTCGTTCGGGAGTTCGCCGCGCACGCCGTTCGCCGCAAGATTTGCCATCGTGAAATCGGCGCAATCTTCCGAGAACGTGTCGGTCTGCATCTCCTGCGTCGTCGTAAACGCCGCGGTAAGCTGTGCCGCCAAGACGTCATCGCGGAGCGCATTGCCCATCTCGTGCAGGAACGGGTGATCGAAACTCTGATCGATCCCGTTCGCGCCCGGATTCGGCAATGTCGGAATGTGAATGGCCGGATTTGCGCCGTTCAATCCCGGTTCGAAGTAGAAACCGGACGAAGTATCGTAGACCACTTCTGTCATCCGCGTGCCCGAGGCCGAGCCGCAGACATTGTAGAGGAGCCCTCCACCGGTCGCGTTCGAGACGAGACTGTTGATGTAGGACACTGCGGAAGCGGGAACCACGAGACTGCCCTGCGTGCGCGGAACGATATTCAACGTTCCGCCACCGATCGTGATGGAGGCGGGAATCGTGAGCGAATGCACCGGACCGCCGCCGCTTGCCGTTCCCGTAACGACGATTGAAGCCGAAGCGGGAGCGATCATCGACGAACTAGTGCTCACCGTGAGCACCGAGCTTTGCCCGGTCGAAAGCGAGGACGGAGAAAACGTTGCCGTCACCCCCGAAGACGCAGTGGCGGTAAGACTCACCTGCGAACTCGTCGTGCCTGTCGCGGCTACGCTGATCTCGGCGGTAACCGACTGACCCACACCAAGCGAAACGCTTGCGTGGTCGGAGCTGATCGTGAAATCGGCTGCCGACTGTCCGGTGACCGTAAGGGTAACCGGAAAGGTATGAGTAAGCGCACCGGAAGAACCGCTCACCGTTATCGTGGTATTCCCGGTCGTCGCCGAAGCGGACGCCGAGAAAGTCACTGATACCGGCTGGCTGGTTCCCGGCGTGAACGAGAACGATGAGGGAGATGCCGTGAGTCCCGACGGAAGCCCGTCGATCGTTACGGCAACCGAACCCACAAAACCATTCTCGGCCGTCGCGGAAACCGCGACCGCCGAACTTGTCGCCCCCTGCGCAACCGAGATCGAAGACGGGGAAACGGACAAGCTGAAATCGGGATTGGGAGGCGGAGGGGGAGTCTGTGCAGGTGCGGATGAACTGCTCCCGCCACCACCGCAAGCGACTGCCCACAGTACGATGAAGAAAGGCCGATGACGGTGGCTGGGACACGGCGTCTCGTGTGCATTTCTGAACCTCGTCACGCTTTGTAGAAGACATCCGGAGAACGCTGATACTGGGCCGACCAACGGTTGTGATCTACTTTCGAAGTAAGAAAACCGCACATTGTAACGTGGCCGTCTTGCCTCACTCACGATCGGAGGGGACTGCGGCGAGGCAAGTGCGCGAATTTTCTGCCTCAACGGCCAATGTTGTCAAGTTATAATTTCGTTAATCCTCCGCGTCGATCCGCTATGATTCAGAATAATCGCAAGCTGGCTCCGCATGCCGACATACGGCGTTATACCGTCAGCGGAAACAACAAGGCCGGACGCGAATAGACGGCGGTTCGTCCAAGCAGGCTGGGTTTCATTTTCTCCTCACAAGCCGGGCTCGATCCTGCGCGGACCGGCGATCGGCTTTCTGACCACTATGAGCGGTATCCAGGAACACACTTATAGTGTGTAGACTCATCGTGGTCAAGCCCTAATTATCGAAGGGTGCGACCTACCGATCCTCGAATTGTCTTTGGCAAATGTCTCCGCGAACTACGCCTGGGACGCGGTCTTTCACAAGAGAAGCTGGCGGAGTTGGCCGAACTCCACCGCAACTACATCGGCGGCATCGAACGTGGTGAGCGAAACGTCGGCCTGATCAACATCGTGAAGCTTGCCCGTGCTCTTGGCGTCAGGCCGACAAAGCTGCTTGATACGGTGCGTTAGACCGTTGATCGCTCACCACGAGGTGTTACCTAGAAAACGGTCGGGACTCACAACTGCCACGCCTTTTGTATCGAATCTTCCAGCTCCAACTGCCGGGCCTTAACCCAGGGATTGTAGTGTTTGGCCGTAATTCGGCTGTTCGAATGCCCGAGCAGAATGGATACCGTCTCAAGCGAGACGCCCTTTCGGAGAAGATTCACGCTGAATGTGTCGCGGAAGCGGTGCGCGTGTCCTTTGACGCCGGCCGCTTTGAACACTTTGCCCAAAGTCCTCTGCCAGTCTGAGACCGCGGATTTGGCGAGCCCGTTTCCCGACCAGAAGAAATAATCACCGAAGTCCTTGATCTCTTCCAAGTACTGAACCACGAGGCGGGGAATCGGCAGCCACACTGGCGTCCCGGTCTTTTGGGTGTAGAGGAAGAGCTTCCCGTCCTTCAGCGCATCAGTTCGCAAGCAAACGGCGTCGCGTATGCGTAGGCCGGAGTATTGAAGCAGTAGAACGAACGGCTTCACTTTCTTTCCGTATTCCCGCGACATCGGGTAGAGCTCGGGATACCGTTCAGCCGCCCATAGGATCTTCTCCATCTCCGCATCTGAGAACGGAAGCGTCGGCGTCGGCTTTCCTTGCGGGGCTTTGAGCACCTTCGCCGGGTTCGTAGAGATCCATCCCGACTCGTGACAGAACTTGAAGAATGTGCGCAATCGCTCGAGCTTCTTGCAGGCGGTGATCGATGCGACACTCCAGCCCTCGCGGTACGCGCGGAGATCATCGACCGTGATGCCCGCAACGCTCCGACTGCTAAACTCTTTCTTCAGTTCTTCGGTGAGGAGCTTGTACTTCCCGAGCTGCCCCGTCCCGAGCTTTCGCGCCTCGCAGTCTGCATAGAATCGCTCGCAGGCTTCCTTCACGGGCACTGACTGCGCGCTGGCTCCCGCTTCCCAGTCGCGTATCAACCGTTGCGCCGCTTCCCAGTTCCTGAGATCTAGCGACTTCTTAAGCCACTTGCCATGGAGTGTTCCCTGGACCCAGATTGGGCATCCGCACTTCTTATAGGTCCGTAGACGATGCGGACAGGATTTCAGGTGGCGACGCCACAGGTTCAGCATGCACACATGGTATCACAACTGGAACGCCTCTGGAACGTGGAGTCTCCAGAGGCGTTAAACCTATATAAACAGGTGCTTTATATTTTGGAGGCGGGGGGAGTCGAACCCCCGTCCGAGAAGCCTTGCAACTCGAAGACTACATGCTTGTCCCGTTCCGAAGGTTTCGCCGGAGGAACTCAGAGCGGGCAAGACGCGCCCCCGGCTAGTCCGATGATCTCGCCGCCGCATTACGGACCGAAACGCGACGGCCAGCCTACTGTGTGACGCCTCATCTCAACCGCGTAGGCGACGATTGAGGAGACGCGCTACCTACTTTTGGTTAGGCAGCGAGAGCCAACTGTGAGTTGCCAGTTGTTTTGTTTCACCCGATTACGGGCAGGTGACGCCCGGCATGCCTTCGAGCCGCGACAGCTTCCGTCGAAACCGTGTCGCCCCCGTTGGTACTACTATGATAGCACTCGCGCAACGCGCCGCCAAATTCGCCATGGATGACGTTTTCTTCGCGTCGCCTCGCTGTCACGGTGCCGCCCTGGCCTCAAGAGTTGTGCCCTTTTGCACAGATTCTTAGACCTCCTTCTGTTGGAATTGACATGAAATCTCAGCAGGGCAACGGGTTGAGAGTTCCATCTCAGGGCCCGTAAAGGTTCACCCGATGAATGCAGGCCGGCGCCGTTAGGATTGACATGAGTGGAAAAAACTTTCGAGTTGCACCAGCAAACGAACGGACCAACGTCGGCGGAAAACCAATAAGGAACAAAGTGCTGTTGGCGACGCCCGATAATGAATACGAGTTGATGCGTCCTGACTTGACGTATATCGACCTGCCGGATCATCTCAGCCTTCATGAGCCGACGCAAAATATCGAGTTCGTTTATTTTCCGAATCAGGGCATGGTTTCTCAAGTTGTAGTGACCAAAGACGGCCGAACCGTGGAAGTGGGCGTGGTGGGTAAGGAAGGCTACGTTGGGGCGGGATTGGCGGCCGGCCTGAGCAGAAGTCCAGTGCGGGAGATAATCCAAGTCGCCGGCGATGGCTTCCGAATGATCGCGAGTGCGCTGGAACGCATTCTGCGTTCGGCCCCGCAGTTACAGATGATATTGAACAGGCATACGGGACTTCAAGGGATGCAAGTGGCACAGACCGCGGCGTGCAACCGGCTGCACAATATACAGCAGCGTCTCTCGAGGTGGCTGCTGATGACTCAGGACAGGGTGGGCTCCGGAGTGCTTCCGATCACCCACGATTTCATTGCGACCATGATGGGTACCGACCGATCCACCGTGAGCTTGGCAGCGTCCGTGCTGCAAAAAAAGGGAATCATAGGATACGTGCCAGGTGCGGTGAAGATTGTGAACCGCAGGAAACTCGAGAGATCCGCGTGTGAGTGCTACGGCGTCATTCGACAGTTCGAGGATGACCTCGGATTGAGATAGCAATCCGTGCCGGCGTTGGATACCCCACAGACAGCAGCCCTTCTCCATCGGTAATCTTCAGAACTTATTGCGTTCAGTTCGATGCTGATGTCCGTTCAAAGAGTGGCGACCTGTCTTTCAGAAGAGCATAACCGCACCCCATCGCGAGGAGCGCTACGGAGACCATGCCCCGCAAACTGGTATCGATGAAAAAACAGCGGTTTTGGGGCTGGGGTTGCTCCGAATGCGCATGGGTGTTCAATCCCTCGGGATCACCCACCGGCAAATCGCTCGACGAGATGAAGCGGAACTACGAGCAGTGGCGCGATAGAGATTTTGCAGCCCATGTTTGCGCTGAACACCCCCGAGCCAAGGACACAAAAGGTTAGGAAATCCAGGGCACCCTTCGGTCTAAGTGTGGTTCTGAGCGCAAGACACCGTTACTGCAGTTTCTGGGCGTCGCCGCGCCACCAGCGCGTGGAATAGACGACGGTAGCAGCCGCGAGCCAGCCGGCGGCGTACATGGGTTCCGCTTTCCAGCGAAGAACCGTCGAGCGATTGCCCGACCACGAGCGTGCGAGCGCTAGCCCGCACGCTCGCCCGGGCACAGACCTAGTGCTTCTCCGGTTCCGGAGCGCGGGGTGGCGGAGCGGCGTGCGCCGGTTGTTGCCGCTGCTGCAGACTCTGCGTTTGCTGAGCATGTTTTTGCATTAGCTGCTGCGTCTGCTGCTGGTGCCGCTGTTCCACTTGCTGCTGCTTGGCATCGTTGGCGTGCTGCTGAGCCATTTTTTGGTGTTCCTGGTCCTGTTTCTGCTGGAGTTGCTGCCGCTGCTTCTGTTGCTGATTGAACAATTTGTCCTGCTGTTGCTGGTATTTTTGGTCCAGCTTCGGGTTCCCGGTATTTGGAGCTGCAGGGCGCTCCGCTGCGGGATAGTCGTTGGGGTGAATCGGGTTGGGACGAGACGCCGCGTTCCCGTTATTTTTGTTCCCGGGGTTGGCGTTGTTCTCCGGGCGGTTCCCAGAGGCCGGTGCCGTGTGTACCGTGCCGCCCTCCCGGGCTGCAACAACTCCACCGCCGCTGAACTCACCCGGTCTGGCTGTCGCGGCGACCGGGGGCTTGCCGTGATTGACCGACGCGCGAAACTGCTGATTCCCACGCGCCGCTTCGGCGTTCTGGGTCTGAGCAGCGATGGCTCCGCTGCGCTTCTCGCGTTCGGCTGCCTCCTGTTCCGCAGTCGCGCGTGCGGCGATCCCGCCGTTGCCGCCGTTGTAGCTGACGCGATTCACGGTCACGTTCTCAATTCTGGTGTTGTAGGTATTATGAATTACGGTGACGTTCACATTGTTCACCGTGCGGTTGTAAAAAAAGTGTCCGCCCTGCCAACGGCCCCCTTCATAGCCAGTGCCGAAGTATCCGAAGCCGTAATTAATTCCACCGTAGAAGCCGACTACCGGCCCCCAGTAGCCGGCGGTGAAGATGAAACCGCTCCCGCCCCAGCCCCAATATCCCGGAGTCCAAAGCAGGCCGGGCTCCGGCGCCAGTACCCACGTGCCGGGGACCCAATAGTAGTCGTCGCCATCCCAGGACCAGTAGCCCGGCACCCAGATGTAGTCGTCTCCGGGGCAAACCGGCTGGTCGTACACGGGAAGATCCGGCGGCCCGAACGCCACGGATACCCCCACGGCGACCTGCGCGAGGGCCGGCGGGGCTGAGCGTCAACATCGCCGCGATCAAGAGCGCAAATGAAAGAGATCCAATCACCACTCTGCTAATTCTTGTTGTACTCATCGGAGTCCTTTCGCGCCGGCCTTCCGACCCGCGCGTGATTGCCCCTTTTGTTTCGTAGGGGTGGCGAACCTTTGTTCGATCCGTTAACTTAGCTACTCGCTATGGTTGCCCGTTTGCTGGACCGGTTCCATATGGCGACCCCTGTAGATTCGCCTCCGCACTCCTGTAGGCGCAATTCGCCAACACACCGCCGGAGAGCCAGTTAGCGCAGACGCTCACGGTTACTGTGGCTGTTTGTCCGCGCCGCCGCGGTCAGACTTTGAACGACTCCAGGGTCTCCGGCGCAAAAAGCTCTTCCGCTTTTAGTAGGCGCTTCGCGAGACCCTGGTCGAACGAGTAACGAAGAAAAGTTGCGAGCGTGTGCGCGTTCGGTGCCAGACCGTAGGGCCAGAAATCCGTCCCCATCAACGCGCGCGTTTCCTCCACATGCTGCACGAGCCACGGAAGCATGAAATTGAGAGCGCCGGTTTCATACAGCTCTTTATAGGCCTCCTGCTGAGCCCGCGCGAAGGCCTTGTAGAGCGACTGCGCGATCCACGGCGATTTTTCGTAGACGTCGCGGCGAATCACCACCGTGTGCATGATCGGGAAAATCTTGGTCTTCGAATAGTAGTCCCGCTCGACCGCCTGATAGTTCTCGAACAGCCGGCGAACGTTGCCCGAGCCGCGCACGAACGAGGACGGCATGCGAGCCGTATAGAGGGCGTCGATTTCGCCCGCGTCGAGCATCGCCGACAGGGTTTTCTTCGGCGGAATCGATTCGAGCCGGATTTCGGGCGGCAGAGACAGGCGAAGCTTTTCCGGGCGTCCCGGCTCTTCTTCTCCGCCGCGAAAGTAGGTGACGCTCGACACCGGAACCTTGTACTCGTCGCTCAGGATGCCGCGGATCCAGACGCCCGCCGTCATCTGGTATTCCGGCGTTCCCACGCGCTTTCCGATCAGATTTTTCGGCTCGCGAATTCCGCTTTCACGGTTGATGAAAATGCAGGAGTGCCGGAAGAACCGCGACGGAAAGACCGGAATCGCAATCAACCGGGGTTTTTCGGCGAAGAGCGACAGCACGTAGGACGACAGCGACATCTCGGCCACATCGAACTCGTAGTTGCGCAACATGCGAAAGAAGGTCTCTTCGATGGGCAGGTCCAGGCAGGTCAGCTCGATTCCGTCAACTGGGATGCGGCCTTCGAGCAGGGCGCGCGTGCGGTCGGAGTTCGAACATGCGATGGAGAGTTGTAGCTTGCGCATGATTGGTCGACTCGGCAAAGTACCGCGTGCGGCGCCGATCATACTCCAATTTTTCCACAGGAGATTGTGTTAGCCTTAGAAATCATGGACATCGTGAAGGGCAACATGGGCTGGATCGAAGTGGTGGTCGGTCCGATGTTTTCGGGAAAGAGCGAGGAACTGATCCGCCGCCTCCGGCGCGCGGAGATCGCGCGTCAGAGCGTGCAGATCTTCAAGCCCGCAATCGATCGGCGCTACTCGACCACGGGAATTGTCTCTCACTCCGGGCTTGAAATCGCATCCGAACAGATAGAGAACGCGGATCAACTCCTGCTCCGCGTGGGAGAGTCCACGCAGGTGGTGGGCATCGACGAAGCGCAGTTCCTGGGCGAGAGACTCGTCGAAGCTTGCACGACGCTGGCTGATTCAGGCAAGCGCGTGATTGTTGCGGGCCTCGACACCGATTTCATGGGACGCCCTTTCGAACCCATGCCCCAGCTTCTGGTAGTGGCTGAGGAGATCACGAAGCTTCTGGCGATTTGCGTCCGGTGCGGAAACCCGGCGGTTCACACGCAGCGGCTATTCAAGTCCGACGAATTGATCGTTGTCGGCGCGGGCGGCATGTATGAGGCGCGCTGCCGAAAGTGCTTCGATCCGGCGTTGCGCGGTGAAAAGGCAAAAGCGGCCACGGCCTCTTGAAGAAGTAGCACCCAGACCCGCCAGCTCAAAGTCTTCCCGTTCAGATCGCACCCTTGTTCATTTGATCCGCGATGTATTCGGCCTGGCGGAGGACGAGCGCGACGATCGTCAGCGTGGGATTCTCGCCGCCGCTCGACGCGAACTGGCTCCCGTCCGATACGAACAGGTTCTTGACGTCGTGCGCCTGACCGAAGCGGTTCACGACGCCGTCCCGCGGCTTCTCCGACATGCGGTTCGTGCCCATGTTATGCGTCGAAGGATATGGCGGGACGTGAATCGTCTTCTTTGCCCCGATCGACGTGTACAAGGCGTCCGCCTGTTTGTAGCCGTGGTTGCGCAACGCAACGTCATTCGGGTGCTCGTCGCAGTGGATATTCGGGATCGGCATGCCGAACTTGTCTTTCTTGTCCGGGTGGAGCGTGATCCGGTTGGTCTCACGCGGCAGATCCTCGCCGATGATCCACAAGCCCGCGATGTTCGCATAGTTGTCGATGACCCACGCGCGTTCGCGGCCCCAGCCGCCGGGGAGGTTTTGCGCGAAGCTGGGCAAGCCCTGCGGGAGCAGCTCGAACTGATAGCCACCGACGAAACCGCGCGTCGGGTCGAGCCGCGCCTCATCCATCACGATTCCGGACTGCGCGGTTCCGCGGTACATGTGAACGGGCTTGTCAAAGACCGCGAACACGGTGCCGGTCGTGTGGCGCATGTAGTTCTTCCCGACCTGTCCCGAGGAGTTGGCCAACCCTTGCGGGAACATGCTCGAGGATGAGTTGAGCAAGAGCCGCGGGCTTTCGATCGAATTCGCCGCCACGGCAACTGCGCGCGCCTTCTGCCGTTGCAGTGCGCCCGAAGCATCGGCATAGACGACGGCACTTACTTTCCCCGTGGCGTCGTGCTCGATGCGCAGCGCCTGCGACTCCGACCGGACTTCGGCTTTTCCGGTGGCCTCCGCCTGCGGAATATCGATGTAGAGCGTGGACCACTTCGCGCCGAACGTGCAGCCCTGAACGCAGAAGCCGGTCTGCTGGCACGAGGCGCGCCCATCGCGGGGCACGGGGTTGATGGCCATGTTGGTGGTCTGAAACTTCGTGTAGCCGACTTTCTTGGCGCCGGCGAAAAGCACCTTGCCGTGATTGCTGGCCGGCAGGCGCGGAATTCCGTGCGTCCCGGTGACGCCCATCCGGAGTTCCGCGCGATCGTAATAAGGATCGAGTTCGTTCAGGTCGATGGGCCAGTCGAGCAGGTTCGCGCCCGCAACGTCGCCGTAGCGCGTTTTCGTCTTGAATTCGTGCTCCTGGAAGCGCAACGCGCAAGCACCCCAATGCACGGTTGTCCCGCCGACGAGCTTGCAGGTCCAGATCGGTAAATCCGGGGAGCTCTTCGCCACGGACCATGAGCCGGAGGTGGTGCGCGGATCGAGCCAGGTAAACAGGCTGAACATCGCGACTTCGTCGTTGCGAAAATCGGTGATCTCGACGCGCTTTCCGGCTTCGAGAACGACGACGGAGATTCCCTTTTTCGCGAGCTCGTTTGCCAGCACACCGCCGCCGGCGCCGGAACCGACGATCACGACCACGCTCGAATCATTGAGATCGAATTTCGCGGGCATTGGCGTCCTCACAGCCAGTCGATGTCGTTGAAGCCGCGGTGCAGGTAGCCGCCTTTGTCCGATGACGGGCCTTCATAGCCGAAGAGCGGCCAAACCTCCGGCTGGTTGTAGAGCGTGACGACGGTGGTGCCATAAACCTTCGAGAAAAATGCACCGTTCTCGATCTGCTTGATGACGGCAACGCGCGCTTTCTCGTCCGCAAGATCCGCGTATCCGCTGCCGCCGGCCGCCATCGCAAGCCTGTTGAGCTGGCCGACGCCATCGGCGAGCAGTTTCCTCGTGGACGAATCTTTCGCCGCTTCGTCCTCGAGCGGGGCGATGGCCTTGGCGTAAAACGAATCCGCCAGCCGATCATGGGGAAAAAGGTCGCGCACGAATTTCAGGAGTACACGGTTTTGTTCGGGTTGGAGGCCTTGAGGCTGCGCAGCCGACGCGGCTTTGGGGTCGGACAGAACGGCCGGCCCGGTAACCGCGACGGCGGCAATCGTCGCGGCGCCGCCGGCGAGAAAACCGCGCCGCGAAAACTTGCTGGCCCAATCGAGCAGTTTCATTCGCGCTCCTTCCGCCGTACTGCCGACGGCGCTACCTACGGCAGGCTGAATATGAAGATCGAATTGCCCGCCGCCGCTTCGACGTATTGCTTGCCGTCCACCGAATAGGTGATCGGATTGGCCCGCACCGAATTCCCGAGCTGAACATTCCACAAGGCCTTGCCGCTCTCCGCGTTCAGCGCAAAGAAATTGCCTCCGGCATCCGCGCAAAACACCAGGTTGCCGGCGGTCGCGAGCGTGCCGGTCCAGGAATCTCCGACCATCTTAAATTCCCACTTGATCTTTCCGGTGGTGCTTTCGAGGGCACGGATCGCGCTGTAGGCTTGATCTCCACTGACCAGCTTCTGTCCGCCGCCTCCGCCGATGTCCAACGGATTCGCGGGATCCATTTGCGGATGACCCTTAAAATAGTAGGCGCCCTGCTCGCGCGTATCGACGTAGACGAGCTGCGTCAGCGGGCTGTAGGACGAACTCGTCCAATTGACCGACCCGGTGATGCTGGGGTAGACCAGCGTTCCTTTGGAACTCGGCTCGGTGTCCGGCACCTCGATCGGCCGGCCTTTTGCGTCCAGTCCCTTTGCCCAGGTCTCCTTTGCGTAAGCCCTGCCGGTGATGAACTGACCGGTAATCCGGTCAATCACGTAGTAAAAAGTGTTGCGGTTGGCTTGGGCCACGATCTTGCGCGGCTTGCCGTCGATCGTCGCGTCGAACAGAATCGGCGGTTCCGACGCGTCCCAGTCGTGCGTCTCGTGCGGCGAAAACTGGAAATACCACTTCATCTTTCCGGTGTCGGCATCGATGGCCAGGAGAGAGCACGAGTAGAGGTTGTCTCCCTTGCGCATGTCGCCGTTCCAATCCGGAGCGGGATTGCCGGTGCCCCAGAAGAGCGTGTTCGTTTCCGGATCGTACGCGCCCGTGTTCCAGGTGGTCGCGCCGCCGTATTTGTAGCTGTCGCCTTCCCAGGTCTCGACGCCGGGCTCGCCCGCGGTCGGAATGGTATAGAGCCGCCAGAGCCGCTTACCGTCCTTGGCATCGTAAGCATCGATGTAGCCGCGAAGGCCGCCCTCGCCGCCGCCCATGCCGACCACGATCTTCCCGTCGATCGCGAGGGGAGCCTGCGTGATGGCGACTGCCTCTTTGTTGTTTCCAATTTCTACGCTCCAGCGCATACCGCCCGTCTTCGCGTCGAGCGCCACGAGGTGCGCGTCGATCGTCGCCACGTACACGGTGTCGCCGAGTATCGCCACTCCGCGGTTGGTCGGGAACAGGCCGATGGTCAGCAGATTCTTGGGGAGATCCGCCGTCCATCTCCACACGGGCTTGCCGGTGCGCACGTCGAGGGCGGTCACCGTGGTTGGCGGCTCGGTGACGTACATCATGCCGTCCACGACGATCGGCGACGACTCGAAGATCCCCTGCCGGCGAAGCTGATAAACCCATTGCATCTTCAGGGAGGCGACGTTCTCAGTGTTGACTTGCTTCAGCTCGGAGAAACGCTGGGAAGCGTAGTTGCCGCCGTAGGTCAGCCAGTCCTCCGGATGGCTCGCGGCGTGCAGAATCTCGTCGTACGTCACGTTCTGAGCCCAGGACGTGAGGCGGCTTCCCAGCAGGAGAGCGACCAGAACAAATCCGCAAAAAATGTATTTCGTCGTTCTCACTGCGCGCCTCCCAGGCTGGAGATGTAGGCCACCAGGTCGTTCAACTGCGCCTCGGAAAGTTTGCCCTTGTAGCTGGGCATGAAGCTCTTGCCCGGCTCCGCTTCGAGCTTTTGCAGGCTGAGCTTTCGCAGCGAGTGGAGCTGGCCGTTGGCATCCTTCAACTGAATCGTGAACGAATCTTCATCCACGCGCATGCCTTCCACGACCTTGCCGCTTCCCGTCACCGCGCGATACATCACGTAAGCGGGATACGACGCCCTCTCCTGGAGCGCGGTATCCGTGGCGGGCAGATGGGCGCCAGGGTCGAGGAGCACGTCGTGAAGAAAGTCGGCGGTGCGCTGGGAGCCGATTTTGGTCAGGTCGGGTCCGAGATCGCCGCCCTTACCCGCCACGATATGGCACGTGGAGCAGCCGCTCGCGTCATAGACCTCTTCGCCTTTTTTCGGATCGCCCGAGGCCATTCCCCCGCCTTCGTGGCCGAACGAACTGACGTAGTTCACCAGCAGCCAGATCTTCTCTTCGCCGAGCTGAGAGAACGCCGGCATTCCCGATCCGAAAATTCCGCTGTAGATCGTGTTGTAGAGACCCTCCGGGCCAAGATTCGTCGCGGCTTCGCGGATGTTGGGACCGTTTGCGCCGCTCCCGTCGATGCCGTGGCAGACGGCGCAGGTTCCTTCAAACAACGTCTTACCTTGCGCGAGGCTTTCCGGCGTGGGTCTCGGATGCGGCGAGTGAGGAGGAGATGTCGGCGGTCCGAATTGAGCGGCGACGGGCGAAGACGCCCCGAAAACTCCCAGCACAAAAATCAAAGCGGCGATCCTCCGCCTGCGGTTTGCGGACATTCCCACGCCTCCCCATTTCGAACGGTGTTAGCTAATACGAGCGGAAGGCTGCTGTCAAGGCATGTTCATCTTTTCGCGCCATGCAATTTCTAGAGACGATCGCAGGATTTTTTCCCTTGCACCCGGCTTCCTTCCAGCTAGCATTGGGTTGCGACGGAAAGGGAATGATGACGCGACTATTGCGCAAGACCGCTTTGCTGCCGATTCCGCTTGCAGGTCTGGTTTTCGCAGTCGCCGCGCCCCTTCTCGGTCAGATGCCGCCCGGCCCCATTCGTCTCGAAGTTGACACGTCACACGCTCCACAAAAGATTCTGCATGCCCACTTGCAGATGCCGGTGCGACCCGGGCCGCTCGTGCTGTGCTACCCGGAATGGATTCCCGGAGAGCACATGCCGGACGGCCCGATCATCAACGTGGCGGGATTGAAATTCGCGGCAGGCGGAAAGACGCTCCCCTGGCGGCGCGATCTCGTCGATATGTTCGCGTTCCATCTGAACATCCCGCAAGGCGCAAGCTCACTCGACATCGATCTCGATTTTCTGCTTTCGGCGCCCGCGACCGGATATTCGGCGGGAGCTTCCGCGACCGCCTTTCTGAATATGCTGAGCTGGAATCAAGTGGTGCTCTATCCGCAGGGCTATCCGGTGAGCGAATTGACGTTTGTGCCGAGCCTTCGCCTGCCGCCCGGATGGCAGTTCGCGACGGCCCTTCCCGGCGCGAAGCAGAATGGCGATACCGTCGATTTCGCGCCCGTCTCGCTCGATACCCTGGTTGACTCGCCCGTTCTCGCGGGGCGCTATTTCCGCGTGGTGCAGCTCACTCCCGGCGAGACTCCCTCGCACGAAATCGATATTGCCGCCGATAGCGCGGCGGCGCTGGCGATGACGCCGGAAACGGAAATGCATTTTCGCAGGCTGGTGGCCGAGACAGGCGCGCTCTTCGGCGTTCGGCATTATCGCGATTACCACTTCCTGCTCACGCTGAGCGACGACGTCGCTCACTTCGGCCTCGAGCACCACGAATCGAGCGACGATCGCGACGATGAGCGCAGCCTGATCGACGAGCGGGAGCGTATCGTTTTCGCAGATCTGCTTCCCCACGAGTTTGTCCATTCCTGGAACGGCAAGTATCGCCGTCCCGCTGATCTTGCCACCCCGGATTACCACCAGCCCATGAAGGACGATCTGCTGTGGGTCTACGAGGGCCTCACGGAATACCTCGGCGAGGTGCTGACGGCGCGCAGCGGACTCCGCAACATCCAGCAGTCGCGCGAAGACCTGGCTCGCGTCGCCGCCGAATGGGGAAGCTACCCGGGCCGCACGTGGCGTCCGCTCCAGGACACGGCCGATTCCGCCGTGTTCCTGTACAACGCCGACGCGGACTGGCGCAACTGGCGCCGCGACGTGGATTTCTACGAGGAGGGCGAGCTTCTCTGGCTCGACGTGGATACGACGCTGCGCCGCCTGACCAACGACCAGAAATCCATGAACGATTTCTGCCGGATCTTTTACGGCGGGCCCGGCGGCGAGCCGGCGCTGAAAACCTATACGTTCGACGATATTGTTGCGACGCTCAACGGCCTCGCTCCATACGATTGGGCCGGATTCCTGCGCACGCGCCTCGATTCCACCGCGCCCGACACGCCCAGCGAGGCCGTCGAAAACAGCGGATGGAAGATCGTCTACAGCGATGAGCCGAACGAGATCCAAGAGACCAGGGACATCGTCAGGAAACGCTCGACTCTCACCTTTTCGCTCGGCTTGTGGCTTCTCGAAGACGGGTTGGTTGCCGACGTGACCTACGGCGGTCCGTCTTACAAAGCCGGGATGGCACCGGGAATGAAGATCACCGCGGTAAACGGGCAGCAGTATTCGCCGGAAATGCTGAAGGACGCGATCGATGCAGCCAAGACCACGAAAGAGCCGATTCGGCTGATCGTCGCCAACGGCTCCGAGGTCGAAACGCACCTAGTCGACTATCATGGGGGCCTGCGCTATCCGCATATCGAGCGCGACACCAGCCGCCCGGATTATCTCGGCGAGATCTTCCGCCGCCAGGCCCAGTGACAAGGCTCGCTCGTCCGTAAGCACCTGTATACAAACGGCTTCGCACAGTGCCACGCCCCTACGTAGTTTCCGATATTGACACTCGGCGCCCACTGGTGAGATCGTCCTCAGCTAAATCTAATTCCTCGGAGGGCTCCGATGCAGCCATCGAGGCGACACTGTCTATTTGCATCGCTCGCGCTGCTGGCGCTTTCGCTGCTCGCTCCGCGAACGCGTGCCGAAACTCTGACCATCACCAGTTCGCCCCCCGGCGCTACTGTCGAAATCGACGGGCTGGTTGCGGGCACAACACCATATAAGACCGACTTCCCCGGCGGCTACTTCCACAAGACTCATACGGCGTTCGGCTCGCGGCTCGAACACTCGATGACTCTCCGCGTCGCGAAAGACGGCTACATCACGCAGCAGATCACACTCACGAATGGACCGTTCGACTGGGTCGCCATCACAGGGCGCCATCGCGGAAACTACTTTCTCCTGAAATCGAGCCATGTTGACGTGAAGCTCGATCCGGTTTCGTATGGCGCGCGCGGCCCGGTTGAGACAATCGGAAAAGATGGTCCGTTGCGTCCGGTTTCCGGCTCGGCGCTTCGATCGGATGAGCGCGACGCGAATTCCCCGGCCGGCAGCGTGACCATTGCCTCGGACCCGCCCGGCGCGGAAATCTACGTCGACGGGAAATTCGTGGGCCAGACCCCTTCGACGATCCAGCTTCCCAGCGGCACCCATCGCATCGAAGTGAAATCCCGGGGCAAGCAAGGGTGGGAACGCGACCTCGAAGTTTTGAAGGACAGCCAACTCACGCTGCACCCCGTCCTCGAATCATCTCCGTAAAGCTATCAACAACGCACAGCACGCAGAATCGAAGTTGACATCTCCGCGGGTAACTCTTGTAATGAGTTTCTTCACACTCATGCACAAACCCGCTCGATTTCGCTCGCGACCAATCCGGGGATGAACGACTCCCGCCAGGCTGGATCGAAGCGCTTTGCGTTTCTGGTGGGCGCGGGGATCTTTCTGAGCCGCGTCTCCGGACTGATTCGCGACCGCGTCTTCGCGCACTACTTCGGCCTTTCCGACGCGGCGGACGCTTTCAAGGCCGCGCTCCGCATTCCCAATGTTCTCCAGAATCTGTTCGGCGAGGGCGTGCTGTCCGCCTCTTTTATTCCCGTATACGCCAACCTGCTCGCCCGCGAGGACGACGAAGAGGCGCGGCGCACCGCGGGCGCGGTGGCGGCAATTCTCGCGTTGACGACTTCCGTGCTGGTGCTGCTCGGCGTCCTCGCCACGCCGTACCTGATCGACGCGATCGCGCCCGGCTTTCACGGCGAAAAGCGCGCCCTGACGATTCGCATCGTGCGCATTCTCTTCCCCGGCGTCGGACTGCTGGTTATTTCGGCCTGGTGCCTTGGGATTCTGAACAGCCACCGCCGCTTCTTCCTTTCCTATAGCGCGCCCGTGATCTGGAATGCGGCGATGATCGCCACCATGTGGGGATGGGGCGGCCGTTACGCGCAGTATCCGCTCGCCGTGATTCTTGCCTGGGGTTCGGTGGCCGGCAGCGCGCTTCAGGTGGGAGTACAGCTTCCTGTGGTTCTGCGGGTGCTCGGCGGCCTTCGTCTTTCGTTGCACTTTCAGGCGGTAAACGTCAAGACGGTCATAATGAATTTCTTTCCGGTGTTCGTCAGCCGCGGCGTCGTACAGATTAGCGGCTACGTGGACGCGCTGCTCGCGAGCCTTCTGCCGACTGGCGCCGTCGCCGCCCTTGCGAACGCTCAGACGCTTTACCTGCTGCCCGTCAGTCTCTTCGGCATGTCGGTCTCCGCCGCCGAGTTGCCTCAGATGTCCAGCGCGACCGGCAACGAAGAGGAAGTCGCCGGGACGCTCCGCGTTCGTCTTGACGCAGGCTTGCGCCAGATCGCCTTTTTCGTCGTGCCGTCGGTCGCCGCATTTCTGGCGCTGGGTGATGTGATCGTGGGAGCGATTTACCGCACGGGGCAGTTCACGCAGCTCGACGTGATTTACGTCTGGGGAATTCTTGCGGGCTCGACCGTCGGGTTGCTCGCTTCCACGCTCGGCCGCCTCTACTCATCCACATACTACGCCCTGCGCGACACGCGCACACCCCTGCGCTTCGCAATCGTGCGCGTGGTTTTGACCACCGTTCTCGGTTATCTCTGCGCGCTCCCCTTGCCGCGCCTGCTCGGGATTGAGCCGCGCTGGGGTGTCGCAGGCCTCACGATCTCCGCCGGAGTCGCTTCGTGGATTGAGTTCACGCTTCTGAGGCGCACGCTCAATCGCCGGATCGGACCCACGGGGCTTCCGCGCGACTATCTCGCGAAACTCTGGACCGCGGCGATCGTGGCCGCGGCGGTGAGCTTAGGCGTGCGCTATTCCTTCGTTCACCATTTCGGCTCTCACCGCTCGCCAATTCTCGTCGGTGTTTTGGTTCTTGTGCCTTACGGGGTCGTCTATTTTGCGGGGACTTGGATCCTGGGGCTCGCAGAGGCCCGCACACTTTTCGCGCGGGCAATGGCCCGAATCGAACGCTCGTGATGCGGCATTCGCCGCCGAGCACACGGGGATTTGAGCGTCCCGGAAACGAACGCAGGGCCGCCTCGCCTCAGTATCGGAAGACGATGCCGCCCGAAATCTTGGGGCTGTATTGGTACGTGTTGAAGTAGTGCGTTCCGACCATGTCGCCCGCCACGCGTATCGCCCAATGGCTGTTGAGGACATTGAGATCGACGCCGGCGCCTAGTTCATAGAGGAACGCCGACTGCTTGCCGAGCGCGGTCTGCGGGAGAAGATTCGATATTCCCACGAGGCCGTGTCCCCACACCTGGAGATTGTGCGGAGCCGACCACCGGACTCGCCCGCCTCCCATCCCCGCCACGAACCTCGTGTTATTGGGCCCTATCGACCGGCCCCACGCGCCCATGAACTCACCGTCCGCGGCGAACCATTTTCCGCCGGGATAGTAGACGAGGCCGAGGTTCAGGCCGTTCATGTTGTCGGTGAACTTCGGCACGATATTAAAGCGGAAAAACGTGTAGCCGAAGTACGCCTGCCAGTTGTAGGTCTGGAACACGCTTTGGACGACCGGCCCCTGGGCTGCCGAGTCGCTTGAGGCCGCCGAGCTTGCGGCCGGCGCGGCGGAGGCACTGAATGCGCCGCCAAATGGAGAGGCGGTCGCAGGAGCAAATGCATAGGTTGCGCCCGTTGCCGGGGCGGTAAATGTCGATTCCGGAGCGGGCGTTGTTGCTTGGAGAGAACTCCCCGAATCAGCCTGTGCTCCGGCGCTTGCCGCGAGAAGAAGGATCGACCCGAATACAAACACAACATGTTTCATCGCCTATGACCCCCTCAGGCGTCCGACCGCCTTTGCCTACGCCCCTAATTTGAACGAGAACGGCCCGGCCTGTCCACTCAAAATTCGCTGGAAATCACCGGAGTCACCTAGGAGGCAATGGCGCCGTTGGCATCAGTGTCCCTATCTTCGATTCTGGTGTCAGCGCGCACCCTTACCGTGAGCACGACCGCGCTGGCACCCGAACTGCTTTCGAGCACGCGAATTCACTGTTCCGCGTGCACAAAATCTGCGGACCCGCGCCGGACGTGTATGTTAGAATACCTTGTTGAGATGAAAATCCGAGCCATGCTCGAGTCGGATGTATCTGATTCATACGAAGTTAGAGGCCGAAGCGCATGAGCAAGCAGCAGAGCTGGGACGCCGATCGGGCATCCTCCCGCATACGGGAATTGGAGCAGCTGCCCGGAGCTCTCCTGCCGATTCTTCACGCCCTGCAAGACGAGTTCGGGTACGTCGACAAAGCCGCTGTTCCGCTCATCGCCCAAGCGCTCAATCTTTCGCACGCCGAAGTGTACGGCGTGATCAGTTTCTATCACGATTTTCGCCACAGCCCTCCCGGAAAGCACGTCCTGAAGATGTGTCGCGCCGAAGCTTGCCAGTCGATGGGCTGTGAAAGCACGATCCGGCATGTTGAAAATCGGCTCGGAGTTCATCTCGGTGAGACGACCGGAGACGGCAGCTTCACCGTGGATGCCGTCTACTGCCTTGGCAACTGCGCTCTCTCTCCCGCGGTCATGCTCGACGGCAAGCTCTACGGCCGAGTGTCACGCGAAGTCGCCGACTTTCTGATCGATAGCGCCCAGAGGCACGCGTGAGCGTCAAGGTCTACGTTCCGCGCGACGCCGCGGCCGTTTCGGTCGGCGCCGATGCCGTCGCCAAAGCGATCGCGGAACAGATCGCGTCGCGCAGGCTGAGCGTTACCTTGGTTCGCAACGGTTCGCGCGGAATGTTTTGGCTCGAGCCGCTCGTCGAGGTCGAAACGCCTAGCGGCCGCGTCGCGTATGGGCCGGTGTCGGTGGACGCGGTGTCCGGTCTGTTCGATGCTGGATTCCTGGAAGGCAAACCTCACAAGCTTCATCTCGGCCTTACCGAAGAAATTCCGTATCTCAAGCAGCAGGAGCGGCTGACCTTCGCCCGTTGCGGCGTTATCGATCCTCTTTCACTTTCCGACTACGTGAGCCACGGCGGTTACTGCGGGCTCGAACGGGCGCTCATGCTCACGCGCGAGACGATTGTGGAAGAGGTCACAAACTCCGGACTACGCGGGCGCGGCGGCGCGGGATTTCCCACCGGAATCAAGTGGCGCACCGTTCTGAACGCGCCGGCGGATCAAAAATACATCGTTTGCAACGCGGATGAGGGCGACAGCGGCACGTACGCCGACCGCATGATCATGGAAGGCGATCCGTTCGTGCTGATAGAGGGCATGACCATCGCGGGAATCGCCGTCGACGCGACAAGCGGATACATCTACATTCGCTCCGAGTATCCTCACGCGTTTCGCACTCTGAAGCGCGCCATCGCGATCGCTTACGATAAGGGCTATCTCGGCGCGAACGTGCTGGGCAGCGGGAAAAGATTCGATCTGGCCGTGCGCCTTGGCGCCGGAGCGTACATCTGCGGCGAAGAAACCTCTTTGCTCGAAAGCCTCGAAGGCAAGCGCGGACAGATTCGCTTCAAGCCGCCGCTGCCCGCCATTCGTGGTTTATTCGGCAAGCCGACCGTCGTCAACAACGTGATCTCGCTCGCCACCGTCCCGATTATCCTCGACAAAGGCGGCGCGTATTATAAGAACTTCGGCATGGGCAGATCTCGCGGCACATTGACGATCCAACTTGCCGGGAACATCAAGCGCGGCGGCTTGGTCGAGAAGGCGTTCGGCCTGACCCTGCGCGAAGCAATTTACGATTTCGGCGGCGGCACGGCCTCCGGGCGCCCCTTGCGAGCCGTGCAAGTGGGCGGACCCTTGGGCGCTTACTTTCCGGAGTCGCTGCTCGATACGCCGCTCGACTACGAAGCGTTCGCGGAGCGAAAGGGCATGCTCGGTCATGGCGGAATCGTGGTGTTCGACGACACGGTGGATCTCGCGCATCAGGCGCGCTTCGCGATGGAGTTCTGCGCGGTCGAAAGCTGCGGCAAATGCACGCCCTGCCGCGTCGGTTCCACACGCGGCGTCGAAGTGATTGACAGAATCATCGCCGACCAGGATAGGATGCGGAATCTCGAATTGCTCGACGATCTGTGCGAAGTGCTGACGGACGGCTCGCTATGCGCGTTGGGCGGACTCATACCCTTCCCCGTGCAGAGCGCGATTCGCCATTTTCCCGAAGATTTCCATAAGGCGGCGCCTCCCCCGCCGGCAAACGGGTCCAGCAAGGCTCAGGAGACACAATCATGGCGCTGATTCAAGAAACCGATTACGGGACGCCGAAAAAGACTTCCGAGACGGCGGTGACGCTAGAGATCGACGGGAAGCCGGTCACCGTGCCGGCCGGCACATCGCTCATGCGCGCGGCGGCCGAGGCGGGCGTCCAGATACCCAAGCTTTGCGCCAGCGATAACCTGGAACCTTTTGGCTCTTGCCGTCTCTGCCTGGTTGAAATCGAAGGACGGCGTGGCACGCCCGCGTCCTGCACAACTCCCGCCGAGACCGGCATGAAGGTGCGGACGAACTCGCCAAAGCTTTCCAAGCTGCGCAAGGGCGTGATGGAGCTCTACGCTTCCGATTTTCCGCCCGATGCGCTCAACAGCTCCGCCGGCGTGAACTCGGAGTTTCAAGAGATGGCCGTGGCTGTCGGCTTGGGGGAGGTCCGCTATGGCCTCGCGGGTCGAAATCACCTGAATTCCGAAAAGGACGAGTCGAATCCGTATTTCACGTTTGACCCCGCAAAGTGCATCGTCTGCTCGCGTTGCGTCCGCGCGTGCGACGAGGTGCAGGGCACTTTCGCGTTGACCATCGACGGCCGGGGCTTCGCTTCGCATGTCTCGGCCGGCGACAAACCCTTCATCGAATCGGAGTGCGTATCCTGCGGCGCATGTGTGCAGGCCTGTCCGACGGATAGCCTTCTGGAAAAGTCGGTCATTCACAAAGGGCAGCCGGATCGCAGCGTGGTCACGACCTGCGCTTACTGCGGCGTGGGCTGCTCGTTCAAAGCCGAACTCAAGAACGATGAAGTGGTTCGCATGATGCCCTTCAAAGACGGGAAGGCAAATCACGGCCACTCCTGCGTGAAGGGCCGCTTCGCGTGGGGCTATGCCACGCACAAAGACCGCATCACGAAGCCGATGATCCGCGCCAAGTTCACCGATCCGTGGCGCGAAGTGAGCTGGGATGAAGCCATTGGCCACGCGGCCAGCGAATTCAAGCGGATTCAAGCCAAATACGGGCGCGATTCGATCGGCGGGATTACATCCTCGCGCTGCACGAACGAAGAAACCTACCTGGTCCAAAAAATGGTCCGCGCCGCCTTCGGCAACAACAACACCGACACGTGCGCGCGCGTCTGCCATTCGCCGACCGGCTATGGCTTGAAGACGACGTTCGGCACGTCGGCGGGAACGCAGGACTTTGACTCCGTGGAAACGGCCGATGTGATCATGATTATCGGCGCGAATCCCACCGACGCGCATCCGGTCTTTGCCTCGCAAATGAAACGCAGGCTGCGAGAGGGCGCCCGACTCATCATCGTCGATCCGCGACGCATCGATCTCGTCAAGTCACCGCACGTCCAGGCGGACTACCACTTGCCTCTGCTGCCTGGCACGAACGTGGCGATGATCAACGCCCTCGCACACGTCGTGGTCACCGAAGGCCTCGTCGATGAGCCATACGTCAAAGAGCGCTGCGACCTGGCGGCGTTGGAACAGTGGCGCAAATTCGTGGCCGAAGAGCGCAACTCGCCCGAAGCGACGGAAGCATTCACCGGCGTGCCCGCCGCAGACGTCCGCGGCGCCGCGCGTCTGTACGCCACCGGCGGCAACGGAGCAATCTACTACGGTCTCGGCGTCACCGAGCACAGTCAGGGATCCACGATGGTGATGGGCATGGCCAATCTCGCCATGGCGACCGGGAATATCGGAAAGAAGGGAGTCGGTATCAGTCCGCTGCGCGGGCAGAACAACGTGCAAGGCTCTTGCGACATGGGTTCGTTCCCGCACGAATACCCCGGATACCGCCACGTCTCGGAAACCGCCGTACGCGAATCATTCGAAAAAGAGTGGCATGTCTCGCTGCAGTCCGAGCCGGGCCTGCGCATTCCAAACATGATTGACGCAGCCGTGGACGGCACGTTCAAAGGCATCTACATTCAGGGCGAAGATATCGTTCAATCTGACCCGAATACCCAGCATATCTCAAGTGGTCTGGCCGCCATGGAGTGCGTCGTCGTCCAGGATCTGTTTTTGAATGAAACCGCGAGCTACGCACACGTGTTTCTCCCCGGAGCGTCTTTCCTGGAAAAGGACGGTACGTTCACCAATGCGGAGCGGCGCATCAGCCGCGTGCGCAAGGCGATCGAACCCATGGCCGGTCTGGCCGATTGGGAAGCCACGGTGGCGCTTTCCAACGCGCTCGGCTACCCGATGCATTACAACCATCCGTCTGAAATCATGGATGAGATCGCGCGTCTCACGCCGACCTTCGCCGGTGTCAGCTTTGAGAAAATCGACCGCCTCGGCAGCATCCAGTGGCCCTGCAACGACAAGGCTCCCGAAGGCACGCCGGTGATGCACATCGGCGGATTCGTCCGCGGCAAGGGCCGCTTCATGATTACCGAATTCGTGCCCACCGACGAGCGGACCACTGGCCGTTTCCCGCTGATCCTGACCACCGGGCGCATCCTGTCGCAATACAACGTGGGCGCTCAGACCCGCCGGACGGACAACAATATCTGGCACGACATGGACGTGCTCGAGATTCATCCGTCGGATGCCGAAAATCGCGGCATCAAGGAAGGCGACCTGGTTTCGCTCGCGAGCCGCTCGGGAGACATCACGCTGCCGGCGCGCATTTCCGAACGCATGCAACCGGGCGTCGTCTACACCACGTTCCATCACGCCATGACCGGCGCGAACGTCGTCACCACCGAGTTCTCCGATTGGGCGACAAATTGCCCCGAGTACAAAGTGACGGCGGTGCAGGTGCAGCTCGCGAGGCACATCTCCGAGTGGCAGGAGCATTACCTAGAGACGCGCAAGCAGACCACGCGAATCGAAAAAGAATCCACAGCCAACGACTGAGCCATGGAAGCCGAGAACATGGTCCACATGGCGAACCAGATCGCCCTTTTCTTCGCGAGTTACCCCAGAGACGAAGCCGTGGCCAGCGTCACGGACCATTTCCAGAAATTCTGGGAACCGCGCATGCGGAAACAGATCGCCGAATACGTCGCGCACGGCGGCGCCGGCCTGCACGAACTCGCCCTCGAAGCCGTGAAACGCCTCCAATAGGAGGACCAGTCCGCGCCGGTATCTAAGAGCTCGCCTAACTGCTGTGCGCGCCTCTTAGGAGCTGCGATTGTTGTTTGCAAAACTCCACGATCCGCGCCTCCGCCCAGAACCGCTCCTCTCCGTCCTCTTGCGAGATAAGCGCACAGTGCCCGCCGTATCGCGGCGCCAGAAGCGCGATGTTGGGATTTTCGCGCAGCGCCCGATGGGCGAAGATTGAGAACGGCACGAACGGATCATCCTGCGCCGTCAGGATCAGCGTAGGCCTCTTGATTGCGCCAAGGACGTGCATCGCGCTCGATCGCGCGTAGTAGTCATCCGCACTCGCGAAGCCGCAGAAAGGCGCAGTGATCGCGTCGTCGAAATCGCGCACCGTCCGAATTCCGCTCAGCTCCTTCATCCGACCATTCGCGGAGTAGATTTTAGGGAACAGCCGCGCCTTACGACGCATTCGGCTCTTCAATCGCCGGACGAAGTGCCGATTGTAGATGAAATTCCGCGGTTCGCCGAGCGCGTCCGCGCACGCCGCCAGATTGAAACACGGCGCGACGGCCGCGAACCCTCGAGCCTGCTGCGGCGCGGACTCCCCGAATTCGCCGGCCATCTTCAGCACCAGATTCCCTCCCATCGAGAAGCCCGCGGCGAAAATCTCCCGCAGCCCGTCACGCTCTATCAGTTCGAGGACCACCGCGCGGAAATCGGCACTGCGGCCAGAATGGTACAGCGTCGGAGTAAGGTTTTCGGTGCCGCCGCAATTCCTCTGGTTCATCCGCAGCGCGTTGAAGCCGGCTGTCCACGCCTTCTCCGCCGTGCCCAACATGTACGCCGATTCGCTCGACCCTTCCAGGCCGTGCAGCAGCACGAGCGTCGGATGTTCGCGGGGATTCTCCTGCCAGTGGCAGTCGCCGCGCAACTGTGTCCCCGGCTCGGTCTGAAACAACCTCGGAGCGCTCGCGGGAAGGCTCGGAAATCGCCGTCGCCAGAAGCTGGCGGCGATGGTCATCAGGTGCCCGTTGCGCAATCCCCAGTGTGGTGTGAACTCTTTCACGACGATCCATCGTAGGCATTGCGTTGATTTCGTGCAACTGAGCACGCGCATCCGCCAGTGGATTCGGTATAGATGGATCAGTTAAGTAACGGCAAAATCTTTACGAAATCCTTATGTCTGCGACAACCTCCCGTTTAGACGGCGATGCGATCTTCGTAACTCTCCGCGTCACTTCCCATTGTCGAAGAATGTCACATTCGGCCGCGTGGCGGCATGCCGGTTCGACTCGATCCTCGAGAAACGGCCGGGGAATCGTCGTATGCCCATCAAACAACATACTTTGGTAAAGGGTGTCGTCACAGTTAACGCGGTGTGCCCTTCTGGCACACTGCTTGCCCGGTCTCAAGGCAGCTGCCGCTCCAGCCGGGACTTCGCGCATGCTCACTGAGGCAATTTAAAACAAGGAGAGAAACATGCGTGGCAAGGAGAAAGGCTTTTCATTGATTGAGTTGTTGATCGTCGTCGCGATCATTCTGATCATTGCCGCCATCGCTATTCCGAACCTGCTTCGTTCCCGCATGGCGGCGAACGAAGCCTCGGCGGTCGGCTCGATTCGCACCATGAACACGGCCGCCATCACGTACAACTCGACGTACGGCAACGGCTTCCCGCCGAGCTTGACGGCAATCGGAACGGTTGGCACGACCCCGAGCTGCACGAACGCGATGCTGCTCGACACGGTGCTGACCAGCGGTACCAAGAGCGGCTATTACTTCGGGCTGCAAGCCGGTTCTGTACCTCTCACGAGCGCATCCAGCTCATGCAGCGGCGGGTATGGCAACTCCGACGGCTACGTCGTAACTGCTAATCCAGTGACGACCGGTACGACCGGACAGCGCAGCTTCTGCTCGGATGCTTCCGGTGTGATCCGGTTCGATGCCACAGGCGCTCTGGCGACAGCTGTGAACGCGCTGTGCCCTACGACCCTGAGTCCTTTGCAGTAAGGCGAGCGAACTTCCCGTGGCGAGGGGAGGAATCTCGGACTCCTCCCCTCGTTCCACGAGCTTCCAGAAATCCCTATTCGCCGAATACCTCTTTCAATAACTCGTGGTCTGTGCCGCGGGTCTCTGCGAATCTTGCGCTCGTCCTGCCCCACTATGCAGAACAGCCCGTTCAGCGCCGGCGAAACGACGTAGTCGGTGATGTCCAGATTCCGGCTTTTCACGAACGGAATCGTTCGCGCCCCTACGAGTATTCCTGGGACCGTCGAGCGTCTATCACACCACGCCGGATCATCACGCGATATCCCCCGGAGTTACAAACTTTCTCGCCGTCGGCGATACGCTTCCTTTTGCGTTAGAATCCACGCTGAGCACTCCGCCGAATCTGCGCATATGGCACGTCCCAAACCCTTTTCGGGGCAACAACTCGAGTCGATCTGGAAACTGGGAGGCGTGACCGCGTGGCAGCTCACCAAAAGCATCCTTCGCCGGATACAGGAAGATGATCTTCTCGGCCGTGCTTCCGAACTGGCCTTCGATTTCCTGTTCGCGCTCTTTCCGCTGATAGTGTTCATGCTAACGCTGTTTGGCCTGTTCGCCTCGCGCAGTTCCGAGCTTCAAGGCGATCTGCTCGCCTACTTCGCGGATTTCCTTCCGCCGACGGCGTTTGCGCTCCTGAACAAAACGACGACGGAGCTCGCGGCGAACGCCAGCGGAGGCAAGCTCACTTTTGGCATCGTTTTGGCCCTCTGGTTTGCTTCCGGGGGCGTCCATTCGATGATTTCGGCCCTGAATCTAGCCTACCGCGTCCGCGAGGCTCGTTCCTGGCTCAAGGTTCGCGCAATCGCGCTCGTCCTCACGCTTTCGATCGCGATTCTTCTTCTCGCGGCGCTGTTTCTCGTGCTGGTGAGTGGCCACGCCTTGGATTGGCTGGGCGCGGAGCTTCGTCTGACGCCCGAGGTCGTCGCGCTGTGGAAAGGGCTCCAGTGGCCGCTTGCTGTCTTCTTCGCGGTTCTGTCGTATCCGCTGATCTACTACTTCGGCCCGGATCTCGAGCGGCGCCAGTGGCATTGGATCACTCCCGGTTCGATGGTTGGGGCGTTCCTGTGGCTGACCGCCACGGTCGGGTTTCGGAGCTACCTGCGCTTCTTCAACGCCTACAGCGCAACCTACGGCTCGCTCGGCGCCCTGATGATACTTTTGGTGTGGCTGTACGTGACCGGGCTGGCGTTCCTGATCGGAGGAGAAATCAACGCCGAAATTGAAGGCGCAGCCGAGCAATCTCTCCGCGAGAGGAATCTTGTTTAAGGAGCTTGACATGAATTCGACCACTCGTCGCAGCGTTCAATTTTCTCTTCTCTGCATCGCCGCATTGGCATTGGCCGCCGCGGTTTCGCTCCGCGCGCAGCAGCAGCCACTGTCCAACGGCTACGTCAGGCCCGGACCCGTCGCTGCCCGAGGATTGGCGCCCAAAATGAGAGGGCGCGAGGTCCCGGCCGCCGCCTCGCGGACGTTCGAAGTGACTTTCGGCCAGGGTGATGAGGTGATGTCCGGCTTGACCGAGTTCGCCGAGAAGAACCACATCACCTCCGGTTACATCAGTGGGATCGGCGGCCTCGCGGCCGCCACGCTCGGCTGGGGCGATCCGGAGAAAGGCGGCGTAAAACCAATCGCCGTCGATCGAAAGTGTGAACTCGCATCCTTGCTCGGGAACATTGCTCTCCAGAACGGCAAAGTCTACGTTCACGCGCACGCCGTCGTCAGTTTTTCCGACGGGAGCACGCAGGGGGGCCACCTGATCGACGCGCACGCGAATCCCTTCGTCGAGATGGTCGTGGTGGCTACGGAGTCCCCGGCCGCCGCACAAAAGCCGGGCCAGTAGATGATTCGAATCTGGACATTTCGGAGAACGACCTGCCAAAGCTAACTGCGATGCACCTGCTGTCATTTCTCCATCCGTGGACGACTTTTCGCCAGAGAGACAACCTCGAAGACTGTCCGAACGACAGTTCCCCCGAAATGAAGGCAGTACTCGCGCCGTCTTGCATTCATGTCCTGATCCGCCTAAAATAATGAATTGATTCATGACAGTCTTCCTCGACAAAGGAAACTTTTGCAAGCCCGGCGCGCCGCGCTGGGCTTTCGCGTTTAGGGGGAGAAAAGCCCATGGCTAGAGAAGCCCTCTTTGTAACTACCAAAGAAGAGATCGCGGGCGAGGGGATGGTCGACCGCACGATTCCCGAGGGGCTGACGTTTGACGACGTGCTCCTGCTGCCCGGCAAGTCCTCGGTGTTGCCCGCGCAAGCGGACACGCGCACGTTTATTTCGCGCAGGATCACGCTGAATATTCCGATCGTGGCCGCCGCGATGGATACCGTTACGGACGCGCGCCTCGCCATCGCCATCGCGCGCCAGGGCGGCATCGGGTTCGTTCATCGCAACATGAACATCGACCGCCAGGCCGAGGAAGTGGATCGCGTGAAGCGCTCGGAAAGCGGGATGATCGTCGACCCGGTCACGATTGCGCCCGAACTCACCGTCCGCCAGGCGCTCGACATCATGAACAAGTACAAGGTGTCCGGACTCCCGGTCACGCGCGGCCAGCGCCTCGTCGGCATCCTGACCAACCGCGATCTGCGTTTCGAGCGCAACCTCGACCAGGCCGTCAGCAACATCATGACCAAGGACAATCTGGTCACCGTGCCCGTCGGCACCACGCTCGACGAAGCCGAGCGCATCCTGCAGACCCACCGCATCGAGAAGCTGCTCGTCGTCGACAAGGATTTCAACCTCAAGGGCCTCATCACCGTTAAAGACATCCAGAAAAAGTTGGAGTTCCCGAACGCGGCCAAGGACGAACAGGGCCGCCTGCGCGTCGGAGCGGCGATCGGCGCGACGGGCGATTTCCTCGAGCGCGCCGAGGAAATGGCGCGCGAGAAGGTGGACGTCATCGCCATCGATACGGCTCATGGGCATACCACGCGCGTAATGGACGCGATCAAGGCGGTGAAGCACCGTCTGCCGGAGATGCAGTTGGTTGCGGGCAACGTCGCGACGGCGGAAGCCACGCGCGATCTGATCGCGCTCGGTATCGACGGGCTCAAGGTCGGGATCGGGCCGGGCTCGATCTGCACCACGCGCGTCGTCACCGGGGCGGGCGTACCACAGATCACGGCCATCGCCGAGTGTTCACGCGCGGCGCAGGGCAGCGGGGTGCCGATTATCGCTGACGGCGGAATCAAGTTCTCGGGTGACATCACCAAGGCCATCGCCGCGGGCGCATCGGCGGTGATGATCGGAAGTCTCTTTGCCGGCACCGAGGAATCGCCCGGCGAAACGATTCTCTATCAGGGCCGCACATTCAAGTCCTACCGCGGGATGGGGTCGATCGGCGCGATGGAAGCCGGCTCAGCCGACCGCTACGCGCAGGAAGGCGCCGAGCGCGGTAAGTCCGTCCCGGAAGGAATCGAAGGCCAGGTTCCCTACAAGGGACCACTCGCCGGTCTCGTCGAACAACTTGTCGGCGGCCTGCGAAGCGGCATGGGGTATTGCGGCGTCCAGAATCTGAAGGAATTGCAGGAACGGAGCAAGTTCATCCGCATCTCGTCTGCGGGGCTTCGCGAAAGCCACGTCCACGACGTGATCATCACGCGCGAAGCGCCGAACTATCGGTTGGAATAGGGTGCGCTGGCTGGGGCGATGGTGGCCGGCGCTGGCCTGGGCCGTGGTCATCTCGCTTTTCTCGACGGGCGCGTTCACATCGGAGAACACGGGCCGGATCATCATTCCCCTGCTGCACTGGCTCTTGCCGAGCTTGCCGCCGAAAACACTCGCTCTGATGCACCACGTCATCCGCAAGTGCGCTCATTTCACCGAATATTTCATCTTGAGCCTGCTGATCCTGCGGGGAATTCGCGCAGGGCGCCACGGGACGCGGCTCGTGTGGGCCGCAGTCGCCATCCTGCTGGTGGCCGGATACGCCGCGCTCGATGAGTTTCACCAATCGTTCGTGCCCGGGCGGACAGCGGCGATTTCCGACGTACTGCTCGACACGACCGGAGGAATCACCGCGCAGGCCGTCGCGGCGCTCGCTGCGCTATGGTTTCACGTCCGCGGCGGGCGGGAAGAGGAAACGGACAAAACCGGCTGAAAAACAAAAGCCCGCCCTGCGATTGCGGGGCGGGCCGATCGAGCCGATTCAGGAATCCGCGCTAGGTCTTCGCTACTGCTTCCTTTTCTTCTTCCGGAACTTCTGCCGCGGCCTTCTTCGACTTCTTTTCCTTTTTCTTCAGCTCCGAGCCGATGAACTCGAGAATCGCCAA
The DNA here is from genome assembly GCA_963813045.1 of uncultured Acidobacteriota bacterium. Classification (GTDB taxonomy): domain Bacteria; phylum Acidobacteriota; class Terriglobia; order Acidiferrales; family UBA7541; genus Palsa-295. The sequence goes on from CAWEXR010000036.1 coordinate 112,893, forward strand.
CTCGGCGCCGTCGCCGATGCGCCAGCCCGTGCGGATGATCCGCGTGTAGCCCCCCGGGCGGTCGGCAAAGCGGGGCGCGAGATCGGCGAACAGCTTCTTCGTCGCTTCCGGAGTCATCAGGAATGCGGCGGCCTGGCGCCGCGAATGCAGCGAGTCGCGCTTGCCGAGCGTGATCATGCGTTCGGCAAGCGGGCGAGTGGCCTTCGCTCGAAGGAGCGTGGTCTGGATGCGCTCCTTCTCGATGAGGTTCGTCACCAGATTGCGGAGCGTCGCACGGCGATGGGCCGGCTGGCGTCCGAGCTTCGATCCTGATATGAGGTGTCTCATGTTCCGGTCCGGGGCCTAAACAGCCGAAATGTCCCCTTCCGAGGGCGGAGGCGCGGTCTGGCTCGGCAGCGGCGGCCAGATGACGCGGCCGTGCTCGTCGAATTTCATTCCGAGGCTCAGGCCCATTTTGTGCAGGATGTCCTTGATCTCGTTGAGCGATTTGCGCCCGAAATTCTTGGTCTTCAGCATTTCGGACTCGGTCTTCTGCACGAGCTCCCGCAGGTTTTGAATGTTCGCGTTCTTCAAGCAGTTGTAGGAGCGCACCGAAAGCTCGAGCTCCTCGACCGAGCGGTCGAGGTACTCGAGACGCGGATCGGCGTAATTCTCGACCGCCTCTTCGGGCAGATCCGGCGTCTCCTCGAAGTTGATGAAGATGCTCATGTGGTCCTTGATGAGCTTCGCGGCCAGGCCGATCGAATCTTGCGGCGTGATCGCGGCGTTGGTCCAGACTTCGAGCGTCAGCTTTTCGTAATCGGTCATCTGGCCCAAGCGCGCCGCTTCGACGGCGTAATTGACCTTGCGCACCGGCGAGTGGACCGAGTCGATCGGGATGTAGCCGATGGGCAGGTCCTCGTCGAAGTTGCGGTCTGCGGCGACGTAACCGCGGCCGTTCTTCACGCGCAACTCGAGTTCGAGCTTGCCGCCCTCGCTGACCGTGGCGATGTAGACGTTCTTGTCGAGCACGGCGATATCCGCATCCTCTTCAATCTTCGCGGACGTGACGGGACCGGGAGCATCGACGTTCAGGGTGATGGTCTTCGGCTGATCCGTGTTCAGCTTCATCGGAATCTGCTTGAGGTTCAGGATGATGTCCGTCGCGTCCTCGACCACGCCGGGAATCGGCGAAAACTCGTGCAGGACGCCTTCAATTCTCACGGCGGTGATCGCCGCACCTTCAATCGAGCTCAGCAGGGCGCGCCGCAGCGCGTTTCCAACGGTCGTTCCCCAGCCCCGCTCGAACGGCTGCGCCGAAAACTTCCCGTACTTGTCGGTCAACGACTCGGGTTCCGCCGCCAACCGCTTTGGTTTCTGAAAGCCCTTCCACATATTCGTCCTTCCTTCCGGCCCGCCGCAGCGGACCCGCAAAACCATCTGCTAGAGAAAAATCCGCGTTACTTCGAGTACAACTCGACGATGAGCTGCTCGTTCATCGGCGGTGTCTGCACATCCTCGCGGCGCGGCATCGCCACCACGCGCGCCTTGAAATTCTCGCGATCGATATCGAGCCACGGCGCCACGCCCTGGCTCTGCGCCAGATTGCGCGCCTCGAGAATCATGGTGTTCTGGTGCATCTTTTCCTTGAGCGCGATTTCCTCGCCGACCTGCACGAGATAGCTCGGGATGTTCACCTTCTGGCCCTTCACCCGGATGTGGCCGTGCAGGACGAGTTGGCGAGCCTGTGCCCGCGATCCCCCGAGCCCCATGCGATAGACCACGTTGTCGAGCCGCCTTTCGAGCATGATCACCAGGTTCGAGCCCGTCGGACCTTTCGCGCGCACGGCCTTCTCGAAATACGAGCGGAACTGCCGCTCGAGCAAGCCGTAGGTGCGCTTCACTTTCTGTTTTTCGCGCAACTGTACGCCGTAGCCGACCATCTTCGCGCGCCGCGCCTGGCCGTGCTGGCCCGGAACGAAATTGCGCTTCTCGATGGCGCATTTTTCAGTAAAACACCGGAGGCCCTTCAGGAAGAGCTTCTGCCCTTCCCTGCGGCACAGCCGGCAAACCGCTTCGCGATGTCTTGCCAAGTGCTTCTCTCCTTTGCTTCCACTGCGAACCCTCGGGTCTGAAGACCCGAGCTATGTAAAATCTAAACGCGGCGGCGCTTCGGGGGACGGCAGCCGTTGTGCGGCACGGGCGTCACGTCCTTGATGGCGTTGATATGCAGCCCCGACGATGCCAGAGCGCGAACCGCCGATTCGCGACCCGCTCCCGGACCCTTGACGCGCACTTCCACCGACTTCATGCCGTACTGGTCACGCGCGACGCCAGCGGCTGTCATGGCCGCCTGCTGCGCCGCATAGGGCGTGCCCTTGCGCGAGCCCTTGAATCCCACCGAACCCGCCGACGCCCAGCTGACGGCCCGGCCGTCCGGATCGGTGAGCGTGATGATCGTGTTGTTGAACGTCGCCTGAATGCACACGACCCCGTGCGGGACGACGCGCTTTTCCTTCTTCTTCCGAAATTCCTTCTTGCGCTTCGCCGACTTTCCCGCTGCTGCCGGGGCTGCCGCTGCGTCCTGCGGTTCCTTTGCCACGCTTGTTCTTCTCCTCTGGCGTTTCTCGAAACTCGGCGCCTACTTGCGAGCCGCCGTTTTCTTCTTCGCCGCCACCGCGCCCTTCCGCGGGCCCTTCCGGGTGCGTGCGTTGGTGTGCGTCCGCTGCCCGCGCACCGGAAGATTCCGGCGATGGCGCAGGCCGCGGTAGCACTGAATTTCGATCAGCCGGCGGATGTTCATCTGCATCTCCTTGCGGAGATCGCCTTCCACGCGGCCCTCGGCTTCAATCGCGGCGCGCAGCCGAGTGACTTCCTCTTCGGTCAGATCCTTGATCTTTTTCGTCGCGTCGACATTCGCCTTTTCGGCGAGCGAACGCGCACGCTGCTGCCCGATCCCGTAGATGGCCGTAAGGCCTACCCAGAGACGCTTATTCGGCGGAAGATCCACGCCTGCGATGCGAGCCATCTATTGCCTCCAATCGATCCGCCCATTCAGCATGGGCTAGCCCTGGCGCTGGCGGTGCTTCGGATTCACGCAGATCACGCGCACCACGCCACGCCGATGAACGATCTTGCACTTCATGCAGATTTTCTTGACCGATGCTCGAACCTTCATCTCTTTGACTCCGTCTACTTGTACCGATACACGATCCGCCCGCGCGTCAGATCGTACGGCGAAAGCTCGACCGCGACGCGATCTCCGGGAAGAATGCGGATGAAATTCTTCCTCATCTTTCCCGAAATGTGGGCGAGCACCTGATGCTTATTCTCGAGCTCGACCCGAAACATCGCGTTCGGAAGCGGCTCGATCACCGTCGCCATCACCTCGATGGCGTCTTCTTTCCCGCTTCCCTCGCCCGGCTTCTTTTTTTCCGGCTCCGGCCTTCTCGCCATGCACTCTCCGCGCTGCTTACCAACAGGGCCCGGTTGTCTCTCGCGGCCGCGTCAGAATCCACGGCCCGTTGTTCGTGACGGCCACCGTATGTTCGAAGTGGGCCGAGTCGCTGCCGTCCGCGGTGACCGCGGTCCACTCGTCATCGAGCAGCCTCACATCCGGGCCGCCCACGTTGACCATCGGCTCGATGGCGATGACCATGCCTTCCTGCAAGCGCACGCCCTGGCCCGGCGAACCGTAGTTCGGGACTTGCGGCTCCTCGTGCATCCGGGTCCCGATGCCGTGGCCCACGAACTCGCGCACCACCGAAAAACCGTTCTCCTCGACCCACAGCTGCACCGCGGAGGAAACATCTCCGAGGCGATTGCCGAGCTTCACTTTCTCGATCGCCTTATCCAGCGACTCGCGCGTCACCCGCAGGAGCTTGTCGCGTTCCGGCGCGATTTTTCCCACCGGCACCGTCAGCGCAGCGTCGGCAAAGTAACCTTCCAGCTCGACGCCGAAATCCAGCGAGAGGATGTCGCCTTCGCGCACCTTCCGGGAGGCCGACGGGATTCCGTGCACGACCTCTTTGTTGAGCGACGTGCAAACCGAACCCGGATATCCCCGGTAACCCTTGAACGCCGGCCGCGCATGATGTTCGGCGCAGTAGGCCTCGGCGAATTCGTCGAGCTCCTTCGTCGAAAGCCCCGGGTGAACCATCGCGCGCATCTTCTCCAGCGCGCCCCAGACGATCAATCCGGCCCGGTGCATCTTTTCGAGCTCGGCCGGCGATTTACAGATGACCATCTCGGCCTTCCGCGCGTTTCACGATCTTTTCCAGCGCGCGGCTCACTTCTTCCATCCCCGCCGAGGCGTCCAATGCATCGAGCGCGCCCTGGCCGCGGTAGTAGTCGGTGAGCGGCTTCGTCTTCCGCTCGTACGCCACGAGCCGCTCTTTCACGACCTCGGGCCGGTCATCCGCGCGCTGCACGAGCTTGCCGCCGTCCCGATCGCAGACACCGGAAACTTTCGGCGGCGCTTCGTCAACGTTGTAGATCTCGCCCCCGACGCTGCACGTCCAGCGACCGGAAAGCCGCCGCACCAGCATTTCCGGACTCACGCTAAAATCCACGACCACCGGCTTGCCAAAGCCCCGCGCCTCGAGAATCTTGTCGAGCTGCTCGGCCTGCGGCAGCGTCCGCGGAAACCCGTCGAAGACGAACCCTTTCGCGCAATCCGCCTGCGAAAGTCTCTCCTCGACCATCTTCATCACGACATCGTCCGGAACCAAATCGCCGCGCTCCATGATCGGCTGGACCGCCCGGCCAAGCTCGCTGCCCCGGCGGATGGCTTCGCGAAACATGTCGCCCGTCGAAAGATGCGGCAAGCCGCAGCGTTGGGCAATTCGTTTCGCCTGGGTGCCCTTACCGGCGCCCGGCGGACCCAGGAAAATGAAAGCGCGCTTGCGAGCCATCCTCTTAGGCGATTCAACGCTAACCGCGCCGGCTCCGCACCCGGCCTTTTCGCACGAACCCTTCGTAGTTCCGCATCACCAACTGCGCTTCGAGCTGCTGCACCGTGTCCATGGCCACACCCACGACGATGAGCAGCGACGTGCCGCCGAAATAAAACTGCACGCCGAGGCCGTACAGCACGAAATTCCACATGTGGGCGTCGAACCAATTTCCGCCGAGCCAAACCGGCAGATGCTGCAAGTGGATGCCAGCAATCATCCATTCGGGCAGCAGGCAAACGATGGCCAGATACACGCCCCCGACGAGCGTCAGCCGCGACAGGATGCGGTTGATGTACTCCGAGGTGTTCCGCCCGGGACGAATGCCCGGAACGAAGCCACCGTATTTGCGCATGTTGTCGGCCAGCTCCGTGGGATTGAAAATGATTCCCACGTAGAAAAACGCGAAAAAGATAATCAGCGTGACGTAGATCAGCGTGTACAGCGGCTCGCCCCAGGCAATGGATTTGGCGAATCTGTCGAACAACGGCGACTTGTTCTGAAAGATCAGCGCCGCCGTCTGTGGAAACGTGAGCAGCGAGCTCGCGAAAATCGGCGGAATCACACCGCCGGAATTCACGCGCAGCGGGAGATACGTCATCTGCCCGCCCATCACCTTGCGCCCCATCACGCGCTTGGCATACTGCACGGGAATCCGCCGCTGGCCACCCTCCACAAAGACGATAAAGGCGACGACCGCCACCATCAGCGCCATCAAGGCGAGCAGCGCAACCACCGTCAGAGAGCCCCACTGCTGCGTGATCGCCTTGTTCCAGAGATCCGACACCGCGCGCGGCAGGCCGACCACAATGCCGGAAAAAATGATCAGCGACATCCCGTTGCCGATGCCGCGGTCGCTGATCTGCTCGCCGAGCCACATGATGAAGGCTGACCCGGTGGTGAGGGTCAGCATGGTCATCAGGATGAAGCGCGGTCCCGGCGAATACACGAGCGCCGTGCCGCTCAAACTCTGGCGCTGGAGCGTGAGCGCGATCGTAAACGACTGAAACGAGCTCAAAATGATCGTGAGGTAGCGCGTGTACTGCGTGATCTTGCGGCGGCCGAGCTCGCCCTCTTTTTGCAGACGCTCAAGATACGGCCAGACGACCACCAGCAACTGGAGAATGATCGAGGCCGTGATGTACGGCATGATGCCGAGCGCAAAGATCGTGAGCCGGCGGAGATTGCCGCCGCTGAACAGGTCGATGAGCCCCAGCACCGAACCCTTGCTTTGCTCGAAAAGCTGTCCCAGAAGCGCGGTGTTGATCCCCGGAGTCGGGACGAACGCGCCGAGGCGGTACACGGCCAGCAACGCCAGCGTGAACAAAACGCGGTAGCGCAGATCCGGCGTGCTGAAGATATTCCGAAACGCCTCGACCAATTTTCTCATTGCAGGACTTCGACCTTCCCCCCGGCGCCCGCGATCTTCTCTTGCGCCGACTTGCTGAAGGCGTGGGCGCGCACCGTCAAAGCAATCTTCAATTCACCGTTGCCCAGAATCTTCACGCCGTCGCGCATCGCGCGAACGATTCCGCGGCCGGCGAGCGATTCGGGCGTGACCGTATCGCCTGCGGCGAAAGCGTTCAGGCTTTCGACGTTGACGACGGCGAACGTCGTCGGGAACGGGCTGGAAAAGCCCCGCTTCGGCAGCCGCCGGTGAAGCGGCATCTGGCCGCCCTCGAAACCCGGGCGGCGCGAATAGCCCCGACGGGACTGCTGTCCTTTGTTGCCCGCGCCCGAAGTTTTTCCGAGCTTCGATCCCATGCCGCGCCCCACGCGCACCTTCCGGTGGCGCGAGCCGCGCGGAGGTTTCAGATTCGAGAGTGTCGGTTGGTTCGCCATTTTCCGTTAGCTTTCGATTTCCACGAGATGGTGGACCTTCGCGATCATGCCGCGAACCTCGGGCGTATCCGGATGCTCGATCACTTGCTGCATGCGCCGGAAGCCCAGCCCGCGAATGGTCTGCCGCATGTCGCGCGGGCAGCCGATGAAGCTGCGCACCCACTTGATTTTCAAGGTTCCCGATTTCTTTTTCGTCGCCATGGTCTCTTGGCCGGGCGGCTAGGATGCAGCCGGTTCCTCGGCTCCCTTGCCGCGGGATTCCGCCACGCGGGCCGCGTCTTTCAGGTGCAATAAGGCGTCAAACGTGGCCTTGATCACGTTGTGCGGATTCGACGTGCCCAGCGATTTCGTCAGCACGTTCTGGATTCCCGCCACCTCCATGACCGCGCGCACCGGGCCGCCTGCGATCACGCCCGTCCCTTCGGGCGCGGGCTTGAGCAACACTTGCCCCGATCCGTAGGAACCGAGGACCTGGTGCGGGATCGTGGTGCCCTTCAAATTCAGCTTCACCATGTTCTTCTTCGCCTGCTCGATCGCCTTGCGGATGGCCATGGGAACTTCGCGGGCCTTGCCCATGCCGAAGCCGGCATGGCCGCCCTGATCGCCCACCACGACGAGCGCCGAGAAGCTGAGGTTCTTGCCGCCCTTCACGACTTTCGTGACGCGATTGATGGAGACGACCTGATCCTTCAGGTTCGCCTGGTTGGTCTCGATCAGCCGGCGAACGGCAAGCGTATCTTTGAGCTCTTGTTTCGGCATAGTTTTCAGAACTTCAGGCCCGCCTCCCGGGCCGCTTCGGCAAGCGCCTGCACGCGGCCGTGATACTGATAGCCGCCGCGGTCGAACACAACCTTTTCAACGCCCTTCGCGCGAGCGCGTTCGGCAACCATCTTGCCGACCACTTTCGAAGCGGCGATGTTGCCGCCGCCTTTGATCTGCGCGCGGACTTCTTTGTCGAGCGAGCTGGCGGAAACAATCGTGTGGCCCGACGCGTCGTCCACAACCTGCGCGCGGATGTGCCGCGTCGAACGGTGCACGCATAGTCGCGGGCGCTCCGGCGTGCCCGAAATCCTCTTGCGCATGCGGACGTGTATGCGCCGGCGGTGCGCCTCTCGCGATAATCTTCGAACCGGTGCTGCCACTCTCGTTCTCCTTTTCTCTACGCTGCGGCCGTCTTCGCGCCGGCCTTTCCAGCCTTCTTCTTCAGTCGTTCGCCGGTGATGCGGACGCCCTTCTGCTTGTACGGATCGGGTGGGCGGAGCCGGCGAAGGTTTGCAGCGACCTGGCCGACCTGCCCCTTGTCCGCGCCGGAAACCGTCATGTGCGTCTGCTTCTCGACGGCGATCTGAATCCCCTCGGGAATGGGGAACTCGATCGGATGGGAGTAGCCGAGCGCCAGCACCACGTTCTTGCCCTTGACCTCGGCGCGATAGCCGACACCCACAATATCGAGGTCCTTCTTGAACCCCTGCGTGACGCCGGTAACGGCGTTCGCCACGAGCGCGCGCGCGAGCCCGTGCAGTGCGCGATGATCCTCTGTCTCGCGTTTCGCGACGAGCGTGCCGTCCTTCTGCTCGAAGTGGATTCCGCGCGGCAGCGGCACGGTCATCTTGCCCTTCGGACCTTGCACCTCGACGGCTGTGTCCTTGATCTGAATCTTTACGCCAGAGGGCACAGGAATGATCTTGTTTCCAATTCGCGACATGGCTCTATCGAAACCTCGCTGGCACCAGAATCTCTACCAAACCTCGCACAGCACTTCGCCGCCCACGCCTACCTTGCGCGCCGACTGGCCGGTCATCAAACCGCGCGGCGTGGAAAGGATCGAGATTCCCATCCCGCCCACCACGGCGCGAATCTCCGTCTTTCCCACGTAGCGCCGGGAACCGGGCCGCGAAATGCGCTTCAGATCGGTGATGACGCCGCGGCGCTCCGGCGTGTAGCGCAGGAAAACGCGCAGCGTCTTCTTGCCCTTCTCTTCCACAACCTTGAAATTCGTCAGATAGCCTTCGTCCTTCAGAATCCGCGCGATTTCGACTTTGAGATTCGACGACGGCAAATCCACGCGCGGATGCTTCGAGCGCACGGCGTTGCGAATCCGGGTCAGCATGTCGGCAATGGGATCGGTGGTCATTTCTCGCTCACCAACTCGCTTTCACGACGCCGGGAATCTCGCCCTTGAGGGCCAGGCCGCGGAAACAGATGCGGCACATCTCGAACTTCCGGAGGAAGCCGCGCGCGCGGCCGCAGATCCGGCAGCGATTCCGCACGCGGATTTTGTACTTCGGCTTGCGCTTCATCTTTGCGAACTGACTGTCTCGAGCCATGCTTCTCCTTGCGTCCTACGATTGGGCGCGAAACGGCACGCCGAGCAGCTTGAGCAGCTCGCGCCCCTCTTCGTCGCTTCGGGCCGTCGTCGTGATCGTGACGTTCATGCCCTTGATCTTGTCCACCCGCGTGTAATCGATTTCCGGGAACACGAGCTGATCCTTCAGGCCCAGCGTGTAATTGCCGCGGCCGTCGAACGAGTTCGGCGGCAGGCCCTTGAAGTCGCGCACGCGCGGAAGCACGATGGCCGCCAGACGGTCGAGGAATTCGTACATGCGCTCGCCGCGCAGCGTCACCATGCAGCCGATCGCCATGCCCTTGCGGATCTTGAAATTCGCGATCGACTTCTTGGCGCGCGTGATCACCGGCTTTTGCCCGGCGATTTGCCCCAGCTCGGCCGCGGCCGTATCGAGCAGTTTCACGTTCTGGCTCGCCTCGCCGAGACCGATGTTCAGCGTCACTTTCTTCACGCGCGGAACGGCCATCGAATTCTTGTAGCCGAAGCGCTTCGTGAGCCCCGGCATCACTTCCTTGCGATATTTTTCGTGCAGCCTGCTCGCCATCGTTATTCTCTAGCCTCTAATTCTCAAAAGTCGTATTGCACCGGCGGCAAATGCGTACTTTCGTGCCGTCCGGCAGCGTGGTGTGTCCCGTGCGCGTGTGCTTGCCGCATCCGGGGCAAACCAGCATTACGTTCGAAATGTGGAGCGGGCCCTCTTTCTCGAGAATGCCGCCCTTGATGTTCTTCGACGGATTCGGCCGCGTGTGCCGCTTGATGATGTTCGCGTGCTCGACCGTCACCCTGCGCTTCGCCGGGTCGACCGAAAGCACTTTGCCGGTCTTGCCTTTCGACCGTCCCGCCATCACTTTCACCGTGTCGCCGTGCCGGATGCCAAGCGGCGCCGGTTTCTGATTCGTTTCTCTCATCGCTACCACACTTCCGGGGCGAGCGACACGATCTTGGTGAACTTCTTGTCGCGGAGCTCGCGGGCTACCGGGCCGAACACGCGCGTTCCGACCGGTTCGTTCGCATCGTTGATGAGCACGGCGGCGTTGTCGTCGAAACGAATGTACGTGCCATCCTTCCGCCGGTGCTCTTTTCTGGTCCGCACCACCACGGCGCGCACCACTTTGCCCTTCTTGACTTGGCTGTCAGGCGCGGCTTCCTTCACCGCCGCTGTGATGACGTCGCCCAGCCCGGCCGTCAGCCCCGCGTCTCCCCCGATGGGAAGGATGCAGGTCAACTGGCGCGCGCCGGAATTATCGGCAACCGTCAGCCATGTCCGCATCTGAACCATATGTCTTTACTCTCCCTAGCCGTCCGCTCAGGCCACGCGCACGCGCGTCGAGCGCGCTACAACTTCCTTCAGGCGCCAGCGCTTCAGCTTCGAAAGCGGCCGCGTGGACACAATCCGCACTGTGTCGCCCACGCGGGCTTCTCGGTTTTCATCATGCGCGTAGTACTTCTTACCCGACCGCACAACCCGCTGGTAGAGCGGGTGCTGGGTCGCGCGCGTGACCTTCACCACGATCGTCTTCTGCATCTTGGCGCTGGTCACGATCCCGACCAGCTCCTGCCGCGCGCCCCGCTCGCGAACCGCTTCTTGAGCGACTGTTGCCGTCTCGTTCGCCATTACGCCTTCCTCAGTTCATTCTCGCGCAGAAGCGTCTTCACGCGCGCGAAGTCGCGCTTCGCTTCGCGCAGCTTCTTCAATCCTTCGGATTGCCCGGACGAAAGCTGAAAACGCAGGCGGAAAATCTGCTCGGCAAGCTCGCGCTGCTGGATTTCGAGCTCGTTCGCGTTCATCTCGCGGTATTTCTCGATGTGCCGCGCCATTAGAGTTCCTCCGCCCGGCTCACGAACTTGGTCATGATCGGCAGCTTGTGCGCCGCGAGCTTCATGGCCTCGGTCGCCGCCGCCAGGTCCACGCCCGACATCTCGAACATGATGCGTCCCGGCTTTACCACCGCCACCCAGTGCTCCGGTGGCCCTTTGCCCTTGCCCATGCGTGTTTCGGCCGGCTTCTTGGTGAACGGCTTGTCCGGAAAAATGCGGATCCACAGCTTTCCGCCGCGCTTGATGAACCGTGTGATCGCCACGCGCGCTGCCTCGATCTGCCGGTCGGTGATCCACGCCGGCTCGAGCGCCTTCAATCCGTACTCGCCGAACGCAAGCGAGCCGCCGCGCCACGCCTTGCCGGTGCGCCGGCCGCGCTGCTGCTTGCGGTACTTCACTTTTTTCGGCATCAACATGATCGGTCGCCTGTCCCTTTACGCCTCTGCGCGCGGTCCGGCCTTCCCCCGTTGCGGGATTTTCTCGCCCTGGTAGACCCAGCACTTCACGCCAATCAATCCGTAGGTCGTGTGCGCTTCCGCCGTGCCGAAATCAATGTCCGCACGGAGCGTCTGCAACGGCAGCCGCCCTTGCAGGTACCATTCCTTGCGCGCGATTTCCGCGCCGTTCAGCCGCCCGGCCACGCGCACCTTGATGCCCTTGCAACCGAAACGCAGCGCCGAATCGACCGCTTTGCGCATCGCCCGCCGAAACGCCACGCGCTTTTCGAGCTGCAGCGCGATCGATTCCGCGACGAGCGTGGCGTCGAGTTCCGGCCGGTGCACTTCCTGGATGTCGATGTGCACTTCGCGGTTCGTGCGCTTCTGCACTTCGTTCTTCAGCTTGTCGATTTCCGAGCCCTTCCGGCCGATGATGATTCCGGGCCGGGCGGTATAAATCCGGACGACGAGCTTGTTGGCGGCGCGTTCGACTTCGATCGACGAGATACCCGCGGACTTCAGCCGCTCCTTCAACTGCTTGCGAAGCGCCACGTCTTCATGCAGCAGGTCCGCATACTCCTTCTTCGCGAACCAGCGGGACTTCCAGCCCTTGTTGTAGCCCAGTCGAAAACCGTACGGATGTGTTTTCTGCCCCAAACTCGCCTCCTACTTCTTCTTCTGCGCTTCTTTCGCGCGCTTCTCGATGGCCTTGCGAGCCTTGCGAACGACGCCCTTGACGCCCTTCGAAGCTTCCGCCTCGGCTGCAGCGGCCGCCGCGCGGTCTGCCGCGGCGCGATGGTGCTCGGACACTCCGACGACGATATGGCTCGTCCGTTTCTGGTAGCGGAAGCCGCGCCCCATCGGCGCGGGACGCATCCGCTTCCATCGCGGGCCCTCGTTGACGCAGCAGTGCGTCACGAACAACGCGTCCACGTCGAGCGATGCCCCGGCATCATCCGCCTTGCGCTCCGCGTTGGCGATGGCGCTGCGCAGCGTCTTTTCGACGTCTCGCGCCACGCGCTTCTTCGTGAACCGCAGGGTCTGCAAAGCATCTTCGGCGCGCTGGCCGCGAATCAGGTCCACCACCAGCCGCGCCTTCTGCGGTGAAACGCGGACGAACCGCGTATTCGCCACGCCTTCGATCTGACTTTGTGCTTCCGTTGCCATCGTCCGTGCCCTTGTCCCGATCCCTCGCTACGTCTTCGGCGCCGGAGCCGCGCCGCCGCCCGCGGGTGCCGCACCCGCAGCGCCCGGAGCCGGAACTCCCGCCGCCGCTGCCGCCCTCTCGAGCGCGGCCTTGACGGCGTGGCCCTTGAACGTGCGCGTGGGCGCGAACTCGCCGAGTTTGTGCCCCACCATCTGCTCGGTGATGTACACCGGGATGAACTTCTTCCCGTTGTGCACGGCGATCGTGTGGCCCACCATCTCGGGCAGGATCGTCGAGCGGCGCGACCACGTCCTCACAACCTTCTTTTCATTCCGCGCGTTCAGCGCCTCCACCTTTTCCTGCAAGTGGGTGTCGATGAACGGCCCCTTCTTCAGCGAACGCGGCATCGGCTTCCTATTCCTCCACGCGGCGGAGCTTCACCCATTGCGCGCGGCGAAGCTTGCGGAATCCCCGCACCGGACCCGAAACGCGGTGCGAAACCTTGCAGAAGGGACATACAAACCGCGTCCCCTGCGCATTCGGTACCGTGTCGACAATCACGGCCCAGCCGGCGCGGCAGAAGCGGTACAACACCTGCGGCGCGGGCGCGGACTTCGAGACGATTCTACCAACGGGCCTTCCGGCAGCTTTTGCCACCGGCTTCGCTGCACGCCGCGGAACCGCTTTCCGCGCGCGCGCCGCTCGCCGGGTGGAACGTCGAGACGTTCTGGTGGCTGTCATAGGGGTGCTCTCTATTACCCGCCGCGCCGGGTTCATTTTTTACTTCTTTACCCTGGGTTTCCGGTTTCCCGGAATCGCAGGGTCCCTCCTCTTTATTACGGCTTGCGCCGTTCGACAATCATCCGGTCGCTCTTACGCTTCTTCCGCGTCTTCGCGCCCAGAGTTGGAAATCCCCAGGGAGTCTGCGGGTGGTTGCCCTTCACGCGGCCTTCGCCGCCGCCGTGGGGATGGTCCACCGGGTTCATCGCCACGCCGCGCACCGTCGGGCGCTTGCCATGCCATCGCGTGCGCCCCGCTTTGCCGTATGTGACGTTCTCGTGATCGAGGTTCCCGAGCTGGCCGATCGTGGCCATGCACTCCACGCTGAATTTCCTGGTTTCTCCGGAAGGCAGCTTCACGAGAGCGACGTCGCCCTCTTTGCTCAAAAGCTGCGCCGCCCCCCCCGCTGCGCGAACCACTTGTCCGCCCTTGCCGGGAAAAAGCTCCAGGTTGTGCACCATCGTGCCCGGCGGGATGTGCCGGAACTTCAGCGCGTTGCCGGGAAGAATGTCCGCACCCTCGCCGTTCTGCACCGTCATGCCGACTTCCAGGCCCACAGGATGCAAGATGTAGCGCTTCTCGCCGTCCGCGTAGTGCAGCAGCGCGATTCGCGACGACCGGTTCGGATCGTATTCGATGGCGGCAACCTTCGCCGGGATTCCAGTTTTCTCGCGGCGAAAATCGATCGAGCGGTACCTTCGTGCGTGCCCGCCCCCGCGGTGCCAGGAAGTGATCTCTCCGTGGGAGTTGCGGCCGCCCGTGCGCTTCTTCGATTCGCTCAGCGACTTCTCCGGAGTTTCCTTGGTGATCTCGCTCTTGTCGAGCATCGTCAGGAACCGCCGGGACGGTGTGTACGGTCTAAATGTTTTCAGTGCCATCGTTGCCTCTTGCTCCGAACAGAGCCTACAAATTCTCCGCGTACTCGATCATCTTTTCGCCCGGTGCCAGCCGGACGTACGCCTTCTTCCAATCGCTACGGAAACCTTCCGCGCGCCCGCGGCGGCGAAACTTTCCGTGATAGATCGCGGTGCGCACGTGGTCGACCTTCACTTTGAAGACGCGCTGCACGGCTTCCTTGATTTCCGTCTTCGTCGCGTCCTTCGCGACTTCGAACACCACCGTGTGCTGCGTCTCCTTCACGCCGAGTCCCTTTTCGGTGATGATCGGCCGCCGGATCACTTGATACAGCCTCGTCTCCATGAACTAGTCCTTTTTCGTCTTCGGCTTAGCCTTGGCCTTCTTTTCCGCCGCAGGCTTCTTCGCCGCCCTCGCCTTGGGCGCCGCTGCCTTCTTGGCAGCCGCCTTCGCTGGCGCGACCTTCTCGACCGTCTCGGCCGGCGCCGCCGCAGTCGATTCAACCGCGGGGGCCTCGCCGGATTTCGTCGCCGAAAGCGCGCGGCTCAGCCTTACGGCCGCCTCGCGCGAAAGCACCAACCGGTCGTGCCGCATCAAATCGTAGGCGCCGAGCGCCGTGGACGGCACGAGCGTGACGCCGGCGAGGTTGCGGCTCGCGCGTTCGAGGTTCACGTTCTCGCCGTTTTCAACCAGCAGCATCGTCCGCGTTTCGCCGTCGAGCTTCGACAGCGTCTGGCGGAACGGCTTGGTCTTATGCGAGTCGAGCTTCCATCCTTCCACGACCGTCAATTTCTGCTCCGCGAGCTTCGCGGAGAGCGCCGAGCGCAGCGCGCCGAGAATCATCTTCTTCGGCAACGCGTAGTCGTAGCTGCGCGGCGTGGGCCCATGTACCGTGCCGCCGTGACGCCACAGCGGCGAGCGGATCGAGCCGATGCGCGCGCGTCCCGTGCCCTTCTGCCGCCAGAGCTTCCTGCCCGCGCCGCTCACTTCGCTCTTGTCCTTCGTCTTGTGGGTTCCTGCGCGCTCACCCGCAAGCTGGTGCCGCACCGCCTCGTGCAGCAGGTTCGCGTTGACCTGCGCCGCGAATACGTCGTCGGCCAGTTCCACGTTGCCGACCGTCTTGCCTTCGAGATTCAGCACATCCACAACGGGCATTGTCGTCTCTCGCCGTTTCGATTTCGTTATTTCTTTTCTGGCGCTGCCTTCTTGCTGCTTACTTTTGGACCCGTCTTGGCCCGGTGAATCAGGATGTAACCACCCGCCGGGCCCGGCACAGCGCCCCGAACCAGCAGCAGATTTTCATCCGTATCGATTCTTATCACGCACAGGTTCTTTGAAGTCTTGCGCTCATGGCCCATGTGACCCGGCATGTGCTGGCCCGGCCAGACTCGTGAAGGAAATGAACTCGCGCCGATTCCGCCCGGCGCCCGGTGAAACATGGAACCGTGAGAACCTTCACCCCCGCGAAAATGCCAGCGTTTCACGCCACCCTGAAATCCCTTGCCCTTGCTCGTGCCGCGCACGTCCACGTATTCGCCCACTTGAAAGCTGTCCACCAGGACGCGGTCGCCGGGCTTCGTTTCATCCTTCGAATCTTCGATCCGCATTTCGCCGAGATACCGCATCGGCGCGACGCCCGCCTTCTTGAAATGCCCCGTCTTGGCTTTATTCACGCGCTGCGGCTTGATGAACTCGACGAGGCCCAACTGCACGGCGTCGTAGCCGTCTTTGTCCTTCGTGCGCCGTTGAACGACCACGCACGGGCCCGCCTGCAGCACGGTGCACGGCACGGCCGTGCCGTCGTCGGCGAAGACCTGCGTCATCCCCAGCTTGATTCCGAGTATGCCGTTGACTCCCATTTCGCTCTTCCCTGGCTCCTACTTCGTTGTGTGTTCGCGCCCGAATGCCTTGATCTCCACGTCCACGCCCGGCGGCAAGATCGAGCTTCATCAGCGCGTCGACCGTATCCGGCGTGGGCTCGAGGATGTCGATCAGCCGCTTGTGCGTGCGCATTTCGAACTGCTCGCGCGATTTCTTGTCCACGTGCGGCGACCGCAGCACCGTCCAGCGGTTGATCACCGTGGGCAGCGGGATCGGGCCGGCCACGTCCGCGCCGGTGCGCTTCGCCGTGTCGACAATTTCCTTCGTCGATTGATCGAGGATGCGGTGATCGTACGCTTTCAGACGAATCCGAATTTTTTCTCCGTTGGCCATGGGTTACTCGATGATCTCGGTGACGGCGCCGGCGCCCACCGTGTGGCCGCCTTCGCGAATCGCGAACCGCAGCCCCTTCTCCAATGCCACCGGCGTGATCAACGCGATCTCCGCCGACACGTTATCCCCCGGCATCACCATCTCTACTCCCGTTGGCAGCTTTACATCCCCCGTCACATCCGTCGTCCGAAAGTAAAACTGCGGTCGGTACCCCGTGAAAAACGGCGTGTGCCTCCCGCCCTCTTCCTTCGTCAGCACGTACGCCTCCGCCTTGAACTTCGTGTGCGGCGTGATCGATCCCGGCTTCGACAACACCTGCCCACGCTCCACTTCGTCCTTCTCCGTACCGCGCAAGAGCAACCCCACGTTGTCTCCCGCCAGCCCCTCGTCCAACAGCTTCCGGAACATCTCCACGCCCGTCACCGTCTTCTTCATCGTCGGTCGGAAGCCCACAATCTCGATCTCTTCTCCTACCTTCACCTTCCCACGCTCGATTCTCCCCGTCACCACCGTCCCGCGCCCCGAGATCGAGAAAATATCCTCAATCGGCATCGCGAACGGCTTGTCCACTTCCCGCACCGGCAGCGGAATGTTCTTGTCCACCGCCTCCATCAATTCCAATATCGACTTCTCCCACTTCGCATCACCCTCCAGAGCCTTCAGCGCCGACCCCTTGATCACTGGAATCGTGTCCCCCGGAAACTGATACGTCTTCAATAGCTCCCGTACCTCGAGCTCCACCAGCTCCAGCAATTCCGGATCGTCCACCATGTCGCACTTGTTCAGAAACACCACGATCGCCGGCACCCCTACCTGCCGCGCCAATAAAATGTGCTCCCGCGTCTGCGGCATCGGACCATCGGTGGCTGCTACGACGAGAATCGCTCCGTCCATCTGCGCCGCGCCCGTGATCATGTTCTTCACATAATCCGCGTGACCTGGGCAGTCGATGTGCGCGTAGTGACGGTTCGGCGTCTCGTACTCCACGTGCGACACCGCAATCGTGATCCCCCGCTCCCGCTCTTCCGGCGCGTTGTCGATCGAGTCGAACGCCCGAAACGCCACCTTCGGGTTGTTCTTCGAGAGCACCTTGGTGATCGCCGCCGTCAACGTCGTCTTCCCGTGGTCGATGTGCCCGATCGTCCCCACGTTTACGTGCGGCTTACTTCGCTCGAATTTCTCCTTCGCCATATTCCTCTCCGCTCCTCTGCTTCCGGGTCCTGAACCCGAACTATGACCTCACCACTTTGCCCGTCGCCCGGCCGATCACTTCTTCCGCGACGTTGGGCGGCGCCTGCTGGTAGTGCGAAAAGTGCATCGTAAAACTGCCGCGGCCCTGCGTTCGGCTGCGAATATCCGTCGCGTAGCCGAACATTTCGGCCAGCGGAACCTGTACGTTGATGATCTCGCTGGCCGCGCGCGTTTCACGACCTTGCAACTGCCCGCGCCGCGCGTTCAGGTCCGCAATCACCGGCCCCATGTAGTCCTCGGGGACCACAACTTCCACGCGCATGATCGGTTCGAGCAGCTTGGGATGGGCGCGGCGGCAGGCTTCTTTGAAAGCCATCGAACCCGCGATCTTGAACGCGATCTCGGAGCTGTCCACGTCATGGTAGGTGCCGTCGATCACCACCACGGCCAAGTCCACCATTTCGTAGCCCGCGAGCACGCCGTTTTCCATCGCTTCCTTGACGCCGTCCTCGATGGGCGGAATGAATTCTTTCGGAATCGCGCCGCCCACGACCTTGTCGATGAACAGCAGCCGGTGCTCCTTGTCGAAGCGCCACTTGCCTCCCTTGCCCGCGACTTTCTTGGCAAGCTCGTCGAGTTCGTCCGTGGACATTTCGCGCATGTCCTCGTGGCTCGCGTTCGGCAGCGGTTGCACCGTCAACTTCACGTGGCCGTACTGCCCGCGTCCGCCGCTCTGCTTGATGTGCCGGTGCTCCGCTTCCGCCGCCTTCGTGATCGTCTCGCGATACGCCACCTGCGGCCGGCCGACGTTCGCCTGCACGCTGAATTCGCGCATCATGCGATCGACGATGATCTCCAGGTGCAGCTCGCCCATGCCCGAGATCAGCGTCTGGCCCGTATCGACATCGGTGTGCACGCGGAACGTCGGATCCTCCTGCGCAAGTTTTCCGAGCGCGGTGCCCATCTTTTCCTGGTCGGCTTTGGTCTTGGGTTCGATCGCCACGGAAATAACCGGCGTGGGGAAATCAATGTTTTCGAGGACGATCGGCTTCTCTTCGCTGCACAGCGTGTCGCCCGTCGTTACATTTTTGAGGCCCACGCACGCCGCGATGTCGCCCGCTTCAATCGACTCGATCTCTTCGCGCTTGTTCGCGTGCATCCGCAGCAGGCGGCCCATCCGCTCGCGCGTCTTCCTGGTCGAGTTGTAAACCGATTGCCCGGTCTTCAGCACGCCCGAGTACACCCGGATATACGTCAGATGCCCGACGTACGGATCGGTCATGATCTTGAACGCCAGCGCCGCGAACGGTTGATCGTCCGACGCGCGCCGCAACTCCGGCTCCGAGCCGTCCGTCGTCGTGCCCTCGACCGGCGGCACGTCCATCGGCGACGGCAAATAATCCACCACCGCATCGAGCAGCGGCTGAATGCCTTTGTTTTTGAACGCCGCTCCGGCAACAACCGGCACGAGCTTCAGCGCGATCGTCGAACGGCGGAGCGAGGCGCGCAGTTCGGCCGGCTCGAGCTTGTGTTGTTCGAGGTATTTCGTCAGGATCGCGTCGTCGTGTTCGGCGATGTATTCGACGACCTTCTCGCGATGCTCTTTGTAGAATTCCGGAGTCAGCGCCGAGGCCTTCACTGCCGTTTCGATATCCGGACGCGTTTTCAGGAACGCGGCGTCCCAGAGTTTTTCGAGCGGCAGGATTTCGTATTCCGCCCCCAGCGTCTCGTCGTTCCAGATGACGGCGCGCTCTTCGATGAAGTCGATCACGCCGATGAAATTGTCTTCCTTGCCGATGGGAAACTGGAGGGGAACGGGGTGGGCCGAAAGCCGCTGGCGCATCGAACGGATCGAATGGTCGAAATCGGCGCCGATGCGGTCCATCTTGTTGATGAACGCGATGCGCGGCACGCGATACTTGTCCGCCTGACGCCAGACCGTCTCCGACTGCGGCTGCACGCCTGCCACCGCGTCAAACACCGCCACCGCTCCGTCGAGCACGCGAAGCGACCGCTCCACTTCCACGGTGAAGTCCACGTGGCCCGGCGTATCGATGATATTGATGCGATTCATCTTGTCGAAGCGTTTCCAGGAAGCCGTCGTCGCGGCGGACGTGATGGTGATGCCGCGCTCGCGCTCCTGGTCCATCCAGTCCATCACCGTGGTACCGTCGTGCACTTCGCCGATCTTGTAGGTCACACCCGTATAGAACAGGATGCGCTCGGTGACGGTCGTCTTGCCCGCATCGATGTGCGCCATGATCCCGATGTTGCGAATGTGGTCGAGTTGTACTTGGCGTGCCATGTGAAAATCTTGGTTCGCGTGTCCGCTCGCTCCTACCAGCGCCCTTACCAGCGATAGTGCGCGAAGGCCTTGTTCGCCTCCGCCATGCGGTGCACGTCCTCCTTCTTCTTTACGGCCCCGCCGCGTCCGTTCGCGGCGTCCATGATTTCGTCCGCCAGTTTGTCCGTCATCGACTTTCCCGGAGCGCGAGCGCGAATACAACACCAGCCAGTGGATCGCGAGCGACTGCCTCCGGAAAGGATTCACTTCCACCGGGACCTGGTAGTTCGCGCCGCCCACGCGCCGCGACTTCACTTCCAGCACGGGCTTGCAATTCTCGATGGCCTTCTTGAACAGCTTGAAGGCATCGTCGTTCGCCTTCTTCGCCACCTGGTCCATCGCCTTGTAAAAGATCGCCTGCGACGTCGAGCGCTTGCCGTCGTACATCATGCTCGAGATGAACTTTTGCACGAGGTCGCTGCCGTACACCGGATCGCCCGGAATCTTGCGGCGAACAACCCATCCTTTACGTGGCATCGTTCCGCTCTCCTACTTCTGCGCGGCTTTGGGCCGCTTGGCGCCGTATTTCGAGCGCCCCTGCTTGCGATTTTCGACCCCGGCGGCGTCGAGCGTCCCGCGGATCACGTGATAGCGCACGCCCGGCAGATCCTTCACGCGGCCGCCGCGCACCAGCACGATCGAGTGCTCCTGCAAGTTGTGGCCGATCCCCGGAATATAGGTCGTCACTTCCGCGCTGTTCGTCAGGCGCGCGCGCGCCACTTTCCGAAGGGCCGAGTTCGGTTTCTTCGGCGTCTGCGTGTACACGCGAACGCACACGCCGCGCTTCTCCGGACATCCTTCGAGCGCGGGCGATTTCGTCTTCGTCCGGATTTGGTCCCGGCCATACCGCACCAGTTGCGAAAACGTCGGCACGTTTCCCTCGTTTCTCGGAACTCTGTGTTGTCAGTTTTGCGCAGCCCAAACCTGCCCGCGCAGAACTTTGCGGGTGAATGAACAGAAAAGGTCGCCAAACCCGAAGGAACTACCAGGTACTCCGCGTTGACGCTTCACCCCAAGGAGTGAACTACATCATACGACTGCGGAGAGGCTCACGGCTTTGCGGGGCTGGCGCCCCATTTCGGCCGCTCTTCCTTACCCCATTCCCTCGTTCTCTGTTCCGGGGCTGGAAGACTTCCCTTTCACCACCGGGCCCAAGGCCCTCAGCACAACCGCGTAAGTATAGGTAAAGGAACGAGTCATGTCAACTCGATTCCCTTGTGGAAATCGACGTGCCCGGGATTTCGGGCGGCCCAGCATATCAACTACCGAACTCGCCCCGCCATGAGAGGCGCTAACACACCAGTCCCATTCGATGCTGTCCGGCCCTCCAGCGGGTCATATCGTCGTCCGGCAGGTTCATGCCAACGCCCCGGCCCTGGCACTATCGTATCCCAAAGATTCAACGGTACTTACCATGTGTTTGCTGATGGGATTCCCAACGGCCGCTCGATTCGGGAGTTCCACACCGAGACGCGCGGAGTTCTTTCGCGCCAGTTCAAAACAACTCAACCACTCCTCCATCAGCGCTTTACGCCGGCTGCCAAACGCACCTAAACTGGGGCTTCGGTTTTCAACAGGGAGCGCGCATGAAGGGTCTCTGGGTGACTGTGTTGTGCCTTCTGAGCCTGCCGCTTTGGGCTCGCGCACAGGAAAGCCCCGCGCCTCCGGCCGCATCCGAAAACCCGGCCTCGGCCAAGACTCAAGCGCCGAAGCAAGCCCCCGCGGATTATTCGCAAGAGCCGTTTGTCATCGAGCAGTACTTCAGCACGGCACGCTACGAAAACGACGGCACGGGCGAACGAGACGTCGCCGTTCGCATCCGCGTGCAGAGCGACGCGGGCGTGCAACAGTTGGGCCAGCTCGTCTTCGGCTACAGCTCCGCGAACGAGCAGATGGACGTCCGCTACGTCCGCGTGCGCAAATCCGACGGCAGCGTCGTCATCGCCGACTCAGACGCGATCAAGGACATGACTGGACCGGTTGCGCGCGATGCTCCGGTCTACACCGACTACAAGGAAAAACATATTACCGTGCCGGCGCTCGCCCCGGGAGAGACACTCGAATACGACATCGCTACGCGGCTCGTCACGCCGCTCGCGCCCGGTGAATTCTGGCTGCAGCACGATTTCGTCGCCAACGCGATCGTGCTCGACGAACGCCTCGAGATCAACATTCCCGAACATCGCAAGATCAATCTCGAATCGTCCCCCGACTTCCCGTACGAAACCTCTTCGAAAGACGGGAGGACGATCTATCGCTGGAAGCACTCTAATCTCACTCGCCTTACCGACGACTCGCAAAAGCAGAAAAAGAGCCCGCAAAAGCCCGAGGCGAAGATCCCTGACATCCAGTTGACGACTTTCACGAGCTGGGCGGCGGTGGCTCGCTGGTACGCGAATCTCGAACGCGGCCGCACCGATCCCACGCCCGAAATCCGCGCCAAGACCGACGAGCTGCTCCAGGGACGCGCAACCGACCTCGACAAAATCCAGGCGCTCTACAACTACGTCTCGAAAAGCATTCGCTACGTCAGCCTTTCCTTCGGAGTGGGACGTTATCAGCCGCATTCGGCGGGCGAGATCTTCGCGAACCAGTACGGCGACTGCAAGGACAAGCACACGCTGCTGGCTTCGATGCTCCAGGCGGCCGGCATTCCGTCGGATGCGGTCCTCATTTCCTATACCCGCAAGATCGACGAGTCGATGCCTTCGCCCTCGCAGTTCGATCACATGATCACCGTCGTGCCGCGCGGCAACGAGCTCATCTGGATGGATTCGACTGCGGAAGTCGCGCCGTTCCGCCTTCTCTCTTCGCCGCTGCGCAAGAAATCCGCGCTGCTCGTGCCGGCGGACGGTAACGGAAAAATCGTCGAGACGCCCGCCGATCCGCCGTTTCTATCCACCCAGCACGTCGAGATCGACGGCCAGCTGAGCGACCTCGGCAAGCTCACGGCGCACGCGCACTACACTTTGCGCGGCGACACGGAGCTCGTGCTTCGGCTGGCCTTTCGCCGCACGCCGCAGACGCAATGGAAGGAGCTCGGCCAGACGATCCTGACGCTCGACGGCCTCAGCGGCGAAGTGACCGCCGTGAAGCCGAGCGATCCGACCGACACGCAGAATCCTTTCGAGCTGGATGTGGATTTCACCCAGTCGGGCTTCCTCGATTGGTCGAGCAAGAAGGCCAAGGCCGCGCTGCCTCTGCTGGCGATCGGGCTTCCCAATCCGCCGGACGACGAAACGGCGCCCATTGAACTCGGCAGCCCGCTCAACGTGTCCGTGCGGCTCAAGCTCGACCTGCCGCCGGCCTTCACGGCGCAGGCCCCCATCGCCGTTTCCGTCTCGCGCGACTATGCTGAGTTCAAGTCGAGCTATCACTTCGCCGACCACACGCTCACGGCCGAGCGCTCGCTCGATTTCAAAATGCGCGAGTTGCCCGCGTCGCGCACCAGCGACTACCTCGCGTTCAATCGCGCCGTGACCGCGGACGAGACCCAGGCCCTCGTCGTCGAAAACGCTGCGCCGGGCGCTCCCGGCATTCCTTCCTCCGCCAAGGCGGACGACCTTTTCGAGGCGGCCCTGGCAGCTCTCAATTCCGGCAATACGCGCGCGGCGATTCCTCTCTTCCAGCGCGTCGTTGCGCTCGATCCGCAGCACAAACAGGCGTGGGACGACCTGGGCCTCTCCTACCTTCGCGATGGCAAGTACGACGACGCGGCTTCAGCGTTCCGCAGACAGCTTGACGTAAACGCCTTCGACGAGCACGCGAACGACTATCTCGGCCTCACGCTCGAGCAGCAGCAGAAATATCCCGAGGCCGTCGCGGCTTTCCGGAAACAGCTCGAAGGCAATCCGCTGGATCTGGTGGCCCACGCGGCGCTCGGCGGGATTTTCCTCGAGCAGCACGAGTACCCTTCAGCCGTCCCCGAGCTCGAAAAGGCGACCATTCTCTCGCCCGACGATGGCCAGCTTCAGGTCAGCCTTGGCCGCGCCTATCTGAATACGAACGACAAAGACAAGGCGCTCGCCGCGTTCGAAAAGGGCGCCGATCTCTCGCAGACGCCTGTCGTCTGGAACGACATCGCCTACAACCTGGCGGACAGCCACATCGAACTCGACAAGGCGCAGCAGTACGCCGAGTCCGCCGTCTCGTCCACGGCTGCGGCCCTGCGCAATATCACCTTGAAGAATCTCACTCTCGATCAACTCAGCGAGGTCACGAGCATCGGCGCCTACTGGGACACGCTCGGCTGGGTCTACTTCCGAAAGGGCGATCTGCAAAAGGCGGCGCGCTACATCAACGCCGGGTGGGTGCTCGACCAGCACGGCGAGGTCGGCGATCATCTCGCCCAGATTTACGACAAACTCGGCGAGAAAGATCACGCGGTTCAAACCTACGCGCGCGCGCTCGCTGCGCCGCATTCCGTGCCAGAAACGCGCGCGCGGCTGATGCTATTGCTGGGCGGGAATGCCGGTATCGACGATCTCGTCCAGAAGGCGCGGACCGAAATGGCGCCCCTGCGCTCGTTTCCCTTGAAAGGGCTACCGAAACAAGATGCGGCTGCGGATTTTCTGGTTCTCTTTTCACCGGAGGGCGCGGACGGAATGGCCACGAAGGTCGAAGCCGTCAAATTCGTGAGCGGCGACGAAACGCTGCGGCCGATTGGGGAAAAGCTGAGCTCGCTCGACTACGGCACCGTGTTTCCGGATGCTTCCCCGATCAAACTCGTTCGCCGCGGCACGCTTGCCTGCTCCGCGAAAACGGGCGATTGCACGTTTACGCTGATTCTTCCCGAGGACGTCCACGCAGTGAATTGAGCATCCGACAAGGATGCTCATCCCGAAGCGAACACCGTGAGCGAGGGATCTCCCTTGCTTTTGGTCGGCTGAAGGACCCTCTGCCGCATGCCACTACAACTCCGCGCTCATCAGCCGGCCGAGGCTGCCGGCCACGCGCAATCCGTCCGCGCGATCCTTGAAATAGCGCGCGTTGATTTCATCTGCGCCGAGATCGTCCACGGACCGAAACCCCATCTGCTTGAGCCGCTGGCCCAGCGCCTTTGGGTCGAAGAAGGTCCGAAAAGGCTCGCCCGACTGTTCCACGCGTCGCGCAAGAGCGTCCAGCGCCATCCGTCCCACGAAGCCAAGCGATTCCCGCGGCACGGCGTAGTCGAAAACGATCCCGCCTCCGTGCGGCGTCGAAGCGACGAATCCCAGCGTCGCCGCGATCGCGTCTTCGGTCAGGTACATCGTTACGCCTAGCCAGGAGAAAAACGTGGGCCTCTCGCGATCGAATCCGGCGTCGCGCAGGCCCTCCGCCAACGTCTGTCGTTCGAAATCGACGGGCGCAAACGTCACCGATGACGGAATCGCGATCTCGGCCGCCCCAAGCTGGCGCCGCTTCCACTCTTGCGTCGCAGGGTAATCGACCTCAAACACGCGTAGCAACTCTTCGCCGTACGGATTTCGATATGCGAATGTGTCGAGTCCCGCCCCGAGAACCACGTATTGCATCGCGCCGCGCTCGATCGCTCGGGCCAGCTCGTCCTCCGCGAATCTGCTGCGCGCGGCCATGAACGCGCGCATGGCTCGCGACAACCGATCGCCGCCCGTCCCATGCCCGTCTTGCAATCGCTCGCGGCCGCCGGGCCCGAGGATTTTCAGCGCGATCGGATCGTCCAGCACTTTCGGAACGTCGACAAGCTGGTGAGCCGCGCGCCGCATCGCCACGCGCATCGCGGTCCGGCTTGGCTTCGCCTCTTGCATGAATCAGGTGCCCTCGGATTTGAACGCAACGCTCAACCCTTTGCCGATGGGGACCACTACGTGCTGAAGTTGTCGTAGGCCTTTGAGCATGGCGAGGTAATCCGCAATTTCAGCGGGATGAGACAACACGTTATCCGCCAGGATGAAGGCCGTCGGACCGAGTTTCGGCAGAAGGAGACTCAGCTGCGCGGGCGCGCTTTTGCGATCCGCATCGAAGAGCACAAAATCGAACGGCCCCGTAAGCGTTTTCACCACTTCGGTGGCGTCTCCGCATCGCAAGTCGACGTATTCCGAAAGCCCGGCTTGCGAGAGATTTTCGCGAGCCATGCTCTGTTTTTCCTCGCTGCGGTCGACGCTGATGACGCGTCCTCCCGCCTCGCCGATCGACGCGGCGAGCCAAATGGTGCTGTAACCGTTGGAGGTGCCGATCTCCAGCGCACGCCGGGCGCCGGAACTGCGCGCCAGTATGCTCACGAGTTCCGCCGTCTCCGGCTCCAGATTCAGGAGCCTCCGGGAGTGCTCGGACTCGCTGGCGTCATGCGTCCTGCCGTGTTCCTCCAACTGCTTGAGAAGTCTGCGAACTTCAGGGCTCATCCAGGCGTTCATGAAAAGC
Organism: uncultured Acidobacteriota bacterium; assembly: GCA_963813045.1. Lineage (GTDB taxonomy): Bacteria > Acidobacteriota > Terriglobia > Acidiferrales > UBA7541 > Palsa-295. Next base: position 139,177 of record CAWEXR010000036.1, read on the forward strand.
AATCCGATGCGGATCGTGCGGGACGGACTCGTTTCGATGACGGCGCTATCGGACCGTCACTTAATCTCCATTACTTCCTTTTCCTTTGTGGCGGAAAGGTCTTCGATCTTCTTGGTTTCGGAGTGGGTGAGCTTTTCGAGTTCATCGAGCGAGCGCTTCTTGTCGTCCTCGCTGATCTTCTTGTCCTTCTCGAGTTTCTCGACAGCCTCTTTGATGTCCCGCCGGATGTTGCGCACCGCCGTACGGTGGTTTTCGAGCACTCTGTGGATGTGCTTCACCAGGTCCTTGCGGCGCTCTTCGGTGAGTGGCGGAATCGGCACGCGGACCACTTTGCCGTCGTTCGTGGGATTGAGCCCAAGATCGGCGGTGCGAATCGCCTTGTCGATCGGCGCCACCGCTCCCGGGTCCCACGGCGAGATCACGATCGTCGCCGGATCGGGAACGTTCAGCGCGCCGAGCTGATTCAGCGGCATCGGCGTGCCGTGATAGTCCACGCGCACGGAATCGAGCAGCGCCACGTTCGCGCGGCCCGTGCGGACGCCCGCGAGATCCTTGCGAAAGTCCTCGACTGCTTTTTCCATCCGCGTCTTCGCTTGCGCGAGCGCGTCTTTGCTTGTCGCAACCGTGGTCATCGGAAAAATGGCCTCCGCCGGCCGAAGCTCATGCCGCGGTCACCGTCGAGCCGACACGCTCGCCCAGCACCACGCGCTTCAGGTTTCCCGGCACGTTCATGTTGAACACCACGATGGGCATCTTGTTGTCCATGCAGAGGGAGATAGCCGTCGAATCCATTACCGAAAGCCCCTTTTGCAGGACGTCAAGGTAGGTGATGCGGTCGAACATCTTCGCGCCCTTGACCTTCTCCGGATCGGCGTCGTAGATGCCGTCCACCCGCGTCGCCTTCAGGATTACCTGCGCCTTGATCTCCATGGCACGCAGCGCCGCCGCCGTATCGGTCGAGAAATAAGGATTGCCGGTGCCCGCCGCGAAGATTACGACGCGCTGTTTTTCCAGGTGCCGCGCCGCGCGGCGGCGGATGAACGGCTCGGCCACCTCGTGCATTTCAATGGCGCTCATCAGGCGCGTGTGGCAGCCGGACTTTTCGAGCGCGTCCTGAAGCGCCAGACCGTTGAGCACCGTCGCGAGCATGCCCATGTAGTCCCCGGTGGCGCGGTCGATTTCGAGTCCTTGCTGGCGTGCGCCGCGGAAGATGTTGCCTCCGCCCACGATCAAGCGCCACTTCGACACCCAGGTCGTGAACTTCCTTCACTTCCCGGGCGATGCTTTGGATGGTTTCCGCGTGGATCCCGAACGCGTCCGGCCCGGAAAGCGATTCGCCCGAAAGCTTCACGACGATCCGTTGGTAGATCGCTGTTGGTGTCTTCATCGCGTCCGGTTCCGGCTCCCCCCGCACGCGGGCATTCTAGTGCCGTTCGGCGGATTTGGCATCAGGGTTTTTCGGGATCGGGTGTACGCCCGGCACTTAGGCGGCCGGCACGGGCGTGTCTGTCGTTTCGGCGCCGACGGCTCCCGCGCCGTCCATTTCGCCCACTTTGAACCGGGAGAAGCGGCGGACCGCGATGTTTTCGCCGAGCTTCGCGATGGTCTGGTCGACCAGCTCCTTCACCGTCACGCCCTCGTCCTTGATGAAATGCTGCTCGTAGAGGCAGTTCTCTTCGTAGAACTTCTCCATCTTGCCGTTCACGATCTTGTCGATCACGTGGTCGGGCTTCCCCGTAGCCTTCGCCTCCTCGCGATAGACTTCCCGCTTTTGGTCCAGGACGGCTTGCGTAACTTCCTCGCGCCTCAGGAACTGCGGAGCGAGCGCGGCGATGTGCATGGCCACGTCGTGACACAAGTGCTGGAAGTCTTCGGTGCGCGCCACGAAATCGCTTTCGCAATCGATCTCGACGAGCACGCCGATCTTTCCCCCGGCGTGAATGTAACTGCTCACGAGCCCTTCGGAGGTCGCTCGCTGCGCCTTCTTCGCCGCGGCTACCTGCCCCTTCTTCCGCAGGACGCTGATGGCCTGCTCGATGTCGCCGCCCGACTCGATCAGCGCCGCGCGGCAATCCGCAAAGCCTGCGCCGGTCTTGTCGCGCAGCTCTTTCACGAGCTGCGCGGGTATGTTTGCTTTCCCAGGGTCAGGTGCTGTCGCCATTGATTCGCTCGATTCCTCGTTTGTTTGGTGGATGCGGTCGGGCCGCCCGAGTCATCGGGCCAGGCTCATTTCCCAGGTCGCGTGGATTTTGCAATCGCCGGATGTTATCGAGAAGATCCCTCGTCGTCGCTTGCGACAGGCGCCACGGCCTCTTCCGGGGCGGCGACGACCGGTTCCGCGCCCGGCTCCGCTTCGACGAAATCGCCTTCCTGCTTCTCATACTGTTCGTACGCGCTGGTGTCCACGTACTCGGGGCCTTCCTCGCCGGTGACTCCCTCGGCCGCCTTCTGATCGGCGATCTGCGTCTGCTCGAACGACTGCCGCCCCGCGACGACCGCGTCGGAAATCTTCGAAGTGAACAAACGAATGGCTCGCAGCGCGTCGTCGTTTCCCGGAATCACCCAGTCGACCAGCGTCGGATCGCAATTCGTGTCCACGATGGCTACCACCGGAATGCCCATCCGCCGCGCCTCGCGCACGGCGATCACTTCGGCGTTCGGGTCGATCACGAACATCGCGTCGGGAAGCGTCGTCATGTTTTCGACGCCGGAAAAATTCTGCTGGAGGTGCTTCAATTCGCGGTCGAGCCGCGCCGCTTCCTTTTTCGAAAGCTCCGCCATGCGCCCGTCTTCGGACATGGCTTTCAGCAGCTTCAGCCGCTTGATGGATTTTTGCAGGGTCGCCCAGTTGGTGAGCGTGCCGCCGAGCCAGCGGTGGTTGACGAAAAACATTCCGCAGCGCCCCGCTTCTTCCGCGATCGCTTCCTGCGCCTGGCGCTTCGTTCCGAGGAAAAGCACGCTCTTGCCTTGTCCCGCCTGCTCGGCCACGTAGCGCGCCGCCTCGCGGAACATCTTCAGGGTCTTCTGCAAATCAATGATGTGGATTCCGTTGCGTTCCCCGAAAATGTACTCCTTCATTTTCGGGTTCCAGCGTCGCGTCTGGTGGCCGAAGTGAACGCCCGCCTCCAGAAGCTCCTTCATCGTAATTTCGACTCCCAAAGTACCCCCTCTCCTTAAAAGGGATGCTTGGATTCCGGCTTGCCGGAACAGCATCCTTTTCTGCCGGTTCCTTTCCGGCCGTGAAATTGGCCCGGCCGTTCAGACCGGGCCGTGCACAACTACCGCTTGCTGTACTGGAAACGTCGTCGCGCTCCCTTTTGCCCGTACTTCTTGCGTTCCTTCATGCGCGAATCGCGCGTCAGGAAACCGTTCTTCCTTAGTGCGGGACGCAGCTCCGGATTCAGCCTCGAGAGCGCCCTGGACAATCCCATGCGCACCGCGCCGGCCTGCCCGCCCACGCCGCCGCCCTTTACCTGCGCCTTCACTTCCACCTGGTCGTGCATCTGCGTGAACTTCAGCGGCTCCGTCGCGGCCGTGTGCCACGCGATGTTGCGAAAATATTCATCGACCGGCCGCCCGTTCACCGTAAACCGCGCCGGCCCTGCCTTGATGTAGACGCGCGCCACGGCTTCCCGCCGGCGCCCTGTGCCGTAGAACTGCTTTCCGGCACCTTCGAATGAACTCGCGGCTGAACTCAACTTTCCTCCTGTTTACCCTGCCTGCCCTGAGCGCCTCTCGGGATGGGAGCGTTCCCCGCGAAAGGCGCGCAGCCAACGGCGCGCACCCCTCGCCGCAGCACGAAAATTTCGAGCCAGATCACCAGGTTAGAGCGCAAGCGGCTGGGGCTTCTGTCCGGCGTGGCGAGCGAGCGCTTCTTTTCCCGCGTAGACTCGCAGCTTCTTGGCGCGGCGCGCCCGTAGCTTGTTTTTCGGCAGCATCCCGAGCACCGCTTCGCGGATCACTTCCTCGGGACGCCGCTGCATCAGCGTCCGAATCGGAATCTCTTTCAATCCGCCGGGGTAGCCGCTGTGATGGCGGTAAATCTTCTGGTCGATCTTGTTCCCCGTCAATCGCACGCGTTCGGCGTTGATCACCACCACGTGATCGCCACAATCGAGGCTGGGCGTGAACGTCGCCTTGTCCTTCCCGATCAGAAGTCTCGCGATACGCGTCGCCAGGCGCCCCAGCACCTGCCCCTCGGCGTCCACCACGAACCAGCTTTTCCCGACCGTGAGCGCTTCCGCCTCCCGGCCCTTTGGAACATACGTCCGCATCTGCTCAGTCACACCTTTCCGTCTAAAGACAAACGCCAAGTGTAGGCTACGCAGCGATTTCTGTCAACGCGGACACAAGACACAAGTGGACGCAAGGTAGCCGGACAGCAAGCGAGGCAGCCGCCTGGAGGACCGCAGTTCGCGGCCCTCCCCTGGCGGGCGCAGGAAAGTCTTGGTGCGAAGGTAAGCGCGATCAATCCGCCGAAGTGGTTGCCCGCGTCGTCCGCGCGTAGGACTTGTCGTCGCTATCGCTCGCTTCGCCGGCCTTGTCGATCTCGATCGAGCCTTTGAAGTACGCCCCATCCTCGATCATGATCCGCGCCGTCGTCAGGTCGCCGACCACCGAGCCGTCCTTCTTGATCTCGATGCGGTCGCGCGCCCGCAGATTTCCCTTCACGTTGCCGTAAACAACCACCTCACGGGCGATGACGTCGGCTGTCAGCTTGGCGCTCGGCCCAACCGTCAGCTTGCGGTCCTCCAGGTGAACCAGCCCCTCGACGCTGCCGTCGATGGCCAGATCTTCATTTCCCGTGATTTCGCCCTTCACATGCAGGCTTGCTCCGAGCCGCGCCGTGCCGGTGCTGCTGCCGCCGGACCCAAGCGTCGGATACGTCGAATCCAAAGGTGCCATGGTCTTTGCCTCCCCAAACGAAGAAGATGGTGCTGGTGTCACGTTCTGCCTAGGCTGCTGCGGAAGCGGCGTCCTAGTGGGAGCGTCGTCCTGCTTCTTGTCTCCCCACATTACCCTACCCTCCTTGGGCCCCACTGCACCGGAGTTTCAGCGTATAAAATCTGGACCGGGGCTATCAATCTATTCCGGCGCGCCGTTCCTGCCAAACCCAAAATGGAACACTTGTGTCCGTTGCATTAATGGGCGAAGGTACAGGTCCGATGGCGAAGCGTGGTTCGGCTGTCATCCATTTCACGCGCGCAATCTCTCTGCGATCTCTCTCGAAAACAGCACGAGTAGCATTCCAATGATCCAGACGAAATGCCCCTCGCGCGTAGAGGTCTTCGTAATGGAAGACAACCCAACAGAAGGAATCATCAGAACAACGACGATTCTCAATGCCGCGAACGATCGCTCATGTCGGCCCAAGAATCCAAGAACCGCAGCGATGAGAAAAAGCGGATTGATCCACCCACTGATCAACAGCGGAAAGTATTGGAAGAGCTTACCTCCGAAAATCCCCTGACCAAAGGAATTCGGACCCCATGGCAAAAGCAGAGAATAAAAGGCACAATGATAACCGCGCGCCGGACCAGAAGAAACTCCAGAACCTGCGACGGCAGTGAGAAAGAAACTGGTAACGTAAAGCAGCAGTCCAACCTACAAAATGTAGCGTTGCTTCACAGAGGCTCGAGCGAAATCAGTACTTGCGGAGAACTCCCACCACGCGGCCCTGAATTCTCACGTCCTGTGCCGCCACGATGATCGGCTCCATCGTCGAATTCGCCGGCTGCAAACGAATCTTCCCGCCCGGTTCGCGGTAGAACCGCTTGACGGTCGCGTCGTCCTCGCCCACCAGCGCGACCACGGTTTCTCCCGGGTTCGCCACCTGCGTCTGCTCGACGACGATGTAATCCCCGTCCAGAATATGGTCCTCGCGCATCGACTCGCCCTTCACCTGCAGAACGAACGTCTTCTCTCCGCGCGCAAAATCCGCCAGCGAAATCGTTTCCTTTTCTTCCACCGCTTCGAGCGGGCGCCCTGCGGCGATCCGGCCCGCGAGCGGCAGTTCAATCACATGCCGGTCGAGGATCTCCTCGCGCACAGGCTTGGGGAGCTGCGTCACCTCGATCGACCGGCTCTGGTTGTACCCCCGGCGGATAAATCCCTTCTTTTCGAGCGTAGAGAGATGCTTGTGCACCGTCGCGAGTGACGTCAGTTTCATCGCGTGCGCGATCTCCTCGAAGCTCGGCGAGTAGCCGTTCTTGTTCAGGAACGCCACCAGGTAATTCAGAACTTCCTTTTGCCGCTTCGTCAGTGACATTGCTCCCCCGTTCGCACTTCGCAGCCTACACTATATGGCGAATCAAAAGCGAAAGTCAATGGTACGTAAGGACAGGTATGGGGATTAGCCCGTCGCCGAGGACAGCCGCTCGCACGTCTCGGGCCTCAGTACTTTCGTACCGTGTATTTAGACCAAGGGGTTGGTTACGCTCGCCGATCTATACCTTGAGGATATAGGAGCCTTGACGGTGATTCCTGCCGGGCCGGGCACGGGCGGTGAAATGAACGGCACGATCGAAAGCCGCAATCTCGACCTGCTGCGCGCCATCGCCGTGGTGTTCGTGGTTATATTTCACGTACTGCTGTTTTTCCAGGCGACGACGCCAGGCGGAGTCAACCTTCACTCGCTCGGACAATGGGGCGTCCTGCTGTTTTTTGTCCACACGAGCCTGGTTCTAATGTTCTCGCTTGAGCGGCAAGTCAGCCGCGCTCCGCACGACGGATTGTTCGGCCCCTTCTTGGCCCGGCGCGTCTTCCGTGTTTTTCCGCTGAGCGTGTTCGTCGTGCTCGCGGTCTATCTGCTGCATTTGCCCGGGGCGCGTTTGCACGACGGCTCTTTTCAGTGCATGCACGCGAACCGTTTCCAGTTGCTGTCAAACCTGCTGCTGGTGCAGAACATCACGCACAGTGACTCGATCATCGCTCCCTTGTGGAGCCTGCCCTATGAAATGCAGATGTACCTGGTCTTGCCGCTGCTGTTTCTGATAGTGCGGACGCGCCGGAGCGCCTTCAAGATCGCCGGTATCTGGATCCTGTCCGTTTTGGTAGGGACGTTGGCACTGCACGTGAATCGATATCCCTTTGGCGAAGACCTGCTGATCTACGCACCCTGCTTCGTAGCGGGCGTCATCGCGTACAGGTTGACGCAGTCGCGTACGCGGAACTGGCCGTTCCTCGGCTGGCCGCTTGTCCTTGCAGCGCTCACTTCTTTCTATCTTTATCATCCGACGGTGCCGAAACGATGGGTTTGCTGCCTGTTGGTGGCTCTCGTTCTCCCGCAATTCCGCGAGATGCGAGCGGGTTGGTTGCACAACGTGTGTCACCAGGTGTCTCGGTATTCCTACGGGATCTATCTCACCCATTTTGTCGCCATTTGGCTCGCCTTCGTAGCCCTGCGCTCGCTGCCTCTGGCCTTTCGATGGATCGCTCTCCTTGTGGCGCTCGTCGTATTCCCTGTTTTGCTATACCACACGGTGGAAGCCCCGATGATCGCATTCGGCCGCCAGTGGGTCGAGCGTCCGAGAGAAGCCAGGATCTTCCTGGGAGCGCGCGGTTTCTTGTCCCGTGCGATCGCCTCAATCCGGCAGGGAGCTCAAACTCCGGTAAGCCTGTCCCGAAATCCTCGAGAAAAGTTCTAAAATCGTCCCGTAGGGCGCGTTAACCAGGAGTCAGTGCCCTCGGGACGCCAGGCTTGCCCCCGGAAACCTAAATCATCAGAATCCTGATATGCCTGCCCGTAGCTTGAACTCGGCGATGAAGGCGGGGATCGTTCGATCGAGGGAGACGACGATGCGGAAGAAAACAATCGGACTACTCACCCTTGCCGTGCTCTCGCTCGCTGGCGGCTTGCTCGCTCAAGAGCAGCCAATGAAAGTGAAGGGCGGTCATCAGTTGGGAGAAACCGCCGAGCAGTTCTTCGCCGAGGCTCATGAGAAGGAGATGCTGAGCGCGTGCGCGGCGGGAGATTTCAAAAGCGTGAATGGGTCTGACAAACGCGCGGCGAAGAAGTACTGCGCGGAGTTAGCGGAGACGCGCCGGCAAGCGGTGAGCGGCAAGCGCGTCGGCTACCAAAGTGTCGGCGACCTTTCCGAGATGCGAACGGACACATTCACGTTCGACGGCGCTCACCTCGTGAAGGTAGAGCTGCTCTACTCCGCCCCGAGCGTGGAGTTTAACTATCGCGGCCAGGGGTTCGAGGAAATCTTCGCGGGCGTAAAACAAGTCTACGGGCCGCCGACGAGCGAGAGTACCAAGTCGGTGCAAGACACCTATGGCGCGCAGTACCTGGCGCACCGCGAGCTTTGGGTAGCGCCGCAAGCCGCTATCCTCATCACCGAGCAGCCCGGGCCAGGCGGCTCGACCACTCTGGTCGCGTTCACGCGCGCGGAGTACGACCGCACGATGGCGGGGGGCACGCCGAAGCCCGCCAATCCCCTCGAATAACTCTCTCTAGCGCTGTTTAGTGCGGAAGCTGGAATTCAATGCTGATATCTGTTTCCGTTTCGTACGGTTCTCCGTTCCGCAGCGCGGGTATGTAGCGCCAGTATTGAGCTGCGTCCAGCGCAGCCGGCGTGAGCAAGGCGGGACCGCTTACGACCCTGAGATTCTTCACTCTCCCGTTCTGCTCGACAGTCGCGTGAATGACGACCGTGCCTTCGACCCCCTGCTGCAATGCGTCTCTGGGATAGACGGGATAGAGGCTGTAAATCAAGTGAGAGGGCACCAGACGGTCCGGTGCCGGCAACGTCGCCGGGATCGGAGGCGCGGGCACGTTGTTCAAACTTGGGGACGCTTCTGCGGGAGTGGCCGTGCTGTTATCGCTTTCGGACCGTGTCGTCGCAGCCTCGGCATTTTGACCGGCCAGCGCGGCTGAAGGCGGAGTCGGAGCCTTGATGCCGGCCTTCCGGCGAGCAGAGGGCATGGCACGCGATGATCGTTTGTGCATTGGCCGGTCATCGAGGCCGCCCGTGCGATTGTTCGCGCCCGAATCCGGTGCCGCCGGTGTCGCAGCCGATGTCGATGGCAAGGTGCTCTGTAGTTCCGCGGCCGGGGGCAACGATCCCGGTGGCGGGGCGCCGTTGCCGGAACTCGCGATATTCGGAGCGGGCTCGAATACGCTTCGTCCAATCGCAATTCCCAATCCTATGCATGCAACCACTAAAATGACGCACGCCGCCACAACCCGCCTCGAGATACGGGGCTCAAATTCGCGAGCCGGTGGACCGAAAGTCAGCACCGGATCCACGTCAGCGTCGCGTGATTCGGTGGCCCTCGTTGGAATTGATTCGGCGGGCGGAGGAACTCGCGCGATAGGCGGTTCGATCGGCAGGGGGGCCGCTGCTGGCTGCAATCGGGGAGCCGGCAAAGGCTGCGCTTGCGCAATATCCTCCGCCGAGTTGGCCTCCGCGGCCGGCTGCAGCGAGATCTCCGAAGAAAGCCAATTCCTGATCTGGCGGTGGGCCTCCTCGGGCAGATCGACAAATTCCATGCCCGCTTCTTTCTTCGATCCGCTCGTCCACGCGATCCTTCCTCTTGCTGCTAGCTTCTTCGTCGATCTCGGAAACTGAATACGCAGGTCGATGACGGGCTCCGCCGGCAAGACGCTCATCGCCTGCACGGCAACTCCGCCTTCGCTGATATTGAGAATGATCCCGCCGTTATCGGAACCGATATCCAGGTAGGCGAGAGACGCGGTTTGATGTCGCGCGTGTTGGCGGCGCTCCGTCGCGTCGAAAGAGTTCCCGTTCTGTGCTATCTCTGACATGGCTTAGGTGCTTCGCGGCTGGGGGCTTCCTGGCACTGTGAAGGATTCTACTCCAGAGTCCTTGCACGGCGGCAAGTCTGTCTTCGTTGACTTGTCTCCGGCCGCAACCTAAGATGTTGCGCCAGTTGACCCCGATCGCGTCGAGGTCCCACGCAAAATGGCGGATTCTCCTCCACTGATCGGCCAGACTCATTATCGTGTCGTCGAGCGGCTCGGAGGCAGGAGGGGCTTCTAGGCGAGAAGGATGCGGCCTTCGAGTGGCTGGAGAAGGCGTTTCAAGAGCACGAAAGCTTCCTGCTGCAATTCAAAGTCCATCCGATGTTCGAAAACCTGCGCGAGGACCCGCGCTTCGACCCACTGGTGAAGCGCACCGGCATCCCCGACTGACCGGAGGGTCGGCTGCACGCCCCGTTACGTGTCGCGCGTATTGCCGCCTAGCTTTACTTCGCCGGCTGCCACAGCTCGACAAATCCCCCGAACGTCGGGATCCTGCAACATCACGGCGCGCCCGTCCTTCACCTTCACGATTCCGCCCTCGGACACGGTTATGGCGCCGCCGGCTTTGGCCTTCGCATACACCGCATCTATATCTGTTACCTGAAAGCCGACGTAGTTGACGCCGATATCGGCAAAGTGCTGGCCCGGGGCTGGCTTGTCCCTGTTTTGCGGAGACCCGAGCAATTCGAGCCGCACGTTTCCATCGGTACCAGCCTGCGGAAACCATCCGTTCATCATGGTCATTCGCGGCGGAGCACCGTCTGGCGCGGCCGGGGGCAACGGTGCATAGTCTCCGCCCATAATGCCCTGGTAGAACGCGAGCGCCTTCGCCGGATCGATAACGTTCAAGCCGATGTGGTTGAAGCCGGTCTGCTTTCCGAGCCGGTCGATGTTTTGCTGGGTCGCCGTGGAATTCGAAACCTTTGGTGCCGCAGGCGGCGCGCCCGGCGGCGGCGTGGGCATCGCAAATAACTCAATGAACCAGCCGTCGGGGTCCTGCACGAATACGAACCGGCGCGGCCCGTTCGCCGGCGCGCCTCCGCCGGGAAGGTTCATCTGCGGCACGCGAAGCATATTCATGCCCTTGAGCTTGTCCATGATCGGGTTGCAATCGTCCTTCACGGTCAGGTCCATGTGGCCCGCCCCGAGATCCCCGGAAGAGAGACTGCTCCAGTCCTTGCGGTCGATGCCCTTGTATTCCCGCAGGATTAGATTGAACGGCTTATCGGAGACGGAGCTTTCAGTGGTCATGATCGCGGTGCGGGACTCCGCACCCTTCGTGCCGCCCAATTCGTTCGCCACTTTATCGACCTTCCAATCGGTCTTGCTCGAAACGTGGAAATCGAGGACTTCGTAAAATTTGATCGATTGGTCCAGGTTCGAGACCTGATGACCATCGAACGCCATGCCCAATACTTGCTTATTCTCGTCAGCGGGCCCGGCATTCGCTGCGCGAGCTGAAGTTCGCGCCAGACTCACGGTTGCCATCGCCACAGCAAGAGCGATGGCGACAACGATGATGCCAAGATTGCTCGACAACAACGAATTTACTGCCTTGAGTTTTTTCATGAACACTCCCTCCCCAGTCCCTTGCCCATTCCGCTGGATTCTACACCGAGCAGGCTCGGCGTCCAGAGCCTCATGCAAAATTCATTGTGTCCCGGGCAGCAGGAGAATACGATGCGCGAGATAGATGTCCAAATAGGAAATTCGCGTTGAGTCTACGGAGCCTGTCGCCGTCATGAGCGTGCCAAGGAGAGTTCTGGCTTCGATTGCGCTCGCGGTGGCGCTGGCGTCTGGTGCGCCCGCGCAACAAGCACCGGCGCAGCAAGCGCCCACCCAACGGCCGCTGCCGCGCGACGGCTTCCCGACCGGGCCGACGGCGCGGATTGTGAGCTTCACGGTGAGCCCCAGCTCGATCCAACCGGGCCAATCCGTGACCTTGGAATGGGCGGTGGTGAATGCGGACCGGATCACGCTCGACCAGGGCATCGGGATCGTGGCCACACGCGACAGCCGCACGGTGACGCCCAGCGCGACGACCATGTACACCTTGACGGTACTCGGGTTCGGAGGCGTGGTCAACGACACGCGTTCGGTGACCGTGACGGTTGCCGGCACGACTCCCGTGCCCGCCGAGACGCCTCCTGCGGCCAATCCCCTCGCGAATAAACCTATGCCGCGCATGCCCGACGGCAAGCCCGACCTGAACGGAATCTATATCGCGCCGTACCATTCGATCAAGCCGATCGACAAGATCACGCTGAAGCCCGGCGCGGAAAACTACCATGTGGGGCCCGAGTACACTTTCTCGCTGGGCGAGCATTGCCTGCCGCGGGGAGTGCCGGACACGATCGGCGAGCCGTATCCGATACAGATCGTGCAAACGCCCAGCGAAGTGGTGATCCTCTATGAGGCCGACGAACTCTTCCGCGTGATTCCGATCGACGGGCGTCCGCACCCGAAGGACCTCGACCCGACCTGGATGGGAAATTCTGTGGGGCACTGGGAAGGCGACACGCTGGTGGTCGATGTGACCGGCGTCAACGACAAAGTGTCCGTCGGAGAATACCGGCATACAACGTCGTACCACGTGGTCGAGCGTTTCCAGCGCACGGCGTACGACACGCTGAAGTACTCGGCCACGATCGACGATCCCAACGTGTTCGCGGCGCCGTGGACCGAAGTCGGCACCTTCACCCTTCATCCCGAATGGGACATCCAAGAGTACATCTGCAACGAAAACAATCAGGACTACCAGAAGTTGTTCGAGCTGCACAAGTAGCGGACGATGAGGCGGCAATCTTCCGCGACCTCGGCGACGGAACGCAGATCACCGGTATGACCGATCTCAATCCGCAGGCGAAACAGATGGCCGATGAGTCCATGGTGCGCAACCTCGATGCGCAGGCGCGGGCCATTTGGCCGCAGGAAGTTGAGTTACTTCGCCGCTACGCGCTCCCATCCGAAGCCCGGATACTCGACCCCGGCTGCGGCACGGGCGAGATAGCGTCGCGTCTGGCCGGTCTTTTTCCGCAGTCCCTCGTGCTTGGAGTGGACATCATCGACCACCACCTGGACTTGGCGCGATCGCGCTACGCAGGCCTCGCTCCCCGGCTGACCTTCGAACACCAGAGCGTGTTCGAGCTGAATGCCGCTGACCGGAGTTTCGACCTCACGGTTTGCCGGCACGTGCTGCATTCGGTCCCGTACGCCGACCGCGTGATCGCCGAGCTGGCGCGAGTTACGCGCCGCGGAGGCTACCTGCACCTCCTTCCGGAGGATTACGGCATGCTTCACTTCCAACGCGGCGCGCTCGATCCCAGGGATTTTTGGCACACAGCCGCGCCGAGCTTCGGCTCGGGAACCGGCACGGATTTATTTATCGGGCGAAACGCGTTCGGGATTCTAGCCGCAATGAACCTCGAGGAGATCAAGGTGGATTTCGTCGTGGTCGATACCCTGCGCGTGCCGCGAGAAACGTTTGCAACCATCATCGAAGCGTGGCGGGACGGGTACGTCGATTCCATCGCTCAACTGACGCCTTTTACGCGCGAGTCGGCGACAGCCTATTTCAATCAAATGATCGACAACATTCGCGACCCGCGCGGCGACGCGGTGTGGATGGTTCCCATCGTGAGCGCGCGAGTGCCTTCATCCGGTGCGGGATGAGCTCCAGCTACTCCGCTTCGCTTCATCGCGCTTGATACGCGTCGATCTGCTGTTGCACTTCCCGCCTGAATTCCGATGGATGAGCGATTTTCACGAACGGCTCGGGCGTACCGCCTGTTCCGTGGATTACCACCGTCCCGTATCCCAGCAATCTTCCCATCGGCGGCTCGTCGATTCCCACGCTTTCCACCTTCGGCAGCATGATTTCGAGAGACCGCCGATTTGCAATGCCGGTCTTGATCATCACTCGCCTGTTGGTGACGCCGATTTCGACCGCGTTTCGTTTCACAACGGCAATCGCAAGCACGACGGCCGACACCACCAGCAGGCCAATGCCGGCAAACTGGATGCTTTGGTCCTTCTGCAGCAAACAGAAGATTCCACCTGCATCCAGTAGTGCCGTCAGCGCCACAGGCCAGAACAGCACCGACCAATGCAGTCCGGTGCGATATACGAGCCTCTCGCCCGAAATCAGATTCTTCTCGATGTAGCCCATCGCTCCCTCTCGCGCAACACTAACACGAACGCGCCGCACCGGCGCGCTGGCGCCTGTCATCCCGCCGCGGCTCGCACCCATTCCGGCAGCAGCGGAAAACCGCTGTCGAGCCAGTGCACGTAAGTCTCCATGGCGTGCCAGCACAGCAAATTATTCTTAGCGAAGCCGGAAGAATCGAATTCGCACGCAACATCGACGTGGCCGTAATCGAGCACGATCGGGATATAGGGCGGAATCTTAGGGACGATGTCCCGTTTATTGAAAATTCTCCACGAATCAATCGGCAGTTTGTCGAACAGGTGCACGAACTCCAGGTTGTGGCGGCCACGCGCTCCGATTCGGGATATACTTTTTGGCACCCGGTCCCTGCACGTTTGAGTCTTCTTGGAGGCACTCCGTGGCAAAGCGAAAAGACCGGGTGGAGCTAAAGGGCAGCGCACGGGCAGCGTTGCCAGGCGGCCAGGACGTAGGTCCGGCTGATCCGAGTCAGCAGATCGAAGTGACTGTTTTCTTGCGGCGAGGATCAAAGCCCGGCGAATTCCCGTCGATCACCCAGATGGGCTCTCGCCTTCCGCGCGAGCGAAAATATCTCACCCGCAAGGAATTCGCGCGTTTGCACGGCGCTTCGAAAGCGGAGCTTGCAAAAATCCGCGCATTTGCTACGGAGTACGGCTTGAAGGTCGAGAGCGAGGATCGCGCGCGCCGGATTGTGAAGCTCGGCGGCACCGTCCAGGCATTTAACGAGGCGTTTGGCGTGAACCTGCATCGTTACGAACATCCTTCGGGCACTTACCGCTGCCGCACGGGTAGCCTCACGATTCCCGTTGCTCTGGAACTCGTCGTGGAAGGTGTTTTCGGGCTCGACAATCGTCCGCAAGCCAAAGCGCATTTTCGGCTGCGCGAGGAACGGCCCGACGTTCACGCTCAAGCCGCGGCCGTTTCTTACTCGCCTCTTCAGGTCGCTCAAGCCTACGGGTTCCCCTCGGGCGCGACAGGCGCCGGGCAGTGCATCGGAGTCATCGAGTTGGGAGGTGGCTATCGCGCCACGGACCTCAGTTCATTTTTTGGCAATCTCGGAATTTCAACTCCGAAGATCACCGCAGTCTCCGTGGACGGCGGGGCGAATTCTCCCACGGGCGATCCGAGCGGACCCGATGGTGAGGTCGAGCTAGATATCGAAGTGGCGGGAGCAATCGCGCCTGGCGCACAGATCGCCGCATATTTCGCGCCGAACACTGACCAGGGATTCATCGACGCCGTCACCACGGCCGTGCATGACGCCACTCGGAAGCCGTCGATTGTTTCGATCAGTTGGGGCGGCCCGGAAGACTCATGGACCGAGCAGTCACGGGATGCTCTCAACTCCGCGTGTCAGGATGCCTCAACGATGGGCGTAACCGTTCTGGCTGCGTCGGGTGACGATGGCGCATCGGACGGCAGCACGAATGGGACACCGACCGTGGATTTTCCCGCGGCGAGTCCATACGTGGTCGGTTGCGGCGGTACGAAGTTGACGATCTCAGGCACCTCTATCGGCAGCGAGCAAGTGTGGAACGATTTGTCGGAGAATGAAGGAGCGACGGGAGGCGGCGTCAGCGAAGTTTTTGCGCTTCCCACCTACCAGGAGAGCGCGAACGTGCCAAAGGCTCCGAATGGCTTCGTGGGTCGCGGCGTGCCCGATGTGGCGGGCGATGCCGATCCGGAGACGGGTTACAACGTTTTCGTCGATGGCCAGCAAACCGTAATTGGCGGCACGAGCGCGGTTGCTCCCTTGTGGGCGGGACTGCTGGCGCTCATCAACCAGTCGCTGGGGACAAATGTGGGCTATATCAATCCACTGTTGTATACGGCTAAAGCCGAACCCACGTTTCACGACATTACTTCGGGAAATAATGGAGATTACTCCGCAGGTCCAGGCTGGGATGCATGCACGGGCCTCGGTAGCCCCAATGGCGCTGCCCTCATGGCTGCCTTGCGGGGCGAATAGACGCGCTGGAACGTGTTCGGCCACGAGAATCCCGAGAATTGACTCGAAACGAGGCCAGGGTTACGTTCTATAGTCGAACGAAGAGGGTCTCCACGTGTCTCGTGCCGCCTTACTCGCCGGTTTCGTGTTTATTGCCGTTGCTTTCGCCTTTGGCGATTTCAAAGGCGCGTTCGCTCCCGATATCAACCATCCTGCAATTGAATACGCCACGCGGCCGGTAACGGATCCTGTCTCCCAGTTAAATCTGAAAATCCGACAAGGCAAGGTTCATCTCACCTTCGACGATAAGCAAGGTTACCTGCGATCCGTGCTCCAGGCCCTCAACGTCCCAATCGAGTCGCAATTGGTGGTTTTTTCCCAGACGAGCTTTCAGATGCTCCGTATCTCCCCGAGCAACCCCCGCGGCCTCTTCTTTAACGACTCGTTGGCGGTCGGCTGGGTGCGCGGCGGTCCGATCGTGGAGTTGGCTGCGGAAGACCCCAGGCAAGGTGTGATCTTCTACTCGCTCGATCAGAAGCCCGCAAGCCAGCCTCAATTCGTGCGCCGCGACGACGCATGCTTGTCATGCCACGAGTCCGTTGCAAGCGTGGGCGTGCCCGGCATGTTGGTGCGAAGCGTTTTTCCATCACCGACCGGCCTGCCGGTCGCGGAGTTGGGGGAGTACGTCACCGACGATCGAAGTCCCTTCGAGCAGCGCTGGGGTGGCTGGTACGTTACGGGCATCACCGGTTCGGTGCGTCACATGGGCAACGCAATCGTCACCGACTCGGCCAAACCTGAGTCCATGCTCGGCAATCAGACTCTGAATCTGGAATCGCTCAAAGGGAAATTTGATACGAACGCCTATCTTTCTCCCTATAGCGACGTCGTTGCGCTGATGGTCTTTGAGCACCAGATGCACATGATGAACCTCTTCACGCGCGCCGGCTGGGAAGTCCGCTTCTCTCTGTACCAGGATCGCATGAGCGACGCCGATGCTCCCGAGAACCGCCTTGGTGTCACCGACGCCACGCTGCGCGAAGCGGCTCGAGAGGTGGTGGACTACATGCTGTTTGTCGATGAAAAGCCCCTGACTGGCGAGATCCGCGGCACATCAGGTTTCGCTGAAATGTTCTCCGCGCAGGGGCCCAGCGACAGCAAGGGACGGTCATTGCGTCAGTTTGATCTCAAACGGCGGCTGATGCGGTATCCGTGCAGCTACATGATCTATTCAGAGGCCTTCGACGGCCTGCCCGATGAAGCCAGAGACGCGATCTACGCACGTATGTGGCGCGTATTGTCCGGACGAGAAAAAGCCGCAAAGTACGCCAAACTCTCCCTCGCGGACAGGCAAGCTGTCGTCGAGATCCTGCGTGAAACCAAGAAGGGTCTGCCCGATTACTTTCAGCCGCCCACCGACTAGAGCCGTCATGCGTCTATCGGGCATGTGAATTACTTCCGGGTGCGCCGTCACTCGGGAACGATCACCGAGGTATCGGGAATTCCCCACATCGCCGACTTTACGGCGATCTCTCGCTTAAGTATCGGGATGCGTTAATGTTTCCAGGGGTATAATCCAGCCCAAATGGCGCGGGCTTCTAGGCAGTTCATTCGACTGAATAAAACGGTGTTCCTTGGACTGGCAAGGCCGCTCCTGAGAATGAAATGGTCGAATTGACGCCGGACCGCTGGAAGGAAGTCAAAAAAGCGCTCGCTGCGGCCCTCGAACGACCGCCAGAGGAGAGGCGCGCCTATCTCGACCAAGCCTGCCCTGAACCGGCGCAGCGCCGCGAAGTGGAATCACTGATTGCGGCCCACGAACAAACCGACACGACCCTTATGGACCGGCCCTTCGTGGGGAGCAACGAAACGTTAAAGGCCGGCGCCAAACTCGGGCCGTACGAAATTCTTGCGCCGCTGGGCGCGGGTGGAATGGGCGTGGTATACCGGGCCCGCGACGGGCGGCTGGAACGCGATGTCGCAATCAAGGTTCTTCCCTTGGGTTTGCTCACGGACGAAACCGCGCGGAAACGGTTCCGCAAAGAAGCGCTCGCCCTGGCGAAACTCAATCATCCCAACATTGCAGCCGTTTACGACGTGGGAGAAGAGAAAGGCGCGGACTACCTGGTGATGGAATGCGTCCCCGGACAATCCCTTGCTGAAGAGGCGAGGCCGCGTCCAGTGCCCGAAAAGGAGGCCGTGGCTCTGGGCGTGCAGATCGCGGCGGCTCTGGAAGACGCGCATGAACAGGGCATCGTGCACCGGGACCTGAAGCCCGGAAACATCATGGTTACGCCCAAGAGGCAGGCGAAGGTCTTGGACTTCGGACTGGCGAGGATCCTGCGCCCCCTGGGTGAAGCATCTGCGACGGAGAGCTTCACGCAGACGCAGAACCTGGCGGGCACGTTACCTTACATGGCTCCCGAGCAGTTGAGAGGCGAGCCGGCCGACGCGCGCACGGATATACACGCGCTCGGCGCGGTGTTATTCGAAATAGTGACTGGCAAGCGTCTCTACCGGGAAGACTCGGTTCCTCAGTTGACCGACGCGATTCTTCACCAACAGCCTGTAGCCCCGCGGGCGCTGAATGCGCGCGTGTCACCCGAGATGGAGCGAATCATCCTGAAGTGCCTCGAGAAAGAACGGGAGAACCGCTACCAGTCGGCCAAGGAATTAGGCGTGGACCTGCGCCGGTTGAGCCCTCCATCAGTGGCAACGGTTATGGCCGTCGCAGGCCCGACGTCGCGCCGCCGGATGGCTGTCCCTCTCGCAGTGGCGCTCCTGGTTGGGCTCGGATTGGCAGTTGGCGGGTATCTCTACTTTCATCGCACTCCGAAGCTAACCGAAAAGGACTCCATTGTCCTGGCGGATTTCACGAACACCACGGGCGATCCGGTGTTCGACGGTGCGCTCCGGCAGGGGCTTTTCGTGCAACTTCAGCAGACGCCCTTTCTGACCGTAATTTCGGGCGACCAAATGACGCAGACGCTGAAAATGATGGAACAGCCGATGGACGCCCGATTGTCGCCCAAGCTGGCGCGGGAAATTTGCCAGCGGATGAGCGCGACGGTGGAAATCGAAGGATCGATCACGGCGCTGGGACATCAATACGTGCTGGGGCTCGATAGTGTGAATTGCGCGACGGGCGAATCGCTGGCACAGGCACAGGTCACGGCGGATGGAAAGGAAAACGTGTTGCCGGCGCTAAGCCAGGCTGCCGTGGAGCTGCGGTCGAAGCTCGGCGAGTCGCGCGCCTCGCTCAGGACCTACGACGTGCCGCTCATACAAGCCACCACGTCATCACTCGAAGCCTTGCAAGCATTCAATGAGGGTCACCAGGAATTGGGGCGGAATGATTTTCGGGCCGCGGGCTCCTCGTACCAGCACGCCGTCGATCTCGACCCAAATTTCGCCACAGCGCACGCGGCCTTAGGATTGGCGTACGACGCGCTGGGCGACAGGAATCTCGCGGTAAATCATCTCAAGAAAGCCTACGAGCTTCGAGACCGGGTGAGCGAGTATGAAAAACTCGCCATTTCCGCGCAGTACGATTTCTCTGTTACGCGAGACTCCGAGCAATCCCTGCGGTTCTACGAGCGGTGGTCCAGGTTGTACCCGAGAGACTCGGAGTCGTGGACAGGGCTTGGGCTGGTGAGCGGAGTAGTCGGTCGGTACGACGAAGCCGTCGCTGCATTCAAGGAAACCATTCATCTAAATCCGTCAGCTTTTGCGTATGGATTCCTGGCGATAACAGATTTTCTTCAGAACAATTTTCAAGGAGCGCGCGAAACGGTTGAACAGGCTCGCGCCAAGCACATGGAGCCGTACCAAGCTCCCGAAACGCTGTATCTATTGGCCTTCGCGCAAAACGATCAGGCGGGAATGAAGGAGCAGTTGGCGCACGCGTGGACGGACGTGCCCGCGGGGACACAAGAGGATTCTCAAGCCGCTACGGCCAGCTACGCCGGGCAATTATCTCTTTCCCGCGATTGGAGCCACGGCGGTATCGCAGCGGCCACAGCCGCACACGAGGACTTGCAGGCCTCGACGGACAAAGGGGAACTTGCGTTCCGAAGAGCCTTGCTCGGAAGGTGCGATGAGGCTCGGGCCGATGCGAAGGATACGATCGGGTCAACGACAGATCTCGACATACGCGGCTGGATGGCGCTAGTCCTGGCACTATGCGGTGATTCCGCGGGCGCGCGAAAGCTCACCGACGGACTGAAGCTTGAGTTTCCCGATTCGACGGCGGTTCGGTACGCCTACATACCCGAGACTGAAGCGGCGCTCGCGATCGGGCGAGGCGATTCGCAAAAGGCGATTGAGAGCCTGAGCGCCGCGAGTCCCTATGACCTGGCCTATCCCTACCAAGGAATGCCCATCTATCTGCGCGGCCAGGCGTATCTCGCGGCGCATCAGGGGACGGAAGCCGCCGCGCAGTTTCAGATGATGATTGACCACGTTGGAATAATTCAAAACCAACCCCAGGGTGCGCTGGCGCATCTCGGCCTCGGCCGCGCATATGCGCTCGAGGGCGATACGGCCAAGGCGCGCGCGGCGTACCAGGATTTTCTCGGGCTGTGGAAGGACGCCGACCCGGACATCCCGATCCTGAAGCAGGCCAGAGCCGAATACGCGAAGCTGCAATAACCGTTGGAACTTGAGTTCCTTCCTAGACGGCGTTTCTGGAACCGGATCCCGATGGACGACTTGTCCCGTGATCAACGGCCTTTATTCGGCGTAGGTGCCCCTTCCCTTGACTCCTTTGCTTCCTTTATTTCCTGTGCCTCCTCCACTTCGCTTACTTCCCCGCTTACTTCCTCAACGTCGCGCCAAATGCGGTTCTCCTGCCACTCCCGCTGTGCTACCCTTACAGTAAGGGGAATGGGGGATCGTCGCTCGCGTTTCTGAGGGTGCGCGTCCGGCATCTCGCGCTTCTCCGCTTACATCTAACGAGGTGGAAGTCTTCATACCATGTCAACGACTCTGACCCAGCCCCGGCCCCGCAAAAAGGAAGTCATCGAGAAGGCCGTCATCCGGTTCTGCGGCGACTCCGGCGACGGAATGCAGATCACCGGCAGCCAGTTCACGAATACCGTCGCGCTGTACGGCAACGACCTCGCCACGCTCCCCGATTTCCCGGCCGAGATTCGCGCTCCTGCGGGCACGCTTCCGGGCGTCAGCGGTTTCCAGGTGCATTTTTCGTCGAACGACGTCTATACGCCGGGTGACAGCGTGGACGCGCTCATCGCCATGAATCCCGCCGCGCTGAAAATGAACATCGCGGACCTCAAGCCCAACGGGATTCTAATCGTCAACCTCGACGACTTTGGCGAGACCGACCTGCGCAAGGCGCAGATGACCGCGAATCCTCTCGAGGACCATTCGCTCGACGGCTTCCGCCTGTTTCCCGTCGAGCTGACCAAGCTCACCCGCGCCGCGCTGAGGGATTTGGGTCTCGACAACAAGACCGTCGATCGCTGCAAGAATTTCTTCGCGCTCGGAATGTGCTACTGGCTTTACAACCGTTCGCTCGATACCTCGCTGCGCTGGATCGAGGACAAGTTCAAATCCAAACCGGCGCTCGTGCAGGCCAACCGCACGGCGATGCAGGCGGGCTACAGCTATTGCGAAGCCACCGAAGCGTTTCAGA